>NZ_CAUUDY010000001.1:0-485619 GCF_963544205.1 uncultured Rothia sp.
GAGCATCACCAGGGTGAAGGTCAGCATGACGGTCAGCAGCTGGTCGTAGGTCTGACGTTCCTGCAGACCACCGGTGAAGGAACTGTCCGGGCTGGCTCGGTTCAGGTCAGCCTGCAGGGCCGCGTTCTCGCTACTGGTCAGCGGGGAGGCGGCGCGCACCAGAACGACGGTGTCGTTACCGGTTGCCTGGCTGGTGACGGTCAGGTGAGCTGCCTTCGTCTGAGCTTCCTTGTCACCGCTGGCGATTGCGTCTTCCAGGCGCTTCTGAGCTTCCTCAGCGGCAGGGTTGGCAACCTTCTGCGGGTTCTTGGCGTCCTGCAGCTTGGCGGCGGTGGCAGGGTTGACGATCAGCAGGTTCTGCTTGGTTGCGGACTTGACAGGCTTGAGTTCCACTTCGCCGAGCGGACCGTGTGCCTTCAGACGGCTGGACTCATTCAATCCAGCGGACTTCCAGAGGCCCTGCGGTACGAGCACGGTGTCATCGGCAAGGTTCGAGTTTTCGCCCGGCAGGATTGCCTTCAGATCGGAGGAGCTCAACGCCACCAGGTCGGAATTCTGGTTGGCGGTCTGGCCCTCGTACTCGACGGTGTAGTCAACCACGCCGGCTGCGTAACCGACGGCGGATGCCTGAACGTTCTTAATACCCTTGACCTTGGAGGCGATTTCCTCCGCCTTGGTCACGGTGGAGGCTGCCTCGGACTGGTCAAACGAGCTGTACTTCGCCTGCGCAGAAATCGGGTACTGCTGATCCAGTGCCTTAGTCAGCGAGGCGCTCAGCACCGAGTAACCGGTCAGCACAGTCGACACGACCAGGGTACCCACCAGCACAGCGCGGCCGGTGGAGACGGTGCGCTTGGGCGAACGCAGTGCGTTGGCGAGCGCCAGCTTGCCGGTCTGGGTGCGGGTGACCTTACCGAGGGCACGTACCAGCGGCGGCAGCACCAGCGGGGTAAGGAGAAAGACCGCAATACCGAGCAGCAGCGCGGCCCCCATCATGAGGGCAATGGCCTTATTGCCGGCACCCTCACCGGAACCCTGGTTCTGAGCCAGCATAGCCAGGCCGATACCTGCGGCACCGAAGACCAGGCCCAGGATCGGGCCGACCTTGCCGGGCTTGCGCACCTCAAGGTTGGTGTGCTCGCTCATCGCGCTAATGGGCGAGATGCGCAGGGCGGTACGCGCCGGAGAGAGCGCCGCCAAAACCGTCACGAGGGTGCAGAGGAGCACACTCACCAGGATCGGGGTAATCGAGTACGAAATCATGATGGTGGTCAGGTTCGCACCAACCAGCGCGCCGACCGGGAAAGTCAGCAGTGCACCGATGAGGGAGAACACCACGCCCACGGTAACGGATTCGATGAGTAGCATCCGCACGAGGGAGCCACCACGGGCACCGAGGGTGCGCAGCAGGGCGAGCTCACGGATGCGCTGGCCGACCAGCACCGCGAAGGTGTTGGAGATGACGAACGAGGAGACCAGCAGAGCCAGCGCTGCGAAGGCGCCCAGGACCACGCTAATGGAGGTGAAGACCGTGGAGATGGTCTTCTGGTAGTCTTCCAGCAACTTCTGACCGGTCATCACGCGCGGGTCGTTCTTGGTGTCACCGCTGCTCAGGGAGTCCTGCAGGCTCTTGAGCTTGGCGTCGGTTACGCCGTCCTTGAACTTGAGGTAGATGAGGTTCGCGCCAGCCATGCTTCGGTAACCTGCCGCGGAACTCTTGTTTTCTGCCTCGGATGCCTTCAGCGCAGCTTCGCCGAGGCTGGTACCACCAATGAAGACAGCCTGATTGGTGGTGGAGCCTTCAAAGCCGGGGTCGAACAGGCCGACGACGGTGTATTCGGCGGTCTTGTCAGTACCGGGGGCGCTGACGGATTCCACAACGTCGGTGCTGGTGACCTTGCCGTTCAGCGAGAGGTTGTGCTTCTTCGCGAAGTAGGTGGAGACCATGATTTCGTGGTCGCTACTGGGGATTTTACCCTGCACCTTGTACGGGAAGAGGCTTGAGTCGGCGGGCAGCTGGTTGTACTGCACGCGGGTTTTCTGGTCGCCGGTGCCGATCGCACCCGTGACGGCGTACTGCACCCAGTATCCGGAGAGCAGGTCACTCTGCTCCACCTTCTGAATCTGGTCACGAGTCAGGTAGATAGAGGTGCTGTCTTGACCGTCGGAGGTTGTAGCGGCGGAGGCAACGACCGCCTCGGCGCGGGAGAGCACGTCACCGACGGAGGAGTTGACGGTCGCCTGCAGCGAGTTGGTGAGCATCATAATGGCTGCGATGAAGAATGAGGAAATCGCGATGCCTATGCCCGTGAGGACGTATTTTCCTTTGGAGGCGCGCAGGTTGGAGCGCGCCACCGTGTTCAGTGTGGTTGCCACGGCTTATCGACCTTCCAGCTGTGCCATTGCGCCGAGGACGGCGTCGTAGGTGGGTTCGATCATTTCGCCGGCGACCATGCCGTCCTTGATGAAGACTACGCGGTCTGCGTAGGAGGCGGCGTTTGCGTCGTGGGTGACCATGAGGATGGTCTGTGCGTGGTCGGTTGCGGCGGCACGCAGCAGGCGCAGCACCTCGGCGCCGGAGTTGGAGTCGAGGTTACCGGTCGGTTCGTCGGCGAAGACCACTTCGGGGCGTGCGAGCAGTGCACGCACGATGGCGACGCGCTGCTGCTGACCGCCGGAGAGCTGTTCGGGGCGGTGGTCGAGGCGGGTTTCCAGGCCGAGGGTCTTGACCAGGTAGTCGCGCCACTGCGGGTCGGGCTTCTTACCGGCGAGGCCCAGGGGCAGGTCAATGTTCTGGCCCGCGGTGAGGGTGGGCACCAGGTTGAACGCCTGGAAGATGAAGCCGATGTGTTCGCGGCGGAATTCGGTGAGGGCGTTGTCCTTCAGGCCGAAGAGCTCCACGCCACCAATGCGGATCGAGGTGGTGGGGTTCGGGTCGGGGGTGTCCAGGGTTGCGATGGTCTGCATCAGTGTGGACTTACCCGAGCCGGAGGGGCCCATAATGGCGGTGAACTTGCCCTGTTCAAAGTCGACGGAGACGTTGTTGAGGGCGTGGACGGTTGCTTCACCGATGCCGTAGGTTTTGGAAAGGTTTCGTGCGGAGACGGCAGGCTGCGCCGCCTGGGCGTGAGGAATTGTCGTAGTCATAGTTCAATTATTTCACGCAATGTGGCGCTGACTACGGTGTTTTTATCATCCTCCAGGTTGATTTTGGTAGGTGTTCACCGGGTCTTGAGCTGCGGACACAGGGGCTATCGCTAATCCTCCGGGCGGAGAAGCGTCTGAGGCGGGCTGGGAGGGGTACCGACCTCATCCTTAAGTATGAGTGGCGACTCAGCCGGTACATCTACCCCGCGCCCATACCTCTATATAGTGCATGCGAAAAGCCCCCGGCTCCTCCCCCTCTGGGGTCAGGATGCCGGGGGCTTTCTCACGCTATTCGCTATGCCAGAAGCAACTGTTATGCCTTGGGTGCCTCGTAGCGGGGGAACACCGGTGCGGGTGCGGGCAATTCGGTGCCGGGCACGAGCGCGGTGCCGAGGGATGCAAACTGGCGGGACTCGCCTTCGGGTACGCCGAGCAGGGTCAGCAGCTTGGCGGTCGAGTCGGGCATGACGGGCTGCAGCAGCAGGGCGACCTGGCGTACGACCTCGAGGGTCACGTACAGCACGGTGTTCATGCGGTCGAGTTCGCCGTTCTTGCGCAGGGTCCAGGGTTCCTGCTCTGCGAAGTAGGCGTTGGTATCTGCGAGGACGGTCCAGATGCGGTCGAGCGCACGGTGGAACGCCTGCTCGTCGAAGTCGGCGCGAACCGGCTCGTAGAGGGCTGCGGCCTCGTCGAGGATCTTACGGTCTGCCTCGGTGAATTCGCCATGCTCGGGCACTGCGCCGCCGCAGTTCTTGGCGACCATGGACAGGGAACGCTGGGCGAGGTTACCGAGGTTGTTGGCCAGATCGGAGTTGATGCGGTTGATGATGGACTCTTCGGAGTAGGAGCCATCCTGGCCGAAGGACACTTCACGCATGAGGAAGAAGCGGACCGCGTCGAGACCGAATGCGTCAACAAGGTTTGCAGGGTCGACGACGTTACCGACGGACTTAGACATCTTCTCGCCGTTGACGAGCAGGAAGCCGTGGCCGAAGACGCGCTTGGGCAGTTCGATTCCGGCGGACCACAGGAATGCGGGCCAGTAGATGGAGTGGAATCGGGTGATGTCCTTACCGATGAGGTGCAGGTCGGCGGGCCAGTACTTGGTGAACAGTTCGTTGTCGGTGTCGGGGTAGCCGAGGCCGGTCAGGTAGTTGGTGAGGGCGTCGACCCACACGTACATGACGTGCTTGTCGTTGCCGGGTACGGGCACACCCCAGTCGAAGGTGGTGCGGGAGATGGACAGGTCGTTCAGGCCGCCCTTGACGAAGGAGATGAGTTCGTTACGGCGGGATTCGGGGTAGACGTAGCCTTCGTTGGCGTAGAGCTCAAGGAGCTTGTCGCCATACTTGGAGAGGCGGAAGAAGTAGGACTCTTCTTCGGTCCACTCAACCTCGGTGCCGGTTGCGATGGCGTAGCGCTGGCCGTCGCGGACTTCGGTCTCGTCTTCTGCGTAGTAGGCTTCGTCGCGGACGGAGTACCAGCCGGCGTACTTGTCGAGGTAGATGTCGCCGTTTTCTTCCATGCGCTTCCAGATTGCCTGGGATGCGATGTAGTGGTCGGGGTCGGTGGTGCGGATGAAGCGGTCGTAGCTGATGTTCAGCGCGTCGTTCATTGCCTTGAAACGTGCGGAGTTCTCGTCGGCGAGTTCCTTAGCGGTCTTACCGAGCTTCTCGGCGGTAGTCTGCATCTTCTGGCCGTGCTCGTCGGTGCCGGTCATGAAGCGCACGTCGAAGCCGTCGAGGCGCTTGAAGCGGGCTAGCACGTCGGCGGCGATGGTTTCGTAGGCATGGCCGATGTGCGGGTTGCCATTGGGGTAGGAGATGGCGGTGGTGATGTAGAACGGAGTTGCAGTCATAACTTTCAGTTTACCGCAGTATTAGGCGAGGCTCTCACCGGGGTTACACTCTGATACGCGGTGACTCGTTGTTCGCGGGTGGAGGCTGCCACGCCGAATGTTTCCTCCGCGCCTACGCAGGGGCACCCGTCACCCGGACGCTCCGCCCCTCCTTGCTTCGCTTCGGAGAGCGTCCGTGTGACACCCTGAGGGCGCTTCCGGAAAACACGGCGCACCAGCCCAAGCACCCAGCCACCACGCAACACACCAAAACGCGACAGCCCTCCCCCGCCACAGTTCGCTAGGCACGGGGCGCACACGAAACCACCGCGCACCCCTACAGAACCCGGCGGGATTCCGCGAACCCTGAACCACAAACACACAGGGGTATAGATATTCCCCGCCGCGACATCAGGGTGTCCGAGCTCTGCGAGGACAGGTCCCCTGTAGGAGCAAGGGGAAATATCTATACCCCCTCAAAACTGTATTCACAGGGGAACGCAAAAATCCCGCCGATTCCGAAGAATCAGCGGGATTTTCTTTGAAGTGCGCCCCCTGGGACTCGAACCCAGAACCCATTGATTAAGAGTCAATTGCTCTGCCAATTGAGCTAGAGGCGCTTATTTTGTTTTTGCGGGTTTCCCTCGCAACAAGTAAATACTATACGGCATTCTTTGGGTGCCCGCAACTCGAGTGAGCATGAACTGCATCACACTCTTTGTTTTGGGGTTTTTGCAGGCTCTCGTTAGACAAGAATCCGGCGCGCCTCCCCTCCCCTGTAGCGGGGTGTGGGTGGTGCGCCGGATTTTAGAAAGCTATTGCTGAGCTACTGCTTAGCGAGCGACCGAACCTTCGGTGTAGTCGTCGTCAGCGGTGTTCCAGGAGAACAGCTCGCGCAGCTTGCGGCCGGTTGCCTCGATGGGGTGTGCCTCGCCCTTTGCGCGCAGTGCCTTGAACTCGGGTGCGCCTGCAGCCTGGTCTTCCATGAAGCGCTTTGCGAAGTTGCCGTTCTGGATGTCTGCCAGGACAGCCTTCATGTTTTCCTTGACCTCGGGGGAGATCACGCGGGGGCCGGAGACGTAGTCGCCGTACTCTGCGGTGTCGGAGATAGACCAACGCTGCTTAGCGATGCCACCCTCGATCATCAGGTCGACGATGAGCTTCATCTCGTGCAGAACCTCGAAGTATGCGATCTCGGGCTGGTAGCCAGCCTCGGTCAGGACCTCGAAGCCGTACTGGACGAGCTGGGAGGTGGAGCCGCAGAGAACTGCCTGCTCACCGAACAGGTCGGACTCGGTCTCTTCGGTGAAGGTGGTCTTGATAACGCCTGCACGGGTTGCGCCCAGTGCCTTTGCGTAGGACAGTGCCAGTGCGAGTGCCTCGCCGGATGCGTCCTTCTCGACTGCAACCAGGGCGGGAACGCCGCGGCCTGCTTCGAATTCGCGGCGGACGGTGTGGCCGGGGCCCTTGGGAGCAACCATTGCCACGTCAACGCCCTCGGGGGCGGTGATGTAACCGAAGCGGATGTTGAAGCCGTGTGCGAAGAACAGTGCGTTGCCGGGCTTGAGGTTCGGCTCGATGCTCTCTGCGTAGACCTTTGCCTGGACCTGGTCCGGGGTCAGGATCATGATAACGTCAGCTTCTGCTGCTGCCTCTGCGACGGTTGCAACGCGCAGGCCTTCTGCCTCAGCCTTGGCACGGGACTTGGAGCCCTCGGGCAGGCCAACGATGACCTTCACACCGGAATCACGCAGGTTCAGTGCGTGTGCGTGACCCTGGGAGCCGTAGCCGATAACTGCTACGGTGCGGCCCTGAATCAGCGAGAGGTCTGCGTCGTCGTTGTAGAAAATGGTTGCTGCCATTTTTCTTCTCCTCAGTAAGTTCGATATGCGGCCCAGGCTGGGCTCAGCATTCACTATTCTACTTGAAAGCTATGGGGGTGCGGGTTTACGAGAGCACTTCTCAGATTGTGGCTCAAGATTTCGTAACCTGCAGAGTTTATGCGGTACTGCATCTATTTCTTTGGTTTTGGGGCGCTTGGGTAGAGAAAGCGCCTAGTGGAGAAAGAAATAGAGAGTACCTGATGCTCCCCCGCCCGCACGGCGAATGCTTATGCTTCGTTTGTGCGGGCGGGAGAGACACTACGGGAATGTAGCGTTAGGTATTGTGCGCTAGATGCGCTCGCTCATGGCGCGGGGGCCACGAGCCAGGCCGATGGTGCCAGCGCGAACGATTTCGCGGACGCCGTAGGGCTCCAGAACATCCAGCAGTGCGTTGAGCTTTTCCTCGGAGCCGGTTGCCTCGATGACAACGGATTCGGGGGAAACGTCAATCACGGATGCACGGAACAGGTCAGCTGCCTGAACAATCTGCAGGCGTGCTACTGCATCTGCCTTGACCTTAATCAGGATGTGGCCGCGCTGAGTGGAGGAGTCGGCGGGAAGCTCGACGACCTTCAGCACGTGGACGAGCTTGTTCAGCTGCTTGGTGATCTGCTCGATGGTGTGAGCGTCACCCTCGGTCACGACGGTGATGCGGGAGACACCGGGGTTTTCGGTGGGGCCCACAGCCAGGGAGAGGATGTTGAACAGGCGGCGGGAGAACAGACCGGAAACTCGGGTGAGAACGCCCGGCTTATCTTCTACCAGAACGGACAGAGTGTGCTGAGACATTAGTTCTCTCCCTCACGATCGAACTCGGGCGAAGTGTTCTTCGCAATCCAAATCTTGTCATTAGAAACGCCTGCCGGAACCATGGGCCAGACCAGTGCGTGGGGGCTGACGGTGAAGTCAATGACCACGGGGCGGTCGTTGATTTCGAGGGCAGCCTTAATGGTGGCGTCCACGTCTTCGTCGCGCTCGCAACGGAAGGTGGCGCAACCGTATGCGTCGCCGAGCTTCACGAAGTCGGGGATGCGTGCGGTGCCGTGACCGTCCTTCAGGTCGGTGTTGGAGTAGCGCTCGTTGTAGAACAGAGTCTGCCACTGGCGCACCATGCCGAGGGAGGAGTTGTTGATGATGGCAACCTTGACGGGGATGTTGTTCTGTGCGCAGGTGACCAGTTCCTGGTTGGTCATCTGGAAACAGCCGTCACCGTCGATGATCCACACGGTGGAGTCGGGGTGTGCGACCTTTGCACCCATGCCGGCGGGAACGCCGTAGCCCATGGTGCCGAGGCCTGCGGAGCTGATGAAGTGGCGGGGGCTTTCCTGCTGGATGTAGTGTGCACCCCACATCTGGTGCTGGCCAACGCCGGTGACGTAGTATGCGTCGGGGCCGGTGAGGGCGCTGATGCGCTCGAGAACGTACTCGGGGGAACCGAGGCCGTCGGTGGGCTTCTCGTAGCCGAGCGGGTAATCCTTGCGGATGACGTTGAGCTCGTTCCACCATTCGGTGAGGTTCGGCAGTTGCTGTGCGAACTCGGTGGAGAGCAGGTCGGTCAGCTCAGGCAGGACGTACTTGAGGTCGCCGACGATCGGCACGTCTGCGAAACGGATCTTCGAGATTTCTGCCGGGTCAACGTCAATGTGGATGACCTTAGCCTCGGGTGCGAAAGAGTCGAGCTTACCGGTGACTCGGTCGTCGAAGCGTGCGCCGAGGGTGATGAGCAGGTCAGACTTCTGCATTGCGGCGACGGCGGGGACGGTGCCGTGCATGCCGGGCATGCCGAGGTTCTGGGGGTCGGAGTCGGGGAACGCACCGATTGCGTTCAGGGTGGTGACGACGGGTGCGCCGATGAGCTTAGCCAGCTTGTGGAACTCTTCGGAGGCACCTGCGCGGACCAGGCCACCGCCGACGTAGAAGACGGGGCGCTTGGACTCGGTGATGAACTTTGCAGCTTCGTGAATCTGCTTGGAGTGACCGCGGGTGACGGGGGTGTAGCCGCGCAGTTCCAGATCTTCGGGGATACCGCGGTATTCCATCATGCCGACCTGTGCGTCCTTGGTGACGTCCACGAGCACGGGGCCGGGGCGGCCGGTGGATGCAATGTGGAATGCTGCAGCCAGCGCGCGGGGGATGTCCTGCGGGTCGGTGATCATGAAGGAGTGCTTGGAGATGGGCATTGCCATGCCGACGATGTCAGCTTCCTGGAACGCGTCAGAGCCGAGCAGCTTGGTGGACACCTGGCCGGTGATTGCGACCAGGGGGATGGAGTCCATGTTTGCGTCTGCGATTGCGGTCAGCAGGTTGGTTGCGCCGGGGCCGGAGGTTGCGATGCACACGCCGGTCTTGCCGCTGGACACTGCGTAGCCCTGAGCGGCGTGGCCTGCGCCCTGCTCGTGGCGGACCAGGATGTGGCGGACCTTCTTGGAGTCGTACAGGGGGTCATAGGTCGGCAGAATGGCTCCACCAGGCAGGCCGAATACGTCGGTCACACCCAGGTCTTCGAGGGTGCGGACGATTGCCTGAGAACCGGTCATGCGTTCTGCGGGAGCGTTTGCCGCGTCATCAGAAGTGGAAAATCCCATAGTCATGGAAATGCCTCGTGTCTTAATGGTTCTTCGTTGTACTCAATGTTCTGCGTGGGGTTTGTGTGATCCTCACGCATCCTATGCCCGGGGGTACCAAGCTATAAAAAATGCCCCTCGCTGTTGGTGGTAGCGGTAGGGGCGCTCAGTCGCAGTGAATAGACCCTGCCACGCGCCCTAGGCGACGTCGACAAGGCGTAGAATTCGCTGGAACATTGCTGTCTTCACCCTTCTATGGTGCGCCCCGAGAGGGGGTGAGTCAAATCTCTGTCGGGCAACACAGTCGTTTTTGTTCATAAAGGCGCAAGTCGGATACTTTCTTTCATGATGTGGACACCTTGTGCGCGTGCGTGCACTCTTGGGTGCTCATTTGAACAGGTGAGAAAAACTCGCATTTTTTTGGGCGTCATGGCGCGTAATATGTGCGAATACTCGTGACCTTCGTTGGTTGCCCCGGTAGACTGAAGCTATGACCGAACCAATCATCCCGGTCGCTGATGAGCTGACCGAAGCAAGTAAGTACGCAGAGGTTGTTGACCCCCGTAACTCTGTTGAGAGTAGCGAGTTTTTGACGGGTGAGGAACTCATTCGGGTTCTGCACCCGGTTTTTGACGAGCAGATTATTAATTACGGTGCCTACAATTTGGTGTATGCGACGGGCCGTGCGGTTTACCGTAATCCTGATTTGGCGTTGCATCAGTACCCGAATCAGGAGCATTTTATTGTGGGTTATCAGGATGCGCCGGATGAGGTGATTATTGCTCCGGTGAATTTGCCTGCGTTGACGCCTGCGGGTACGGCTACGACGATTGATAATACGAATGCGCTGCATGCTTACCGTGTGGGTGATGATGCGGTGACGATTGAGTCGGTGAATGGCAGCTCGTTTTATTTGTCGTTTGAGGATAATGTGGAGGTTGCGACTCACCTTGGTACTGGCCTGCTGGAGCAGGGTAAGGATGTTGAGGATTTCCGTGAGTTTGTGACGCGGATTTGGCCGGTCCTGTAGCCATATGACTTTTTGAGGTGATTGCCCGCTGTGACTTTTGGGTTGCGGCGGGCTTTCCTGTGCCTACACCCGGTCAGGCTGGACGCTTGAGGGGCGGTGAACGTCCTCGCTCCACACGCAAAACACCAACCACCACGCAACACGCTAAAAGGCGACAGCCCTCCCCCGCCCCAGTTCGCTAGGCACGGGGCGCACACCAAAACCACGAACCACCCGCGGCGGGATCAGCTCGAGGTTCGGCACCCTCCTCGTTCCTACAGGGGCACCCGCCCTCGCTTCGCTTCGGGCACCCTGATGACACTACGGAGGCCACCAAAACCTCCGCGCACCCGCCGGGAACCCTTGGGGGTGCAGCTACGTTTTCCGGAAGCGCCCTCAGGGTGTCGCCCGGACGCTCTCCGATGCGGAGCGAGGAGAGGGCGGAGCGTCCGGGTGACGGGTGCCCCTGCGTAGGCGCGGAGGAAACATGTAGCGCACCCCGTAGTCTTGGGAAAAGCGAGGTACCCACCCACCCAGCCCCTGTAGGAACGAGGACGAACACCGATTCCTCAACCCATGAAGACTGCATTTCAAGGGGAACGCAAAAATCCCGCCGATTCCGAAGAATCAGCGGGATTTTCTTTGAAGTGCGCCCCCTGGGACTCGAACCCAGAACCCATTGATTAAGAGTCAATTGCTCTGCCAATTGAGCTAGAGGCGCTTGCCTGTTTCAAGGTTTCCCTTGCAACAGAAAAATACTATACGCGGTTTTTTGTGGTGTGCGCAAGTCGAAATAGGGTGAGCCTGAACACATTGTTTGGGTGGGGTGTGTGGGACACTAGACTGTGTGTATTGTGCGGGGCGCATCCGCCCCTCCCCTAGTTTTTGTTGTTTTGAGGAGTTATTGATGAGTGTTCGTCTTGAGCCGGGTACTCCGGCGCCGGCTTTTACCCTTTCTGACGCGTCGGGCGTGGAGCATAGCCTGAGTGATTATGCGGGTAGCAAGGTGATTTTGTATTTTTACCCGAAGGCTTCGACTCCGGGTTGCACGAAGGAAGCGTGCGATTTCCGCGATAATTTGGCGTCGTTGAAGTCGCTGGGTTACGTGGTGTTGGGTGTTTCTCCGGATTCGCCGGCGGCTATTGCCCGTTTTGTGGAGAAGGAGTCGTTGACGTTCCCGCTGCTGTCTGATGCTGATCATGCGGTGGCTGAGGCGTATGGTGCGTGGGGTGAGAAGAAGAATTACGGCAAGGTGTATGAGGGCCTGATTCGTTCGACGTTTGTGATTGATGAGCAGGGCGTTATTTCTGTGGCTCAGTACAACGTGCGTGCGACGGGTCATGTGGCTAAGTTGCGTCGTGATTTGGGTATTGACCCGAAGTAGGGTCGTGCTTTTGGGGGCTTGAGCGGCACGGTTGGCGGCGACTCCGCTTGGGGTTGCTGTTCGGCGTGTTTGCGGGCTTTTTGCCCTATGGGGGCTTCTTTTAAGGCTTGGCGAACCCTGATTCCTCGTGTACACTAATTTTTTGTTGCCTCAGACGCATGCATCTTCGGATGTGGGGTGACACTGCGCGCGAGTGGTGAAATTGGCAGACACGCAGGATTTAGGTTCCTGTGCCTTACGGCGTGGGGGTTCAAGTCCCCCCTCGCGCACACACACATTTACATTGGACCCGCCGTCACGGTTGTCGTGGCGGCGGGTCCTCTTGCATGTATCTTGCCCGTGTGGGATGTCTCGCCCGGATGGGTGTTGAACCGCTATCCTGAGAGATAAGCATCCGCGACGGAAGAGAGGACCCTCCCGTGCAGCATCAGCCTCATGCATCGTCAGCTGTTGGCAATTCTGATGCGCTGCTGCGAGCCACTGCTGGCTCGAGTGGCTTGAGTCGACGTACCGTTTTGCGTTTTGGCGCGCTTTTTAGTGCTGGTTTGGCGCTTTCTGCGTGTTCTGGTCAGTCTTCTGCTGGTTCTTCGGCGGGTGCGAGCGCGTCGTCTGCTGATGCGCGTCGTGTGTTCCGTTTTGCGCAGGGTGCTGCTCCGTTGGGCTTGGATCCGGCGTTGTTTCCTGTGGCGAGTACGTATCAGGTGACGGCGCAGGTTTTGCAGACGTTGTTGGTGGCGAATCATTACACGGGTGATCCTGAGGTTCAGGATTCTTTGTGTAGTGCGTGGACGGTTTCTGATGACCGTTTGACGCATACATTTGTGTTGCGTGATGTGCATTTTAGTAGTGGCGTTGCGTTGACTGCGGCTGCTGTGGTGCAGAATTTCCAGAGGTGGCAGGCGCTGGCTACGGGTGAGGGTACTGCTGCTTTGGCGGTGCCTGCTCAGCCGTTGTTTGCGTGGGGTTTTGGTGTACCGAAGCCGGGTTCGTCTGATCCGTCGGCGGTGGAGCCTGCGCCTGTTCAGGCGTCGCCGTCGGGTGCTGCTACTCCGGGTGCTTCTGCGAGTGCGTCCGCTACCCCGTCGGCTACCGCCTCGGCTAGTGCTTCTGCGGTAGCTTCTGAACCGGCTCAGCCGGGTGATAAGAATGCGCCGAAGGCGGATGCCGTTAGGTCGTCTGCGGTGCAGTCGTTCTTGCCGCTGGTGTCGTCGGTGGTGGCGAAGGATAACTCTGTGGTGGTGACGCTGTCGCGTCCTTCGCTGGCGTTCCCGCGTATTTTGACGCAGCAGGCGTTCGGCATTATTGACCCGTCACTTTTTGGTTCTGATCAGAAGCTGACGGGTAACCCGGTGGGTACGGGTGCGTTCCGTGTGGAGTCGTTCGAGGCCGGCACGGTTCGCTTGCTGAAGAATACCCATTTTGATGGTCAGGCACCTGAGCTGGATGAGATTCAGATTTCGACCCTCACATCGTCGGATAAGCGTTATTTTGCGCTGATGGAGGGTCACATTGATGCGTGTGATCAGGTGAATTCTTCTGATCTGGGTCAGTTGGCGCGTGATGGCTATCAGACGCCGGGCCGTGACCCGTTCTCGCTGGTGTATTTGAGCCTGAATACGGCGCATCCGGTGTTGAAGAATATTTCGGTGCGTCGAGCTATTTCGCATGCTGTGGATCGCGGTGCACTACGTCAGTATTATCCGCAGGGCACCTCGGATGCGCAGACGCTGATTTCGCCGTCGTTCCGCATTAAGGCTGATGATGCGAAGGATTACACGGAGCGCAATCAGGATATGGCGCGCTCGCTGTTGGCGACTGCTGGGTACGACAATCAGGTGATTGAGTGCTACTACCCTGCCGATGTGTCTCTGCCGTGGATGGATACTCCGCAGAAGGTGTATTCGGAGATGGTGGCTTCGCTGATTGAGGTGGGCCTGAATATTAAGCCTGTGCCTCTGCCGTGGTCTGAGTATCTGTCGAAGAGCCGTGAGGTTTCTTCTGAGCGCGGTATTACGTTGGCGGGTTTCTACGGCATGTACCGTGACCCGTATGCGTTCTTTGGTCCGGTGTTGGCGCCGCTGATTGCTGAGCATCAGGTGCGTTCGTTGATTGCTAACGCGCCGGCAGATATGACGACTGGTTTGACGAAGAAGAGTTCTGATGTGCCGTCGTCGGGTGGTGCGAATTCGAATGTGCGGATTTCTGCGACTCCGAGCCAGCAGCCGAGTTATTCGCCGGACCCGTTGATGCCTGAGGAGGAGGCTTCTGCTTCTGCTTCGCCGAGCCCGTCGGCGTCGCCTTCGCCGTCGCCTACTGCTGTGGCGGTGGCGCCGTCGCCTCGTTTTACTGAGATTTTGGAGGCGATTCGTACCGCGGACTCTGCCGATTCGGTGGATTCGCAGCGCGAGTTGTATGCGAAGGTTGTGTCTCAGTTGGGTCAGTTCATGCCGGCGGTTCCGTTGCTGAATGTGACGTCTAAGGTGGCGGTGAGCCGTGAGGTTCAGGGCTATCAGACGGAGCAGAATGCGATTGAGCTGTTCGGTAAGCTACGTAAGTTGTAGGCAGTTCAGGTTTGAGTGTTGCGTTGCGTGTGTGTTTGGCGTGCCCTGGAGGGTTTTTACCTTCCAGGGAAGCTAACATGTGAACTGCAACACTCTCCTGTTATTTGCTGATTCTAGCTATGCCAACCCCGCTAAAAGGAGTAGGCTAGATGATGTACCCCACAGTCATTGTGCCCAGGCCGGGCACCCGCACCCCTAAGGGAGAATTCAGTGGTAGCACGTACTGAACGAACCGACGTCGTCCTGGTCGGCGGCGGCATCATGAGCGCCACCCTCGGCGTGTTCCTCAAGGAGCTCGAACCGACCTGGAATATTATCCTGCTCGAACGCCTCGACAAGGTTGCTCAGGAATCCTCCAACCCCTGGAATAACGCAGGTACCGGCCACTCGGCGCTATGCGAACTCAACTACGCACCCGCTGGCCCCGACGGCACCGTCTCGGCAGCTAAGGCGCTGAATATTAACGAGCAGTTCCAGGTTTCCCGCCAATTCTGGGCTTCCCTGACTGAGAAGAATATTCTGACTGACACCAGCTTCATCAACCCGGTCCCCCACATGTCCCTGGTCTTCGGCGAAGACCACTCCAAGTACCTGGCTGCGCGCTACGATTCTTTCCGCAAGGAGAAGCTCTTCGAGCGTATGCAGTTCTCCAATGACCGCGAGAAGATTGGCGAATGGGCACCGCTGACCGTCAAGGGCCGCAAGGGTAACGAGTCGATGGCTGCAACCTGGTCCCCCGAAGGTACCGACGTGAACTTCGGCTCCCTCACCGAGCAGCTGGTCGATTACCTGCAGACCAAGGGTGTTGAGGTTCGCTACGGCTACCAGGTCACCAACCTGAACCGCGAGTCGAACGGTTCCTGGCAGGTTGAGGCGATTAACCGCATCAACAAGGATGAGCCTCTGAGCATCAACGCGAAGTTCGTGTTCCTCGGTGCCGGCGGTGGCGCCCTGCACCTGTTGCAGAAGTCCGGCATTGAAGAGGGTAAGGGCTACGGCGGCTTCCCCGTCTCCGGTCTGTTCCTGCGCAACACCCACGAGGCAACCGCAAACCAGCACAACGCTAAGGTGTACGGTCAGGCTTCGGTGGGTGCACCTCCCATGTCTGTTCCCCACCTGGACACCCGCTACGTGGACGGCAAGCGTGCTCTGCTCTTCGGACCCTACGCCGGTTTCAAGACAAACTTCTTGAAGCAGGGTTCCGTACTGGATTTGCCGAAGTCCCTGCGCCTGCACAACCTATACCCCATGACCCGTGCAGGTCTGGATAACTTCTCCCTGGTCAAGTACCTGCTCTCCGAGCTGGTCAAGGACAAGAACGCTCGCCTGGAGACCCTGCACCAGTACTACCCCGAGGCTGACGGCGGCGAGTGGGAGCTCATCGAGGCTGGTCAGCGCGTCCAGATCATGAAGAAGGACGCGAAGAAGGGCGGCATCCTGCAGTTCGGTACCGAGGTTGTCTCCGCAGCGGACGGCTCTATCGCGGCTCTGCTGGGCGCATCCCCCGGTGCTTCTACTGCGGCTCCGATTATGCTGAACCTGCTCAAGCAGTGCTTCCCCGCCAAGATGTCCGGCTGGGAGCCTCGCCTGAAGGAGCTCATCCCCGGTTACGGCGTGAAGCTCAACGACAACCCGGATCTGGCTGATGAGCTGATGGCTCACACCGCTAAGGTTCTGGGTATTCACAACTAGTTTTCAGTTAGGCTCAGCAGGTAGCTTTATACCCTAGCTGACAAGCCTTTTTTGAGGCTTTTCGGGGCGGTTACCCTCTCTAACTGACCGACAGGTCAGCTATCTGCACTCGCAGAAAAATGCGGGAGGGTTAGAAAACCCTATAATGTCACCGCAGGGGCGGGAAGGACAGCTCATTGTTCTCCTCGCCCCTTCTGTGCGCCCACACGCTGAAGCTCATAGGCGCACCACTGTGTACACCCCACTCATTCAAGGAGCCCCATTGGTTGCACACACCGGCTCTTCCACGGACACCTCCTCAACCCAGGTACCCGCCGGAGCTCGACGCGGACTCTTCTCCCGTAAGAAGAAGCCCGCGGCCCCCAAGTACGCAAGCGTGAAACTGCGCGACTTCCCCAAGGGAAGCATCCTCTACATCCTGCGCCGTGCCATCTACAAATTCGGCGCAAACGGCGGCACCGACATGGCGGCAGCACTCACCTACTTCACCGTGCTGTCCATCTTCCCCGCCCTGCTGGCGATCGTCTCCCTACTGGGCGTATTCGGTCACGGTGAGGAAAGCGCCGCCGTCATCCTCGCCTTCCTCAAGGACAACGCGCCCGCCCAGATGTACGCCATTATGGAAGACCCCATCAAGCAGATTACCGGCGACCATGGCGCAGGACTGGTGCTGTTGACCGGTATCCTCAGTGCGATCTGGTCCGCCTCCGGGTACACCGGATCCTTCGGTCGAGCTCTCAACACGGTCTACAACGTGCGTGAAGGCCGCCCCGGCTGGATCCTCAAGCCGCTGAACGTCTTCGTCACCACCGTGCTCATCATCCTCGTGGTACTCATGATGCTCATGATGCTGCTGGGCGTAACCGTCCTGGACATGGTCGGTCAGTATGTACCCGAAACCGTCGATATGGAGCTCATCAAGCTCATCTGGCTGAACGGCCGCTGGGTCCTCATCCTGTTCATGGCAATCGGGCTCATCACCCTGCTGTACGCCGCAACCCCGAACGTGCGCCGCTTCAAACAGTGGAAGCTCTCCCCCGGTGCGGCGCTGGCACTCTTCGGCATGGGCCTGGGCGGTTTCGGCTTCACCCTCTACGCCAACAACTTCAGCAAGTACAACGCCACCTACGGCCTCATTGGTGGTGTGATTGTGATGCTGCTGTTCATCTGGATCATGAACAATATGCTCCTCTTCGGCGCGCACCTGGACGCAGAAATCATGCTCATGCGCCAGGTACTCGCCGGCGAAGACGACCACGGACACCTGAAGGTTCAGCCGCGCAGCACCACCGCATCCCGTGCGATGAAAGAACAGAGCGAACGCCTCATGTCCGCCGGACGCGAACTACAGCAGCAGGCGGCAGGCCAGGACATGCTCCCCAAGCCGAAGGGCCCCTCCATTGCCGCTCGCGTGCAGAAGGCGGTGGACACCAACACCACCATGATTCGCACGTTCATTGCCGACGGTAAGGAACGCATCGAAAACGGTAAGGAACAGCTGCAGCAGAAGCAGGCTAAGGCCGATGCCGCCGAAACTCAGGCTTCTGAGGCAACCGCGGCGAAGGCAGAAGCGAGCGCAAAGGCTGAACCTCAGCAGGAGGCGCTCTTCGACCTGGGCACCGATAACTCAACCGGTGCGGCACAGAAGAACTAAGCGGCAGCTCAGCTGAGCGCGTACCGCCTCAACACATCAAGGGCGCGAGATAGAAAAGGGCGCGGGACAGAAACCCTGCGCTGGTCACTAAGATAGACATATGACCAGTGCAGAATTCTCTCCCGCGCCCTTTGCTGTACCCAACGCCGCTACACCCAATGTTGATGCGCCCGATGCCGCAGCATCCGCCGTCGTTCTCCCCGACCTCGAGTACACCCTCTACCAGCCGCAGCAACTCAAAAGCCGCGTCCCCGCCCTCATGATTCACGGCTTCGCCACCCGCGGCGAACAGCTCTACGGGGGCACCAGCTGGATTCGCCAATACCTGCGCGCCGGATACCCCGTGCTGATTGTTACCCTGCCCTACCACTCAGACGAATACCTCAAAGACCCCGAATCCATGCACGCCATCGACTGCAAGCTCCCCAACAACACGGGCGTGCGCAGCCGCACAATTCCGTTCGATTCGGTGTCCCCTGTCGATGCTGCTGGTCAGCCGCTGACCCCCATGCACCTGTTCACCAATCTGCTCGCCCAGCTACTGCGCACCGTCGCCACCGAGAACGACCTCGGCGTTGAACTGGAGCCCCGCGCGCACGTTATCGGTTTCTCCTTCGGCGCCCGCGTCGGCTGGGAACTCGCCCTCACCCACCCGGAGGCGGTCGCATCCCTCACCCTGGGCGGCCTGCCCCTACACGACCACCTCATCACCCTGCGCGCCATGCTCGAAGCGCACGAGGGCACCAGCGTCACGGCGGATGGTGAAACCCCGGCGGCGGACTCCACCGACGAGGCGATTGCCTCCTTCACCTCGATTATTGACAACTCCCCCGTTCAGCCCGACGCGCTGCTGAAGTTCGTACGGATTCCCTTCGGCCCGTTCTTCGACGTGCCCGCGCTGCGTGCCGGATCCCCCGACCTACCTGCGGGTCACCCGGGCGCGCATCCACACGCACCCGTTGCGGTCGTGCTCGGCGACGCGGACACCATCGCCGCCGACGGGGCGGAACTCTACGACATGGTGCGCGAGGACAACCCGCTCAACCGTTTCATCTCCCTGCCCGGCCGCGATCACGTGAATGCCCTGACCTCGGGTGCGTTCCGACGCGGTGCGCTCACCTTTGCGGCCGAAGTGGAGGCGGCAGAGTAAGTAGCCGCAGGCTACGATATCCGGGCGAAAAAGAGACAACGTCATAAAACGTCACATTCACCTGGGGGCTTCACGCTCAACCCCGGGGTGCATCAGGTATGCCTTAGCTCTTAGAATGGGAACGTATCAAAAAACCTTTATCTGCGGTTGAACCTCAGCCGCGCCTTAGCAAAGGAGCACCATGCACAAGGTTAAGGCTGTCGTAGCCCTCGCCCAGGACGCGCCCGTCACCGTCACCACCATCAACGTACCCGACCCCGGCAAGGGCGAAGCACTCGTCAAGGTCCTCACCTGCGGTGTCTGCCAGACCGACCACCACTACGTCACCGGCGGCGTCGGTCAGGACTTCCCCTACCTGCTCGGCCACGAGTCCGCAGGTATCGTAGAGGCTGTCGGCGATGACGTCACCGACATCGCCCCCGGCGACCTGGTCATCCTCAACTGGCGTGCCGTCTGCGGCGAATGCCGCGCATGCCGCAAGGGCCAGCCGCAGTACTGCTTCGCAACCCACAACGCAACCCAGAAGATGACCCTCGAGGACGGCACCGAGCTCACCCCCGCGCTGGGTATCGGCTCCTTCGCGGAGAAGACCCTCGTCGCAGCAGGTCAGTGCACCAAGATCACCGCTGACATCAGCCCCGAACAGTACGCAGCAATCGGCCTGCTCGGCTGCGGCGTCACCGCAGGTCTGGGCGCTGTGCTGAACACCGGTGAACTCAAGCGCGGCGAGTCCGTCGCAGTCATCGGTTGCGGCGGCGTCGGCACCGCAGCAATTGCGGGCGCACAGCTCGGTGGCGCAACCACCATCATCGCCGTCGACATCGACGAGGATAAGCTGGCACGCGCACGCGAGCACGGCGCAACCCACACCGTGAACTCCTCCAAGGTCGACCCCGTCGAGGCCATCAAGGAACTCACCGGCGGCTTCGGTGCAGACCTCGTCATCGACGCTGTCGGCATCGCCCCCACCTTCAAGCAGGCATTCGAGGCACGCGACCTGGCTGGCCGCGTCGTCCTCGTCGGCGTGCCCGCACCCGGCACCACCTGGGACATCCCTCTGGATGAGGTGTTCGGCCGCGGCGGCTCCATCAAGAGCGCATGGTACGGCGACACCCTGCCCTCCCGCGACTTCCCCGAATTCGTGGACCAGTACCTGCTCGGCCGCCTCGACCTGGACGGCTTCGTCTCCGAGCGCATCACCCTCGAAGACGTCAACGAAGCATTCGAAACCATGAAGACCGGCCGCGTGCTGCGCTCGGTCGTGGAACTCTAGGAGCGTAGCGTGAGCGAACGTATTGAACGAGTCGTCACCTCCGGCACCTTCTCGCTGGACGGCGGCTGTTGGGACGTCGACAACAACGTCTGGATTATCGGCAATGACTCCTCCGTGATCATCATTGACCCCGCCCACGACGTCGACAAGATCTCCCGCACCGTCGCAGGCCGCACCGTGGAGAAGATCCTGCTGACCCACGCCCACGACGACCACATCCGCAGCGCCAAGGAGGCGGCAGAACGCTTCGGCGCACCCGTCTACCTGAACCCCGCAGACCGTGTGCTCTGGGAAATGGTGTACCCCTCCTGGGACTTCGACCACGAACTCGCTGACGGCGACGTGCTGCGCATCGGCGAGACCGAGCTGACCGTCCTCGCTACCCCCGGCCACTCCCCCGGCTCCGTGTGCTTCTACGCACCCACCCTCAGCTGGGAGAACAGCGAAGGCGTCGTCTTCTCCGGCGACACCCTCTTCAACGGCGGCCCCGGCGCAACCGGACGCTCCTACAGCGACTTCGACACCATCATCGAGTCAATCTCGACCCGCCTGCTGACCCTGCCCGAGTCCACCGCGGTCCTCACCGGCCACGGCGACAGCACCGGCATCGGCCTGGAGGCGCCCGAGCTTCCCGCATGGATCAAGCGCGGTCACTAAACCTGTAGCCTCACGCTGAGGCGCAACAGCCGAGCACGGTACACAAAAGGCGGATGCCCCACCACCCACAGAAGGTGGCGGGGCATCCGCCTTTAGTATGCGCTCGCAACGCTCAAGCTCAGATGCGTGCGGTCGAGCCGCGCGCCGAATTAGCCATGTGCAGAATTAGCCGCGCGCCGTCTCAGACAAAGGAGTCAGCTGCTCCTCATGCTCAGAACGCCACAAATAGCCGTACAAATGGCCCAACGCAAAATACAGCGTCGCAATAATCACCGGCACCATAAACGCATTACGGTAATACGGAGCATCGCCCATATAGCCGCCCCACATACTACCCATCGCAAGACCAATACCCAGCATCGAACGGGTAAAGAAGCTCGCCTGCGCATCAGGAATATGCTTCAGAGAACGGTTCAGCCACAGCTCATGGCCGCCAAACGCCACACCCAGCACCGCGCCACACAGCACCAACGCATAGAAAATCGTGGACGTATCATCGCTCGCCGGCAAATACAGCGCCGCCATAATCAGCAGAACGCCACTCGCCAGCCAGCCGTGCCACGGGTTCACCGAGCGGCCACCCAGAACCACCGGGAAAGCCACCACCACGAGCGCGCCGGTACCGGTCGCAACCATCGCCATGAACAGGTTCATCGAACCGTGAATCAGCGAGAAGCCCAGCAAACCAGAGCCAACCGAACCCATGCAAGCGCCCAGCAGAACCAGGCCAAGGATCAGCACCACCGTCTGACGGCTCGGACGCACCAGGTTCTGCGGCGGAGCCATACGAATACGCGAAATATCCGGCAGCAACCTCGGCGCAGCCAGCACCACAATGAACAGCAGCGCATCCAGAATAATCGTGATCCAGAAGCCCGCATACTCATTATTCGGGGTGATGTACGCATCGCCCAGCCACACCAGCAGAGCAGCCAGCGGGTGCATCGACATATTCGCCGTAGTACCCCACGAAACCGCAGTCGACAAGCGAACATCACTGTACTGATAATTACGGCGATACAGCGACTCAAGCGCAAACGGAGTCCACGGCGGGGTCGTGAAACCCATCGCCACACAGGACAACGCATGGTAGGTCGTACTCACGTTATTCGGGTCAACCGTCAGACGCCAACCAATCACCAGCATGTTCAGCACCGCGGCAATATTCAGGAGCGACGTAATCGCCAGCAGCGACCTCAAGCCCAGGGCACGAACCAGCATCGGGCCGAGCATAATCTGCACCGAATACGCGCCGGTAAACGCCGCCACCGCATAGCCGCCATCATGCACACTACCCAGGTGGCTCGCCAACAGAATATACAGCGCAAACGCCGAAGAAGCCGCCGGAATGTGGAACAGAATCGTCAACACACTACGGGCAAAACCCTCAGCACGAAGCACCGCATACAGGTGACGACGCTGCTCCTTACCGTTGCGCAGGAACAACGCCCAATGCTGACGCAAAATATCCGGCACCGACGCGTTCGTATTAATCTCATCCGCAGCCGGAATCGGGCGGGGCGGCAACTCCTGCAACACGTGCTCGTTGTTGCGCACCACATCCGTCAGGGAGGTGCCCGGAACCGTCGGAATACCCGTGCCCGAAGCACGCATTTTATTCAGCGCATCGGAGGCGGGGCTCACCTTCATGGTGCGCGGAGGAACCTCCGGCGCGGATGCGCCAGTGTGCGCATCAGCCGAAGGTTCCACACGATACGTTGAATTCGGGTCCCTATCCTGAGGTGTCGAGGTCATCATCTCTTTCACGAATAAGCCGCCGGACATGCCACAACAGCGGCCCGGAAGCGAATTTATGCCTACTAGGAGTTTACCCTCACCGAGGAGCCGTTCTGACCCTTTTCGACCACAATCTGGGCGGGAATACGGTTCTTCATCTCCTCCACATGCGAAATCAGACCAATAGTGCGGCCACTATCACGCAGAGATTCGATCGTGCCCATCACCATGTCCAGGGTCTCAGCGTCCAACGTGCCGAAGCCCTCATCAATGAACAGGGTGTCCAGCTCGATACCGCCGTTATTCGCCTGCACAACCTCAGCCAAACCCAACGCCAACGACAGCGACGCCAAGAACGACTCACCACCGGACAGCGAGGACGCCTCACGCGGCTCACCCGTCCAGGTGTCGGTAATCTCCAGGTTCAGGCCGCCACCGGAACGACTACCCTTCGCACGGTGATCGCTGAACACCATACCGTAGCGGCCCTCACTCATACGATCCAGGTGCAGCGACGCCGAATGCAGAATCCGCTCAAACTCGGCACCCAGCACATAACTCACCAGGTCAACCTGATGCTCATAACCGCCCAGCGTGTCACCGCGAGCCGCCGCCGCCAGGTTCGCCAGCATCTGCGCGCGGTCATAACGCTGCGCCGTCTTCGCACGGAACGCCGCATACTCGCCGCGCAGAGCCTGCAAAGAACGCAGCACGCTCTCCCGCTCACCCTCACGAAGAGTCAAACGGTGCGCCGCCGCACGCAACTGCTCAACCTGCTCACGCACGCCCTGCAGATCATCCGGCGCCTGCTCGCCAGCGGCAACACGAGCCGCCACCGCAACAATCGCCTCACGGCCAAAGCCCTCAAGGAGGCGGGCATGTTCCAGCTCATACGCAGCAACAGCCTGCTCCAGGGCGTCGATGCGCTCAGGGGTGCGGACCGCCGCCTGCACCAGCTCAGCACTCTCAAACGCAGACTCGCCCAACAGGCGCTGCGCCTGCGCCGCCGCCAGAGCATGACGCTCACGCGCCTGCCCCAACAGCAACACCGCACGAGCAAGACGCTGATGCGCCGCACGGTAGCCCTCCACAGCCTCAACACGCTGCGCAAAACCCACCGCCGCACGAGCAGGCGCCAAATCAGCCGCGGTAGCCTCACAGCGCGCCGCAGCGTCACGGTGACGAGTCTGAGCCTCAACCGCCGCGCCCTCGATGGTGCGTAGCGCCTCCTGAGCCTTCTGCAGCTCAACCCGCACCCGCTCAACCTTCACCAGCACGCCGTCACGCGCGGTCACACGCGACTGAGCCTGCGCGAGGCGGGTCTGCGCCTGCTGCAGCTGGGCGGCAGTCTGCTCCACATCGCACTCGCCCTGAGCCGCCAGAGTCTCGTACTGGGTGCGGGCGGCGGCGAGCGCCTCGGAGGCTTCCTGGTGGGCTTTGGTCGCCCGGTCCTTAGCCAGTTCGTGGATGCGCGCCTGCTTGTGCGCTTTGTCTTCACGTTCCTTGGCGGCGTCCAGGTCGGCACGCTCAACCAGCTGCTCACCCTCGGCAATCTGCGCGGGGGCGGGGTGCTCGACCGAGCCGCAGACCGCGCAGGGTTCGCCGTCCTTGAGCTCGCGCGCCAGCAAGGAGGACGCCTGGGCGAGGCGCAGCACCTGCAGGTTCTTGAACTCCTCCGTCGCGGCGAGCGCCTGCTGAGCCGAAGCCTGCCACTTTTCCTGCGCCTTCTGCTCGGCGGTGGCGGTGCGCTTGCTCTGCTTCTCAGCCTCAGCAACCGCGGCGGCGGAGGCGTCCAGCTTCTGCTGCATCTGCTGGGCGGCATCGTGCTTCTGCTGCGCCTCGGTGACCAGGTGCGCGGCGAGGGTGCGTTCCTCGTCGGCGGTGCTGTAGCCGGCGAGTTCTTCGGCAAGCTGCTCGGCGGCGGCGGTCAGGTCGCTCAGCGTCTTTTCGGCACGAGACTTGTCCTGCTCGAGGGCATTAGCCTGCTTCAGCAGGGTGGCTGCGGCGGCTTCCTCGTCGGTAAGCTGTGCGTCCTTCTTCTGCAGGGCGCGCAGGGTGTCGAGGAGCGCCTCGAGCTGGGTTTGCTGCTCGGCGGGTTCAAGGGAAGGGAGCGCGGCGAAGGTTGTCTCCTCGGGGAAGGTGACGTCTTCCGCGGTTTCCTCATCGCGCAGTGCCGTAAGCAGGGCGCGACCACTCTCGTCCAGCGCGGAAGCACACGCAGCCTGCTCCTGCTGGCGGGCGGTGAGCGCCTGGGATTCGGCATGGACCTGCGCGTACTGTGCGTGCAGGGGCGCGGCGGCACGTGCCTGCGCCAGCTCTTCGCGCTGTGCCTTGTGCTCGTCGGCGCGTTCGGTCAGGCGGGTGCGGCGCTCGCAGAGCTGCTCGTATTCGCGCCAGTCGGCCTGCAGCTGGGCGCGTTCGGCGAGCAGGCGGGTGTTCTGGTCGGCTTCGTCGGTGAGGCGCTGCTGTTCCTGCTTTTCGCGTGCGGAGGTTTTGCGGGCGCGTTCTACTCCGCCGGCGACCCATGCGTCGAGGGTTTCGGCGGTGACGTTCTCAGCGGTGAGGTTTTCCGGCGCCTCCCCAGCCTCCACAGACCCTTCAACAGCAGAGCCCTCGGTATCGGTGCCCTCAGCATCCGTATCTACAGCATCCAGTAGTGCCTGTAGGGCGAGCATTTCTGCGCGGGCACGTTCGAGGTAGCCGCGCTGGGTGTTTTCGTCCTGGGCGACTTCCTGCTGGGCGGTTTTCGCTTCCTCGGTGAGTGCAGCGAAGAGCTGTTCGTAGTGTTCGACGGGGAACATCTTTTTGAGCAGTTCTTTGCGTTCTTTGGGCTTGGACTTGAGGAATTGCGCGAACTGGCCCTGCGGCAGGAGCACGACCTTGAGGAATTGTTCTTTGGTCAGGTGGGTGCGTTCGGCGATGGTGCGGTTGACTTCGGCGACGCTGCTGGAGATGGGGGTCCATGCCTTTTCGTCGGCGGGGTCGGCGCCGGGCGCGAGTTCGGCGAGGGTTGCTTTGGTGCTTTCTTCGCGCATCTGGCCTTTGCGGGCGCCGCGGGTGATGGGCTTGTTGTAGGCGGGGGTGCGGTCGATGCGCAGGCGCTTGCCGTGGAGGGTGACGTCGAGTAGCACGCGCGGTTTGGTGCCGCTGTGTGCCGCGTAGGTGGAGTGCAGTTTGGCGGATTCGCGGTCGCTGCTGGTTTCGCCGTAGAGGGCGTAGCAGATGGCGTCGAGGATGGTGGTTTTACCGGCGCCGGTGGGTCCGTTGAGTAGGAATACGCCGGCGTTGTTGAGGGTATCGAAGTTGATTTCTTGGCGCTTGGGGTATGCCATGAAGGCTTCGAATTCGAGGTTGTGCAGGATCATGCGTTGTCCTTGTGGCTTTTGATGTGGTCGCTGAGGGTGGTGATGACGTCGCGTTCTTCGCTGGTGAGGGGGCGGTTGCGTACGTACTGGTGGAATTGGTCGAAGGTGTCGACGGGGTCGGCGTCGCGAGTGAGGGGCGCGGCGACGGGTTTGTCGGCGGCGGGTTGGGTGCTGCGGTAGCTGAAGTGGGAGATGGTTTCGTAGCGGCTGCGCAGGCGGTCAACGGCGCCGACGGGTAGGGTTTCGTCGGTGAGTTCGATGCGGCAGTAGTAGCCCTGCTCGTAGGGGCTGTTTTCGGGGTTGTTGAGCAGGTCGTCCATGGTGCCGCGCAGGGTTTTCATGTGTACGCGGGTGGCCCATTCGTGGCCGCTGATGGCGGGTTCTTCGCCGGGGTTGATTTCGATGAGGTAGGCGCCGTTGCGGTTGTGTTCTTCGCTGAATGAGAAGCCGAGGGGTGAGCCGCTGTAGCGGATGGTGTGGGTGACGGGGTAGCGCTTGTGGATGTGACCGAGCGCTACGTAGTCGAACCCGTCGAAGAGGGAGGCGGGTACCCAGTCGATGCCGCCGACGCTGATGTCGCGTTCGGAGTCGCTGCGGGGCGTGCTGTCGGCGCTGCCGGCGGTGTCGCTGACGGTTGCGTGGCTCATGACGATGATGCGGTCGGCGCCTTCGCCGCGGGCGCGACGTTCTGCGGCGTCGGCGCGGATGGCGTCGGTGACGGCGCCGAGGACTGCCTGATGGGTGGGTTCTACACCGAGGGCGGTGGCGTGGAGGCGCGGGGCGAGGTAGGGGATGGCGTAGACGTGTACGCGCTGGGTGCCGTCGGTGAGTTCGACGGGGCGGGTGGCGTCTTCGAAGCTGGTGCGCAGGTGCACGCCGGAGGCTTCGAAGAAGGCGGCGCCGTAGCCGAGGCGGCGGAAGGAGTCGTGGTTGCCGGAGCTGAGGATGACCTGCACGTCGGCGCGCATGAGGCGGGTGAGCGCCTGGTCGAGCAGGGTGGTGCTTTCGGCGGTGGGGATGGTGCTGTCGTAGACATCGCCGCTGATGAGGAGGGTGTCGATACCTTCGGCGTGCACGTAGTTGAGCAGTTCGTCGATAAACTGCTGATGTTCGCGGGTGAGGGGGCTGCGGTGGAAGGTGCGGCCGAGGTGCCAGTCGGAGGTGTGCAGAATCTTCATGGTTTCAGTATGGCACTGCCTTATCTTTTGCGCCCTACGCTTCGTCATTCGCGGGCGGAACCTTCCGCGGCGTAGGTGCTCATGCGTAGCGGGGGCTCCGTCCTCAAGGCGCCCCGGCGCCGCAGAGGGGGCACTCCCCCGCGAGTATGAGCACGAAGCCGCTTGGTATACCCCAACCCCGCGCATCCTGAGCACGAAGCCGCCTGTATCCCCTCACCTCCGCATCCTGAACGCCCGTGGGATAATCGCCCTATGAGTTTTTCTTCTGTTGAGTTCACGCGTGCACCTGAGGTTTCGGCTGAGTTTGCGGGCAGGGTGCGCGGTCTGTTGTGTGCGTCTGCGCTGGGTGATGCGCTGGGTTATCCCCTTGAGCTACTGTCGGCGGATCAGATTGCGGTGCGCGACCCTAAGCCGTGGGATTCGGCGTTTGGTGAGCTACTGATTAGTGATGATACGCAGCTGACGTGCTTCACTCTGGATGGTCTGACGGAGGTTTTGGAGTGGAATAATGAGGGCGCGGCGGCGGATGAGTTGGCGTGTCTGTGGTTGGCGTATTTGCGTTGGTTCCGCGGTATTGGTGAGAGCTTGCCGGAGTCTGCGCCGTTTTCGTTGAATCGTGAGATTGATGGGTCGGACGAGTTGACGGCGCGTCGCGGTCCGGGTGCGGCGACGTTGCGGGCGTTGGGTTCCGGTGAGATGCAGCTGGTTTCGAAGTCTGTGAACCCTGATGCTCTGGGCAGTGGAGCGCTGGTGCGTTCGGCGACGTTGGGTGTGTTGCCGGTGGCGCAGGAGCGCACGGTGGTTATGTTGGCGGTGCGTGCGGCGGCGTTGACGCATGGGCATCCGGAGGCATTGGCTTCGGCGGCGGCGTACGCGCTACTCATCCGCGATTTGTTGGCTACTCCCTCCGGCTCGTTTGATGCGTTGTTGGGTGCGGCGCGTCGTGTGCTTGACTGGTGCGGCACGGTGGACGCGGATGATTCGATTCCGGGTGATGCTTCGCGTACGGCGGCGGCGCTGAGTCGTGCCCTCGAGCTGCTGGAGGTGGGTACGGTGCCGGTTCCGGAGGCTGTGGCGGAGCATTTTGGTACGGGTTGGACTGCGCCGGAGCTGCTGGGTGTGGCTCTCTGGTGTGCGGCGGATGCTGTGAAGAGCCTGCCTGCTGATGCTGATGAGGCGACGGTGCGTGCGTCCTTGTTTGAGGGGTTGTGCCGTGCGGTGTCGGTTGATTCGGATTCGGATTCGGTGGGTGCGATGACGGCGGCGTTGTGGGCGGCAGCTGGCTTCCCGGTGGGCGCAGAGCAGGAATCTGATGCTTGGTCGCAGGCGCTGGGTCGTGTGCGCGGCCTGGACCAGGTGGAGGAGGTTGCGGACCGCTATCTGCGCCAGCTGGGACTGTAGCGGTACCCGGCGCAGCGGCGATGCGTAGCGGACGAGGTATATCTTCGCAGAACTGCATGCACAGCTATCTCTACGGAACCGTAGAGTAACTGAATGTTAGCGGCGTAGCGGCGATGCGTAGCGGGGGCTCCGTCCTCGAGGTGCCTCAGGCACCGATGAGGGGGCACTCCCCCGCGAGCAGCGTCCGCGTGCCGCATATACAAACTGTTTACATACGCAGAAAAGGCTCTCCAGTATCTCGGAGAGCCTTTTCTGTATGTGCTAGAACTAGCGAAACTGAACCTAGACGGCATAGCAGCGATGCGTAATGGCGGAGGCCCCATCCTCAAGGCGGCTGGCCCTTTTACTTATTGGGCGCCGCAGAGGGGGCACTCCCCCGCGAGCATCGTCTGCGTGCCGGCCAGCAGAACAGCTGCACGAGCATCCGCCCGCATCTTAGAACTGCTAGTCAGGAACTTTTAGTCCAGGTAGTCTCGCAGTACCTGCGAACGCGACGGGTGACGGAGCTTAGACATGGTCTTCGACTCAATCTGGCGGATGCGTTCGCGGGTCACGCCGTAGACCTTGCCGATTTCGTCAAGGGTCTTGGGCTGGCCGTCGGTCATGCCGAAGCGCATTGCGACCACGCCGGCTTCACGCTCGGAGAGGGTGTCGAGCACGGAGTGGAGCTGTTCCTGCAGAAGGGTGAAGGATACGGCGTCTGCGGGGACGACTGCTTCGGAGTCCTCAATGAGGTCGCCGAATTCGGAGTCGCCGTCTTCACCGAGGGGGGTGTGCAGGGAGATGGGTTCGCGGCCGTACTTCTGGACTTCGATGACCTTTTCGGGGGTCATGTCGAGTTCCTTGCCGAGTTCTTCGGGGGTGGGTTCGCGGCCGAGGTCCTGGAGCATCTGGCGCTGCACGCGGGCGAGCTTGTTGATGACTTCTACCATGTGCACGGGGATGCGGATGGTGCGGGCCTGGTCTGCCATTGCGCGGGTGATGGCCTGGCGGATCCACCAGGTTGCGTAGGTGGAGAACTTGAAGCCCTTGGAGTAGTCGAACTTTTCGACGGCGCGGATGAGGCCGAGGTTGCCTTCCTGGATGAGGTCGAGGAAGAGCATGCCGCGGCCGGTGTAGCGCTTGGCGAGGGAGACGACGAGTCGCAGGTTGGCTTCGAGCAGGTGGTTCTTGGCTCGCTTGCCGTCGTGGATGACCCAGCGCAGGGCTTTTTTGAGGTCTTTGTCCATGTCGGGGTTTTCGGCGAGCTTGTGCTCGGCGTAGAGGCCTGCTTCGATGCGCATGGCGAGGTCGACTTCCTGCTGTGCGTTGAGCAGGGAGACTTTGCCGATCTGCTTGAGGTAGTCCTTGACGGGGTCGGCGGTTGCGCCGGGGGTGACGACGCGCTGTGCGGGTGCGTCGTCGTCGTCGTTTGCGGTGAGGACGAAGCCGGAGCCCTTGGCTGCTACTGCTTCTGCGGCCTTCTTTTCTTCTTTTTTGGCTACGGTTTCTTCGTCTTCTTCGTCGGTTTCGTCTTCGACGTCGGTGGTTTCGAGGTCTTCGTCGAGGACGAGGTCGAATTCGTCGTCGTCGCTCTTTTTGCGGCGGCCACCGGTCTTGCGCTTGGTTGCGGTTTTGGTGGTGGTTTTGCGGGTGCGCTTGGGCTTTTCTGCCTCAGTTTCGGCAGTGGTTTCTGCGCTGGTTTCGGCGGTTGCGCCAGTGGTGTCTTCGGTTGCCGCTGCGGCCTTGGTGGTTGCCTTCTTGGTGCGGGTGGTCTTGGTGGTGGTTTTTGCGACGGTTTCTTCGGTTGCGTCGCCGGTCGCGGTCTTCTTGCTGGTTGCAGGTGCCACTAGAACCCTTTCTGGCTTGTGGTGGGGTGTTTTGTTTGCAAAACACCTAAGACCCTGTCAAGTCTGTGCTGGCGTCCTCGGTCGGGGTGTTTTCTGCGTTTGTCCGGTTTAACGCTGTGGGGGCGGGTTTTATTCCGCGTGCGTTGGGTGGTTTGCAGGGTTCCGTTGCTCGTTGTGTGGAGCGGTTTGAGGGCGCGTTGTAGCGCATTGACTGTACGGGGTCAATATATAAGTATTGCAGATTTTTGGTTGCTTTCAACTTGACGCGCTGTTTGAGGGCTTGTGGGCTTGGTTTTGGGTGGGTGCGACTGTGCGTGAGAGAGGGGCGTGCCGGGTGGCGGCGCGCCCCTCCCCTGCTTTTGTTGTTGGTCTATTCCTTTCTGGTTTTATGCGCTGGGCTTTCTGGGTTTGAGGGTGCTGACGGGTTGGCGGTGTGTTCCGGGTTCGCCGCAGATGGTGTGTTTGATCCAGGCGGGTAGGTTGCCTGCGTTGAGGTGTACATCGAGGATGTTGAGGTCCTTTCCGAATGTGTGGCGGTGGGCTTCTTGGCGGAGCATGCGGGCGTAGGTGCTGTAGCCCTTGTACCAGTTGGCCCAGGCTTGGGTGTTGCGTAGTTCGGCGTATTCTCCGTCGGTGCTGTGGGGTGTGAGCAGGCTGGTGAGTAGTTCGAGTGCGTTGAGGCGTGCCCAGTGGGGGCTGTCTAGTTTTCCTTTGAGGGCGTTGAGGTAGTGGGTGTAGACGGCGTGGTGTTTGGTGAGGTATTCGCTGTTGGTGCAGCTTTCGTCGATTCGTTGTTTGAGGTTTTCGAATTCGTTGTGGGCATTGTGGTCTTTGGGGTGTTCCTCGAGGCGTGGGAGCAGGTCGCGGCTGATGGTGTTGAGTTCGGCGGCGCTGGCGAGGTCGGCGGGGGTGAGGTTTTCGAGTGCCCAGCCGTTGAGGTTGTCGTGCTGGTTGCTGCGGTTCTGTTGACTGTTGCTGCTCTCTTGAATAGTGCGGCTCTGTTGAATTGTGCGGTGGGTGCGGCGGATCCAGTCTTGCCATTGCACGCATTTTTCGGGCACGGCGCGTACGTGTGCCTGTTCGGTACCGGGTGTGGCGCTGAGTGCGTGGGTGAAGCTGGCGGGGATGTAGGTTTTGCGGGTGATGCGGGTGCCGTAGCGGGGTGGTTCGAGCGGCGCGCGGTCGGGGCTGGGGTATTCGCCGCCGAAGGCGTGGTAGGTGTATTGGGCGGAGTAGTGCAGGTAGGCGAGCGCTTTTTGGGCGTGGTTGAGCCCGTAGCCGGCGAGGTAGGTGAGCATTTCGGCGGTGATGGAGTTGAGTGCTGCCGGCGCGATGGAGGCGCGTAGGTGCCCGGCGACTTCGGCGGGGATGAGTTCGCGGAGTGCGTCGCCGATGGTGGGTGCCTTAGCATCATCGACCGGGTGGGTGGCGAGCAGGTGCGCGGCGGCGTTGATGGCGGCGTCCCAGTAGCAGAGGTCGATTTGGGCTTGGTGGTAGATGGCGTGGACGTTGGTGCGGCGGGCGTCGTCGCGCCGTGCGGTGTTGGTGCGGGTGTGGTCCCAGAGTTCTACGGCGTTTTCCCAGTCGTGGCGGGTTTCGGGGTTGCCGGTGGGGTCGGTGTCCCAGGGGCTGTGGGCGTAGTTGTGTTGGGCGTTGGGGGCGATGGTGTCGCCGTGGCGGGTGAGCCAGGTGTAGTAGCTGCTGTGGCGGATTTCTTCGATGGGTGCGAGGAGGGTGAGCGCCTGCTGTTCGGGGTTGAGTGCCCAGATGCTGGCGCTGCCTGCGTAGATGACGTCTTCGCAGCGTAGTTCGCTGACGATGCGCGGGTCGTGGAGCAGGTGGAGCCAGGCGTTGATGGGGATTTGGGTGTCGACGTCCTGTTGGATTTCTTCGATGGCGGCGAGCTGGGCGGTGTCGGGGTTGAGTTGGCGTTGGCGCACGGTGTTGTCGCCGTCGACGATGACGGCGTAAAAGCGAGTGAGGGTCTCGCCGTTGTGGCAGATGGGGAGTTTGGCGAAGGTTTCGTGGAGGAAGTCGGCGCGTTCGGGCAGGGTGCAGGGTTCGTCGGGTAGGTTGACGCGCAGGCTGGGGCCGAGGGTGTTGTCGGTTGCGGTGAGGATGATGAGTGAGTGGTCGGGCCAGTAGCCGTGCTGGTGGAGGGCGCAGCTGAGCACGTCGTATTCGTTGCGGATGGGCGGGGGCGTGCCGTTATCGTAGCCGCCGCTGTTGAAGTGGTCGCTGTTGGGGGTGTTGCCGCTGGGGGTGTTACCGCTGGAGATGTTGTTTGCGTTCATGCCTTCACGGTGGCATGGTTTGCGCGGGTGCTCAGGCTATACAAATAAATCTGTGGATACTTCGGTTCATGTATCCGAAGGTTCCACAGATTTATTCGTATTGTTCGTTTGTTGACCGGGGTTTGTCCACAGCGGCGCGGGGTGCCGCGTCATAATCCGTCATGCAGAGTAAGGGCGCCCCGAGTGCTTTCCCCTACTGCGCACGCTTTACTGTTCGTCGAGGAACCGCTCGAAGAGCGCACCAATTTCGTCGCGGCTGGGCACGTTGTGCGCGTCGCGTCGCGAGAGGGGAACCGCAATGTCGGAGGTGCGGAAGTTCTCGTCGTAGTTCTCTTCCATGGTCGTAATCATGCGACCAATTTCGGGGTTCTGCTTGACCTGATCATTGATCTGGCTGTGCACGTGACGTGCGGCTTCACGCAGGTTCTCGGTGGGCAGGGAGAGGTGCGCCGCCATACCCACATGTTCGAGGGCGGTGAGGGTGCCCTGCGGCAGGTCCGCCTCCGAAATGTACTGGGGAATGTTCACGCCGAAGCCGACGGTGTCGATTCCGTTTTCGGTGAAGAGCACTTCCAGCAGGTTGGTGACGGTCGCGTGCACGTCCGCGCTGGGCTTCCACGGGGAGATGCCGCGAATCAGGTCCTTGCGGGAGCCGTGCGCGGTAATCGGGAAGGGACGGGTGTGCGGCACCGGCATGGGGAATGCGGAGACCAGCACGACCAGGGAGGGCTTGACCCGCTGGGCGATGGTCAGCACCGCCTTTTCGAAGCGCTGCCACTGCAGGTCCGGTTCGGCACCGGTGAGTAGCAGGAACGGCTTGTCGAGGCTGTCTTCTACGGCGTAGAGCTTCAGCTGCGGGTATTGCGGCTTTTCGAAGTGGTCTTTTTCATAGCGGATGAAGGGGCGGCGGGCGCGGTAGTCGTGCAGCTGGTCGCTGTCGAACTCGACGATTTCAATGTTTTTGAGTTCGCTGAGCAGCACCTGTCCGAGCTGGCCTGCGGTGGAGCCTGCGTCTTGCGGGCTGGAGAGGGCGATGACGAGGGTCAGCCCGTGCATCCTGGGGTCGTCCAATATTTTGGTGTTGGCTAAGTAGAGATCTTCGGGGTTGAGCATTGCGCCTCCTCACTTCTGTCTGGTTCGCGCCGCGTTCGGGTGGGCTTAGTGTTTTCTGCCGGCACCCGAGGTGTTGGGGCGAAGGGGCGTCTTCTGTTATCTGACGCTTTCCGTAGTCTTTCATTTTATGCCACTACGGCGCTGTCTCGACAGTGTGCGGGCTTTTCTCGCAGTAGGTGAACTTGTTTAGCGTCTTGCTGACGTTCTTATGACGCTGCAGCTCGGCTTCTTGCGAGTTTTTCCTACCCCGCCAGCTGTTCGGGGTGAGAGCTGAACCTCACGCCCTCCTACATATCCGTGTAGAGTAGAAGCAGTAGTCCGCGCGGCTTTGCGCGGCGGTATTCATCCTCACTCTTCGAGGGCCTACAGTTGAGTTTTTCGGGCGCGAGGATGTGCCCCGACTATTTTGAGAAGACATACGCAAAGGAGTAACGATGTCTCTGTCTCTGTCTATTCACAGCACCGACCTTGAAGCGCTCGAAGCTGACGTTCTGGTTCTGGGCGTTCTGAAGGGTTCGGACGGCGCCTACCTGGCACCGAGCTCTCTGTCTGAGGACTCTGTTGAGGGTATTAACGAGCTGCTGGAGGCGCTGGGCGCCTCGGGTGCGCCCGATCAGCTGCTACGCCTGCCCGGTCTTGAGGACACCGGTGCCGGCATTGTGGCTCTGGTGGGTCTGGGTTCTGATACTGCTGAGGGTCAGGAGCGTCTGGACGCTCTGCGTTACGCTGCCGGTTCTGCGGCTCGTCAGCTGGTTGGTTCCGCTGAGGAGATTGCTTTTGATTTCGGCGTTTCTTCGGTTGAGGAAATTGAGGCTATTGCTCACGGCGCTGTGCTAGGTAACTTCGTTGAGGAGGGCCTGCGTGGCAAGACTCAGGACTCGATTAAGGAAGAGATCGATTCCATTCTGATTGTTTCCTCGATTGACCAGGAAGAGGCTGAGGAGGCTCTGGTTCACGCCCTGGTTCTGGGTGAGACCGCTAAGGATGCTCGCCGCCTGGTGAACCTGCCTCCGTCGCACCTGTACCCGGAGACTTTCGCTGAGTTCGTGGCTGAGGTTGCTGAGGATTACTCGAACGTTGAGATTGAGCTGTTCCACCACGATCGCCTGGCTGAGGAGGGCTTCGGCGGCATTTCCGGTGTTGGTCAGGGTTCGCCCCGCAAGCCGGTTCTTGCCGTTGTGAAGTACACCCCGGAGAACCCGAAGGCTCACGTGGCTCTGGTGGGTAAGGGCATTACTTTCGACACCGGCGGTAACTCCCTGAAGCCTGCCGCTTCGATGATGACCATGAAGTGCGATATGGCGGGTGCCGCATCCGTTCTGAACGCTGTACTTGCTTCTGCTGAGCTGGATGTTCCGGTGGCTGTGACCGGTTACCTGTGCCTGGCTGAGAACATGCCCGGCGGTCACGCTCTGCGCCCGGAGGATGTCATCACCATGCGTGATGGTCGTACCGTTGAGGTTCTGAACACTGACGCTGAGGGCCGCCTGGTCATGGCTGATGGTATTGCTCTGGCTTCTGAGTCGAACCCGGACGTCATCCTGGATATCGCTACTCTGACCGGTGCGGCTATGGCTGCTCTGGGTCTGCGCACTGCGGCTCTGCTCGGTGACGAGGAGATTCGTGACCGCGTGATTGCAGCCGGTGCTGCTGCGGGTGAGTCTTACTGGCCGATGCCGCTGGAGTCCTACCTGCGTAAGAGCCTGGAGTCCCCGGTCGCTGACATCAAGAACATTGGTTCCCGCTACGGTGGCGCGCTGACCGCGGGCCTGTTCCTGAAGGAGTTCGTGGGCGAGGGCATCCCCTGGGCTCACCTGGATATTGCGGGTCCCGCGTTCAACGAGGAGGCACCCTACGGTTACACCCCGAAGGAGGGTACCGGCTTCGGTACCGCTACCCTGGTGAACTTCATCCAGTCCTACGCTAAGTAGCCTGTAGCTTTGCTGGGCGCGCGGCATCACTAGGTACGTGTCCGTGCGCATCCACCAGCATAGACATCCGCCAGCATAGAGCTGATTAGAGGAGGGCTTTCCGGTATTTCTACCGGGAAGCCCTCCTCTGCGTCTGTTCTTGACTGGTTCTGTTCTTGACCGGTTCTGTGCGACCGCCGTACTGCTCCTGTCACCGCGCTGTTATATGACGCGCCTCTTTTCTTGAGTGGTGAAAAATTTGCGCTGTTTGGGCGATTAATCGGCTAAAACCGCCCTGAGTGAACTTAAACGACCGCCAACGGGGGTATTGTTGTATTAAGTGTTTTTCTGCGTACGCGGAGGGGCGCGCGATTTTTTGTAAGTCGCGGGCCTTTCGCGCATGCTGGGGAACCTACCAATAAATTGGTAAAGAACTCATTGCACGGGGTCTTTAGCCCCCACAACTATGCAAGGGAGCAATATCGTGGCTCAAGAATTCGACATCCTCATCCTCGGCGGCGGTTCCGCTGGCTACTCTGCAGCTATTCGCGCACGCCAGCTAGGCTTCACCGTCGGCCTGATCGAGAAGGAAAAGGTCGGCGGCACCTGCCTGCACACCGGCTGTATCCCCACCAAGGCGTACCTGCACGCTGCTGAGTTGGCTGAAGAGGCACGCGAGGCGTCCAAGGTTGGCGTTAACGCTGTGCTGCAGTCCATCGAAATGGGCAAGGTTCGCGATTACAAGGACGGCATCGTCTCCGGTAAGTTCAAGGGTCTTGCAGGCCTGCTGAAGATGAAGGGCATTGAGATTATCCCCGGCGAGGGTAAGCTCACCGCTCAGGACACCATCACCGTCGGTGGTGTTGAGTACAAGGGTAAGAACATTATCCTGGCATCCGGCTCGGTCTCCAAGACCTTCGGTCTGCCCATTGAGGGTCGCGTTCTGACCTCCACTGAGGCACTGGAGATGGACTACCTGCCCAAGAGCGCTATCGTGCTCGGCGGCGGCGTGATTGGTTGCGAGTTCGCATCCATGTGGAACGCTATGGGCGTTGACGTCACCATCATCGAGGGCCTGCCGAACCTGGTCCCCAACGAGGACCCGGCAATCATCAAGGTTCTGGAGCGTGCGTTCAAGAAGCGCGGCATCAAGTTCAACACCGGCACCCTCTTCGAGAAGGTTGAGCAGGACGCTAACGGTGCTAAGGTCACCCTGGCTGACGGCAAGGTCTTCGAGGCAGAGATCGTTCTGGTCGCTGTTGGTCGTGGCCCGAACACCGCAAACATGGGCTACGAGGAGCAGGGCATCCCCATGGATCGCGGCTTCGTTCTGGCTAACGAGCGTCTGCACACCGGTGTGGGCAACATCTACGCTGTTGGCGACATCGTCCCCGGCGTTCAGCTGGCTCACCGCGGTTACCAGCAGGGTATCTTCGTTGCTGAGGAAATCGCTGGCTTGAACCCCACCGTTGTTGAGGACATCAACATCCCCAAGGTCACCTTCTGTGACCCGGAGATCGCTTCCGTTGGCTACTCCGAGCCCAAGGCTAAGGAGAAGTTCGGCGCTGAGAACGTTGAGACCGCTGAGTACAACCTGGCTGGTAACGGTAAGTCCGCTATCCTCGGTGCTACCGGTATCGTGAAGGTTGTCCGCCAGAAGGACGGCCCCATCGTTGGTGTTCACGCTATTGGTAAGCGCATGGGTGAGCAGATTGGTGAGGCTCAGATGTGGGTTGCTTGGGAAGCATTCCCCGAGGACGTCGCTAAGTTCATCCACGCACACCCGACTCAGAACGAGTCCCTGGGTGAGGCTGCAATGGTCCTGAACGGCACCCCGCTGCACAGCGCATAAATTTTGCTGACTGGCGTTAGCGCGTCAGCTTAGTATTGACGACCGTTGGTCGTTAGCGGTTGCCGGGCGTATCCGCTGAACAACGCCCCTATCCGGATGCGCGTCGATGTGCTTCGACGCATACGGCGCGCATCCGGGTCGCCGCTCACATTTTTCTAGTTCAAGCATTCACAAGGAGAACGGGAAAGATTATGTCCCACACCGTAGTACTGCCCGCACTGGGCGAGTCCGTGACCGAGGGTACCGTTACCCGCTGGCTCGTTGAGGTCGGCGACACCATTGAGGTTGACGCACCCCTGGTTGAGGTTTCCACCGACAAGGTTGACACCGAGGTTCCCTCCCCCGTAGCAGGCGTTGTTGAGCAGATTCTCGTCCCCGAGGACGAGGACGTCGAGGTCGGCGCTGCTCTGGCTATCATTGGCGACGGTTCCGGCGCTGCTGCACCGGCTGCTCCCGCAGCTGTTGCTGCTCCTGCAGCTCCCGCTCCGGTTGCTGAGGCTCCCGCAGCACCCGCTGCTGCTCCGGCTGCTCCCGCAGCTGCTGCTGCAGGCACCGAGGTCGTACTGCCCGCACTGGGCGAGTCCGTCACCGAGGGCACCGTTACCCGCTGGCTGAAGGAAGTTGGCGAGCAGGTTGAGGTTGACGAGCCCCTGGTTGAGGTTTCCACCGACAAGGTTGACACCGAGGTTCCCTCCCCCGTAGCAGGTACCCTGCTTGAGATCCGCATCCCCGAGGATGAGGACGCAGAGGTTGGCCAGGTTCTGGCTATCATCGGCGACGCTTCCGCTGCTGCTGCACCGGCTGCTCCCGCAGCACCGGCTCCGGTTGCTGAGGCTCCCGCAGCACCCGCTGCTGCTCCTGCTGCACCCGCAGCTCCCGCAGCTCCCGCTGCACCTGCCGCTCCGGCAGCTGCTGAGGGTGAAGCATACGTGACCCCGCTGGTCCGTAAGCTCGCTAAGGACAACGGCATCGACCTGTCCACCGTCAAGGGCACCGGTGTTGGTGGCCGCATCCGCAAGCAGGATGTTCAGGCTGCTATCGCCGCTAAGGGTTCCGCTGCTCCCGCCGCTGCTGCACCCGTTGCAGCTGCTGCTCCGGCTGCTGGTTCCGCAAAGGCACCGCACACCTTCGAGGTTTCCCCCAAGCGTGGCACCGTCGAGAAGACCGCACGTATCCGCCAGGTTATTGCAAAGCGTATGCGTGAGTCCCTGGACATCTCCACCCAGCTGACCCAGGTCACCGAGGTTGACGTGACCCGCATCGTTCAGCTGCGTGCAAAGGCTAAGGACGGCTTCGCTGCTCGTGAGGGCGCTAAGCTGACCTTCCTGCCCTTCTTCGTCCAGGCAACCGCTGAGGCTCTGCAGCAGCACCCCGCTCTGAACGCTTCCATGACCGAAGACTACAAGCAGATCACTTACCACGGCTCCGAGAACATCGCTATTGCTGTGGACACCCCCAAGGGTCTGCTGGTTCCGGTCATCAAGAACGCTTCTGACCTGGGCATTGCTGGCCTGGCAAAGGCTATTGGCGACCTGGGTGGCCGCGCACGTACCGGCGACATCTCCCCCGAGGAGCTGTCGGGTTCGACCTTCACCATCACCAACATTGGTTCCTTCGGTGCACTGTTCGACACCCCGATCATCAACCAGCCGAACGTTGCAATCCTCGGTACCGGTTCCATCGTGAAGCGCCCCATGGTTGTTAAGGATGTTGACGGTAACGACGTTATCGCTATCCGCTCCATGTGCTACCTGTCCCTCACCTACGATCACCGCGTGGTCGACGGTGCGGACGCTGGTCGCTTCCTGCACACCCTCAAGACCCGCCTGGAGGAGGCAAACTTCGAGTCTGAGCTGGGCCTCTAAGACCTGCATAGATTCAAGGAAGTTTCCTTGTGGCGGTGCCCTGATGGGTAACCGAGCGTAGCTCTCCGGGTTTTCCCGGACAGTAAGCAGAAGGCGGCGGCTCCATCCACTTCGGTGGGTGGGGCCGCCGCCTTTTGTTGTGTCCGCGTTTCTACGGTGTCAGCTATGCCGGGACGGGTTCGGCGCGGGCTATCTCCCAGCCTTTCTCCCCGCGGTGCAGGTCGAAGATGACTTTCTGGCGGGTGACGCCGTTTTCTTCGCTGAGCTTGCGGGCTTCCTGCTCGGTTTTATCGGCGCGGTAGCCGGGCGCGGAGACTACCGCCATAACGCGGATGTTCTCGTTGTCACGGCTGAGTTCTTCTGCAGTGTCGACGGTGAGCTCTGCGCCGCCTCGAGCACGGCGTTCTTGGTTTCGCTGGTCAATGAGGGCTCGTAGAATCTGATCGCCCTGCACAGCCTGATTCTGTTCTTCCGTGCCGCCGGGTGCCTGCTCCCCCGCTGCGTTCACGGCTTGCGCGGATACGGGCTGTGCCGTTGCCGGGGCGTTCTGCCCGTAGAGGGTGAACCCGAGCGGTAGGGCGATGGCCCCCAGAGCCAGCGCGGCGAGTCCCAGGCGTGCAGCCAGTCCCAGTCGCACGGTCAATCCCAGCCGCGCTGTGGGGCGGGCGAACGCGCCGCGTAGCCCCCTCAGGCGGGATGCGCCCGTCCCGTCTGCGTTCTTTGCGTCATCTGCATTCTTCGGAGCGGGTGCGCTCTTTGCAAGGCTCAATGCGGAGCTCGACACGGGGCTCAACGGTTTAGGGTCGGCGGCAACTGCTGGCTTCTTCACGCGAGGCAGATGCTCTGCCAGGTAGCGTTGCGTCTTCTGGAGCTTTGAGGGCTTCTGAACCGGCACAGGATCCACTGCCGCGGGAATCAGCGCGCGAGCGCGCTCCGAACAGCTCAGGTAGACGTTCAGCGGACGAGGCGGCATCTCCTCCGCGAGCGCGACCACGGAGCTCAGTCCGGCGAGCGCTGCCTCCTGGGCGGGTGCGTCCAGCAGGTATTCGAGAGCTCTGCCGAGGCGCTCAATCCACTCGCTGCTGGGCACCCCTTCGGTTGCAGTACCGACCGCTCCCATGCGCTGTGAATCCATGCGCAGTGAGAGGGGTACGCGGGCGGCGGAGGGTTCCGGCGCGTGCCCGCAGGCGGCTTGCCAGAGCAGGGCTGCTGCGGAGCGTGCGTAGTTGCCCCGAGCGGCGGTAAGCTGTTCCGTATCTTGAGGGGCCGTTTCACGGTAGACGGCGTCAGGTAGCAGGAGTTTGGGCACTCCGGCGGCGCTCAGAGCGATGTATTCGGCGCTTAGTTCGGCGCGCCCCTCCCCCACCTTTTTGAGGCTGCCGAGCGCCCGGTGCAGGGTTCGCGCCAGGGTCATGAGCTCGGCGGGTGTCAGGGTGCGAGCACGCAGGAGCTTGTCGAGGGTACCCGCGTCGAGGGGCTCGTACCAGAGGCACAGCTGATCGGCGCTATCGGCACTCTCACTAGTAACGGCGTGGAGCTTGGCGATTCCGGGCGCGTTACGTAGGGCGGCGGCTACCTGCGGGGTCTGGGCGTGCCCCTGAGCAGATGCCTCCGTATTTTCCTCGAATCCGTACCCCTTGACTGCCGCCCGCAGAGCCGGAGCGGGAGCGGACAGAGCAGGCTGAGAAATAGTGCGCAGGGTGTAGCGTCCGGGGTGCGCGGAGGGTACGGAACGTACGGCAGGTGCGCTCTCGGTGGGGGCGCTTGCGGTGGTTTCGCCCCGGTACTCGACAATCTGCAAGGTGGGTAGAGCCGGGTTGGCGATGCTTTCCAGAACGTGTGCTTCTTTGCTTCTCATACCATCATGTTATCAAATTACATCAAATAATATCTTTAAGCACACTAAAACAGTTCAAATACTCCAAGGAACCCCAAAGCCGAATTCAGGCATTTATCTGCTTATTCACCCTTCCTCCCCTTGAGCACACCCTCACGTAACATTCCGACGTGTTCGCTCATCACGTGATTCAGGGCGCCCTAATTTTCTTCCCTCCACCAGCAGTACTAAGGTAGAAAGTATGTCTGTGACGATTGAACGCGTGGGCTTCGCCCCGAACTATGTGAACTATGTTGAGTGCCTGGACGAGCAGTACCGCATCCACGATGAGGTGGCTAACCGCACCCGCCAGAATACGATTCTTCTACTTGAGCACGAGGCAGTGATTACCGCCGGTAAACGCACCGAAGACCACGAGTACCCCGCAGACAAGTCCACCCCCGTCGTCAAGATTGACCGCGGCGGCAAGCTGACCTGGCACGGCCCCGGCCAGCTGACCGGCTACCCGATTCTGCGTCTGCCCGAGCCCATTGACGTGGTGGCGTATGTGCGCATCATCGAGGAAATCATCATTAACGTCCTGGCTGGCATGGGCATTAAGGGTGAGCGCGTTGAGGGCCGTAGCGGCGTGTGGATTCTGGGCGACGGTATCACCCAGGACAAGAAGATCGCGGCACTGGGCATGCGCGTTTCGCGTAACACCACCATGCACGGCTTCGCGATTAACTGCTGCAACGACACCGCACCTTTCCAGCAGTTCATTCCCTGCGGTATTAGCGATGCGGGTGTTACCACTATTTCGGAGCAGCTGGGCCGCACCGTCACCCCCGCCGATATTTTGGAGCCACTGGAGGCGGAGCTTCTGAAGTACCAGGACCGCCTGGCGGAGTCCTTCGAGCCCGTTGCGGCGCAGGACTAAACACGGGGTTAGACGCAGCCAAGAAGCATCGAACGGGCCGTACACGTAACGCATTCGGCTTTGTTCGTCATATACGAAAATCAGTTTCACCTACGCCTGAGCGGGCGTAAAATAGAAGATGGCCCACCTGCACAGAGGGCACATCGAAACCAAGGAGAAGACTTTTGAGCACCGCACCTGAAGGACGCAAGCTACTGCGTGTGGAGGCCCGCAACGCTGAGGTTCCCATTGAGAAGAAGCCTCACTGGATTAAGACCAAGGCTATTGTTGGCCCCGAATACAACGAGATGCGCGAGCTGGCTCGCGGTCAGGGCCTGCACACCGTGTGTGAAGAGGCTGGCTGCCCCAATATTTACGAGTGCTGGGAAGACCGTGAGGCAACCTACCTGATTGGTGGTTCCGAGTGCACCCGCCGTTGCGACTTCTGCAATATTGCGACCGGCAAGCCTGTTGCTGTTGACTACGCTGAGCCGTTCAAGGTTGCTAAGAACGTGAAGGTCATGGGTCTGCGTTACGCAACCGTGACCGGTGTTGCTCGTGACGACTTGGAAGACGGCGGTGCGTGGCTGTACGCAGAGACTACCCGTCAGATTCACAAGATGTGCCCGAACACCGGCGTTGAGATGCTTGTCCCCGACTTCAAGGGTGTTCCCGAGCATGTTCAGAAGGTGATTGACGCTAAGCCTGAGGTGTTCGCGCACAACCTGGAGACCGTCCCCCGTATCTTCCGTCAGATTCGCCCGGCGTTCCGTTACGAGCGTTCCCTGGATGTTATTACCCAGGCTAAGGAAGGCGGCATGGTCACCAAGTCCAACCTGATTCTGGGTATGGGCGAGACCGACGAGGAGATTTACGAGGCGCTGTGCGATCTGCATGATGCTGGTTGTGACATCATTACCCTCACCCAGTACCTGCGCCCCGGCCCGCTCTTCCACCCGATTGAGCGTTGGGTGAAGCCGCAGCAGTTCGTGGATTTTGCGAACATGGCTGAGGAGATTGGTTTCGCTGGCGTTATGGCGGGCCCGATGGTTCGTTCTTCGTACCGTGCAGGTCGTCTGTGGGCTCGTGCAATGCGTAAGAACGGCTACCCGATTCCTGAGAACCTTGCCCACATTGAGGGTGAGGGTGCTGCTCTGCAGGAAGCCTCCTCTCTGGTGGCTGCAGGCTACTAAGCCTTTTCAGAATCTGTCTGAGAGCGTTGAGGCTCCTCGAACCCGGTGTTCGTCCGGTGTTCGGGGAGCCTCCCCTTATGCCCCGCCCCTTGTGCGGGTAGGGTAAACTAGAAAAATTGCAGGCATACACTGCATCGTTACGTCACTATGGTTCCGTGAGCGTTTGAGGCGCTTCTCGGGGCCGCGGAAGAACCAGCCGAGGAAGAATCGTGGCAGATAAGCGCGAAGAGAAGAAAAAGAAGAAGGAACGCACTCCGGGCACTTTCGCCCAGATGAAGCAGGTCTACCAGATGACCAAGAAGTCCGACCCGAATATCGGTTGGATTCTGAGTCTGTCGGCTCTGGGTACCCTTTTGGTTTTCCTCCTCATCGGTATTGCCCTGGGTAACTGGATTACTTTCCTGATTCTGGGTCTGGGCGTTGCCGCTATTGTGGCGATGCTTCTGCTGGGTCGCCGCGCGCAGACTGCGGCTTTTGCTCAGATTGAGAACCAGCCCGGTCGTAGTGGTGCGGCGATGAACTCGGTGCGCCGCGGCTGGATTGTTGAGGAGCAGCCCGTTGCTGCGAACCGTAACCAGGATCTGGTGTTCCGTGCGCTGGGCCGTCCCGGTATTGTGCTGGTGACCGAGGGCCCTCACAGCCGTGTGAACTCGCTGGTGAACACTGAGAAGAAGCACCTGGCTCGTGTGGCTCCGGGCGTTCCGGTTCACGTGATTGAGACCGGTCACGATGAGGGTCAGGTTGAGCTCAAGGACGTTGTGAAGACCATGAACAAGCTTCCGAAGGCTCTGACTCAGCAGGAGATGCAGGTTGTTTCGGGTCGTCTGAGCACCCTGAACACTATGCGTAACCCGATGAACGGTCTGCCGAAGGGTGTTGACCCGATGCGTGCTCGCCCCGATCGTCGTGCGATGCGCGGCCGCTAAATGAGCATCTGATATAAGCTTTTGAAGGCTCCGGCTCTTCCCGTGTGGGGAGGGTCGGAGCCTTTTGTTACACCCGATTATTGCACTGTTGCTGGCGTTGCTGCAGGCTCTGCTACTGCCCCTGATACGGGGCGTTAGCGGCTACGCTGTGTTTCGTGAGGCAACCAAAATGTAACTCCTTTCCAGGATTTGTAACATTACCGAAACACGATAGTCACGCACGCGCAAAAAATAACCACTATGCTTGATATGTCACAGGGTTTTGCCCGCGGCCAAAAACTAAACCAAAGACTGAATGTGATGAGGGAAGATACCCTCCTGCACCGTCAGTCGAACAAGGAGCAGTCCTCATGTTTACCAGCCCCCAGGAAGTTCTCGACTTTATCAAGAACGAAGAAGTAGTCTTCGTTGATATCCGATTCACCGACATGCCCGGCGTGCAGCAGCACTTCAACCTGCCCGCCAAGGCGATTGATGACGATTTCTTCGTCAACGGCCAGCTTTTTGACGGCTCCTCCATTCGCGGCTTCCAGGGCATTGCTGAGTCCGACATGCAGCTGATCCCCGATGTTCAGTCCGCATACGTTGACCCCTTCCGCATTGAGAAGACCCTGGTCATCATCTGCTCCATCGTGAACCCCCGCACCGGTGAGCCCTACCACCGTGACCCCCGCGGCGTTGCTGAGCGCGCCGAGGCATACCTGCAGTCCACCGGCATTGCAGACACCGCGTTCTTCGCATCCGAGGCTGAATTCTTTGTCTTCGAGGACGTCCGCTACCAGGTTGAGCCGAATTCTGTGTTCTACAAGATTGACTCTGACGAGGCTCCCTGGAACACCGGCCGCAAGGAAGAGGGCGGCAACCTGGGCAACAAGACCCCCGTCAAGGGCGGCTACTTCCCCGTCTCCCCCGTCGACAAGCAGGCTGACCTGCGCGACGCCATGTGCGTTGCCATGGATGAGGTTGGCCTCGAGGTTGAGCGTAGCCACCACGAGGTGGGCGCAGCCGGCCAGGCAGAAATCAACTACAAGTTCGACACCCTCACCAAGGCCGCCGATGACCTGCTGAAGTTCAAGTACGTCATCAAGGGCACCGCTGACGCATGGGGCAAGTCCGTAACCTTCATGCCCAAGCCCGTCTTCGGTGACAACGGCTCCGGTATGCACTGCCACCAGTCGCTGTGGCAGAACGGCGAGCCCCTGTTCTACGACGAACGCGGCTACGCTAACCTCTCCGACACCGCACGCTGGTACATTGGCGGTCTGATTGAGCACTCCTCCGCTGTTCTGGCGTTCACCAACCCGACCGTGAACTCCTACAAGCGTCTGGTTCCCGGCTACGAGGCTCCCATCAACATGGTGTACTCGCAGGGTAACCGTTCCGCTGGTATCCGTATTCCGATTACCGGCACCAACCCGAAGGCTAAGCGCCTGGAGTTCCGTGCACCGGACCCCTCCGCTAACCCCTACTTCGCATTCGCTGCTCAGCTGATGGCTGGTCTGGACGGCATCCGTAACCGCATCGAGCCGCCGGCACCGATCGACAAGGACCTGTACGAGCTGCCCGCCGAAGAGGCTAAGGACATCAAGAAGGCTCCCGCTAACCTGGAGGAGGCACTGGCGGCTCTGGAGGCTGACCACGACTTCCTGCTCGAGGGTGGCGTCTTCACCGAGGACCTGATTCAGGCATGGATCGACTACAAGCGTAAGAATGAGCTGGAGCCGCTTTCGCTGGTTCCGCACCCGCTTGAGTACCAGCTGTACTACGGCGTCTAATTCCGGGCTTCTAGATGTGAGGTCTGAATAGCAGGCAACGGCCTATATGTTCCTTTGGGAACGTATAGGCCGTTGTTGTGTTCTCGGGCGTATCTCTGCGGACTTCTATCTTGCTGTAGCACTTTTGGCGACAGTACGTGTCCAATATTTTTATGCCTCGATGGGTCTTGCGCACCTTAGTTGCGCTTAGAGCGGCTCTAAGGGCTAAGCTGTTGGTGCTGGCGTTCCCTCCCTTTTTGTCGTGCAACCGGAGGGAACGCCAGTCTATTTTTATGCCCTCGTGCCGGTGCCTGCTTTCAGCGGGCTAGAGGTCACATCATAAGATGTTGGCCCACTGACCGGTAGATATGTTCGCAGGCGGGCGTACAATGAAAGTGCGTGCGCCCGGCCGGCGGCACCTACGAATTTCCGCGAGAAACGACGTCACGAAGCCGTGTTCTCCCCACCGCCCCTCACCTTTTCAGCATCTGCTGGGGCGAGTATCGCTGATGACCGACCGACCCGTCTGACGCCGCATCCACTGTAACGAGGAGAAATCTCATGGCATATCAGCCGACCATCCTAAACGGTGAAACTGTTTTCCGTAACGAAGTTTTTCAGACCGGCCTCATGTCCCAGCTGCTGGACGGTATCTACGATGGTGAGATGACCATCGGTGAGCTCCTGAGCCACGGCAACTTCGGTGTGGGTACCTTCAACGGCCTCGACGGCGAAATGGTCGTCCTCGACGGCGTCTGCTACCAGGTGCGTCACGACGGCTCCGTCTCCCTGCCCGACCTGCGCCAGCAGACCCCCTACGCCGTGGTCACCAACTTCGTGCCCATGATTAAGCGTGAACTACCGCAGAACCTACTCCGTAAGTCCGCCTCCCAGATTCTGGATGACTTCACCGTCTCCAAGAACTACATGTACGCCGTCAAGATTTACGGCGACTTCGAATGGGTCCGCACCCGCACCGTCATCAAGCAGGAGAAGCCCTACCCGAAGATGGTCGCCGCCACCGAGAACGAGGACATCGTCCAGTTCGACAACGTAACCGGCACGATTGTTGGCTTCCGCACCCCCATCTACGAGCAGGGTATTTCGGTGCCCGGCTGCCACGCCCACTTTATCGACGATAACCGCGTTCAGGGCGGCCACGTGGTCGACTTCAAGTTGCGCTCCGCAAAGGTCGAGATTTGCCCCGGCACCGGTCTGCAGCTGCACCTGCCGCTGACCCCCGAGTTCTCTTCCGCTAACCTCTCTCCCGAGGACCTGGCCGACCAGATCTCCAAGGCTGAGAAGCACTAAGCCCCTACCGGCGTATAGCAACGAAGGAGCCGCCCTCTACAGTTCAACCTGTAGAGGGCGGCTCCTTCGCTTGTAGCTACACGCTATGTTGCGGTAGGCGCTTATGCCTCGGGTACGAACTCGCCGTGGCCGCGCTCGCGCAGAGCGGCGCGCACCTTCTCGGCTGCCGCATCCAGCTCTTCGGCGGTGGCATCCTTCTTGGCGTTGGCAGGATCGTACTCAGCCATGCCGTCAGCCGGGAACAGGTGGATGTGGGTGTGCGGCACGTCGAAGCCCGCAATCATCAGAGCCACACGGTCCTTATCGAACGCCTGATCCAGGGCACCCGAAATCTTGTGCGCCACAGCGAACAGGTGCGCCGCCAGCTCAGCCGGCAGGTCGGGCCAACGGTCGACCTCAGCGCGGGGAACGAGCAGCAGGTGACCTTCCGACAGGGGCATGATGTCCAGGAAGGCGACGCAGTGCTCGTCCTTCCAGACGAAGCGACCGGGAATCTCGCCGTCAATAATCTTGGTAAAAATCGTGCTCACAATAATCTCCTTCATGCGCCGTCGTCGGCGCGCTTGAAGCTCAACGTTCAGGCTCTACGCCTCAACCTCAATGCTCTCGCCGGGGTTCAGGTGCTTCAGCTCGGTGCCGTACTTCGCGCCGAAGTTCGTCACCAGGCCCTCAATAATGCCGGTGCCGTTCTGGTTGATCATACCGTTGTGAATCGGAACCACACGCTGCGCGCCGGTCGCAATCACAAAATCGATGACTTCCTGAACCTTCGACCAGGGTGCGTGAATCGGCACCAGGACGGTATTCGCACGCACGCGGTGCGGAACCACCAGCGAGTCACCCGGGTGGTACACGGCACCATTAATCAGGTAACCGACGTTGGCGATGGTCTGAATCAGCGGGTGAATCAGGGCATGCTGACCGCCGTAGGTCTTCACCTCAAAACCGGGGATGCTGAACTCAGAATCGGAGGAAACAACGGTAACCTCAGCGGCGGGCACAGCCTCCTTGATAACCTGGGCGACAGCCTCGGGAGCCCAAATCTTCAGGGGGTTCTGCGACTCGGCACGCTCAGCAATCAGCGGCAGCACCGAGGGGCCATCAAAATGGTCCGGATGCGCGTGGGTCACGAACAGGTAATCGGCGCCTTCCAGCGCGGTGGCATGCTCACCTTCAGCGGCAAAATTGCCGGGGTCAAGAACGAGGGTGCGCCCCTCATTCTCAAGGCGGATACATGAGTGGGTGTACTTCGTCATCTTCATAGTTTCAGTCTACCGCGAACCCCAGCACCCGCCCGGCGGCGGCTTCAATTTTTGAGATAAGCCGCAAATCAACCACCTTTTGAACGCCTCTAGTGTAAAGTCGTAAGACAAGATCGACCACACAATGGGGCGGCCCTCCGCCCCGAAAGGTTCAGCAATGGACACTCATATTCCCGTACGGAGAATTACGAAGCCCGCCGAAGCCCGAAATACCCGCCAGCGTCGCATCATCAAGGCGACCATGGAAGAGCTCGGCGATTTCATCTCAGCACAGGATCTGCACCTGACCCTCGCGAACCGCAAGGAACAGGTCTCTCTCGCAACCACCTACCGCGTGCTGCAGTCGCTGGCTAACGCCGGCGAACTCGACTCGGTCAAGGGCGTTGAGGGTGAGACCCTGTACCGCCACTGCCAGGTCAAGGACCATCACCACCACCTGCTCTGCCGCCGATGCGGCGCCGCCATCGAGCTGGAAGCACCCGCCCTCGAGGACTGGGCACTTGCCATGGGCAAGCAGCACGGCTTCTCGGAGCTGGAACACGTGGTTGAAGTGACCGGTTACTGCCCGGACTGCACTTTGGCACGTCGCGAGGAAGAATCGCAGGGCGGCACTGCACGCTAACGTTGCAGGCCAAGCCGCAGGCTCTAAGCCCCTCATTCTGAGGAGCTCTCCCCCACCGGGGAACTCCTTCTCAACGAAGGATACGGCGCCTTCAAAGATCTTCGGCGCCGCCGCAGCACGACACACAGGGCATCTGGACAAGGCGACACATTGCCGAACAGCTTGAGCCCGCCTCGCGCACCGGGTGCATAATCCGTAGCGCTACCACAGCACGACAGTAAAGAGCCCCACCTCGGGAACGAGGTGGGGCTCTTACTTTAAGGTTTACCCGTCAGCAGGGGCTGTAAGCCCTTCTAAGAGGTTTATGCCTTCTCCGTCAGCTGGCGGCCCGACGCGCTGTGGCGGCGCTTCACGCCACCAATCACGCGGCACACCATATAAATCAGGAAGGAAATGCTGGTCACGTAGGGGCTAATCGGCAGCGAACCGGCAAGGGCCAGCAGAATACCGCCCACAATGGACGCCTCCGCGAACAGCACCGACAGAATCAGGGTGCGTACCGGAGAGGCAGTCACCTGCATTGCCGCAGCCGCCGGAGTAATCAGCAGAGCCAGCACCAGCAGCGAACCGACCACCTGCACCGACAGCGCTACAGCAATACCCAGAATCACCATGAACACCAGGGACAGGAAGCGCATCGGCACGCCCTTAGCGCGGGCAACCTCCGGGTCCAAGGAAGCGAAGCTCAGCGGGCGCCACACCATCACCAGCAGGGAAATAATAACCACCGCACCAATAATCATGGTGTTCAGCTGGTCGGCATCCACGGACACAATCTGACCGGTCAGCAGACCGAACTTATTCGCGCTACGACCCTGGTACAGGGAGAGGAAAAGAATACCCAGACCCAGACCGAAAGGCATGAGCGCGCCAATCACCGAGTTTGAGTCGCTCGCTTTAGAGCCCAGAAAAGCAATCAGCAGCGCCGAGGCAATCGAACCAACCATGGAGCCGGTCACCACGTCATAGCCGAGCAACAACGCCAGGGCGGCACCCGCAAAAGACATTTCAGAGATGCCGTGCACCGCGAAGGCATGGTCACGCATCATCACGAAAATGCCGACAAAACCGCCGATAAGGCCCAGCACGGCGCCAGCAAAAATGGAGTTCTGCAGCATGTGCAGCAGCTCGCCGTAGCGGTCAAAAACGAAAATGCGGGAGAGCAAATCATTCTGCGCGGCGGCAATCGGAGCCAGGACGGGAAGGGAAGCTAGAAGAGTCATCGAGTGGTTCCTCCCGGAAGGTGTAGGGTGCGCTGCGTATCGGACGGGCCAGACTTCAGGTGGGATCCGTGAATGTTCTGGTCGGTGCCCTCAATATGGCAGTGGTCGCTGGCGTGAGTCTCACCCACCACCACGTAGCGGCCATTGGACTTGAGCACGCTCACCGGGGTTCCGTACAGGGAGGTAAGGGTCTCGCTGGTCATGACCTCTTCCACCGAGCCGACCGTGAAGCGGCCGTTCGCCAGGTAGAGCACGCGGTCCACATGCTCGATGATGGGGTTGATTTCGTGGGTCACGAACACCACCGCCACACCGCGTTCACGGTTGAAGCGGTGAATCAGCTCAGCCACAGCGTACTGGTGGTTGAGGTCCAGGGAGAGCAGCGCCTCGTCAGCCAGCAGAATCTTCGGATCGTTCGCGAGCGCCTGGGCGATACGCAGACGCTGCTGCTCGCCACCGGAGAGCAGACCCACCGGCACGTTTGCGTATTCGGTCGCGCCGACGGCTTCGAGGAGTTCGTCGACCTTGGCGCGGTACTTTCTGCCGTGCAGGCGGATGCCCCAGCGGTGTCCGTCCACGCCCAGCCCGACCAGGTCGCGGGCGCGCATCGGGGTGGAGGTGGGGATGGACTTCTGCTGCGGCACGTAGCCGACGCCTGCGTTACCCAGGCGTGCGGGCTTGCCGAGCACCGAAATCTCGCCGGCGTTGAGTCCGGTCAGGCCGAGAACGACTTTGAGGAAGGTGGACTTGCCAGAGCCGTTGGGGCCGAGCACGGCAAAGTACTCACCAGCGCCGATGTCGAGGGTTAGATCTTTCCAGAGGGTGCGGGCCCCGAAAGCGAGGCTACCCCCGCGAATGGAAATCGCGGGGGTGGCACCGTTATTGTTGTCAGTCACTTAGGAGAGCGCCTTTTCGAGGTTGCTGACGTTGGTCTTCATCCATGCCAGGTAGTTGGTGTTCTCCGGCAGGGTTTCGGTGAAGGATACGTAGTTCACCGAGGCGTCCTTAGCTGCCTGCAGCACCTCGTTGGTCTGGGAGGTGGAGGTCTGCTCGTTGTAAGCGAGCAGCTGGACCTTCTTCTCGGTGACCATGTCCTTGGTTTCCTTCAGGACCAGGGCGGGGACGTCGTTGCCGGCTTCTGCCGCCTCAGCGAATTCGCTGGGGGTTGCGTTCTCTGCGCCGGTGGAGGAAATCAGGTAGTCCGGCACGGGCTCGGTGGACAGGTACTTCTTGCCCTCGCCGGCGATTGCCTTGGCGGTGGTATCCAGTGCGTCCAGTTCCTTGGAGAAGGTGGATGCGTTGGTGCGGAACGCCTCAGCGTGTGCGGAGTCGAGGTCCGCGAGCTCTTCAGCGATCTTCTGGGCGACCTTCTTCATGGTTTCGAAGTCGTACCAGAGGTGCTCGTTGAACTCGTGTGCGTGAGCGTGGTCGCCGCCGTCTTCGTGGTGTTCGCCGCCGCGGTGGTCCTCGACCAGGTGGGTGTATTCGGCGTCGGTGAGCTTGCCGCTGACCTTGACCGCGTTCACGATCTTCTGGGAGGTGTTGTCCTTGCCGGCGAGGTCTTCGAGGAACAGGTCGTAGCCTGCACCGTTGATGACAATCAGGGATGCGTCCTTCGCCTTGAGGCGGTCGGCGCTGGTGGCTTCGTAGGAGTGGGGGTCGGTGCTGGTGGAGGCGATCAGTGCGGTGACCTCAATGTAGTCGCCGCCGACCTGCTTGGCGATGTCTGCGTAGACGTCGGTGGAGGCGACGACCTTCACCTTGCCGTTGGAGCCTGCCGAGGAGGACGAGCCGGAGGTCTTGTTCTCGGTTGCGCAGCCTGCCAGCAGCAGGGAGGACGCGGCGAGTGAGCCCATTGCGGTGAGGAAGTGCTTGCGGGTAATCTTCGGGTTCGACATGAGGGCTCTCTTTCGGTTTCGTTCTAGTCTGTAGGTTTCTTAACTACATCATGCGCACACCCGTATAAACAACTCTTTATTGGTGTCATTTGGGTGCTGTTAGGCAGCCCTTTTCCCTGTCAGTAGCTTATGCAACAGGGATAGTTAGCTCAGCCTACGGCGCTCCCCCACCGCTACTTTATACTGCCGCTTCATCCCGCCGTCTGAGACTGCCCCTTTGAATGCGCCCATACACCGTTTTTGAGCGCAAAATAGCCCGCCCCGTGCCCTCCTTGACGAGGGTACCGGGCGGGCTGTGTGTTCAAGATTTCCCTGTTTCACCCGGGGTATCTCACGATGCGGTTACTGGGCTTATTACTGCGCTTCGCGCGCCTGCTGGCGGCGTACACGCTCACGCACCGCATCCTGGGTGGTGTCGTTGATTTCGCCGACCAGCTCCTCCAGCACGTCTTCAAGGAAGACCACGCCGAGGGTTACGCCGTGCTCGTCCATAACCTGCGCGATATGGGTTCGGCTGCGCTGCATGGAGGCGAGCGCATCGTCAATATCGGTGGTCGGGGTGAGCGTGTCCAGGGACCGCAGCTTGTACCAGGGGAAGGGCTCCTCGAACCGCTCGGGGGCGATGGCGAGGGCGTCCTTCACGTGCAGGTAGCCCATGTAGGTTCCGTCGTTGTCGGTGACGACAAAGCGGGAGTATCCGCTGCGTGCCACGGCACGTTCCAGCTCGGCGGGGGTGCTACCGAAGGGTAGGGTGACGAGCTTATCGCCGGGCACCATGATTTCGTAGACGTCCTTCTCGGTGAATTCGAGGGCGCTTTCAATCACGCCGGCGTCGTCTTCCACGGTGCCTTCCGCGGTTGAGGTTGCCACGATGGTCTGTAGCTCCCCCAGGGTGAAGGTGGATGCGACTTCGTCCTTCGCTTCGACCTTCATGAGCGCCAGCAGCTTATTGGACAGGTTGTTCAGCAGAGCGACCACGGGGGCGAAGATCTTGGAGAAGGTCACCAGGGTCGGCACAATCCAGAGAGCCACACCGCGAGCGGCGAGGGTCACGGCGGCGTTCTTGGGAACCATCTCGCCAAAGATTACGTGCAGGTAGGTGACCAGAATCAGAGTGACGCCGAAGGCGATGACGTCCACGATGGCGTGGGGCAGGCCGACCAGGTGCAGGGGCACTTCCAGCATGTGGTGCAGCGCCGGCTCTGAGACGTTCAGGATCAGCAGCGAGCAGATGGTGATGCCCAGCTGGCAGGTGGCGAGCATGAGCGAGACGTTCTCTAGGGCGTAGATGACGGTCTGCGCTCGCTTATTGCCTTCTTCTGCGAGCGGTTCGATTTGTGCTCGTCGGGTGGACATGATGGCGAATTCACCGGCGACGAAGAAGGCGTTTCCGGCGAGCAGGATGACGAGCAGTGCGATAGCTACCCAGTCGTTCATGCGTTGCCTCCCTTCTCGGTCTGTTCCTGTGCGCTAGGTGCGGGGGTGAATCGGATGCGGTCGACGCGGCGGCCTTCGAGGGTGTCGACGCGCAGGGTGCCGCCGGGTACGGGGACGCTGTCGCCCACTTCGGGGATGCGGCCGAGTCGTTCCATCATGAAGCCGCCGACGGTTTCGTATTCGGGGCTTTCTTCAACCTCGAGTCCGGGGATGAGGGCGTTGATTTCGTCGGGGCGGCGTAGGCCGGAGAAGACCCAGTCGCCGTTGCCGTAGCGTAGGGGGCGTTCGGTGCGGCCGCGGTCGTGTTCGTCGGAGACTTCGCCGACGATTTCTTCGACGAGGTCTTCGAGGGTTGCGATGCCGGCGGTTCCGCCGTATTCGTCGAGGACCACGGCAAGCTGCAGGGCACCCTGGCGCAGCTGGGTGAGCAGCGCGTCCAGGTGCAGGGTTTCGGGGACCTGCAGCACGTCTTCTGCGAGGGCTCCGGCTTCGAGGGTTTCGCGTACCTCCGGGGGTACGCCGACGGCCTTCTTCACGTGCACGACGCCCACGATGTTGTCGTGGTCGCCCTTGTAGAGCGGGAATCGGGAGTGGCCGGTGGAGCGTGCCAGTTCGATGACCTCGGTGACGGGGGCAGTGTCTTCGAGCATGGCGACCTGGCCGCGAGGGGTCATGACTTCGGAGGCGGTCAGCTCGGAGAAGCGTAGGGTGCGGTCCACGAAGCGTGCCGCGTCGGAGTCGAGGGTGCCTTCTTCTGCGGAGCGTCGCACCATGGAGGAGAGCTCCTCGGGGGTGCGTGCCGCGGAGAGTTCTTCTTTGGCTTCCATACCGAAGCGTCCGAGAATCCAGTTGGCGGAGCCGTTCATGACGCGCACAAGCGGGGACATGACGCGGGTGAAGGCGAGCTGCGCGGGGGCGACTCGGCGTGCCACGTCATAGGGTTCGGCGATGGCGAGGCCCTTGGGGAGCAGTTCGCCGACGACCATGGAGAGCAGGGTTGCGATGAGCATCGCCAGTACCAGGGTGAGCACGTCGGTCACGCTGGTGGGCAGGCCCAGGCTACTGATGGCACCGGTGGTGAGCGCCTTGATGGCGGCATCGAGGGTGTAACCGGTCAGCAGCGTGGTGATGGTGATGCCAATCTGGCAGCTGGATAGCTGAGTGGAGAGCGTCTTGAGGCAGCGCAGGACGGCGTCGGCGGCTTTATCGCCGGAGTCCTTTGCCTGCTGTACGGTGGCGGTTTCGAGCGCCACGAGGGAGAACTCTACGGCAACGAAGAAGCCCGTTCCCAGGATGAGGAGTAGGCCGATGAGCAGGAGGATTAGATCCACTCAGCCACCGCCTCCATCGGCTGGTGTGCGGTGCCTTGGGCCTGGCGGGGTAGCCCCGCAACCAGGCTGTCCAGATGCTGAGCATCGGAGGTGGTGTTTTTGGGTGTTACAGTGCCGTGTTGCGCAGAGTACACGGGCAGTATTCTGCGCTGGCTAGTAGTCAGAGTCTTACTCAAAGGGTCATCCATACCCCATATTTTAGCGAAGGTTTCGTCTCTTCCCGGTGCTGTAGAGTGCCTGCTCACAAGCGCAAGACAGCACTTGTTGCGCACGCGGCTCATTGCTAATCCCTAAGAGTGAAAAATTGCATTGCGGATATGGCGCGATGAGCTGGAAAGTTCACCGTGATTCTCTTTACACTTATACATAGGAGCATGAGTGTGCCGCCAAGCAAGCGGATGAACCCCGACGTTCACGGCACGCTAGGCAGGTTTGTACGGTGCACACCCCGCACATACGGCCACCATCTTAGGCGATGCGCACATGCTCAGCGTGATGATTCGCCCCTCGAAGACGCGGGTCGTCTATGCCGGGGAGAGTCCCGGACGCGACGGATAAATTCACACTAATTGGAAGAGGCGTTTAACGTGCCAAATCTGCCAGAACATCTGGTGCCTGAGGAATTTGCCGGTAACGAATGGTTCGTTGAAGAACAGTACGAGCGTTACCAGAAGGACAAGAACCTCGTGGACCCTTCATGGTGGCCCATTTTTGAGACCATCGACAAGGCGCTGGGAGGCGCCGGTACCGCTAGTGTAGCTCCTGCTGCGGCACCCGCCGCACCGGCTGCGCCTGCCGCACCTGCTGTAACTCCCGCTCCCGCGGCACCGAAGCCTGCGGCTGCGCCTGCTAACCCTACCCCTCCCGCTGCTACCAAGAAGGCTGAAACTGTGGAACCTGCTGAAGACAAGATTGTCCCCCTCCGCGGCCCTGCTAAGGCAGTCGTCACGACCATGGAAGAGTCGCTGACTGTCCCCACCGCAACCACCGTTCGTGCGGTCCCCGCAAAGCTGCTCATCGAGAACCGCGCAGCGATTAACAAGTACCTGGCAAGCACCCGCGGCGGCAAGGTTTCCTTCACCCACATCATTGGTTACGCTGTGATTCGCGCGGTGGCAGCGATGCCCTCGATGAACGTGACCTACGGTGTGGATGAGAAGGGCAAGCCCGTTGCAATCCACAACGCACACGTAAACTTTGGCCTGGCTATTGACCTGCCCCGCCCCGATGGTTCCCGCAACCTGGTCGTTCCGAACCTTAAGGGTGCTGAGCAGCTGAGCTTCCGCGAGTTCTGGGAGGCTTACAACGACATCGTTAAGCGTGGCCGCAACGGCGCGCTGACCATTGAGGACTTCCGCGGCACCACTGTTTCGCTGACCAACCCCGGTGGTATTGGTACCGTCCACTCGGTGCCCCGCCTTTCTAAGGGCCAGGCAGCCATCATCGGTGTGGGTGCTCTGGAGTACCCGGCTGAGTTCCGCGGCCTGTCCGAGAAGCTCATCACCCAGCAGGGTCTGTCCAAGATCATCACCCTGACCAGCACCTACGACCACCGCGTCATTCAGGGTGCAGGTTCCGGTGAGTTCCTGAAGCTGGTTGAGCACTACCTGCTCGGCGGCGACGACTTCTACGACGCTATCTTCCGTGACCTGAAGGTTCCCTTCGAGCCGGTCCGCTGGGCACGCGACAACCACGTCGATGACGCTCACGAGATTTCCAAGGTTGCACGTATTCAGCAGCTGATTCACGCGTACCGCGTGCACGGCCACCTGACCGCAGCAACCAACCCCGTTGGCTACAAGATGCGTTCGCACCCGGATCTGAAGCTGGAGAACTACGGCCTGACCCTGTGGGATTTGGACCGCGTCTACCCGACCGGTGGCTTCGGCGGTGCCGAGCGTCTGCCGCTGCGCACCATCCTGGAGCGCCTGCACGAGGCATACTCCGGTTCCCTCTCCGTTGAGTACATGTACTCTGAGGACCCCGAGGTTCGCGCATGGTTCCAGGAGCGCCTGGAGCGCGGCGCCGCTAAGCCCACCCGCGAGGAGCAGCTGCGTGTTCTCTCCAAACTGGTTGAGGCTGAGGCATTCGAGAACTTCCTGCAGACCAAGTACCTGGGTCAGAAGCGCTTCTCCCTGGAGGGTGGCGAGTCCCTGATTCCGCTGCTGGACGCTGTTCTGGACAAGGCCGCTAACAACGACCTGAAGGGCGTTGCCATTGGTATGGCACACCGCGGCCGCCTGAACGTGCTGACCAACATTGCTGGTAAGTCCTACGCTCAGATTTTCCGTGAGTTCTCCGGCACCGCAGCACCCTACGAGGGTGGCTCCGGTGACGTGAAGTACCACCTCGGTACCGAGGGTGTCTTCACCTCCGATTCCGGTAAGCAGACCCAGGTGTACGTGGCTGCTAACCCCTCGCACCTTGAGGCTGCAAACACCGTGCTCGAGGGTATCGTCCGCGCTAAGCAGGACGTCTACCGCGAGCAGGGCGTTGAGGGCCACCCGGTCCTGCCGATTCTGATTCACGGTGACGCAGCGTTCGCTGGCCAGGGTATCGTCATGGAGACCCTGCAGATGGCTGACCTGAAGGCGTACACCACCGGCGGCACCGTGCACGTTGTGGTGAACAACCAGATTGGCTTCACCACCCTGCCGAACGACGGCCGCACCGCAACCCACGCTACCGACATTGCGCGTATGACTAAGGCTCCGGTCTTCCACGTCAACGCTGATGACCCGGACGCAGTGGTTCGCGCCGCACGCCTGGCATTCGAGTACCGTGAGCGCTTCGGTCGCGACGTTGTCATTGACCTGATTTGCTACCGCCGCCGCGGTCACAACGAGGCTGACGATCCGTCGATGACCCAGCCGAAGATGTACCAGGACATCGACGCTCTGCCTTCGACCCGCACCCTGTACGCACAGGATCTGGTCGGTCGTGGCGATGTCTCTCAGGAAGAGGCAGACGAGGTTCTGGATTCCTACCACTCGAAGCTGGACGCTATCTTCGTCGAGACTCAGTCTTCGGCACCGGCTCCGACTGCTCCGCACGTTTCCGGTCTGGAACTGCCGGCTGCTCAGCAGAACACCGAGGTTGTTCACGCTGGCAAGACCGCTATCTCGCTGGAGACCTTCCAGCACATTGCTGATGCGTTCGGCAAGGCTCCTGAGGGCTTCACCATCCACAAGAAGCTGAAGAAGCTCATGGAGCAGCGCGTTGAGATGGGCCGCACCGGCAACGTGAACTGGGGTATGGGTGAACTGCTCGCCTTCGGTTCGCTGCTGATGGAGGGCACCGACGTTCGTATGAGCGGTCAGGATGTTCAGCGCGGTACCTTCGTTCAGCGTCACGCTGTTCTGCACGACCACATCACTGATGAAGAGTGGTCGCCGCTGGAGCACCTCTCTGAGGATCAGGGCAAGTTCCGTATCTACAACTCCTTCCTCTCTGAGTACGGCGTTCTCGGCTTCGAGTACGGCTACTCTGTGGAGCGCCCCGACTCGCTCGTGGTGTGGGAGGCTCAGTTCGGTGACTTCGCGAACGGCGCTCAGACCATCATTGACGAGTTCGTGTCTTCCTCCGAGCAGAAGTGGGGCCAGCGCTCCTCGCTGGTTATGCTGCTTCCTCACGGCTACGAGGGTCAGGGTCCTGACCACTCCTCGGCTCGTGTTGAGCGTTACCTGCAGCTGTGCGCTGAGAACAACATGACTGTGGCTTGCCCCTCGACCCCGGCTTCGCACTTCCACCTGCTGCGTCGCCACTCTCAGCACCGTCCGTACAAGCCGCTGGTAGTGATTAGCCCCAAGCAGCTGTTGCGTCTGAAGGCTGCTGCATCCTCGATTGAGGACTTCACCGAGGGTTCGTTCCAGCCGGTGATTGGCGATCGTTCGGGTATCAACCCGGCTCAGGTTGAGCGTCTGGTCTTCGTGTCCGGTCGTCTCTACTACGATCTGGAAGCGGAGCGCGAGCGCCGCGGCGACACCAAGACCGCTATTGTCTCGGTGGAGCAGCTGTACCCGCTGCCCGAGAGCGAGATTAAGGAGCAGCTGGCTCTGTACTCGAACGCTACCGACGTTGTGTGGGCTCAGGACGAGCCTGCTAACCAGGGTCAGTGGCCGTTCATGGCTCTGAACCTGCAGCCGCTGATCGACCGCCGTATGCGTCTTGCTTCCCGCCCCGCAGCTGCTTCCCCGGCTGCCGGTACCGGTAAGCTGCACGCAGCTGAGGCTGAGGCACTGTTCAACCAGGTCTTCGAAGGCTAAGGTCTTCTACGGCTAACCGGCTAAGGATTTAGCTGTTCAAAAACCGTCTCCCCGTCAGATGTTTCTGGTGGGGAGACGGTTTTTTAGTCTCGGATGCTTACCGGAGAGGGTATTAAGTTCGAAAAGAGGCTCAAGAGCGCTTATCCTAGATATAAAGACTATTACTCACGTGCCTTGCCGCCTCTCACGGCGGGCGCATACTGCAGAAGAAAGAATTCCGTGGAGCAACGCAATATTCGAATTGTGGCAGTCGGCGATGACCTGCTCGCCGGTGTTGGCGATCCCCGTACTCTCGGCTGGTTTGGCCGTGTTATGGCACGCACCCCGCAGACCACCGCATCCATTGCGGCATATAACCTTGCCGCCCCCAATGAAGGTAGCGAGCAGCTGAACGCACGCTGGTTCGAGGAGGCGCGCCGCCGCTTCGTTCCCGGTGCTGATAACCGCCTCATTATTGCTCCGTCGACCTTTGACATTGATTTGGGTCTGACCAGTGCACGTTCGCGTTTGAACCTGGCGAACATTGTGGACATGGCGTCGCAGAACAACATTAAGGTTCTGGTTGTTGGTCCGCCGCCGACCCTGGACGCTGAGCGTAACCGCCGTATCGCTGACCTGTCGGCGGCGTACGCGGATGTGGTGACCCGCCGTAACCATGTGTACGTGGATACGTTCAACCCGCTGTTGCATCACGAGCAGTGGCGCAACGACCTTGCCGCTAATGACGGCCGTCCGGGTCAGTCCGGTTACGGTCTGATGGCGTGGCTGGTTCTACACCGCGGCTGGTACAACTGGCTGAACATTCCTGAGCACGGCTAAGAGCCTGCTCCCCCGGCTGGGGTTGTGAGTTGAGGCGAAGAAAGTTCGTGTTTTTTAGCTCATATCCCGGTTCCAAGATGCAATCATGCCGTTTCTATGAAAAAATAGACGGCGTTGCCCTTATAGCGTGGAGCACCGGTTTTCGGTGACCGCCTCTGCTAGGGCAGGTAATAGGGGGCACGCACCGCGAAGGTGGGGCGTGCATCCATGAACACTATAAGGAGGCTCTGATGAGCAAGCGCGGTCGTAAGCGCAAGGACCGTCGTAAGGGCGGCGCAAACCACGGTAAGCGCCCCAACGCATAAGGTATCTTGCATACACTTTAAAACCCCGGCGTTTCGGATATTATTCGGACCCGGGGTTTTGCTTTACCCGCAGATGTTTGTGCGCGTTCTGCGGAATAAAGAGAAGAATTCTACGTTATGGAAGTGAACGCCTGGCGCGTTCCTGTAGAGGAGAAACATGGCTGAAACCAACACCGCGGCGGATACCCGCGAGCTACGCGAACGCTTTACCGCGGACGCTATGCAGTATGTGGATCAGCTCTACGCTGCTGCCCTGCGGATGAGCCGCAACTCTGCCGATGCTGAAGACTTGGTGCAGGAAACCTACATGAAGGCTTTTGCTTCGTACCACCAGTTCACCGAGGGTACGAACCTGAAGGCGTGGCTGTACCGCATCCTGACGAATACGTACATCAATTTGTACCGTAAGCGTCAGCGTGAGCCGCAGCAGTCTCAGGGTGAGACGGTGGAGGATTGGCAGCTGGCTCAGGCCGGTGAGCATGATGCGGTGGGTCTGCGTTCTGCCGAGGCGGAGGCGCTGAGTGCCCTGCCGAATACGGAGGTTCGTGAGGCTCTGAACGAGCTCTCTGAGGATTTCCGCATGGTGGTGTACTACTCCGATGTGGAGGGGTTCGCGTACAAGGATATTGCGGAGATTCTGGATATCCCTCTGGGCACGGTGATGTCTCGCCTACATCGTGGCCGCCGTATTCTGCGTGAGAAGCTGCTCGATTATGCGCGTGAGAACGGTCTGCGCCCATCGACCATCGCAAAGGTAGAAGCGAAGGCTGAGGCAAAAGCCGCAGCGAAGGCGAGCGCTAAGGGGCAGCCGGCAAAGGCTACCAAGGGCACTAAGGCGGCCAGGGGCGTAAAGTCCCCGCCGGCGGGCTCTAGCTCCGAGGCGCCTGCGGATTCTTAGATTCGCTCTTCTACATGTGAGCTAGCCCCCCATGCGGTTGAGGCTAGACTCCCCTAACGCTTTATACCTTCCGTGTGAAAGGAACCCCGATGTCAACCACAGACAAGAATTCTTCTGTCCCCGAAGCCTCTGCGGCTTCTGAGCCGCTGGAGGATTGCGGCGGCCAGCCCTGCTCGGCGACCCTCAAGCGCCTCTACGAATTCCTCGATAGGGAGCTGAGCCCCGAGCAGCTGCGCACGGTTCAGGCGCATCTGGATGCCTGCCCCGACTGCGCGGATGTGAAGGACTTTGAGCTGATGATTCGTGAGAAGATGCGTTCTTCGTGCGCTCAGCAGGCGCCCGAGCAGCTGAAGGCGCGTCTGCTGCAGGATGTGCAGAAGTTCTGCGCCGAGGCGAATCTCTAAGTAACGCGAACTCATAATGCTCCTGTACGCATGAAGGCGGTGCACCAATGACGGTGCGCCGCCTTTCTGCATGTTGCGTTGGTTAGCGCTGCCTGGTTCGCACTGCCTATCTCATCGCTAGAGTCCTCGGCGGCTCGCAAACCCTCAACCGGTAGAATAGGGGTAGACGTCAACTGGCGCAGCGCACCACAGCCTGCGCCTCCCCGTGATTCGACCCAGAAGAGGATATATGAGCGACGCAGCAGTGCAGCTTTCCCCCGGTGATTGGCCCGCTCCCCTGGCACCCGCCTCCAGCGAAGCCGCTGGTAAGAACGCGCTGGTGCATATTCCGGGTTCTAAGTCGCTCACGAACCGCTACCTGTTGCTTGCCGCTCTGGCTGATTCGCCGTCGTATTTGCGTGCGCCCCTGCATTCGCGTGATTCGGCGCTGATGATTGAGGCTCTGCGTCAGCTGGGTGCGGGTATTGAGCTGGTGCCGACCGATTCGCCGTTCGGTCCGGATGTAAAGGTCACTCCCCTGAGCTTCGTGGAAGCTGAGCCGCGTGCTGTGTCGATTGAGTGCGGTCTTGCCGGTACCGTGATGCGTTTTGTGCCCGCCCTGGCGGCGCTTCTGCCGGGTGAGTTCGCTTTTGACGGTGACCCGCACGCCCGTCAGCGTCCGATGGGTCCGGTCCTAGAGGGTCTGCGTCAGCTGGGTGTGCAGGTGGATTGTGAGCAGGGCGAGAACGCTCTGCCCTTCGTGCTACGCTCCCCCGGTCTGGCTTCCAGCGAGGGCGTTTCTGAGGCGCCCGTGGTGCGTATTGATGCGTCTACGTCTTCTCAGTTCGTGTCGGCTCTGCTGCTGATGGCGCCTCGCCTGCCGCAGGGTATGGTGCTGGTGCATGAGGGCTCTTCGGTGCCGTCCATCCCGCACATTCAGATGACCGTGGAGGCGCTGCGCCAGATGGGTATTCGGGTGCAGGAGCACTACCCGACTCAAGGCAACGAAGCAGGGGGTGGCGAGTACCGCTGGACGGTTCACCCCGGTTCCTTCCCCGGCTTTGAGATGACCATTGAGCCGGACCTTTCAAATGCCGGTCCGTTCCTTACCGCCGCCGTGGTTACCGGCGAGTCGGTGACTATTCTTCACTGGCCGGCACCCGCGGCTGATTCTTCGGCGGGTACGACCCAGGTGGGCGATATGTGGCGTGAGCTTCTGCCCGCGCTGGGCGCTCGGGTGAGCTACGCTGAGGGACGTCTGACCGTGACCGGTCCAGCGCAGCTTCCCGAGGGTGACTTCTCCTTTGATCTGTCTGCCGGTGGCGAGCTGGCGCCGACCATGGCGGCAGCCTGCGCCTTCGTGAAGGGCCGCGTGGAGCTGACCGGTATTGCGCATCTGCGCGGTCATGAGACGGACCGCCTCGCAGCGCTCGCCGCTGAGATTAACCGTCTGGGAGGCAGTGCCCACGACACCGCAGATTCGCTGGTGATTGAGGCGCCCATCCCCGCTGCCACTGAGGCTGAGCAGGTTCTGGCGCGCACCTACGACGATCACCGTATGGCAACCTTTGCGGCGATTATTGGTCTGCGCCGCGGCAACGTGGTGGTGCAGAATGTTGCCACCGTCGCGAAGACCATGCCCGAATTTACCGCAATGTGGGAGGACATGCTGGCGCAGTGGCAGACCGGCGCCTCCACCGCTGATGCTACCGCTGACCAGGAGGTCATCTAAATGGGCTCTTCCCGCATGAACGTGCGCGATTTCTCTGAATGGGATGAGTCGGATGTGCGCGTGCGCCCGAATAAGAAGGGTTCCCGCCCCCGCACGAAGGACCGCCCGACCTTCAAAGAAGCGATTCGTGGCAGGGTCATTACGGTGGACCGCGGCCGCTGGTCGGTCGTCGTGGATGAGGGTACCGAGAAGGAGCGTACCCTCATTGCGGCGCGCGCTAAGGAGCTGCGCCGCACCGCGATTGTGACCGGCGACTTTGTGGACCTGGTGGGTGACACCTCCGGCGCGAAGGATACCCTGGCGCGTATTGTGCGTCTGGGCGAGCGCACCTCCGTTCTGCGCCGTAGCGCCGACGATACCGACCCGTCGGAGCGCGTGGTTGTGGCGAACGCTCAGCAGCTGGTGATTGTGGTTGCTGCGGCGAACCCGGAGCCGCGTACCGGCTTCATTGACCGTGCCGTGGTGGCGGCGTTTGATGCCGGTATTGAGCCGATTCTGTGCATCACCAAGACCGATGTGCGGTACCCGCAGAACCTGCTGGATTACTATGCGGCAAGCGGTTTGAAGATTGTGCTGTCTTCGTCTTCGGATGGTTTGGCGCCGAGCCAGGAGGGCGCGAAGGGTCTAGAGTCTGCACCGGTTCAGGAGCTTCTGCAGGAGCTGCTGGGTCAGGTGTCGGTGCTTCTGGGCCATTCGGGTGTGGGTAAGTCTACCCTGGTGAATGCGCTGACCGGCTCTGAGCGTGCGACCGGCCATGTGAACGCGGTGACGGGCCGTGGCCGTCATACCTCCTCGTCGGCGTTGGCGTTGCGTCCGGTGAATGCGAATGGGGAGCCGATGGAGCCGGGCACCTGGATTATTGATACTCCGGGTATTCGTTCGTTCGGTCTGGCGCATGTGCCACCGGAGACCGTCGTGGAGGCGTTCGTGGACTTGGCGCCCGGTGCGGCGGACTGCCCGAAGGCGTGTACTCACGCGGCGCAGGCTCCCGAGTGCGGTCTGGAGGCGTACGTTGCCGCCGGTCACGCCGGTGAGAGCGGTCCCGCCCGCCTGGAGTCCTTGCGTAAGCTGCTGCTGTTGACTCCTGAAGAGGGCGATTCGGAGAAGGAACTGGGCGCTCTCGTCTAGGGTTCTCTGCAGGGTGCTCTGCCACCCTCCCTCACACACATTTTTGCTGACTACATCACCGATACTGAAGAAGAGCATTACTATGAGCCGTCCCCAGCAGTACACCGACGATTTGCGTCTTGCGCATATTCTTGCCGATAGCGTCGATCGTGTGAGCGCCATGCGTTTTCGTGACCGCCCGGTCTTCTCCCCCGCTTCCGAGGTACTAGAGCCCGCCGAGGCGGCACCCGCCGCAACGCCGTTGGCGCCCTGGCAGCAGGCGGTTCAGCAGCCCGCAGAACCGCAGGTACAGGAGCAGGAACCGGTCGATTACACCTCGGGTGTGGCTCAGGAGGTTGAGGAGCTTCTGCGCGCTCAGCTGTCGCGTGTGCGCACTCGTGACGGTATTGCCGGTGAGCATGCCGGCTATAACGGTCAGGCGTCGCGCCAGTGGGTGATTGCGCCGATTGCTGAGCTGGATAATTTTCGCCGCGGCGTGCCGGTGTGGGCGACTCTGATTGCTCTGCTGGATCAGGGTGAGCCGGTGGTGGGTGTGGTGTCTGCGCCCGCGCTGGGTCGCCGCTGGTGGGCGGCTCGCGGTTCGGGCGCGTACACGGGTAAGTCCTTGGCGCAAGCGACTCGTCTTGAGGTGTCCTCGCTGACTCAGCTGGATCAGCTATCTGCCGCATACACCGACCTCGCGTCCTGGAAGGTAGCCTCTGAAGGCGCTGTGGACCGCTCTGGCGAGCTTGTACAGCTTCTGGGCTCCGTGGGTCGTTCCCGTGCGTACGGCTCGTTCTGGGCGGCGTGTATGCTCGCTGAGGGCGCGGTGGATACTGTGGTTGATCCGTCCCTGTCGTTCTACGAGGTGGCAGCGCTTCTGCCGCTAATCCGTGAGGCTGGCGGCGTCGCCTCCACCCTGGAGGGCGACCTGCCCGAGCACGCGGGCGTTTCGGTCTCCGGCGTGCACCCGGTGTCCCTGGTGGCAAGTAACACGGCGGCGGTCCAGCAGCAGGTGCTGGAGGCGCTCACACCCCGTTCCTAGGCTGTCTCTGCCCCTAGCCCCTCCCCCGATGGTGGTAGAAATATAGCGAGGCGGCGGCTTTCCGGTAAGTGGAAAGCCGCCGCCTCGCTATGTATCGCTATGAGAGCAAGCGTTGCCAGTTTTAGGACAGCATGGTGAGGGTGCCGAGCAGACCCAGCAGGCTCAGACCCGAGATGATGTACGCCAGAATGTTGAAGGTCGTCATCTTCGAGGTGTACTTGGTGGTGTGACCGGCGTTCACCTTCGCCGAGTAGATGGCAAGCCAAATGGAAACGCCGACCGGGATCAGGCCCACGAGCAGCAGAGCAATCACCATGATGTTGGGGCTCAGACCGGAGCTATACGCAGAGGAGCTGTAACCGCGGGAGTTGAGCGTTGCTTCAGAGTGGAGTGCCGCGACCTGAACCCACGCGTAGAGGGTCAGTGCCAGGGCGCCCAGGGAGGCACCGAAAGCGCCGATGGAGTAGAAGTAGCCGGGACCGCGGAAGTCGCCGGTGGTCTCACCATAGGGGCGGCGGTATTCAGCAGGTACCCGGTAGATGTCCGGGATGCGCTGGTAGCTGTCGTCGCGGTCACGCACGTTAGCGGGTGCTACGCCCAGGGCGGGGCCACCGGGTGCGGCGCCGAGGGGAGCGCCGGGTGCTACGCCTGCAGGTACCGGCTGCGGGGAGTTTGCGTTGTTCTGCTCCGGGAAGGAGGGGGCGGGAATCTGGTTTTCCATGGTGTGTCCTTGAGTGGTCGTCATAGTGGCTGCCGCATCGTAGCGGTGGTGGTGCGCCTATAAGCGACTTTTGGGTTGCTCTCGTACATTGCCAGTGAGGTTGAATGAACAGCCGACACCGAACAACGATATCTACCCTTCGATACTACGGCATAGGGTGCGTTTTCGTCTTCTCTGATGACGTTCTCATTACAATGCGGTCACCTGAGCGCCCTCCAAGCCCACAGGTACACCCTGAACGGCCCGAAAATTGGGCATAAAAATACCCGGCAGGTGACGCCGTGGGGCGTCCTGCCGGGTGGTAGAAACCTACCGCGGTTCATCCTCTGGATTGGAACCGATTATCACCGCCGCGCACCCGTGCAGGTGAGCGGGCGGTTGGGAGATCGTGGAGATGCGGGGAATCGAACCCCGGTCCGATGTGGCGTCAACGGGGCTTCTCCGTGCGCAGTTTATGCGAACGCTACTTTTCGGCTCCGGTACTTGCATAAACACATATACCGACGAACCTAGTCACGTAAAAGTCCCGCTAGCCCCCGCAACAAGGGCTAGCAGCAGTGGCCTTTTAAGTCGATGCCGGTAACTGAGCCAAAGGCATGCTCAGGCCGACAGACGGCAACTCGCGCTTAGGCAGCGAGTGCGAAGTCAGTGCGCTTAGATTCTGCACTTAATTTTTTGCAGAGGGCGTTAACGAGATAACCCTGCATCCTCGGCACGCTTCACCCATCTCAACTCACATCGTCGAAACCGATCATCCCCCTATGCTTTTATCAAAAAGCCCCACCGTTCTCTGAAAGTTTTCCTCAACGTACCTAGACGCCGTGGTGCCATTCAAACACGGTAGAGATTCAGTATATCTAAGATGTTTAACGGCGTGCAAGTCCTCTCCCCAGCACGGGCGGCGCGCTCACTGCCAGAGAACGTAAGCAGAGAACACTAGCTATGAACTGACGCTGAGAATGCTACCCGAGAAGAGTGCGAGCGCGCCTCCGCTACCGAGACATCCACCGCTGGAACATCCACCGCGCACACCCGAAACACGGCGGGCACAGAAAATCACGGGCACAGCAAACGGGGTGAGACACCCCAGAAAATCTGGGAGCCCCACCCCGTCGCGTACCGCATTAGGCGGTTAAAACTTAGCGGTGAGCCGGAACAGTCATGCGGCTGTTCGGGTTGTCACCAACCTGGCAGACCACGTTACCGTGACCGTCATCGGTACCAACCTCAAGGCACTTCTCAGTAGTCTGAGCGAAAGAAATGATGACGAAAAGCATGCAAATCGAAATCAGGACAGACACCGCACCGGTGATAATACCGGTGAGCGCGAATGCCTTACCTACGCCAACTTCCTTGACCTTCTTAAGGGACAGCGCGCCCAGAATAATCGCGGCAATACCCAGCAGAGCGCCGAACACGACGAAGCCAGTCACAACAGCGGCAATACCGAGAATCATCGCCGCAAGTGCCATGCCGGGAGCCTTCTTCGTAACGGGAGCCGCATACGGGTAACCCGCAGGCTGACCGTAACCATAAGCGTCCTGCTGAGGCTGCTGCTGGTAAGAATTCTGCTGGTAGTTGTAGTCAGCGGGCTGCGCCTGGTAGGAGGCGTCCTGGCCGTAACCGTACTGGTTCTGCTGAGCGGGCTGCGCCTGGTAGGAAGCGTCCTGACCGTAGCCGTACTGCTGCTGGCCGTAGCTGTTCTGCGCCGAAGCGCCCTGGGCAGCGTTCTGACCGTAAGCATTCTGCGAAGAGGGCTGCGCACCGAACTGACCGTACTGGTTCTGCTGTGCCGAGTTCTGCTGAGCGGCGTTCTGCTGAGCGGCGTTCTGCTGCTGAGCCTGACCGTAGGCGTTCTGAGCGGATGCGCTCTGACCGTAATCCTGGCCGTAGGTATTCTGTGCCGAAGGAGCCTGGCCGTAATCCTGACCGTAGGAGCTCTGGGCGGAAGAATTAGGCTGCTGAGCAGCGTAGGGGTTCTGTGCGTTCCCCTGGTTGTTTCCGTAGTTATTCTCAGACATCCGTCGTTCTTTCCTTCACAGTTGCAGCGAACAATTTATACTCGCCCAACGCACCATTGCGCGCTGAGTTCGGTTCCATTATATAAATAAGCCATCATCTGGGTCATCTGTGAAGTCCCAGATTTCAGAATCAGCGCCGAGAATCCACCAATCGGGCAGAATCAGTGCCGAAAAAGAGCAAAGGACCGAATAGTTCAACACTATTCGGTCCCTCAACGTTTCAAAGACTCAACATGGTTTAACGACGGGCTGCGTCGTAATCCTTGGGAGTCAGGGTCATGGTCTCACCGGCCACGGTGCACACGTAGTTACCGTTCGAATCCTGTACCGCATTCTCAACGCACTGACCCGCAAGAACAATGCCGAGCACCACCATAGCAGCAGCAGCAATCATGCCCAGCGCACCGGTGACAATACCACCAATCGCCATTCCCTTACCGGAAGCAGTACCGTTCTTCACCTTCACCAGGGCAACAATACCCAGGATCACGCCGACCAGGCCCAGAACAGCACCGAAAATCATCAAGCCAGTGAGCAGACCAAGAATACCCAGAACCAGCGAAGCAATCGCCAGAGCCGAGCTCGGCTTCGGCTGGTAGCCGGGGTAGCCGCCCTGCATGTTGTATGCGGGTGCCTGCTGCGGCGCGGGAATGAACTCGCCCGGGTTCTGCTGGTAGTTCGGGTTCTCAGACATGTGTCTCCTCATAAAGTATGGTGCTCGCGGTACGCCACGAATTTTCAACCATTATACGCGAGGAAATAAGCCCGGTCCCCCGCCGCTGTCACAAGTTTTGCCTCAGCCCTAGCCGAGGTTGCGGTAACGCATCGCGCGGCGCGCCTCCAGGTCATCCTGACGCTCACGCAAAGCCTGACGCTTATCGTACTCACGCTTACCGGTCGCCAAAGCAATCTCAACCTTCGCACGACCATTCGAGAAGTACAGCTTCAACGGAACCACCGTGTAACCGGTCTCCTTCAGCTTCTGCGCCAACTTGTTAATCTCAGAACGATGCAGCAGCAGCTTACGGCGACGACGAGCCGCGTGGTTCGTCCATGTACCGTAACCATACTCCGCAATATGAATACCCTCGAGCCACATCTCGTTATCGGTCACCTGGCAGAAACCGTCCACAATGGACGCCCCACCATCACGCAGAGACTTCACCTCAGTACCCAGCAGAACAATACCCGCCTCATAGGTATCCACAATGTTGTAGTTGTGGCGAGCCTTCTTATTCTGGGCAATAATCGCGTTATTCGGGTCCTTCTTCGCGTCTTTCTTCTTTTTCTGAGCCATCACTCAATCCTTATACGTCTTAGCTCTCTTCAGCCGCGCGCCCCGAAGCACGCCAGCGAATACCAGCATCAATAAAGGCGTTCAAACCGCCATCCAAAACATTAGAGGTATTACCCTCCTCATAGCCGGTACGCAGATCCTTCACCATCTGGTACGGATGCAGAACATAGGAGCGCATCTGATCACCCCAGCTTGCCTTAATGTCACCGGCAAGCTCCTTCTTCTTCGCGTCCTCCTGCTCCTTACGCAACAGCAACAGGCGAGACTGCAGCACGCGCAAAGCCGCCGCACGGTTCTGCAACTGCGACTTCTCATTCTGCATCGACACCACAATACCGGTCGGCAAGTGAGTCATACGCACCGCCGAATCCGTCGTATTCACCGACTGACCACCCGGGCCCGAGGAGCGGAACACATCCACCTTAATCTCAGACTCGGGAATCTCAATAGCATCCGTCTGCTCAATCAGAGGAATCACCTCAACCGCCGCGAACGAGGTCTGGCGGCGGCCCTGATTATCGAACGGCGAAATACGCACCAGACGGTGAGTGCCCGCCTCCACCGACAGGCGACCGAAGGCGTACGGCGCGTTCACCTCAAAGGTCACCGACTTCAGGCCCGCCTCCTCAGCGTAAGAGGTGTCCAGAACCTTCGTCGGATAGCCGTTCTTCTCCGCCCAACGCAGGTACATGCGCAGAAGCATCTCCGCGAAATCAGCAGCATCCACGCCACCGGCACCCGAACGGATCGTCACCACAGCCTCACGCTGATCGTACTCACCCGACAGTAGCACCAGCACCTCAAGCTCCTCCAGCTTGGCGCGAATCTCACCGCACTCACGCTCCGCATCAGCAAGCAGCTCGGCGGCAGTTTCCTCGTCCTCAGCCTCCGCAAGCTCCACCATCACCTCAACATCATCAATGCGAGAAGACAGCGAACGCAGACGATTCAGCTCCGACTGCTTATACGACAGGGCGCTCGTCACCTTCTGCGCATTCTCCACGTCATCCCACAAATCGGGTGCCGCAGCCTGCGCAGACAGGTCCTCAATGGCGCGCTCAATCCCCTCAATATCGCTCACAGCAGCAATAGAGGTGAAAATCGCGCGAAGCTCTTTAATCTCAGCAGAAAAGTCGAAGGATGCCATAGCCTTTAACACTATCGCGAAACTGCCAGAAAGTCCCGCCGTTACAGCCCGCAACAGCCCACAGCGCAGAAGGATGATGCAGACAGAGGGCAGAAGCCGCGCAACGAAGACATCAAAAGGGCATAAAACGAGGGCGCATCCGCTAGCCGTTACACTACCTTGCGGATGCACCCTCGCAGTCTAATGGGGGCTCACAACGCCCTATGGGGGGGGCTCACAGCGCCCCTAGTCGCTGGACGGGTTAGTCGCTGGACGGGCCCTGACTCGTCTTCAAACGCGACGAACCGTGAGCGGTCACCTCAATACCATCAGGCACCAGAATCGACAGCAGCGGCGGACGAATACGAGCCGACAGGTACACGTGCACGCTCTGGTCAGAATCCACGGACACGTTATCCAGACGCAACGCCTGAAAATCCTGCCCCGGTTGAACCTCAGCCAAGTACGCGCTCGCGTACTCCCACGCTGCCGAACCACTCGCCTCTTCCGGAGTGCGGATCGTGCGGGTAATCGAGTTCGCCTGAGCGTCAGCCATATCCTGCAGGTGCTGAGTCTGCAGATACGCGCCGGTAATCGCCACCGTCACCGAACCAATGAGCAGAAGCAACGCCACCATGCCCACAATCAACGGGGCAATACTGCCTTCTTCCGGGCCTGATGCGACCGGTCCTGAGGCGAGCGCACGGCTCTGCGCACGGGCACGAACGTGGGCGTAGCGCTCCCGTACAGCCGAGAACAGGTGAGCAGTCGGAAACAGGTGAGCCGGCGAACCATTAGGAATCAGCATGACCAGACCCCCAACTCGTCGCATGAGAACTCACCGGAATCACGCCGCCACCCATAAACGAAGGCAGCAGCGGCAGACGCGCCTGAACCGTCACCGTGGCGTACGCCTTCGTACCCGAGACGCACTCCCCCGACGCACAGCTCAACGACACGCTCACATCGGAAGGCTCAACCCCGTAATCCGCGGCAGCATGCACCGCCAGACGCTGAGCCAAATCCGGGCCAACCGACGAGTCCTGCGGCTGCTCCTGCACATACAGCACCACCTGGGCGCTCGCCGCATGAGCCGCCATCACCGAAGACTGCAAGCTAAAAATCGTCAGAATGCCGTAGAGCACCGGGATGAGCAGAGTAATGCCCAAACCCAGGAACTCCACAATGGCGCTACCCTCTTCAGAGTCGTGTTGCTCAGAAAGAGACCGACCAGAGCGGCTCTTCAGGCGTTCCTTCACCCGCTGCCGAAGCGAAAAGTCGCTAATCACCGGAACGCTGCTCCGCATAAATCGCATGCCCCTTCACCTCAATAGAATCCGGAAAACCCCACGGGCCCAGCACCGGCAAAGGAGACTTCACCGTCACCTCCAAGGTGCGCACGCCCGTAGAATCACTACTCTGACGGTACGAAATATTCTCAGCATAGGACGACGGAAGAGCCCCCTCAATCATCTGACGGGTACGCTCCATGCCCTCCTGCGGAGTGCGGTCACGCATCGTACCGTAACGTGCCCCAGCCGCCGCAGCATCCACCAGCATGGTTCGTGCATACAGGGCGAAAGAAACCTGCAGAATCGCCATGGTCAGCAACACCAGCAGTGCACCGACCATGACGAATTCCGTGCTGGCGTCACCGCGCTCGCTCTCCTCCACAGAATATTCTGCGGAGGATAGCTCAGCGGCAGTCAGCTCAGAAGCGATGCGGGGCTTACGCATTACTGGTGAACCAGAGCAATCGCGTCGTTGAACATCTTGGTCAGAGCGGGCTGAGCAATCGCCAGGATAGCTGCAACCAGCACGGCGCTCATCATGGTGATCATGACCCAGCCGGGCACGTCGCCGCGCTCGGGGTCATCCTGCGTGTTCTTCAGGCGCAGAGCCAGCACGGATGCGATAGCCAGGGCGATCAGCACGGTGAGGGTGGTGCGGAAACGACGGAACATGATTTTCTCCTTCTATCAAAGGGTGTAGTGTGTGGTTGGTACGGCGCGCCGGGCAATCAGCCCAGCCCGCCGCGGTGCAGCCGGTACGGTGTGTACCCGCCGCAAAATCTAAAAGTTCAAACGCATGAGCGACAAGCCCGGGAAGACCGCAAAAATTACGGTCAGCGGCAGGATGAAAAACACCACCGGGGCGAGCATCGCAATCTCCTTCTTACCGGCTGTTTCCATCAGCTCACGCTTAGCGTTATCGCGCACATCCTGAGCCTGCGCACGCAACACATCAGCCAGAGGGGTACCGCGCTCAATCGCAACAGCAATACCCTCAACGAAGCGGCTCAACGCCGGAACGCGAGTACGCTCCGCAAACTCCTGCAACGCGCTCAGTAGCGAAATACCGGTGCGGGTCTGCGCCAAAATCTCAGAAAACTCACGAGCCAACTCGCCGCGAGAGGTCAAACAGATACGCTCCAAAGCCGCCAGCGCCGACTCGCCCGCCGTCACCGACAGAGCCATCATCTCCGCCAGCGCCGGGAACTCAGCAACCAGTTGCTTCTCACGCTTGGTCACCGCCTCGCCCAGCCACCAGTCACGCGCCAGAAAGCCGCTCAAACCGCTCACCAGCACCAGCACAAGAGCCACCAGGATGGAGAAACGCTCCTGCACCACACCAATCACAGTCAAAGCACTCATGACGGTCACACCGGCAAGAGCCCACAGCAGCTGCTCAGCACGAAACGCGCTCACGCTCTGCGAAGAACCCGCGCGGCGCAGACGCTCCTGCACCGAACTATCGCTCAGCGACGAGCCGCTCAACGACGAAGACAGCGAACGAAGCAGCGGCGCGCAGAACGCCGAAATCGCCTCCAGCAAGCTCGGCTCATGACGCTCCTGCTCCTTCAGCAACGACTCACGCAGAGTCTCACCGCGCAGCTGCGACGCCACACGATCCGAGAACGAAATACTGCGAGTATTCAGCACCGAAGAAAGAATCAGACCCACGCCGGTCGCCAACACCAGACCAAAAATCAGAGGCAGGTTCATCCGAAAACCCTCCGTTCACGCGGCAACTCGCCAATACGCAGCATCAGACGGTACGCCGCAAAAGAAATAGCGGCACCGGCAATCATCAGCATCGCACCGGCAAACGAGTTATACACCATGCGCGCGGCAGGCTGAGTCGCCATCAGACACAGCACAAACCACGGTGCCACGCACGAAAGACGCGCCGCATTCACCGTCCACGACTGACGAGCCAGAAGCTCCGAACGGGTACGCGCATTCTCACGTAGAAAATCACTCAGCGTGCCCAGCAGCTTACCCAGGTCCGAGCCGCCCACCTCGCGAGCAATCTTCAACGCCTCAATAATGGTGTCCGCCACCGGGTCAGAGAGGTACTCCTTCAAACGGTTCAGCGACGGCACAAACTCACCCGACGCACGGTAATCACGCGAGAAATGGGCGAAGGCATCACGCAACTCTTCCGGGCCGCGGTACGAGAGCTGAATCAGCGCCTCCGGCAAGGACAAACCCGCACGAATCGCCGAACGCAGGTGGTCCACCGCATCCGGCCACAACTGCCAAATACGGGCATCCGCCGCGCGAGCACGATGATTCACAATCACGCGAGGTGCCGCAAAACCACCAATCAGGCCCAGCAAGCCAAGCGGCAAAAGCTGAGTGACCATCAACAGCAGAACCGACGCGCTCACGCCGCTGGCAACGCTCACCCACATGAACGTGCGAGGAGTCAGCGAATGCATACCCGCCTTACGCAGCGCCACAACCAGCGCCGGGTCGTTACTCGGCTTCGGCGGCTTGCCGTTATCCGGAAAGCAGGAAAGGTAAATCAGGCAGACGCCCAACCCCAAAATCAGGCTCAGAAACAGAGGCATCACTGACCCGCCTTCGCCGCAGCCAGCACCTGCTCAGGACGGTGACCGGCACGAATCCAACGGTCCGGGTTCGGCAGCTCCAACGCCACGCACACCATCTGACCGTCACGGCGCACAAACAGCGGGGACATCTCAATCACTCCGTCCTCAACGCGGCCACCCAGCATGCTGATCTCTTCGACCTGACGCTGACCGCGCGAATCGCGGCCGCAATGCACCACAATGTCAAAGCAGGACGCCACGGTCGGCACCACGAACGCCGAGGAAATATTCTCGCCCGCCAGCAGCGGCAGGGTACAAATCTTGGTCACCGCGTCACGTGCCGAGTTCGCGTGAATCGTGCACATGCCCGGCAGACCAGCGTTGAGCGCAATGAGCATGTCCAGGGATTCCGCCTCGCGAACCTCACCAATGAGGATGCGGTCCGGGCGCATACGCAGCGCCTCCTTGACTAGGCGGCGCAACTCAATGGCGCCAGTGCCCTCAAGGTTCGGCTGGCGGCACTGCAAACCCACCACATCGCGTAGCGGAACCGCGAGCTCAAAAATTTCTTCGCAAGTAATCACACGCTCACGCGGCGGAATGGACGCCGACAAGCAGTTCAGCATCGTGGTCTTACCCGCCTGTGTCGCACCCGAAACGAGGATGTTCATGCCGCTCTCCACCGCAGCGTGCAGCAGAGACGCCGCACCGGCGCTCAGCGAGTTCATGCGCACCAAATCAGGAAGACGGCGGGCACGCACCACGAACTTACGGATGTTAATGCTCGTATGCTTGCGGGTAATATCCGGAATCACCGCGTGCAGTCGGGAGCCGTCCGGCAGGGATGCATCAACGAACGGGGAGGAAAGATCCACTCGACGACCCGAAGGCTTGAGCATACGCTCCAGCAGGCTATTGATTGCCTCGGCGCTCAGGTGCAGGCCAGTCAGCTCGCTCTCGCCATTGCGGGCAATAAAGATTTCATCAGGAGAGTTAATCCAGATTTCTTCAACGCTCTCATCATCCAGGAACGGTTGAATCACGCCGAAGCCGCAGATTTCGTCATGCAGGCGCTGGGCCACGGAGTCACGGTCACCCAAATCGGGCAGGGAGATGCGGGTGCGTCGCTGTTCATAATCGTTCAGGTGCTCGTCAATGAGCCCGCGAACGGCGTGCTGGTCCTCATGCGGGTCCAGGCTACGGTGGCGCATTGCCTCACGGATATTTTCCTCGAGCAGAGTAAGATGCTCCGCCCGGGTATCCAGTACGGTGTTCTCCATTGAAATGATCCGATGCTGTGTGTTGTGTGGTTGTGTGGAATACGGTGAAGCATTGATACATCAATGCCACCATCACCCTAGCGTCAAAGCATCAAATTTATCAAAATGTAATAAAACACCCCTTAATATTTACGAGTATAGTATTTGAGTATTTTTGATGCATATAATCGCACATATCGTTACCTAACGTGCATCAAAATTCAAAACACCTAGTCAGCTGTGACTCACAGAACAGTCGCCCGCGCACCCCTCGAACCCTTCGCTGCCGACCGCAACTATATTGCACTTGGTGCACGCGTAACATTTCGTCTTACAACACCCGCAGACGCCTCTCTTGAAGCAACAACATTCGGGCACAGCAAAGGGGCGTGCACTCCCCCATCGGGAATACACGCCCCATCACAAGCAATCATCTAGCGATTAGTCACCGCCGCGAATCACCTTCACAGCTTCCTTAATCGGACCGTCAAAACGCAGGTTACCGTGCTCCAGCACCACGCCGCGGTCACAAATCTTAGAAACCAAATCCAGGTCGTGGCTCACCACGGCAAGAGTCTTACCGGCAGAGCACAGCTCCTGAATCTTCGCAATACACTTCTTCTGGAAAGGCTCATCGCCCACCGCAAGGATCTCATCCACCAGGAAGATATCCGGGTTCGTGTGAACCGCAACCGAGAACGCCAGGCGCAGGTACATACCCGAAGAGTAGAACTTCACCTCAGTATCGATAAAGTCGTGAATCTCAGCGAAATCCACAATCGAATCGAAGGAAGCCTCAATCTCTTCCTTGGTCATACCCAAGATCGCGCCGTTGAGGTACACGTTATCGCGGCCAGTCAGATCCGGGTGGAAACCAGCGCCCACCTCAATCAGACCAGCAATATTGCCGCGAGTGAGAACCTCACCCTCATCAGCGCGCATCACGCCAGAAATCATCTTCAGCAGCGTAGACTTACCCGAGCCGTTCAGACCCAGCAGAGCCACACGCTCACCCTGACGAATATCCAGGCTCACGCCGTTGAGCGCATTGAACTTCTCCGAAAGATCACCCTTGCGGCCCTTAATCAGCCAAACAAAAGCTTCCTTCATCGAACGGGTGTGGCGCAGAACGAAGCGCTTCACCAGGTTCTCCACGTGAATCACCACGGGAGCGTCCGGGCTCACCGGAGGGAACTCAAGCTTCTTAATATCCACAGAATCAGAGCTCCTGGGCGAAGTTGCCCTCAAACTTACGGAAGAGCAAATCACCAATCAAAACGGTCAGCAGAGAAATACCAATGGCAATCGGAGTCCAGAAGCTGAAGAGATGCGGAACCACCTGCGAAGCAGGAAGCGCCAAATCCTCAGGACGGAGCGTCGGATGCCAGAAGCCATAGTGGAACAGCTCCACCGCAACGGTCAACGGGTTCATCATGAACACGTTGAACACCCACGGGTAAAGAGTGTCACGCACCATGGTCCAGGAGTACAGCACCGGGGCGAACCAGGTAGCCACCATCAGCAGCATGTCCACAATGTTCTCCGAATCGCGGAAGAACACGTTAGCCACACCGAAAATCAGACCCAGACCATAGGACAGCAGCATCACGATGAGCATGCCCGCCAGAATCGACTCAAAAGCCAACAAGGACGGATGCCAGCCCACCGCAAAGCATGCCAGGAGCATGACCACAATCTGCGGCACAAAATGCACCAGAGCCACCCACACCGTAGACAGCGAGAACAGCTCACGCGGCAGATAAATCTTGCGAATCAGAGCGCTGTTAACCACCATGGCGCGAGCACCATTACCAAAACCCTCCGAGAAGAAGTTAATCGCAATCATGCCCGAGAAAAGATACACAGCGTAGTTGTGCATACCGCGTTCCAGACCAAGGAAAAGACCCATGGCAATGTAGAACACCAGGAACTGCACACCCGGCTTAATGTAGGACCACAGAATACCCAGCACCGAGCCGCGGTAGCGGACCTGGATTTCCTTATCGACCAGAAGTCGAAGCAGGTAGCGATTCTTCATCGCATCCAGGATGCCGCGGCCGCGGCCGGGCGCCTTCAGGGGAACAGACTTCAGATCGCTCATCGGGTCAGCTCAGAATCCGTATGCTCAGCGAAGGTCTTAGCCCACGCATCGTAGGATGCAACCTCGGCCGCCTTCGAACGGTACTGCTCACGCAGCTTCTCCCAGCCGGTCACCAGCTGGACGTGCAGCTTAGCAGCCTGTGCCAGCTTCGACTTCAGCTGCTCGGGATCACGGCGGTACCAGAACAGGCCGGTACCCTCAGCGTTAGTCGCCAGAGCCGAATCGAACTTCGACAGGGTCCACCAGTTGGTCTCGCCGTAGTTCAGCTGAATCTGCGGGTGAGCCTTCGCCTCTTCGCTCACCGGCTTGAACAGCTGACGAGCAACAGTCTTCGCGGTCCAGGAAGCAAGCTTCTTGTAACCGGGGGACGCGAAGGAACGGCGACCACGGAACGGAGGCTTCTTCGTCTGAATAGCCGGGAAGTCATCCACGTTCGGCTTCACCTGAGACTCCGGGTACTCCTTAGCCATCGCACGAATCACCGGCAGACGCTGCGAGAGCGAGGGGTGCAGGTGCTCGGGGCCGGACAGCAGATCCTCCAGCGCCATCAGGCGGCCAGCCTCGGTGTAGTACTGCATGGACAGGGTGTGCTTGACGTCCAAGAACAGGGACTCCAGCAGCACGCGGCCACCCTTATCGAAGGGCGAGTGCAGCAGTGCGGTAATGAGGCGGTTGCGCTCGTGGTAGTACGCCTGCCAGCCGACGGAGTCGTCCTTATCGGTCCAGGACACGTGCCACACGCCCGCACCAGGGAAGGACACGGTAGCGAAGCCTGCAGCCTTAGCGCGCAGACCATACTCAGCGTCATCCCACTTCAGGAACAGGGGCAGGGACAGACCGATTTCCTTGATGACCGCGGTCGGGATGAGGCACATCCACCAGCCGTTGTAGTCCACGTCCACGCGGCGGTGCAGCCACGGGGTGTTACGCAGGTTGTGGTGGCCCAGGTTGTGGCCCATCGCCATGTCATCGTGCGGCTTAGCGTAGAAATTACGCCACGGGTCAACAACCTCACCGAACGCGTGCAGGACCGAGCGGTCGAACATGTCGAACATGTGCGCACCAACGATGGTGGGTTCCTTGCAGTAGTTCGCGAAGGTCACCATGCGCAGAATCGACTCGGGCTCCACGATGACGTCGTCATCGAGCAGCAGCACATAGTCGGAGCCGTTGTTGACAGCCTCAAACATGCCGCGCGAGAAGCCACCGGAACCGCCCAGGTTGCCCTGGTTAATGATGCGGAACTTACCGGAGAGGGGCTTCACGACCTCTTCAAAGTCCTCGTGGTCCTGCACCTTCTGGGTGCCCTGATCCACAATCAGGAACTCGTGCACAGCATCGAAAATCTCGGGGCTCTCACCCAGAGCACGAATGTTGTTGATGCAGTACTCCACCTTGTTCATGGTGGTAATCTGCACGGTCGCCTGACCAGCCTTCACATCAGCGCGGGGCTCAATATCGCCCAGCCAGTTCGCTTCAACCAGCTCAAGGTCAGTAGTGCCCGCCAGGTCGAACCAGTACCAGCCACCGTCACCGAACGGTGCCAGGGGCAGGGTGAAGGTGTTGGTCTCCTCGCCGGAGAGCAGCTTCGCGTCCACGCGCTGAATCACGCCACGGCCATTGGACTTGTACACAATGACCATGCCCTCGCCGCGAGTCTGAACGCTCAGCACGACCTTCTTCAGGTCAGTCCAACGGCGCCAGTACGACGCGGGGAACGCGTTAAAGTACGTACCGAAAGACAGGCTCTGACCCGCGCTCACGGTGATGGAACGGCGGCTGTTCAGGTTATTAGCGGCATCACGGTTTGCGCTGGCGCTCGAGACAGACTGACCGGAGGTGTTCATCGCCTCCGCAATGGAGGTCGAAGCATCGCCGTCAATACGGGTAGGCAACTGAACACCGGTCGCGACACTCGCGTCCACGTACAGGGGCACAACGTCAGTCTCAACTGCGCTCGGGAAAATAACCCGCTGCAGGTTCTTCAAAGTCTTATCAGCCATGGTTATGCGTCAACACCACCGGACTCGATCTTCGCGCCGTTAGCGAAGTGCGGGCGGATCTTGTTGTCAAACATGGACAGTGCAGCACCGATAGCCATGTGCATATCCAGGTACTTGTAGGTACCCAGGCGGCCACCGAACAGCACGTTGTTCTCACCCTTAGCCAGGTCGCGGTACGCCAGCAGCTTCTCACGGTCCACGGAGGTGTTGACCGGGTAGTACGGCTCGTCGCCCTTGTTTGCGAAGCGAGAGTACTCGCGCATGATGACGGTTGCGTCCTTGGTGTAGTCACGCTCGGGGTGGAAGTGACGGAACTCGTGGATGCGGGTGAAGGGAACATCAGCATCCGGGTAGTTCATCACGGAGCAGCCCTGGAAGTCCTCAATCGGCAGAACTTCTTCTTCCAGGTCGATGGTACGCCAGGACAGGTCGCCCTCAGCGTAGTCGAAGTAACGGTCAACCGGACCGGTGTAGACCACGGGAATCTGGCCCAAAACGTTCTCGCGAGAGTACTGGTGACCGGGCTCGAAGAAGTCAGTGTTCAGGTGCACCTCAATGTTCGGGTGCGCCGCCATGCGCTCCAGCCATGCTGCGTAGCCGTCAACGGGCAGACCCTCGTACTTGTCGTTGAAGTAGCGGTTGTCGTAGTTGTAGCGAACCGGCAGGCGGGAAATGATGGATGCGGGCAGCTCTTCCGGCGGGGTCTGCCACTGCTTAGCGGTGTAGTGCTTGATGAACGCCTCGTACAGGGGGCGGCCAATCAGGGAGATACCCTTATCGTTCAGGTTCTGCGGGTCGGTACCAGCCAGCTCGCCAGCCTGCTCAGCGATAAGCGCCTTTGCCTCTGCCGGAGAGTAAGCTGCGTTGAAGAACTGGTTGATGGTACCCAGGTTAATCGGCATGGGGTAGACAATGCCGTTGTGGCGGGTGTACACGCGGTGTACGTAGTTGGTGAAGTCAGTGAAACGGTTCACGTACTCCCAGACACGCTCATTGGAGGTGTGGAACAGGTGCGCACCGTAGCGGTGCACCTCAATACCGGTCTGCTTCTCCTTCTCGCTGTATGCGTTACCACCGATGTGGGAACGGCGGTCGAGCAGGGCAACCTTCAGGCCCAGCTCAGTGGCAGCCTGTTCTGCGATGGTCAGACCGAAGAGGCCCGAACCGACTACTACGAGGTCAGCGGTCAATGTTTTCTCCTGTATTATCACGGCGCACCGCCCCTTCTGCGAGGGCGGTATTCACCTACCAGATTGGACACATCCGAGAGTTCTCAGTCGCGCCGCAATCCGCACGGGTGGGTGCAAAAAGCCCCTCCCGTGATGGATATAGTCATAATCTAAGATACCCGTTTATCATGCCTCACGCATACTTATGACGTGTTTTTAGTGGCTTTTGGACTATTGTTCGCGCGCTCTTTCCCTGGGCGAATATTCTTCACGAACCCCGAGGTCAAGCGGGGCTGCGGGGGCTCATTTTTCTGCGGATTTTGACGTTCCACCGGGGGCGAAGAATGTTTGTTTACGGGTAAATATTCATTGCGGTTAGCCATCGCGATTTTGCTGCGCCGCAAAACAATCGATGGGGTGGGGTCATGAAACGCCACGAGCGATGGGGCTCTATGACGGACATCAATGGGGATGTGCAGGTGGGCTTAACGTAGGTGTTTCAGTGGGCGTATTACCGGGCTTTTGAACGGTAATCCGGGCAGTATTTCGGTGGGTTATCCACAGTTTTTTGAAAAACGGGTCGAAAAATTCAAAAAATACGAACATTTTAGGTTGCAAACAGTCTATTTATTGAATTTTAATGCTTTTTAATGTTTTCTGAGGGTATGACTCTCTTCTTTCTCGATCACCACAACACCACCGACGCGCTCCCATACCCCCGCGTCATCCGCCTCGACGGTGAGGCGGCACCCCACGGGGTACAGCTTCAGCTGGCACACGCGGGCGACGGTTCCTCCCTGGAACAGGCACTCAACCAGGCTCTACAACAGTCTGAAACCGGCGCGCCCCTCACCGCGAAGGACACCCCGTTTCAGCTATTCCCCGTGCGCGAGGGCACCGAGCTGGAGACCCCGCAGAACGCACCTGGAAATGGCATCTCTGAAAGCGTTATGCCCACACGTAATCTTCTTGGCGGCACGGTTCCAAACGACTCTCAGCCGCTGAACGCACCCGCCGTCAGTGTGCTACGCATCCTGCGCGGCCCCGACGCGGGCGCGTCCTTCCCTATCAGCCGCGGCCGAACCAGCCTCGGCAGGGCGGCACTAGCTCCCCGCGGAGGAGAGCAGCCGCGCCATATTCACTTGCAGGATCCTTTCCTCAAGCCGGTACACGGCAGCTTCTACGCCGATAGCTCCGGCATCCGTTGGATTGAGAAATGTCCGGTCGCAAGCGAGGGCAGCGAAAAGATGCAGAGTGCAGAGCCGCGCGTCCTGCGCTGGGACGATCCCTTCCGCCTCGGCTCCTCACTCTGCATGCTCACCTCCCCCAGCACCGACGGCGAGCGCACCGTGGAGAAGACGAGCGCGCACACCATTGCAGAGAATTCCGGCGAGCCCTCACAGACGCTCGCTCCCCTGGGAGATGCCGGCAACCCGTTTGAGCCGGTGGTCGTGAACCCTCCCGCGCCGCGTAAGCTCAAGCAGATTCTGTTGAGCGTGTGCCTGCCGATTGTGGTGGGTCTGATTATTGCGCTGGTGACCGGCATGTGGTTCCTTCTGCTGATGTCTGCGGCGTCTTCGCTGCTGATGCTTCTGCATTTCTTTGGCGGTCGGGCGGAGAACCGCGCCGCCTCGCAGCAGACCCGTCAGGCGGCGGCACAGGAGAAGGAGCGTGCCCTCGCCCTGGCGACCGCGGGTAACTTGGCGATTTCGGGTCCCTCTGCCATGCATGACGCTGCCTACCCGGCTATTGTGCTCGGGTGCGGTCCTCGCCAGCCTTACCTGCGCGGTCGCAACCTCCCGCTGGGCACTTTGGAGAAGCAGGATGCGCCCCACTACCTGCCGCTGCCCACCCCGGCTCTCGGTCACTACCTGAAGCTGGAGGAGGCGCATCTACGCGCCTACCTGGTGCAGTTGGTGGCGGGGTATCCCGGTGCGGTGCACGTTCTGCTGGCGGGTGCTGAGAGCGCTGATCAGCAGCGCACTAATAGTCTCTTGCAAACTCTGGCTGTGGTGCCGGGCGTAAGCGTGCATTGCCTGCCGGGCGCGCAACAGGAGAAGTACCTGCAGGCTCTGCAAAGTAGCCTGCAGTCGGAGCTGTCCGCATCTGTTCCGCCGCTAATTCTCATGCCGCAGCATACGAGCGCGGTTTACGCTCCCCTGCTGACCGCACTAACCTCCGAGGCTACCACTGAGTCTTCGCAGTCCCGCGCGTTCGCCTCCCCGCGTGATCAGAAGATAAGCGCTCCGGCGCTCTGCGTGGTGGGCGGTGCCGAGGCTGATAGCCCGGCCCCTGCACCCGGTGCGCTTTTTAGTTCCGCCTGGATTGAGTGTACGAGCGAGGGTAGCCACCACCAAAGCATCCGCTACCGCGCGCACGGTTATTCGGCGCCTCCGGTGCAACCCACCGAGGGTGTCTATCAGGTGCACCCGTTGGCGTGTGAGGGCCTGTGCCAGCACGCCGACGGCCTAAGCGTTAGGTCGTTCTGCGCCACTCTTGAGAACCTCTACCGAACCGGATGCGAGCAGGAGCAGGGCGCGCTCAACGAGGCGCAGGTGCACCAGTCGGCTCATCTGTTCTCTTCGCTTCAGCGGCAGAGCGCACAGCAGAAGAACCGTGCCGATGACATGGCGGTGGAGTCCGTTCTGCAGCGCTGGTCTGCTCAGCGTTACGCCTCCAATATTCGCTGCTACCTGGGTGTTTCTTCGGGTGGCTCGCTGAATATTGGCCTGTCTGAGCACGGCCCGCACTGGCTGCTCGGTGGCACGACCGGTGCCGGTAAGTCGCAGCTTCTGCGTTCGCTGGTGCTCAGCGCCGCCCTGCGTTACCCGCCCGAGCGTCTGGGGCTGATTCTGGTGGACTTCAAGGGTTCTGCGGGTTTGGGTCCTCTGGCTCAGCTACCGCATGCGCTCAGCGTCTTGAGCAATTTTGACGTGTCCGCGGTGGAGCGTGCCCTCGAATTTTTGCGCGCCGACATTCACCGCCGCGAGGTGGATCTGCAGGCACTCGGCGTGAACTCCTACCGCGACTACCTGGCGTCCTGTCAGGCGGCGGGCACGACTCCGCGCTACCCCGAACTGCTGATTGTGGTGGATGAGTTCCGCATGCTCATCGATTCCATGCCGGACGCGATGGCTGAGCTGATGCGCATTGCCACGATTGGTCGCTCGCTGGGTCTGCACCTGGTGTTGGCGACTCAGCGTCCGCAGGGCGCTATTTCGCAGGATATTCGCGCCAATATTGCCACGAGCATTTGCCTGCGTGTGGCAAGCGCGCAGGATTCTTATAACCTGCTGGAGCACGAGTCTGCGGCGTATATTTCGGCGGCGCATCCGGGTGCCGGGTACGTGCGCCTGCCCGATGGTCGTTCTCTGCCGTTCCGTGCCCCGCTGGTGGATGCGGTCCCCTCGACCAGCGATGCCCGCCCGGTGCAGGTGCTGGGTCTTGAGGAGGGCGGCTGGCGTGAGCTGACTACTGTCTCCCCCGTTCAGAAGACGGGTGGGAATGAGGATGAGCTGCTGATTCGTTCGGCGCAGCAGATTCGTGCGCTCTACGAACGCGAGTACGCTCCGAGGGGTGCGCAGAAGAGTGCGGCGGTTGAGGATAAGTACTGCCCGATTCCGCCGGAGCTTCCCGAGAACACCCCGCTACCCGCGTTGGAGGCGCCGGTTAGCGGACCGGTCGCGTACGGTATTGACCCGGCGGTGACCCCTCATGAGTCCACCGAGCCCAGCGCCGCCCCCGAAGGCTACCTGCTGGGCGAGCTGGAGATTGCCCGCTACGGCGTGCGCCGCCGCATTAGCTGGTCGGGGCATCAGGCACTGGCGCTGCTAGCGCAGAACGCCGAACGAGCCCCGATGCTGTATGGTTTGCTAGCTCAGGCGTTCGCCGCCCGCACGCCGGTTGTTCTGCTGACCTCTGACGGCGCGCTCCACCGCGACCTTGAACCCTACGCCGGTGCCTTTGAGACGCTCGTGGGCGCGCAGGAGCTTTCGCATCTGCGTTTCTGCCTGGAGGAGCTGCGCACCCCGAACCTGTGGGGTGCCGAGGCTACCGCCCGCCCGCTCATCATTGTGGACGGCCTGGACAGCTGGTTGGAGGCGCTGGTTCGCCAGCCCGATACGGAGAACCTGCTCTACGACCTACTCTCGCAGGGGTGCCGTCGCGGCTATTCGGTGGTGTTCACCTCCGCGTTGAACCCGCGCGGTCGTTTCGCCGCTGCGGCGCATTCTACGCTGTTGAGCCGCCGCTTCCTGGACGCCGATCTGATGCGTTCGACGAGCAAGGATTACCCCACCCCGGCGCAGAGCCACTACTGCGTGGAGGGTGCCATTAATGAGGAGTTGATTGGGGATCAGCCGCTGAGCGCTTCGATTCTTTCGCCCTGCGTTGCGGGCTTCCAGGAGCTGGTTCAGGTTCTGCGGAGTAACGCCGCGAGCGCTTCTAACGGTTCAGCCGCTCGCCCAGGCACACTGTTGAAGCAGTTCCCCGAGTACTACCGCATGCCCTCGACCGAGTATGTGACTGCTGCCCACGCCGCATGCAATCCGCAGGGCGCTAAGCTGCTGGTCGCGTTTGACCGTCGGCAGATGCCGGTGTGGATGAGCGCCCCGGCTGGCGCTGTGGTTCCGGTGCAGGGTTCCCGTTCAGCGGGTAAAACCACCCTGCTAGAGAGCATTGCTCAACTCAACCCCCAATTGGAAACCCTCGTCATTGAGGGTTCTGGCGGCACTTCGGGTGATGGCGGAGCGTCGGGCGAGCCGCCGAGCGTGGAGCGTACCCGTGCACTCCTGGACTCGGTGAAGAACCCCGCGCACACGCTCGTGCTCATTGACGACCTGCAGTACCTGCAGCCCGCCGTTCAGCAGCTGCTTCTGGAGCGTCGAGGTGAGTTCCGTGCCATGCTGGTCGCCTACACGCCCTGGCCGAGGCGCGCCTCCTCACCCCTGCTGGCTGCGCTCATGGGATGCTCGCGTGCGCTCCTGCTCGCGCCCACCTCCCTGGCGGACGCCGACATGTGCACGGTGACCGCGCTACCGCTGGATCGGTTCACGCAGGGTGAGCAGCCCGCAGGTCGCCTCGTGGTGGTGGACGGCGCCTCCGTCTATGCGGCGCAGGTTCCCCTGGCGCTGAGCCCGGTAGCGCAGGCGGCTACGCCCGTGCAGAAGGTGCCGGCAGCGGTCTAGGGTTTAGTGGTTTAGCGGCGTCGGCGGTTGTACTTCTCCGCTTCTTCGCCCGATGCCTCGGTGACCGCCTCAATATAGCGGCGGCTACTGGGCATGAGCACGAAGATGAAGGCAGCCGCCGCACCAATAACGCCCGCAATCGTGATGACCTGGCCAATGTTCAGGCCGTAGGCGCTCACGTTCATGACGAGGGTGCTTGCGGTGACCCACAGTGCGCAGAGGGTAATCAGGATCATGGGCAGGCGCGAACCGAAGCGGCCGCGGTAGAAACGCAGGCCAAAGTAGGTCATGCCCGCGGCGATGAGAACCTGGAGCACACCGCCCACAATCGCCTGAGCGGTAGACATTCCGCTGACGATAAAGGGGTAGAGGATACCGCGAATCAGGATGTACGCCGCGAAGGTTTCGGTCAGGGCGAATGCATAGATGACGTTGAACGGGCGTGACGGCACGATGGGCTCCTCATGGGTAGTGTCGGCGGCAGACCGGGGTGTATTCGGTCCGATGTGTTGGTCGATGCGCTAGTGCGTTAGCGGGTGGGTGCTCCCCTGCCTCGGGTTCACCGCCTCGTCGTCGGTGCGGTGTGCAGGGGGTAGGTACCGCTATATATTATGCCCGAGGCGCCACTCACCCAGCCGCCCACGCCTCGCCTATGAGACGGGGTTCAGAACAGATATGTCACCATGCGATTCCTCAACCTCTCAATTAGACAAAGGTTTGCCTAAGTGATAGATGCCTCAGTGTAATACTGAAGTTTTTAGAGAAAAGTACTTGTCACATCCGCTCCAACATGCGAAAGTTGATAAGTCAATTTTCACCCTAACCCAGGGTGTGCATCCCATTAGCGGATGTATTTGACACGCGCACAGGAAAATAGATGTGTCTTGCCACCGCGTGAGACCGTAAATCATGAAGGAGGTCCACCGTGGATTGGCGTAGTCGTGCAGCTTGTTTGGACAAGGATCCGGAGCTGTTCTTCCCCGTAGGAAACACCGGACCTGCCCTGTTGCAAATTGAAGAGGCTAAGACCGTCTGCCGCTCTTGCGAGGTTGTAGACGTCTGCCTGAAGTGGGCCATCGAGACCGGCCAGGACTCCGGCGTATGGGGTGGCACCAGTGAAGACGAGCGTCGTGCGATGAAGCGTCGCGCAGCTCGTGCCCGCCGTGCATCCTAACTTCCGGAGTATTCAATAGGGCATCAAAAGCGTGGTGCAGTGACATTGTCACTGCACCACGCTTTTGCCATATACAGAACCTATCTAGACAGCAAACTGCCGCCGCTCCCCTGATTGGAAGCGGCGGCAGTTCTACATGTCATGCAAGAAGGCGGCTAGACGAGCACCGCGGTAATGACCACGCGGGTGCCCTTCGGCTCATTAGCCTCCCAGCGAATCGAGCCGTTCAGCTCGCTCGCCACCAGGGTACGCACAATCTGCATGCCCAGGCCTTCCTTGCCGGTCACCGGGCGGTAGGCGTTCGGTCCGGACTCTTCAATCTTCTTATCGCCCATGCCCTTACCGTCATCGGTAATTACGACGGTGAGGATGTTCTCGCCCTCATCATTAGTGCCGCGAATACCCTCGAGGGTCACGGTGCCGGTCTCACCGTCTAGGCCGTGTTCCACAGCGTTCGCGACAACCTCGTTAATGACCAGCGCCAGAGGAGTAGCGAACTGGCTCGGCAAAGACCCAAAGGAGCCAATCAGCTTGGTGGACACGTGCTGACCGGGCGACGCCAGCTCAGCCGCCAGGTGGAACTGACGCTCAATCAGTTCGTCAAAGTCGACATTCTGGGTCAGGCCCTGCGAGAGCGCCTCATGCACGGTAGCAATGGTTGCCACGCGGCGCATCGCCTGCTCCAGGCCCTGGCGAGCCTCGTCCGTGGTCATGCGGCGCGACTGCAGGCGCAACAGAGCGGAGACGGTCTGCAGGTTGTTCTTCACACGGTGGTGAATTTCGCGGATGGTCGCATCCTTGGTCATGAGCTCCAGCTCGCGGCGGCGCAACTCGGTCACGTCGCGGCAGAGAATCACGGCACCCTCACGTTCAATGCGGGCACGCCTCTGCGCCAGCAGCGGGATGGAACGCATCGTGACGCGGGCGCGGGCAATGACCAGTTCGGTGCGCAGGTCGCTGCGCCCAGCAAGGACGAGTTGCAGGGTTTCGTCTGCCTGCTCACCGGAAGGAAGCATGGCGCGGGTGACGTCTGCGAGGTTTCGCTTTTCGAGGTAGCCGGTCATGCCCATGCGGTTGTACATGGAGTTTGCGTTCGGGGACGCAACGACCACGCGACCGGAGGGGTCAAGCACAATAATGCCGTCAATCACGCGGGGGTTGCCCTGAGTGTTGTTTCCCTGGGCGAGGGGGTCGGGCCACAGGCCGGAATGCACCATGGAGAGCATGGTGTCGGCGGCGAATTCGTAGACCTCGTCGCTGATGGAGGGGTAGCCGCTGGGGGTAGCAATCTTGTGGCTGGTCAGTAGCGCGATGGTGCGGTTGTTACGCACAATGGGCACGAAGGTCACGTGCACGCTCGGGCGGGCACCCACGCCTTCGCCACTTCCTTCATCGGTGTAGGTGCTGATGTTCTGGCTGGTCCAGACGCGGTATGCTTCGTTGCGGATTCCGTCTTCCATATCGTGCTCGATGATGTCATGGTGGAAGAGGGTTCGGACGTTAGAGGGGCGCACGTGCGCGAAGGCGCGGAAAGTACTGGTTGCGCTGGGACCAGAGACGGCATCCGGAGAGCTGCCGTCGGCAACAACGTAGTCGGTGGGGAACCATAGAACCAGGTCACTCTGGGCGATGTCAGAGATGACCTGCCATTCGCCCATGATGAGGTGAATGCGTTCAGTGTCGCCGGGACCGAAGTCGCAGGCGCTCATAATTCCTTCTGCAAAAGACATATGTTTGTGTGCTTCCCTAAGTTCGGGTGTGTTCAACCATTTTACGGTTTGTTCGCCGCAAATCCCATTCAAACGACAATACGTGGAATAGTTTACAGAGCATTTCTTGGAGCGCGCTTTTTAATCGCAAATATGACGCCCTGAGATGAGATGAACCCCTCAACTTTGAGGTGAAATATTCGCGCTACTGCCCTGCATTATTGTCACCTTCCCCGATTCAAAACCCCGGCCCAGAACCCTACGTAAAACCCGGCGTAAAGACACAGAAAACCCGACTTATCGGCGTTTTCTTGCACCAAAATCTAGCGTAAGAAAACAACCAATAAGCCGGGTTGCGGATTCCCTCAGCACAGCCCCCGTACAACGCAGACGGTAGGCTAAGCTCGGCAATCAGGCGTTGAGGCTACGCTCCGGGGCGTACCGCATACATGCCCTCAAGCATCGCTTCAAAGGACTGCACGACCGCGTGGCGGGGCGCCACCTCCAGCAGCGCTTCACCGTTGCGGCGCAGACGGTCCATGACCTTACGCTCGTACGGAATCACGCCGGTGAGCGGCACCGACAGGTAGCGTGCCCAGTTATCGCGCATTTTCGCCTCCGGGTTGAATCCGGCGGCTTCGCGGCGGCTGCGGTTGAGCCAGTACTGCACGTCTGTTTCGGGGGCGAATAGTTCGGGGCGTGCCTGCACCTCGCGGGCGAGGTTGATCAGACGCGGCAGCCCGATAACGTCCGCTTCACCGAGCGCAATCACGCGGTCAGCGCAGGCGAGCGCCGTGAGGGTCGCGGCGTTACGGCGCGGCGCCGGGCCGTCAAAGGTCAGCTCCTCGTCCACCTCGATGGGTGCGGCAACATCGCAGATGACCAGGTCGTAGCGGTGCTTGAGCCATTCGAGTACCTCGGTGAAGGCGCGGGCGCGAACCTCCGGCCAACGCGAAGAGGAGGTGATGCCGCTCAAGAAATCGAAGGTGCCGTTCTTGAGGGGCACACGTTCCATGATGGCGCCCGCCTTTTTCTCGTCGAGCTGGGCACGGTCGGCATCCGAGCAGAGAATCGCCAGGCCGGAACCGGTGTCCTCGAGCGCCATGAGCGCGTCCAGGCTGGGCGCGTACGTATCCGCGTCGATGAGGCAGACCTGCTGGCCCTGCTGTGCCGCGAGGGCTGCGAGGTTGAAGGCGATGGTGCTTCGACCGGGCGCGCCGTGAGTGCCCCAGACGGTCACAATCTTGCCGAGGCGGTGGCCCGGCTGGTAGCGGGAGGGGGCGGCGGGATCCTGGTTGATGTCCGGGTGCTGCGGCAGGGTGCCGTCGTTGTTCTCGTTCTGCACGTGCAGGGCGTAGTCGCTGCCGGGCGCAAAAGAGTCGACGATGGCGGCGGCCTGGCTGAGCACGGATTCCTCATTGCTGGGAGCGGTCGAGGAGGCTTCTGCCGAATCATGCGCACCGGGCACACCGGGTGCCGGGGCGGCGGGTTCGATTCCGTAGCTTCCGTAGTCGGCGCCGTAGTGTGCGCCAGCATTTGTAGCAGCACCCGCGGCGGGGTCGTAGCCGTAGCCAGCCGACTCGTACCCAGCCGGGCTGTGTCCGCCGTTATCGTAGCCGTAGCCACCGTAGGCGTTGTCGTAGCCGTACCCTGCGTCGTATCCGTAGCTGGCGTTCTGACCGTAGGCAGCCTCCGGGTGGTGCACCGCCTGTGCGGGAGCCTGATTCGGGGCCTGTGCGGGAATGCCGTAACCGACGGAGGGGCGGGCGAGCGCCGCATCCACCGCCTGCTCGAGCGAGCCCAGAATCTCTTCGAGGGCAGCTTCTGGACGGATGCGATGCGCCTGCGTGGGCAGGGGCAGGTTGTCCGGGGCGATGACCGCCAAGAGTACCTCGGAGGCGGCGAGCGCATCCACGGTGGAGGCGCTCATTTCGGCGGGTACGTGCACGCAGAGTAGCACGCGGGCAATACCAGTGTGCGCCATGCCGACGGCCTCGCTGAAGTCCTGAACGGTGCGCGCCACGGAGACGCGGCCGCGCTGGGATTCGATGCGGTTCAGGAGCGAGCCGTCATCGCCGTAGAGGATGACGGGGATGTTCACTGGCCCTCCCCGTAGGTGCCAGGGATGAGGCTAATCTTGGAGTCGCTATTGCTTTCCTTCACCAGGTCGGTGAGGGCTTCTTCCTTGACCCACAGCTGCACGGTTGCCTTGCCGTTGGCGCCAAGCACGCCCTCGTCGACCGTAATCGCGACGATTTCGGCGTTGGTAACGATGGCGCGGGCGCCGTTTTCGGTGCGGTTATCGCTCTTGGTGTCGGGGTTGCGCGGGCCGGAGGTCCACACGTCCACGCGCTCGCCCGCCTTCAGTGCGGAGGCGGCGGCACGGTCAATGCTGACGGTTGCAAGGCGGCGACCCGGGGAGGTTTCGGTGCCTACGGATTCCTTGCTGATGAGGTTGCCGGCGGGGATGCGCTGAATCGCGATTTTGCCGTTCATCTGGGCGGTATCGGCGCGGGTGAAGTACTTGTCCTTGGCGGAGTCGATGTTCGCTTCGACTCGGGCTAGTTTGTCTTCGGTGATCTTCTCGCCGAGGCGGATTTCGCTTTTGGCGGTGTAGTACTCGGTTTTGCTGTTGTTTGCCTGTACGTAGAGCTGCACGCCGGTGATGGAGACGAGCACGAGCAACACACCGAGGATGAATCGCCAGTCCTTGACGGTGGGCCTTTTGAGGCGTTTGGCGTGGGGCTCGGTGAGGGTGGAACGCTTCGTCGCGCTCTGTCGTATGCGCATGATGTGGTTGTGCCTTTCGGTGCGGAAGCCGGCGGTGATTCCGGGTGTTGTTCAACTGACCGATGAGCGAGTGGTGTGTGTTCGATAGTGCTTTGACTGGATTCTGGCACTAACCCTAACAGCATATTTCATTTAGTACTCTCTCTCAACAAGAGTCGTGTTTATGAAATATTTTTGGGTTTCGTTCCTTTTGAAGGGGTGATTAGATAACTTTTCGGCTCATATAAGGCTTTTTGCGGGCAAATTTCACACTGATGACATATACTGAAAGTACTCAATAGATGTTCACTACGAACTCTATATGAACGGCTACTAACGGTAGCTAGGGGCCCAGGATTTCACTCACGGAAAGGATCCAATTCGATGACTGCACCTCGTTTCCTCACTCTGAGCGACGTCGCCGAGGAGCTGCAGGTTTCGCTTTCGCAGGTACGCGCTCTGGTGCGTAGCGGCGAACTTCCCGCCATTCAGATTGGTGGGCGTAACCAGTGGCGTATTGAACGCTCTCGTTTTGAAGAGTACATTACCGAGCGCCACGAGCAGACTCTGGAGGCAATTGCTTCCGGCAAGCTCACTGCAAAGGCTAAGGCTGAGTAGCATTCGACATGCACCTCGCGGGCGTAACGCTCGAGTGGTTTCAGAAAGGTCCGCTTCTCTCGTTGAGATTTCAATGGAGAGGGGCGGACCTTTTTTGTATTTCTATTGCGTTGGTGCGGATATTTATACTTGTCGAGCCACATTTTATGAAGGTGCCCACAATTGGCATTACCCACTATTTATCCTGCGCTTTTTAGCGCGAGATGCGGGCAATCACCGCACTGACGCGAGCTAGCGGAATGGTGCGCACGCCGGCGCCGCGAGGTGCGCGGGAGTAGCCGGAGGCACCCTGACTATAGCCCGCCTGACCGTAGGCCCCCTGCGCACCATAGGCTGCGCGCGCATACTGGTCGCGTTCGTAGATGCGAGGGTACTGACCGCCGTTGAGCAGGCGCAGTTCGAGGAAGTCCGCACCGACTCGCTCGATGACGCCATCGTAGCTGACGGTTCCACCTTCAAGGGAGAGGCGGACGGGTTCGCGCGCCATGGCGAGGGAGCGGAGGGCGAGCTGGATTTTCATGCGGTAGCGTTCGGGGCGAATGTCGGCTCGCCCGGGGGCAATGCCGCCTTCCCACCAAAGCATTCCGCGCAGGGGGATGATGATGTTCTCGCCGCGCGCTTCAATACTGACCCATTCCTCGCCGACCATTTCGAGCTTGCCTTCGTAGGTTTGCATGTCGGTGGCGCAGATGCGGATGGGCCCGCCTACCTGCGCGAGGAGGCGGTCGTCGAGAGTGATGGTGGAGTACTGGACGCGGGCGACTTGGCGGGCGTCCTGTTCCATATCCCAGGCGCGTTCGGAGGCGAGGCGCGCCTCAATGTCTCGTAGGAACTTTTCCATGCTCATGGTATGACCCTACCCGAGGACGGGTGCAGATACGAACTGGGGCATTTTCTGGTCAGATAATGATTCTCAAGCCTAATTTTTGAAGCAAATCCCATCAAATTACATGTTTTTCATGCATTTTGATGCTTTTTGCTTCATTTTTGGCGCGACTTCCTGTATAAATGAAGCAACACCAAAACACATCAAACACACCATTTGGAGGTCATTGTGGACCGTCTTTCCACGCAGGGATCAACCCCCGCAGCCTTCGCTTCGCATCCCCTTGCATCCGTTGTTCCTCTGGCATCCGGCACTGACGCAGGTCACGAAACCAGCACCAAGGCTAACTACCAGGACGCTCTGCTCTTCATCGCCCCTCCCCTGCTTTCCGCGGCGGTCCTGGGCGCGTTGAGTGTGAACCTGCACCGCATCCCGTCGGCGCACCCACTGACAGATGCTTCGCTGCTCTGCGCGGGGGCGGTAGCGGTCCTCATTACTGCATGGTGGTTCGTCAGCTTTATCTGCGCTCTCTTCTACGCTCATTCCCTGCGAGTTTCGAGCCGTAGCGCGCACCCTGCAGAGCTGAAGGTCCCGGCGATTTTCCGTCCGCGCTTTATGCGCCGCATCGTCCTGACGCTCGGCGGCACGGCGCTGGGAGTGGGCGCGGTTTTGGCTCCCGCGCAGGCTACGGTGGTTACGCCCAGCAGCGCCGGGCTGGCCGGTACGGAGGGCATGCCGAAGACGACTATCTCCGCGGTCATGACCGCAGACTCGATGAGTACCGCAGCTTCAGCGAATGCCGCGGTGGCAGATACCAGCCCGGGCTCCAGCTCAGATGCGGCGCTGCCTGATACCACCCCGGATCAGTCCGCCGCTCCTCTGCAGCTCTCCGCTGAGGTTCCCGATATTCCCCTGGCGCCTGACCCCACGGAGGCGGCAGGTTCCCTGCATGATCGCAGCCCGTTCTTCTCTCCTCCCCGCACTGAGGCGGGCACCTACTCTTACACGGTGCAGTCGGGAGAGACACTCTGGTCGATTGCCGCAGACCAGCTGGGCGAAGGCACCGACGCCTCCACCATTTACGACTACACCCTCGACATTTACGAGGCGAACAAGGACGCGCTGGGCCAGAACGCCGAGCTGCTCTACGAGGGGCAGGTTCTGCAGATTCCTGAGCAGCCCGTTCACTAGCCTCACCTGCGTCTTCCGCTCCCCTCTCTGCTTCACCCCGACTGTCTTTCGTTCGCTCAACTCACCTCACATATCCTTCTGCACCGAAAGGAGCCGTCATGAGCTTCGCTAACCTTCTCCCCCGCGCCCCGTGGACGCCGCCGCATTCTCCTGCTGCGCACGCTTCCCGTAACGATCAGCCTGCCAGCCCGTATTCAAAGCATCAGGCGGCACGAACCTCCCAGCCGGTGGCTCAGCCTGTGATTGCCGAGCAGGTCGCCCCGCTACCGGAGCAGGGGCAGGGCACGATGACCCTGGTGCAGAGGAGGAACAGCTCGCTGGTCTATTCGCTGTTGCCGCTACCGCGTTATGAGCAGCATTCGGCGCAGCGCCCGCAGGTGGCGAAGAGGGGCCGCCCGTTGCGTCCTGCGGATGCGTTGGCTCGCCAGCTGGAGGGTCGTTGCGCGGGTGTGGCGATTGCGTACCTGGAGATTATGTCGGCTCGTCGTTCGCGTCAGCAGCTGGCGCAGTGGGTGTCAGCGGATTGTTTCCACCGCCTGTTGCCCTTCTTCCCGAAGAACCCGCGCCAGGTGCGTAAGGAGATGCTGTTGACTCTTCCGCCGGTTCTGTTGCGGGTGCGGGCGCAGAAGGTGCACGAGGAGCTCTACGAGGTGGTGGCGCTACTGCGTTGCGCGGATAAGGTTCGCGTGGTGACCATGCAGATGCGTCTGATTTACGGCTCCTGGCTGATTACTTCCATCGAGCAGCCGCAGAGCCGCACAGACGAAGACTAAGGTTTCCCCTACACAACGCGCACATAACGCGCCCCTGCACAACACGCCCCTACAAAAACAAGCACAGACACGCAGAGAGGGTGCGAATCCGGTCTTGGATTCGCACCCTCTCTGTTGTGCTTTATGCTCTTTTTACGCTTTGCGGTGCGTCAGCTTTTACGCTGAGGCTACTTGTCCTTCGAGCGTTCCACGTGAACCTGCTCGTGACCGTCCTCATCCGGGGCGGAGTACTGCAGGAACTTCGGGCGCGAAGGCTCAGCCAGGCGCACGGCAGAAGCCTGAGTACGCTGCTTGGACAGGTCCAGGTTGAACAGGTAGGTCACGGTCTCTTCGCGGATCGCGCCGAGCATCGACTGATACATGTCGTAGCCTTCACGCTGGTACTCGACCAGAGGGTCACGCTGAGCCATCGCACGCAGACCGATACCTTCCTTGAGGTATTCCATCTCGTACAGGTGCTCGGGCCAGCGCTCACCAATGACGGACAGCATGACGCGGCGTTCGATTTCACGCATGCTCTCTTCGCCAACGCTCTTCTCGCGCTCTTCGTAGATGAGGTGTGCGTCCGCCAGGACTTCCTTCACGATCTGGTCGCGAGTGATCTTGGTGCGGTCGCCGGCGTCCTCAGCGAGGTCGTCCACGGTGATGGAGATGGGGTACACCTGCTTGAGGGCGCTCCAGAGCTCGTCGAAGTCCCAGTCCTCGGCGTGGCCTTCAGAGACGCGGGCGTCAATGATGGTGGTCAGCACCTCGTCCACGAAGCCGGAAATCTGTTCCTTCAGGTCGTCACCGTGCAGGATGCGGCCGCGGTCCTTGTAGATCGCTTCACGCTGGCGGTTGAGCACATCGTCATACTTGAGCACGTTCTTACGCTGCTCAGCGTTACGACCCTCAACGTTTGCCTGTGCGGTAGCGATGGCGCGGCTAACGATCTTGGAGTCCAGTGCGGAGTCCTCGGGGGCTGCCGCCATGAGGCGGGTTGCCATGCCGGTGTTGAACAGGCGCATCAGTTCGTCGGTCAGCGACAGGTAGAAGCGGGACTCGCCCGGGTCGCCCTGACGGCCGGAACGACCGCGCAGCTGGTTGTCGATACGGCGGGACTCGTGACGCTCAGTGCCGAGCACGTACAGGCCACCGAGCTTGGTGACTTCATCGTGCTCTTCTTTAGCGGCGTCTTCGCAGGCCTTCAGAACCTCGGGCCAGCGTGCCTCGTATTCTTCGGAGTTGGTGTTCGGGTCCAGGCCGAGCTCACGCATCTTCTCGACGGCCTCAAATTCGGGGTTACCGCCGAGCATAATGTCGGTACCACGGCCAGCCATGTTGGTTGCCACGGTGACGGCGCCCTTACGGCCCGCCTGCGCAACAATGGCTGCCTCACGCTCGTTGTTCTTCGCGTTCAGCACCTCGTGGCGCACACCAGCCTTCGCCAGCTGGCGGGACAGGTATTCGGAGTTCTCCACGCTTGCGGTACCAACCAGAATCGGCTGGCCCTTCTCGTGGCGTTCCTTAATGTCCTTGACCACTGCCTTGAACTTGGCGATTTCGTCGCGGTACACCTTATCGGGGTTGTCGATGCGCTGCACACCCTTGTTGGTGGGGATGGGCACCACGCCGAGCTCGTAGGTGTTCATGAACTCTGCTGCTTCGGTTTCCGCGGTACCGGTCATACCGGACAGCTTGTCGTACATGCGGAAGTAGTTCTGCAGGGTCACGGTCGCCATGGTCTGGTTCTCAGGCTTGATTTCGACGCCTTCCTTCGCCTCAATCGCCTGGTGGATGCCGTCGTTGTAGCGGCGGCCCGGCAGAATACGACCGGTGTGCTCGTCAACAATCAGGACCTCGCCGTCAATGACCACGTAGTCCTTGTTGTTGGTGAACAGCTCCTTCGCCTTGATGGAGTTGTTCAGGAAGCCAATGAGCGGGGTGTTCTTGGATTCGTAGAGGTTCTTCACACCCAGGTGGTCTTCCACCTTGTCAATGCCGGATTCGAGGATGCCGACGGTGCGCTTCTTCTCGTCTACTTCGTAGTCTTCACCGCGCTTGAGCAGGGTCGCGGCAATGCGCGCGAACTCTGCGTACCAGCGGTTAGCTTCACCGGCTGCGGGGCCGGAAATAATCAGAGGGGTACGTGCCTCATCGATCAGGATGGAGTCCACCTCATCGATAATGGCGAAGTTGTGGCCGCGCTGAACTTGCTCCTCCACGGTCCACGCCATGTTGTCACGCAGGTAGTCGAAGCCGAACTCGTTGTTCGTACCGTAGGTGATGTCCGCGGCGTACTGCTTACGACGCTCGTCCGGCTCCATGGAGGACAGAATCACACCGCACTCCATGCCGAGGAAGCGGAACACACGACCCATGAGGTTCGCCTGGTACTCAGCCAGGTAGTCGTTCACGGTCACAATGTGCACGCCCTTGCCGCTGAGCGCGTTCAGGTACGCGGGCAGGGTCGCGACGAGGGTCTTACCCTCACCGGTCTTCATTTCGGCAATATTGCCCAGGTGCAACGCTGCACCACCCATGAGCTGCACGTCGTAGTGGCGCTTGCCCAGGGTACGCTTGGATGCTTCACGGACCACCGCAAAGGCCTCCGGCAGCATAATGTCGAGGGATTCGCCGTCCTTGACGCGCTCGCGGAACTTGTCAGTTTCCGCTCGCAGTTCCTCATCGGTCATCGATGCGAAGCTGTCCTCGAGCGAGTTCACCGCCTTAGTGTACGCTTCGAGCTGTCGCAGAACCCTCTTATCGCCGGTTCGGAGGATTTTCTCCAAGAAAGATGCCACTGAGCTTCTACTCCTTGCTTGTTTCGGTACCCTCACCAAGGGCGCGCGAAAGTGCGCGCGGTGAGGCCTTCCTACATATTGTATGGCAGAGCCGCCTAATTCGCCCGTCCGAGCTCTTTTTTACGCTGTGCGCCCACGAGGTGACATTTGGTGACACTCGAATCTTTCACCCTCCGGTTGAGGCGGAGCCGCCCCATCCGTCTAAAGGAACGTCTAAAGAAACAGATGTGTGGAAGGCAAAGAAAAACCCGGGGGCCTGGAGAAACACGGTGTGTGTTCCCAGACCACCCGGGTCTTGAGCCTGCTCGCTGAGTACGACCCCTAAAGAGCCTTACGCCTCAGCATTCAGCAGGTACGTTAGTTTTACTCGTTGTCCAGAGTAATGATGCCGTAGCTCCAACCCTTACGGCGGTATGCCGCAGCCGGTGCGCCGGTCTCGCTGTCAATGTACAGGTAGAAGTCGTGGCCGACCAGTTCCATACGGTCAACAGCTTCTGCGGGAGTCAGACGCTCGCCCTTGAAGCTCTTGTGGCGAATCTCGATGGGAGATGCGGCTTCGTCGGCGAGGGTAACCTCGCTGTTGTCGAATGCTGCTTCTTCAACCGGAACATCCGGCAGCAGAATCTCGGTAATTGCTTCGGTAACCACGGGAATCGAGCCGGTAGCGTCCGCCACGGAGACGGGGTGCTTGCCACCGCGCTTGTGCAGCTTGCGGCGGTCACGTGCACGGCGCAGACGCTCCAGGAGCTTGCCGTAGGTTTCATCGAAGACCGCGAACTTGTCGTGACCCTGGGCTTCGGAACGGAGGACAGGGCCGGTACCAACAACGGTAATCTCAACGCGGATGGACTCGCCACCCAGGTGACCGTCCTTGCTGAACTTGACGTCGATGTCCTTCACGTTATCGCCGAGCTGCGCGAACTTCTGAACCTTGTCGTTCACGTATTCTTCCAGGCGTTCGGTGACCTTGATATTGCGGCCGTAGATGTTGACTTCCACGATCATTCCCTCCAGGTTGGGGGCTTATACCGCGTCCGGTTGGACCCGGTACGGGGGTTCGACTCCAATGCCGTTCCCTTGTATTTATTTTAGTACGAAACATGGTTTATATCACTAGATATGACAAATATTTAGCCCAAATAATAGCTATTCGTCGGTCTGCGAACTTTAACAGCTAAAAATCGTGTATCTCTTGCAACTAACTACAAGAAACGCTATATCTGAGCTTTTTTCGGTACCGCCGCAACGGCGCACACGCCCAGCACCCGCGAACCTGATTCCTGCAGCACACGCACCATCTCCGAGGCAGTCGCGCCGGTAGTCACCACGTCATCACAGATAATGCTCACCCGCCCCGCGCACAGAGCAGGCTCCATGACGCGCAAGGCACCGTGCATCCGCTCGGCACGACCCACAGCGCCCAGGCCCTTCTGCTCGTTCTGCGCACGGGAAAGCGCGTCAGAAATAATGGAGGCGCCGCTCCCCCGCCGCGTGCGAGGAGCGTACCCGATAACATCCACAGCGCGCACCCGCACCGAGGCAGGCAGACGCCGATTGAGCTGACGCACCGCCTCCTGCACCAAAAGATTCGCGGGCGCATAGCCGCGGCGGCGCACGCTCTGCGCAGAGGACGGTGCCGGAATCAGCAAAACCTCAACCGGCGCAGAAGAACCGGGTTCAGCCTGAAGCTCCTCCCGGCGAGCGCGCAGAAGCTCATACACGCTACGCGCCAAGCCCTCGCCCAGCAGGGGCAACAAATCAGTGCGACCCGCGTTCTTCAACGCCAGCAGCGCACGCGGCATGATTCCCTCATAACGGGATGCCGCACGTACCTCAGGGGCACCTCCGCCAGTAGCGCAGTCGCCAGAAGACAAAGGTTGCAGAACCTGTACTTGTTCCACACGAGCCAACGCCGCATGCAGCTGCGGCAGACACGCCTCACACAGCGGCGAGCCCGCACCATACGCAACCGGCACCGCACAACACGGGCAGGTACGCGGCATCAGAACCTCACCCAAAGACCCGCCGGCACTCTTGAGCACGCCCGCAAGCCCGGTCAGAGACTTGCTCAGGGACCCGTTCACGGGCTCGTTCAAACCACGCTGTCCTGAACTCACCGAAAGCAACCTTTCCGCGCGCTATACCCGGTGTCCCAGGCTAACCGGCGTAACTAATCTCGTGCAGCGTCGTATCCAAACGGATCCAGCCGCGCTCCTCCATCAGGTAGCACGAACCGTCAGAACGGTGAGCAATAATGTTCGACGTATTATCCGCCGTCGAAATGGTCATCACACCATCCAAACGGTCCAGCTTCGTCTCTTCACCGCTGAGGGAAATCACCTCAGACTCACCGTTCTTCACGTTCACCACCACGACACTCTGGTCGCCAGCCCAACGGGCATTACGCGGGGTCACCGAAGAGCTCAGACGCACCATCTCCGTCAGGCGCAGAGGCTTGCCGGCATCATCACGCACAATACCGGAAATAATCACAGCCGACGCACCCTCAGTAGACGCCACAATCGCCATGCGCGCACCATCGTGAGAAACGTTCACGCTCGTAAAACTCAAATTACGCTGCCACGACAGACCAATATCCACGCCGCGCTCGCGCTCATTCGCGTCCTCAGAGTCCGGCTTGAATGCACGCACAACGCCCGTACCATCGGCAGCCCACACCCAACCGTACGCGTCAAAACTGGGGGCAGTCAGCGCGGTACTCTGCCACACGCGGCGGGCAGTACCCTGATACACCGTGTACAGGCTCGCGGCATCATTCGCCAAGCATGCATAAACATCCGCAGTGTAGCCCATCGCCGGGGAGCTCAACTGGCTCACGCCACGCAGAAGCAGCTGCTCGCCCGCATTGCTCATATAATCATCACGCGCCACCATCTGGCCGTTCGAATTAATAGCAACCGTGCGGGCAGGAACACCCGGGTTCAGCTTCACCGCAGAGAAGCCACTCGGCGCGTTCTCAGGAATCAAAGTACCGTTGTAGAACACCTCGGTCTTACCCAGACCGGAGAAGTTCTCCAAACCGTGCATAATCTGCTCACGCACACGCGCCAAACGGTTATCGTCCAGGTGCTCACCCGAGAGGCGAACCAGCACATCCTGGTTATCGCTCATGGTCGCCGTCTCAAGGCTCATCGACTCGTTCAACGCCGAGAACGCAACATCCTTCAGGTAGGACGCCGGGCCAGCCATCAGCGTACGCACCAGCAACTCAAAATAGCGGTCCGTATGCGGGAACCAACGGATATCCGGCACAGCATAACGGAACGCACGATCGTAGAAATACAGGCGACACGGGCTAAACACACGCTCAAACTCAGTGCCATCCAGCCACAAGCCATCCGGGCAGGAGCTAATACGCCACTGGTTATCTTCCATGACCACGGTGAAATCCTGAGTCTCAGTCTGAGCCTCAGGGAAGGTACTCGTAATACCCTGACTATTCACGGTCGCAGTCTGCTGAAAACGCACATGGTACGTACCCTCAGCGTTTCCGCTATCATCACTACGCGGCTGCACCGTATTACGGTACACACGAGTCGTACCGTAGGGATTCCAACGGCCCGCAAAAGAAGAGCTCAAATACTGGCGCGCCACAGCATAATTTTCGATACTATCCACGCCAGCACGCACGAAGCCCTCAATAATCGCCTCGGGGGTAGCGCCCGCCAGCGGTCCCGGCGCACGCGCCGGAGAAGTATTAACGCTCTTCACGTCCAGACCACTGCTGTGCTGAGTCACTCGGTCGTTCGAAGGAAGACCCGCGCAAGAGCTCATCAGCGTCGCCAAAGACACCGCGCACCAAGACAGCGCGGCGCGTCGAGAAACAATACCCCTGTGAGACATGGAGGTCTTAACCTTCCTATACGAACAAAGACAAACAATCACCAGCTACCACTGCAGGCCATCGCAGCGCGGCGAAAGAATCAACACAGCGAAATAGCAACACCGTGAAAATATATCTGCATTGATTGTACTGGGTAAACAGTGCAAATACGCAAGGATAAGTGCAAATACAACCGCACCGACCCCAATCCCCCGTTTCATGACAGGGACCAGGGCCCCGCGCCTCTTCTAGAGGTCGCCCCCAGCAGCCGTACGAGGAGCGATATTGGGCAGCGTATCCTTAGCCGTCGCCGAACGATGCGAGCTTGACTCAGGCTCACCCGTCACCAGAACCGGCGACTCACCCAACGGAGCGCCATGAACCAAGGGCAGGTTCACCGTGAAGCAAGCACCGCGGCCCTTCTCGCCCCACGCCTCAATCGTGCCACCGTGCAGACGCACATCCTCAGCAGCAATCGACAGACCCAGACCCGTACCGCCCAGGGTACGCTTACGCGAAGTATCAGCACGCCAGAAACGGTTGAACACCTGAACGGCTTCATCCTCAGACAAGCCGATACCGTGGTCGCGCACCGCAATACCCAGATTCGTGGCGTTTGCATCCACGTACACGTCAATCGGTCGGGATTCGCCGTGCTCAATCGCGTTGTACAGCAGGTTACGGAGCACACGCTCAATACGTATACGGTCCATATCCACCATGATGCTCTCATGGCTCGTATGCACGTTCAGCTTCGTATGCGTACGTTCCAGATGAGGCAGAGCCTCCTGCAAAATATTCGAGAGAACACGCATGAAGTCTTCCGTGTCAATGGTCAGCATTGCGCTACCAGCATCGAAGCGCGAAATCTCGAGCAGATCAGAAAGCATTGACTGGAAACGGTCCACCTGCTCATGCAGAAGCTCCACGCTACGGACCTGCATCGGGTTCATATTCTCACGCGAATCGTACAGCAGCTCAGTACCCAAACGCACCGTCGACAGCGGAGTGCGCAACTCATGAGAAACGTCAGATACGAAGCGCTGCTGCAAAGTCGACAGGCGCTCCAGCTGAACAATTTTCTCCTGCAGCGAGTCAGCCATCAGGTTGAAGGAATAGCCCAGACGCGCCGCCTGATGCTCACCGTGTACAGACACACGCTGATCCAGGTCGCCAGCAGCCAGCTTCTCCGCCGTAATAGCGGTCTGCGTAATCGGGCGGACCACAAAACGAGTCACAATCCACACCACAGAAAGCACCACAGTAAGCAGTGCACAGAAACCACCAAAAAGAACAAAGTTAATATGCGCAATCGTGGCGGAAGAATCCGTCATATCGTACACAAGGAACAAACCGTAATTAGGGTTCTGAGAAATAGAAATATGTGTACCGACGATAAGCACCGGATAGGTGCGCTCACGATTATTTTCGACAGTAGTCACCGTAGAGGTCTGCCAGAAAATACCGTCCTTATCACGAACAGTTTTTTTAAAATCATTCGGAATACTCGAAGAATTCAAAGAATTATTACTGCTCTGCTCAGGAATAAAACCCTGCTTACCTTGACCTTCCAAAGGCACAAGAATCCAATTGCGCTTACCCGAGCTACCCGCGTCCAAGACGGTCAGGGTACGGCTCACATTACGACGAATCTCGCTGTCACTACGGGCTTCAGAGGAGTCCAGCACGCTCTGAACGTTGCGGAAACCACTCTCTGATTCCGCCAACGCCTGGCTCTTCTGATTCTCAAAAAGACTCGATGCAATCTGGCTCGACAAGGACCAACCCACCATCAAGAAGCTCAGGAACATCATGATGCCCGCGGTTCCCAGAGCACGGAACTGCAGAGATTCCTTCCACAGACGCTGAGCGCGCTGCATCAGGCTCCTACTATTCTGCTTTTTCGCATTACGCGGCTTGGAAGTGCGGGTACGCGAAGAGGCGGAGGCTACCGCCTCCGCCGTCAAAGCGCCGTGCTCATGGCTCGACTTCGCAACAGACAATCAGGTTATCCCTTCGCCTATGAATAGGTTCCGATTAGCTACCGGAAGATCCCACCAGCTCGGTCGGAATCTTATAGCCAACGCCACGAACCGTCTGGATAAAACGATCTGCACCCAGCTCATCAAACTTAGCGCGCAAACGCTGGACGTGCACGTTTACCAGCGAATCGCTCACATCAGTGTAACCCCAGACCATGTCCAGCAGTTCCTGACGGCTCAACGCCTGACCCGGGTGACGCACCAGCGCAGCCAGCAGGTCAAACTCCAGAGGAGTCATCGGAACCTCAGTGCTGTGGTACTTGACGGTACGGCCATCCATATCCATGACAATATCGCCAATAGACACAACCAGCTGGCGGCTCTCACGCGGACGCAAACGAGTACGAATACGCGCCAACAATTCAGCGTGCTTAAAAGGCTTCGCAATGTAATCATCAGCGCCAGCTTCAAGACCCTTAACAACATCTTCAGTGTCGCTTTTAGCGGTCAACATAATAATCGGCACATTAGAAGAGCGGCGAATTTGCTGGCACACCTCAATACCGTTCATGCCAGGAAGCATCAAATCCAAAAGCACCAAATCGGGAGTGGAGCGCATAAAAGTTTCAAAAGCGCGGCCGCCATTTTCGCAAAAAACAGCGTTAAAGCCCTCTTGCGCGAGCACGAGGCCAATCATTTCTGCCAGAGCATCATCGTCATCAACCACCAAAATGGTGTGTGCGTCGCTTGCGCTCACAGTACCTCCCTAAAGATTTGTCGTAAATACTTATATAAAAAGCTGATTCTCTAATCATACCGCGCACTCAGCCAATGCACGGGCACACTCTGTCACACGAGCCAGGGAAGCCGTGGCATCCACCACACTCACTGTGCCCGAGACCAACCCAGCAGACGCGGAACCGCGCTGAATACGCTCATCAGGCATCAAACCCACCGCACTCAGCTGGGCAGATTCAAGACCAACCTCACGCCACAGGCTGTACAGGCGGCGCACCTGATCCGGCACCCGCGCAGAGGTCACCACCGGAAGCCACAGCTGAGCCTGCGCCTCCAGCAGCTGCGCCACAGGCTCCCACGAACGGGGGTCGCTCAGCGGCGGAACCTGCAACATGCCGGGGCCCTTCGGACGAGCACGGTCCGGGTGCAACAGCAAAGCGCAGGGAGTAGCGCCCTCAACCTGCATAGCTTTTACCAGTGCCAAAGCATCAAGGGTAGGACGCGCCTGGCTCAGCAGCTTCAGCTCCTGCACCGGCTTGAGCGCGGTGCCATCCACATCAAGGATGAGCTGCAGGTTCAGCTCCGCGAAACGCTCCGCCACACGGCGGTACACCTGCTGATAGTAGTGAGGCTGCAGCGAAGGCAACGAACGGAAGCCACTCACCGTAGGAATAGAACCCTCCAGCAGACGCTGAAACTCCGACTCATCCAGCTGCACGGCAATCAGCGCCCGCGGAGCTTGCAGAGCCTCGCGCAGAGACTCCACCCAGCGCTCCAGGCCCTCCAGGAAAGACTCCAGCAGGTCACGGCTCGCACCGGCATCGCTGATGGCACGCTCACCGCCGGGCAGGTAGATGCTGGCGGCAAGAGTCAGCGGACCAACCAGCTGAATCTTATACACCGGGGCGGTGTCCTGTCCGGAGCCGAAACGTTTCTTCTGCACACCCACGCGATCAGCGAGAAGGTTGATGTCCGAGAGCAGACGATCCTGCGCCAGGGCAGACTCGCGTGCTCCCCTGCCGCCGCTATGCACCATGCGCCAGCCAAACGAGGCACCGTCAAAGGCGAGTCCCTCGCACATCGCCAGCGTGCGTGCCAGCGGGGTGCTCTTCCAACCCAACGCCGGAAGGTGCGGCAGGAACGGCAGGTGCGGGGAGCCCAGCTCGCCCTCCACGCGGGACATCGCCTCGCCCAAATCGTCACCGGGAAAATCGCCCAGTCCGCTGGCACGTACCAGCGGACGCTCCGTAGCGAGCGCGGTGAGGTCCTGTTCGGTCAGCTCGTCCCCCTCGGGGGCGCGGTACTCACCGGGCAACAGCAGGCGCTCCGGCACAGGTTCGGTGCGGGCGTTCTGGCGGTTGGAAGATTGAGCGGGCATAGGGGTTTATCCAGAGGGATTAGATAACGTACAAATTCAAACGTAGCGACGCGAAAGTAGCGCGTTACTAGCCTTCGGACTTCTCAGCTTCGGTTGCCTCGCCGTCCTGCTCAGCCTGCTCGTTTGCGATGCGCACGTGGTGGCGAATCACCTCAGAAATAATGAAGTTCAGGAACTTCTCCGCGAACTCCGGATCCAGGCTGGATTCCTTTGCCATGGCGCGCAGGCGAGCGATCTGCGCCTCTTCACGACCGGGGTCGCCGGCGGGCAGGTTGTGCTTAGCCTTCAGGATGCCCACGCGCTTGGTCGCCTGAAAACGCTCCGCGAGGATGTGCACCAGCGCTGCGTCGAAGTTGTCGATGGAGCGGCGCATGGCGAAGAGCTCCTCGTAGACCTCCGGTGCGACTTCATCGCCCATGGAGGTGGCGTGGGGGTCAAATTCGCAGGACGTGTTTTCGGGGGTCATCGGTCTCTCCTCAGTTCGGTTGTGGTCTTCTGTGCGTTGCGCTCAAGCAGTATGATGCGGCTGCGGCAACGGGGCGGGAACAGCTGAGTGTGGCTATTCTGAGCGGCTAGTCGGCGCTGGTAGAGAAGCTAAGCGCCCAGGGTTTCCTGAATGTCTTCGCGGTCCAGCGAGTAGGCGCGGGCGATGGTGGACTGGCCCAGCACGCGGGTGCCCTGGTAGAGCACCATGGTCTGACCGGGTGCTACGCCGGAGAGCGGGTCCAGCAGTCGCACCACGGTTTCTAGGCGCAGTGCGCCTTCTTCTTCAGATTCGGGGTCGGGCGCCCAGGTCATGTGCGCCTTGGCGCGGACCGGGTCGGCGTGCGCGCGGACCTGCGCGGTCACCTCGAACTCTTCACTGCAAGCGCCCAGCTGTGCGGGCTCTTCCAGGAAGCGTGCCGCCTGCTCCACGGGCACGCCAGCCCAAGTGGCGCGGATACCGCGGATTTCGTGCACGGCAAGCAGCTCGCGGGAGCCAACGATGACTTCGTTCTCCTTGGGGCGCACCTCCAGCACGAAGCGGGGCTTACCGTCGGCAGCGGGGCGACCCAACGCCAGGCCCTTACGCTGGCCCACGGTGTACGCCTGCGCGCCGGGGTGCTCGCCGAGCACCTCACCGTGGGTGTCCTTGATGAGGCCGGGGCGCATTGTGATGTGGTCGCCCAGCCAGGCGCGGGTGTCGCCTTCGGGGATGAAGCAGATGTCGTAGGAGTCCGGCTTCTTCGCCACAGAGAAGCCGCGTTCTGCCGCCTCCGCACGTACCTGTGCCTTGGAGGGGGTGTCAGCCAGGGGGAACCAGGCGTGCTTGAGCTGTTCGTGGGTGAGCACGCCGAGCACGTAGGACTGGTCCTTCGCCCAGTCGGCGGCGCGGTGCAGTTCGCGGTTGCCGTCTTCGGTGGTGATGACGCGGGCGTAGTGGCCGGTCACCACGGCGTCGAAGCCGAGGGCGAGGGCGCGTTCGAGCAGCGCGGCGAACTTGATCTTTTCGTTGCAGCGCATGCAGGGGTTGGGGGTTCGTCCGGCTTCGTATTCGGAGATGAAGTCGTCGACCACGTCTTCCTTGAAGCGTTCGGAGAAGTCCCAGACGAAGAAGGGGATGCCCAGCTGGGAGCAGACGCGGCGGGCGTCCATGGAGTCTTCGAGGGTGCAGCAGCCGCGGGAGCCGGTGCGCAGGGTGCCGGGCATGCGGGATAGGGCGAGGTGAACGCCGACTACTTCGTGTCCTGCGTCTACGGCGCGGGCTGCGGCGACTGCGGAGTCAACGCCGCCACTCATAGCTGCAAGAATTTTCACTGCCTATCCTTCTGTTGTGTTGAGCCTCTAGGAACGTTCGGAGCGTGCCCTGTGTGGGCGCGCTTTCCGTTACTGTAGCTATCCATTGTACGCAGGGGCTCGGCGGGATATTGGGCAGTGCACCCTCAGCCCGCCCTCAGCGAACGCTGAGATTGCAGGCTGAGAGCGGGTTGGTATCTTCTCTTCTGGTTTTCTAGTGCCAGCGGGAGGCATCCGGCAGCTGCGAGGACAATCCTGCTTTCGCGGCCTGTTCGTAGGCAGCGGGTAGTGCCGCGATGAGGCGCGCAATATCGGCGCCGGTGGTTGAGTGGCCGAGGGTGAAGCGCTGGGCACTGCGGGCGGTGTCTTCGTCCATGCCCATTGCCATGAGCACGTGGGAGGGGCGGGTCACCCCGGCGTTGCAGGCGGATCCGGTGGAGCTGCTGATGCCCTGCATGTCCAGCAGGAAAAGCAGGGTGTCACCTTCGGCGTTTTCGAAGGTGAAGTGGGCGTTGCCGGGCAGTCGCTTCTGGCCGGGGTATTCTTCGGTGAGCGGGTTTTCGCCGCTCAGGTGTGCCTGCGGGATGAGCGCGCTAATTGCCGCGACGAGCTCGTTACGTAGCGCGGCGATGCGGGCGGATTCCTCTTCCAGGTGCTGGACCGAGTGCACGGCGGCCTCCGCAAAACCCGCGATGGCGGGCGCGTCGATGGTGCCGGAACGCACGGAGCGTTCCTGACCACCGCCGTGGAGCACGGGGGTCAGTTGCACGGCGCGGGTTGCAACCAGCGCGCCAATGCCCATGGGACCGCCAATCTTGTGGCCGGAAATCGCGAGGGTCGCCACGCCACTGGTGTGGAAGTCGATGGGCACCGCACCGAACGCCTGCACCGCATCCGAGTGCACGGGAATACCGTATTCTGCGGCGATAGCGGCAATTTCGGGGATGGGCTGTACGGTACCGACCTCGTTGTTCGCCCACATGACGGTCACGAGCGCAACGTCTTCGGGGTTCTTTTCGATGAGCTCGCGAACGGTCTGCGGGTTGACGCTGCCGTGCTCGTCCACGGGGATCCATTCGAGCTGTGCACCTTCTGCTTTTTCTAGCCATTCGCAGGTTTCTTCCACAGCGTGGTGCTCAATGGAGGAGACGAGAATTCGGGTCCGCTGCGGGTCTTCTTCGCGGCGCTTCCAGTAGATACCCTTGACCGCGAGGTTGTCCGCCTCGGTGCCGCCGGAGGTGAAAATAACCTCGGCGGGGTCGGCGCCAATGGCGCGGGCGATGCGTTCGCGGGCGTACTCGACGGTGGCGCGGGCGTCGCGTCCTACGGCGTGCAGGGAGGAGGGGTTGCCGCCGTTGCGCATCTGTTCGACCATGGCGTCGATGGCGGCGGGCAGTACGTCGGTGGTGGCGGCGTGGTCGAGGTAGACGCGGCCGTTCTGACGGTTGGTTTCTGCGCTCATGGTTCCTCCTGCTGGGTTGTTCGGCGGTCTTTCGCCTCGCTTATTTTATCGCGCCCTGTCCGGGCTGTTCTAGGCGTGTTCACGAGTGGGTGGGTCGGCGGGCGCTACTCCCGATGCTACCCGTAGGCTGCGCGGTACACTTAGGAACGTGTTCAAGATTCTTTTCTATACCCCTGAAATTCCCGGCAATACCGGCAACGCTATCCGTTTGGCGGCGATTACCGGCGCTGAGTTGCACCTGGTGAAGCCGCTGGGTTTCAACTTTGATGACGCGCACCTGCGCCGTGCCGGTCTGGACTACCACGACCTCGCGGTGGTGACGGTGCACGAGACCCTTGAGGACGCGTGGGAGGCCCTTGCCCCGGAGCGTGTTTTCGCGTTCACGACGACAGCCTCGACCTCGTATGCGGATATTGAGTACCGCCCGGGTGACGTGTTCATGTTTGGCCCGGAGTCGGTGGGTCTGCCCGCTGAGGTTCAGCAGGACCCGCACGTGACCGAGCGCGTGAAGATTCCGATGAAGCCGGGCCGCCGTTCGCTGAACCTGGCTAATTCTGCGTCTATCGCAATTTTTGAGGCGTGGCGTCAGAACGGTTTTGAGGGAGGCGCCATCTAGCATGGCTGTTGCGCACCATAATCTGTCGGGGCCTCTGGTTCAGCAGATTCTGGAGACGCGCCCTCCCCTGGCTGAGCAGATTCGCCAGGACCCGCAGAATAGGGAGTTCACGGAGCAGGGTTGGGAGCCGGTCTATTCGGCGTCCCCGAAGGCGCGCATCGTGGTGATTGGTCAGGCGCCTGGGCGCACCGCGCAGGAGAGCCGCATCCCGTGGAATGACCCAAGCGGTGTGAAGCTGCGCGAGTGGATGGGCGTGACGGATGAGCAGTTCTATAACCCCGAGCTGATTTCGCTGCTGCCAATGGATTTCTACTATCCCGGTAAGGGCGCGCACGGCGATAACCCGCCGCGTAAGGATTTCGCGCCGAAGTGGCATCCGCAGCTGCTCGAGCTCATGCCGAACGTTCAGCTGATTCTGCTGGTGGGCGCGTACTCTCAGAAGCACTACCTGGATGGTGTGCACGCCCCGAAGGCGCAGAAGAACCTGACGGAGACAGTTCGTGCGTGGGAGTCTTATCTTCCTAAGTTTCTGCCGCTGGTGCATCCTTCGCCGCTGAATTTTAGGTGGCAGGCGAAGAACCCGTGGTTCGAGCAGGAGGTTATCCCGGCTTTGCAGAAGCGCGTGGGCGAGGTTCTTGAGGGCGCCTGACCCACCCCCGCTCTGCGGCACCAATGCATTTTGCTGTACTAACGAAAGGAAGCTCCCACCCCAGATACGGGGTGGGAGCTTCTTCGTTACGCCAGGTGGCACTCTTGCTGAGCGGTTAGTCCTGCTGAACGGTAGAGTCGGCTGAGCGGGTGTTTCCCAATCGCGCTTCTACCTGTTCAGGAGCAGAGTGCGTTTTACTTCTGGCTATTTACTTCTGGCTGTCGGCGTCGCCCAGGGTCACGGTGATGTCCTGGGTGGAGGAGCCGCGCTTGACCTTCAGCTTCAAGTCGGAGCCTGCCGCCGCGGCACGAACGGTACCGTTGAGCTCTTCGCTCTTATTCACGGCGTGACCGTCGGCTTCAATCACTACGTCACCGGAGCGCAGACCTGCCTTTGCGGCGGGGCTATTAGACTCCACCGAGGCAATTTCAACGCCACCGGGGATGAGCTTGGAGGAGCCCGAACCGGTGTCTGCGGGGCTGTTCTTCACGCTCGCGCCCAGGTAGCCGTGGGTTGCTTTGCCCTTGGCGATGATCTCGGAGGAGATGCGCTTGGCGTAGTTGGAGGTAATGGAGAACGCCATACCGTCAGCGGCACCACCGTCCTGGCTTGCCTGGCCCTGTGCGTTGATGCCGACCAGTTCGCCTTTGAGGTTCACCAGCGGGCCACCGGAGTTACCGTGGTTGATGGGCACATCAACCTGAATCATGGGGATGTAGTTCTGGCCCTTTGCGTCAGCCGGCTGCACACGGTTGACGTTCGACACCACGCCGGAGGTCACCGATTCGCTACGGCGATACGGCGCGCCGAGGGCAACCACGGCCTCGCCGGAGACCAGCTTGGAGGAGTCGCCCCAGGTGATGGGCTGCAGGTCCAGGCCGGAGGGGCTAATCTTCAGGACCGCCAGGTCAGCGGCTGCGTCCAGGCCCACCACGGATGCGGTGCGCACGGTGCCATCGCTCAGACGCACCTCAATGGTGGATGCTTCCCTGGAAGATTCGAGGGTGACCACGTGGTGGTTGGTGAGGATGTGGCCTTCCTTGTCGAGGATGACGCCACTACCGCCGCCGGAGGAGGAACCGTTCGAAGCAACAATAGTCACGGTAGAGGGCAGGACCTTCTTCGCGGTTTCTGCTACGCCTGCCACGGTGGAGGAGTTGCTGATATTGGAGCTAACGGAGCCGCGGGAGGATGAGCTGGTGGAACTGTTATTCGATGCCGCGATGCCGCCTCCGACGCCCGCACCGACGCCGCCGCCAACGAGGGCTGCGAGCAGAGCTGCGGTGAGCACAACACCTGCGCCGTAACGCTTGTTATTGTTGGTGTCCTGGGGCGCAGACTGTGCCGCAGCAACCTGAGCGGCAGCTGCCTGAGGGTAGGTGTAGCCGGGAGAAGCATATGCTTGCGGGTATGCGTTCTGACCCTGCTGCTGGTTTGCGGACTGGTAGCCTGTCTGTCCGTTCACGTTCTGCATGGGACGGGTTGCGTCCGTGACGCCGTCATTGCCGCCGTAAGACCATCCGTTGTTTTGAGTCATGAGCTCTCCTAGAAGTCGTGCGTATGCGTCACCCTGGGCGCACGCTATCTTTCTACTGTAGAGGGTGTTTTAGGGCGTTCGATATCTTTTCGCTGTTGGTTTTCGGGGAGTTCCCTGGGAATTTCTCCCATTTTTTTCACTCGGTGCAGATTCACTGGCATGGGGCGCTCTACCATCCCGCAGAAGTTAGCGTTATTTTCTAGGCTTTGTTCGCTATTTTTCGTCGCTCTCAGGCTGCTCTTTTAAAGCGCCCAGTTTTTCTCCACGGTTTACACAGCATGATGCGTCCGCATACACAGCTTCAGCACAGAGTCGGTCCGTAATGTTGAAGACACGTAGGAACGAGAAAACACCTAGGAACGAAAACCAATGCAAAGGACAAACACGAGGAGAAACCCATGATGATCGGAACCCTGATTTTCTGTGCGGTCTTGGCAAGCTCCATCGGTATCGGTGCGGGTATTGTGGCTTGTTGCTCGGGAATGGTGTACCGCCGTCATCGTGCAGAGAAGGCCTCCGAGCTGGCGCAGCCGCTTGCCACCCACGCATTGACCGCCGGCAGGTAGCGCATAAAGTTTGATAGTTTTCCGGAGCAGGAGATGAGAGCCCTGCACCGGAGGGGCGAGAATCCCCAGTATGTCCCGAAGGGTCGGTGTGAGGACCGACCCGGGTGTGATAGTGAGTTGAGTGATGATCGATGCGGCGTGAGCCCCTGCATGAGGGCTTGCGCCGCATCGTCTTTTAACTGTGACGCGGGTGCGGGAGGCGCTGGCGGAGAGCACCCGGCACCCCGGCTACTTCCCTTTTAGTATGCGGTAAGGCAACGGTACCGGGGGCGTTCAGGAGCCAGCTGGGTTATGGTGAAGTCATGAGGATTATTTCTGCTGTTTTCGCTCTTGTTGGCGCGCTGCCGACCCTACCGGCGGTGGCATCTTCGCTGGATGGCGCAACCCGCCTGTACGCGCTACTTTTGTTTGTACTGATCTGCGCGGCGGTGGCGTTGTTTGCGTCGTTGAGCCCGTCGCGCCGTCGCGCGCGTGAGATTAGGCGGCAGGTATTGCAACAGCAGCAGCAGAACCAGGCGATGAATCAGCAGGTATCCAATCAGCAGATGCCGCCTCAGCAGATGCCGCCTCAGCAGGTACAGGGCGCGGTGAGCTACCCGATGCACTACCAGCCGAAGCCGGCACAGCCCAGCAGTAGCGATCAGCAGTCGGTGCAGGATCCTGTTCAGAACCAGGTACCGAACCCCGCGCAGGCCCCGGTATCTGCAACGCCCCAGGCGCAGTCCCCGCTCCCCCAGCAGATTCAGGCGCCCTCGCCTCAGCCTCCTCAGCCGGTGGCGGCACCGTCCCCACTGGAGCCAATGCAGGCGGGCAGCGCCGACTCATCTTCGGGGCAGAACCATTCAGCAGAAAGCCAGGAGCAACAGAGCATGCCCCAGAACACCCCGGCGCAGCCTGAAAAGCGCCCGCAACAGGAGGCCGCCCAGCAGACTCCCAAGAGTAACCCGGCACCCTCCGACCCATTCTCTTTGAGCACCAACTTCAAGCTCATTCCCCCTCTAGAGAACGCACAGCGCAGCCGCTACCCCATGGTGCTTTCTGCCAGTAAATCTGAGGATGAGGTCTTTGCGTTGCCGTCGATTAGCGGTGTGCCGCAGCATCTGTTGGTCGGCACGCAGGAGAATCATGTTCCGCTGAATCAGCGTCAGCGCTGGGAGCAGGTCAGGATCCTGGAGAACTACCTCATGCGTGCGGTCATGAACCTGCAGACGCTGGAGCGTGCGCAGGTTTCCCCGCTACACAGCTTCAAGGAGACTGCCCAGGCTGACCGCGCGGTGCTTGCCGCCGAGCTGGAAGAGACGATTCGGAAGTCTCGACTGAAGCTGAGCGGGGCGCTGGAGTTCTACACGTCCCTGCCTCGTCTGGCGGATACCCCGGGCTCTTTCGCTTTTGCCCGTGATCACGCGCTCTCTTTGAGCGCCGCCGTCATTAGCCTGACCGAGGAGTGCTTTGAGCGTACCTTCCGTTGGCGCCTGCTGGAGGATACTCTCCCGGATTCTTTGAGCGACCGCCTGTATGCGGTGCGTTATCTGCGTGAGAGCGCGCAAAAGCTGGCGGCTTTTGTGGAGCTGAGCGATTTTGATCGCGCCATGCAGCTTGCCGAGACCTGGAAGAAGACTGTTCGTAAGGATTCGAATCTCGATGAGGCCAAGGTCTGGAATGAGATGGCGGAAGTTGCCTTTGACGTTCTGCCCGAGTTGCGAGAGCGGGCGTTGAAGGGTGTGCAGTCTACGTTGGAGTTTAGCGAGCTTTTCTACCGTCCTGGCGAGGATGGTACGCACCGCATGCTCCGCCCGGAACTGCTGAGCGAGTTTGAGCTCAAGGGCGTGCAGTCCACACTGGAAGAGCGCCTGGAGAAGGTACGTCTTGAGCTTCAGGATGCGGAGTTCTGCGCCGCTGTTTTGACCCTGCAGGCTCGCTCTGTCGTTGAGCTTCTCCAGGAGCTTCTGCAGGTTGAGCAGGACGGCGTTCTGGCGGAGGTTGTGACCGATTTGCGGGCGCTTGCTCATGACTCGCCCGACCTTGCCGAGCAGCCTATCCAGACGTTGATGTTCAGCCGCGAACAGTACGCCCCCGATGGGGAGGATCTTCCGACCATTGGCGAGCGCATCCGTTCCCTCTCGAGTGTGCCCGAGGTTCTGGCGTTCGTTCACTACGAGGGACCGGTGCTTCTGGTGGGCGTCTCGGATCCGTATAAGGCGTTTTCCGGGGAGGGTGCCGAGGGTCTGCTTTCGGAGGAGAAAAGGTTATCTTCCATGCCGTTGTCAGTGCTGCGCACCCATTCGCGGCTTCTACGGCAGGTGCTTCGTCTGCAGAATCTACGGTTGAAGCTGGCGTGGGTGAGTAGCTGTAGCGGTTACATGCCTTTGAGCCTGGTTGATCGGCATTTCGTCGGTCCCTCTGCCGCGGATGAGGATTTGAAGGAGCTGAGCGAAAATATTGAGGCGCTCGCTGAGCTTCTGGAGGCTCACGCTAGCTCCCGGGAGTATAGGGGTCGTGACGTGCCGGTCCCCCGCATCCTGTGGTCGCAGATGCGGGAGCAGGCAGATCGCAGTTCTAGGTTGCTGAATACTGTGCAGTTCTTAGGCTGGATGTTCGCCTCGTCTTCGCGGGTGCAGGTGGTGAACGGCGTAGCACAGAGTATCCACGATGTTGATGCCGCGGAGGTGGTGGAGCATCTGATGAGCAATCTGCAGATTGCGCGTCGACGCTAACTAGCTGAATAGCCGGTGGGCCGGGGTCTGGTGTGAGGCTAGACCCCGGCTTTCCTATATACCGGCTTTCCTGTATAAAGCCTGGGAAGTCGGTAAACGGTCGGCAAACAGCGGCGCAATATTCTCGTATCTGTGCCGTTGTGCCCGTGTGCCACCGCTACACTAATAATGTGACCAGCACTAAGGTGTGCGTTGAACAAGCACGCCGTGAAGTGCAGGTCCATTCATACTTCACGACAACGGAGGAAAGACCATGACCGAGCACGCCTTTGCGCGTCAGATTCGTCCCGCACGCCCTCGCCTGCGCACTATCTTGGGTGCCACAGTGCTGGCGGCAGGTCTTTCTTGTGCCCCGGTGGTTTTGCCGGCTGGTTCTGCATTTTTGAGCACGTCGGCGCAGGCTGCTGACCCGATGCAGATTACGGGCACCACCGTGTACGATTCCACGAAGTCTTTGGGTGATACCGCTACCCTAAAGTCTAAGATTTCGGCGCTGTCGAAGAAGCACAACGTGGATTTGCATGTGGTGACCATCGATAAGTTTGAGAACCCGTCTACTTCTTCGAGCTGGACGAAGGCGCTTGCCACGAAGAACAACTGGGGTTCTGCCGATGTGGTGCTGGTGATTGCTACTGAGACTCGCCAGGCGTATTTCTTGGCGGGTAGCACGAAGACCCTGTCGAGCGATCAGCAGACGAAGGTGTACCAGAACTACATCAAACCGAAGCTGCAGAATAGCGATTATTCGGGTGCGGCTCTTGCCGCGATTGAGGGTATCGAGGCTCAGAAGGGCGGTAGCTCTTCTGGCGTGGTGACCGGTGTGCTCGGTGTGGGTGCGGCAGCGACTGTTGGTGCCGGCGGTTACGCGATGTACCGCCGCCGCAAGAAGAAGAACGCTCAGCAGCAGCCTCAGCGTTCCTACGGTGCGCCTCGTAACTACTCCCCCATTCCCGAGGTTCCGCTGGAAGAGTTGCGTACCCGAGCAGGTAGCGCCCTGCTGCAGGCTGATACCACGATGAGCCACGCGAAGCAGGAGCTGGAGTTTGCGCGCGCCCAGTACACGGACCAGCAGGTCGCTGAGTTCGCGCAGGAGATTGCGCGTGCTGAGGATCTGATGCGTAAGTCCTTCCAGCGTCAGCAGCTTCTGACCGACAGCATTCCCGATACCGAAGCTGAACAGCGTGCGTGGCTGACTGAGATTATCGATAATTCTCAGGAAGTCACCCGCATTGCTCAGGAGCAGGACGCTAAGCTGGCTCAGCTGCGTAACCTGGAGCAGGAGGCACCACAGGCTATTGAGGCTCTGGCTCAGCGCCTGCCGCAGTTGCGTGCCTCGGTGGAGGAGATTGCCGCCCAGTACCGCGCTTTGAAGGAACGTTACCTGCCCAGCGCTTTGGAGCCCATTTCGAAGACTCCTACCCTGCTGGACTCGAACATGGTGTTGTGCGCTGCTGAGGTTGAGAAGGCTCAGGCTACCGTTGCTACTGCCCGTTCGGAGGCGGTTGCTCACCTGCGCACCGCAGAGGAAGCTGCTTCGCAGATTCAGGCTCTGGGTGCTGCGGTCAATACCCGCGCGCAGGAGCTGGAGCAGGCTCAGCTGGGTCTGAGCACCGACCTGCTGAGCATTCAGCGTGACGTGGCGGAGGCGAAGAGCCTCGCGGCGTCTCAGCGTCGCGATGATTTGGGTGCGGTCGCCGCCGGTATGGAGGCGGTGCTCAACCAGGTCAACCAGAGCGCTTCGGCTCGCCCGAATGACCCGCTGACTCTGGCGAACCAGCTGCGTCAGCTCTCCGCTGAGCTGGATAAGGCGATGACCAATATGCGTGCTACCCGCGAGCGTTCTCGCGCGGCTTCGCAGAATCTGGATCGTACGATGCGTTCTGCGTACGCTGCGGTGAACGGTGCGCGTAGCTACATCAATAACCGCCGCGCTGCGGTGGGCCCGATGACTCTGACCGCTGTTTCTGAGGCGGAGCGTCACCTGGGTCAGGCTCAGCGCTTGGCTTCTTCGGATCCGCTGAACGCTATGAAGGAAGCCAATATGGCGATCCAGAAGGCGACCGATGCACAGAACCGCGCTCAGAGCGAGGTCGGCAACTACTACAACAACCAGAACGACCGAGGCGGTAGCGGCTTCGGTGGCGACCTGGCGAAGGGCCTGCTGCTGGGCGCTCTGATGACCGCCATTAACTCCGGCACCAGTAGCTGGGGTAGCAGTAGCGGCCACAGCAGTGGCGGTAGTAGCGGCGGTAGCTGGGGCGGCGGCTTCAGCGGAGGCGGCGATTGGGGTAGCGGCGGCGGTGACGGCGGCAGCTTCTAACCGCCTCCACGCTACAAATCCTGCCGGTTGGTTTTTCACAGGTTTTTCTGCAGGCTGACCGGCGGGGTACGTAGCTCGCCTCACCGCTTTCTTCCCCAGTTGGAAAGCACCCGAGGCAATTTACCAAAAGTTTAGGTTGCAGAAATCAGGCGTGCATCATTTTCACAGCATGCACCCAGAAATCTGCCACATAATTAGTTATACGGGCACGGCTCACGAGGAGCGTAGTGCTCCCCCGCAGCCCGTGGAACAGAAAGTAGGAGATTATGGCTAAGCAGACCATCTTCGGCCGTATTGCACAGCTCACTAAGGCAAACATCAACGCTCTGATTGATGCAGCCGAGGACCCGGAGAAGATGCTGGACCAGATGGTCCGTGACTACACCAACAACATCCGCGAGGCGGAGGCTGCAGTAGCACAGACCATCGGCAACCTGCGACTGCTCGAAAAGGACCACGCTGAGGACGTCAAGACCGCTCAGGAGTGGGGCACCAAGGCTCTGGCTGCATCTAACAAGGCTGATGAGTTCCGCGCAGCTGGCGACGTTGCCAACGCTGACAAGTTCGACAACCTCGCTAAGATCGCTCTGAACAAGCAGCTGCTGGCTGAGAAGGCTGCACAGGCTGTTGAGCCTCAGCTGGCTTCTCAGACTCAGGTTGTCAACCAGCTCAAGGACGGCCTGGAGAAGATGCGCTCCAAGCTTGAAGAGGTCAAGTACAAGCGCGATGAGCTGACCGCACGTCAGAAGACCGCAGCAGCTCAGACCCAGGTGAACGACGCTCTGAAGGCGTTCGACGTTCTGGACCCGACCAGCGAGATGAGCCGCTTCGAAGAGAAGGTTCGCCGCGAAGAGGCACGCGTCATCGGTCAGCAGGAGCTGGCAGCTTCCTCCCTGGACGCTCAGTTCAACACCCTGGACCAGATGGAGCGCGACACCGAGCTGGACGCTCGCCTGGCAGCTCTGAAGGCAAAGAACGCTCCGGCAGCTCCGGAGCCCCTGGCCGTGGAATACCCCACCCAGACCCTCTAAGCCTAGGACCTTCTAAGCCTGGTCTAGCGTTGAGCTAAACCTATAAAGATCCGCCCCGTTCCTGAACCTCAGGAACGGGGCGGTTCTTTTTGCGTTAAGGGGTGCGAGCCTAGTTCGCGTAAATGTACAGGTAGCCTGCCATTGCGTCGCGGGTGATGGCTGCCGAGGAGGTCGAGCCGGTACCGATGCCGTTGGAGGCAGCCCATGCCAGGGCCTGGGACGCGTAGCCGCCCTGAGCCTGTGCCGGGGAGCCGGCCGCACGGTACATGAACTCAGCCATGGTGGACTCGGTGACGGCCTCCAGGGGGCGGAAGTCGCTACCGCTGATGCCCTGCTGGCTCAGCCAGTAAATCTCCTTGTACGCGGGGTGGTTGGTCGGAACGTCGCTGAACGGCGAAACAGCCGGTGCGTTCACTGCGGGGCGACCAGCCACGCGGTACAGGTAGGTTGCCAGCTGCGCACGGTTGACCGATGCGTTCGGGCGGAAGGTGCCGTCCGCGAAGCCGAGCATGATGCGGTGGTCAGAGTTCCAGCTGATCTCGTTGTAGTTCGGGTTCGAGTCGGACAGGTCGCTGTAGCCCAGTGCGGGGGTCTTGCCGGCGAAGTCCAGGGAGGACGCCAGGATGTGCGGCAGGTCGTAGTCGTGGTGGCTGAAGCCGTCAATCAGCTTCACGCGGGCGTCAGAGAAGCCTGCGCCAAGGTATGCGTTGTAGCCGGACTCGACGGCGCCTCGTGCGCTCCAGGTGACGGGGTAGGTGTTACCGGAGGTGTCCTTCGCGCCAACCCACCAGTACATCGGGGATGCCTTGGTGGTTGCGTCAGCGTCCACGGAGCCGTCGGAATCGCCACCGGCGACCATGATGGAGCCGCCGCCGTTACGCCAGGAGGTGTTGTGGTCGGTCAGCTCGTAGGTGATGAACTCAGCGCCACCGGAGTAGCCCATGGTCCACACCTGGGAAGCGTCCAGGTTGTTCTCGCTGACGAAGGACTTCGCGAAGGAACGGAAGTACTCGCCGTTAGCGTCCAGGTCTTCCCACCAGGTGATGCCGGCACCGGATGCGTTGGTATCCGGGGAAATGACCGGCACGAAGACCATGTTGCGGGCGTTAGCAATCTTACCCATTGCCGCGAGCATGCCCTCGTCGGGGGTGTAGACCTTGGACTCGTCACGCTGCCAGTAGTCACCGTCGAAGTAGAAGACCACGCCGACGGGCTTGGAGTAGTCCAGGTTGTTCGCGTACACGTGGTACTGGGAGGTGGTGCCCGCCGGGGAGGTGTAGCTCTGGTAGGTTGCGGAGCTCATGGTGCGGGCGCGAGGAGCGTTGTTCTGCTTCTGCTCAGACTTCTGTTCGGTCTTCTGTTCTGCCTTCTGCTCGACCTTGGGAGCGGCGGTTGCCTTACCCTTGGTCAGCGAGTTGCTCAGAATCTCGGAGAAGTTGTAGTCGAAGTGGCCCGAGCCGTTCAGAACGGTCGCGGAAGCGTTGGTGTAGCCAGCATTGCGGTAGGCGTTGTAGCCACCCTCAACGGCGCCTCGTGCGCTCCAGGTCTGCGGGTAGGTCTCACCGGTGCCGTCGTTCGAGTTTGCGTACCAGAACATGGGCTGGGACTTCAGCGCAGCCGAGGGGGTACCCTCGTCCAGGCCGCCGCCGGCAACCATGATGGAGCCGCCGCCGTTGCGCCAGGTCTGGGGCTTGGTGTTCAGCTCGTAGGTGATGAACTCAGCGCCACCGGAGTAGCCCATGGTCCACACGTTGGAGGAATCCACGCCGTTAGCCGCGATGAAGGAAGACGCGAAGGAGCGGAAGAACTCGCCGTTGCGCTCCATATCCTCCCACCAGGTCACGCCAGCATCGTAACGGTTGGCGTCCGGGGAGATGACGGGCACGAACAGCATGTTCTGTGCCGCTGCGGATGCAGCCATCTGAGCCAGCTCACCGGAGGGGTCGTAGACCTTGGACTGGTCGTTGCGCCAGTAGTCGCCGTCGAAGTAGAAGACAACACCAACGGGCTTGGAGAAGTCCACGCCCTCAGCGTAGACGTGGTACTGCGAGGTGGTACCAGCCGGGGAGGTGTACGACAGGAAAGTCTGGTTGGTGCGGGTTGCCGCCACACCGGATGCTGCCCGGGTAGCCTGTGCGGTCTGCGCGGGCTGAGCGGCGGGGGTTGCAGTGTTCTGGGTAGCTGCAGGGGTCTGGGCAACCTGTGCCAGGGTGGGCTGAGCGGAAGGCTGAGCCGCCTGGGTAGCCTGCGCGGACTGGAAAGTAGCCGAGGGGCTTGCCTGAGCAGTGTAGGTCTTCTGGATGGGCTGAACCGCGGTCGTTGCGGGAGCCTGCTGAGTCTGCTTTGCCTGTTCTGCCTGCTGGCGAATCTGCACAGCAACCTGCGAGAGGGTGGGCTGCACGGTGGAGGTGAACAGGGACTTCGGAGCCTGGGTAGCTGCGCCGGGGATGTCCTGAACGACGGGTGCGAATGCGGAAGCGGGTGCTACCAGGGTGCTACCGAGCACGGAGGGTACGGCGATGGCTGCGAGAGAGCCAGCCTTAACGGTGCGGGGGCGAAGTGCCATGGGTTGTCCTCGTTGTTGGTGTTTCGTGGGGCGCGGACGCCCGAGAGTGGTTGAGTGATAGGTGGTCTATAGGTGAGAAGCCTATAGGCGGTCGGCTTGCGAATGTGATGCCGCATGGAGCAAGTCCAGTAACCGTCCCGTGTGTGTTGCGGGGACGTCCTCGTGTGATGGAGGGGTGCAGTATTCATTTCGGAGAGCTACGCGGCGGACCGCGGTGACCACGTACTCAAAGCTACCAGGTCAAAAAGCCTTTTCCAGCGGTTTTTTGGGGCTATTTTTGGGTATCGAACAAGATTCAATCTTAACAAGAGCTTTTTCTAAGCTTTTAGTTTAACTTGAATCACCCTCAAGTAGAGGTTGAATGGGCTATTTTTCCTTGATTTTCCGGGGTTTTTGAGCGTTTTTTGAAAGAGTTTCAAAAAACTCTACAATTAACTTGAATGTTTCGTATGTGATTACAATCACTTTCGGGGTGAATTGTTGCACTCGAAGCCCAATTTTTGCCAAAAACCGCGGAATTCCGGGGTAAAACGGGTGATTTCCAAGCCCGGAATATAGACACCTTTCGCATATTCCACTTTGAGAATGCACTTTGAGGCAAAAATATCCCCCTCGCCACTCCCCCACTCAGGCACCCTTTTGGACCCCTCGTTGGGTCCTTGAGACCCGCCCCAGAGCCTCCTTCAGAACCCCTTTCAAATCCCCGTCAGACCCCATTTCAGAGCCCCCAAAAGCAGCAACCTCAAAGCCATCCCCCCATAACCACTCGGAAGTGGCTCCACCACCCCCATGAGCACACCCGTTTGAAGCCCCGATAGACGGACTGAGGAATACCTCGAAAGACGCATCGGGAGACGTTCCGAAACCAGTCCAGGGTACTTTCACGACGGTTCTATGAAATTCCGTGAGGAGGTTTCAAGAGGGGTTTCGAGAGGCCGAAAGATCCACCTCAAGCACCCCGGAAGGGGCAGCAGGCTGCCCCCCCCCCCCATCAGTCTCCCCGAAGCACCGCCCCGACAAGGTTCAGAAGACCCCCTCCGCAGATTACAGAAGGCAGGAGATACGGAGAGGCAGGAGATATAAAGAAAGCCGCCCAGCAGGCGGCAGAAAGGTAGCACAAGAAGAAGAAAAGTAGGCGGCAAATGAAGACAGGTCGCCGACAGGAAAGGTGCAGGAAGGTGGCGAAAGAAGGCAGACCGGCGGTCGGAAGGTGACGGGAGGACAGCAGAAGGAGACAGGTCGGCGGGAGTACGGGTTTTAGGGAATAAAAAAACTCCCGATAGCTAAGCTATCGGGAGTTATCCGTTGCGGGGACAGGATTTGAACCTGCGACCTCACCGATCTTGTTTGCTGTCGTTCCCACGACTTGGATTTTAAAAGGCGCCACCTTTGGCTCCTATATATTTTCTACCGGGTTTCTGTTGGCTGCGATAAGTTCGGGGTTTTTACTAACGTCGGTGAAACGTGCATAGCTATACTTCGCTTGGAAAAGCGTATGTGAGGATAGCTGCACTTCCAACGGATAGGTTTCCAAGTGACGGCAAAGCGAAGTCAGCGTTTGCTAAACTGTTCTATCGAATCCCAGTTTGAGATCGGTCCTTGCAAGTTCCACACCTTCGTTTTATTCCGCTATCACGAAGGCTATTTCCGGCTCTTCCGAGTTGAGTGTGGGTGACCAGGTATTGGTCGGGGGTTGTGGGTAGAGGTCGAGGTCCTTGATGATGAGCGGACTTCTACCACCGCGATCTTCAAAGGACCTCCTGTTGACTTCTTACCGTGACGGATCATGGGGCAGCCACACACAGAGCACGATGCAGTATTCACAGGAACGAGGCAAACACGACCAACTGAAAGAGTGACTTTCCCGCACCAGAAAGCCGAAAAGTCACCCAACCAGCAACACGTAGTGTCCTATAACCCAGAAAGAAAGCTCTCCCTGGAAGCCACTGAGGCTTCCAGGGAGAGCAGTCAGAGAGTGCGAAAGACGAATACACCGCTATCAAGCGTGAGGCGGCCGATGGGGGAGTCGTAGGTGGCGAGCGCCGGATCAGAATTGCTCGGGGTGATCGCGGTAGGCATACGCCCACACTGTCACGGCGACAGTCACAGCGCGAGTCCACGCGTCACGGACAGCGTCCAGTTCTGCGCCCTCGAAGCCCTCCGCCAGGAGACGGTGCCCGACCTCCACAGTCGGCGCGATGAAGGCGAGCACGTAGCGCAGAGGCACGAATGGCGTCGAGTCCGCCCCATCCGCCGCGTTCTTCGCCGCGGTCATGTGTCGAGCTCCGATCAGGTACTGGTAGTCCAACCACGCCTGATCCCGCTCGCGCGTGCACATGTCGATGATCCACTGGGCGAATCGGGGCTTTGACGCCTGCGCGTACTCGGGGTTCGGCTGTCCATCCGGATGCGCGGAATGTGCTGCCAGGTAGGTCTTTTGAGCCAAAATCCCGCGCCACGTGTCGACCATTTCCATGGCATGCGGCGCCAGGATGGGTTCTGCTCGCGCGAGCAGCTCTGCGTCACCGGGCTGGACGTGCGCGGCGGCCTCAATCTGGCGTAGATCCTCGAGTGTGAGCGGAGACGTGGGGACGGCATCGGTGCCGTAGGTGTACCCCGACGAGTGGTCGTAAGCGGTCATGCGAACCTCCTTGAACTTGAACTTATGCGTCAATTGTAGAACGTGCTCTTGCTCAGGCCAAGTCCTGTGGAGTGGTGTAATCGTTTTGTGTCCTTCGGGTTGGGTTATGCGCTGAGTTGGAGTGGGGTGTCCTCCTGCCCGGTGGGTTGTGGTGTGAGTCGTGATTTGGTGAGGATGTCGAGGCTGAGGTAGCGTCGGCCTTCGGCCCATTCGTCGTTTTGTTCGGCGAGGACGGCTCCGACTAGGCGGATGATTGCTTGTCGGTTGGGGAAGATTCCCACGGTGTCGGTGCGGCGGCGGATTTCGCGGTTGAGGCGTTCATTGGGGTTGTTGGACCAGATCTGGGTCCACACCCCGGTGGGGAAGGACGCGAACGCGAGGACGTCTGCCCTGGCTTGATCGAGGTGATCACACACGGCGGGGAGCTTGTCGTGGACGTAGTCCAAGAGCCGGTCGTATTGAGCGTTGACCGATGCCGCGTCGGGCTGGTCATACACCGAGTGCAGCATCGCTTTGACAGCGGGCCATAGTGCTTTGGGGGTGACGGACATGAGATTAGCGGCGTAGTGGGTACGGCATCGTTGCCAGGTGGCTCCGGGTAGGTTGGCGGCGATGGCCTCAACCAGGCCCAGATGGGCATCACTGGTGACCAGGCGCACGCCGGTCAGGCCTCGGGCGACCAGGTCGGCGAAGAACTCCTTCCAGGCTGGAGCGGTCTCGCTGGTGGACACGCGCACCCCCAGCACTTCGCGGTGTCCGTCATTGTTGACTCCGGTGGCAACCAGAACCGCGCACGAGACGACGCGTCCTCCTTCGCGTACTTTCATGGTCAGTGCGTCAGCGGCGACGAAGGTGAAAGGCCCGGCATCGTGGAGGGGCCGGTTGCGGAACTGGTCCACGTGTTCGTCGAGGTCTGTTGCCATCCGTGAGACCTGGGACTTGGACAGTCCTGTGATCCCCAGGGTTTTGACGAGCTTGTCCATACGGCGCGTGGATACTCCTGCCAGGTAGCAGTCAGCGACCACTGTGATCAACGCGGTTTCACAGCGTTTGCGCCGTTGCAGTAACCATTCTGGGAAGTAGGTGCCTGAGCGCAGCTTGGGGATCGCCACGTCGATGGTGCCGACCCTGGTGTCCAGGGGCCGGTAGCGATACCCGTTGCGCCTGGTGTGACGCTGCGGATCTTGTTGACCCCACTGGGCCCCGCACACCGCATCAGCGTCCGCTGATAGCAACGCGTTAATGACGTGCTGGAGCAAGGAACGCATCAAATCTGGGGATGCCTGGGACAACGCCTCGCCAAGCATGCCAGCAGGGTCGATAATATGAGGAGCGGTCATCGTTGTGCCTCCAAATCATTTCGAGTCAGAAGTAGAAGAGCTTTCTCGAAGGATCACACGGTGACCGCACCCATCACAAGCAACGGGCCGATCACCACACAGTTACACCACTATGCGGGACGCTACTCTTTCAACCCGCTTAGTTACCGCCTGTTTGAGGCTAAGCGGTATATCGAAAACGTTGGTATATCAGTCAAAACATAGTGTGTTGCCGCCTCTACCGCCTAATTTCTAAAAAGTGTACACGCGAGTGTTCATCTTCCTACATATGCGTGTGTATATATAAAAGTTTTCGGTTTTAGGCGGTGAAGGCGGTAAAGGGTTGGGATTCGGTTGAGATACGAGGGAAAATGCTATACCGCTTTTGCATTTTCAGGCGGTAAACAGCCGGTATCAACGCCGATTAGGCGGTGAAAATCCTCCTCTGCAACCTCCCTCCCACGAGATCATGCACGAGCGAAGATAGTCATACGCCCCGAAGGGGCGTTGGATGATAGTCCTCGATGTTGGGTGATAGTCCCCCCTCCCCCCACCTCGACGACGGGCCTGAGTTTGGCTGAAAGGTAGGGAATAACATAGGGATTCGGTCTCGTCAGGGCAAAACAAAACCCGGTATCTCAGCGACTTTTCGTTGAGATACCGGGTTTTTCTGGTAGCGGGGACAGGATTTGAACCTGCGACCTCCGGGTTATGAGCCCGGCGAGCTACCGAACTGCTCCACCCCGCGGCGACTCATACAACTATACAGACCCCAAACCGGGCATGCAAGCCAAAAACGCGATTTGTAACCAAGCACACAAAAATAGGGGCTGTTGGGTAGAAAGCAGTTGGGTAGAAAGCAGTTGGGTAGGAATAGGGGCTACGGGGCAGTGCCAGGGGTAGAACATACAGGAACGGGGTGGAAGTGAATCACTTCCACCCCGTTCCCGCAGAGATGTTCCCGCAGAGACCGCTAGAGCTAGTCGGTAGGAGCCGTATCCAGTGCAGGCCCCGGATCTAGAGCGAGGACGCTAGACCCATGAGCATCCGGTATGGGCTACTCCCCCGCTGTCTCTTAGGCTTAGCCTCTTAGTCTTAGCGAGAAGCCGAGGCGCTGGCGCTGGGCTTCGCGCTTGCGGGGGCGCTTGCAGAAGCCGCGGCACTGGGAGCTGCAGAGGCGCTCGGAGCCGCAGAGGCACTGGGCGCTGCCGAAGCCTTAGCGGAAGCCGCGCTCTGCGCCTCCTCAGCCTCCAGAGCCTTCTTCACGGCTGCTTCCAGACGCTTCTGAGCCTCACCGTAGGCAGCCCAGTCGCCCTTCTTCATCGCCGCATCAGCATCGGTCATCGCCTTCGAGGCATCGTTGAGAGCCTGCTTCAGCTCCGAAGACTGCGAAGCCGACGAGCCACCGGTCGCAGCGCCCGAAGAACCAGAGGTACCAGAGGAGCCAGAGGCAGAAGCCGAGGGGCTAGCCGCCGAGCCGTCCAGCTTCGCACCCGAAGAGCCACCAAACACCTGGTTCAGCGCCTCCTCCAGAGTCGGAGCGAAACCGACCTTATCGCCGAAGCTCACCAGCACACGCTGCAGACGCGGGTACTTAGCGTCACCGCTCGACTGCACGTACACCGGCTGAACGTACAGCATGCCGCCGCCCACCGGCAGAGTCAGCATATTGCCGTTAATAACCTCAGACGAACCGCGGCGCAGCAGGTTCAGCTGGTTCGACACCTCAGCATCAGAGTTGAAAATATTCTGAGCCTGACCCGGGCCGGGAACCACCGAAGAACGCGGCAACTCCAGCAGACGCAGCTTGCCGTAATCGGGGCTACGCTCGCCGTCCTTACCGGTACCGGCATCACCATTAGCCGCCAGGAAGCCGTACATCACGTTACGAGAGTTCGAATCGCTCTGCTGAGGAATGAACGTGGTCGTCAACGAGAAGTGCGCACGCGAATCACCGGGCATCTGCAGGGACAGGTAGTAGGGCGAAATCGGCTGGTTACGATCATTGGTCGGATCATTCGGAATCGACCAGACATCGTCACCGGCGTAGAAGCTATTCGCGTTCGTCACGTGGTACTTATTCAGCATGGTGCGCTGAACATTGAACATGTCAGTCGGGTAACGCACGTGGCTCATCAGCGAAGCGTTCATCTCACGGTAGCTCTTCACTGTGCCAGGGAAAACGCCCTGCCACGCCTTCAGCACCGGATCCTCCTCATCCCACGCGTACAGGGTCACCGAACCGTCATACGCGTCCACGGTAGCCTTCACCGAGTTACGGATGTAGTTCACCGAGTTGGAACGCTGAGCACCCGCAGCGGTTGCCGCATCCTGGGAGCTACCCTGCGCGTAGGGGAACTGGTCGCTCGTGGTGTATGCGTCCACAATCCACTGCACGCGGTTATTCACAATCGCCGGGTACGGCTTAGAATCCACGCTCAGGTACGGCGCCACCTTACGCACACGATCCAGCGGGTTGCGTTCGTACAGAATCTGCGAACCCTCACGCACCGCATCCGACAGCAGAATGTCAGAGGACTGGAACTTAATCGCATAGGACAGGCGAGCCAGCAGCGAATCAACGCGAGGACCACCGTAACCGGTGAAGGTGTACTTCGCATCGGAGGCGTTAGTCTCGTCAGCAGAGAGCGGACGGTCCAGCTCCAGGGTGTCGCCCTTACCGCCCACAATCGAGTACTCCGGCGAGCTCATGCCGAAGTAAATACGCGGCTCATAATCCTCGCTCAGAGTACCGGTCGCCTTAATGCCGGACTGCAAGAACTTCGGGTTACCCGCAGAATCCACCTGGTTACCGTACGCGGCAATCACACCGTAACCGTGGGTGTACACCACGTGGCGGTTATACCAAGAATCGCCGCTCGTCTGCGCCGGGTTCAGCTCACGAGCCGCCAGCACCGTATCCTGCGTGGTATTACCCACCGAATAGCGATCCACCGACAACTGCGAATCAAAACGGTAGTACGGACGGAACTGCTGCATCTGCGCAAACGCCGAAGACACAACATTCGGATCCAGCAGACGAATATTCGCAATGGTCGCGCTCGAAGAGCTCAACGCACCGGCACGAGTATCAATCGTCGCGTCATACGGGGTGGTCTCAATCTTGTCCAGACCGTACGCGTAACGGGTCGCATCAATATTGCGCTGAATGAACTTCGACTGGGCACCCTGCTCATTCGGAACCACCTGGAAACGCTGAACAATCCATGGGTACAGGCCGCCAGCAACCAGAGCAACAATCACCAGCATCGCGGTGCTAATCAGCGGCAAACGCCAACGATTCATCGAAGCCGCCACCACAAACATAACAGCCACCAGCAGCGCAGAAATCGCCAAAATAGCGTTCACCGGAATCGACGAGTTCACATCCGTGTACATCGCGCCAGCCCAGCGGCCCACCTGCTGCTGAGTCGACGAATAACGATCCAGCCAGAAGCTCACCGCACGAGTCAGCAAGAACGCAGCCACCACAATCGCAGCGTGACGGCGGAACGCCGCGGTAGTGCTCACACCACCCGGCTGCACCTTAATACCGCCGTAGAAGTAGTGCATGAACACGCCCGCGAGCGCCGACAGCACCACAGCGGAGGTCACCAGAGTCACCACCATGCGGAAGAACGGCAACGCAAACAGGAAGAACCCGTAATCCATACCGAACTCCGGGTCAGTCTTACCGAAGGACTGCTGGTTGAAGAACAGAGCGACGGTGCTCCACTGAGTCATCGTCGCCGAAGCAATGAACAGGCCCAGCAGCAGCGGAACCGCAATCAGCAGAACCTTACGCGCCTTATCCACGCTCTCGTGGTAGCGGCGCATGCTCTCCTCAGCACGCTGCTGACCAAACACGTCACGCAGCATCTGCTCGGCAGCATCCGTGCCGCTAGTCGGCACGCTCTGATTCGGGTTCGGCGTCTCCTTCGGCTTCTTCTCGGACGCGGGCTCCACATCAGCATGACGGACCGCATACGACATCGAAGCCCACAGCGGCACAGAAACCACCAGGGCAGCCACCACAAACACGGCGGCCTTCAACAAAATCTGGGTAGTGAACACGGTGCTATAACCCAGCTGATCAAACCACAGCCAGTCCGTGTACACCTGAGACGCACCCACAAAAGCGGCAATAAGCACCGCCACCACAGCAATCGTCACCCGCAAGGGGCTACGACGCTTGGGGCCTGACTTCTTCGGCTTGGGATGCGCGGTGTTATTGGTCGACTCAGACACAATTCCTCGCTCATCATACGTTCAGAGAAAATAACTGCCTTTAAGTATCTCAGAGGTGAAGCAGAAGGGCAGAATGAGGCGTAAGCCGGGTGAAATATATGAGGGCGCTGATGAGGACAGAGAATAGGGTGCAGAACAGCCCCGGTACCGTAAAGTACCGGGGCTGTGCTGACGTTATTGGGTTGTGGTTGCGCCGCTAGGAGTCACAGTTAGGAACCGCAGCGGGGCAGGGAATCATCCGGGGTGCCGGACTTAATCGCCTCCACCGTCTTTACCGCCTCATCCAGGGTTGAGACAGGGACTACCACCATCTGACCCTTAACCTGGCCTGCGTGATAGTAGTTGAACAGGTCGGGGTCCTGCGCCTGCATCTTCACAATCGAATCGCAGTTCTCCTTAGGCGCCAAGAAGTAGCGCGCACCGTAACGGCCCGTCGCCAGAATCTTGTACTTGATACCGCCAATCGCGCCGACCTTACCGTTCGCATCAATCGTGCCGGTACCCGAAATGTAGCTGCGGTACGGGTCGCCGCCGGCATCCTCATCAGCAAGCAGAGTGCCCTCGCTGAGCTTATCCACCGTGCCCAGTGCCAGCATCAGACCCGCACTCGGGCCACCCACACCGTCCAGGTTGTACTGCACGTGCGCCGGCAGGTCGTAGCTCTGCTTCAAACCAGCGCCCAGAATCCAGCGACTGTTGTCGCTCGAACGAACCGGGGTCAGCTTAAAGGTCTGCTGCTTGCCGTCACGCTCCACGGTCACGTCAATCGGCGAACCGTTCGAAGCATTTACCGCCTTCGGAACATCGGTGAGGGTCTCAATCTGCTTGTCCCCCACCTTCACGATGCGGTCGTCACCCTTCAGCACGCTCGCCGCCGGGGAACCCTCCACCGTGGTCAGCACCTCGACCTTCTCAGTCACGGGCATCTTCAGCTGGCGCATCGCCGCGACCTTCGCCTGAGTCTGCGAATCAGCCATCTGCGCGCCGGTCGCCGCCGTCGCCTGCTCGTGGCTCACGTGCGGGTACAGGGCGTCGGTCGGCACCACGAGGCTACGGTTACCGTCGAACGCCAACCAGCCGTAGAACGCTTCCGCACCGGACAGCTCAGTGTACGGGCCACCCGAAACCGACACCGTGGTCATGTTCATCTTGCCGAACGTCTTATAACTGGGCGCGCCCGAGACCTCAATGACGTCCTTATCTTGGTAAGTTCCGAGCACGTCAAAGAGCGGGCCGGGGCCTTCCTTCACATAGGAACTCGGCAGAACAAAAGCACCAGCCAGCAGGGCGCACGTCGCCACAGCACTGACCGAACGCAGGTTCACGCGGCGCGGCGCAAAACGCGAACGGCGCTTAGCCGTCTTCTCAGTACTCTTCACGCTCGCGGAGGCGTCGTTCGGCTGCTGCTCAGCATCGGGGGTGGGCTTAGTCATGGTTTCTACAGTACCGGATAAACCGGCTTTTCAGCACGCGGGCGGGCATCTTCAGCCGGATGACGAGCAGACAAACCCCGGCGCCAGAGACAAGGGCGCCAGAGACAAGCTTGTGAGCCCTCAGCTGATTAAGCCGCCTCCACAGCGGTGGCGCGGGAAATTCTCAGCAAAAATCGGTAGGCTGGACAGCGAGCGGGCCAGCTACGCCCACCCCCGGATTACGAAAGGCTTCACATGTCTGAGAACCCCACCGGCGGCGCCTCCAACGAGCGCGACCCCCTCGAAGAATTCCTTAAGAAGATGCAGGAGCAGGGCTTCGACCCCTCCGCAGGGGCAACCGGCCAGGGCGGCAAGGGCGCCTCCAACGCGCAGAACCCCTTCGGTGCGCTCTTCGGCGAAGGCGGCCAGAACCCCTTCGGCATCAGCATCGACCCCGAAGACCTCAAGAACATGGGCATGGGCTTTGACCCCGCCATGATGCAGAGCATGTTTGCGCAGGTGCAGGCAATGTTCTCCGGCGCGGGCGCATCCGACAGCCCCAGCGGCGTGAACTGGGATAGCGTAAAGAACCAGACCCGCCAGATGCTCGCCGCCAAGGGTGAAGACCCCTCCGTACCCGAAAACCTCAAGCGCGCCGTAGAAGACGCCGCGAACCTCGCTGACCTCTGGCTGGACGCCGTCACCACCGTTGAACGCCACAACCTGCCGGTGCAGGCATGGTCCAAGGCGGAATGGGTTGAGCACTCCTTTGATTCCTGGCGCGAAATGGTCGAGCCCGTCGCAGCCGAAGTCACCCAGTCCATGGTCATGCCCGGCCCCACGGACGAATTGCCCGAAGAAATCGCCTCGATCTTCAACAGCGGCTTCCTGAACAATATTGGTTCCGTGATTTTTGGTGCGCAGATGGCGCAGGCGCTCGCGCAGCTCGCCGGTGAGGTGTACTCCTCCACCGACGTTGGTTTCCCCCTCGCGCCCGGTTCCTCCGCGCTGCTGCCCAACGGCTACCAGCAGCTCGCCGAGAACATTGAGGTGCCCCCGCAGGAGGTCCTGCTCTACCTTGCCGTGCGCGAATCCGCGCTGATCCGCCTGCACAAGGCAAACCCCTGGCTGCGTGAAGACCTGGTCCAGCTCGTGGCACGCTACGCCCGCGGTATCCGCGTGGATATGAACCGCATGCAGGACGCCGCATCCCAGGTAGACATGAGCAACCCCGACGCCGTACAGGAAGCATTCGAAGGCGGCATGTTCAGCCCCCAGCGCACCGAAGACCAGGAACTGGCGGTGCAGCGTCTGGAGGGTCTGCTCGCCCTCATCGAAGGCTGGGTATCCGTCGTAACCGAGGACGCGACCCGCAACCTGCCCAAGGCACCGCAGCTGACCGAAATCATGGCGCGCCGCCGCATCGACGGTGGCCCCAGCGAGCAGGTCTTTGAGAACCTGGTCGGCCTGGAGCTGCGCCCGCGCCTGGTGCGCGAGGCACAGCAGTTCTGGCGCTGGTACGAAAACTCCCACGGCATTGAGGCACGCGACGGCCTCTGGGACACCCCGGAGACCCTGCCCACGCCCGCCGAGCTGGAAGATTTCACCGCATACGATGCGCGCATGAACGAAATCAGCCTGGACGACGTGGACTTCGAATCGGAGTTGCAGAAGCTGCTGGACGGCGGCTTCGGCGATGCGCCCGAAGAAAAGTAAAGCTGAGCGAAGTAACGCCGCGAAAAAAATAAAGCGGCGAAAAGTAAATAGCTGACACCGTAAAGCGGGGGTGGCTTGTGAATGTACAAGCCACCCCCGCTCGAGTGTTTCGGGTTTGAGTGTTCCCGGTTGGTTATTTAGGTTTTTGGGTCTGTTTTAGCCGGCGCTGTTCTGCTCGTCCCGTTCACCCTCGGCATGCGAGCGCCCCAGCGCGTACCCCTCCAGGTAGGCCTGCGCCCGCAGCAGCTGCGGGTAGCGCGCCTCCAGGGTACGGAACGCCGCCGAATGGTTCGGCTGCAGCAGGTGGCAGAGCTCGTGGTGAATCACCGAGTCCAGCACGTACTCGGGCACACCCTGCAGCTCCGAGGAGATGCGGATCTGCGTGTTCGCGTAGGTTGCCGAGCCCCAGCGCTGACGTTGATTCGTCACCCAGCGAATCGATAGCCGCTCAAGCCTGCCCGAGGCAACCAGCTCCGGCAGGTTCTTCTGCGCCAGGTGCAGGGCGCGGGAGCGCAGGTACTCGTCCGTGACCGTCAGCTGTGTGGCACGCTCACGGCGGGCGGCACGACGCTGAATGCGCGGCAGCAGGCGGGCAATATGCTCGTCAATCTCCTCACTCGTGCTCGCGGCGGGAATGAGCAGGCGGTAGGCGGGGTTGCCGTGCTCGTCCACGCCGTCGCGTTGCATGCTGATGGTGCGGGTGCGGCGCGCCGAGCGGACCAGCTCAATCTGCGGGCGGTCCTCGGTGGCGGGCAGAATCTCACGTTTAAAACGCTGAGCCATAGTTTCCTCTTCCCTTCGACGAACGGCGGAGCTGTACGGCACGGGGCTGTGTCGAACGAGCCTGAGCCGAGCGGGGCTGGCTATACGACGAGCCGGCGCTCTCAGCCCTGCGGCGGCGCTTCGCCGGATCAATATCGTCCAGGAAACGCGAACGCTTACGCTGACCGCGACCGCCCACGGTGCGGGTCATCGTCCAGGTTAGCCACAGGTACTTGCGGGCGCGCGTAATGCCCACGTACAGCAGGCGGCGCTCCTCATCCACCTCGTCCGGGGTGGTCGCAAAAGTGATGGGCATGAGGCCCTCGTTCAGGCCGCACAGGAACACGGCGTCCCACTCCAGGCCCTTAGCCGCATGCAGGGAGGCGAGGGTTACACCGTTGACCTGCGGTGCGTCGTTGAATTCGCTGCGGTGGTTCAGGGTCGCCACGACCTCGTGCATGGTCAAAGGTAGTGGCTCGGGCACGCCCGGGCGCGGGTTCGCGCGGTACTCCTGAAGCTGCTCTTGGCGGTGCTGCGCCATCATGTCCACCATGTGCACCAGGGCGGCGAGGGACTCCCACTTCTGGCGGGTGGCGCCTCCCGAAAGGGGGCCTTCCTCCTTATAGCCGAGGCCGCCGAGCACGTCACGGGTGTAGCGGGTGACGTCCTCGGTACCGTCCGTGGACTTCGCCGAACCGCGCAGGGCAAGCATCGCCTGCTTGACCTCGGGGCGCTCAAAGAAACGCTCTGCGCCACGCAGCTGGTACGGAATGTGGGCGGCAGCCAGCGCAGACTCAATCGCCGCCGACTGCGCGTTCGTGCGGAACAGCACCGCAATCTCCGAAGGCGGCACGCCGTCCTTCTCAATCAGGTCGCGGATATCCTCGGCAATACCGGAGGCCTCCTGCTCATCATCCGCGTAGCCGAACCACTCCACGTCCACGCCGGGGCCGCGCTGAGACATCAGCTCCAGCGGCGGTGCCCACGAATGCGGGCTCGAATCCGGATGCGGACGGCGCGCCGCCAACAGGCGGTTCGCCAACTCCACCACCTGCGAATGGGAACGGTAGTCGCGGGTCAGCTTCACCGTGTGCGCGCCACGGTACCGGCGCGCGAAATCCAGCAGGTAACGGCTGGTCGCGCCGGTAAAAGAGTAAATCGTCTGGGAGGCGTCGCCCACCACGCAAATATCGTCGCGGCCGCCCAGCCACACATCCAGCAGACGCTGCTGCAGCGGGGAGACGTCCTGGTACTCGTCCACCACAAAATGGCGGTACTGGTTGCGGACGGTCGCGGCGAGCTTCTCGTCCTCCTCCAGCATGGCGATGGTCAGTAGTAGCACGTCCTCAAAATCGATGAGGTTACGCTCATCCTTCAAATCCTCATACGCCTGGAAAATACGCTGCATATTCTGCGGGGTAACCGCCGAGGGCAGCTGCTTCTCGCTCAGACGCTGCATGATGGTGTCCGGGGTGAGCAGCTGAACCTTCGCCCACTCAATCAGCGACGCCAAATCACGCAGCAGGGAACGGTCCGTGCTGATGCGCAGACGGTTCGCCGCCTCCGTAATGAGCGCTGCCTTATTCTGCACGATGGACGGGAACGTACCGCCCACCACCTGCGGCCAGAAATACGCCAGCTGACGTAGCGCCGCCGAGTGGAAGGTACGCGCCTGCACACCGTGCGCACCCAGCTGGTGCAGGCGGGTACGCATCTCCTCCGCCGCGCGCAGGGTGAAGGTCAGGGCGAGTACGCGCGGGCCCTGGTAGCGACCGATCGCAATACCGTAGGCGATGCGGTGCGTAATCGCGCGGGTCTTACCGGTACCGGCACCCGCCAGCACGCGCATGGGCCCGTCCAGTTCGGTGGCGACCGCACGCTGATCAGGGTCAAGCCCGGCAAGAATATCGTCTGCGGAGATCATATGCTGAGGCTGCTGAGGTGTGGCGGTCATAATGCTCCATCAGTAAGGCGGGCGGTACGGGCAGGCGGCATGCGCTCGCGCGGGCATACGGACATGTGTGTATGCGGGTGCGCGAGGCGGTGATAGCCGGTCTTCCATTGTATTCTCCCAGACTGTGTTCTCCAGACCCGCCGCGGCTTCTTAGCTACTGCTTTCATTCAGGGCGTGAGGAACCCGCCTCTTTTGGAGTGGGTAAGTAGAAGCTCAACGGGCAGCGCAAGCGAGCACGTTTAGGCTTGTCCACAAGTATCTTCACCACTTGGCATAAAGATCCCAAAAACTACTAAACGGCACACATTGGTTTGGTAACCTTAACCCGTGACTTTATCTCCCCTTCAGCTAGCAGCCATCGTCTCCGCCGGAGTGCCCGGGATTTACCCCGTCGGCGCCGAACCGGTCCGCGAAGACAGCGACGACTTCGACTCGGCAATCATCGCCGACTCCACCGGTCGCCGCTGGCGAGTGCGCGCCCCGCGCCGCCCCGACGCCAGCATGCGTCTGGAAGCTGAACACCTCATCCTGCAGTCGTTCAGCCCCGGTCTGCGCGCCCGACTGCCCTTTGCCGTACCCACCGTCGCCGGCACAGTACCCTACGCGGGTGGCAACGTGTTCGTGTACACGCACATCCCCGGCACCATCTACGACGTGGACCAGCTCGCTGAGCTGAGCCGCCGCGAAGTTGCGGCGCGCCGCCCCTCCCTGGCGTCCATCATCGCCAAGGACATCGCGACCCTGCACGTGATGCCCGAAGACATCATTTACGAAGCCGACCTGCCTTCCTACTCTTCGGAGCAGATTCGCCTGCGCAAGAACGCTGAGCTCGAGCGTGCCGCCGCAACCGGCAAGGTGCCCGCCGACCTGCTCGCGCACTGGCGTACCGTGCTTTCCCCCGGACCCATGTGGCAGTTCCGCCCGCGCGTGGTCCACGGTGACATGGGCGCCGAGAACCTCGTACTGCACGTAACGCCCTCGACGGCGCGCATCGTGGAGGTCACCGGCTGGTCCGATGTGCACGTGGGCGACCCCGCGCAGGACTTCGCCTGGCTGTACTCCTGCCAGGACATCGACTTCACCGACGAGGCAATCGAGGTGTACCGCCAGCAGATGCCTCAACTGCCCGACGCCTACCTGGCGCAGCGCGCGAACTTCTACGCAGAGTTCGCGATCGCCCAATGGCTCACCCACACCGTGGAGGTTGGCGACCGCGACGGCGCAACCCACGCGGTGTCCATGCTCCTGGACATTCAGGACGACCTGCGTGCCTCCGGCGAACTGCTCGGACAGGAGGAGGTCGGCCCGCTGGTCGGCCCCGCCGAGTAGCTATTAGGGTAAGTAGCCGCCAGGTTGCCGCCCGCCACTCAGGTTTTCAATTTCAGCCCCGCAGTACTGCACTGCGGGGCTGAAACTGTATCTGCAGGGGTTAAATCATGCGTGGCGCCCAGCGAAATCAGTTCTACAGACTGTCTGCCAAAGTGGTGGAATGATGCTTATAAGGGCTAGTTGGAAGGGCTTTTGACGGCTTTTTATCAAAATTTCTTTAAGTGTTTTCCGGCACTTTTTGAGCACCGGTTTTGCATTTTTGTGCATGAATGACTCAGATTAAGGCTGAGACTTGAAGGTGAGACACAGGCGCCATTCACAATATTTCCACAGTGCAAATACACCATAAACCCACTTAATCCAACTTCTGTAATTGAGAATCCACACTGCCTCAACTTCGCCTTGAACCATGCTCAAAATAGTGCATTTTAGGGTAAAAACTTTGCCCGTAGATTTTTTCAAAAACTCCTGGAATACTTTTGCTGTGCCGCGAGAAAACCAGCGGACACACTCCCCATAGCGCACTGACCAGCGCTGATATCGTGGCAGCGATAAATTGGGGAGACAGATTGGACGGGACCCTGACCGGTCATGTCAGACCCGAGCCGGATTCATGCACCGCGCAACCAATCACCGATGGCAGAAATCTATAGAGTTACTTTCGAGGTTGTGTTTGAGAGTAAAGACGCACGCAAACCCCACGGGGCGCCGGCGGCGCGAGTGAGGCCGCGAGAGCGGCAGTCGTTCGGCGCGATTCTTTCCCGGAGCGTGCGAGGGCACGAAGTACCTCTATAGTTCTTCAGCGGCTGAGGACGCCTCATCACCCTAATGCAGTGGGGTGAAGAGGTGTCCTCTGCCGTTAACACGAAAAGTCCGCACAGAAAAGCAGCTCACGAGGCGCACTGCCTCCGTGAGCTGCTTTTCTGTATGCGGTTATTGGCTAAAGCTAACGCGCGAGCGCATGCCGGCTAGCACTGCCGCTTAGCCCTGCTATCTAGCCTTTGCGCGCCTCACGAATCACCTTCGCCAGCTGCGCCTCCGTGGGCAGGCCACCGCGAATCTGGTGATCCCACACCTCCGCAACGCCCTTACCTCCTAGGTACACGAACACGGTGCTGATACGCTCCGGGTCCACACCCATGATGCGGGAGAATGCGATACGGTACAGGCCCAGCTGGAAGCGCCGCGACTGCATCGAGGCTGCCTTCGGGCGGGAGCCGCTCTTCCAGTCCACCAGAACCCAGCGTTCGCCGTCCTCGTCTTCGGTGCGGAACACCGCGTCGATTCGGCCGCGCAGGCTCACGCCCTCGATATGGGTTTCGACCGGGTACTCGACCGCCCAGATGCGTTCCTTCCACTCGTCGCTGCCCCACTCGCTGTTGGCGAAGCGCTCCCAGAGACGCTGCACGGAGGCGTCCAGCTCGCTCTCGGATTCCTCGTAAGCGTCCTCGAAGGTGAATTCCTCGGAGCCCTCCCCCAGCACCTGTTCCTGCAGGTCAGCGGGGTCTGCAGACTCAGCGGGCGCACCTGATGCGGCGGAGGCAGCGGAGGCGGAGCCCGGCAGGTCAACGCCCACCGTGTCCTCCGCTTCGGGTGCCTCCAGCGGGTCGACGGTCGGCGCTACCCCGAAGTGCTCCTCAATCAGCGCGTGCACCGCCGTACCAATCGTTGCCGCACGCGAAGGGCGCTGAGGCACCGGGCGCATCAGCTGATGTACCGTGCCCTGCGGGTCCTCACTCAGGCGAATGAACGTGGAGGCGGACAGGTGCCCCGGCAGCTGCTCGGTCAGCACCGGGTCGGTCTGACCCATCATGAGCAGCAGCAGGTCGGCTTCGCGTTCCCAGTCCACCGCCTGCTGGCGTAGGGACTCGGGAATGGCGGAGTCGCCGCTTGCCACAGGTGCAGGGCGGCTTGCGCTCTCCCCCGCTGTAGCCTCTGCGCTCCGCTGCTGATCACCCTCACCGACGGCAAGCTCCACCGCCAGGGCGGCACGCTCCACCGCCTCACGACGGCTCGAGGAGTTAATCGCAATCTCACGTTGCAGGTTCTCATGCTGGCCGCGGCGAAGCATCGCCTCCGTGCCCTGCGTCAGGGCATCGTCAGACGCCCAACGCCAAATCACGGGGCGCTCCAGCGGGTCAAAAGGCCACATGGCGGTCAGCACCGCACCCAGGTTCGGGTTCCTATCCTCGTAGTTTTTCTGCGCGAACTGGCCGCGCACCTCAATCGGCAGTGCCGCCGCCACCGTGGGCGAGTAACCGGGCTCGAGCGGTTGCGTTTCACGCCATTTCTCACGCTCGGTGGCCTCAACAATCCACTCGGGCACGGGCAGGTTCAGGCGGGAGCAGTTCTCCGCCACCGTGCGGGCGCGGGTATGAGGAGCCGCCAGCTGCCAATCCTGCGCGAGGGCGGGAGCCATGACCTCCACTAGCGCCCAGGCGTAGCGTTGCACCTGCTCGACGTAGGTTGCCTGGGCGGCCGCGCGCGCCTCCGCCTGCTCGGGGGTGAGCTCGTCGGCGTCTAGGGGGTAGCGTTCCAGCTCCTCCAGCAGTGCCGCCTCATCGGGTACGGGCGGCAGAAGCGCGGGATCCACGACCGTGCCGTGCACCAGGGTGACCGGCTCGGTCAGGCGGTACTTCGACTCAGCCAGCTGCTCAGCCCAGCGGCGCACATGGTTCAGGTGCACCTTTTTGCGCTTGTCGGCGGGGTTCGGCATCGTGTAGGACAGGCCCATGCCCACCAGCTGAGGTGCCGCCCAGGGCGCATCCATCGTCTCCGGGAGGCGCACAGAGGGCGCATCTAGACATACGAGCGGGTTGAAGAGCATCTCCAGCAGCTCCTCCCAGAAGGGCTGCACCGGCTGGGGTGTTGCGGCGGTGCTCTTCCACCGGTAGGCGCTCATCGCCAGCAGGTTACGGGCACGGGTCATCGCCACGTACATGAGGCGGCGGTCCTCCATGCCGGTGTGCTCGGTGGCGTCATCCTTATGCGTGGCAAGGTAGTCTTCCAGGTCTTTTGCCTTCTCAAAGGCGGTAATCTCCTCCGCCGTCTCAAGGACCGACGGAAGGTACTCGCGGTCACCACGCAGCGGCCAGGGCAGAGCCGTATTAGCCGACATCTGCCACAGGTTCGGGGTCTGCCCGCCGGTCGCGCTACCGCACAGACCCGGCAGAAGCACATGATCCCACTCCAGGCCCTTCGCCGCGTGCATGGTCATCAGCTGCACCGCATTCGGGTCAGGCTCCACGGCGCCCAGCGCCAGGCCCTTCTCCTCATCATCGGCACGCTCAAGCCACGCGAGGAAGCCCATCACGTAGCTCACGCCGCCCGAAGACAGCAGGAAGCGGCGCGCACCGGGGTCGCCTTCCTCCGCGCTCACGCCGTCGGCACCGGCGTAAATCATCGCGTTAATACGCGGCGCCGACATGCCGTAGGCGGCGGCCACCTCATGGAAAGCGTCCAGGTTCGCGCGCGAACCCAGCGGGTCGGTACCCGGGCGGACCGCCAGCTCAATATCCAGCAGCATGGTGCGCTCAATCTCGTACAGCAGCGTGCCCAAATCCTCGCTCAAACCGGCACGCAGCACACGCATCTGCTCCGCAAAAGCACGCAGACGCTCCAGCGCCGCCGGGGAGAAACGACGGCCGCGGTACTGCTCACCGTAGAGGGGTTCACCGTCCGCGCCGTCCTGCGGCAGGTTCTCCACCGCCTCAATCAGGGAGGCGTATCCGGAGGAGTCCTCCACCGCGCCCTTGAGGGTTTCGTCCAGGCGCTCCTGGGCGGCGCGAAGGTGCTCTGCTTCCAGGCGGATATTTTCGGCGGTGTCGGCATCCTCAGCCTCCGCGAGCATGCGCAACGCCATCTGCTCACGCAGGGCACGCTCACGCTCACGCACCAGCGACTGCGCCCAATCACCCAGCGCCAACATATCCGCCGCACCCAAACGCCAGCGCGCACCGGTTAGCAGGCGCGCCAGGGCATCCGAACGGTTCGGATCAGCCAGCACACGCAGTGCCGACACCAAATCAACCACTTCAGGTTGCGAAAGCAGACCGCCTAGGCCCACCTGCTGCACCGGAATGCCCAGGCGCTCACACTCCACACGAATCGGGTCCAACTGACCGTGCACACGCGCCAACACCGCAATCTCGGGCATCTTCAAGCGCGGACGCACCGAACCGTCACCGGAACGATGCGCCGCGTAGGCGCGCTCATACTCGCGTACCGCCTGTGCGCGCATCGCCGCAATACGCTCGGCAATCGCCACAGCCTCCTCACGGTCGGACTCGTGGTAGGTCAAATCCACGCGGCCCACCATGCCCGCGGCAGCCTGCTCAAAAGCGGGCGAACCGGGCTCCCCCACCAGGGCGCAGCGCGGGCGCAGGTCAGGCACCTGAGCGGCAGTAATATCGCCGTCGGCGGCACGCACCCACTCGGGTACTTCCTTCAGCTTCTCCGCCACGTGATTTGCCGCGTTCAACACCGAAATGTCGTTACGCCACGCAATGGACAGGAACAGCGGCTGCGCGTGCTCGGTCGGGAAATGACGGTAGAAGCTGAACATCTGACCGTCCGAAGCGCCACGGAAACCGTAAATCGACTGCTTCGGGTCGCCCACAGCCATCACCGGATGCGCCGGAATACCTTGTGCCTCATTGGCGCCATAAATCGAGGAGAACAGGCTCATCTGCGCGTGCGAAGTGTCCTGGAATTCGTCCAGCAGAACCACCTTGAAGCGGGCGCGCTCGCCCTCGCGAATCGCCGGGTTAGCCTCCGCAATGCGGGCAGCAAAACGCATCAGGTCACCGAAATCCAGCACCTGCATGCGCGCCTTCACACGGGCGTAGCTCATTGCCATGCGCGCGTACACTCGGCGGTTCCGCAGCAGACGCTGAACCTTCTGAATGTCCCTCTCGGTCTTCGTCGCACGGCGCGGATCGGGCACCGCCGCGTACGCCGCCAACTGCTCGGTGCAGAAGTCAATAACCTCCTGCGGCTCAACCAGGTGCTCCGCGCACTCATCAGAGAGCTGCAGCAGCTGGTTAATCATGGTCGCCGCAGACACCGGCACACCGTCTTGGTCGAGGGGCAGCTCCCCCTCCCAGTACTGCACAATCTGCGCGGCAAGCTGCCACTTCTGCGCGTCACCAAGCATCTGCGCGTCCTGCTCCACGCCCAGGCGCAGACCGTACTCCTTGACCAGGTTATTCGCGTAGGAGTGGTAGGTGAGCACGGTCGGATCAGCGATGCCCTCGCGTAGCTCCTCGTCGGTCGGGGCGATGCGGCGGCTACGGCGTAGCGTGTTCAAACCGGCGCGCATGCGGCTGCGCAGCTCGGTTGCCGCCTTGCGGGTGAAGGTCACGCCGAGCACCTCTTCAGGGCGCACAAAACCGTTATCGACCAGCCAAATCACGCGGTCAACCATGGTCGCGGTCTTACCCGAACCTGCGCCCGCAATAACGAGGGTCGGGGCGGGGCCCGCCTCAATCATGCGGATCTGCTCGGGGGTCGGCTTCTTGCCGTCGGCGCCGTTGAGCATCTCGGCAATATCGAGGGCACTACGGTAGCCAGCGGGCTTCAGCTCGGGGTTGTTCGCGGCGGCCTCTGCGGAGAAGAGCGCGCCGTTGGGCAGCTGCCAGCTATTGTGCTCGCACCACTGGGCGGGGGTGAGCATGCCGGTGCCAGGACCGGGATTAGCGCCGGAGTTAGTAGCGCTGTACATATCAGCGCTGTGTGCGCCAGAGTCAGTCATGTTTCCTCTTCCTCATGGGTCATTCGCGTGGGAGGTTCAGGGTGAGTGATAACAAAAGAACAGGGGGTACTAGGGCTGAGTCACCTGACGGCCGCGCGTACAAATCGGGCAAATCTCCGGCAGGCGGCACCCATAGCCGCCCTCACGGTGACGAGCCTGCACCTGCGAGCCAGCAATCAGCTCCGCGGCGTGCTGCACCAGCTCAGCCGCCCAAGAGTCGTGCTCCGTCAGGGCGGGCTGAACCTGCAGACGAGTCTTGCTCTCGTCGTTCACGCCCGAGGCGCCTAGCTGCACGAGCGCCGCGCCTCCGGAACGACCCGTGTAGCCGGTGTACTCCAGCTCCTGGGGACGGGCATCCGGTAGCGGTTCGCCCGCCTCCAGAGCGGCGGCCTCGGCACGGTAGCGCTCCTCCAGCTGCTCACCCGCGCCAGCCTCCACCGCGATCTGGTAGGCGGCAAGCTGCGGATGGGTTTCCATGGTTTTACCGTCTGGCTTAGACTTGCCGGTTTTCAGGTCAACAATGGCGTAGCGGCGGGTGCCGTCCTCAGCCGGGGCGGTACCCTCGAGGCGGTCCACACGGCCGGTGAGCAGCGCATCCAGCTCGCCGACCTCGCCGGCGGGGTCGAAGGGCACGGGCACACGCACCGCGAAGGAGCCTTCAACACCGAGGTTCTGCCAGCCGGCGTCACCCATGTGCTGACGGTAGTAGTAGCTCAGGCGCAGAATCATGCGCTTGGCGCGCTCGTAGAGGGCGTAGGATTCCCAGGGCACGCGCTCGCGGTACTCTTCGTCGGTTTCATCCTCCTTGCGGGCGGGCACGCCGAGGGAGCTAATGCGCTCGTCGAGGGCGGTTTGGAGCTCTTCGAGGGTGCCGGTCGGGTACTCCTCGGCGATGGCGTGAACGAGCGTTCCGAGCGAGCGGGACAGGTCGGTTTGGGCTTCCGCGCGGGCGGCGGAAACCAGCCAGTCCAGCGGGGAGCTGTGGATGGTTTCCAGGCGCGAGGGCGAAAGCGTAATCGTGCGGCGGCCGGGGTTTTCAGCCTGTTCTTCGCCGTGTTCTTCGCCGTGTTCCTCGCCGTCTTCACCGTGGTTTTCGTCCAGCTCAGCGTGGTCTGCCGGGCGATGCGCAAAAAGCAGCTCCGTGCTAGAAAGCGGCAGCAGGCCCCACCACTCGTCGGGTGCGGCGCCGGGCGCCTGGGCGTTCGCCAGGCGCGCCAGAGTGCGGGAGGCGGCATCGAGTCGGTACGCGGAAGCCTCCGGGGTGAGCGCCTCTTCCTCCGGTGCGCTGTGCATCGGCGCGCCGTCCTGCTGTGAGCCCTCCTGCTGAGCGTCTTCGGCACGCATCGCGTTCATCGATTCCTCAACGAGGGTGCGGCGAAGCTCCGCCACGAGGGAACGCAGGGTGGCGGGGCGGCGCACGCGGGTGATGGGCACGTCCGTGGAGTCGCCGACCGCGTCGGTGGGTAGCACGAAATCGAAGAATTCGCCGGGTGCCTGATCGTCGTTGCGCACGGCGGTGAGCACGAGGCGGGTGCTAGCTCGGGTGGCGGCGACGGCGAACATGCGTAGCTCATCGTGGCGGGTGTCGCGCACGCGTTCGGGGTAGCTGCGGATGCGGGCGGGCGGCACCGGCTGCTCGCTCTCCCCCGCCTGCTGTTCTGCCTGCTGGGCGCGCTGGCGGAGGCGCGCATCGCATAGGTCTACGAGGTCGCCTGTGCTCAGCAGGGAGCCGCGCACGGTGGTGTTGGGCCAGGTGCCTTCCTGCAGACCGCATACATATACGGTGCGCCAGGACTGACCGGCGGCGAGTGCGGGGGTGAGAATCTCGACCGCGTCTTGGCGGACGCCGCGGGCGGCGAGGGTGTCCATGGGCAGGTCCTGCGCGTCGATGAAGTCGAGGAACTGCTCGGCACCGGCGCCGCGCATCTGCTCGTCGAAGCGGTCGGCGGCTTCGAAGAGACCGATCATGGCGTCGAGGTTGCGGTGGGCGGCATCGGCGTCGGGGCCTGCGCCGCGCGACTGGGCGACCCAGGTCTTTTCGAGGCCGCTGGCTTCCCAGAGCGCCCAGAGCACTTCGGTGCTGGTGGATTCGGGGCGGGCGAGTGCTTTACGTCCGGCGAAGAGCACAGCTGCGATGCGGTGCACGGCGCGCCCTACACCCTCTTCGGGGAGGGTTTCGGGGTGTAGCAGGGCACCGAGGAGCAGGTCGTCGCTGGGGCGGTGGCCGCCGCTTTGCAGTTCGATGGATCGCAGCTGCTGGCGGAGTCGTCGCACGTCCATGCTGGATGCGCCACCGAGTCGGGAGGTGAGCAGGGTGATGGCACTCTGCGCGCCGCCGAGGGGGTTGGCGCGGCTTTCTTCGGCGATGACGTCGTCGAGGCTTCGGCGCATGAGCTCTTCAGCTTCGGTTGCGCTGAGCGTTTCATAGCTGCCACGCTCCCCCGCCTCCGCACCTTCCGCACCTTCTGCGGCGGGCATGTGCACGGCGGGGTTGAGCGCCTTCTCGCCGCGCTTGCGGGCGTAGACGAGCAGGCTGAGCGCATCGAGGAAGGGGCGTACGGCGGGCTCGTCGCGCACCGGCACGAGCGCCGCGGAGGTACGCGAGGGAATACCGTTCGAAGAGAGCACGCGGCGGATACGCGCCACGTCCGCGCTGCTACGCACGATGATGGCGGACTCGCGGTAGGGGTGGTTGCCGTAGATGCGTTCTTCGAGCAGCATTTGGGCGATGAGGTTCGCCTCGTCCTGAGAACTGGAGAGCGCATACTTATACACACCGGCGGGTGCGGTGCGGTAGTGCGCGGGGTCGAGGATTTTGCCGTCGGCGCCCAGATGCAGCAGCGGCTCGTCGGCGGCGCCCCAGGTGAGGGCTTCGTCGGCGGGGGTGGTGTTGATGCGTCCAAAGGTTGCGGGCGCGCCGTTCTTTACGCTGTCCTTCGCCCCCTCCCGCACACCATTCTTCGCGCCTTCCTGTTCAGCGGTAAGCGGCACGAACCGGGTGTAGCGCGGCAGGCGGCGACGAATGTCCGCCACGAGCGGCATCATGAGTGCGGGCAGGCGGTACGAGGTGGTGAGCGTGCGGGTGCGCATGCTCGGGAAGCTTGCCTGCAGGGTGGTGACGAGGTCGGGGCGGGCGCCTCGGAAGCCCTGGACGACGGCTTCGTCGCTGTAGGTCATGACAACCTGGGGGCCTTCAGCGAAGAGGTCGGGGTGGGTTTCGGTCAGGTGCGCGGCGTCTGCGGGGGCGACTTCTGCGGCGATGAGGCGTAGCAGCCGGTAGATGGAGGGGCTGAGTTCCTGCACGTCGTCGATGAGGATCAGGTCGTAGCGGCGGCGTTCTTCGGCGAGGAATTCGGGGGTGCGCAGCAGCAGCCGGCAGGCGTCGTTGATGAGTACTGCCGGGTCGTAGGCGTTTTTGGCGCGGAGGGCTCGCACGGCACGGTATTCGGTGTGCAGTTGGGCGAGAGCGTTCCAGGCGGGCTGGTTGTGTTCGGTGGCGAGGGCGTGTACGTCTTCGGCGGTGAGGTCGTATTCTGCCATGCGGTCGAAGAAGTCGCGGATTTCGTGGCGGAATCCGCGGGTTGCGAGGGCGTCGCGGAGTACGTCGGGCCAGGCGGGTCCGGGTGCGATGCCTTCGGCGTGGTTGGCGAGTAGTTCGCCGATGATGACGTCTTGTTCGGGGCCGGAGAGGAGTTTGAGGTTGCCTTCTACGCCGCTGAGTAGCCCGCGGGTTTGGGCTCGTTTGAGCAGGTCGAAGGCGTATGCTGCCCAGGCGCGGGTGGGTGCTACGGAGAGGCTGCGGTCGCTGGAGGCGGCGATGGTGTCGCGCATGCGGGTCGCGGCGGTGCGGGTGGGTGCGAGGATGAGCAGCCGGGCGGGGTCGTTCCCGTCGGCGAGGTAGCGCAGGGCGCGTTCGGTGAGGTGGTGGGTTTTACCGGTTCCGGGGATGCCGGTGAGAAGTTGGGTTGTCATGGTTTCAGTCTATCGGCTGTAGCGTGGTTGTACCTTGTCGGCGGTCATGTGGGCTCGTCAGCTACTTATGTGCCGCCCGGGTGGCTTAATATGTCGCTCTGCCGGGGGCTTATCCACAGCCGCGTGACGACCGGGCGCGCGCCTGCACCGCCGCTGGGTTAGTCTTATAGCATGACCTGGATGAACGGCCTGCGCGCCACTTTTGACCTTGAAACCACCGGTGTGGACGTCACCACCGCCCGCATCGTGACTGCTTCCCTGATCCTGCTGGACCCTCAGGGTAATGTGGTGCGCCGTGGCGAGTGGCTGGCTGACCCCGGCGTTGAGATCCCTGCCGGTGCCGCCGCCGTGCACGGTATTACGACTGAGTACGCGCGTGAGCACGGCCGTCCCGCCCGCGAGGTCGTGTGGGAGCTTGCCGGCGCGATTGGTGCACTGAACCTTGACGGTGTGCCGATTATTGCGTTCAATGCCGCCTACGATTTTTCGGTACTGCACCATGAAATGCTACGCCACAATATTGCCAACGGTGAGCTACCTCCCGGCGCGGTGCTCGACCCGTACGTTCTGCATAAGCACGTGATTCCGCGTAAGCGCGGCAAGCGCACCCTTGAGGTTCTTGCCGCCGAGTACGGTGTCTCCCTGGAGAACGCGCACACCTCCGCTGATGATGCCCTGGCGGCGGAGCGTCTGCTGGTGAAGCTGACCGAGCAGTTCCCGCAAGTTCTCAACGTGGATGCACGCCAGCTGCACGAGCAGCAGATTCAGTGGGCGGCGGAGCAGGCGGCGAGCTTCCAGGCGTGGTTGCGTACGCAGCCGGGTAAGGAATCTGAGGTCATTGACGGCCGCTGGCCGGTGCGCCGCTAAACCTGCGCCGCTAAACTCACCCCGGCTACCCAATATATCTCTCCTTTACTGACGGGCTGACACTATCCCCGTTTGGGCTTCTCCCCTATGCTAGAAGGTAACCGCACCTACACGAATAGCACGTGAATAGCACGACCCGGAAGGCCTCTCATGGATGATCAGCCCCGCACTACCGAGCCGTACCCTGACACTAATACGCGCAGTATTTATCTGGGGTCTACCCGTCTGGCTCATGAGCATTTGGTGGCGCAGTCGCAGGTGGTGCTCCGCCTGGGCCGCATCCTGATGAAGTCGGGTGCGAGCGCCTACCGTATTAAGGCGTCGATGGCGCGTTTGGCGAAGGCTGTGGGGTTGAAGGAGCATCACGCGCAGGTGACCTTCACCGAAATTTCGACTTCTTCGTACACTGACGGTAATTTCCGCACCGAGGTGGCTGAGCAGCGCACGATGGGCATTAACGCTCATAAGCTGGATCAGCTGGGTAAGTTCATTTCTGAGCTTCCTGAAAAGATTACCCCGGCTGAGGCGAACGCTGAGCTTGACCTTATTGATTCGGCGAAGCCTCTGTACACCCGCTGGATGTTGGCGCTGGCGTCGGCGGTGGCGTGTGCCGGGTTCGCGTTCTTGAACCGTGGCGGTCTGGTGGAGTGCACGGTGGTGTTCTTCGCGGCGGGTGCCGGCCAGTTTTTGCGTTCGACCCTGCTCAAGCGCGGGGTGAGCCATTTGGCAACGTGGATGGCGTGCGGCTTCCTGGCGGCGGGCCTGTACATTGCGATTGTTAATGTGCTGGTCGCGGCGGGTTGGATTAGCCCGAACCATATGATTGGTTTCATTTCGTCGGTACTGTTCTTGGTGCCCGGTTTCCCCATGGTGACGGGCATGCTCGACATTTCTCGCATGGACTTTTTGGCGGGTATTTCGCGTCTAACCTATGTGGGTTTGTTGTTGCTGAGTGCGTCGTTTGCGGTGTGGGTTTTGGGTTCACTGTTCCATTTGCCGTTGGCGGCTCCTGCGCCTCTTAACCTTGACCCGACCCTGTATTTGGTGTTGCAGGTGCTTTCCTCGGGTGTTGCGGCGGCTGGCTTCGCGATGCTTTTTGCCGCTTCCCCGGTGGCGTGTGTGTGGGGTGGCGTGATTGCTGCGGTGGCGAACCCCATCCGTATTCACATGGTTGAGGCTGGTATGCCCGCGCATATGGCAGCGACGATTGCCGTGTTTGGTGTGGGTATTTTGGCTGAGATTGTGGCGCCGCTGCATCAGCGTAAGTACACGCGTATTTCCCTGTCGGTTCCGGCGGTGGTGACGATGGTTCCGGGTGTTCCGTTCTACCGTTCGATGTCGCATTTTGCTAGCGGTGACATGTACTCGGCGGCGAGCGGTTTCGTGCAGTCCCTGCTGATTTTCATGGCGTTGGGTATGGGCCTGGCGTTTGTGCGTCTGCTCTTTGATAAGAACTGGCTGTTTGATCAGGACACTCAGGTGTTGAACCGTCTGGATACCGACCGGCACCTGCGGTAGCCGCCTTATTCTTCTTTCTGTTACCTAACTTGTCTGTTGTGTTTTATCGTCACCTTTCGGTACGTTCAGGTGCTTGTCACCTGCGGTTCATCTGTAGCGCCTATGATGGTTAGGTACGGGACGCTCATAGCGTGCAGGCTCCGTTGCCTGGTGCGCATCGTCCCCTGTAATTCTTTAGTTCGCCGTCTCTGTTGAAAGGCACCGATACGATGACTCCTTCCTCTACCCACCCGCTGCACCACGAAGCCAGCGAGAAGCTGTTTGAGCGTTCTCGCGCGGTGATTCCCGGCGGTGTGAATTCCCCGGTGCGTGCTTTCAATTCTGTGGGCGGCACCCCTGCGTTTGCGGCGAAGGCTAAGGGCGCGTACCTGTACGATGCGGACGGCAACGAGTACGTTGACCTGGTCTGCTCGTGGGGCCCGTCGATTCTGGGTCACGCGCATCCGCAGGTGGTTGAGGCGGTTCAGCAGGCGGCTGAGCGCGGCCTGTCTTTTGGTGCGGCGAGCGCGCCGGAGGCTGAGCTGGCTGAGCTGGTGGTCAACCGTATTAACGCGGCGATTCCCGGTGCGATTGATCAGGTGCGTATGGTGTCCACCGGTACTGAGGCGACCATGACTGCTATCCGTCTGGCGCGTGGTGTGACCGGTCGCGACAAGATTATTAAGTTCGCGGGCTGCTACCACGGTCACGTGGATGCGCTGCTCTCTGAGGCTGGTTCGGGTGTGGCTACCCTGGCACTGCCGGGTTCTGCTGGCGTGACTGCCGCAACCGCCGCGGAGACCATCGTTCTGCCCTATAACGACCTGGACGCTGTGCGTGAGGCGTTCGCGAACCATGAGGGTCAGATTGCCGCAATTATTACTGAGGCGGCCCCCTGCAACATGGGTGTGGTGACCCCCGAGCCCGGTTTCAACCGTGGCCTGCACGAGATTGCTCATGCGAACGGTGCGCTCGTCATTTTTGATGAGGTGCTGACCGGTTTCCGTGTGTCTTCGGCTGGTTACTGGGGTTACGCTGCTCCCGAGGATGGCGGTTGGGTTCCCGATATTTTCACGTTCGGCAAGGTCATTGGTGGCGGTATGCCCATCGCGGCGCTGGCCGGTAAGCGTGAGGTCATGGAGTACCTGGCACCGGTCGGCCCCGTCTACCAGGCGGGTACCCTCTCCGGTAACCCGCTGTCGGTTGCGGCGGGCATTACGACTCTGACCCTGGCTGATGCCGCCGTTTACGCGCACCTGGATTCGCGTAGCGCCCAGCTGCAGCAGGCTCTGACCGAGGCGTTCAACGCCGCCGGTGTGGACCACTCCATCCAGAGCGCCGGCAACCTCTTCTCGGTGGCGTTCGGCACCTCCGAGGCGGGCGTGCACAACTACGCCGACATCAAGGCGTCGGCAACCAGCCGCTACAACGCGTTCTTCCACTCCATGCTCGAATCCGGCGTGTACCTGCCGCCGAGCGCGTTCGAGGCGTGGTTCGTTTCTGCCTCCCACGACGGTGAGGCGATGGACCGTATCATCTCGGCTCTTCCGGCTGCCGCAGCTGCTGCCGCATCCGCGTAAGGGTTCGACAGACGTAAGGAGGTGAGCCGCTCATGGATCTGAGCGCTCTGGGACTGCCCATGGAGCAGCTACGCGACGTGTGGCTGATCGCCTTCATGGTGTACCTGGGCTTATGCCTGCTGGTGGATATCGCCTACCCGGTGCCCATCAAGAAGGAGAAGGCAGCCGAACTGTACCTTGAGGTGTCCGGCTCGCCCGTTGATGAGGCGCGCCGCGCCACCGCGGAACGCACCGCGATGGGTGCGCCGCTGAGCTCCTCCCGCAAGGGTAGCGCCACGAAGAAGGCGAAGAAGAAGCTGGATTCTATTGAGGGCGCCGGCGTGTTTAGCGGCTGGTTCCACGTGGTCATGTACCTGTGGGGCTGGATTGTGGCGGTCTCTATCTTCACCCTGTACTGGGATATCGTGTACGACGGTGTTGTACTACCGGCGCTGATTCTGCCGTTCCTCATGGTGTACCTGGGTGCGCGTATTGGCCGCCGTCAGTGGCGTGCAGTTCGCGGATACAGCAAGGACGACCGTGTGCTGGGCATGCCGCGCATCTACTCGGCGACGCTGGGTAAGCTGAGCGCACCGTTCCGTGTGCGCGGCACGGTGCCGGGTGTAGAGCCGATCCGTGACGACCGCACCGCCTACTGGATCCTCGGCGGTATTGCGTTCCTGCTCGCCTCGGTCTTCCTGGTTTCGTTGGCGGGCTGGAGCATTGACGAGGATTGGGAAGCGATCTATATCGGTCACGCATCCTGGTTCTTGCTTGCGGCGGGCGTTCTGCTGATCATCATATTGCTGATGCGTAGCCGCGATTACGTGCTGTACAACCCGGATTCGTTCCAGGCTGGACGTCTGCTCCTTCCGGCGAAGTCCCGCCCCTACTCTGAGGTTCGCGCATTCCGTGTGTACCCGAAGAACCCGGACGCTATCAAGCTGAACCCGAAGGACGCGAGCCAGTGGACGCTGGAGATTCTGCTTCCTGGCGGCCGCAAGCACGACTATTCGCTGAATGATCACCAGATTGATTGTTTGGTGGCGCAGATTGCGTTCAATATTGAGCAGGGACGCTGGGCGCAGCTGGATTCGCCGGCGGACCGTGAAATGTTGGCGAAGTACTTCGTGGACGGCCGCGTCATCTGCACGACCATGGGGTACAAGCCTGCCGGTAAGCATGCGGAGGAGGCGGCACGCCGCGCATCCTTCCAGAAGGCGCAGTACAAGTAGGCGGGCTGCTCTTAGCCGCTCTTATACCGCGAGAAGCCACATGTGTTTCGAGAAGCCACCAAAGACGTGGCTTTTCGAAACACATGTGGCTTCTCAGCACCGTAGACACACCATCACCGATACCCGTAGAGAGGACAACTCATGGACCTTGCAGCCCTGGGCCTGCCCATGGAGCAGGTGCGCAACGTATGGCTGGTGGCGTTCTTCATCTACCTGGCGTGCTGCCTGCTGGTGGAGGTCGCCTACCCGACGCTCATTGGCGCCTCGCGAGCGCGCGAAGTCTACACCTCGGTGATGGGTTCCCCCGTCGAGGATGTGAAGGAGGCAATTACAGAGCTCGCGGATGCTGGCACTTACCTCACCTCCGAGCAGGAAGAAGCGGCATTCCGCAGGGCTGACGCCCAGCTGGAAAGCATTAAGGGCTCGAACATCATTATGGATTTCGGGCATATCCTCGTGTACGGCTGGGCGTGTGTCATCGTCTATTCGACGTTCGTTCTGTACTGGGATATGGCGTACGACGGGATCCTGATTCCGGGGCTGCTTCTGCCGTTCCTCATGGTGTATTGGGCGGCGCGCTGGGGTCGCCGCGGCTGGCGCGTCGCACGCGGTTTCAGCCCTAACGAACGTCACCTGGGCATGCCCGCTATTTACACCAGGACGCTGGGTCGGCTCAGTGCCCCGTTCCGCGGCACGGTCGCCATGCCCAGTAGTGAGCCCATTCAAGTTGATTGGAAGGGGCAGGGAATCTTCCTCTTTGTGGCGGTTCCTGTCGGTGGTTTCTTCCTGCTCTGCTACCTTCATTCGCTCGCGAACACCGAGCTGCTCGAGTATGTACCCACCTACATCGGTAAGACCTCAATAGCGTTTCTTGTTGTCTACGTGCTGGCCATTCCGTACCTGTGGTGTACTGTGCGTTCGTACTACCAGTTCACGCCGACCGTGGTGAAGCGTGGGCGGTTTTTCCGTTCGCCCAAGGTCTACCGGTACTCCGATATTGAGCGGTTCAAGGTTTACCCGTGGTACACGGGCGATCCCGAGGATATAGACCCTGATCAGCAGATGCCCAGTGATTGGCGTCTTGCCGTCACCTTCTCCAATGGTTCCCAGCAGACTTTTGGGTTCGGGGATTACCGCATCGATTGTTTGGTGGCACATATTGCGTTCAAGCTGGAGCAGGAACGCTGGGCAGATGTGGACTCCCCGGCAGACCGCGAGAGGCTGCCCCTGTATTTTGTGGAGGGGCGCGCCATCTGCCTCACGTTGGGCTACAAACCGACAAACGAGCTGACGAAGAAGGCGGCGCGTATCGCATCCTTCCGCGCAGTGAATTAGTGCCCAGCGAGAAGCCACACATCATCACCGATCATCATCACCGACAACCCCGTAGAGAGGACAACTCATGGAGCTAAGCGCTTTGGGGATACCCCTAGAGCCGGTACGCTACATATGGCTCATCGCCTTTATCGTTTACATAGGGTTATGCGTAGTGCCCGCTATCACCCATCCGGCAACCATCACCACGGAGAAAGCAAAAGAGCTCTACATCGCCCGTTACGGCTCTCCCGTCAACAAGGCGATGAGGTATGCCGAACGTCGCTCCCTGGAGGGTAACCCGCTGCCAAAACATAAACTGCGCTCTAACCTCACCCGTGCCCGCAAAGAAATCGATAGCGTCTACGGTATCTCCTCGATTGAGGCTTGGTTCCACGTGCTCATGTATGTGTGGGCATGCCTTGTCGCACGGTCCATCTTTCGTCTGTACACAGATATTGCCCATAATGGCATTCTGCTACCGGCTCTGTTGTTGCCGTTCTACATGGTGTTCGTGGGTGCACGTTCGGGTCGCCGCACCTGGCGCAAAGCCCGAAGCATCGATACGGATGACACGACAGCCGGGTTGCCTCAAATCTATAGCGCAGCATTGATGCGTCTCAACCTTTTTGCTGTGCCGAATGGGGCTCATCCTCAAGCTAAACCGGTTCGGGCAAAGAATGATTTCTACGTTGAAACCCACTTTGTGTTGGTTGTGGCTCTCATCGTCTTCTTCTATTCGCTTGTCGGTTGGACAGTTCTAGGTGTTCAGCCAATGCCCATTGGTGGAGCTTCCATAACGCTGGCAATTGTTACCACCGTAACTGTAGTAACTCGGTGGGTTTATATGAGGCGGTACCTGCTGTTCAACCCCGATTCGTTCTACGTCGGGCGGCTTTTCCTCCCCGCGAAGAAGTACAGTTACCCCGATATTGAGGAGTTCTGCGTCTTCCCGAAGAACCCCGAACAAATCAAGCCGACCTTCTACGAGCCCTCGCAATGGCAGATAGAAATCAAGGTGCCGTCCAAGATTCCGCCGAACCTTGCCAAGCGCATGCCGTGGCTGCGCAGGCACATTGTGGCGGTGCACGATGAGCGGGTCGTCTGCCTGACCTCCCAGGTTGCGTTCTACCTGGAGCAGGAACGCTGGGCGGACCTGCGCTCCCCCGCCGACCGTGAGAAACTCGGGGAATACTTCACCAACGGCAACGTTGTGTGCACCTCCCTCGGGTACAAACCCGTCAGCGAAGAACAACCATAAACGGCGAAAAGCCACATGTGTTTCGAGAAGCCACCAAAGACGTGGCTTTTCGAAACACATGTGGCTTCTCAGCGTTCAAAGAGGGAGGGGGTTAGGCGTCCAGCTCGCGGAGCCAGCCTGCCGCCTCCGTACCGTAATAGGTCAGGATGACGTCCGCACCGGCGCGGTGAATTGAACGCAGCGACTCCAACACCACAGCCTTACGGTCAATCCAGCCGTTCGCCGCAGCCGCCTCAATCATCGCGTACTCACCCGACACCTGATACGCCGCCACCGGCACCGGCGAAAACTCCGCCACCTCACGCACAATATCCAGGTAGCTACCGGCAGGCTTCACCATCACCATATCCGCGCCCTCCTCCAGGTCAGCGCGCACCTCCAGCAGCGACTCGCGGCGGTTGGCCGGGTCCTGCTGGTAGGTCTTACGGTCGCCCTTGAAGGTCGACTCCACCGCGTCACGGAACGGGCCGAAGAACGCAGAAGCGTACTTCGCCGAATACGCCAGAATCGACACATCCTCAAAGCCGGCCTCGTCCAGGGCGGCACGCATCGCCGCGATCTGGCCGTCCATCATGCCCGACGGGGACACCGTGTGCGCACCCGCACGCGCCTGCGAAACCGCCATCTTGCAGTACAGTTCCACAGTCTGATCGTTATCCACCACGAGCGTGCCATGGCCGTCATCAACCAGCACGCCGCAGTGACCGTGGCTCGTGAACTCGTCCAGGCAGGTATCAGCCATGACCACCAGGTCATCGCCGAACTCCTCACGGCACACCGCAATCGCACGGTTCAGGATGCCCTGCGGATCCCACGCGGTCGAGCCGACCTCGTCCTTATCCTCATCGCAAGGAATGCCGAACAGGTCAATGCAGCGGATGCCCGCCTCGTAGGCCTCACGCACGGCGGGGATGATGCTCTCCAGGGTGTGCTGGAACTGACCGGGCATCGAACGAATCGGCTGCGGCTCGTCGATGCCGTCGCGAACGAAGAACACCTGAATCAGCTGCGCGGGGCGCAGGGTGGTCTCAGCGACGAGGGAGCGCATGGCTGCGGTGGTGCGCAGGCGGCGCGGGCGGCGGGTGAGGTTCATGATCTCTCCTGAAAACTCGATAAAAATATGTGGTCTTAGTAGATGAGGGATGCAGCGGCGCGCGCCAAATCCTGCGGGGACGGCGAATCGGCTTGCACGTAGCGCAGGTTCAGGGCGCGGCATGCGGAGGCGGTACTCGCCCCAATCGCCACCACCGGCGGCACGGCTTCGGGCGGTAGCGCGGGTGCGCCGTCCAGCAGGGCGTGCAGGCGGGAGGGGGCGGTCACCACCAGCACATCCGGCGCGGGTGAATCTACGGCATTCCCCTGCACGAGCGCGCGGGCGGCGCTGAGGCTCAGCTCGCCGGGCGCCACCTGCTCGGCGGGCACCATGTCGTAGAGCACGCAGCGGCGGCTATCCCAGCCCAGGTTTTTGAGGCCTTCGCGCAGGGTCGGGCGGGCGTTGGAGCCTTCCAGAACCAGCACGGCGGTGGGCTCAGTTGCGGCGGCATCAGATGCGGGGTCTACGGGGGCGGGGTCTACGGGGGCGGGGCGCTCAAACTCCGCGAGCATACCCACGGCACTCTGCACCTGCGGCTGAAAATCCGTGTCCAGCCCCAGCTGACTATGCACGGCACGGGCGGTTGCCGCACCCACGCAGGCAACCCGCACTCCCCCGCTCGCGCAGGCGCGGGCAAAGTCCTCGCCCCACAGTTCGGCGCAGGCGCGTACCGTGTTGGCGCTCGTGAAGCTCACCCACGCGTAGTGACCGGAGGCGAGCGCCTCCAGCGCGGCGGCGTGGTCTTCGCTCGGCTCGACGGTGCGTGCCTGCTGTAGGGGTGCGAAGAGTACCCGGCACTCCCCCAACCCATTCTGTGCGCATTCCTCTGCGAGGGCGCGCGCAAAGGCGGCACCCTGGGCGGCGGAGCGGGTCAGCAGAACCGTGCGCGGGGTGTCAGTTTCCGGGGGCTCAGTCTCAGCGGACTCAGATTGCACGGACTCAGCTTGCGGGCTAGCGGCAGACATGACGCCTACTTCAGATCCAAACCGGCAAGGGCGGCGGCGCCCATCTGCAGCAGGTCTTCTGCCACGCGCACGCCCAGGCGTTCGGCGCCGGGCACATCCAGTTCGGCGGTTGCGGAGGTGTGGCGCAGCATGTCCGACCCGTCCGGGGACGCCACCACAACGCTGAGCACCAGGTCGCCCTCAATCACCTGCGCGTACGCGCCGATGGGGGCGGCGCATCCGGCTTCGAGGCGGCGCAGCAGGGCACGCTCAGCGCTGACGGCGAGGCGGGTTTCGTGGTGGTTTGCGGCGAGCAGGGCGCGGCCGAGGGCGCGGACCGGGCGTGCCACCTCAGCGTCGGAGAGCACAGCGGGGTCCGGGTTCTCGAATTCGCTTTCGCGCACTTCCAGGGCGAGCGCGCCCTGGCCGGGGGCGGGCAGCATGCGGCTGGGGTCAAGGTACTCGGTAATCAGGTGTTCCTTGCCCAGGCGCTTGAGACCGGAGACGGCGAGCACCACGGCGTCGCAGTCGCCGCTGCGTTCGGTACCTACGCCGTGGTCGGCGCGTTCGGAGGTTTCGGTGTTCTGGCGGAGCACGACCTGCTTACCGGCGTGCTCTTCCAGGCCCTTGACACGGCCAATGCGGGTGCCCACGTTGCCGCGAATATCCACGATTTCGAGGTCGGGACGCAGGGCACGCAGCTGGGCGGCACGGCGGGGCGAGCCGGTACCCACGCGGGAGCCTTCGGGCAGGGTGTCGACGGTCAGGCCGTCGCGTGCCACAAGGGCGTCGCGGGGGTCTTCACGCTTGAGGGTTGCGGCGACGACCAGGCCGGGGCAGGGCGCGGAGGGCAGGTCCTTGAGGGAGTGCACTGCCATGTCCACGCGGTTTTCTTCGGAGGCGTTCTCGCCGTCGAGCAGACGCTGGCGCAGTGCCGCAGCGAATACGCCGGTGCCGCCGAGGGTTGCCAGGGGTCCGGTGAGCACGTCGCCTTCGGTTTTGACGGTGCGCAGGGTGAAGTCCACGACCTCCGCGGCATCTGCGGTACCGTGGTGTGCCTGGTGTTCGGTGTAGAGGGCGGTGACGGTTTCGGCGGCGATACGGCTTTGGGTCAGGGCGAGGGCAGACCCGCGGGTGCCCAAGATGTACTCGTGATGGCTCATATCTCTCCTTGTCGGTGATGTGTGTGATAGCCCGTAGGCGTTGTCTGTGCGTTGTGTGTTTGTCTGTTGCTTCAGTCAGGGGCAACGTGTAGACGCACGTGCGCTCCGACCCGCCCGCACACCCCGGTCAGGGGGGTGTTGGGGCGAGCCGGAGCTACAGGGGTGGTGTTAGTGGGAGCAGCATCCGCCGGAACCGCATCCACCGGAGCGGCTGGCGGGAGCTTCCTCAGACTCGGCGGTATCAGCACCGGCTGCGTACTCGGCGATGACCGGCTTCGGCGCGCCACGACCGGGCTTGCAGCAGGCGGGTTCGCACTCGTCGAACCAGCCGTACTGGCCGCTCGCGCTCGGGGCGAGGACGCTCTCACGTTCGGGGCGCAGGTCGGCTGAAACGCCGCTCTCCACACGCTCCTCAATGAGGCGGCGCAGCGACTCCACGTACGCCGGATGCGTGCCGGGGGTGGGGGTGCGCACGGCGACCACGCCCAGGCGTTCGCAGGTGTCCAGCGCCTCGGTGTCCAGGTCCCACTTGACTTCCATGTGGTCGGAGACGAAGCCGAGAGGCACCAGCACGACGCCTTCCACGGGGGCTTCGCCATCCTCCGCCGGGTTGGCGGGGGTGGGCAGCGCCTCCAGGGCGTCGTTGACGTCCGGTTCCAGCCACGGCATGGACGGCGGGCCGGAACGGGACTGGTACACCAGCTCCCATTCGACGTTCTGCAGAAGCTGCGGGGCCTCATCGTGAACCAGCGAAAGCACGGCGCGAGCGACCTGCAGGTGCTTCTCCACGTAGGCGGAGCCGCCCTCGTAGTTCACGCCGCGCGGGCCTGCCTCATTCGCCGCGGAGGTCGGCACCGAGTGGGTGCAGAACATAATCCGCAGGCGCGGGTTCAGCGAACCGCTATCGCGTGCGGCGAGCTGCTCACGCACCGTGGCGAGGCCATCCTTCAGCCCATCAGCGAAAGCGCGGGAGAAGCCGGGCACGTCAAAGAACTGACGGATCTTGCCCACGTGCACGCGACCTTCCAGGCCGAGCTGCTCAATCGCCATGCCGTAGTCCTCACGGTACTGGCGGCAGCTCGAGTAGCCGGGGTAGGCGCTGGTCGCCAGCACGAGCACGTTGCGGTGCCCGTTCTCGTAGGCTTCGGCGAGCACGTCCTTCACGTAGGGCTTCCAGTTGCGGTTTGCCCAGGTGATCGGGATGTGCGGGCCGCGTTCGGCGAGCGCCTGCTGCAGTGCGGCGAGCAGGGCACGGTTCTGCTCGTTAATGGGCGAGATGCCGCCGTTGGCGCGGTAGTGGGTGGCGACCTCTTCGAGGCGCTCATCCGGGATGCCGCGGCCAGCGGTTACGTTGCGCAGGAACGGGATGACGTCCTCCTGCCCCTCGGGGCCACCGAAGGAGGAGAGAATCACCAGGTCGTAGGGGCGTGCCTCTTCGGCACGTTCACGGGTGATGCTGCGTTCGCTTCGGTAGTCACCGAGGGTCTGCTCGTTGAGCGCGGCGGGGCCGTTGGAGGCGGTGTTCGCCGGGTCGGTGCGGTTGGGTACCACGTTGTCCGGCAGGAGCGTGCCGTTGAGGGTTACGCCGTTGTTCGGCTGATGGCTCACGCCAGAACCTCTGCTACTTCGTCTGCGCCGATGCGGCGGCCGGTGTAGAAGGGGGTTTCTTCGCGCACGTGCAGGCGTGCTTCGGTGTTGCGGAAGTGGCGCATCATGTCGACGAGGTCAACGAGCTGGGGTGCTTCGAGGGCGAGGACCCACTCGTAGTCGTTCATGCCGAAGGTTGCGACGGTGTTTGCCAGAATCTGCGGGAAGTCGATTGCCTTCATGCCGTGGTTCTTGAGCATTTCTGCGCGGCGTTCGGGGTTCATGTAGTACCAGTCGTAGGAGCGTACGAAGGGGTAGACGCAGACCCATGCTTCGGGTGCCTTGCCGCGTGCGTAGGCGGGTGCGTGGTTGCGGGTGAATTCTGCTTCGCGGTGTACGCCCATGGTGGACCAGACGATGGTGGTGCCTGCGAAGAGTGCGGTGCGGCGGATCTTGCGGACGGCTGACTGCAGCTTTTCGGGGGTTGCGCCGTGGGTCCAGATCATGACGTCTGCGTTGTCGCGCATTGCGGAGACGTCGTAGATGCCGCGCAGGGTCACGCCGTCTGCTGCGAGCTGTTCTGCGACCTTCTCGAACTCGGCGCGTGCCTCGTCGGTGTTGGACTCTGCGGGGCGTGCGCCGGAGCGTGCGAACACGGTGTACAGGGCGTAGTGCAGGGTTTCGCCTTCTTCGCGGCCGCGGCGGTTCTCGTCAGCTGCGGAGTGCTGGACTGCGTAGCCCTTGGGTGCGCCGCCGTAGCCGTGGCCTGCGTGGGTGTAGCCGCCCTGACCTGCGCCGTGTGCGCCGCCGTGGCCGTGTGCTGCGTGATCGTGAGACATTGTGTGTTCCTTTCTTCAGCGAGGGTTCGCTGTGCTGGAGGCGCGGCTTCCGTAGCTGCGCGTTTTCTCAATTTTTTGGTCTAGTTACTGGCTGAGCTGAGTTATTGGCTGAGCTTCTGCCGCCGCTGCGCCGTCTACTTGGCGGCTGCGACCTTGGGTGCGGTGACGCCCTCCCAGTCCTGTGCCGCGTGGTAGATGAGGCGGTCCATCTGCTCGTAGGTGTCTTTGACGGTTAAGACCAGGCCGGAGCCTGCCGCCCAGGAGCCGACGGTGCTGAGGGTTCCGAGTTCGCTGGCGCGTTCACGGAATTCCTTGACTCGGTCGCGGTGGCCGGGGGTGGAGGCGGGCAGTACGCCGCGCCAACGCACCACGTCCGCGTCAACGAGGTTGCTGCGGGTGAGGGCTACATCCATCATGCGGGTGGCGTCGCGCAGGGCGAGGGTGATGAGCTGTTCGTCGGCGAGTGCCACTTCTGAGAAGCGGGCGTCTTCGCCGCCGCGGCCGTAGGAGAGGCGCACGACGTGGCGTCCGGGGCCTGCGGCTTCTGCGACCCACTGCCATTTGGCGGTGGCGTGGGTGAGTGCCTTGGCGCGTACGGCGGTGGCTTCTTCGGAGACGAGCAGGCCGGTACCGCGGGGGTGCTTGTCCAGGGCGGGGGCATCAACGACGAGGGTGACGAGGGCGACTTCAGGGCCGGGTTCCAGGGCGGGTAGTGCGGTGGAGACGTGCGGTCCGATGAGTCGTGCCACGGTCGGGCCGTCGGTGGCGAGCACCAGGTAGTCGGCGTAGAGGGGGGTGTTTTCGCCGTCGGTGGTGTGGCGCTGGATGATGAACCACTGGCCGGTGGATTCGTCGCGGTCAACGGCGATGACGTCGAATCCGGTGACGATGCGAACGCCAGCGGCGTACAGGTCTTCGACGAGACGTTCGGACAGCTGGTTCATGCCACCCACGATACCGGCGACCTGTGACCCTGCGGGGGCTGCCGAACGGAAAGCGTGCGCTGCGGCGGAGAGGGAGCGGTGCTTGCGAAAGGCTTCGCGCAGACCGGGGATGGTCGCATCGACGTCGAGCTTGTCGGGGTGGGTGGAGTACACGCCGGAGACTACGGGTGCGACGAGGTTGTCGAGCACTTGCTGGCCCATGCGGATGCGCACGAGCTCACCGAGGGTCTTCGCGTTCTCGCCTGCGGAGACGGGCAGGAACTTGTCCACCTGGGCGCGGCGCAGACCGTTCTTACCGATGACGGGGATCAGCGACTTATCGTTCACATTGCCGGGGATGCCCATGATGCCGGTGCTGGGGGTGCGACGGGCGCCCTGCGGCAGGTACAGCCAGGAGCCGTAGGAGTTGGGGGTGACGATCTGGTCGCCCAGGCCGAGTTCCTTGACGAGGTCGCTGACAATGGGGCTGCGGGTTGCGAAGGATTCTGCGCCGGAGTCCAGCAGAAGGCCGCCAACTTCGTGGGCACCAACCGCACCGCCAAGGTGGTGGCGCTGTTCTAGCAGGGTGACGCGCATACCGGCTGCGGCGAGGCGGCGTGCGGAGATGAGGCCGGAGGGGCCGCCGCCGATGACGATGGCGGTGGGGGCTTTCTCGTTGCGGGTGAAAGCTCGTGCGTTCTGGGGCGCGGCGGAGGAACTGACCTGTGCGGTGCGGTGCGGTGCCTGGTTGGTGTGGCCCATGGTGGTTCTCCTTTGGTCTGCGTGCAGTGGAGTTGCCCATTGCGGTAACGGGTGTGGTGGTTGGTTCGGGGTGCAGATGTTCGGTGCAGATGCCGGAGGGTGTCCGGCATCTGCGCCGTCTATTTATCGTTATTTATCCTATGCCTGCGCGGTGCGTTCGTGGATATATGCCACGAGGTCAGTGAGCACCTGCGGGTCGGTGGTCGGGGGTACGCCGTGGCCGAGGTTGACCACGTGCGAGGGGGCGGCATTGCCTTCTGCGAGCACTTCGTCTACGTGTGCGTAGAGGTTTTCGTTGCCTGCGGCGAGCAGTGCCGGGTCGATGTTGCCCTGCAGGGGTACGGCGCCGTTGAGCAGGGTGTTCGCTGCCGAGAGCGGCAGGCGGTAGTCTACACCGATAACGTCTGCGCCGGCTTCGTGCATGGCGGGTAGCAGGGCGGTGGTGCCGGTGCCGAAGTGGATGCGCGGCACGCCGTATTCGCGCACCATATCGAGGGCGGTTGCGGAGTGTGCCTGCACGTAGCGGCGGTAGTCGCTCTCGCCGAGGGATCCTGCCCAGGAGTCAAAGAGCTGCACGGCGGATGCGCCAGCCTCGATCTGCGCGCGGAGGAACTGGCCTGCGGTGCGGGCTGCCCATTCGGCGAGTTCGTGCCAGGCGGCGGGGTCGGCGTGCATCATGGTGCGCGGGCGCAGGTGGTCGCGGGAGGGGCCGCCTTCGACCATGTAGGCGGCGACGGTGAAGGGGGCACCGGCGAAGCCGATGAGCGGGGTGTCGCCGAGCATTTCTACGGTTGCGGCGACGGCTTCGCGGATGGGGTCGAGGTCGCTGTCTTTGAGTTCGGGCAGGGCGCGCACCTCGTCGAGGGTGCGTACGGGCTGGTCGAGTACGGGGCCCTTACCGGGCACGATGTCGACGTTGACGCCCGCGAGCTTCATGGGGATGACGATGTCGGAGAAGAAGATGCCGGCGTCGACCTTGTGGCGGCGGACGGGCTGCACGGTGATTTCTGCGGCGAGCTCGGGGGTGAGGCATGCGTCCAGCATGGGGATGCCTTCACGTACCTGGCGGTATTCGGGTAGGGAGCGGCCTGCCTGGCGCATGAACCAGACGGGTCGGTGGCTGGAGGGGCGGCCGGTGAGGGCGCGGAGCATGGGCGAGTCGGCGGTAGTGCCTGCGCGCAGGGGGTGGTTGGCGGGTAGGTGCGCGAGCTGTTCGTCGGTGAGCAGGGGTCGCTGGGCGTCGGTGGGGTGTGCGGGCAGGGCGGGTGCCTGTGCGGCGCCTTCTGCCGACGCGAGGGTAGTGTGCTGGTTTTCGCTCATAGTCTCTAGTGTGACAGGTTTATGTGGGCGTTTTTGCGACACTATGTCATGGTGACTCTTACCTAATGATGGCTTTCTTAGCGGTGAGGGACACCTTAGTTTGCGCCTACTCTTCGTGCCCGCTCCCCCACCGTACAGATTTTCTTGCCCCCTACGATGATGGAACTTAGGTCCTGTGAGCTTTACAGGGGCTTAGTCGGCGTGGTTATGATTAATCTCTAGTGAGTACTTATGCATTTGTGGCATCGCACCACACCGTTGATCTGACCACCGTCGCTGCGTTGAGCGCCGGTGCCTCCGGCGTACCCGATGTTCTGGCGGGCGATATGGCACGCCAGCTGGGCGTGAAGGGTGCAGTCGTTCTTGCCACCTGTAACCGTCTTGAAATGTATGTTCAGCTACACGTATCCGCCCATGTACACATGGTTCGTGAGCTGATTGCTGATTCGATTGCGCGCACCTCCGGCTTGGATCAAGAACTGGTCAATTCCAGCTTCGACGTGTACGCCGATGATGAGGCTGCACGCCACCTGCTGACGGTCGCCTCCGGTCTGGAATCTGCCGTGGTCGGCGAGCGCGAAATCACCGGTCAGGTGCGCCGCGCCCTAGCTGCCGCGCAGGCGAAGGCACAAGAGGACGGCGTACCCCTTCCCGGTGAGCTGGTTCAGCTGTTTGAACATGCGGCGCATACGGCTCGTCAGGTGGGTCAGCATACGGCGCTTGGCGCCCAGGGCCGCTCGATTGTGTCTGTTGCCCTGGATCTTGCGGATGAGGTTGCCGAGAAGGATTGGTCGACCCGCCGCGCCCTGATTTTTGGTACGGGTGCTTACGCAGGTGCGACCATTGCGGCGCTGCGCGAGCGCGGTTGCACCGATATTTGGGTCAATTCCCGTTCTGGTCGTGCCGCCGAGTTCGCGGCAAAGCGCGAGGTTTCTGCGGTGCCGGTGGACGGCATGGAGCAGGCCATGGCTTCTGCCGACGTCATTATTGGTTGCTCCGGCGGATCCGACCCACTGCTTCCCGAGCAGATTCCGGGCGGTCACCACACAATCCTCGACCTGGCGCTTTCGCGTGACTTTGACCCCTCGGTCGCTGACCTGCCGAACGTTGAGCTGATTACCCTCGAATCGGTGCGCCTTGCCGCACCCGAAGAAACCGAGGAATCCGTGGCGACGGCTAGGCGCATCGTGGAGTCTGAGCTGGCGGCGTTCCTGTCCCGTCAGCGTTCCCGCACGATTGACTCCGCGATTGTTGCGCTGCGCTCGCACACTATGGATGTGCTGGATTCCGAGCTGGAGAAGGTGCGCAGCCAGTTTGGTTGCGGTGCGGCGACGGAGCAGTTTGAGCTGGCGATGCGCCGCATGGTGAAGTCCCTGCTGCACACCCCGACGGTGCGTGCCAAGAAGCTTGCGGCGGAGGGCCGCACGGAGGATTACGTGCAGGCGCTGGAGACTCTCTACGGTATTCAGGTGGAGGACTCTTAAGAGCACCTCTCCCCCGCTCTTCCCGGCGTTTTCGCGCGGGTTTTCACGTAGGTTTTCGCGCATCCGGCGGTGAGTATTTTATTAGCCCCCGGCGAAGTACCGCCCGTTCACGGTGCCGATGGGCGCATTCACGCTAGAGTAGATGCTAGATAAGATAGTTCCCATACCCGGCGCACGTTTGGTTGCACCGGACTATTCTGCGAGGAGACTCATGGAAATCAAGATTGGCATTCGCCACATTGCTCGTGAAATCGTTGTTGAGACCAGTGAGGCTAAGGAAATCCTCATGGAGAAGGTCTCGAAGGCTATTGAGGATGGCTCGCTGCTGCAGATTATGGATGATAAGGGCAACACCACCCTGATTTCTGGCGCTCAGATTGGCTACGTTGAGCTGGGTTCCGACGCTAAGCGTCACGTTGGTTTCGGTATCGGCGCCTAATTAGTTCGGTAGCTGTTTACCCTTTAGCTTGAGCTTTCCCCGCATCCGTCACGATGCGTAACCGCGCTTTATGCGCCACATGGTTACGCCGTGCCGAATGCGGGGGTTTGCGTTTTAAACCGCCCGCACAAAAACCTCGCGACACCCGGTTTTGGGGCGGTATATCGCCCATCACGGGCGCACACCACAACCGGTCGGGGGTGCGCCGGAAGCAAATCCAGGTTAATATTGAGGGGTTAAGTGAATGACCGGTCGTACCCCTTTCAAGACCCCGAGGCTGCACCGCCTTCTCATCATGAATGAACCATGAGTAATAACCATGCGTGCAGGCGGCGTCTCGGTAAGAATTTCCCGTGTAAGAATTTCCCGCGGCCGGCTTTCGACGCCCGCCCGTCACCGCCTCCATCATTGAGGCGCTGGCTGGTACACCCCGTTTTGGGGAGAAACACACCCCGAGCAGGGGTAGAAAGATACGGTCCAGTGACTGAAACGAACACGCAGGAAACCACTCAGACTGCAAAGTCCTTCGCCGACTTCGGCGTTTGCCAGGATATTAGCGACGCCCTCGCGGCGGTTGGCATTACCTCCCCCTTCCCCATCCAGGAGCTGACTCTTCCCGTGGCTCTGTCTGGCCAGGACATCATTGGTCAGGCGAAGACCGGTACCGGTAAGACCCTCGGCTTCGGTCTGCCTACCATTCAGCGTGTGGTCGGCCGCGACGATGAGGGTTGGGCTGATTTGGAGTACCCCGGCGCACCTCAGGCGCTGATTCTGGTTCCGACCCGTGAGCTTGCTATTCAGGTGGGCGAGGACCTGGCGATTGCTGCGAAGCTGCGCAACGCCCGCGTCGCCACCCTGTACGGTGGTGTGCCGATTGAGCCTCAGGCTGAGCTGCTGCGCCGCGGCCTGGAGGTTGCGGTGGGCACCCCCGGCCGCATTATCGACCTGTACCAGCAGGGCTTCCTGAACCTGAAGCAGGTTAAGATCGTGGTCCTCGATGAGGCTGACGAGATGCTGGACTTGGGTTTCCAGCCGTCGGTTGAGAAGATCCTCAGCTATCTGCCGGAGGACCGCCAGAGCATGCTGTTCTCTGCAACCATGCCCGGCCCGGTCATTGCGATGGCACGCCAGTACATGACCAAGCCCATGCGCATTAGCGCCGCTGACCCCGAGGACGCCTCGAAGACTAAGGCGTCAATCCGCCAGGTCGTCTACCGTGCGCACCACCTGGACAAGGACGAGATGATTGGCCGCATTCTGCGCGCTACCGGCCGCGGCCGTACCGTCATCTTCACCAAGACCAAGCGTGATGCTGCCCGTGTGGCGGAGGAGCTGGTGAACCGCGGCTTCGCTGCCGCTCCCCTGCACGGTGACCTGAACCAGGTTGCGCGTGAGCAGGCGCTGAAGGCGTTCCGCGCCGGCAAGGTCGACATTCTGGTTGCGACCGACGTGGCGGCTCGCGGTATTGACGTTGAAGACGTGACCCACGTGATTAACCACCGCGTGCCCGAGGATGAGAAGACTTACCTGCACCGTACCGGCCGTACCGGCCGTGCGGGCAATGAGGGTACCGCTGTGACCCTGGTTGACTGGGATGACCTGCCGCGCTGGAAGGTCATTAACGATGCCCTGGAGCTGGGCGTTCCTGAGCCGGTTGAGACGTACTCTTCCTCTGAGCATCTGTTCCATGACCTGAACATTCCGGCTGGCACTAAGGGCCGCCTGCCGCGCGAGGAGCGTGTGGCTGAGGGCATGGGTGACGAGTTCTTTGAGAGCGCCCGTGACTCGCGTGATGGCCGTCCGGCTCGTTCTCGCGGTGGCCGCGATGGTGGCCGTTCTGGCGGTCGTGACGGCGAGAAGGGTTCGCGCCGTTCCCGCGGCGGTCGCGACGGTGGCCGTGAGGGTCGTTCTGGTGAGGGCCGCGGCGAGCGCCGTAGCCGTTCCGAGGGCCGCAAGCGCACTGAGCGTTCCGAGAAGGGCGCATCCGAGCGTACCGAACGCTCTTCTGAGCGTTCTGAGCGTGCGCCTCGTCAGCGTCGCCGTACCCGCCGTGTTGAGGGTCAGCCCGTGGAGGGTGAGGGCCGCCGCCGTACCCGTCGCCGCCCTGAAGGCTCGCGTGCTGAAGGTTCTCGTTCTGAAGGTTCTCGCGGTAAGGGCCGTGGCGCTGACCGTGCTGGTTCTGAAGGCTAGGGCCGGGGTTGGGTATTTCAGTATCCCCGGCGCCTGCCGCGCCCTCCCCTGCCGCTGAGGCGAACCGCACGGATTCGACTGTTTTCGATCCGCAGGGCCCGTCGCTGCTGGTGCAGGCAGATAACCTGGAGTATCTGCGTGAGCTGCCCGATGGTGCGTTCACCGTGATTTATATTGACCCGCCGTTCAATACGGGTAAGAAGCAGACGCGCCGCACGTTGAGCGCGGAGGCTTCTGAGAAGGGTGACCGCACCGGTTTTAAGGGCAAGAGCTATTCGAGCACCCTGCAGACTCTGGCGAGCTATAACGACTCGTTCGAGGATTATTGGGCGTTCCTAGCGCCGCGTATTGAGCAGGCGCATCGTCTGCTTGCGCAGGACGGCACCCTATACCTGCACCTGGATTGGCGTGAGGTTCATTATGTGAAGATTATGTGCGACATGATTTTTGGTCGTGAGAACTTCATTAATGAGCTGATTTGGGCTTACGACTACGGTGCGAAGTCTACGCGCCGCTGGCCGACGAAGCACGACAATATTTTGGTGTACGCGAAGGATCACCGCAGCTATTACTTCAATACTGCGGAGGTTGATCGTGAACCCTATATGGCTCCCGGTCTGGTGACTGAGGAGAAGGCTTCTCGCGGTAAGCTCCCTACGGATGTGTGGTGGCATACTATTGTGTCGCCTACGGGTAAGGAGAAGACGGGGTATCCCACGCAGAAGCCTACGGGTTTGTTGCGTCGTATGATTGCTGCGAGTTCCCGCCCAGGTGATTGGGTGTTGGATTTCTTCGCTGGTTCTGGTTCTACGGGTGCGGCGGCGGCTCAGCTGGGTCGTAAGTTCGTGTGTGTGGATCAGAATCCGCCGGCTATTGAGGTGATGGCTAAGCGCCTGGGTGTGGATCCGGTGTCGTTCGCTGAGTATCGTGGTGTTCCGCGTGGGGCGAGTGTGCTGTTCACGCCGAAGCGTACGGTGGGTGTTCGTGGCGGTACGAGTCGTGATGCGTTGACGGCGGCGAGCCGTCATGCGTTGAAGGCCGTGTTGGATACGCTCACGGAGACTACGCAGCCGGTTGAGGGTGCGTCGTGCCGGTTTGTGCGTCACTGGTCGATGGATGCGGTGGATAAGAAGATGCGTATTGATGGTCGTGATGAGTTGCGTCGTCAGCGTCAGCATCAGGCGCGGGCTAAGGCTCGTGCGGCGCGTGCGGCTGCTCAGATGGATGCGGCGGCTGCGGGTGCGGTGTTGCAGCATCATGCGTCGCGTGAGAGCGTCTAGGCTGTCTTGTCTGCGCGTTCGTGAGAGCACGCGTTAAGAGTGTGGGGCGGGTTCCTTTACCGGGAACCCGCCCCATTCTTTTGTTTTCATCCCATTGCATATTCCCTAAATCTCTACCTGAAGGTTAGGATTTTTGATACGCTGAGAACGTTCTACTCATGAGGGTGCACAAAGATTGTGCCCCCTTCTGTTCATGAAGGAGCTATGATGCTTCGACAATTATTCGCCCGCCCCACGAAGCGGGTCGTCCAGACTGGCGGCGCTGTACTCTTGGCTAGCGCCATGGTGTGCGGCAGTGTTCCGGCGTATGCTACCGGGCATTTGAAGCCTCACGAGGTGACCCCTATTGTGCAGCCGGACGAACCGGCAGTGACCTGTAACGACCGCGCAGAGTATGAGTATTATCGGCAAGATGGTGAGTTGGGGCGTCGCGTTATCTTTAGTTGGGCACAATGTGTTGGTCTGATTTCTGAGCGCCAGAAGTACCAAATGGTCAAGAAAGATAGTGTTATTTCTCGCGGCCAGTTTGTGGAGTATTTGTACCGTCTGTCAGGTTCTCCTGAGGTGAAGAATCTTCTGGCTCAGTCTCCGTATGGTGATATCAAGACTGATGATCCGCGTTTTCCTGTGGTGATGTGGGCTCGTCAGCGGGGCATTACCTGGGGTTGGAGTGATGGGAATTTCCATTACGATACCCCTGCTAGTGAGGCTGCTACTGCCTTGATGGTGTATCGATTGGCGGGTAGTCCAAACGTAACGGTAGAAGTAGACGATCCTAATGCCTATTTTCTATATACTCCTTGGAAAGAAAAATGGCCGAATATGCCATATAATTCGGAGCTCCATAAAGCATACACCTGGCTATACTATGGTCTTCAGAATCCAAATAATAAAGATTCTATTGAGAACGTATCGTATCGACAGTACGGTATCGTATCACCTAATGATAAATTTGAATGGTTGACTTACGCTACGTATGAGCAGGCTATCGAAGTGATTCGTTTGGCAGATAAATCTTTTAATTTTAAATAGGATTTACCCCTCACCCGTTGACAGGTGAGGGGTATTCTTCAGTAATTTTTATTTCTTGAGTGGATAATCTTCTGGATTTAATTTCTTCTCTGCAGTTTCATTAGATGTATAGGCATACTGAATAATTTCAATCTTGCAGGCTTGTTTCAGGGGATTCTCAATAGAGAACTTCCATGCACCTTCCAGCGCCTTGGGTTTAGGTTTGTTATTGTCTTCGTAGTCCATGTGGCATTGGTCGTATGCGTTTGCTCCAATAATATTCAAACGCCTAACACTACCTTCAAGATAGAAGCCCCACAGTGAAGCAAGGATTCTTTCTAGGGGTACTTCTTGGCTTGGTCCGTAGGGGTTGTCTGAGCGTACTCCTGTAAAGGTGCAGTCACTAGCCCACGAACTGATATACCAGTTCGCTGCCTCGTGGTTATGTGCTTTATCTGAGACTGCGTCATGCCAGCTGGAGGATTCACCGATACAACCCACATAGCTATACGGCACTTTAGAACAAAATAAAAGAGTGTGGGGCGGGTTCCTTTACCGGGAACCCGCCCCACACTCTTTCGCCTTACTATTTGGTCTTACTACTGGGCCGCCAGCTGCTCGCGGATACGCTCCACCGTCGCCGCATCCGTCGTATTCTCACCCAGCAGGTTCGGTTTACCCGCACCGTGATAATCGCTCGAACCCGTCACCAGCACCTCACGGCCCGCCGCGCGCTGACGCTCAATAAACTCCAGCAGACGCGCCCGGTCCTCCGGGGAGTTCTCACGGTGATACACCTCCACACCTGCCAGGCCAGCATCCACCATCAAACCCAGGTACTCCAGGCTCAGGGCGGGGCCACGCATCGTACTCATCGGATGCGCAATCACCGGCACGCCCCCAGCCTCACGCACCAGACGCACCGCCTCCAGCGGGTCCAGCGCATCCTGCGGCACATAGTAGGGGCTGCCCGTGTACAGCAGCTTCGCAAAAGCCTCAGAACGATCAGTAACCACACCAGCAGCAACCAGCGCATCCGCAATATGGGGGCGGCCCACCGCCGTGTTCCCCTCCCCCACCTGCGCCAACACGTCATCCCAGGTCAGCAGGTAGTCAGCGGCAAGACGGCCCACAATAGCCTGCGCACGGCCCTCACGGCTGGCGCGAATCGCCTCCACACGGCGCGCCAACTCCGAACCCACCGGGTCAAAACCATAAGCGAGCAGATGAATAGTCTTCGTGCGTGCGCGGCCCTCGCCGTCGGTGTACCGGTAACGGCAAGAGAACTCGGCACCCGGCAGAAAATCTAGACCGTACTCACCCGCCAGCTGAGCCGCCTGCGCCCAACCAGCCGTCGTATCGTGATCGGTCAGCGCAAACCCTGCCAACCCGGCGCGAGCAATCAGCGGCACCAGCTCGGTCAGGCTCTGCGTGCCGTCAGAAATAGCGGAGTGAATATGCAGATCGTAACGCCCGGCACGGTTCAGGTGTTCAGGCGCGCCCGATTCAGCGGGCTGCGGTGCCTGCTGCGCATTAGGTGCATTGTTTCGGTGTTCTGTCTGCGTCATATTCTCTCCTTCCCCGCCCCTGCTAGTTCGTCGCTACCTCAGCGGGGTTTTAAGGCATGTCATCTACTCTTCTGATTCAACCCTACCAATATCGGCGGCGCAATATCAGGCACCCGGTCGCAGGTCAAAGATATATTCTGTCCCACCGCACCCTCTCTTATGGTCAAAAGCGCTAAAACACCTGCCCACCTGTGGTGAAGGCGATATGATTAACCCATGACTGAGAACAACGAGAAGAGCACCGAAGCTCAGAAGACTGACCACCGCAGCACCCCTAAGGCGTCTGCGTTCACCGAATTCATTGCCGCAAACTGGGCACCTGCCGAAGATGACGGCTACACTCGCGAGCCCGTAGCAGACTACGCAGCTGAGCGCCGCGCCAAGATCTCCAAGGCATTCCCCGGCGAGCGCCTCGTCATGCCCGCAGGCCCGCTGAAGGTCCGCTCCAACGACTGCGACTACCGCTTCCGCCCCCACTCGGCGTTTGCGCACCAGACCGGTCTGGGCATCGACCACGAGCCTGACGCCGTGCTCATCTTTGAGCCCGTCGAAGAGGGTACCGGCGACAACGGCTCCAACCACGAGGTCACCCTGTACTTCCGTCCGCTGGCTGGCCGCGACACCGCAGAGTTCTACGCGGATGCACGCTACGGCGAGTTCTGGGTTGGCCCCCGCCCCACCCTGAAGGAATTCTCCGAGCGTTACGGTCTGCGTACCCGCGACCTGTCCGAGCTTGAGGTTGCTATCACCAAGAACGCCGGCAACCAGGGCCTGGGCGGCGTGAATATCCGCCTGGTCCGCAACGTTGACCCGGCCGTTGATGCGCTGGTTGACACTTCCCGTTATAACACCGGCGTGGAGCTGGAGCAGGCTGACAAGCTGGACTCCGAACTGGCTGTGGCTCTCTCCGAGGCTCGCCTGATTAAGGACGCTATCGAGGTTGAGAACCTGCAGCGTTCCGTTGACATGACCGTCAAGGGCTTCGAAGAGGTCATTCGTGCACTGCCGAAGGCTAAGGAGCACCACCGCGGTGAGCGCGTCGTTGAGACTGCGTTCTTCTCCGTGGCACGTACCGACGGTAACGACCTGGGCTACGACACCATCGCAGCGTGCGGTAACAACGCAACTATCCTGCACTGGATTCGTAACAACGGCACCGTCGATGACGGCAAGCTGCTGCTGCTGGACGCAGGCGTTGAGGACGACACCCTGTACACTGCTGACGTGACCCGCACCTTCCCCGTGAACGGTAAGTTCACCGAGGTTCAGGCGAAGGTCTACAACGCTGTGCTGGATGCCGCTGACGCTGCATTCGCTGTGGCTAAGCCGGGCACCAAGTTCTACGAGATTCACGAAGCTGCCATGAACGTTCTGGCGCACCGTCTGGAAGAGTGGGGCCTGCTGCCTGTTTCCGCTGATGTTTCGCTCACCGTTGAGGGCGGTCAGCACCGCCGCTGGATGCCGCACGGCACCAGCCACCACCTGGGCCTGGACGTGCACGACTGCGCGCAGGCTAAGGCTGAGCTGTACATGTGGGCTGAGCTGGAGCCGGGCATGGTCTTCACCATTGAGCCGGCCCTGTACTTCAAGGACGAGGACCTGTCGGTTCCCGAGGAGTACCGCGGTATCGGTATCCGCCTTGAGGACGACGTGCTCTGCACCGAGGACGGCAACGTGAACCTCTCCGCTGCACTGCCGCGCACCGTTGAGGGCATTGAGGAGTGGATGGCGAAGCTGGCGAAGTAACGCCTAGCCCCCCCCCCGTTACGTTAGTAACGTCTGATAGGGAAAGCCCCTCACCGATTCGTTCGGTGAGGGGCTTTCTCGTGTCTTCTAAGTGCTGTCTTCTATGATGCTGTCTTCTATGCCGGTTTCCCGCCGTTGTGGGTGGCTACCGCCATTGCAGGTTCGGTTATTCGGAGTCCTGCGAGGGCTTATCGTGCAGGCCCTGCGGGCACGGGGTTGGACGCTGCGGCTTGGGCTGAATCAGCTTCGCGTATTCTTCCGGATCGTCCACGCGCAGACCGTACCGCTGCGCCGGGCGCTTCTGCGTATCTGACTTCTGAGCGGTTGCCTGGTCAGTACTTGCCTGGTCCTGTTCGGAAGGCTGAGTGGGCTGAGCAGGCGGTGCGGGGGTAACCGGCGCGGGCATGTTCTGCGCCGCGCTCTGAGCCATCGCGTTCTGCGCAGTAGTATCACGCTCGGGCAGGTTCTGGTTCGGCGCTGGCTGGCTACCCGCCTGCGCACGGTACGAGGGTGCCTTCGGGGCGCCGGTCGGAACCGGTGCGCCATTCATCGAGACGGTGCTCTGAGCGGCACGCGCCTGCGAAGCCTCCGGGGCCGCCGCCGCACGCGCAGCCGCAACCGCCGCCGAGAAGCGAGGGTGCGCACCCAGCACGCGGCGCGCATCCTGAGCGTACTCCGGCAGAGCGTACATCACGGTACGCGAAGGAATCGCCTCGGTACGCATCGGGTAGCGACCCCCATGGGAGCGACGCAGAACGTACATCTGCCAAAGCACAAACACGGCAACCGACAGCGGCATGTACTTGAGTGCTTCAGAGATAAAAGAGTCACCGGCAAGGGTCATCAGCACCGAAAACACCAGGCCAATCACCGCACCCTGAATCGCCGCAGAAATCAGGGCACGACCGTAACCGGGCTGTACCGGGTACTCCACCTGGCGGATACCGTCATTGACCAGGTACAGCGCCGTCACCGGATAATCCTGCTCGCTGAGCACGTCAAAAGCGGCGAGCGCATCATCGTGACGAACGAAGGAGGCGACCGCCTCACCGGCGGGCAGGGGCTTGCCCTGAGCCTGCGCCAGGCGAGAGGCAAGATATGAAGAAGGCGGGGTCGAGGGAATATTCGGCAGGTTAGAAGTCATGGCTCCTATTCTACCGCCCGCCCTAACCCTGGACCCGGTGGGTAGTCAGCTCCTCTACAGGCGTAGCGAACACCTGTTCAAATAAGCTCCTCAAAGTGCGAATCCCCGCGGCGGAGCGTACCCTAGAGAGGTGAGCAATTCGAAGTTCAGCACCCCCAGCAAGATTTACATTGCCCGCCTTTTGGGCCTCGACGTTTTTGACCCCTTCGGTGACCGCCTCGGCCGTCTCCGAGACGTCGTCGTGCTCAAACGTGGCCTGGGCGCGTCCATTGCGGGCGCCCGCCCTGCCAAGGGCACCGAACCTATTGTTGTCGGCATCATCGTTGAGGTGCTCGGCAAGAAGCGCGTGTTCATGCCCATGACCCGTGTGCGAAGTATCGACGCTTCACAGATTATTTCGACTGGCCTGGTGAACCTGCGCCGCTTCGAGCAGCGCAACTCTGAGACCCTCATCGTCGGTGAGCTTTTCGACCGCCGCGTGCGCCTGCTCGACGGAAGCGGCGACGCCGTTATCGAGGACGTCGCGATTGAGCAGCGCCGCAACGGCGACTGGGGCGTGACCGAGCTGTTCGTCTCCCGCGTCAGCTCCGGCTCCAGCACGTGGCGCCGCCGTTCCAAGGAGACCCTCATCGTCGACTGGGACGAGGCTCTGCTCTCCACCGACGTGGAACCGCAGGCGGCAACCGCGTTCGTGGCGAACCACGAGAACTCCAAGCCCGCCGACCTTGCAGACGCTATCCACGAGATGAGCGATAAGCGCATGGTCGAAATCGCCGCCGAACTGCAGGATGAGCGCCTCGCGGACGTTCTACAGGAGCTGCCCGCAGAGGACCAGGTGCAGATTCTTTCGCACCTGGACGACGAGCGTGCCGCGCAGGTCCTCGAAGAGATGGAACCGGACGACGCAGCCGACCTCCTCATCGAGCTGGACGACGCCCAGCGTGAAAAGCTACTCGAACTCATGGAACCCGACGAAGCAGACGACGTGCGTCGACTGCTCGAATACGACGAAGGTACCGCCGGTTCGCTCATGAACCCCGTGCCGATTATCCTCTCCCCCGAGGCGACCGTCGCGGAGGCGCTCGCGCACATCCGCGCCGAGGAGATTCCTCCGGCGATGGCGGCTGCCGTCATGGTGACCCGCCCGCCCCTGGAAACCCCGACCGGCAAGTACCTGGGCCTGGTGCACATGCAGAAGCTGCTGCGTGTGCCGCCGAGCGAGCCGATTGGTCACATCCTCGATACCGACACTGAGCCGGTCTCTGACCAGGCTAGTTTGGAAGAGCTGGCACGCGTGCTGGCAACCTATGACCTGACCATCGTTCCCATTGTGAACGAATCGCACCGCCTGGTAGGCGCAGTGACCATCGACGACGTGCTCGATGCGCTCCTGCCCGAAGACTGGCGCACTTACGATGATGGAACTCCCGTACGAAAGGTAGGACGACGCTTTGCCTGAATCGAACCGCCGCGACGCAAACCGTACCGAAGAGAACCCCCGCATCGATAAGGCGCGCATCCTCAAGGACCGTCTGGAGAAGAAGTACGCTGAACGCAACCGCGAGCGCGGCGACTCCCGCCCGCAGCGTAGCGACTCGCAGCTGAGCACCCCCGGCACCCGCAAGCCGAAGCTGTTCGCAAGCCCCAACCCGGACGCTTTCGGCCGCATGACCGAGGGCTTCGCACGCTACATGGGTACCCCGCAGTTTTTGATGTGGATGACCATTTTCTGTGGCGTGTGGCTTGCCTGGAACTCCCTAGCGCCGGAGGAGATGCAGTTCGACCCGCGTAGCCTGAACTTCACCCTGCTGACCCTGATGCTGTCGCTGCAGGCTTCTTACGCTGCTCCCCTGCTGCTGTTGGCGCAGAACCGTCAGGATGACCGCGACCGCGTGGTTGCATCCGAGGACCGTAAGCGTGATCAGCAGAACCTGGAGGAGACCCAGTACCTGACCCGCGAGATCGCTTCGCTGCGTATTGCTCTGCGTGAGGTTGCGACCCGTGACTTCGTCCGTAGCGAGCTGCGCGACATTCTTGAAGAACTGCAGAACATTGCGCAGGAGCAGGAGCGTCACGCCGAGCAGCTGCAGGACATCAGTGAGGACATTGAGGACCTGGAGGAGGCAATCGACGATATCGATATCTCCGAGGGTGAAGAGAAGGACGCTGAGGAGCAGGGCTCCGAGAAGAATCCTGAAAAGAAGGAGTCTGCGGGCGCCGAGAACGGTACCGAGAAGTCTTCTGACAAGGCTGAACGCCCTGTGAAGGACTCCGCGCAGGATTCCCACCGCGGCGATTTGAGCCAGCCTCAGAGCCGCGAATCTCAGCAGGCACAGCAGCAGGCAGAGCGCACCCGTGAGGGAGGCGCCCGTGACCGCTAATTCGCCCCTGCAGGATGCGCTCTACGCGGCACTCGCCCGCGTCGAGGATCCCGAACTGCGCCGCCCCATTACGGAACTGGGCATGGTGGAGACTGCGCTCGTGCATCCTGAACTGGATGAGCGCGGTGAGCCGATTCCCGGCCGTCACTGGGCTGAGGTCACGGTTCTGCTCACCATTGAGGGTTGCCCGCTGAAGAACACCATCGAACAGCAGGTTCGTGACGCCGCCGCCACCCTTGAGGGTATTGAGCGCGTGCAGCTGCAGGTGGGTGCGATGAACCCGCAGCAGCGTTCCGCCCTGCGTTCGATGCTCAAGCCGGAGCGTTCTAACCCGTTCACCGCCCCCGGTTCGTTGACCCGCGTGTTCGGTGTGGTGTCCGGTAAGGGCGGCGTGGGTAAGTCCTCCATGACCGCGAACCTTGCCGCAGCGTTCGCCTCGCGCGGGCTTGCGGTGGGCATTATTGACGCGGATGTGCACGGCTTCTCCATCCCCGGTTTGCTCGGTATTACCGATGCCCCAACCCGCCTAGATGACCTAATTCTTCCGCCGACCGTGGACGTGCCAGCCCCCGCCCAGCGTTGGGGTGAGCAGAAGGTCAGCGGCGGCTTTATTCGCGTGATTTCTATCGGCATGTTCCTCAAGGGCAACGAGCCGGTCGCCTGGCGCGGCCCCATGCTGCACCGCGCCCTGGAGCAGTTCATCATGGACGTGCACTTCGGCGCCCTGGATGTGTTGCTGCTCGATTTGCCTCCGGGTACCGGCGATATTGCTATATCCATGGCTCAGCTGTTGCCGAATGCGGAGCTGGTGCTCATTTCCACCCCGCAGCACGCCGCCGTGGATGTGGCGGAACGCGCCGGCACCCTGAGCCTGCAGACCGGTCAGGAGGTCGTGGGCGTGGTCGAGAACATGGCGGCAATGACCCTGCCGGACGGCACCGTGCTCGACATGTTCGGTTCTGGCGGCGGTCAGGTGCTCGCTGAGCGTCTTTCGGAGGCGCTCTCCTACCCGGTACCGCTGCTCGGTTCGGTCCCGCTGGATGTGAACCTGCGTACCGGCGGCGACGATGGCATGCCCGTCGTCTGGGGTCACCCCAACTCCCCCACGGCTGAAGAGATTCAGTCCATCGCCTCGCAGCTGCTGCAGTCCGGCGAGTCGAGGGCGGGTCAGAGCCTGCCGCTCTTCGTCTAGGTTTGAGCCTCTATAAGCTGATACAGAAAGAACCCCGCACCATCACCGGTGCGGGGTTCTTTCGTTTCAAAATCTTAGGTGGCGTCCACGTCGAAGGGGGCGTATGCGCCTCGCGGAAGAGCACGGCTCTCAGCCTTCTCCTTCTCCTTCAGCAGCGCCTCTTCACGTTCCCTCGCCTCACGCTCACGCTCAGCGTCATCCTCAGCGAATGCCTGCTTCACAATCACGCGCGGATCGTACTGGCGGGGGTCGTACTGGCGCCAGTTAATATCTTCCAGACCCGTCTCGCCCAGGGCCTCCTTGAAGTCGTCCTTCGCGTCGAACGCCATGCGGCGCACAGTCTTGACGAATTCACGAATCTGTCGGGCGTATTCGGGCATGCGTTCGGGACCAATCACCACGAACGTGATGATGGCCAAAATAATAAACTCGGTGCCACTAATACCAAACACAGAATATAGATTATCAGTTCCGAGCCAGCACCGCCGAACCCGCGGCGCTTTCTGGACGTGTCTTTAAGCTCTGGACAAGCAGAAGGCGTACGCTACCGCGCTACGGAGGGGCATTGCGCTCACGGCTAAGAACCCACAAGACCGCCGGCAGCTCACCGGCGGTCTCAAGCGCCCGTTGGAAAGAATCAGCGGTTTACGGCGGGTAATCTCCGCCGCCGGGGAGCTGCTTCCAATGCCACAGCCAGCCAACCCAGCCCCACTGCGCACACGCACCCGCCACCAACAGCGCCCAACGATACGCCCGCGAACGGCTCGCCGCCGCCACCACAATCACCAGCGGGAACAACGGCAACAGCAAGCGGAACGTCGACGACTGCGGATTCAAAAACAGAATCAAATACGCAAAATAGCTCAGACACCACAGGTTTAGCGGAGCCGCCAAAACCCTACGTGCCAGCGGGCTCAAACACAGAGCAATAAAGCCCAAAATCAGCAGAGTCAGCAGCACCGGAGCCGCATACCCAAAGTACAGGTAACCCTGCGAAAGCCACGGCTGAATCGGCGCCAAATGCGTACCGCGCCACGCCGTCTCCGTGGCGGTGTACGCATCCACACGGCCCGTAGCCCACCACGCAATCGCAGGCCACACCAGCGCACACGCACACACCACCAGGGCGCTCACCAGCTGCCCCAGATGACGCACAAACGCCGCGCCGATACCGGACTGGCGGCTCGAACGCACCCAGCATGCAAACCACCACAGGCCAGCAGCCGCCCCCAGGGGCACACCCACCGGGCGGGACAGGCACGCCAACGCCGCCACAGGAACCAGCAGGCCGTAGCGTCCCTGCACCAGGCACAGCAGCGCACCGGCAAGGAACACCAGGTTCAACGACTCCGCGTACGGCACCTGAAGCACCGGCGCCACCGGCAAGAACGACACCAGCGCCACAGCCCACATGGACAGCGCAGAAGGCGACTCCTCACTCTTGAAACCGGTCGCCTTCAACGACGCCTCAAACAGCAGGTAAATCACCCACGCCGCTGCGAAACCGGCAAGCAGAGCAACCGTCGCCGCCACCGGGTAGTAGTCGATGCCCGTCGCGTGGCTAATAGCACCGGAAAGCTGCGGAAAAATCGGGTAAAACGCCCACTGATTCTGCTGCACCACACCCGCCGCATTCACCGGCAGCTCACTCGGGTAGCCCTGTACCGCAATCTGCTCATACCAGCCGGCATCCCAGATGCTAATGAACGACAGGTAGTCCAGATGCTGACCCCAGGGGCTGCGCAACTGCTGCTGACCGACCACGGCAAAAACGATGAAGCCCCACACGCGGGACAGACCGTAAATCAGCAGCACCGACAGCCACGCGGGCAGGGCACGCAGACGCTCCCCCACACGGTGCAGGCGCTCACCGGCGGCAGTGTACGCCCAGGTCAGGAGCTCATCAAAAGACTCGCTCTGCTCCTTGCCGGAGGCGGGGGTAGCGGCATCCTGCGCGGGGGAAGCACTATTACGTTCAGGCGAAACACTCACAGGCGCTAGTTCCCCTCAGCCGCCGAAGACGCACCCTCAGCCTGCGGGCTCTTACGCTTCTCCACGAACTCGTGAGCGCTCAGAGTGGACTCCGACTCATCAGACAGGGGAACCGCACCGCGGCGAACCGGCTCAGCGGCAACCACGCTGGCATCAGCGGATTCTGCGGTCGAAGCGGCAGAAGAGACCTCAGCGGAGGGTGCATTCTCGGGTGCCTTTTCACCCTCAGGAGCATCCAAGAGAGCAGCGAGGAAGCCCAAATCCTCCACGCGGTCAAAGGTGCCCAGGCCGTCACGGCCCACGCCGCTAAAGAACGCGGCACCGGGCACGGCACGCTCACCACCGAGCGCCACAACGGCGAGCACCGCAATGCCCGAGATCAGCAGGGCAATCAGAATCAGAAGAAAGTTCATGTTGTTCTCACATCATTTAGGACCATCACGTCAGTGGCGGTCACCTAGATTCAACTAGTCAGAGTAGCACCGACAGAATCAGCACCGCGGCTAGTCAGCGTTGCAGTTAGTCCTCGTCGCGGTCGCTGAGCAGCCAGGCGCGCAAATCCGCGTGGCAGCGGGTCAGCTGGCTAAAGCTCACGTGCTCATTATCGGTGTGCGCCAGCAGGGCGTCACCGGGACCGAAGTTCACGGCGGGAATACCAATCTCGCTCAGGCGCGCCACATCCGTCCAACCGTACTTGGGCTGGGGCTCTTCGCCCACCGCCTCAATCAGGGATGCCGCCAGCGGAGTGTCCAGGCCGGGGCGAGCCGCCGGGGAAAGATCCACAAAGTCCAGCTCGTAACCGGAGAAAACCTCACGCACGTGGGCGATAGCCTCGTCCAGGGTCTTGTCGGGCGCGAATCGGTAGTTCACATGCATTGCCGCCGCATCGGGAATCACGTTACCTGCAACGCCACCAGAAATCTGCACCGCGTTCAGGCCCTCACGATAGTCCAGGCCCTCCACCGCGATGGTCTTCGGTTCATAGGAGGCGAGCGCCGCCAACGCCGGTGCCAGGGCGTGGATTGCGTTCTCGCCGCGCCAGGCCCGGCCCGAGTGGGCGGCCAGGCCGCGGGTGCGCACGAAGAAACGCATGGTGCCGTTGCAGCCGCCCTCAATCGTGCCGTTGGTCGGTTCGAGCAGTACGCCGAAGTTGGCGTCGGTGATGAGCTCCCCGTGGTTGCGAATCAGGCGCGCCAGGCCGGAAAGCTCGCTAGCGACCTCCTCGTGGTCGTAGAAGATGTAGGTCAGGTTGTAGTCGGTGTCCCGCGCGGTCAGCTCGGCGGCAAGCTTCAGCTGGACGGCCACGCCACCCTTCATATCGGTCGCGCCGCGTCCGTAGAGCACGTACTCGCCGTCTTCCTCGCGAACGGTGGCCGGCACGGTGCCGAGGGAACCCTCGACGGTGGGCAGGGGCACGGTGTCCAGGTGACCGGCAAGAATAATGCGGGTACGCTCCCCCTCAGCGCCGGGCAGAGGCGGGAATTCGGTGCGGGCAATAATGGCGTCCCCGTCACGGGTCAGGTGCAGGTGCGGGCAGAACGACAGCGCCGTGTGCACGGCGTCAGCAATCGCTCGTTCGTTACCAGAAACCGACTCGAAATCCAGCAGGGCACGCGTTAGCTCGGGCATAGACACGTCCAAGTTCAGGGGCGGCGCCGGGACCGGGTGACGATCAGAAGTATTCGGGGAAACGCTCATCCTTCCACCTTACAGGTTCCCCCGCGCGCATACCCGCGCACACAACGCCCATATCGAGCATATGAGACGGTCTTGAAGGGGTTCCAAGCCCCAAAACTATAATGGAAGGCATGTCTGAAAACACTCCCCGTTACGCCTCCGGCGTCGCACTGGTCAATGTTGTTGTCTCCGGCGAGCACGCCGGCACCGTTCTGGATGCTTGGTTCCCCGCCCCCTCCCTGACCCAGACCCCCGACCTGTCCATCGCGGACGAGCTGGAGGAACTGGCCGCTGAGCACCCGGCGCGCAATGCCCGCACCGAGGTGCGCACCGTTTCCATCAACCTGGATGAGGCACCCGAAGACGCACTCGACGCGTACCTGCGTCTGCACCTGCTCTCCCACACCCTGGTTCGCCCCAACGAGCTGAACCTGGACGGCCTGTTCGGCACCCTCGCGAACGTGGCGTGGACCAACCACGGCCCGGTGCTTGCCGCCGAATTCCAGAAGCTCGCGATTGGTCTGCGCAAGCTGGGTCACCTGAGCGTGAGCCACATTGATAAGTTCCCGCGCCTGGTGGATTACGTGGTTCCCGCCGGCGTGCGTATTGGTGACGGCGACCGTCTGCGCCTGGGCGCGCACCTGGCGTCCGGCACCACCGTGATGCATGAGGGCTTCGTGAACTTCAACGCCGGTACCCTGGGCACCTCCATGGTTGAGGGCCGTATTTCTCAGGGTGTTGTGGTGGGCGACGGCTCGGATGTGGGTGGCGGTGCCTCCACGATGGGTACTCTCTCCGGCGGCGGCAAGAAGCGTGTGTCCATTGGTGAGCGTTCCCTGCTGGGCGCGGAGTCCGGTATCGGTATTGCTCTGGGCGATGACTGCGTGGTTGAGGCGGGCCTGTACGTGACCGCCGGTTCGCGTGTGAGCGTTCTGCTGCCCGGTCAGGAGGCGCGAGTGGTGAAGGCTGCGGAGCTGTCCGGAGTGTCGAACCTGCTGTTCCGCCGTAATTCGCTGAGCGGTGCGATTGAGGTTCTGCCGCGTGCGAAGAACACCGTGGAGCTGAACGAGGCGCTGCACCTGAACTAGTGCTGGTTGCCCTTGCGAGCTATAGGGGTCGGGATGTGTGAAGCATCCCGGCCCCTTTTCTATGCCCTTGCTTCCTCTGTGCGGCTCTCATAAGCTGGGTGCAAATCCACGAGGGCTACAATGACCATTTTCAGGGCGGACTACTCGAGCTTTCGTTAGGCTGGTAGTACCGGGCACACCGCCCCGCCATGACTGACCACCCGCACAGTTCAGAGAGGAATTCAGATGCCCGAATCAGCTAAGTCAGAGTCGACGATGAGCGAAACCTACCGGCACTTTACGCGCCTCTTCCCCTACCCGCACGAACGTATTCCGGCGGGTACCCCGGCAGCTGATGCCATGGCTCGTTACGATGAGCTGGCTGAGTTGGGGCGCGCGGAGGGGTTTGTCCCCTTCTTCCTGAATCTGAACGACACGGTGCTTGAGAGCATGGTCATTGCGGTGTCCCTTGAGCACGACATCATTGACGATGTTGAGACTCTGACCCCCGAGCAGGTGAGCGCCTACACTCGTGCCGTTCTGGGGCGTTACCGTACCGCCCGGGGTGGCGCCTCCGCCGAAGAACACGGCAGCACCGCCATTGCCCGGCAGCTGCGCCGGGTTATGGACGACGGCGAAGAGGCTAACGAAGACGACCCGGACGACTTCAACCTCAACAAACTTATGGGCGAGTTTATGAGCTCCGATTTTCTGCCCAATGAAGAGCCCGAAGCTGACGCCCCGTGCCTTTGTGCTCTGCTCCGCTATGAGCTTGTGGATGAGGAGGATAAAGGCGAGATGCTCCTGCTACAGATTCCGACCGATGACCCCGCCAATATCCCCGCGTACCTGCCCTTCGGCGGCTGGAATGACTGCCCGGACGCTGAAACGCAGCTGGCGTTCACCCACTACTGGCGTGAAAAGTACGGTGCCATCCCGGCGGCTCTTGACGGTGCTGACTGCCTGGAGTTTCTGGTAGAGCGCCCCGTCACCGACCCGGTCGAGGCGAAGAATCTGGCGGTCGAGCAGTTCGCGTTTTGTTCTGATCTTCCGTTCCAGGTGTTTGAAGATGTTGAGCAGCTGGCGGAGTTTATTCACCAGAGCCGCCAGTGGTATTTCTGGTGGGATTAGCTGCGGGTTATAAAGCTAGGTGGGGGCGAGTGGCGACACACCTAAATAACGCCTCTCACTTGCTCACACCAGAGTGCACAAGCGCACAGTGTCTGAAGGTACTTACACCCTATTCGCGGCTGTACCATTAGATACAGCTCAACAGCTTTTGTCCCCCATCCGGAGCACTTTTTCCGGATATATAAAGCCCGAAAGGACATCATGAAGGTACTCGTTACCGGCGGCGCCGGCTACATCGGTTCCCACACTGTACTTGAACTGCTCAAGGCAGGCCACGAGGTCGTGGTGATGGACAACCTCGCAAACTCTTCCGAAGAGTCCCTCAAGCGCGTCGCTGAACTCGCAGGCCGCGCCCCCGAGTTCCACAAGGTTGACCTGCTCGACCTCGAAGGCATGAAGGCTCTCTTCAAGCAGGTTCGCCCCGACGCTGTGATTCACTTTGCGGGCCTGAAGGCTGTGGGCGAGTCCGCAGAGAAGCCGCTGTGGTACTACCAGACCAACGTGGCTGGCACCCTGAACCTGCTGTACGCAATGGACGAGGCTGACTGCCACTCCATCGTGTTCTCCTCCTCCGCTACCGTGTACGGTGAGCCCGAGTCCATGCCTCTGATTGAGAAGATGAACATGGATGCGCAGTCCTGCTACGGCCGCACCAAGGAGCACATCGAGGACATGCTCGTTGACCTGGCTGCGTCCGATTCCAAGTGGAACATTGCTCTGCTGCGTTACTTCAACCCCGTTGGTGCGCACGAGTCCGGCCGTATCGGTGAGGACCCGGCGGGCATCCCGAACAACCTGGTGCCCTTCATCGCGCAGGTTGCTGTGGGTCGCCGCGAGCACCTGAACGTGTTCGGTAACGACTACCCGACCGTTGACGGTACCGGCGTGCGTGACTACATCCACGTGGTTGACCTGGCTGACGGCCACCTGAAGGCGCTGGATTACATTACCCAGCACGGCGGTCTGCACACTTGGAACCTGGGTACCGGTAACGGCTACTCGGTTCTGCAGGTTCTGCACGCGTTCGAGGAGGCGTGCGGTAAGGAGCTGCCGTACAAGATTGTGGATCGTCGCCCCGGTGACGTTGCGGTCTCTTACGCTGATCCTTCCTCTGCTCTGGCGGATCTGGGCTGGAGCGCTAGCCGCGACATCAAGACCATGGTTCGCGACCACTGGAACTGGCAAAAGAACAACCCCAACGGTTACGAATCTTAAGCTGTTTTAGCCCCGTGTGAGGGGTGTTGAAGAGTGCCCGATAGGTGTTATCTCACCTATCGGGCACTTTTCTGCGCTTTTTTCGAAATTTTTACCAAGTCGTGACTACCTCCCCAAAGGCAGTTGACACCTCGTGAGTGCGTAGAGAAAGGGAAGAATATATTCCCTAGTCAGAGCCTTTTGTGAAGATGGGGTGTTTTTTACCCATATTTTTGCGTCAAAAATACTATAACTATGCATTCATGCTTAAAAATTCACATTGCTTACACAGTAAAGTGAATATTTTGCAGACAGGAAACCGCATGAGGCGTAAGCTGAAAACTCAGCATACAGACAACCCGCATCATAGACGCACCTCACGTGAAAGGGTTCATCATGTCCGCACAGGCAGCTCCCGAAGCGCAGAAAAACCTCATCGAAATCGCCGACGTCAACAAGTACTACGGCACCAACCACGTTCTGAAGAACATCAATCTTTCCGTGGGAAAAGGTGAGGTCGTCGTCCTCCTCGGCCCCTCCGGGTCCGGCAAATCCACCCTCTGCCGAACCATCAACCGCCTCGAAACTATCACCAGCGGATCCATCACCATTGACGGACAAGAACTACCCGAAGAAGGCCGCGCCCTCGCCAAGCTCCGCGCCGAAGTCGGCATGGTCTTCCAGTCATACAACCTCTTCGCGCACAAGAACATCCTCGATAACGTAACCCTTGGGCCCCGCCGAATCCGCAAAATGTCCAAGTCAGAGGCAGAAGCAGAAGCCATGAACCTACTCGCAAAGGTCGGCGTGGATTCCCAGGTGCACAAGATGCCCGCTGAACTTTCCGGCGGTCAGCAGCAGCGCGTCGCCATCGCCCGCGCCCTCGCCATGAAGCCCAAAGTCATGCTCTTTGACGAACCCACCAGCGCACTCGACCCCGAAATGGTCAACGAAGTGCTCGACACCATGGTCTCCCTCGCAAGAGAAGGCATGACCATGATCGTGGTAACCCACGAAATGGGTTTTGCCCGCAAGGCAGCTGACCGCATCGTCTTCCTTGCCGACGGCGAGATCGTCGAAGAGGCGCACCCGGACGAGTTCTTCACCAACCCGAAGAGCGAGCGCGCTAAGGACTTCCTCTCCAAGATCATCAACCACTAAAGCGGAGGGACCGACATGCAAAAATATTCACGTAGGCTCGCGGCACTCGCCGCAGCAGCATCCCTCGCTCTGACCGGCGTCCTCGCCGGTTGCTCCAGCGCAGACAGCGACCATAAGATCCGCATCGGCATCAAAGTAGACCAGCCCGGCCTCGGCTACCAGGACGGCAACACCTACACCGGTTTCGACGTGGAGGTGGCACGCTACGTCGCCGGCAAGCTCGGATACTCCGAAGAGCAGATTGAGTTCGTAGAATCCCCCGCCGCTAACCGCGAAAACATGCTCAACACCGGCCAGGTAGACATGATTTTTGCGACCTACTCCATCTCTGAAAGCCGCAAGAAGACCGTGGACTTCGCAGGCCCCTACTACACCGCAGGTCAGGACCTGCTCGTGCGTGCCGACAACACCGACATCAAGGGACCGGACGACCTCAACGGCAAGAACCTCTGCTCCGTCACCGGCTCCACCAGCGCCCAGAAGGTGCAGGACAAGTTCGCCAAGAACGTGAACCTGGTCAAGCAGAACAGCTACTCCGACTGCGTGGTCGCCCTCAACGGCGGCGTGGTGGACGCCGTCACCACCGACGACATTACCCTCGCCGGTCTGGCAGCCACCAAAGCGAACAAGGGCAAGCTGAAAGTGGTCGGCTCCCCCTTCACGACCGAACGCTACGGCGTGGGTCTGCCCAAGGGCACCGACAAGTGCGAAGCCGTGAACAACGCCATCAACGAGATGGTTGCCGACGGTACCTGGGAGAAGCTCATCACCAAGTACACCGAAGGCACCGGCTACCACTACAACACCGAAACCAACCCGCCGCACCTGGGCACCTCCTGCGCCTAGGCCTCTAGAGAGGTTCACGAATGTCATTCTTTGACCAACTCGGCACCCTCCTGTCCAAGTACGATGTGGTTGGCGCCTTCATGACCAATATTCAGCTGACCTTCTGGGCAGCTCTTGGCTCGTTCGTTCTCGGTACCGTGCTGGCGCTCATGCGCATCAGCCCCGTCCCGTCCCTGCGCTGGGTGGGCACCGCCTATGTGCATACTGTCCGTAATACTCCGCTCACCATCATGATGACTTTCGCCATTTTGGGTGTGTGGACGCAGTTCCAGCTCTCCTTCTCGCACGATTTCGACACGAACTTCTTCGTGTACGCGGTCATTGCCCTGTCGATTTACCATTCGGCGTTTATCTGCGAGGCGATCCGTTCGGGTGTGAACACCGTGCCGAAGGGTCAGGCTGAGGCGGCACGCGCTATCGGTCTGGGTTTCTTCGACACCGCCCGCCTGGTGATTTTCCCTCAGGCTCTACGCGGCGCCATTACCCCGCTCGGCAATACTCTGATTGCGTTGACGAAGAACAGCACTGTCGCCTCGGTCGCGTCGGTGGCGGAGGCCTCCGGGCTGATGAAATCCATGATTGAGTTCGACGCGAACATGGTGCTTGCTATCTTCATCATGTTTGCGATGGGCTTCGTCATCATTGTTGTTCCCATTGGTGCGTTGACCACCTGGTCATCCCGTAAGCTGGCGGTAAAGCGATGAAAAACCCTTTTATCAGTAATGACACCCGCGCCGCTTCTTCGGTGCTTTTCGACGAGCCGGGTCCTATCGCGCAGCGTCGTATCCGCATCTTCAACATTGCTGCGGTAGTCCTTTTTGCACTATTTGCGGTGTATGTGCTGACCGTGATGGGTCAGAAGGGGCAGCTGGAGGCAGAAAAGTGGACTGACCTGTTCACCGCCCGCGCCTGGAGCTCCTACTACCTGCCGGGCCTCGCCTCGACCCTGTCGGCGGCAGCGGTTTCGGTGGTTACCTCGGTTGCGTTCGGTGTGGTCTTCGGTATTGCTCGACTCTCCCAGTACCGCGTTATCCGCTGGTTCGGCACCGTGGTGGTGGAGTTCTTCCGCGCCGTGCCGGTGCTGATCATGATGATCTTCTTCTGGCTGTTCTTGGGCAAGTACAGCGGCCTTCCGCCGGCTCAGCTGCCCTTCATCGCCGTGGTGGTTGGTCTGACCCTGTACAACGGCTCGGTGATTGCTGAGCTACTGCGTTCGGGTGTGAAGCAACTTCCTCGGGGTCAGGGCGAGGCGGGTCTTGCGATTGGTCTGACCCCGACCCAGACGCTGATTCGGATCCTGCTTCCGCAGGCGTTCACCGCGATGATGCCCTCGATGCTCAGCCAGTTCGTTGTGATTCTGAAGGACACCGCCCTCGGTTACATCATCTCCTACCCCGAGCTGCTCGCTTCGGCGCGCCGCATCGGTTCCGGTGACGGCAACGTGCTGCAGACCCTGATTCTGGCGGCGGCACTCTTCGTGACGGTGAACTTCGTGCTGACGGCTGTAGCAACCGGCATTACGGACAGGCTGGCGTCGCGCACCTCCGCAAAGGTGACCCGAAACCTGATTCCGGACGCTCTGGATAACCCGAACCCGCCGACCGTTCAGATGTTCGTTCTGCCCGGCGACCGCAAGTAACCCTTCTCGTTCGGGCTCCTCAGCCAACGATTATCAGCAGATACGGCAAAGCCCCCGCACTCCCCTTTCGGGAGGGTACGGGGGCTTTCTGCTATGCGGGCTAGTTAGACCCGTCGGGACTACTTAGATGCAGATGCCTTCAGGCGCTCAGCAGCCTTCGCCACCGCCTCATCGGAAGCGGTCAGAGCGATGCGCACGTAGCCTTCGCCGTCCTCGCCGTAGAACACGCCGGGGCCAGCAATAATACCCAGCTCCGCCAGGCGACCAATCGAATCCCAAGTGGACTCACCGAAAGTGGTCCACAGGTACAGGCCAGCCTCAGAATTCTCGATGCGGCCACCGGCGGCGGCAATCGCCTCCTGCAGTACCTCGCGGCGGGCACGGTACAGGTCCTTCTGCGCCGCCACGTGCGCCTCATCAGCCAGCGCCACCATCATGGCGGCCTGCACCGGGGCGGGCACAATCATGCCGGCGTGCTTACGGCTATTAATCAGGTTCGGCATCAGCTCGGGGGCGCCGGCAATGAACGCGGCACGGTAACCGGCGAGGTTCGACTGCTTCGACAGCGAATACACGGCAAACAGGCCGGTGAAGTCGCCGTCACACACGCGAGGATCCAGGATGGACGGCACCGGCTGGCCGCCGCGCGCCTCATCCCAGGCGCCCCAACCGAGCTCCGCGTAGCACTCGTCAGATGCCACCACGGCACCGATTTCACGCGCCTGCGCCACAATCTCACGCAGCTGCTCCACGGTACGCACCACACCGTTCGGGTTCGCCGGGGAGTTCACCCAAATCAGCTTCACGCGGCTGCGGGTGTCAGCGTCCAGCTCGTCCAGGCTGTCGGCGGGCACAGACTCGGCGCGGGCAAAGCGGGCACCCATATCGTAGGTGGGGTACGCAACGCGCGGGTACACGACCACATCGCCCGGGCCCAGACCCAGCAGGAACGGCAGCCACGCCACGAGTTCCTTCGAACCAACTGTGGGCATGATCGCGTCCGGGCTCAGGCCCTTCACGCCGCGTCGGCGCTCAAACCACTCGGCGATAGCCTCACGCAGGGCGGGGGTGCCGTGGGTGGTCGGGTAGCCGGGAGCGTCAGAGGCAGCCGCCAGCGCCTCGCGAATGTTCTGCGGGGTCGGGTCAACCGGGGTGCCGATGGACAGGTCCACCGGGCCGTCCGGGTGGGCGGCCGCGGTTGCGCGGTAGGGGGCGAGCGCCTCCCAGGGGTATTCGGGCAGGTTCAGGCCGTAAGTCATTGTGTCACCTGGTTGCTTGGGAATAGTTTTCGTCATTTTAGTCTAGCGTCCGTGCGCTGGTGTGCCTACAGCAAGAGCCTCCATTCCAGCGCCTAGACGGTGCGTGGGCACCGGGTGCTGTGATGGAGGCTCTTGGCACCCGTTAGCGGGTGCGGTCAGTCTATGCGGTTGTCGCTATTATTCGCCGCAGGGTTTACTCGCCGCGCGGGGGCAGTGCCGCGATGAAGGGCACGTCCTTGCCGGTGGGGCCGAGCTTTGCTGCGCCACCGGGGGAACCCAGGTCGTCGAAGAAGTCTGCGTTGGCGCTGACGTATTCGGTCCACTCTTCGGGGACGTCATCTTCGTAGTAGATTGCTTCTACGGGGCAGACGGGCTCGCAGGCGCCGCAGTCCACGCATTCATCCGGGTGGATGTACAGGGTGCGTTCGCCTTCGTAGATGCAGTCGACGGGGCATTCTTCAACGCATGCGCGGTCTTTGACATCCACGCAGGGAAGCGCGATTACGTAGGTCATTGGTGTGCCTTTCTACAAGCTGTTCGCCCCGTGCCCGCCGTTCTGCGGGTCGTCTGCTGCAGGGCAGAATCTACAGAGTAAACCGCCGAGTGGTTGGTACCCGGCGGGGAAGTCTGTGTATAGTCTATCGCGCACCGGCTGTTTAACCGTATTTTCGTGGTGTATCAGACAACGCGCTCATGGGTTTGTGGGGGTATTTTTTAGGCTAGGCTGACCTGGCATTTCTTTGCGTTACGACTAGTCGGCTGGCTTTTAAAAATAGATTAAGCCAAAAATGAAATCTTCGTCACATGAATTTTTTGATGAAGTCGCCACTATTTCCACCCCGTAAAATTCACCGAATAACGCATACATTTTCTTTCCTATTCTCCTCTATCCGAGCTTCTATCCGGCGGGCGTAGAAGGCAGTAGCAGCACAGCGCCCAAAACGGCAGGAGGGGCGCCCCGGCACACCGGAACGCCCCTCCCCTTAGGCTATGACGTAGTGATGGCTTCAGACTACTTCTTAGCGCGCGCACGCTGATGCGCCGCACGCGGCGAGAAATACTGCGCGTCCTTCACGCGAGCGCGCGTGTACACGAGCATGCCCAGCATCGCCGCAACCGGGGCACCAAACCACCACAGGGCACCGTAGAAGCCAATCGCCGAATGGCTCGGGTTCACCAGCACGAACGGCGAATCGGGGCGACCATAACCGAGCACGTACACGGTCACGAACACTGCAACAGCCACGACAGCCGCCGCGTAGCCGCGGCGCAACGACAGGGCACACCACAGGGCGGTAAAGAAAACCGTCAGGTACGCCACCAGCAAGCCCAGCGGCAGGGCGGTATCCCCCGCATACACGACCCAGGCGTGGTAAATTGAACCGGCGATACCGGCGAAAATACCCAGAATCGAGCCGGTCAGAACGCCCGCCACCAGACCCGCCTCCTGCGGCTTCGGATGCACGGTCGCGGTCGGGTCGCCGTCGAGCACGCGGAAGGTCTCCACGGCAGAAATCTTCTGCGGCACCTTGTTCGAGTACTCGAAAGTCTTCTCGTCCACCACCGTAATCTGGGTGCGGTGCGCCTCCATCGCCTTACGCTTGGCGGTTCCGTCACCGTAGATAGCCGCCTGCACGCGCTGATCAGCCGTATCAAACTCGCCCTCGATACCCCAGGTGAGAATCGGGCGGTCATCATCGTCGTCAAGAATCTGCAGGGCGCGGTGCACAATCTCGTACACGCGCACGTGGTCGGGGTGGCCGTAGCCGCCGTCAGCGTCATAGGTGACCAGAACATCCGGGTTGAGGGCGCGGATAGCCGCCACCAACGCCTGAGCCTGCGGTTCCAGAGGCTGCGCGGTCAACGAATCAGCCGCCGCCACCGGGTTGGCTACGGGCTTACCCTCCGGACCCCACGCCATGCCGGAGTCACGGTACAGGGGCAGCGTCCCCTCGGCAACGGCGGGCTCCTGACCCAGGAAGAACTGCTTCTTCACACCCAGCGCCTTGATAGCGCCGGCAAGCTCACCGGTACGGTACTCGCCCAGCGCCTCACCATTATCACGGCAGCCGGGCTTACCGACCTCCAGGTGGTGTAGCTCCTCGGGGATGACCTCGCCCAACTCACCGCGGGTAGCGGTCAGCAGGTACACCTCCGCGCCCTTCTGCGCATAGTACGCCATGGTCGAGCCGGTCGAGGAGGTTTCGTCGTCCGGGTGTGCATGCACAAACAGGATGCGAGCCTTCTTCGCATCGTAGTTATTCGGCAGCAGGTCACGGCGCGAGCCGGGGGCGATGCGCTCACCCTGCGTGGGGTAGCTGGGGGTCGCAGAATCAGGCTGAGTGTTCTCGGTTTCAGACACAGGCTTTCCCTCTCATACGCAGGGTCGGGCTTCTTGGACAGTCAACAGCGCCGTACGGGGTGGCGGGTAGGTGCCACCGCCTCGGGCGCATTATTTTATCTTACACACTCACCCGCATGGCGCGGGGTGTTCAGGCTTTTCGAAGGCGTTTCTGAGCCACCAGCCAAAGCACCCCGCCCTCGTTTTCTCTCCCGCCACCCCGCCGCTAGTTCCCGAACGAATCGGGGCGGTTAAACAGAACCGCCGCTACCTCCTCTTCAGAAGGCAGCGGCGGCGCTGGGACAACGACAGCACCCGCTACAGCAGGTGAGTCGCTGACGCGCTCATAGTCGTCGGCGCTGTATTAGTCGACTGTATTAGTCGTTAGCGCGGGCGCGGCGGCGGAACTCGCGGACACGCTCGTTGGAATCCAGGATGACCTTACGAATACGAATCGCCTCGGGGGTCACCTCAACACACTCGTCTTCACGAGCAAACTCGAGGGACTCTTCCAGGGTCAGCTTCTTCGGCGGGGTCAGGTTCTCGAAGTTGTCCGCGGTCGAAGAACGCATGTTGGTCAGCTTCTTTTCCTTGGTGATGTTAACTTCCATGTCGTCTGCACGGGAGTTCATACCAACGATCATGCCCTCGTACACCTCAGAGGTAGGCTCCACGAAGAAGGTGCCGCGCTCCTGCAGGTTAATCATCGCGTAGGGGGTCACCACGCCGGCACGGTCAGCAATCAGCGAACCGTTGGTGCGGTACTCAATCTCGCCAGCCCAGGGCTCGTGCTCAATCGAGTACGAGGAAGAAATACCGGCACCGCGAGTCTCAGTCAGGAACTGAGTACGGAAACCAATCAGACCACGTGCGGGAACAGCGAACTCCATACGGACCCAACCGGTACCGTGGTTCGACATGTTCTCCATGCGGCCCTTACGTGCAGCCATCAGCTGGGTGACAGCGCCCAGGTGCTCCTCGGGCACGTCAATGATCATGTGCTCCATGGGCTCGTAGACCTTGCCGTCGATGGTCTTGGTAACCACCTGGGGCTTACCCACGGTCAGCTCGAAGCCTTCGCGGCGCATCTGCTCCACGAGGATAGCCAGGGCGAGCTCGCCACGACCCTGAACTTCCCACGCATCCGGACGCTGGGTGGGCAGAACCTTGATGGACACGTTACCGATCAGCTCGCGGTCCAGGCGGTCCTTCACCTGACGTGCGGTGACCTTTGCGCCCTTGACGCGGCCAGCCAGCGGGGAGGTGTTAATACCGATGGTCATGGAGATCGCGGGATCGTCCACCTTGATCAGCGGCAGGGGCTTGGGGTTCTCAGCGTCGGTGAGGGTTTCACCAATGGTGATGTCCTCGATACCAGCCACTGCGACGATTTCGCCGGGGCCAGCGGACTCTGCGGGTACACGCTCGAGAGCCTTGGTAGCCAGCAGCTCGGAGATGCGGACGTTCTTGATTTCACCGTCGTGACGTGCCCACGCAACGGTCTGACCCTTCTTCAGGGTGCCGTTGAAGATACGGACCAGTGCCAGACGACCCAGGAACGGGGAGGAGTCCAGGTTGGTCACGTGTGCCTGCAGAACCTCGTTGGGGTCGTAGGTGGGGGCGGGCACGTGCTCGATGATGGTCTTGAACAGCGGCTCAAGGTCGTCGTTGTCGGGCAGCTGGCCGTCTGCGGGCTGGTTCAGGGATGCAGCGCCAGCCTTACCGGATGCGTACACCACCGGAACGTTCAGCACAGCGTCCAGGTCCAGGTCCGGAACTTCGTCCGCCAGGTCAGATGCCAGGCCGAGCAGCAGGTCCATGGACTCGCCAACGACCTCGTCGATACGGGAGTCGGGGCGGTCAACCTTGTTCACCACGAGGATCACGGGCAGCTTAGCAGCCAGTGCCTTACGCAGCACGAAGCGGGTCTGGGGCAGCGGGCCTTCGGATGCGTCCACGAGCAGCACAACGCCGTCAACCATGGACAGGCCGCGCTCCACCTCGCCACCGAAGTCGGCGTGGCCGGGGGTGTCAATAACGTTAATGGTGATGGTCTCACCGTTGGCGGAAGGGCCGTTGTAGAACACGGTGGTGTTCTTCGCCAGAATGGTGATGCCCTTTTCCTTTTCGAGGTCGCCGGAGTCCATGACTCGGTCTTCAACATCTGCGTGGGCAGAGAAGGCGTGGGTCTGCTGCAGCATCGCGTCGACGATGGTGGTCTTGCCGTGGTCAACGTGTGCCACGATGGCCACATTGCGAAGGTCGGGGCGCGAAGCGGTGTTTTCAGACATGCGTTAAGTTTCTCGCTTAAATCTAGGGGATAGTCTTGCCAGCGGGTGCGCTCTAGAAGGCGCGGGGGGTCACGGGGCAGTACCTTAGATAGGTTATCTGGGGGTGTTTGCCGGTTTGAGTGTATGCCAGTGGGCCCGCTCTGCGATGAGAACGTTTCCGGGCACGCCAAAACGGACCCCCCTCCGTTGGGCTTAGCTACCAGTGTATCACTAGGGCTTTTCTGCGAGCCACTCATCAATCATGCGGCGGGCAACAGCGTTCGTGCCGGGCAACTCCAGCTTGGCGGGGTCGTCCTCGTCGCTGTTACCGCGCTCCTCTGAAATAGCAATCGCCTCACGCAGCTCAGCGGCGGTAAACCAGCGTGCGGCACGAATCTCACCGTCGTGATGGATGATGGGTTCGTTCTCATCCACACGCGCCCGGTAGCAAATCATGAGCGAGCGCGGGAAAGGCCACACATCACTCATACGGTATTCGGTGCTCAGGGTGTGCAGACCGGTCTCTTCGTAAACTTCGCGAGCAATCGCCTCTTCAAGGTTTTCGCCGGGGTCAACGAAACCGGCGATAAGGGCGAAGCGGTTGGGGTGCCACTGGCGGTTATTCGCCAGCAGCACGCGCTCGCCGTCGCGGCTGGTCACCAGCGCCATCACGGCGGGTTCAATGCGGGGGAACACCAGCTCGCCGGAGGCGGTGCGGCGGATTCCCTTGGAGCCGAGGGGCGCCTCCTCGCCACTGTAGGCGGAGTAGCGCATGTCGATGAGATAGTCGCGGCGTGCCAGGGCGGTGGCGTAGTGGGCGCGACCTTCCGGGTCATCGTGGACCGGGTAGTAGCGGAAACCACTGGTGGAGGCGCGCACCCGAGGGTTGTTCAGGTCGGCGGCGACCTGCACGAGGGTTTCATCCTCACAGTAGAGCACGTGCACCTCTGCCTCACTATTCTTCTGGGCGTCAGCACCGTAGGCGGCGGGGCGAATTACACTGCGCGCAAGGACCGCCTCTTCGGTCAGCGGCTCGACAGCATCCTTACCGGTCAGGTAGTGCAGGGTTCCGTCATCGTTGAGGAGGGTTTCCCCTTCACGGGAGATGAGCAGGTAGCGCAGTGAGTGAGTATCAGCGGGCGTGTGTTCAGGTGAAGAAGTCATAGGTTTTACTCTACATCTTGATGTTGCAAGGCCCACAACAGCGTGCCAGGTTTCGATTTTTTCGCCGTATCGTCCCATATCACTCTCGAAAGAGGTGACATAGACACCCGAAAATAAGAGAATGGAAACATGACTACTTCTATTGACCCTACGACCACCTCCGCGTGGTCTGCTCTGTCCGCTCACCACAAGTCCCTCACTCCGAACCTGCGCGAATGGTTTGCCGCTGACCCGGAACGCGCGCAGAAGCTCAGCTTCACCGCCGACGAACTGCACGTCGACCTGTCCAAGAACCTGATTACCCCCGAGACCGTCGAGCTGCTGGTCAAGCTCGCTGAAGAGGTCAAGCTGGAGCAGGCTCGCGAGGCTATGTTCTCCGGTGAGCACATTAACGTCACCGAGGACCGCGCCGTGCTGCACACCGCACTGCGCCGCCCCGAGGGTTACACCCCCGCACTGACCGTTGACGGCCAGGACGTAGACGCAGACGTTCACGCCGTTCTGAAGAAGATTTACGCATTCGCTGAGCGCGTGCGCAACGGCGAGTGGACCGGCGTGACCGGCAAGCGCATCGAGACCGTGGTGAACATCGGTATTGGTGGCTCCGATCTGGGCCCGGTCATGGTGTACGAGGCTCTCAAGCCCTACGCTGATGCAGGCATCACCGCACGCTTCATCTCCAACATTGACCCGACCGACGTGGCTGAGAAGGTCTCCGACCTGGACCCCGAGACCACCCTGTTCATCGTCGCATCCAAGACCTTCGGCACCCTGGAGACCCTGACCAACGCACGCGTTGCACGCGAGTGGCTGCTCTCCTCCCTGCGTAAGGCTGGCGCGCTGGAAGGTAAGGAAGCGTCCGAGGCTGTGGCTAAGCACTTCGTGGCTGTCTCCACCGCACTCGACAAGGTTGCAGCATTCGGCATTGACCCCGAGAACGCTTTCGGCTTCTGGGACTGGGTTGGCGGCCGCTACTCCGTAGACTCCGCAATCGGCACCTCCCTGGCTATTGTTTTCGGCCCGAAGGTTTTCGCTGAATTCCTCGCCGGCTTCCACGCAATGGATGAGCACTTCCGCACCGCTCCCCTGGCTCAGAACGTGCCCGTTCTGATGGGTCTGCTGAACATCTGGAACGTGAACTTCCTGGGTGCTGAGACCCACGCGGTTCTGCCCTACGACCAGTACCTGCACCGCTTCCCCGCATACCTGCAGCAGCTGACCATGGAGTCCAACGGCAAGTCCGTTCGCGCAGACGGCTCCTTCGTCAACTACGCAACCGGTGAAGTCTTCTGGGGCGAGCCCGGCACCAACGGCCAGCACGCTTTCTACCAGCTGATCCACCAGGGCACCCGCCTGATCCCCGCGGACTTCCTGGCATTCGCTAACCCGGTCCACCCGACCAAGGACGGCGAGCAGGACGTTCACGAACTGTTCCTTGCTAACTTCTTCGCACAGTCTCAGGCTCTCGCCTTCGGCAAGACCGAGGAAGAGGTCCGTGCAGAGGGCACCGCAGAGCACGTGGTCAACGCACGTATCTTCAGCGGTAACCGCCCCTCCACCTCCATCATGGCGCCGCGCCTGACCCCGCGCGTTCTGGGCTCTCTGATTGCCCTGTACGAGCACATCACCTTCGTTCAGGGTGTTGTTTGGGGTATTGACTCCTTCGACCAGTGGGGTGTTGAGCTCGGTAAGAAGCTGGCTCTGGACCTGGTTCCCGCTATTGAGGGTGACCGCGAGGTTCTGGAGCGCCAGGATTCTTCGACCGCTTCGCTGATTGACTACTACCTGAAGAACCGCACCAAGTAGTAGCTCAGACCTACGCCCGCGGGTTTTATAGCCTGCAGGTGTAGGATGCACAAACCGCCGGATAGGCTCCCAAGTCGGGAGGCTATCCGGCGGTTTTGCTATATGGGTTCTAGTTATACGGGTTCTAGCTGGCTCAGTGCCGCTAGTCCAGCGCGGGCAGGGTGTCGGAGGCGATCTCGGCGATAATGCGCACCACGGTGCCCTCGGGTAGGGTCGGCACACCCCGCTGATCGCGTACGACTCCCCCTGCCTCGCGGTGGGCCGTTAGCTCGGTGTCGGAGTCTTCGAGCGGTTCCCCGTCGGAGCGGGTGGCTGGCACGTGCACAAACCCTGCGGGGATGCTCAGCCCCAGCTCGCGGCTGATGCGCTGGCCCTCATAAAACACGTGGTTGCACACGTAGGTTCCGGCGGTGTACGAAATCTCGACCGGCTCCCCCGCCGCACGCAGACGCTCAAAGCTCGCGCGCACCGGCAGGGAGGAGAAGTACGCCTCCTGGCCGCCCGGAGCAATCGGCTCATCGCAGCGCTGGTCGCCGTCGTTATCTTCAATACCGGCGGAGTCCAGGTTGATGGCGACCTGTTCGAGGCTGACCACGTCGCGGCCAACCGCCACGCCCAGGCTGATGAGCGCATCGGGCTGCACATCCTGCAGGGCAGTGCGCAGGGCGGTGCTGGAACCGTCGTAGCTGACGGGCAGCTCGCGGGTGATGACGTTCAAATCCGGGCGCATCCGGGTCAGCAGACGCTGAGCGCCTTCGGCGAGCGCTACGGTGGGGTTCACGGGCACGCCGGGGAACGGGCCGAAGAAGGTCAGCAGCAGAGTGCGTGCCTGGTTGGGGGTGGTTGCCATAGTCAATCTCGTTTTCTGCGTTAGTTTTATTCAGCAGTGTTCTTTTCGGCGGCGCGGCGCTCTAGGTCCTTGGCGAGCGCCTCCAGTAGCTCTTCGGGGGTGGTGACGATGATGAGCTCGTCTAGGTAGCGTTCGTTGAGCAGGCCGGTGGACGCCATGTAGTGCATCGCGTCGATGAGCTTGTCCCAGTAGCCGTTGACGTTCAGCAGGGCGACCGGCTTGGAGTGAATATCGAGGAACTGCCAGCTGAAAACTTCAAAGAACTCTTCGAGGGTGCCGGGGCCGCCGGGCATGGCGACGAACGCGTCAGCCTTCTCAATCATGGCGATTTTGCGCTGGTGCATGGTGTCCACAATGTCGAGGGTGGTCTGGCCGGGGTACACGCCCTCCAGTCCGACCAGCTTGTGGGTGACCACGCCGTAGACCACGCCGCCGGCGTCCAGGGTTGCGCCCGCGACGGTGCCCATGAGGCCGGTGCGGCCACCTCCGTACACCACGCCAATATTGTTCTGGGCGCAGAGGGTTCCGAGCTCCTGGGCGCGGGTGGTGAAGAGCGGGTCGTTGCCGGAGCGTGCACCGCAGTAGACGGCGAGGTTGTAGTCAGTCTTCTTCATGGTTCTCCTTGGGGTGTATGGGGGGGTTCCGGGGTGGAGCGCCTCTATGCGTTCTACCCGCGATAGATGTTGCTGTGTTGAGGGTACCGGATGCACCTGTGTACCTCATGTGTGCCACCCGCCGGTTCAGGGGGCGCGTCAGGGGCGGGGGTTACGGTAGCGGGGTGCGTGCCAGCAGCGGGAAAATCTGCTCGATATTCAGCGGTGCCTGCGATGCAGAATCGGAGGGGCAGCTCATGGCGGGGTTGACCCAGCGCAGCTCAGCGATTTCTGCCTGCGGCACCAGAGAAGCCAATAGCTCGTGCTGTTCGTCGGTGGGTGCGTATTCGTAGGTTTCGGCGCGTACCGTAAAGCCTGCCTCGTTCAGTGCCGCCGCCTCCAGGAGTCCGCGGTGGTACATCCGGGCGGGGTCGGGGGTGAGCCCGATTTCTTCGTTCGCTTCGCGGCAGGCGGTCTGTATCGGGGTCTCCCCCGGTTCGGGTTTGCCGCCGGGCATCATGAACCCGTCGCTGCCCTGCTTACGCACGGTGAGTACGAGCCCGTCCCGGTTACGGATTGCTACAGCGCACACGTTCACGACGCGGTGCGTGCTGTCGATGGCGCTGTGTTCAGTAGCGCTGTGCTCGGTGGGTTGGGCTGCTTCTACTCGGTTCTGCGGGTTCTTCTGCGTGGGCATCTTTCTACCCTAGCATTTCCGTGTCCTCCACCCGGCGCAACGCGTATTTGTCTTATTATTCCGCCCTATTGTGCGCCCTGTAGGCGTTGGTTTTACGTAATATTTCGGCGAGTTATGTTATGTCCGGTTCATGCGTTTAGGCGCGTGTTACGGTGTATTTAACCGCGACGTCGCGGTACCGTATACGCACTCGACTTGGCGTGATACAGGAAGAGTGCGGATCGCTCAATCACCCATGTAGAAGGAACTTCATGATGGCTAACTCTTCTCGTTCCCGCCGCTACGGTAGCGCTGGCGCTTCTGTTCTTCTTGCCACGTCGTTGAGCCTGTGCGCTCTGCCTTCTGTCGCAGCGGCTAATACCCCGAATCCGGTGAACCCGCCGATTTTTACGGTCTACAACTACAAGGTTGAGACCAATACCCGTGAGCTGAAGACCGCCCTGCGTCAGAATAAGATTACGCTCAAGGCAACGAAGCTGCCCGCAAAAACTACTGCTTTTTCCCCGGCTTTGCATGAGGCAAACCATAGGGGTTTCCCGTTTCTAAACCCGATTCAGACGGTGCACGTTGCGGGCCCATTCAAGGATGGCACGGCGACTGCGACCCATTACGTTCCTGGAAAATTGATTGACCCAGCGAAGAACTACAGCTTCGTCGCTAATATCACCGTTGATGGTTACGGGGGCGGTCAGATTCTGCGCATGGACGTTGTGAAGGATAGCGCCGCACCGGTTCTTCAGGTGGATTCACCGCGTTTGAACACCAAGGGTGAGACCGTGTTGAAGGTGCGCGGTACCGGCTACACCGGTGAAGCGACCCCGCACGGTGTGCGCGTGGTGGTGTCTGATACGAATGTGTGGGTTCCCGGTCGTTTTCCCCAGACGGGTATGCGCTTCGTGGCTGAGGTGACCGTACCTGCTTCGCAGATTCACAACGGTGCTTTTGAGACGGAGGTGAAGGTCCCGGCGGATGTTGCGGCGACGCTGAATACCTCTCACAAGTACATTGCGGGCACCATGGCGGCTGGCGTTCAGGGTGCTGAGTACGGCTCGTTTGATGCACAGAAGCCTCTTGAGCTTTTCGCGCAGGAGCCCGTGGTTTCTGCGGTTCCGACCTATGCTCCGACGGTGGCTCCTCTGCCTGAGGCAACCGTGGGCGTGAACCCCACCGACGCTCCCACCGTGGCACCCCTGCCTGAGGCACCTATCGGTGTAAACCCCACCGATGCACCCACCGTAGCTCCCCTGCCCGAGGCACCTATCGGTGTAAACCCCACCGATGCACCCACCGTGGCACCCCTGCCGGAAGCAACCGTGGGTGTAAACCCGACTGACGCGCCCACCGTGGCACCGCTGCCGGAAGCAACCGTGGGTGTAAATCCCACTGACGCACCGACCGTAGCGCCCCTGCCCGAGGCAACCGTAGGTGTAAACCCGACCGACGCACCGACCGTAGCGCCCCTGCCCGAGGCAACCGTAGGTGTAAACCCCACCGACGCACCGACCGTAGCACCCCTGCCCGAAGCAACCATCGGCGTGAACCCCACCGACGCACCCACCGTAGCGCCTCTGCCCGAAGCAACCATCGGCGTAAACCCGACTGACGCGCCCACCGTAGCACCCCTGCCGGAAGCAACCGTGGGTGTAAACCCGACTGACGCCCCCACCGTGGCACCCCTGCCGGAAGCAACCGTGGGCGTAAACCCCACTGATGCACCCACCGTTCCCGCACTGCCCGAGGCAACCGTAGGTGTAAACCCGACCGACGCACCGACCGTCCCGGCACTGCCGGAGGCAACGGTCGCTCCGGCGCCGGTTGCCGATAAGACCCCCAACGCTGACAAGCTGGAGGACGCGACCGTGGCGCATCCCAAGAGTAAGCCCGCTCAGGAGGCTCCGGTGACCGCCGCCCAATCGGCTAAGGACACCCTGGCAAAGGACCGCCTCGCTAAGGATCAACCGGTTCAGGAGAGCAGCCCCAAGAAGGCCACCCTGGCGAGCACCGGTGCATCCAGTGTTGGCGTGATTGTTGGCATTGGTGTTGCCGCGATCTGTGCGGGTCTGGGTTTGAGCGTTCTGCGCTCGCGCCGCAGCTCCTAAGAGTCCCAGGGCATACAGCCCAGTTCACCCGTCCGGAATAAACTGCGGATAGCAAAGAGCCGCCGGCTCCCCTCAGTAGGGGGAACCGGCGGCTCTTCACGTATCAGCTCATTCAATCAGCTGACGCAGGCGTTATCAGCTGGCGTTCGCGTTACTTCGAAGCCTTAACCTCAATGCCGCTCACGTCAATCTGTTCCAGCGGAATCAGGCGGTCACGAGTGACCACGCGGTGCACCAGCCAGACCGCGATAATCACGGGCAGACCAATGTAGGAGCTGAGTACGCCAGCCCAGTCACCGCTCAGGAACGCCTCGTAGTTCTGGCCACCAATCACAACCAGGCACATGAGGAAGGCGATAATCGGACCTGCGGGGAAGAACGGCGCCACGTAGGGCAGGTCCTTCAGGCTGTTGCCCTGCTTCAGGTATGCGCGGCGGAAACGGTAGTGAGCCACGGCAATACCCACCCAGGTGATGAAGCCGGCCAGACCGGACACGTTCACCAGCCACAGGTACGCGCCATCCGGCGAGAGCAGCGCGGCGATGAAGCCGATTGCACCGATAGCTGCGGTTGCCAGCAGTGCGTTCATGGGCACGCCGCCGGAGTTGATGTGGGTGAACATCTTCGGTGCCTTACCCTCCTGGGCGAGTGCGAAGAGCATACGAGCCGAAACGTACAGGCCCGAGTTACCTGCAGAGAGCACTGCGGAGAGGATCACGGCGTTCATAATGGCTGCCGCGAAGGCGATGCCCGCACGCTCGAAGATGAGGGTGAACGGGGAGATGTTGATGTTGCCGTCCGCTGCGGTGAGCAGGTTCGGGTCGGAGTAAGGAATCAGGAAGCCGATGACGGCCATCGCGCCGATGTAGAAGAGCATGATGCGCCAGAACACGCTGGTCAGTGCGCGGGGCACGTCGCGGCGGGGGTTCTCGGATTCGCCGGCAGCCACACCGATCATTTCGGTGCCCTGGAAGGAGAAGCCTGCCACCATGAAGATGGCGAGTACGGCGGGTGCGCCGCCAACGAAGGGTGCCTCACCGACGGTCCAGTTGGAGACGCCCGGGGAGCTACCGCCCAGGATGCCGAAGATCATGGCGATACCTGCGATGAGGAAGACGACCACGGTGACGACCTTGATGGTTGCGAGCCAGAATTCGCTTTCACCGTAGGAGCGTGCCGAGAGGGCGTTGATGCCGGTCAGCAGCACGAGGAATCCTGCCGCCCACACCCAGGATGGGATGTCCGGGAACCAGTACCTCATCACCTCGCCGACGGCGACGAGTTCGGCGGCGACGGTAATCGCCCAGTTGAACCAGTAGTTCCAACCCATGGCGAAGCCGAAGGACGGGGACACGTAGCGTGCCGCATAGGTCTGGAATGCGCCGGGGACGGGCAGGTGCGCAGCCATCTCGCCGAGGGACTGCATGAGGAAGAGCACCATGACGCCGATGAGGGCGTAGGCGAGGATTGCGCCGCCGGGGCCTGCGGTGGAGATGGTCTTACCGGAGGCGACGAAGAGGCCGGTGCCGATTGCGCCGCCGATTGCGATCATCTGCATGTGGCGGGCGGAGAGGCCTCGCTTCAGTTCACCCTCTGCGGGGGTGGCTTCCGATGCAGCGCCGGAAGTCTCTGTAGGCTGTGCCATGTCAGGTCTTCTTTCTGAGGCTATTGCTTCGTGCGTTTGCTAGCGGTCTAGTCTGGTGTCCAGTCTAGTCCTGCTGCGGGTGGTGCCGCCGAAGGTTTGTGCCTGGGTCAAGAAATTCTTCAATCTTAAGGATTTCTTACGTACCGTAAGTTTTCCTAATCTGAGGGTCAATCCTACCCGCTTTTTAGGCTCTTTTCCACCCAAAACCACAAAAACACAGAAAAACCCTCCCGCACCGGCTCATCACAAGCGGTACGGGAGGGTTCCATATCAGGCGAGTTCGCCCAGCTATTCAGTTCATCCGGCGTATTTAGTCCGCCAGGTTGTGGAACGAAACGTTCGTGGGGTGCTCCACGGTACGAGAAACGGTGCAGTCCTTCTGCTCGCTGAGCTGAATCAGACGGTCCACCATCTTCTGAGCCTTGGCGCCCTGCTCGTCCTCGGGGAATCGCACATCAAAGTCCACCTCAACATCGTCGAGGCGCACCGCACCGTCTTCAGTCTGCTTCAGCGCCGAGGCGAGCACCTCGAACACCTCGGGGGTGGAGCGGCGGGAGGTGCCCGCGTCCACATCCACGGAGGAGCAGCCGGCGATCGCGGCAAGCAGTAGCTCGACGGGGGTCAGCAGCCCCTCACCCACACCGAAGTCGAGGGTTGCGCCGTTGGCACCGTAGGCACGGTAGCGCAGGCGGTCGATGCGCTCAATCTTGGTCTGGCGGTAGTTGTCGAGTTCGCGGCGTTCCTGCTGGCGCTTGTACACCTTCTTCTGCTCTTCTGCGGTGTTCTGGGAGGCGTTCTGATCAGCCATTGAGGTTCCTTTCAGGGGTACCCTTTCGGGTGGTTCTTTGTTTAGTGTCACTCACTATAAGCGTGTTTCTCATATTTTATTCCCCGCCGCTTTTTCTCGACGCTCAACCACCCCCTCCTATACACTTGAAAGCCGCGGCGGGCGTTATCTTTACCCGCGCACAGGCAGACAGGCTTTTCACAGAACGTAACGCACACAAGGAACCCACTGATGGCACAGACCCCCGGCGCTAAGCATGCGAGCGCACAGAATGATTTCCGCTTGGCTATTGCGGATTCTTCTGTTGTGATGCTCGGTATCGCTGTGCTGGGTTTGGGTTTGGGCATTATCCTCAACGCGCACGGTCTGCCCATCTGGACTGCTCCATTGCTATCTGCCCTGGTGTTTGCCGGTTCGGTGGAGTTCCTTATGGTGGGCATGGTCAGCGCTGGCACGCCCCTAGCGTCGATTGCGTTGACGGTGTTCCTGGTGAATGCCCGCCACCTGGTGTACGGCCTCTCCTACCCTCTGCACAGGGTGAAGGGGTTCTGGGCTAAAGCCCTGGCGATTCATACTCTCTGCGATGAGGCGTTTGCTCTCAACTCCGGTCCCGACCGCAATGAGCGTTCGGGTGCCCGCATTCTGTGGGTGAACGTGCTGATTTACGTCTCCTGGATTTTGAGCGTAATCCTCGGGTATGTGCTGGGCGCGAGCTTCTTGAGCGATTTGAAGGGCGTGGACTTCGTGATGGTGGCTATCTTCACGGTTCTTGCTATGGACGGCTACCGCGCTAACCCGGATCGTGTGACGGCGCTGTTCGTTGCGGTTTCGGCTGCGGTGGCGCTGATTTTTGCGCCGTCCTCGTTCCTGGTGGTGGCGTTGGGTTCGTATGTGGTGCTGCTGTTGGCGCGTTTCCCGGTGGCGAAGCGCCGCGGCACGCTACCGCATCGTGCTATGCATGAGGTAGCGGCTGAGGCTGAAAGCGCCGCGGAGACCCCAGGCACTGCCGCAGAGAGCTCAGGCACCACCGCTTCCGCTGATGCGCCCGCTTCCACACAGCGATAAGAACGTTACATACGTATTCAAAACCGGTTAGGATAGATGAGTAGAGCTTCACGCTCCCCTCTTTCTATTTCTAGGATTCAGAGGTTGAGGTACCCATGACTCAGATGAAAGACACCGCTAAGGAAACTAGCGACGCAGAACGCTGTGCCGCCCCGGAGTAACACCGCACCGGGAGCGGCATCACCCGAGGTCACGCGAGAACTAGCGACGCGCACAACTATCCGCGCAAAATAACTGCTCTCGCGCAGGAGGAACGACCCTCCGCCTCCATGTTTCGCGGCTTTCATCAACTCACGTACCTACCGCACTACTTAGCACCCGGCCCCTTCTTCGGTTGGGCTCTCCCTACCCTTTTTCGCGGATGCTTTCACGGCTTCACCCGCGCCCCTCTTTCGGGGACTCTTCCCCCCCCCTTTCGGGGCACTCTTTCGGAGTCTTTCGCTGAGTATGTGCAGAAAGAGAAAATCTTCATGAACAGTGAAGTGACCACCGGCTATATTCTTGCCGCAATTCTTGTGGCTGCAGGTATTACGTTCCTGCTTCGTTTGCTTCCCTTCGGCCTGAAGAAGGCTCTGGCTGGCTCCGAACTTTTGGATGCGCTCAGCCATTGGATTCCGCTCGGCGCAGTCGCACTGCTTGCCATCTATGCGGTGGCGAAGATTAATTATTCTTCATTCGCTACAGCGGCACCGTACCTGGCGGGTCTGGTGGTGACCGTGGGGGCGCACCTGTGGCGTAAGAATATGGTGCTGAGCATGGTGGCGGGTACCGTCACCTGCGTTGTGCTGGCTAACTGGGTTTTCTAGGGGGTCATGATGAGCATTTCTAAGAACTCTGTTTCTTCCCCTGCTATTTCTTCTCAGCCCGCACCTCAGCAGGCGAGCCAACCCGCGCCCCATCAGGCTTCTCCCGAGCAGGTGGAGCAGGTCATTGCTTCTGCGCTTCCGCTAACCGGCATGATTCCCGTGGTGGAGGCTCCCGCCTCCCCCGATGCACAGGGGCCTCAGCAGCCGCGCGAGAGCGGCTTCGCCGAGGCGATGCGCGTTGCCGGTGTCATCATGCTGGGCCTGTTCTTTGTCGGCATTGGTTTGGGCGTGCTGGTGCACAGTTACGGTCTGCCGTTCTGGGTGGCTCCCCTGCTGCCTGCCGTTGTTTTTGCCGGTTCCGTAGAGTTCGTGCTGATTGACATGATCTCGAATCATGCGTCGCTGTTCTCTATTGCGGTGATGACTCTGCTCATTAATTCCCGCCACCTCATGTACGGTCTGTCCTACCCGATTGAGCGAGTGCGTGGTGGTTTGGCGAAGTTCTACACCGTGTACACGCTCATTGATGAGGCGTACGCGCTGAACACCGGACCGGACCGCCATAAGCTTCGTGCCTCCCGCATCCTGTGGATCCACGCGGGCCTGCACCTGAGCGTTCTGGCGAGCGCTACGCTCGGCTATGTGCTGGGTGCAAGTTTCTTGAGTGAGCTCAAGGGCGTGGATTTTGTGATGACTTCACTATTCGCGGTGCTCGCTATCGATGCGTATCGCAGTTCTCAGGACCGCACGACTGCCGCTATTGCGGGTGTGTCTGCGGCGGTTGGTTTGTTGGTGGCGCCGCAGTCGATGCTGCTGATTTCGATGGTGGTGTACATTCTGCTGTTGGTGTCGCGTTTTGTGGTGGCTAAGCGCCGCGGCACCCTGCCGGAGCATATGCTGGTCGCGGATGAGGAGCCCGCCGAAACCGCCGAAACCTCCGAAGCTCCCGGTCACCCCGGAGCCTCCGCGCGCTAAGTCTGGATGTAGTAAAGCGCCCCGCCCACTCGAAATACCGGGTGGGCGGGGCGTTATGCTGTCGCCAGCCGCATGTGTGGGTGAACCCTAGATCATGCGTTGTCGACGTTCAGTATCTGCTGTGCTGTGTACCGCCAGGTGTCCCTGACGGAAGTACTATGCGGGTGCCGGCACCTTGTCCGGCTCCCGTACTAAGCTTACTTGATAGCTGCCAGGGCTGCTTCGTAGTTGGGCTCGTTGGTGGTTTCGGGAACCAGCTCGGTGTAGACAACCTCACCGTCGGGGTTCACGACAACCACGGAGCGTGCCAGCAGACCAGCCAGGGGGCCGTCCACGAGCTTCACGCCGAAGTCCTCACCGAAGGAGGAGCGGAAAGCGGAGGAGGTCACAACGTTCTCAATGCCCTCGGCTGCGCAGAAACGGCCGATTGCGAAGGGCAGGTCGTTGGAGACGCACAGCACGACGGTGTTGTCCAGGTTTGCTGCATCCTTGTTGAAAGTGCGGACGCTGGTTGCGCAAACGCCGGTGTCGATGGAGGGGAAGATGTTCAGCACCAGGTTCTTACCTGCGAAGTCTGCGGAGGAGATCTCGGAGAGATCAGCCGCGAGGACCGAGAATTCGGGCAGCTTTGCGCCGACTGCGGGCAGGTCGCCGTTGGTGTGGATTACGAGTTCATTCTGTAGAGTTACTTCAGCCATGCCTTCATTGTCCCCCGGATGGGGCGGGTGTGCAAGGGGACACAGGCGTTAGCGGGTGTAGTTTCCGCATAGCTGATTTTCTGCCGTGCCGTTTCACCCCGGCGGCGCCTCTACAATGGGCTGGTGAGCATTTTGAGGCACGTATCTTCCCGCCTTGCGCCGCTGGCGCATCCCGTGACGAATTTCAGGGCACTCCGTCAGGACCTGCGCCGTCAGCGGGTGGAGGGTCGTGCCCTCGTTGATCCGCAGAATACGTACCGTCCGAGTGTGCGCGCTGAGCTGCGCCGCATGTTCACGCGTCCCCTCCCGGTGGAAACGCAGACCCTTGTGTGTAACGCCCTGCTGGCGGCAATCTGCTGGTACCTGCTCCCGGAAGCCTGGCGTTCGTGGCTGTTTAGCGAGTTTAAGGGCCCGGCTGGTTTTGCGCTGGTGATGGTCGGCTGGATGGTTGCGGACGTCACCTCAACGAACCTGATGGGCCACGATGAGGAGCATGCACTGCGTGCGTTGCGCAGTAGCGACCCGCACGCCCTGCACCTATTCGTGCGTACGAAGGCTATTGCAATCGGTCTGATCACGGGTGTTTCTGGCACCCTGCTGGCGCTGATTCTGCACAGTCAGGACAAGAACCTGACCCCCACGCTCATGATGTCCCTGTCGTTCTTTGTGGTGCCGGCTATTGTGGTGTCCCTGGGCTCGATTCTGGGCGTGATTTACCCATACCGTCTGCGCGGCTGGCAGTTCCGCTGGGCGCACCGCAAGAACCTGCGGATGAGTGCCCGCTGGGTTCTGCTCTGTTTTGGGCCGGGCTGGGTGCTGGGTACGGTGCTGATGTCGCTGATGTTCCCGTCGATTTTCCTGTCGGATGCGCTCGCGCGCCTTCTCAACCCCGGCATGGATCCGCGCGATGTTGCGTTCCGGCCGCTGCTGTTTTCTCTGATTTTGTGGGCTCAGGGCGCGATTAGTCTGTGGGTTTTTCCGCGGATTACGGCGCGTATTGCGACCGCGAGGCGCGCCTGGCTGGTGCATTATCTGACGGACGATAAGGTCTGCTAGCCGGTTTTTGGTGCTGGGTGTTTGGGCCGGGGGGTTGGGCCGGGCAGATGCTCACACATGTCACGGTAACGAACGGCGCTGGTAACGAACGGCGCTGGTAACGAACGGCACTGACCGCGCGCACCACGTGCCCGCCTCTTTTTCCCTATACTGGACGAGTTCACTATTCACTTCTTGACCAGCACCGGTGCGCGCTGCCGCGCATCTTCAGGAGTATCCATGTCTTCTAATCGCCGCCGTTTCACCGGCCGTACCGCTTTGGCTCTACCCGCATTGGGCGCCGCTCTAGCTCTTGTTGTCACTTCCTGCTCGGCAAGCACTGATTCTGCTGTTTCGGGTACCGTAGTGTCTTCTTCTAGCAGCGCTTCTGCATCCGCGAGCGCGACCTCCACTCAGGCGCTGTTCCCGACCCCGTCGGCGAGCCCGAGTGCATCCGCGAGCGCTTCCCCGAGTGCTTCGTCGCCTGCTCCGGTGCCGTCGGTGGTGACGATTACGGTTCATGCTGAGCCGACGGCATCCGAGTCGAAGTCGGATTCCAAGTCTGAAGCTAAGTCTGAGTCGAAGAAGGATTCCACCTGTGCGTCTGATTCTGCGTCGACCGTGGTGTCTAAGGCTCTGCGCGATTTGAAGAATAAGAGCAAGTGGGCTCAGTGGACGAACACATCAGAAACCTATGAAGGCTATGACCCCTGTGCTGAGCTGTCGTGGATTGACGCTATTCCCGGAAGCTCTCATAAGGATTGTTGTATCTCCTCGATGGTGCACCACATTCTGCTGTTCCACCGCGGCAAGTTCATTGGTACCGCAACCTACGAGCCGTACTCTTTCCCCCCGGTGATTACCCGCACCTCCGACAGCTCAATTAGCGTGACTTACCGCTACGTGAAGGGTGATGAGAGCTCCGCCAGCGCGAGCGGCCGCACGACCGTTGAATTCACTTGGAATCCGGCAAAGAACCAAGTCGATATGGAAGGCACCCCTCCTCCGAGCTATAACTCTTAGGCTACGCATTTGAAGCCCGGGAGGTTGGGCATACGAGAAACCCGCCGTCTCGCATATGGTGCATATGTGAGACGGCGGGTTTTCCGTTGCTTAAGGATATGTAGAGTGCCCGAGGGCTAGCTATTTAGGCAACGAACTTCTTGTAACCGAAGTATGCGGCGCCTGCCAGGATAGCGATGCACAGAATCTTCTTCACGGTATAACTCCTTTGATTGTTCCGGTAGGCACCCGGTGTTTTACTCCGTCTGGCGACTCACCTAAAGGTGAGGGCAGGCGGGGCGTCATCCGCACGTGGTGCCGTTGCTCCCTATCTTACCTGCTTTTGAACAATGTTTTCTGTTTGACGTGCCTAGTCCGCATTTTAGACAGTCAAACACGCAGCGGTTCAGCGCATCGTTGAGGCGGGGAATAAGCCTCTGACGGGCGCATAATGGGAGCATGAGTATTTTTAAGAAGAAAGAGTACAGCGCTGAGCGCTCGGCTACTCGCATGGCTCGTGCCCTCGCTGTGATGGGTGCGCTGCACTTCATCATCCCGGAACCCTTTGACTCGATTGTGCCGAAGTACCTGCCGGGTCCTCCCCACGCGTACACTCACGGTTCGGGTGTAGCTGAGCTGGGCACCGCTGCCCTGCTGGCTAATGATAAGACCCGCCGCGCCGGTGGTCTGCTGGCGGCTCTGCTGTTTGTTGCGGTGTTCCCCGCGAACATTCAGATGGCTCTGGATGCCCGTAACCAGTCCACTCAGCGTAAGGCTATTGCGTACGGTCGCCTGCCCCTGCAGCTGCCGCTGATTTGTAGCGCTTTGAAGATTTGGCGCAAGTCGAAGTAGTCACTTCGTTCGTTAGGAACGGCACCTCAGTGTTTTACACGTAAAACATTGAGGTGCCGTTTACCTTAACATACCCATTATTAAGCTTTCCGTAACCAGCATTGCCTACACTGGAACTACCACACCACCTGTCACAGCGGCAGGTGTACAACCTTTGGAGACAACAATGGACGCTCTTATCGGCACCATTATCACCGGCGCAATTATCGGCGTGATTGCACGCTTCTTCATGCGAGGCCGCCAGAACATTTCGATCCTATGGACTATTGTCTGCGGCGCTATCGGCGCGGCTGTCGGCAACTGGGCGGCAGTTCAGCTGGGCGTTGCCGCGACCGCAGGTATCGACTGGATGCGCTGGATTCTGTCGGTCTTCGCGGCGATGCTGACCATCTCCCTGTACCTGGGCATGACCGGCAGGAAGTAATATTTCACTCGACCTGACTAGGGCTCACTGAGCTTCTCTCATACACGAAGGCGGCACCTCCCCTAGCGTGAGCTAGTGCGGGAGGTACCGCCTTTTCTGCGCCTCACACGAGGCGCTTATAGTGTCTTGGCTTATGCTTTCTTGGCTTATGCCTTCTTAACCACGGAGGACTTCAGGTACATCTGGCCTGCTCCGGGGACCTTTGCCTCAATGTCGTGGCCGTTCACGGGGGATTCGAGCAGGCGGATGCCGCGCACCTTGGTGCCAGCCTTGATGTCTGCGCCGCCCTTGACCTTCAGGCCCTTGACGATGGTGACGGAGTCGCCGTCGACGAGCTCGTTACCGACGGAGTCGAGAACCTTGGCGCCTGCTTCTTCTTCGGTTTCGCCTGCTGCGGTGCGTTCCCATTCGTGGCCGCACATGGGGCATGCCCAGAGTTCACCCATTTCGTAGGTGTAGTTTTCGCTGCATTCGGGGCAGGCGGGTGCTTCGATTTCGTTGAGGTTTTCGCTCATGGTTCCTTCTTCTGTCTGTGCGGATGCGCCGCTCCCCTGTCCCTGATTACCGCGGCTTTGGGCGGTGGTGCTGTGGCGTGTGGGCGCGCGTCAGCGAGGCGGGGGTGCGACGGTGGAGGGTGCGAGGATTCTCGCGTTCGTGCTGACTATACCATTTGGCGGGCGTGAACCGCATGTGAGGGGCGGGTTTTTGCCGGTCCTTTGGGGTGGGGTCAGGGTGTGGGTGAAGCCGACAAATAAAATTTGCCTGGTTCGTGCGTAATATTTTGGTTTCAGTGACTGTGGCGTGTAAAGTCTTAGAGTATTTGTACGTTTATTGAGTGAAAGGCACGGCTTCATGAAGCTCTCCGCACGTAACCAGTTCGCAGGCAAGGTTGTTGAGATTACTGAGGGTGCAACCAACGGCATCGTCAAGATTGAGATCGCTCCCGAGGTTGTTATCTCTGCTTCCATCACCAACGAGTCCATTAAGGAACTGGGCCTGAAGGTTGGCGAGACTGCTTACGCAGTGATTAAGGCTTCCAACGTTATGGTTGGTGCTGACCACTAATTCGGGTCGATAAGGCTTAAACCCGGTAGCTACCTAGGCAGCTCGTAAGGGCGAATAAAGCGGGGCCCCGCACTACGGTTTGTAGTGCGGGGCCCCGCTTTTATGCTTTTATCGCTTAGACGTTGAAGCGGAACTCGACCACGTCGCCATCCTCCGACCTAGGGTCCATGTTCACCTTTTCTACTAACTCATCTGAGCCAGCAAAGTGAGTTACGGGGAGATTCTTCGGCTTGTAGACTTTCTTTCACTATTTCTGATATCTCCTCACCCTCTCGTACCAAGCTTTGATGACTTCGCATTCGTTCGATAGCTCGTCAACGGATGGTGGGGAGTAGTTAAGTGTAGGATGAGGGTCATGCCGTGATGCCCACGCAGAAATACGCTTGTAGGAGTCATCATAGGTCTTCACATCTTCTTCTGTGACACGACCAATAATTCGGAGTTTCCCGACTCGAACTTCTAATTCTCGGTAGTCAACCAGAGGCTCCACGATGACCTGACTAATAATCCGCTCCCAAGTTTGAGACATGTGGCCTGCGATCTTTTCGGTTTCTCGTTGATACTCCTCATTAGACATCCCTGCTTCGTTACTACGCAGAACACGCACTTCCTCGTTGAACGTATGTATACGTTGGGCTACGTCTTTTGCAGTCCAAGGATGATGTTCAGTCGTATAACCCGGCTCTGCTTTCCTTCGCTTTTCAATGCCTCGCGTGGCATATGACACATTGCACTCTTTTGCCGCTTTATACAGGAGCATGGTGAAGGCTACATCATGCGTGAACACCACAACTTGCCTATCTTTGGCTAACTCAACGATTCGCCTAGCAACAGATTCACGTTTCATATGATCAAGAGAGGAAACCGGATCATCGAAGATTAGGGCTGACTTACTAGCATCGAAATGAGCCTCCGTGAGAAATCCTACAAAGCCAAGGGAAGTCTGCTCTCCCTCAGAAAGGACATCTGTGAGCTTCGTTCCGGTGCGAGCACCTTGAAGGTCCGCCTTATGAAGTTGAGAACCTTGTCGAGCTTTGGTGGCTTTAAACCTAACCTGTTCCAGACCGAAATTCTGCGCTTCGCGAGCAAAGAACTCGTCTGCCTCCTGAGTTACGTAGGCGCGGGTAAGTTCGCCGACTTTCTTGGTAATTGAACGGGTGTTTGCCTCGGACAGCTTCCTATCAAACTCATCTATCGTCTGAAGTCGAGTACATTCAGCTTCAATGAGTTGCCACCCATCGCGCATCGCAATTTGATCCTGTAGACGGAGTTCCTGTGCTTCTGCCTCTGCAAGATTTTTTGCAAACCCCTCCGAATTTACGCCATCTGCTTGGTTACGATGAGTGGTTGCGTCCCTCCGAAGAGTAGCCACAGCGGTAATGACGTCAGCCGAATCAGCCGAATCAGCCGAATCAGTCGAATCACCCGCAACAAGTGCCAAGGCACGAGTTTGTAGGTCCTCAAGGATAGACCTAAGTTTTTGCGCATTAGAATATTCTTTCAGTTCAAGTTTAATGACTGCCTCTGATATGTCTGTTGGCGTATTACTCCATTTCTTAAGCTCGTCTCGTGCTTCATCAACTTGGTGCTGGGCGCGCCGTGCTTCCTCAGCTGTCATATCCACGACAAACTGTTGGAACCTCACAAGTCGGTCAGTAGCATCAGCATCAAGCTGTTGCTGACATAGGACGCAGACCGCGCCATCCGAAGTATTCGGGAAACTGTGATTGGGGTAAACAACATTTGAATATGACTCTGCTGCATCCCACAGCAATTTCCACACACTTGATCCAACTTCAGGTAGAGGGTCATTCTCAAACGTCCTCTGTGAAGCAAGATCCGCGGCTTTCTTCGCAGATTCTGCCTTCTCGACCAGGACAGCGAGTCGTTTCTCAGCTTGCTCTCCAGTCTTTGCCTCAAGAGTCTCCAAATGATTTGCAATCATAGTGAGTGCATTGGAAGTCTCGATTAGTCGGGCTTTTTCTAGGGTAGGGTTACTGACACGAAGACGAGCGGTTATGCTCTTCTGTGCATCCAATTGCTCGTCAATGTCAGAGGGGCACTGGGTTGCTGCTTTTATATCATCATCCGTGGTTGAGGCACTGAGGTCACGAAGAAAGGCCTTAGCGGAACCTTGAGAATCGACCTTAGGCAGCAGCCCAGGTTGGCTTATATCTTGCTTCCACGCTTCAATCACACGGGACACACCAGTGCAGACGACTGCGAGATCCTCCAGCAGCTTGACCGCTGAAGGACGGTAGGAAATCTCCGCTTCTGTAGTCAGATAGCTATCCCCACAGTGTTCGTCATAAAATGCTATGCGCTTGAGGTCTGGATCAGGTGATTGACCTAGAAGGGCACTTCTTTCATCATCACCAACACTGAAGACAACTTCGCCTGATGGCGTTCCAGGATCACTCACGAACACATCCGGTAGGACCCTATCTTGATGACGCGCTCCGACCATTGAGCTAATCACTCGAGCATAACCAGACTTACCGCTACCGTTGTTTCCATACACCACGGTTAGCCCATTTGGGTCAAATGTAAGTTCTTGGCCGGGGGCAAGACGATTAACGTTGGCGAGGCCTCGTACCGCGACTATACGAACAGATTCATCCCGCGTTGCCTGAGGTGGTGTGAGGTTTGAAAACCAACCTCCATCAGGGGGAGATTCAGGTTCCTCCATTAGACTTCGCGCGATGTCCTCATAATCTTGTTGTTCAAAAGTATCACCAGCAATAATGCGCGCAAGAACCTTCTGCTGCCACCAGGGTCTTGAACCTGCCCAGCGCAAAACATCATCGTAGGCTGTCATTTGTACACTCCTTTAGGTACAGGGGCATTGAAAGAACGGAAAAGGGTAGAGAGTCAAGCATCACGGCTAATCTCGCCTCGTTCAAAAACCGTGGTGCGCTGCAATCCAACAGAACTTCATCCAATAATCAAAAAATAAAAAATTTACAACATCTAAAAGCTTCTACGTCACCTGTAGACGATATTTTTATACCTCCTGCACAAAATTCAATTAGCGAATTACATTACGCATTAAGGGTACAAAAAATCCGGTGACAGTGAGATGAATTTCGTCATCCCTCCGTCACCGAATTCTCAAAGTCCTATCGACCCATCATCAGATTTAGACGTTGAAGCGGAACTCCACCACGTCGCCGTCCTGCATGATGTAGTCCTTGCCCTCCATACGGACCTTACCGCGAGCCTTCGCCTCCGCCATGGAGCCGGCCTCATCCAGGTCCTTGAAAGACACAACCTCAGCCTTAATGAAGCCGCGCTCAAAATCAGAGTGAATCACGCCAGCAGCCTGCGGCGCAGTATCACCCTTATAAATAGTCCAGGCGCGAGCCTCCTTCGGGCCAGCAGTCAGGTAAGTCTGCAAACCCAGGGTCGAGAAGCCCACGCGAGCCAGCTGGTCCAGGCCGGACTCATCCTGACCGTTCATCTCCAGCATCTCGCGAGCCTCCTCCTCAGACAGCTCCACCAGATCAGCCTCCAGCTTCGCATCCAAGAACACAGCCTCAGCCGGCGCAACCATGTCACGCAGCTCCTGCTGCTTCTCCTCAGACGCCAGAATGCCCTCATCCGCGTTAAACACGTAAATGAACGGCTTAGCAGTCAGCAGGTTCAGCTCCTTCAAATGAGCCAACTCCAGCTTCGCGTCCTTCGCACGAGAAATGATGGTGTCACCATCCTCCAGGATCTTCTGCGCAGCCTTATAAGTCTCCAGCTGAGCGGCGTCACCCTTCTTAATCTTCACAGCCTTCTCCAGACGCGGAATAGCGTTCTCCAAAGTCTGCAGGTCAGCCAGAATCAGCTCAGTGTTAATGGTCTCCATATCGGAGGCGGGGTCGACCTTGCCGTCCACGTGAATGACGTCCGGGTCATCAAACGCACGCACCACCTGGGCAATAGCGTGCGCCTCACGAATGTTCGCGAGGAACTTGTTACCCAAGCCCTCACCCTCAGAAGCGCCCTTCACAATACCCGCAATATCAACGAACGAAACAGTCGCAGGCAGAATACGCTCCGAACCAAAAATCTCAGCCAGACGGTTCAGACGCGCATCCGGCAGGTTCACCACGCCCACGTTCGGGTCAATAGTCGCGAACGGGTAGTTAGCCGCCAGCACAGTGTTGCCGGTCAGAGCGTTGAACAGGGTGGACTTGCCCACGTTAGGCAGGCCAACAATGCCGATAGTTAGAGCCACAAGTTTTCCTTCGAATCATGTGCCGCCATACAATCAGGATGCGCCGCGTACGTGATGCGGCGGGTGCGGGCGGACACAGGGCGAAAATGGTGCCCGCTTCCAAGCACGACACCGCCAGTCTCAGGAAGAAACGGGTGCGGGGTGCCTGCGGGCATAGACACTACCATTCTACCGTGTTCGCGCAGGAGCCGCCCGTGTTGATGAGAGCAGGGGGCTAAAGCCAGCCGTTCTCCGTGGCGATACGCACCGCATCCTGACGAGTCGACGCACCCGTCTTCGCCATCGCCGCCGACAAATAATTACGCACCGTACCCGCCGACAAAAACAACGCCGACGCAATCTGCTGAGCCGTACCACCCGACGCCGCCTCACGCAGCACCTGCGCCTCACGCTCCGTCAACGGAGAAGCACCTGTCACCAAAGAATCCGCCGCCAACGACGGATCCACCACACGTAACCCCGCATGCACACGACGAATCGCCTCCGCCAACTGGCGAGCACCCGTATCCTTCACCACGAAACCACTCGCACCAGCCTCCAGGGCGCGGCGCACATAGCCCGGGCGGCCAAACGTCGTCACAATCAGCGTGCGCACCGGCTCACCCGACTCGCTCAAAGCACCCGCATCACGCAACGCCGCAGCCGCCTCAATACCATCAGCCAGCAAAGTACCGGGCATCTGCACATCCAACAGCACCACGTCCGGCTTCAACAGGGCGACAGCGCCCAACACCTCGTCACCGCTACCGACCTGACCCACAATCTGCAGGTCAACCTCCAGACCCAGCAGAGCGGCAAGAGCCTCACGGATGAGCTGCTGATCGTCAGCGAGCAGAACACGAATCATGGGAGCCTCCCAGGGCTGAAGACGGGGTGATAACGGCGGGCGGAACAACCGCGTGAGGTTGTCTACCACCACCATACAGGGGCGGGTAGCTCCCCCGTCCAGGGCGCGGCGCTAAGTTCCACAATCTACAGCAACTATTTACAGCAGTGAGGTGTCACCGTCCATGCTCACACGGATGCGCGTACCCACCCCACCGGCAGGGTTCGGGTTCTCCGCCAGCCACTGCTCGGGCGCCGCCTCAATCACCACGCTACCGCCGGACGCCGCCACACGCTGAGCCATACCCGTCAGGCCGTTACCGCGCGCATCGCCCACACCCGTGCCGTTATCGAGGATGTCCAGGCCGGTTGCGCTCAGACGCACCCGCGCCGCGTTCGCGCCCGAGTGGCGCACCATGTTCGTGACCGCCTCACGCAGAACCCAGGAGAACAGCTTCGCGTTCACGCCAGCCACCGCGAGCGCACTCTTGCTCTCGGGCAGTTCGGCGCGAATACCGGCGGTTTGCAAGGCACGCCCTGCGCCCTCAATCTCACCCGAGAAGTCGGGCACGCGCAGGCGCGTCACGGTCGAGCGGACCTCCGCCAGGGATGCGCGGGACAGCTGCGCAATCGCCTCCATCTCGGCGCCGGCGCGGGCGGGATCAATCTCCAGCAGACGTTGCGCCAGCTCTGCCTTGAGGGTGATGACGGTCAGGGAGTGGCCCAGCACGTCGTGCACGTCGCGGGCAATTTCTTCGCGTTCCTCGGAGAGCGCCAGGGAGGCTCGTGCTACGTCCGCACGTTCGCCCAGCTCAATCAGGTAAGAGAAGCCCAGAAGACCCAGCAGCGGCGCGCCGATAAAGAGGGCAATTCCGCCGTGCGCGGTGACGTCAAAACCGATGCCCGCCATAAAGATTAGCCAGCAGGCCAGGGCAATCGTCGCCGCTACACCGAAGCGCAGGGGGTACGGGGCGATTGTGCCAAAAACCCAGAACGCCACAAAGTACATGCTGAACGACAAGAACACCGTATACGCCGATTCAAGCCGCAGTGCCGTCAGACCAGCCACAGGCAGTGCCATCAGCACCGTCCAGATGACGCTTCGACGCACCGTGGAGGTGACCGGCACCAGCCACGGCACCGCGTACGCCGAGCAGTTCACCACCGCAAACAGCACCACCAGTGCCACACCGGCCCAGCGCACCGGCCCCAGCTCCGGGGTGGTGAGGAAGCTGTCCAGCGGCATGAGCAGAAACACCAGCCACGGGGCGCTAAAGCCCAGCGCCAGCCAGTTCACGTTGCCGCTACGTTCACGGTGGAGGAAGCGGAAGCGGTGCTTGCCCAGGGTGCGCTTCGCGGCGGAGGGTGCCACCTCGTTCTCTGCGTGGGGGTGTTCGTTCTCGTAGGAATGGGTGTGGGTTTCGGTCATGGTTCTAGCCTAACGTGCGGGTGCCGCGGGTGCAGATACCACCGGTGCGGCGGTGTCAGTAGCGGCAGTGTTAGTAGATGCAGTGTGAGTGGATACGGCTTCCGCCGCAGCCTCGGGAGCCCCTGATGCTACGGGACCCTTGAGACTGCGGCGGGAAGAAGCATTTAGCGACGGGTTGCGCGGCGCATCAGCAGGGCAGAAACACCCAGGAAGATAGCCGCCCACACAACCAGGCTCACCACTGCGTACCAGAGCGGCTCGGTCACGAACCAGTCCTCACCACCCAGAATAATGGTCTGACCTGCGGTGAAGGGGTAGCGAGCAATCTCGGCGGCACCGTACAGCGGGGTGAAGCGTGCGTACTTCAGCAGGTCGGTGCTCAGCGGGGAGAACACGGTACCGAAGAAGCTCATAATCACCAGCAGACCGTTCGCAATGGACACGGCGTTCTCGTTACGAATCAGCAGACCCATCATGATGCCGTAGAAGGCGAACACCAGACCGCACAGCACCGTCAGCGCGCCGGCGGCAAGCTGCTGGTTCACAGGGATCTCAACACCGGTAAACATGCCCACAATGTTCACCGCAATCACCGGCAGCGCAGAAATCACCAGGGCGGTTAGCGCCTTCGCGCCCAGGTACTTGCCGGTGGTCAGCGGGGTCAGCGCCAGCTGGCGGTTCCAGCCGCTGGAGAGCTCGGTGACGGTGCTGCCGCTAATCGCCACGGTGTTCTGCACGGCACCGTACAGCGCCATGCCAATCATGACGTACGCTGCTACGTTGCCGTCACCCATCGGCTGGGAGGAGTAGTCCTGCATCGCGCCAAAGAGCAGGAAGAAGACGATGGGCAGTGCCACGCCGAAGAAGAAACGGTCGGTCGAGAGAATAGAAGCGCGGATGTCGTAGAGTGCGTAGCGGAGCATGATGTTTTCCTTGAGGTGTGTAGCGGCGGCGTAGCGTTTAGATGGTGTAGTGTTTAGGCGTCGGATGCCTTAGAGGCGGCGGCCTGCTCGGTCAGCAGGGTGAAGGACTCGTCCAGGGAGGGCTTGGTGACCTCCAGGTCGCTGATGCTGTAGTTGTTCAGCAGAGTGCGCAGTACCTGCTCAATCTCCAGCACGGAGATGCGGTGGCGGTACCCGCCGGACTCTTCGGTCACCTCGACCGGCACATCCAGGTCAGTAATGGGTGCGGGGGCGAGGAAGCTGAGGTGGCGGTGGCCGGTCAGGGCGCGAATCTCGTCGGAGGAGCCGTCAGCGATGATGGAGCCGGATTCCATGAGCACGATGCGCTGGGCGAAGTTCTGTGCTTCTTCCAGGTAGTGCGTCGCAAAAAGAATGGTCGTTCCTCGTTCGGCGATGGCTTCCATGCGCTCCCAGAAGGTGCGGCGCGCGTTCACGTCCATGCCGGCAGTCGGCTCGTCCAGGATCAGCAGTTCCGGCGAGTGCATGGTCGCCAGGGCGTAACGCAGGCGCTGCTGCTGACCGCCCGAGCATTTGCCGACCTTACGCTTCGCAATCTCGGTCAGGTCTGCGCTGGCGAGTACCTCGTCCACGTTGATGGGCTTGGGGTACAGCGCCACAATCATCTCGACCGTGGCGCGGATCGTGAGATCCTTGAGCAGGCCACCGGTCTGCTGAACCGCACCGAGTAGACCGGCACGTGCCGCCTCGGAGGCGTTGCGGCCAAAGACGCTCAACTCGCCGCCGCTGGGCTGGGTCAGACCAAGAATCATGTCGATGAGGGTGGTCTTGCCTGCGCCGTTGGGGCCGAGCAGTGCGATGATTTCGCCGCGCTTGACGGTCAGGTCAATCGAGTCGACGGCTACGACTTTACCGGCGGCGCGGGTGGTGAAAACCTGGCTGAGGGCGCGGGCGGAAATAACGGTTTCTGCGGTGTTGGGCTTGCTGTTCTGAAGTGCTGCGGTGTTCATGTTTCTATTACACCGCCGGTTTTCGCGCCGCTGCGGTACAGAGTGTCATGACCTGCCCATGACAAATGTCATGAGTTCACGGAGGGGCCGGTATGACGAGGCATTTTCAGCAGCGGAGGCGGTCACGCGTAGCGGGGGCTCTGTCCTCAAGGCGCTCAGCGCCGCAGAGGGGGCACTCCCCCGCGTAGCGTGACCGCGAAGCTGCGCAAACACCCCTACCCGCGCATCCCGCACAGCAGACGCAAAAACCCCGTGTCTTCTCCCCACATGGGGAAGAGGACACGGGGTCATAAGCTAAAAGTATTAGCGAGTGGGCTTAGCGCCGCGGCCACCGAGCTGGCGGCCTACGTTCTCGTCGTTCTTCAGAGCGGAACGCAACTCCTTCGGCAGGGAGAAGAGAATGTCTTCCTTCGCGGTCTCGACCTCTTCGATGGTGCTGTAGCCGTACTCGGCGAGCAGTGCCAGCACTTCCTGAACCAGAACCTCGGGTACGGACGCGCCGGAGGTCAGGCCCACGGTTGCCACGCCTTCGAACCAGGACTCGTCCACCTGGTGTGCGAAGTCCACACGCTCGGCACGCTTGGCGCCGTATTCGAGTGCTACTTCCTTCAGGCGCACGGAGTTCGAGGAGTTTGCCGAACCCACCACGATCACCAGGTCGGCGCGCGGAGCGATTTCCTTGATGGCGCCCTGGCGGTTGGAGGTTGCGTAGCAGATATCGTCCGAGGGCGGATCCTGCAGCGAGGGGAAACGCTCACGCAGACGCGCCACGGTCTCCAGGGTCTCATCCACAGACAGGGTGGTCTGGGAAATCCAGACGACCTTCTCGGGGTCTCGGACGGTCACCTGATCCACCTCATCGGGCGAGTTCACGATCTGGATGTGCTCGGGCGCCTCGCCGGCGGTACCCTCGACCTCTTCGTGGCCGGTGTGGCCGATGAGCAGAATGTCGTAGTCCTGCTTGGCGAAGCGCACGGCCTCGCGGTGTACCTTGTTCACCAGCGGGCAGGTCGCGTCAATGGTGTTCAGGGAGCGGTCGCCGGCTGCGGAAACCACCGCCGGGGACACTCCGTGCGCCGAGAACACGGTCACGGAACCTTCGGGAACTTCGTCCACTTCATCAACGAAGATAGCGCCCTGCTTCTCCAGGGTCTCCACCACGTGGCGGTTGTGAACAATCTGCTTGCGCACGTAGACGGGCGCGCCGTAGTGCTCCAGTGCCTTCTCAACAGCAATCACGGCACGGTCAACGCCCGCGCAGTAACCGCGCGGGGTGGCGAGCAGGACTTTCTTCTCACCGGTGACGGGTGCGGCGGCTTCAACGTCGGCGCGGCTGCGGCGCTCGCGGGGTACGGGCGGCAGGCCCAGGGCAATAGTTTCAGTGGACATGGTTACTATCCTACGTTGTTCGGACTTTTAGTGTGTGATGACTGTGGCACCGCTCGCAGGGCTACGTCCCAGGGCGATGAGGCGAATCAGAATACCGAGCAGTAGGGCGAGGATTGCCATGACCAGCCCGTAGCTTGCCGCCGCCTGCAAGTGCCCGGTCAGTGACGGTGCAAGCTGGTTCCATGCCCCGGTAATCAGCGCCGTTCCGGCGGTGCTGTGGCTGGTAATTCCCAGGGATTCAGGGCTCTGGCCGCCAAACCAGGCTGCGGCGCCCCAGCCCAGCAGGGCGTAGAGCAGAGCCGTGACCACCGGTACCAGGATGCGGTGCCTGGGTGCCAGCAACGTAGCCAGCAGCAGGCTCAGCACCGAGATGATGGTCAGCGGCACGGTGGATTTGCCCAGCGCGGCGGCACGGTTAATGCCGGCGTGCAGGTACCATTCCTGTTGCTCCTGCTGGTTGTTGCCGTCCTTTACCCGGTCAATGTTGAGGGTTTCAGGGCCGAGCTTCGTCAGGTCCGGGTCGAAGGAGCCGATAGAACCGACCTTCGCATCCAGCGCACGGTAGAAGGGGGTGAGCACAATGACGGCGGGACCGTCCTGGTGTTCGAGGTTGTAGCGGCGAGTTTCCTCGGCTATTTCCTTCCAGAGGCTTCGATATTCTTCAGTTTTTGACAGCTCAGCCGCGGAACGGTTGAGCAGGGAACGTATGCCGTCTTGTGTCGGCTTTACAAGAATGGAGTATAAGCCGCTTTGTTTGGTGCCGTCGAGGAAGGTTGTCATAGCTTCGGAGTTCATGAGGTCTTCGACTGCACCGTCCGCGATGCGTGAGGCGAGCTGCGAATCTTCCGCCAGGTTGGAGGAAATCTGCGAGAAACCGCGCTCTGACATGAGCTTGGAGTTCACCCAGGCACCCGTGGTTGCACCCAGACCGGTCACCAGGGCGAGGGCGCACAGCACAACGGTCAGGAACCTCCGCAGACCCGCCGCAAAGGGAGGCTCGGGGGCGGCATGCAGTTCAGCCTTGGTGGGGGCTGCGGCGTGGCCGAGCGTGCGCGTGGGCTGTAGCAGGGTGGTGTCTTCATCCGCCGTATAGTAGCCGTCCGTGCGGGTAATCCGAGTATCGACGACTCGGGTCGCGTCCGCCGGGTAGTTTTGCGCGCCAGTACCCGCCGCTGACGAAGCCGCGGCGGTGTTGAGGGCGTTGTTCTGATGTGCTGACTGATCGGGTGAGCGCATGAGCCTAGGGTACCCGCTCACAGTGTTCAAAGCCGATTCGGACCCGCAGAATGCGCCAGAAGCTAAGTTCTGCCTGCACTGCGTGCAAGCTACCCGAGTCGCCAGGCTGACCTGTGCGCAGGCGCATAACCGACCAATCAGGGACAATAGAAGGCATGAACTTCTACAACCCCTCCGCAGCGCAGCCGGCACCCGCACTGGTGGTGCCGCCCGTGCACGAGCGGCAGCTTCCCAGGAAGTCTCAGGAAACCACCGCCACCAACCCCTGGCCCCTCGCCCTGCTCGCGCAGAACCTCAAAAACTATGTAGACAAGGTTCCCGAGCTCTGGGTGGAGGCGCAGGTCGCCTCCCTCAACGGCCGCGGCGGCAACGTCTTCATGGAGCTCAAAGACCTCAATGAAGACTTCTCCTTCACCCTCGCGCTCTTCGGGCGTGCCGGTAGCGGCCTGGCGGCCGATGTGACCGTAGGCGCTCGCATCGTCACCCGCGCCAAGCCGAGCCTGTGGAAGAACGGCAAGCTCTCCCTCATCGGCAAGGAAGTGTACGCGGTCGGCACCGGCAACCTGCACGAGCAGCTGCAGCGTCTACGCGAAGCTCTCGCCGCTGAGGGGCTGTTCTCTGACGCGCGGAAGAAACCGCTGCCCATGCTGCCGAACCGTGTGGGCCTGATTACCGGTCGCGATTCTGACGCGGAGAAGGACGTTATCCGCAACGCCTCCCTGCGCTGGCCCGGCGTGGTCTTCGAGGTGCGCAATACCCGCGTTCAGGGTGAGGGTGCGGCGGCTGAGGTCATTGCCGCGCTCGCCGAACTGGACGCCCACCCGGAGGTGGACGTCATCGTCATCGCCCGAGGCGGCGGCTCCTTCGAAGACCTGTTGCCCTTCTCTGAGGAGGCGCTCATCCGCGCCGTCGCGGCGGCCACCACCCCGGTAGTCTCGGCAATCGGTCACGAGGCGGACTCCCCCATCCTCGATGCGGTCGCCGACCTGCGCGCCTCCACCCCCACCGATGCGGGTAAGCGCATTGTGCCCGATATTTCGGAGGAAACCGCCCGCATCACCGAGGCCCGTGCCCGCCTGGACCGCGCGGTGCTCGGCTACGTGGGCATGCAGATGAACTACATTGCGCAGCTGCGCAGCCGCCCGGTGCTCACCCACCCGGAGTCCTCCCTGCTCATGCGTGTGGAGGAGCTGAGCCAGCTACGCGAGCGCGCTCACCGTTCGGTGCAGCACCGTCTGGAGCGTGAGTCGGCGACTCTGTCGCATACGTTGGCGCGGGTGCGTTCGCTCTCGCCTGCGCAGACGCTCAACCGCGGCTACTCTATCGTTCAGGATGCCGCGGGCGCTATTGTGCGTGACGCTTCGGCGCTGAGCGAGGGCGAGCAGATTACGGTGCGTGCGGCGACCGGTTCGGCGCAGGCGGCCGTGACTTCTACGGATCCCTCAAACATCTCCTAAACCTCGATACCCCTACGTTTTACCCCTAGTTTTTATCTCTAGTTTTTACCTCTGAAAGGTTCCTCAATGAGCGAGAACATTAGCTTCAACAGCGCCGAGCTGGGCGCACCCGTCGAAACCCTCGGCTACGAGCAGGCACGTGCCGAACTGGAGCAGGTCGTACGCCAGCTGGAGTCCGGCGCCAGCGACCTGGAGACCTCTATCGCCCTGTGGGAGCGTGGCGAGGCGCTTGCCGCCCGCTGCGAGGCGTGGCTGCAGGGCGCGCAGGAGCGCCTGAACGCGGCACGCGGTGCACAGGCTGGTCAGGAGAACCTGGCAAACTAAAGCCGCTTCCAGCACCCGCTCTGGCACATCCTCCAGCCGTCAAACAGAAATAGCCTGCCCCGCAGCTCATCAGAACTGCGGGGCAGGCTATTTCTATCTGTCACAAGGCAGAGGCGACAGGGCTAGTGCTTCTGCTTGTAGTCAGCCATGAAGTTACCCAGGCGCTCCAGGGCGCTGGTGAGGGTCTGCGTATCGGGCAGGAACACCAGGCGGAAGTGATCCGGGTCCTTCCAATTGAACGCGCGGCCGTGGCTGAAGAGAATCTTCTGGCTCTTGAGCAGGTCCAGGGCGAACTGTTCATCGTCGGTAATGTCGAAGCGCTCAACATCAATCTTCGGGAACAGGTACAGAGCGCCGTCCGCGCTGGTGCAGCTGATGCCGTCAATCTCGTTGAGCATCTTGTGCGCCAGGGTGCGCTGCTCGTACAGGCGGCCGCCGGGAACAATCAGCTCGTTAATGGACTGGTAGCCGCCGAGCGCGGTCTGGATGGCGTGCTGTGCCGGAACGTTGGCGCACAGGCGCATGGAGGCGAGCAGGTGAATGCCTTCCAGGTAGCTGGAAGCGTCCTTCTTCGGGCCGGTGATAGCGACCCAACCCGCACGGTAACCGCAGACGCGGTATGCCTTGGACAGGCCGGAGAAGGTCAGGCAGAGCACGTCGTCGCCGGTGAGGGTCGCCATGTTGATGGCCTCTGCGCCATCGTAGGTAATCTTTTCGTAAATCTCATCAGAGAACACGACCAGACCGTGTTCGCGTGCCACATCCACAATCTGCTTAAGCACGGAACGCGGGTAGACGGCACCGGTGGGGTTGTTCGGGTTAATAACCACGATGCCCTTGGTACGCTCGGTAATCTTCGACTTAATGTCTTCGATGTCCGGGTACCAGTTGTTTTCCTCATCGCAGAGGTAGTGCACGGGCTTGCCGCCGACCAGCGCGGTAGCTGCGGTCCACAGCGGGTAGTCGGGCATGGGGACCAGGATTTCGTCGCCGGTCTCGCACAGTGCCTGCAGGGTCATCGGGATCAGCTCAGACACACCGTTACCCAAGTAGATAGATTCGGTGTCGAGGTTCATGATGCCGCGGTTCTGGTAGTGGTGCACAATGGCGGTACGTGCCGAGTAGAGGCCGCGGGAGTCAGAGTAGCCCTGAGTTTCGGGCAGGTGACGAATGATGTCCATCATGATGGCATCCGGCGCCTCAAAGCCGAAGGGCGCGGGGTTACCAATGTTCAGCTTCAGGATGCGGTGGCCCATCGCTTCCATGCGATTGGCTTCATCCAGAATGGGGCCGCGGATGTCGTACAGGACGTTGCTCAACTTTGAGGACTGACGGTACTTCGTCATGATGATTTACTTTCTAGGGTGATCCAAAATGAATTGTGCTGCGTCGTCATCTGCGATGGGGTTGGAACCGCTAGTCAGACGCAACAGGAACGAGAGGTTACCCGTGTCTAATGTAGATGATACGCGGTTAATTGCCGTCCGGGCGCTATCTGGCAGGGTACGGCGAATAATGGGCACCAGTTGCTGCTGCAAAAGCGCCGTCGAGGGGTCTTCCAGGGTGACCAGGCGATTCTCTTCAATCGCGGAGTCGCTACTGTGCAGCAGGGTCACCTGCACGGTGTCTGCGGTGAGGGCGTTGACGCGCTCGGCGGGGTCGTCCTGAATCTTCGGGTCGTGCACACGGTAGCGGTAGAGGCTACGCAAAGAATCCACGCCATAAGTACCGCTGGAGTACCCGGTCGGGATGGAGAACGCCAGGGAAGACTGCACCTCACGCAGGTTCGCGAGGGAGTTGAGCTTGTGGCGGGCGCTCACGGCGCGGGTAGTGACCAGCACATCCTTGTTGGTGGCGTGGGCGCCGTTGAGGAGCATGAGCTCTTCGGGCAGGATGCGCGAGATAGCGTTGGTCATGTCGGTGGTGCTCATGGCGCGCAGGTTGATGGGGTCTGCGGAGCGGGTGGAGCTTGCCGAGGGGCTCGCGGTACCGTCCGTAGCATGTGCGGAGGCGGTGCTCTCCTCCGCGGTGGGGGTGGCCGCCGGGGGCAGGGTCACGCCTGCCGCTTGAGCGGAGGCACTTACGGAGGCGGCAATACGTTCGTTCTGTGCGGCGGCGGGGCTGATTTTGCCGTCGTCGGTCAGGTAGAGCAGCAGGTCTCCGCTGTAGTCGATGACCAGGTCCAACGATTCAGGGGCGGCGGCAGTGGTGCTGCCGGTTTCCTCGTCGTCGGGCAGAGTTGCGGTAGGGGTGGCAGAGTTAGCCGAAGGAACCATGAGCCCGCGCAGGGCGGCGACGCGGCTGTTGTCGGTGTCGACAAGTTCAACGGAGTAGCCAATCTGTCGCAGGGCGCGCGCGTACACGTGCGCTACGGCGCGCATCTCACGCAGGGCGCCGTAGCCGATACGCAGGGTACCGTAGCTGGATGCGGAAGGGTCCACCTGCGGGGTTGCGTCATTATTCCCGCAGGCGGCGAGCAGCGGCATGAGCGCCAGGGAGGTGAGCGCCGCACGGCGGGTGAGGGTCAGTCGGTTCATTAGGGAAGCTTCCGTGCGTTTTCATCGGCAAGAAATTCGCGGTATTCGCGTGCCCAACTGGCGGCGTTGGAGTAGCCCATCATGGAGGCTACCTCGTCGATGAGGGTGCCGTAGCGGATGGTGTCCAGCTCAGCGATGGGTACCCAGCGTGCCGTGTCGGAGGAGCCATTGATTTCGTGGCGCAGTTCGCCGGTAACAATGTGGGCACGGAAAACCACCCGCAGGGCGCAGAAGGGTAGCGCTTGCGGGTCTTTCTGGGTGGAGCGCACGGGGAAGTGTCCGGCGTGCACGCCCAGAATGTCTTCAATGGCGACGCTGTAACCGGTCTCTTCGAGGGTCTCTCGTAGCGCGGTTTCGTCGGCCTGTTCGCCGGGTTCCATGCCGCCGCCAGGCAGGGACCAGAGGGGGCTGAGTGCACGGTCTTCGGGCACCCAGCGGGTCATGAGCAGCTTGCCCTGCTCAATGATCACTGCGTAGGCTGCGGGTCGGGTTTCCATTGCTAATGCCATGGTTTGATTTTACCGTCTATCGTTCGTTAGCGTTTCTTGCCGCGGCGTGCGCTGGCGGCTTTGGCGGACTGTCGAGCGTGCTGGCGTGCGTTGCCGTTTTTCTTGGCGTTGGCGCGCTTCTTATCGCGTGCTTCACGGCGTGCGTTGGCGGCTCGTGCCTTCGCTTTCGCCTTCGCCTTTTCGGCGGCGACGCGTTCAGCACGTGCCTGTCGGGTTTCGCTGCCGCGGTCGCTGGTTGCGGTGCGTCCGCGCACAATACCGATGAAGTCCTGCAGGAGCGCCTCGAGCTCTTCGCTGCGCGGCTCACCCTTGGGGGCACGCGGCCACACCAGGTGCACCGGGTAGGTGTCTAGACCCGCGACGGGGCGGTAGGTGAGGTCCTTGCGGTGGTAGAAACGTGCAATGGACATGGGCACAATGTACAGGCCCACACCGGCGGCAACCAGCTCGATGGTTTCCTTATCGGTCAGGTCCTCGGGTACGATGCGGCCGGCGCTCTCACGCCATGCGCGGGAGACTTCCTCATAGGCGGGAATATCGGAGGCGGGCTGCAGCAGGAACTCCTCGGCAAGCTCCTCCACGGGTACCTCGTCGAGCACGGTGAGCACGTGGTCCACGGGCAGAATGACCACGGGCAGCTCCTCGTAGAGGCGGATGCTGTGGTACTTCTCGCCGTCGGTGCTTGCCGGTTCGCGGTCCGGGCGCACAATACTCATGTGCGCGAAGGGGTTCTCGGGGACCTCAACGACGGGTACAGGGGCGTGCTCGACAGCCTCGGCGGGCGCCTCAGCAGCATTTTCTCCTTCTGCCGCCGCTTCAGGGGCAGGATCAATCAGGCACAAATCCTGGTGCAGGGAGTCCAGGCCGCGCGCCTCACGCACGGGCACCTCCGCCAACTGCACGCGGTCACCGTAACGCTCATGCCAACGGTTGAACCACTTGCCGGGCATAATCGCGGGCACGTAGCTAATGCGCAGCATGGAACGCTGCAGTACGGGGATGGGCAGAGCCTCCGGAGTCTGGATCATTGCCAGCTGCTCGGGGTGCAGGTACACGCGGGTGGGTGCCTCAGCGGGCACTTCGGTTTCTACCTGGTCGGTAGTGTTTTCGGGCGCGCTCTGCTCGGGGTCGATTGCGGCGAGAGCGTGCTCGTTGACGGGTTGTTCTTCGGGGGTACCTGCGGTGGAGGATGCGGATGAACTCATCTCTCCACGCTAGCACATCTTGGGCGGGTGCATTGGGGTCAAATGAGTGGGCTCAGGTGAGCGCCCTCAACCCGGCGAAATAGTGCACCTATCCCCTACTGGAGAAAGGACTAGCTCTCGGTGATACTCTCCGGAGCGTTCTCAACGGTTTCGCGGTTGATGCGTCGTTCGCGCAGCTGAGCCGCAATCACCAACACCGCAATAACAACGGCGAGAGCGAGCGGGAACATCCACGGCTCCAGCCCGAGAGCGGCAAGAATTGCGAAGCCAATGGTGGTGTAGATGCACGCCCACATGAAGGTGCCGACCAGCATCGCGGGCACCCAACGGCGCAGCGGCATCTTCGTGAAGCCGGTCGTGATGATGACTGCGGTTTGCAGACCCACGGTGAGAAAGCAGAGGGGCACGGCAATAACGCCCCACCGGTTAATCAAGCGGCGCGCTTTACGGTAGAGCGGGCTATCCATGGCCTTGCGGATGCGGTCGAGGCGGGCGCCACCTTCAGCAGCGAGCACACCGAGAGCGTACACGATGCTGGTACGGACGATACCGACCACCCACATGAAAGCTAGGGCAACCTCAATCGGGAGTGCGTCAAACCAATCTTTCACCCGGCTATTCTCTCATGAGCGGGCGTTATTGGCCTGATTGAAGGTTTTTGAGGCGTCTCATTTCGACTCATGGAGGGGCGCGAAAATTTTTTAAACTTTTTCAGGCGGGGACTATTGCCCCTTTTCGCCTGCAATGACGCGGATTTCACTTAGGGCAACCTTAGTTTATTGACAGGCTGTCGCTATTTTCAGCTTGTCACCCGCACGGGAATTAGGATATATTTTTATTACCGAATAGGTCAGGCCTTGTGGGAAGGCCTTCCTAGTCGGTCTAGAAGACTTTCTTCCTGTGTGTGATGCTGGAAAAGGAACCCCATGGACGGGGTTCCTTTTCTTTTTAACTTTTCCTCTCAGCATCCCCCCCCAGAACACGAAAACCCCGACAGTACGTACTGTCGGGGTTTTACGCATGAAAAGCTGGGCGCTTACTTCTTATCTTGGTCCTGGCGATGCAGAGCACTCAGCGGCTTGGGCAGCTGAACCGGGTTCCAGGTATTGCTGACCGATTCAAAGGAGGAGCCAGCACCGGGGTGACGGTTCGTCGAACGAACACCACCGCTCGCCGTAGCACCGGTCGAGAGCGCCGGGTCGTTCAGGGACGCAATATCCAGAGCATCGAACTCGGAATCATCCAGGACGTCCGGCAGAGGAATCTCTTCAGGAATCGATGGAACGGGAGCCTGAGTAGCAGGTGCCTGGCGGACGGGCGAACCATCACGTAGCGCCTGGCGAGCCATCGGCTGGGCCGGCTGGATAGTCGGCTGCTGTGCGGGAGCCTGCTGCTGAGCGGCAGACGCCTGGGCAAGCTGAGGCGCTACCGGCTGGGCAGGAACAACAGGGACCTGAGCAGATGCCTGAGCGGGTTGTGCAGGCTGAGCGGGTTGTGCAAACGGCACGGACTGAGTGCGCTGGGGCTGCACCGGCTGCTGCTGAACCGGCTGACTCGGAGCAACCGGAGCCTGAGCTACCTGATGCTGTGCCGCAGTACGCGGGGCACTAGCGGAGGGAGCGGCAGAACCGCTCTCCTGGTCAAAGAGCACGCTACCGCGGCGAATCGGCTGGAAGCGGCTCGGACGCTGCTGGCGGCGCTCCTGACGGTGACCCGCGGGCGCCTCCGCCGAACGAGCAGAACGGGCAGGTACGGGACGGGCAGCGTGAGAAGACTCAGATGCTACAGGTGCTTCTGCCTGGTGCGCCTCTTCAGAGGAGTCCACCGCAATGTGCGCACGGCTCGGGCGTGATGCCTCACGGTTCACGCCACGCGCAGGCTTGCGATTAGCAACCTCACGGCTGGCGGGGCGAGCCTGAGGCTCAGGCTCTTCAGTAGCTTCAGAATCTGCACTCTCGGCAGTCGAGTCCTCTACCGACTCGGAAGCGTCATCGTAAACTTCTTCGTCGTCGGACTCTTCGTACGCCTCAGCGTCATTATCCTCGGCATCTTCTGCCTTGGCACGGCGTGCTTCGCGGCTCGCCTTGACCTGGTTAGAGACAGACTCCAGCAAACCAAAACGGCTCACAGCCCATGCGCCGCCGGCAAGAATCAGGAAGAGAACAGCCCAACCCCACGCCAGAACACCGAAGAGAGCCAGAAGACCGGTGACCAGGGTAAGCACACCCAGGCCAGCCGCAACCAGCAGGGCAATACCGCTCGGGCTCGAGGTATCAAAGTAGGACAGCGGCGAGGGCTTCGGCTCCTCCACCACCGGAATTTCATCGGTGTAGGGAGCAGTCGGGGAAGAATCGCGAATCTGCGAGATAGAAGCCGTATCCGGGGCAGGCTGAACGGCATCCTCTACAGCGTGAGAGGAACGGGAAGAAGCCTGCGGAAGAGCAGAAGAAGGCAGGGAAGTACCCGGCGCCACCGCGTGATCGGAGGACTGGTACGCCTCCGATTCGTTCAACAGCACGCCAGCGGAGGCGAGAATATCCTCCGCGGTACGCTCGGCACTGATCAGGGGACGCTCAGGCTCCATGACAGGACCTGCGGGCGCGCGACGCAAGCTCCTGGGCACAAACCACAGCAACAAAATCACGGTCAGAATTACCAACACACCAGAGGTGTTCAAAAGCGTCATATCAGGTCGCCCTCTATCGTCCCTTTATCCCTAGACTTTAATCATACCCTTATATTCCCAATGCTTTCCATAAGAGGAAAGAATCGGGCTGGATATGCGCATATACCCCAGAAGGAATATGCACACAACGTCGCCGCATCCCTGAACCAGACATACCCTGAGCCCTCACCCAGTAGCACGCCACGCACATAACGGACACGAACGACGCAAAGGAAGGCGCCCTCCCTTGGGGACTAACGCCCCACCGGAAAGAACGCCTTCCTCAGCGTGGTTGGTATTTATCGGTTGCCCTCGTCAGAGAGCGGATGCAGAGTAATTAGCAGTTCTCTGCAACAAAGTCCTTCAGCCATGCGCGCAGGTCGTCACCGAACTCGGGGCGCTCAGCAGCAAGAATAACGTTTGCCTTCAGGTAGGACAGCTTGTCACCGGTGTCGAAACGGCGGCCGGAGAAGACCACACCGTAGACGCCTTCACCTTCGCCCTCGCCCTGAGCCAGGGTCTGCAGAGCGTCGGTCAGCTGAATCTCGCCGCCGCGGCCCGGAGCGGTGTTCTCCAGAACCTCGAAGACCTTCGAGCTCAGAACGTAACGGCCAATCACAGCGTAGTTCGAGGGAGCCTCGTCAGCAGCGGGCTTCTCAACCAGGCCGGTGATCTTCACGAAACCGTCTTCGCCCTCAACAGCCTCAATAGCAGCTGCACCGTAAGCGGAAATAGCCTCGCGGGGGACCTCCATCAGAGCAACGACGGAACCGCCGGTGCGCTCCTGAACCTCCACCATGCGAGAGAGCAGGTCTTCCTTCTCGTCAATCAGGTCATCACCGAGCAGAACAGCGAATGCCTCGTCGCCGACGTGGCGCTTTGCACGCAGAACAGCGTGGCCCAGACCCTTGGGGTCGCCCTGACGTACGTAGTGCAGGTCGCCGCCCATCTCATTGGTAGCTACCACAGAAGCGAGCAGAGCGTCCTTACCCTGCTCAGCAAGCTGCTGCTCCAGAACGGGAACGCGGTCGAAGTGATCCTCGAGAGCACGCTTGTTACGGCCGGTAATCATCAGAACGTCATTCAGACCGGCACGGATTGCTTCCTCCACCACGTACTGAATCGCGGGGCGATCGACGACGGGGAGCATTTCCTTGGGGGTTGCCTTCGTTGCGGGCAGGAATCGGGTGCCCAGACCAGCAGCAGGAATAACTGCCTTAGTAACAGACTTAATTTCAGTAGCCATGCCACAAGAATACCCTAAGTTGTAAAGTACTTAAGGCGTTTTATAGACACTACGACATGAAAAAAACTTCAACGTGACTAACTACATATCCATATGTGGCACATTCTTCGGTGCGCAAAGAAAAACCACCCCGCAGAACTCAGCGCTATTTTTCTCAAACCCTATACTAAAAAATGGAATCTACAACCCCTGCAGAATCGGGTATTTTCGCCGCCTACTAGGATGTCTTTACCCCGCCCGCGGATAGTTCTCAGGACATCTCCCCGCACAGGACCAACACACTCCGCTCTCTACAGGGCACCCCGATACTTCACACAAGACCCGCAACGACGATGGGACACACCATGCACCTCAACACCGCACCCGCCGCCAGCAACTCCGATGCCGGTGCCAGCGCAGACGATATCTCCCTGGATAAAGACATTCTCCGCTCCCAGATCCGCCCGCGCCGCCTCACCGCGCGCAGCCACCGCGGCGAACACGGCCAGCAGCAGATGCAGGAGCTCTTCACCGCCCATATCCTCGAGGCGGTTGCGCAGCGGCTCCACTCCCCCGGCACCATTGCGGCGTACCTGCCCACCAAGTCCGAGCCGCCCATCATCGAAGCACTAACCCGCCTGCACAAGGACGGACACCGCATCCTCGTACCCGTCGTACGCCCCGGCAGGAAACTCGCCTGGGTACACTGGGACCCCGCCGTCGAGCACCCGCTCAGCCCCATGGGCATCCCCGAACCCGAAGGCGAAGAACAGGACGAACGCGCCTTCGTCGACGCCGACCTGCGCCTCATCCCCGCACTCGCCTTTGATGCCGGCGGGCACCGCCTCGGTCAGGGAGGCGGCTACTACGACCGCATTATTCCCCTGCTCAGCGCACAACAGCTGGAGGAGCAGAGCATCGGTATCGTCTTCAGCGACGAAATCTACGAGGCTGTCCCCTACGACCAGTGGGATGCTATTCTGCCGGTCATCCTCACCGAGCAGGGTATCTACCGCACCCGTTAGCAGGTCTAAAAGTACCCGGTTCTCTTGTGCCTGCTTCGCCCTTGATTGACACCCCGAATCTTTATGCAAAAGCACAAAGATATGCGGGACACACCCACAAAATCACCCAAGAAAAAGGCAAAAAGAAACCAGAAATAGCTTTTTGAGAAGAAAACGCAAATAGCTCCCAACGTTTCAAAAGCGGTACACTCAAACCACGTTAATAAACCATCCCAGCGAAAACGGATACAGAAGGACAAAATGCCGGTCTACGTTTACCAGTGCAAGAATTGCAACCACGTCTTTGAACAGCGCCAGTCCTTTAGCGACGATGCGCTGCGCGTCTGCCCGCAGTGCGGCGAAGAAACCCTGCGCAAGCGCTACAACACCGTCGGCGTGACCTTCAAGGGTTCCGGCTTCTACAGCACCGACAAGGGCAACTCCTAAACGGGGTTCCACACCAGCCAAAACGAGGGGCGGGGCAACACAGGTTGCCCCGCCCCTCGGCGTTTTAAGAAGCACTCCCCCGCGGGAAGACGCTACACGATATTGTTACCCCAGTGCGGAGGACGTTGCTGACGCATCCATTCCAGACGCTCACGCTCCTCCGGGGTCAGCGGCTGCGCGGAAGCGGTCGCCTTCTTGGTACCGGCCTTCTGGGGGTTCTGTTGCTGAGCACCGGTTTTCTTCGCGGAAGCACCCGCGGCAGACGAGGTACCCGAAGCCACAACCGGCGGCGTCGTCACACCCACCAGCAGAGGTTCAGCCCCGCTCACCGAGCCGCCGCCGCTCACACGGCGGTGCCCACGGCGAGGCTTCGGCGTTGACGAATAACTAGCCACGAACCTCAGCGCCCTCATCCATATCCAGGTAGTGCAGCACGCGCGCCACCACGGCATCCGGATCGGCGAACACCTCCAGGGTGCCCAGGGTGATGTAGTTCCAGCCCGTGCGGCTCAGACGCTCCGGCACCAGGCGGGTACGCTCACGCACCGAAGCACGCGCATAGTTCGGCTCGCCATCGGAGCACGCCACCAGCGGCATAGCCGCCGGAACGCTCGGGTTCGACGAGACCACGGGAGCTACACCCAGCGCGGGAACCGGCTCAGCAGCCAGCTTCTCCGGGGCGTGTGCAATCAGAGCGATATCGCCCTCGCCGCGGGTCACGCGCACACCGCGAGCCTGCAGGCGCACCACCAAATCGTTCAGCAGCCAGTCGCCCAGATCCGGGGTGTCCGCATCGTCAGCCGCCAAGAACGCGTTACGCGGCAGGGTCTCCGGCACGCGCTGTGCCTTCGCCTCCACCTCTTCACGCGCCTGACGTTCCGCATGCTCACGCAGCAGGTGGTAGAAGTCCACCGCGCCATGGTGCAGCTTCTGCGGATCCAGCTCCGACGGGTCAATGCACGAAACAATGCGCAGCGCACGGCGGGCACGAGTCAACGCCACCACAAAGCCCTGACGACCGTGTTCGGCAGACAGCTGACCCAAATCGTACGATGCCTGGCCCAGGCGGGCGCGACCCACGCCCAGGGAGAAAATCACGGTATCGCGTTCAAGGCTCTCAGCGCGGGTCAGGTCGACCACGCGGAAAGACTCCTCACCGGCGGCGAAGAACGGCGCCAGCTGCGGGTACAGGCTCAGGGCGTGACGCACCGACTCAGCCACACGCTGGGCGTGCTTCGGGCTAGCCGTCACAACCGCCAGCGAACGGTCCGGGGTGCGGTACGCGTGCTCGAGCACCAGGTTCGTGACGCGCTCCACCTCAACACCGGGCGAATCCAGGTTCGCGTTATCGCTGACCTTACCGCGAGTATCAATGTACTCAACGGTCAGAGAGCCGGCAGGCTGGGCGGAGGCGCGGCTCACCGGAGCCGCATGCAGCTGCGAACCGTAGAACTCACGGTTCAGGTAGTCCAGAATCACCGGGTCCATGCTGCGGTGCAGCATCGCCAGGGTGCGGTTGGGCAGTACGGTAGCGAGCACGTCGAAGGTGCTGTCCAGCTGCTCGTCGGTCGGCTCGGGCGCACCGAAAGTCGGCGCGGACACGATGAACGGCGAGGGGTAACCCGAGTGCGGGTCGCCCAGGGCAATCACCTGGTCGGCGCGGGTAATCGCCGGCAGGTTCGCCGCCAACGGGGTCGACTCAGAATCCAGCAGCAGCACCGTATCAAAACGCATGGATGCGGGAACCTTGCGCGCCAGGGCGAAGGGGCTCGCGGTCCACAGCGGAAGCAGGGTACGCGCCATGACCGGGGCGTGGGTCAGCAGCTCCTCCAGCACGAACTCGTAGCCGCGCAGCTGGCTCTTCAGGTAGGCCGCCTGGTCGTGCTCGGATTCGATGCGGTCGGTCCACACGCGCGCGACCTTTGCCAGAAGGCGGGCCGGGGCGCTGGTCATGTGGGCGTAGTCAGCGCGACGGAAGCGGGATTCGGTGTCTCGCAGGCGGTCGCCGTCCAGCAGCTTACCCTCGTGACGTTCCAGCAGGAACTCCAGCGCGGACTGCCACCATGCGAGTTCCAGCTCAGCGGCCACCGTCTCGGTGGGCACCTGACGGGCGTACAGGTCATCCAGCAACTCGGACAGGCCGCGTTCGTGAAGCTTCTGTTGGAGCGCGTCACGTTCGGGCAGGGTCATGAGCAGGACGCGGTCGCCCATAAGGACGTCCAGGCGGGCGTCCAAAACGTCCAGGTCGGTGCGCACAAAGTCGGTGCCGTCGATCGTATCGGCAAGCACGATACCCAGGCCCGCCAGCTCGGACACCAGGGAATTCAGGGCGTCGGCCAGCTGATCCAGGTTCTGCGGAATCTGCGGGGTGCGGGGTGCCTCGATATGGCGAATCCACTCGGCACGTTCGGTCTGCACAATCTTGAGCTGTTCGTGCAAATCCCCGATGTTCACGCCGGGCAGGATGTACTCCTTAGCCGCGCGACGCAGGCGAGAGCGCTGCATACTGCTCATCTCGATGCCGTTCTCGCGACGCCACGCACCGGAGGCGGTTGCGGCAATCAGATCGGTCACGGGGCGGTCGTACACATCGGCGCGGAAACGCTTAAGCGTCTCGCGAATGCGCATCAGGATCGCCAGCTGCGACTCCCACTCGGCAATCGTGCGGCCCGGGCGCAGGCCCAGCATGGCAGCCATACGGTTCATGGCCTCGCGCAGGTTCAGCAGGGAGGACTTCAGGGTAATGACCAGGGCGTAGGCCTCCGCAGCCTCCTCGTCATTGACCAGGCGGGCGCGGTACCACGGCGAGGTACGCGAGGCCGCGGCGAATCCGTCAATCTCGCCCAGGCGCACCAGCTCGGCGCGCACCTGCTCACGCTCCAGGAGGGAGTCCAGCATGGGGCGGTCAAAGCGCACGCGGGTGGCCGGGCCGTCCTCGGATGCGGTCAGCTCAGCCAGACGCTGCAGCGCCGAGTAGACGGAAATCTGCCAGTTCGCGTCCTTGTTCAACAGGGCGCGGGTGTGGTCGAGCAGGGCGGCGCGAGTCGCGACGAGCTCTTCGTTCAGGTCCTCGGAGTTCGGCTCTTCCGCGCTCTCGTTGCGCACAATCGCGCGAATGAATTCGGCTCGCTGAGCCTCAGAATCGTGCTCGGCAAGCAGGTCGTAGCGCAGGCTCTCGATGCCGGTGCGCTTGAGTAGCGCAGAGAATTCGGCGAGAGTGGAGCGCTTCTCGCCCACGACGAGCACGGACTTACCGCGACCCATCAGCGCGGATGCAATGTTCACGGCGGTGCGCAACGGCTCGGTGCCGGGTGCCGCAGTGATAGTGAAGGAGAAACCGCTGACCGCGGTGTCGATAATCTCCTGGGCGTTCGCGTCAGCGTCCAGCAAGAGCATTTCTTCTGCAGGGTCGCGCTGGTCCAGGGGCTGCTGCAGGTTGTGGGCGTTGAGCTCGCGCGGCTTCACGCCGGGAACCTTCAGTGCCGCCAGGTCACGCACCAGCGGGGTGATGGCGGTGTGCGGCAGCTCGCCCAGGCTTTCCTTCAGGTCAGCAAAGGTGGAGATGAAGTACTTCGACTCAATGGTCATGCCCGGAATACGACCGGCGGATGCGCGCATACGCTCAATGACCGGCTCGGGGTCCAGACGGGACATGGAGTTCGCCAGCTGCGCCACGTCCATGGTGCCCAGGTCGATGCCGTACTCCTGCTTGATCTGGCGAACCATCGCAGGGTTCAGGCGCGCGGAACCGGCGAGGCGCAGCTCGAAGTCGTCGTCCTTCGGGTGCGGGGTGATGCTCAGCGGCGCCATGAGGATTGGCGCGATGAAGCGCTTCTCGTAGGCGGCAGCATCCTCGCGGGTGTCGTGCGACAGCCAGGAGGCGGTACCCGCCACGAAGTAGCCGGAGTCCAGGCCGTGGTCGGTGGCGAGTTCGTAGATCTTGGTGCGCAGGGTGCGTGCGGAGCGCATGCCCGCCTCCAGCTGCGACTTGTCGCGCAGGATCGTGGAGAGGCGGGTCTTACGTCCGGCGAGCAGCTGTGCCAGACCGGAGGGGTTCGCCTCGGACAGGTCGATGTGCACGTAGTCGACCTGGTTGAAGTCGAGCATCGCGTCGGGGCCGGTGTAGACGTCCATCTGTTCCGCCCAGCGCTCAAGCCCCGCCGAGGGGTCAAAGTCCTCGTGGGCGGGGTTCAGGTGTGCGGGCAGCTCGGCGATGTTGATTTCGTCGGCTACTTCGTGGGTTTCCTCTGCTGAGGTCGCGGCGGCTGCGGCGGGCTGAGTGTTGTCAGCCGGGGTGCCGGGTGCGTGCTGCGCGTCGGTAGGCTCGGGAATCTGGTTCACGTCGTGAGTGTCCTTGTGGGTCAGTGCGGTGTACGTTTGCGCGTACACACCGAAGATGGTGGTTCTTCCGGGGTCCTCTGCCCGGTGTGCCTCATGCGGTGCTTTAAGCGGGGCGGGTGTCAGCGCACGCCCGTATGCTCAATGCTCCTGTGTGCTTAATACGCAGGGTGCTTACTTCGACCACATTGCGAGGTTGGCGACGAGCAGCACTACGGTCACCAATACGTAGAAGACCAGGGCAGGCAGAAGCGCCCAACGGTACTTGGGCGCCAGCTCGCCTTCCAGGTTGCCGAAGCGCAGGGAGCGGAAGAGGAAGAAGCTCAGAATCGCGCCGGGCAGGTTACCGATGATGACCAGCAGAATGGTCAGGTACAGGGCGTAGGCTCGTTCGGTGCGTTCATTCTCTGCACCTGCGAACTTGAGGGTGCCGCCCAGCAGCAGGCTGAGGCAGGCGTTCAGGAACGCCACGGTGAAGAAGGGAATCTTCAGGGCTGCTTGGAAATCCATCTGGGAGTTCGCTGCGCCCAGTGCAATCCACAGCAGCAACAGCGCGGGGATAATCATGAGGTACCAGAACAGGTACTTACGCATCTTCTCGGTGTTTTCGATGAGCGCGAAAATTGCGGTCACAGGGTGTCTCTTTCAGATGGTCTCAGGCGGATTCGGTCGGATTCAGGAGGATGAGCAGAGGGTGCAGGTAGGCACAGTAATGCCTTGTCAGGCGTCGGTTTCGTCCCCAGCGTTGAGGGCGTCGTCCACCTGGTCCTGCAGAGATTCGCGGCGCTCATTCTCAACGTGTTCAATGTAGCGGCGCACGATGTAGTCCAGCAGCACCGACAGCGCAACGAAGGAGTAGTAGGGCTTACGCTGGGTGCTGATGTGGGTGGGGGTGGTCTGGTAGTGCAGGGAGTACTCAGCGTGCGAGGACATGTAGTTCACACCAATAGCGGTCACCGCAATCATGGGGATGCGGCGCAGCGCCAGCATCTTAATGTGTTCGCGCATGTTCTCGGTCTGACCGGAGAAGGACACAATGATGACCACGTCGTCCTGGGTCATATTGTTCATGGCGCTTTCGAACTCATTGCGTGCCGGGATGACCTGGCAGAACTTACCGCAAACCTGCATGGACTTGGCAAATTCCTGCACGGCATTGCGCTGAGCGTAGCCGGTACCGAAGCAGTACACAGTGCGAGCCTCATGGATGCGCTTGAGCAGTCCGCTCAGTTCCATGTGCTCGAGGTAGTCGTAGGTGCGCTGAATATCTTCGCGGCCGCTCTCAATGAACCGCGGGTTGAAGGGTTCGCTGCGGTTCAGAGAGGACTTAATGAAGTACTTCAACTCAGCAAATCCGGAGAAGTTCAGCTTCTTCGTCAGGCGAATAATTGAGCTGGTCGAAGTATACGTTTTATGTGCCAAAGAGTTGATCGTTGACTCCGCAACGAACTCTTCATTTTCTAGCATGAATGCCAAAATTTCCCGTTCAGTTTCACTGAATCGGTGCTGGTTCGCATTCACGACGTCTTGTAAATCCACTCAAAGCTCCTGAATCCGATGGTGAGCAATATATAAATAGTACACGCTCTAGGGTCATCGGCCAGGGTGGGTGGGGGTGGTCGTATCTCACTTTGGGTGGGTGCCTCGTGCAGATTTGAGTCCAGGCACGCGCCCGGGTACAGCTTCGCCGGCGGCATCGGTGTTATCCGATACCGCCGGCGAAGTCTATACCTTATGAGGCGTCATACCGTCAGGCGGTTGAAAGCTGATACCTCTTAGGAGAGGGTCTTAGCTTCGTTCACCATGGTCTCGAAACGCTCGCGAACCTGGGGAACGTCCATACCGACGATGACCTGGAATGCCTTGCCCTTGCGGACCAGACCCAGAGCGCCTGCATTCTTGAAGTCTGCATCCGAGGGGCTGACGAGGGACTCATCAGCAACGGAGACACGCAGGCGGGTTGCGCAGTTGTTCACGGTGGTGATGTTCTCTGCGCCACCGAGCAGTTCGAGGAAGCCAGCTGCACGGGGTGCGTAGAGGTCGCCGTCAGCGGACTCAGCAGCTGCGCCGCCGTTCTTCTCAGCAGCCTTAGCTGCCTTGTACTCTGCCTTGCTGTAGAGCTTGGTCTCGCCGCCGTCTTCTTCACGACCGGGGGTCTTGAAGTCGAACTTCAGAATCATGAAGCGGAAGATTAGGAAGTACAGGACGGTGAAGCACAGGCCCACACCAATCTGCATGAGGTAGGTGCCGGAGTGGTTTGCCCACAGCGGAATCCAGTTCTGGAACAGGAAGTCAAGCAGACCGCCACCCATGTAACCAACCAGACCCAGCTGGTACATGATTGCTGCCATGGATGCTGCCAGGATTGCGTGGACCAGGAACAGCGGGGGTGCCAGGAACAGGAAGGTGAACTCGAGGGGCTCGGTGATACCAATCAGGATTGCGGTAAGGCAGACGGGGATCATCAGAGCGAGAACTTCCTTGCGCTTCTCGGGACGAGCAGTGGTGTAGAACGCCGCTGCGATACCGATGGGTGCAAAGACCTTGGAGTTACCGTGCAGTGCGAAGCCGCCGCCGGGGAACAGTTCCTTCAGGGGCTTGTCGCTCTTTGCGAACTCGGTCAGGTGGGTCGGCCAGTCCTTAGCAATACCGTTCGGGGTAACAACATTACCGAAGACGAACGGGGAGTAGATGAAGTGGTGCAGACCGGTCGGAATCAGGAAGCGCTCGAGGAAAGTGTAAACCCACACGCCGAGTGCGCCGGATGCGATGAAGAAGCCCTGCAGGGAGGAGATGCCGTGCTGAGCGTAGGGCCACAGCCAGGAGAACAGGAATGCCACGGGCATCATCAGGAAGAAGCAGACGCCGTAGACGTACTGGGAACCCTGGAAGATACCGAGGAAGTCGGGCAGCTTCTTGTCGAACCAGCGGTTGTGTGCCCACACCACGATTGCGGAGATGATGATTGCACCGAAGATACCGGTGTCCATGGTCTTGATACCGGCGATCATCTTCAGACCGGTACCTGCCGCGCTCTTAGAGATGTCGGTGGTGTAGTCCAGGTCGAAGAAACCGGTGCCGCCCTTGCCCCATACCTTGAGCATGGTGCCGACGAAGTAGTTGAAGGTCAGGTAGACCATTGCAGCTTCCATCACTGCACGTGCGTTAGCGGTCTTTGCCAGTGCAATGGGCAGACCAATCACGAAGAGCAGTTCCATCTGGTTGAAGACGGTCCATGCGCCGGACTCCCAAACGGACCAGAAGTGGTTCCACGCGCTTTCCTTGTCAGCAGCGAGGGGGATCAGGTCGCCGTTCTGTGCAATGATCGCAATACCGACCGCGAGGCCAGCGAATGCGAAGAGAAGAACGGGTGCCAGCATGGCAGAGCCGAACCTCTGTACTTTTTCCATCATGAGGCTATACGCCCTTTCGGGTTGTCGAGTGAGCGGACGCAGGGGTTGGCGATCATTGCCAGCCTGCGATGGTCACGCCGCATCTTTATACCTCCAAACGAAAGTATATGAGACGGGTGCCACATATCCTGCGTGCGCTAAATGCCGAATGTGTTTTAGACAGAAACAATAATGCCAGGTATTACCTACCCGCAGGTACCAAAACTGTGAGTTTTGAAAGAGTTTTTCAGAACCTGAAACATCTCCCGGCACTGGTTAAAAATACTGAGGGCGGATGCGACTTTTCCCCTATTACTCAGCCCACAGAATCGATAGCATAAACAGTGCACCCATAGGTCAGAGTGCATAAACACTCACCACCTCAATACGCGGTGCGCATATCATTCTTCAACCTCACACATACCCCGGACTTAATACATGCGCTTCCTCACCCTCAATACGCACAGCTGGTGCGAAATCCACCAGATTGCCAAGATCCGTACCCTCGCCAAGTTCATTATTGAACAGCAGGTGGACGTCATTGCGTTGCAGGAAGTCAATCAGCTCACCTCCACCCCCGTGGTGAAGGAGCCCCTCAACTACCGCGGCGGCGCCGGCGTTCCGGTCCGCGAAGACAACTACGCCCTGCTGCTCGTACAGGCGCTCAACGAAATGGGCGTCCGCTACGAATGGACCCTCACCGAAACCCACATCGGCTGGGACCGTTACGACGAATGCGTAGCCATCCTCTCGCGCCTGCCGATTCGCGGCATCAAGCCCATCAATATGTCCCCCGGCTACGGCTACCACCAGGTACAGCGCCGCGCCGCACAGGCAGCGCTCATCGAGACTGAGACGGGTACCTTCTGGTGCGCCACCACCCACATGTCCTGGTGGGACTTCGACGGCGAACCCCTCTTCGCGCAGGAATACGAACACCTCTCGCAGGAGCTTGCCGAGTGCGCCCGCACCGCCCCGGTACTGCTCGGCGGCGACTTCAACTCCGCAGCACACCTGAGCGATGAAGGCTACGCGCTGGTCACCTCCAGCGGCATGATTGATACCCGCTCCCTGGCGGAGCACACCGACGGCGAGAACACCGTCCACCGCGAAATCGCCGGGTGGGAAGGTAGCACGGATGCCAAGCGTATCGACTTCGTCTTCGCAGATCGCCTGCTCACGGTCAACTCGCACGCGGTAGTCTTCCGCGACAACTCCCCCGAAGCTATCTCCGACCACAGCGGCCTGCTTCTGGAAATTGACCCCTCCAGCTGGGCGCCGGAGAGCCTCCTTACGCCCCTCACCAGCCAGTCCTAAACAACCCAAGGCTTAACCGCCCGCACCGCAGCAGGGCGAACCGCACAACACTCATCTACCCCAAAGGAGGGAACCCCAATGACGACCCAGACCCAGTGGTGGCAGGAACCCGTTGTCTACCAGATCTACCCCCGTTCCTTCAACGACTCCAACGGCGACGGCATCGGCGACCTGCCCGGCATCACCGAGAAGATTCCGTACCTCGCCAACCTGGGTATTCAGGTGCTGTGGCTCTCCCCCATCTACGCGTCCCCGAACGACGACAACGGCTACGACATCTCCGACTACCGTGCGATCATGACCGAGTTTGGCACCATGGAAGACTTCGATGAGCTGCTCGAAACCGCGCACAAGCACGGCATCAAGCTCATGATGGACCTGGTTGTCAACCACACTTCCGACGAGCACGAATGGTTCAAGCAGGCACGCTCCTCCAAGGACAACCCCTACCGCGACTACTACATTTGGCGCGACCCCAAGGGCTTCGATGAGGACGGCAAGCCGATTCCGCCGAACAACTGGATTTCTTGCTTCAGCCCCTCCGTATGGGAGTGGGACGAGACGACCGGCCAGTTCTACCTGCACTACTTCTCCATCAAGCAGCCCGACCTGAACTGGGAGAACCCGAAGGTCCGCGAAGAGGTCTACGACATCATGCGCTTCTGGCTGGACAAGGGCGTGGACGGCTTCCGCATGGACGTCATCAACCTGATTTCCAAGGACCTCTCCTTCCCCGAGGATCCCGCAGTTCTGGCTGGCGGCCTCGACAACTCCCTGGCTGTCGCTGCTAACGGCCCGCGCGTGCACGAGTTCCTGCAGGAAATGAACCGCGAGGTGCTCAGCAAGTACCCGGTCATGACCGTGGGCGAAACCCCCTGCGTGACCGTGGACGACGCCGCGCTCTACACCGGCTTCGACCGCAACGAACTGCAGATGGTCTTCCAGTTCGAGCACATGGATGTGGATGCCTCCGAGGGCGGCGTGACCGGCAAGTGGTCCGACCGCCGCTTCAACCTGGTTGACCTCAAGAAGGTCCTCACCCACTGGCAGGAGGGTCTGCACGGCCGCGGCTGGAACTCCCTGTACTGGAACAACCACGACCAGCCGCGCACCGTCTCCCGCTTTGGTAACGACTCCCCCGAGTACCGCACCGTCAGCGCCAAGATGCTGGGCACCGTACTGCATCTGATGCAGGGCACCCCCTACATCTACCAGGGTGAAGAGCTGGGCATGACCAACGTCTTCTTCGACGACGTCAAGGACTACAACGACCTGGAGATTCACGACTCCTGGCGCAAGTACGTTGAGGAGTCCGGCCGCGTCTCCGCCGAGGACATGCTGCGCTACATCAGCGCCTCCGGCCGCGATAACGCACGCACCCCCATGCAGTGGACCGCCAGCGAGAACGCAGGCTTCACCACCGGCACCCCGTGGCTGAAGCTGAACCCACGCTACACCGAAATCAACGCAGAAGCAGAGCTGGCTAACCCGGATTCGGTGTTCTACCACTACCGCGACCTGATTAGCCTGCGCCGCGAGCACCCGATCATCCTGACCGGCGAGTACCGCCTCCTGGATGAAGAGGATGACCAGGTCTACGCCTACCTGCGCGTGAACTCTGACGAGGACGCCGCTGCAACCGGCGAGCGCGCCCTGTTGGTCGTCGCCAACTTCACCGATGACACCGTGCAGCTGAACTACGCGGGCGGCAACCTGGATTCGGTGGTTCTGACCAACTCGCAGGCGCTCTCCCCGACCGAGCTGAAGGCTATCGAGAACACTCCGAAGCTGATCAGCTCGAACTACCGCGATGAGAACCGCGAGTTCACCGACGAGGGCACCCTGCTGCGCCCCTACGAGGCGAAGGTTTACCTCTTCGGCAACGCTAAGTAGGCACGCCCCAAAAATGTAATGCGCGAGGGGGATCCGGCACAGACATTCCGGTCCCCCTCGCCCTATACTTCAATCACAGACACCTTTTTCCTCTTCGGCGTAACCCGCCGGTACAGAAAGGCAATTATGAGCAACTCCGAGGCATACGAGGTTCCCTCCTACGAGGGCCGCCAGTGGTGGAAGGAAGCCGTGGTGTACCAGGTGTACCCCCGCTCCTTCAACGACGCAAACGGCGACGGCATCGGCGATCTGAAGGGTATCACCGAGAAGCTGCCCTACCTGGCTAAGCTGGGCATCAACGTCATCTGGCTCTCCCCCGTGTTCGATTCGCCGAACGTGGATAACGGCTACGACATCTCTGACTACTTCGCCATCATGAGTGACTTCGGCACCATGGAAGACTTCGACGAGATGCTTGAGACCGCTCACAAGCACGGCATCAAGATTCTGATGGACCTGGTCGCTAACCACACCTCCGACCAGCACCCCTGGTTCAAGGAGTCCCGCTCCTCCAAGGACAACCCCTACCGCGACTACTACATCTGGAAGGACCCGAAGGGCTTCGACGAGGACGGCAACCCGATTCCTCCGAACAACTGGGCGTCCGAGTTCGGTGGCCCGGCGTGGGAGTGGGACGAGGCGACCGGCCAGTTCTACCTGCACATCTTCTTCAAGGAACAGCCCGACCTGAATTGGGAGAACGAGAAGGTTCGCGAGGACCTGTACTCCATGGTTCGCTGGTGGCTGGACAAGGGTGTTGACGGCTTCCGCCTGGACGCTATCAACATCATCTCCAAGCCCGAGGGCTTCCCGGATGACCCCTCCACCGACTTTGAGAAGCACACCTCCTCGATTCCGTTCGTTATCTCCAACGGCACCATGGTGCACCCGTGGATGAAGGAGCTCACCCGCGAGACCTTCAGCCGCTACGACGTGATGACCGTGGGCGAGACCAGTGCAACCAGCCCCGAGGACGCTAAGCTGTGGGCTGGCTACCACACCGGTGAGCTGAACATGATCTTCCACTTCGATCACATGGGCGTGGATAACGACCCGAACGGCTCCCTGGGCGGCAAGTGGTCCTACGCGCCGTACAAGCTGACCGAGCTCAAGCGCATCCTGAACGACTGGCAGACCACTCTGGAGGGTAACGCCTGGGGTTCGCTGTACTGGAACAACCACGACCAGCCGCGCGTGGTCTCCCGTTTCGGTAACGATTCGGATGAGTTCCGCACCCTGTCCGCTAAGCAGCTGGCGACCACTCTGCACTTCATGCAGGGCACCCCGTACATTTACCAGGGTGAAGAAATTGGCATGACCAACGTGAAGTTCGATTCGATTGAGGACTACCGCGATGGTGACTCGATTCGCTTCTACGAGGACATGCACGTGGACCACAAGCGTCTGAGCCACGAAGAGGCGATGCAAGCGATCTACATCAAGGGCCGCGACAACGCTCGTACCCCGGTTCAGTGGGATGCCTCCGCTAACGGCGGTTTCAGCCCCGAGGGTGTTACCCCGTGGATTGCTGTGAACCCGAACTACCCGGCGATTAACGCTGAGGCTGTTCTGGCGGATGAGGATTCGATCTTCTACCACTACCAGCAGCTGGTGGCTCTGCGCCGCGGCAAGCTGAAGGACCTGATGGTTTACGCATCCTTCGCTCCGGTGGATTCGGTTCAGGTTCCGCACAACGAGGATGAGGCTGTGTACGCGTACACCCGTACCGGTGGCGCGGACGGTTCCCCCGCGAATGAGTCTCTGCTGGTGATTTCGAACTTCACCGCTGAGGAGCAGGAGCGTGACTTCGCGCTGCTGAACGAGGCTCGTGAGGCGGGCGCTCGTGTTGAGCTGGTGAGCTCGAACTACAAGGACGATGCGGGTTCGACCCTGCGCCCCTACGAGGCGAAGGTGTACCACATCGTTCGCTAAGCGCTGTAGCTCGTTGAGTGCTACCGCGTGCCGATAAGGTGAATAGACAGTTGAAGGAGGGTGAGGCTTATGCCCCGCCCTCCTTCTGCTGTCTTTCTTGTTGTATTCTTGGTTGTCCCAGCGTGCTTTCTTGGCTCTAATTAGCTGGCGAATACGAGCTGCAGGATTGGTACGGCGAGCGCAATCATTCCCACGCTGACGACCGCCCCGGCGGCAATGACGGGGGCTGCGGTGCCTTCGTGCCGGTAGTGTGTTTCGAGGATGACGATGTTGGCGGCTGGCGGCAGGACCGCAAGGATGAAGAGCACCTGCGGATGCGCGAGCAGCTGGTCAAAGTGCACGCCCGCCGCATCGTGCGCCCAGCGGGCAAGCGCCAGCACGCCGACGCTGTAGACGCTCACGAGCCCGGCGCGTATGAGAGCCCATCCGGCGGCGCGGGTCAGGTCGGCGCGGTGCAGTTTGGCGGCGCCGAGCCACATGCCCAGCACGATCATTCCGATAAAGCTGAAAACCCAGGTGAGCACCCGGTAGAAACCCGCCCCGTGCTGGCTCAGGAACGGTCCTGCGGGCAGGCAGAGCAGTCCCACCACCACGGCGATAACGGGCGGGCTGGTACGCAGACCCCGCAGCACCGTGCGGAGGGTTCCGCCACGGCTTCTAGTGGCTCGTGCGTCCGGTGCGTTGCCCTCCCCCGCCTCGGCATCTGTCTTGGAACCACCGCGTAGCAGCGAGGTGCCCAGGATATTGCCCATGATGGAGTTGCCGATATACGCGCCAATGTACACGCGCACGGCTTCCTCGCCCCAGAATCCGGCAACCACAGGGATGCCGAAGAGCCCCGCGTTCAGGTACACGAAGGCGAGCTTCTGCACGGGGTCGCCGGTGATGCGCCCGGCGCAGAGCACGCCAAGGAGCATCAGCACCATGGTGGAGGCGGCAACAAAGAACAGCTCGGGACGGCTGGTTGCGACGGTGTAGATGATGACGGCGGGAATGATCCAGCGGGTCAGCAGGGTTGAGGCGTCTTCTTTGAGGCGGGTGCTCCAGCGATCGGGTAGCAGTAGCGCGAGCCCCAGACCTAGACCTAGGTAGATGAGTGGGAGGATGATTCCCATGCTCGTTCCTTTCGCTGTAGCTCTGCTGTTTTTGCCGCGTTAGGGCGTGTCTAATAACCCTACCCTGAACCTTCAGGTTGAGGTTGATTATTTTTTCTCTGTGGTTTTCGGATTTTTCGCGTCATATTGCATCATATTCCGCCAAACCCTCGTTTTTTATGCGGTTCGCTTCTAATCTTGAAATATAGAAAGGATATATTTTCAGCGTATTCTTTCAATCTATCGCCGACACTCATTTTCTCGCATCATTAGACGCGCTGTTGTTTCTTCTCATGCGAGGTTATACGCTCAGGAGCCCGCAATGCAGCAACCGTATCTTTCTTCTCCTCCCGATGCTGGAGGCGTCCCTCACCGTTCTGTGAAGACCCCCGCGAAGGCGCAGGGGCAACATGCCGGTGTGCATATTCCGTGGCGTTCTTCTTCGGCTCCCTCAGCCCCTAATACTTCGAGCATAGTGGTTGAGACTACCGTAGCTTCTGTTGCGCCCGTAGCGCCTATGAGCGGTCCTGAACGTACGTTTAGGGTCCCGCACCCAGTGCTGAGTGCTATCTCGTGGCTGATTGCGGCCGCGAGCGCTGCATGGCTTGTGATTCTGGGCGTTTCGTTGGCGTTGAATGTCGCTTCGGGAGTGAGCCACGATTCTGAGTTTATGATGCTGACCTACGGCGTGTACATGGCGTGCGCGTTTGGGTTCTGCTGCTTTGGCACGTTTTTTGCTCTGCATTTTGGATTGGGGTCGAGCGCTCATTGGCGTGATTCGATTCGCCACCCGAATCACCCGCACTAATAGGTTTATTTCTTGGTGTAGTTTTTTAGGGCATTTATTTGGAGTGCGTTTTATTTAGACTCGCAGTTTAAATAAATAGACGATTTTTTATAAATTCAAAAAATATTCGCCCAGAAATTTTCTACATGTTCTTACGCAAGAAGCCGCCCGGCGCATCCACAACAGGATGCACCGGGCGGCTTCTTCACGGGCTGACGGCTACCTTAGGTTGCAGGTTCGAAGGGGTTCAGGAGCCGAACATGCAGACGCTCGAAATCTTTTACGTTACGTGTTACGAGAGTAAGACCATGGGTCAAAGCAGTTGCAGCAATCCAGGCATCATTCTCGGGCGCTTTATCCGGTACATGAAGCCCTGCGCAACAATCAGCTACAGCTCCGTCAATAACAAGAGTCCGTTTCTGAAATTTCTCTCGGACTGCTGAAAACCATGCACGCAGGTAAGCGCCTTGCGCCGGATCCTTACGCTCCATGGCGAGTACTCCACGCTCCAGCTCCATCAGGGTCACGACGCTAATATAGAGCGGCTTGTCTGAGTAAATACGAAACCAAGATTCAAAGACGGGGTCAGCTTTGCCTCGAGAGAGTTTCCACAGCTCAGAAATGATATTGGTATCTAGCAGATACATCGTTACCCCTAGAACTCTACGACGGGGCGCTGATGCTTGGAGCGTTCAGCCATAGGAAAATCTTCAGGCAAATCTACATCCCCAGCAGGTTGAGGGTAGTTAACGAAGAAGTCATAGAGAGAGGACTCCTCCTGCTGGCTGCGCGAATACTCTTCGTAGGTCATAAGGACATACGTAGGTTCACCACGCTTAGTGATAATAACGGGTGATTGCTGGGCCTGCTTCTGAGCTTTGGCGAGATTCTGGTTGAACTCACGGCTAGTCATAACGGTCATGATTTCCCCCTTCTACTCATGACATAGAAAATATAAAGCATGTAACTACGTAGCTACATTATATTTTCCATTTGGTACTACGACAACCCCTCTATCTTTAGACCTTCTACATGTCGTTAGGAAGATACGCAAGAAGCCGCCCGGCGCATCCACAACAGGATGCACCGGGCGGCTTCTTCACGGGCTCTCAGCTACAAAGCTACACAGCCCAAGTCAGGGATTACTCCCATTCAATGGTTCCCGGGGGCTTGGAGGTAACGTCCAGCACCACTCGGTTAACGTCCTTGACCTCGTTCGTAATACGGTTCGAGATCTTAGCCAGCAGGTCGTACGGCAGGCGCGACCAGTCAGCGGTCATTGCGTCTTCCGAAGAGACCGGGCGCAGAACAATCGGGTGACCGTAGGTACGACCGTCGCCCTGAACGCCCACGGAGCGAACGCCAGCCAGCAGAACCACGGGGCACTGCCAGATGTGCTCGTCCTGGCCAGCTGCGGTCAGCTCTTCACGCACGATAGCGTCAGCGGCACGCAGGGTCTCGAGGTTCTCGCGGTTAACCTCGCCGACGATGCGGATGCCCAGGCCGGGGCCGGGGAAGGGCTGACGTGCCACGATCTTCTCGGGAACGCCGAGCTCACGACCGATAGCGCGGACCTCGTCCTTGAACAGGGTGCGCAGCGGCTCAACCAGTTCGAAGGTCAGGTCGTCGGGAAGGCCGCCCACGTTGTGGTGGCTCTTAATGTTTGCGGTGCCGTCGCCGCCGCCGGACTCAACAACGTCCGGGTACAGGGTGCCCTGAACCAGGAACTTGATGTCTGCGCCCTCTTCGCCAGCCTCGGCAATCAGCTTGCGCTGTGCCTCTTCGAAGGAGCGGATGAACTCGCGGCCGATAGCCTTACGCTTCGCCTCGGGCTCGGTGACACCCTCGAGTGCGGAGAGGAAACGCTCCGACTCGTCGATGGTGATGACCTTGATGCCCATGGACGCTGCGTAGTCCTGCTCGACCTGTTCACGCTCGCCCTCACGGAGCAGACCGTGGTCGATGAAGAAGCAGGTGAGCTGGTCGCCGACAGCCTTGTGCACGAGTGCTGCCGCCACGGAGGAGTCAACGCCGCCGGAGAGCGCGCAAATAACGCGGTCGCTACCGACCTGCTCGCGGATCTTAGCGACCTGCTCCTCGATGATGTTGTTGGTGGACCAGGTGGGCTTCAGGCCTGCCACATTGTAGAGGAAGTTCTCCAGGGCGACCTGGCCGTAGTCGGAGTGCTTCACCTCGGGGTGCCACTGCACGCCGCCGAGCTTGCGGGACTCGTCCACGAATGCTGCCACGGATGCGCCGGGGGTCTTTGCCAGCACCTCGAAGCCTTCGGGGGCTTCGGTCACGGAGTCACCGTGAGACATCCACACATTCTGGGTGGTGGGGGTGCCGGTCAGGAATGAGGAGTTCTCAGCGCAGACCACAGCGTCGGTTGCGCCGTATTCGCGCAGACCGGTCTGGGCGACGGTGCCGCCGAGGGTCTGGGCCATCACCTGGAAGCCGTAGCAGATACCGAAGATCGGCACGCCGGCTTCGAAGAGGGCCTTGTCGCCCTTGGGTGCGCCATCGGCGTAGACCGAGGAGGGGCCACCGGAGAGCACGATGGCTGCCGGGTTCTTGGCGAGCATCTTCTCGGTGCTCATGGAGTGGGGGACGATTTCGGAGTAGATGCCGGCTTCACGCACGCGACGAGCGATGAGCTGCGCGTACTGTGCACCGTAATCTACCACCAGGACGGGACGCTCTTCGAGCTGGTCCAGGTTCACAGAGTTGGTCACGAAAATTACCTCAACGTGTTGGTACTAATCCGCGCACTTGCGCGGGGATATATCTATTTTACGCTATCGCGGTGTGAGCTTGAACGCCCGCGGCGCGGGAACTATTCCGCGCATTGGCGGGTCATTCCGCCCCATAAAAGAAAGCCGGTATAAGAAAGCACCGCCCGGCGACCGGCAGACCAAAACCTGCCAACCGCCAAGCGGTGTTTCATGAAGCTACATTAGCCGCGGTAGGAGGGAACCACAGTCAGTTCCGCCTTCTGGAACTTCTTCAGGTCCAGGTAACCGCAGTTAGCCATTGCGCGCTTGAGCGCGCCGACAATGTTGCTGGTGCCGTTCACGTGGTGCGAAGGACCGTACAGGACTTCCTCCAGGGAGCCGACAACACCCAGCGGGGTGCGTACGCCGCGCGGGAAGTCCAGCGAGTGCGCCTCGTTGCCCCAGTACCAGCCCTGGCCGGGAGCCTCGGATGCGCGAGCCAGCGGAGCACCCAGCATGACGGCGTCAGCACCGAGTGCGAGCGCCTTCACCATGTCGCCGGAGCGGCCCAGGGAGCCGTCAGCAATCACGTGCACGTAGCGGCCACCGGACTCGTCCAGGTAGTCCGAACGTGCAGCGGCGACGTCTGCGATAGCGGTTGCCATCGGTGCGGAGATGCCCAGGCCCTGGCGGGTGGTCTGTGCGGAGCCGCCACCGAAGCCCACCAGAACGCCTGCGGCACCGGTACGCATCAGGTGCTTAGCCTGCGAGTAGCCAGCCACGCCACCGACGATGACCGGAACGTCCAGCTCGTAGATGAACTTCTTCAGGTTCAGCGGTTCGTGAGAGGTGGAAATGTGCTCAGCAGAGACGGACGCACCGCGGATAACGAACAGCTCAACACCAGCCTTCACCACGGTCTCGTAGTGCTCCTGGGTGTTCTGCGGGCTCAGGGAGCCGGCAACAACCACACCGGAGTCACGGATCTCTTCCAGGCGTGCAGTAATCAGTTCCGGCTTAATCGGCTCGGAGTAAATCTGCTGCATGCGGGTAGTTGCAGAGGCGGGATCTGCCTCGGGCAGCTCAACAATCTCGTCGAGCAGCGGCTGCGGGTCCTCGTAGCGGGTCCACAGGCCCTCGAGGTTCAGCACGCCCAGGCCACCCAGCTTGCCCAGGGCAATAGCGGTTGCCGGGGACATGACCGAGTCCATGGGCGCGCCAATGATGGGGGTGTCGAACTTGAAGGCGTCAATCTGCCAGGAGGTGTCGACGTCGCGGCGGTCGCGGGTACGGCGGGTGGGCACCAGCGCCACATCGTCCAGGGAGTAGGTGGGGCGGGCGTTCTTGGAGAGGCCAATCTGAATTTCAGACATGGGGTGAATCCTTTCGAATTCGGTTTGAGGGGTGCCGCTGGGCGTTATTCGCGCCGATGCCCGCCCGATACCTGAACGGGTATGGGGCGGGCTCAACGGCGCATGGTGTGCACACCATGCGGCGAATCATCGTTGGTGAGGCGTTTTAGCGGCGGTAGTTCGGTGCCTCAACGGTCATCATGATGTCGTGCGGGTGCGATTCCTTCAGACCTGCGGGGGTGATGCGCACGAACTGACCCTTGTACTTGAGCTCCTCGATGGTGCGGGAACCGACGTAGAACATGGTCTGGCGCAGGCCGCCTTCGAGCTGGTGAATCACTGCGGAGAGAGGGCCGCGGAAGGGAACCTGACCCTCAATACCCTCGGGGATCAGCTTCTCTTCGCTGGAGACATCAGCCTGGAAGTAGCGGTCCTTGGAGAAGGACTTGTGGCGGCCGCGAGTCTGCATTGCGCCCAGCGAACCCATGCCGCGGTATGCCTTGTACTGCTTACCGTTCATGAAGATCAGCTCACCGGGGGACTCGGTGGTACCAGCCAGCAGGGAGCCGAGCATCACGGAGTCAGCGCCTGCAACCAGTGCCTTGCCGATCTCGCCGGAGTGCTGCATACCGCCGTCAGCAATCAGCGGCACGCCTGCCGGGATTGCCGCCTTAGCGGACTCGTTGATAGCGGTCACCTGGGGAACGCCAACACCGGCGATGATGCGGGTGGTGCAGATGGAGCCGGGACCAACGCCGACCTTCACGCCGTCAGCGCCGGCGTCGATGATCGCCTGTGCGCCCAGGCGGGTTGCAGCCTGGCCACCGATGACGTCCACGTGTGCTGCGGCGGGGTCCTTCTTCAGGCGGGCGATCATGTCGAGCACGCCCTGGGAATGGCCGTTTGCGGTGTCCACGAACAGTGCGTCGACGCCTGCCTCGACCAGGGTCATTGCGCGCTCGTAGCCGTCACCGAAGAAGCCGATAGCGGCGCCGGCACGCAGGCGGCCGTCCTCGTCCTTGGTGGCATTGGGGTACTGCTCAGTCTTGACGAAGTCCTTGAGGGTAATCAGACCGGCGAGCTTGCCTGCGTCGTCGACCAGGGGCAGACGCTCAATCTTGTTGTTGGACAGCAGTGCGAATGCTTCGTCCTTGGTGACGCTGGGGTGCGCGGTGACCAGCGGCATGGGGGTCATGATGTCGCGGACGCGAATACCCTCGTAGTCGGAGCGGGAGATGTAGCGGATATCGCGGTTGGTGATAATACCTTCCAGCATGCCCTCTTCGCTGACGACGGGCAGACCGGAGACCTTGTAGTAGCCGCAGACCTCGTCGTATTCGGCGATGGTTGCGTCAGCACCGATGGTGACGGGGTTAATGATCATGCCGGACTCGGAGCGCTTGACGCGGTCCACGTGTGCAGCCTGGTCCTCGATGGAGAGGTTGCGGTGGATAACGCCCATACCGCCCAGACGTGCCATAGCGATTGCCATAGCGGAGTCGGTCACGGTGTCCATTGCGGCGGAAATGATGGGGGTGTTCAGGGTGATGCGCTTGGACAGGCGGGTGGAGGTGTCCGCATCGGAGGGGATGACGTCGGTGTTGCCGGGCAGCAGCAGCACGTCATCGTAGGTCAGGCCGGTGAAGCCGAAGGGATCCTCGGACAGAGCGGTGGGAATGGTCATTGTCTACCTTTCGGATGCTGGCTTCATCGGTGAGAAGCTCAGCCTATACGTTGCGTATGTCAAGATGCGGTACGACCCGTCTGCTCGCACCCCACAAGGTGGTTTGAGCGCAAACGGGAACAGCTTACCTTCTATAGTAAACCGCTAAAGGTTTCTTTGCTGAGAAGCACTCATAGTAAGCACCCCTCAGCGGGAGGCTGTCGGCAGGTTCTAGCGCACCCACGAACGCGAGCGCATCCGAGCCTACCGACAGCGAGTGCCCGGTACCGCCTCCATGGTGGAGGGGGCGGCACCGGGCACACACACTATTTAGTCTTCTTCAGTTTCTTCGGGCTTCTCAACCACCAGGGTCTCGGTGGTCAGCACCAGAGCCGCGATGGAGGATGCGTTCTGCAGAGCCGAACGGGTCACCTTCACCGGGTCAATCACACCGGCTTCGATGAGGTCCACGTACTCGCCGGTCTTGGCGTTGAAGCCGTGACCCACGGGCAGTTCGGAGACCTTGGAGACGATGACGTAGCCGTCTTCGCCAGCGTTCTCAGCGATCCAGCGCAGCGGCTGAACCAGGGCGCGGCGAACGATCTGTACACCCACGTTTGCATCGTGGTTGCCCAGGTCCATGCCGTCCAGTGCCTTCAGCGCGTGAACCAGCGCGGAACCGCCGCCGGAGACGATGCCCTCTTCCAGGGCCGCACGGGTGGAGGACACAGCGTCCTCGATGCGGTGCTTGCGTTCCTTCGCCTCAACCTCGGTTGCGGCACCGACCTTGATCACGCCCACGCCGCCGGCGAGCTTAGCCAGGCGTTCCTTGAGCTTCTCGCGGTCCCATTCGGAATCCACGCGCTCAATTTCGCGGCGCAGCTGCTGCACGCGGTCCTCGATTGCCTCGGGGTCGCCGCCGCCGTCCACAATAGTGGTGTGGGACTTGGTGACGGTCACGCGGCGTGCCGAACCCAGGTGCTCCAGGGTGACCTGCGGCAGGTCAATGCCGAGCTCGCCAGTCACGACGGTACCGCCGGTCAGGATTGCCAGGTCCTGCATGATTGCCTTGCGGCGGTCACCGAAACCGGGAGCCTTCAGAGCCACCACGTTGATGGTGCCGCGCAGCTTGTTCACGACCAGTGCGGAGAGCGCCTCGCCGTCAACGTCTTCAGCGATGATGGTCAGCGGCTTCTTCGCCTGAACGATCTTCTCGAGCACGGGCATGATCTCTGCGATGGTGGAAATCTTGCCCTGGTAGAGCAGCACGAGGCTGTTCTCCAGCACTGCTTCGCCGCGCTCAGCGTCGGTCACGAAGGAGGGCGAGAGGTAGCCCTTGTCGAACTGCATACCTTCGGTGATGTCCAGCTCAATTTCGGTGGAGGAGCCGTCTTCGATGGTGATGACGCCGTCCTGGCCGACCTTCTCGAAGGCGCGAGCCAGCAGCTCACCAATCTGCTCGGACTGCGCGGAGATAGCGGCAACGTGCGCCACCTCGGGGCCCTGCACGGGGCGTGCGTTCTCGAGCAGGCGTGCGGAGACAGCCTCCACGGCAGCCTCAATGCCGCGCTTGACGTCGGCGGGTGCTGCACCGCTGGTGACGTTGCGCAGGCCCTCGTTGACCAGTGCCTGTGCGAGCACGGTTGCGGTGGTGGTACCGTCACCGGCTACGTCGTTGGTCTTGGTGGCGACTTCCTTCGCCAGCTGGGCGCCCAGGTTCTCGTACGGGTCGTCCAGTTCAATTTCGCGGGCGATGGACACGCCGTCGTTGGTGATGACGGGTGCACCCCACTGCTTGTCGAGCACAACATTGCGCCCACGCGGGCCGAGGGTTACCTTGACCGCGTTTGCCAGCTTATCGACGCCAGCCTGCAGGGACTTGCGGGCGGCATCGTTGAATTCAAGCTGCTTAGCCATGTGTTCGCTACTCCTAGTGCGTCACAGAAAGGAAAAATTCTGAGGGGGCAGATGATAGCTCATGCGCCGTACCGGATGAGCGGTACGGCGCATGAGCATCTGAAAGTATTAGTCGACGATTGCCAGAACGTCGCGTGCGGAGAGAATCAGGTACTCTTCGCCCTGGTACTTGACCTCGGTGCCACCGTAGCGGGAGAACACGACAACGTCGCCTTCCTTGATGTCTACGGGGATGCGGTTGCCCTTCTCATCCACGCGGCCCGGACCAACGGCGACAACGCGTGCTTCCTGCGGCTTTTCCTTCGCAGTTTCGGGGATAACCAGACCGGATGCGGTGGTCTGCTCAGCCTGTTCGATCTTGATAACGACGCGGTCTTCCAGCGGCTTGATGGCCATAATCGGTTCCTCCGGATTGTGGATTGACGTTTAATGCGAGACAGCGGCGCAGTGGCGCGCCCGATAACTGTCTCGAGTGCTACCTCAACTCTAATTTCACCTGCGCTTTCGGTCAAGAAAAGCGGCGCTCTGCCGGGGTGTTTCACCGCAAGGCGAACGCTGAGCAAAAAGCTGGGCGGTGCGGGTGTTCCTGCGGGGTTCCGACAGGCATACCTGGGACGCGCCCGTGGCATGCCACCCCGTAAAATGAGGAGCATGCCTACCTCCCCTTTTACTCCCGCCGCTGAGCTACCGTTCAGCGCCGAAGCGCTCGCGGCAGCCGATGAGCTCTACCCGCTGGAGTCGGACACCCTCAGCGCCGTTACTTCCCTGCGTTCGCGCGGTTTCAGTCCCGAGGAGTCCGCGCAGATCATTTCGCTGGCGCAGGCCCGTACCCGTGCGCGCGCTAAGTTCGGCGAGCGCGCCCGCGTCCTCATGCTGACCCAGGAGGCGGCCGAGCAGGCAACCCGCCCGGTGATTGCGCATTATCGCGCTCAGCGTCTGCACCCGGTTGCCGGCACGGTGGCTGATTTGGGGTGCGGTATTGCCTCGGATTCTGCCGTGTATGCGGCGGACCGCGGCGCCGTGGTTGCGGTGGAGCTGGACCCGCTGACGGCTTCTTTTGCGGCGAAGAACCTTGAGTTCTGCCCGCAGGCGCGCGTGTACTCGGGGGATGTGACCGACTATGTGCACGGTGAGCTGCTGGACGCTGCCGGTGAGCCGGTGGGCATTGTGTGGATGGACCCGGCACGCCGCGAGTTGCACGGTGCCAAGAAGGCGCAGACGGAGCGCCTGTTTGACCCGGAGGCGTTCTCGCCCCCGTTCTCGTTCGTGCTGAATCTGGCGCGCACCGGCGTGCCGATGGGTGTGAAGCTGGGCCCCGGTTTTCCGCATGAGGGCATCCCCTCCCCCGAGGACATTGCCTCGGAGGCGAACCCCGCCCCGCGCGTTGAGGCGGAGTGGATTCAGTCGGAGGGTTCCCTCGCCGAACTCGTCCTCTGGTTTAACGCGTTGGCACAGGAGGGTGTGGCTCGCACGGCAACCTCAGTGCGTGAGCTGCCTGCTGAAGAAGCCGGTCTCGGTGAAAGCTCCGAGGAAATCCCCAGCGAAAGCTCTAACGAAGACTCCAACAAAACCAGCGCCCTACTACCGCCCTACGAGGCGGTCAGCTTCCGCAGCCCCCTCACAGCGGCAGAGGCGGAGCAGAGCGTGGAGGTTCCGGTGTCCCTGCCGCAGCCGGGCGAATACCTACTGGAGCCTGCCCCGGCGATTGTACGCTCGCACCTGGTCGCGGAGTTTGCGCAGAGTATTGGCGCGCATCTGCTGGATGAGCACCTGGCCTACCTGTGTTCCGCCGAGCCGGTGGAGCATCCACTGGTTGCCTGCTACGAGGTGCTGGAGGAGATTCCCCTGCAGGAGAAGCAGCTGAAGCGTTGGGTGCGTGAGCAGGGTTTTACGGCGCTGACGATTAAGAAGCGTGGCGTGGATATTGTTCCGGAGCAGTTGCGTGCGCGTCTGCTGGGTTCTGCAGGTTCTAAGACCTCTAAGAAAAAACAGAAAAAGAATGCTAATTCTTCTTCGGGTGCGCAGGAGTCCTCATATCGCCCGGCAACACTGGTCTTCACGCGCATCGGTTCGGGTAGGGACTCGCGCCGCATCGGCTGGCACGTGCGCCCGCTCTAGTTTTCAGGCCCCACGCATCCGGCTGTAAGTTCGGATTACCGTTCGTGACGATTCGTTACGGCACCGTTCCGGATTCTGCACCCGACAGGGCGCCGAGCACCGCTAGACCGTACACTAGATACAGTGCCTAATGAGAAGATACGGGCCTGATAAAGATACGGTGCCCAGTAGAGGTACTCCCCCGCGGAGCCTGCTCTCACCAGCTAGTACCCTGCCGGGCAGAACCCACCGATAGCAAACTTCCGTAGTCGGCACTGTGCACGACACTATTTCCAGACGCAGGAAAGGCCATATGATCGACTTTGCTTCCTCCCCGCAGTCCACTCTCGGCGTGGAATGGGAGATTGCACTTATCGACCGTGAAAGCGGCGAACTGACCCAGCGCGCCGGCGAGGTGCTGTCCATCCTGCGCGAGCGCCGCCCCGAGCTACTCGAGCCCGCCTCCGACCGCGCGCACGTGACCGGCGAATTCCTGGAGAACACCATCGAGGTGGTGACCGGCATCTGCCACACCGTCGCCGAGGCATGCCGCCAGCTGCAGGAGCTCACCGATATCATCCGTGAAATCACCGATGACCTGGGCATTGAGTTCTACCCCGCCGGCACGCACCCCTTCTCCCACTGGGCTGATCAGCCGGTCGTGGCGAAGGAACGCTACCAGCGCGTGGTTGAGCGCGCCCAGTATTGGGGCCGCCACATGGTCATTTACGGTGTGCACGTGCACGTGGGCATTGACTCCCGCGATAAGGTTCTGCCGCTCATTGACGCGCTGACCAACTACGGCCCGCATCTGCTGGCGCTCTCCTGTTCCTCCCCCTACTGGGAGGGCATCGACACCGGTTACGCTTCGCACCGCACCCAGCTCTACCAGCAGCTGCCCACGAACGGCCTGCCCTTCCACTTTGATACGTGGGAGCAGTACAGCGAGTACCTGGATTCACTGGTGGCGACCGACGTAATTAACGACCCGAGCGAGGACCGTTGGGATGTGCGCCCGGTTCCGCGCTACGGCACGATTGAGATGCGCTATTGCGACGGTCTGGCCTCCCTGCCGGATGTTGCCGCGATCGTGGCGTTCACGCAGTGCCTGGTGGAGTACTTCTCCCGCCAGGTTGAGGCGGGCGAAAGCATTGAGGTGCTGGCACCCTGGCACGCGCAGGAGAACAAGTGGCGCGTTGCCCGCTACGGCCTGGACGCAAAGATTGTGGTTTCCAACGAGCCGGTGCAGCGTACCCTGCGCGAGGACTTCGAGCTGCTTCTGCCCAAGCTGGAGCCGGTGGCACGCGACCTTGACTGCGAGATAGAGCTGGCGCAGGTGCGTCGCATCCTCGCCGAGGGTACGGGTGCGGATCGCCAGCGTGCGGTCTTCGAGAAGACCGGCTCCCTGCGTGAGGTGGCGCTGGACGTTGCCGCCCAGTCTCGTGCGCGAGCACTGCGCTAACCCCTCGCGGGAAGAAAACTTAGATACGTAAAATGCCTCGGCGCAGTCCTTTGAGAGACTGTGCCGAGGCATTTCTACGCGCATTTTCAAGGCGAACCGCGTGGGTGCGCTCGCCTTGCCAATTAGAAGCAGACCGTTTAGAACAGCCCGCTTAGAAACAAACAGTGGTCACCGGCAGCGAGGAGTCCGTCGTGAAGTCCACGCCCGAGGGCTCACGACCGGCGGCGACCAGGCGGGCGCCCAGCGCCGCAACCATCGCGCCGTTATCGGTGCACAGGGTGAACTTCGGGATGATCAGGCGCACCCCCTCGGAGGCGCATCGGGCGGCAAGCAGCTCACGCAGACGCGAATTAGCCGCCACGCCACCGCCGAGCAGCAGGGTCTTCATGCCCTGCTCACGGCAAGCCAGCATAGCCTTCTTGGTGATGACGTCTACGACAGCCTCCTGGAAGGATGCGGCAATATCGGCAACCGGAACCTCTTCACCGGCGGCCTCAAAGCTCTCAATCACGCGCGCCACGGCGGTCTTCAGACCCGAGAAGGAGAAATCGTAGCGGTGCGCGCCGGGCTCCTCGGCGGTGCCCATGAACTTGCGGTTCGACAGGCCACGCGGGAATACGAAGGCGTTGCGGTTGCCCTCGGCTGCGGCGCGGTCAATGGCGGGGCCGCCCGGGTAGTCCAGGCCGAGCAGGCGGGCGACCTTGTCGTAGGCTTCACCGGCGGCATCGTCCAGGGTTGCGCCGAGCAGATGCACATCGGAGGTAATGTCGCGCACCTGCAGGATTTCGGTATGACCGCCAGAAACCAGCAGCGCACCCAGACCACCGGAGCCAGCGTTCGCCAGCAGGTCGGAGCCGTCCTCGGTGCCGTTATCTTCCAGAAGGCCAACGCCAACGTGGGCGACCAGGTGGTTGATGCCGTAGAGGGGCTTGCCGGTGGCAATAGCGAGCGCCTTCGCCGCGGAAACGCCAACCATCAGGGCGCCAGCCAGGCCGGGGCCCGCGGTGACGGCGATAGCGTCCACCTCATCGAGGGTGATGTCGGCCTCTGCGAGTGCCGCTTTGAGGGCGGGAATCATGGCGTCCAGGTGGGCGCGGGAGGCGATTTCGGGGATCACGCCGCCAAAGCGCACGTGCTCTTCCATGGAGGAGGAGATGGTGTTGCTGAGCAGCTGTGCACCGCGCACAATGCCGATACCGGTCTCATCACAGGAGGATTCGATACCCAGAACGAGGGGTTCGCGAGTGCTCATAGTTCGTCTTTCTGTTGCGCTGTCTGCGCGTAGTGCTTCTTGATGCTGTGGTGTAGGGGCGGGTGCTCGCCCGTATTGCGGGGATTGCGGTTTAGCCTACCGGGATATTTAGAACGTACATTCCATAATGATGGCGTCGATTCCGTCATCGTAGTAGCCGCCGCGCACATGAATTGCGCGGTAGCCGTTGCGTTCGTAGAGGCGCTGGGCGCGCGGGTTGTCGGCACGCACCTCCAGCAGGATGCGCTCGGCTCCCTGTTCGCGGGCACGCTCGTGCATCTGCTCGAGCATGGCTCGGCCGAAGCCGTGGCCCTCGTACTCGGAGAGCACACCGATGGTCTGAACGTCAGCGGTGTCAGCTACGACCATGGTTCCGCAGTAACCGATGGCGCGCCAGTCGCCCTCGCCGCTTTCCGGGTTCTCCCCCGGCAGCTCGAGCATGTAGTAGGTGCGGGTCGGGTGGGTCAGCTCCTCAAGGAACATGTCGATGTGCCAGGCGTCGGCGGGGAACAGGGTGGTCTCCATGCGGTGCATGGCCTGCACGTCCGCGAGTTCGGCAACGCGCAGGCGGGCGCCCAGATTCAGGTCATCCCGCACGATATTTTCAGTAGCGCTCACTAGTTATCCTTCTGGGCAGCAGCCTGTGCAGCCTGCTTCTGCTGGCGGGCGAGCATTGCGGCGGGGACCTTTGCGTCCGAGTCGCGCAGGTACTGGGCGGAGGTGTCCTCGCTCAGGTTCTCTACGCCCAGGCGCGCCGCGGCGGCAACCAGGTACTCGGCGTGCGGGTGAACCTTGCGGGCGGAATCGACGATGGTCCAGCCGTGCTCTTCGAGGGCCTCGGCGTACAGGCCGGCACCGTAGCCGTAGGCGTAGGAGGGGCCTTCACCGGGCAGAATTTCGGAGGCGGGGCATACGTTCGGGCCGTCCACCAGGGTGTAGCCTGCAGCCTCCACGCGGTAGCGGGCGGAGTAGACTTCGCGGCGGCGCGCGTCGGAGAGCACGAGTAGCTCAGCACCTTCTACAAGCTCAGCACCTTCAGCAGAGGCGAACGCTCGTTCTACGTTCTCTTCCCCGGAGCTTTCCCCGGCAGTATCCCCTGCAGCCGCGCCAGATACAGCGCGCTCAGCAAGGGCGGTCAAGCTCATCATGCCGTACACCGGCACCGACCAGGCAAAACCCAGGGCGCGCGCAGTAACGATACCGGCGCGAAGACCCGTAAAAGGTCCCGGGCCGGTACCGGTCAGAATCGCATCCAAATCTTCGCCGCGCACGCCGGCGTCCTGCAGGGCAGCCTGCGCGTAGGGGCCCATCACCTCAGCGTGGGAGCGGGTATCTTCGCTCTCGTAGCGGGCGAGGATTTCGAAGGACGCACCGGCTTCGGAGCCGTGCACACGGGCGAGCGCCACAGAAGCGGTGGCGGATGAATCAAGGGCAAGTACTAGCACTCTATCATTCTAGCGCGCGGGCTCTAGGCGCTCTGCAGGGCCTCTTCCAGGGCGTCGAAAGCGTGCTCCCAGCGGGGGCCGAAGGCGCGCACCCGCAGCAGGCGAGGCTCGGGGGTGTCCGTTTCCTCGTCGCTTTCGTCCTCAGCTTCGTCGTCCCAGCTGAACTCTTCGGCGCCCGAGTAGGCGAAGCGTGCATCCGCGCCGGTCAGTCGGGTGAAGTCCAGTTCCAGACGGGAATCGCTCAGGTGCTCAGCCTTATCGCGGCCCCACTCGATGACGGTCACCGAGCGCGGCAGGGAGAACTCCAGGTCCAGGTCGTCGAGCTCTTCTGCGCTGGAGAGGCGGTAGGCGTCCACGTGCACCAGGTCGGGGCCGCCGGGTCGGGGGCCATCCGGCAGGTTCGGGTGCACGCGCGAGAGCACGAAGGTCGGTGAGATAACGCCCTCGCGCACGCCCAGGCCTTCGCCCAGGGAGCGGGTGAACGTGGTCTTACCCGCACCGAGCTCACCCGAGAGGAGCAGTACGTCCCCGGCGTTCAGGTGCTGCGCCAGGGTGAGCGCCAGACGGCGGGTATGGTCGGGACCGGTCACGTCCAGGTCGAGGGCGGCTGAAATGTACTCAGCGCTCATTAGCTCTCCTGCTCCTCGCCGGTGCCCCACAGCTCGTTCAGCTCAGCTTCAACCCAGGAGCCGCCGGCGTAGAGGCGCTCCACGCGAGGAGAAATGCGGGTCACGATTTCATAGTTAATGGTCTGCGCGGCTTCCGCCCATTCTTCCACGGGCGGGTTTTCGCCGGCACCGAAGAGGACGGCGGGGGCACCCAGGTAGCCCAGGGCGGGGTCGCTCAGGCCGGGTTCGCCCAGGTCAACGACCATCTGGTCCATGGCGACGCGACCGACTACACGGTAGGTCGTACCCTCCGCGTTATTGGGCACGGCGCCGCTCTCCGTATTCTGCGCACCCGGGTAGATGCGCACCGGCGCGTTCTCCGCAATGCGCGGCACGCCGTCAGCGTAGCCGAGCGGCACCAGCGCCAGGGTGGTTGCCTTGGGAGTGTGGTAGCGCAGACCGTAGGAAACGCCCTGGCCTGCAGGAACTTCCTTCACGGCGGCAATGTAGCTACCCACCGTCATGACGGGCTTCAAGCCCAATTCCTTGGAGGTCACCTCCGGCAGCGGAGAGAGACCGTACAGAGCAAGGCCGCAACGCACACCGTCACCGAGCAGACGCTCCTCCGTATCCCAACCCTCCAGGGAGGCGGTCAGGGTCGCCGGTGAATTCGCCAGATGCACAATCTTCGGGTCCAGGCCAGCTTCGCGTGCCTGAGCCACAAAAGTATCCAGGGTGTCGAGCTGTTGGGCAGTCTCAGCGCGGGTCGGCTCATCCGCAACCGCCAGGTGGCTGAAAATACCCTCAACCGTAATCAGACCGGCATCCTCCAGAGATGCGGCGCGAGCCACCAGCGCAGGCCAATCCGCCGCGGTGGCGCCGTTACGACCCAGACCGGTATCAGCCTTCAGATGCACGATAGCGCGCTCGCCGGTGCGTTCAGCGGCGGCGGCAACCGCCTCCAGATCCCAACCGGAAACACCCAGACGAATCTTCTCCTGCAGTGCTGCGTCAAAGTCGGTAGAGGGGGTGTGCAGCCACGCCATGAGCGGCGCATCAATACCGTCAGCGCGCAGTTCCAGCGCCTCATTCACGTGCACCACGCCCAGCAGGTCGGCACCGGCGGCAATAGCCGAACGTGCCACCGGGTACGCGCCGTGACCGTACGCATCCGCCTTAATCACAGCGATGAGCACGCGGTCACCAATGAGTTCCTTGAGGCGGCGCACGTTATGTTCCAGCGCGTCAAGATCAATCGTGGCGCTACGTTCCACCTGGCCGGGAGTGCAGGGCGGGCAGTAAAGCGGTTCGGCAGGCTGCTGAGGGTGAGTCATGGTCCTTCGTTTCTGACGGGCGGGTACTACAGGCTGTACTTGAGCAGCCTCTCTTCTAGTAAATTCTAGACCTCCCGCTGTGCGAAAGTCCTGTCGCGCTACACTAGGTCAGGTACCCCTTTAGAGAGGAAAGCATCGATGAGCACTCTGCCGCCGGTTCGGACGGTTCACATGTATTCCATGCACACCGACCCTTTTGCGCAGCCCGGTAGCGGAGATGCAGGCGGCATGAACGTCTATATTGCCCGGTCGGTGCATGCCATGCTGGAGCTGGACCCGGAGCTACGGGTTGAGGTTTTCACCCTGGACCGCGGTGAGGCGCTTCCGGCTGATTCGCCGTTCCGTCAGCCGCCTCAGCCCGGCGAGCGCCTTGTGCGCCACAGCCTTGATCTTCCTTCCGCCCGTGGTCTTTCTAAGAATGAGCTGGCTACGGTCACCGATGATTTTGCGCAGGCATGCGTGGAGCAGGCGCTGTACACCCCGGATATTATTCACGCCCACTATTGGCTGTCGGGTCAGGCTGCCGCTCGCGCATCCGAGCTGTGGTCGGCGAAGGGTGCCGGCTCCCCCGTTCCTGTTCTTTTTACTCCCCACACGACGGCTGCCGCCAAGGACGCGCGCCGCGGCGAAGGCGAGGCGCCCGAACCCGAGGAACGCTACCGCGCCGAGCGGCTGATGAGTAGCTACGCGAGCCGGGTCATTGTGAACACTCCCCTGGAGGCGCAGCAGATGAGCGAGTACTACGGTACGGACGCGCAGAAGCTTGCCACTATCCCGCCGGGTGTCGACACTTCGATTTTCCATACGATTCCGGGCGTGCATCCGCTCAATGACACCTCGGAGACTCGTTGCCGCATTGTTTTTGCCGGCAGGCCTCAGCCGTTGAAGGGTCCGCATCTGCTGGTGGAGGCGCTCGCGCTGCTCCCCGAGGATTTGCAGGTGGATGTGGATATTATTGGTCGTTCCGATTCGGATTATGAGCGCTGTCTGCTGGCACGCGCGAAGCAGCTGGGTGTGGCAGATCGGGTGCATTTGAAGGACCCGGTTCCGGCGTCTGAGTTGGCGAATATTTTCCGTGCTGCCGATATTGTGGCATCCCCATCCTCTTCTGAAACGTTCGGTCTGGTGGCGTTGGAGGCGCAGGCGTGTGGCGCTGCGGTGCTCGCTACGGATGCTGACGGTCTGCGCTATGCGGTGGAGAACCACCGTACGGGCCTGCTGGTGGCGCCTCGTACTCCGGAGCGTTGGGCGGCTGCTATTGAACGCCTGGTCCGTGCGCCGTATCTGCGTCATTCGTTGGGTGCGAACGCTGCGGCGCGTGCCCGCACGATGGGTTGGGATCAGACAGCACGCAGGACCCTTGAAGCTTATGCCGAGGTACGTCAGGGTATCTCGCAGTAATTTATTTTTGACGTTGTGAGGAGTTTTGATGTCTTTCTCCATGAGCCGCGATGAGTTCGCCGCATACCTGGATTCGGTGCGCATTACCGGCGAGGTGGCGACCCCGCGTGAGAATAATCTGGACCATATTCAGGGTTTCCTGGATGGCAATGAGCACCTTGAGTTTGGTGTTCAGTGGACCCGCGAGTGGGATTACGATTCGGTATTTGAGGTGATGGTCCGCCGCGCGGGTCTGAACCCGGACCGTTCGCACACTCACGGCCAGGACACGATTGGTGCCGAGCAGTGCATCAGCGCCCTGGAGGAGTACGCCCGCATTTTCGGTGAGGCAGTGCGTGCTGGCTCCCGCATTCTGTTTGCGACCGGTCACCCGGCGGGTCTGTTCCCCATTTACGCGGTGATGGCTGCGGCAGCGAAGGCTGCTGGCGCGGAGGTTCTTCAGATTGAGGAGGGCGAGCGTTTCCTTGACGGTGACATCCGCCAGATTATGGATGTCGTGATGTTTGAGCAGTACGGCAACCTGCAGCATACGCATTTCCCCGGTCCGATGCGCATCGCTTTGAATCAGCTGGAGGCGCGCGGCGTGACCCCGGATCTGGTGGTTTCGGATCACGGTATGGGTGGTTATGCGGCGTCTACTCGTAAGCTGCTGACGATTGGCATTGCGGATTGTAATGATCCGGGTCTGTTTGTTGCGGCTGAGCAGGGAGATTTGCCGGTGTGTGTGCCGATGGATGATAACGTTCCGCCGCGTCGCTATGAACCGATGATTGATTTCATTTTGGATCGTGCGGGGCTTGAGCGCCCTTAATGTCCCTTTTACGCCGTGTGCGTAGGGCTTGTTATTGAGCCTCCGGGATTTGTCTTTTTATATGCCGGTTATTGTTTTCCTGCAGGTGCGTGAAACATACCGATAGTTTTTGGAGTTTCTTAGCTCCACTAGGCATTCTTCCCGGAGGCTCTTATTCTCTTCTTTTTCTGTGATTGATTTCATCACACCGGAGCGGCTTTGCCTCTTCATTCTTCGAGACGTGAGACCCCCGACCCCGTAGAATAGTTTACGGAACACGTTTATGCGCTCTGTGGGCTCATATAACGCTCCACTAGGCGCCTAACCAGTGCCTTTACCGTAATCTCTGCCATTATTCACTCAGCAAGATTAAGGGTTCACTCATTCATTCAGAACAAAGATTAGGACACGATTTCCCTATTCACCGATAATTAGGGGTAAATGTGCCTATTCGCCGCTCTCAGTCCACGACACAGGACAAATTTCCGGGGAAGATTACACCGTTGAAAGTACAAGATCGTCTTAAAAAAATGTGGGGTTCAGACTTCGTTATCAAGCGAAGCTGGCATCCCAAGGTTCAGCGTGCCCTTTACTTTGGCGATTTTCTCGCCATTGCTGTTGCGGTTATCGCTGCGCATCTGATTCGTTTCGGGTGGGAGAATGCTGACCTGCCCTATGTGAACGTTTGGCCTATTAATGTTCTCGATGGCCGCGTACCCGCGATGGACTATATCTTCTTGGGTATTGGCCTGACCGTTGGCTGGTGGTTTATTCTCCAGGTGAACGGCTCCCGTAGCCTGCGCATTATGGGTTTCGGCACTGAGGAGTACCGCCTCATTACTCGCGGCAGTACTTATTTCTTCTGCCTGCTGATTATTGTGGCGTTCTTCCTCAAGGTTGACGTCACCCGCATGTACCTGCTGATTGCTTATCCGCTGGGTCTGTTCTTCCTGCTGATGGAGCGTTGGGTTATTCGTCAGGGTCTGGTGCGTTCGCGTACTCGCGGTCGCGCGCTGACTCGCGTCATGATTATTTCTGATGTGACGACCGGTCAGCACCTGTATAAGAACTTGAAGGATGTGGTTGCTTCCGGCCTGTCCCCCGCTGCGTTCTACCTGCCCGGTTTCACTCCCGGTACTACTGTTGCTGGTGCGCCGATTCCGGTGCTTGGTTACAGCACTTCTCCGGCTGACATTATGGAAGCTATCCGCGAGAATGATATTCACATGGTCGCTGTTACGAATGGCCATCACTTGAGCCCGGATCAGGTTCGTCTGCTGGGTTGGAAGCTGGCGGATGCGCATATTTCGCTGATTATGGCTCCGGCTACGACCGATATTGCTGGTCCGCGTATGCACATGCAGCCGCTGAACGGTCTGCCGCTGGTGCACGTGTCGACTCCGCGTATTACCGGTCTGTCGGCGTTCTTCAAGCGCGCCGTGGACGTTGTGTCCTCGGGTCTGGGTTTGATTCTGCTCTCTCCGCTGTTCCTGGTGGTTGCTCTGCTGGTTAAGCGTGATGGCGGCCCGGTCTTCTTCCTTCAGAACCGTGTGGGTCTGAACGGTGAGCTTTTCAAGATGGTGAAGTTCCGTTCGATGCGTACTGACGCTGAAGAGGTCAAGAAGCGCCTCATGGAGCAGAACGAGGGTAACGGCGTGCTCTTCAAGATGAAGGACGACCCGCGTATTACCCCCATTGGTAAGTTCATCCGTAAGTACTCGATTGATGAGCTGCCTCAGCTGTGGAACGTGTTCATTGGCGATATGTCGCTGGTGGGTCCGCGTCCTCCGCTGGTTGAGGAAGTTGAGCAGTACGAGGACATTGCGTACCGCCGTCTGCTGGTGAAGCCGGGTATTACCGGCCTGTGGCAGGTTTCGGGTCGTAGTGATCTCTCCTGGGAAGAGTCGGTTCGTCTGGATCTCTACTATGTTGAGAACTGGTCGCTTACCGGTGACTTCATTATTCTTCTGCGTACTGTCCGTGCGGTTTTCGCTAAGGAAGGCGCGTACTAAGAAGGATGGTGGGAGTTTCTCCCGCTGGTTCGTATGCCGGTTTTTAGTGATGCTGTCCCGGCACAGGCAGCTCGGCATCGTGTATTGATATAAGCGCGTTGAAGGGGCGTGAATCCAATTCCGGTGGATTCACGCCCCTTCTGTGTGCCCAGGGTGTCTGGTCAGCTCTTCGCTTCTAGACAAGCGTCAGAACATCAGGGCGCTAGTTCTGTTCCCCTATTCGGCGATGAGGCGCGCGATGACTTCGGGGAGCATCTGCGCGACGCGGGTTGCGGGTGCCGGGCCGGGCAGAGCGTCCTTGACGCTTCCGGTGGCGCTGGCGCGTGCTGCTTCACCGTGCAGGTAGACTGCGAGCGCGCCGATGGAGGCGAAGGTGCACCCTTCTAGGGCTTCTCCGCGGGCGTCGAAGGCGGCTACGGTTTGGGCGAGCAGGGCGCCGTAGATGCCGGTGAGGGTGTCGCCGCTGCCTGCGGTGGCGAGCCAGGGGCTTCCTCCGGCAACGCTGTAGGTGGCGCCGTTGGGTGCCGCAATGAGCGTGTAGCCGCCCTTGAGCATGACGGTGGCACCGGAAAGCTCGGAGGCGGCACGCACCCAGCGGAAGGGCTCTGCGTCGATATCCTTGCGGCTGGGTACGATGGCGTCACCCAGGTGCTTCTTCCAGGTTTCGGGGGCGAGCTCGTGCACGATGCGCAGGAAGCGTTCGAGCTCTGCGGCGTGCGGGGTGAGGATCTTGTGGGAGCCGAGGTGCTTGCCGGTTGCCAGGTATTCTGCCGCCAGGTCGCAGGCGCCAGCGTCGAGGATGGCGGGTTCGGGCGAGTGGAGCAGGTAGCGGTTCTTATCCAGCGAGTCGTGGCTAGAGCCAGATCCGCCGGCCCAGACGGTGACCCTCTGCAAGGCGGGGGCGCCGCTGAAGTAGACGGTTTCGGGGTTGTGAGCAATCATGAGCTGGCGTAGCTCGTGAGAGTTGGCGTTGAAGCGGACCATGCCCACGCCGGTGTTGAGGGCTGCGCGTACGCTCATGAGGGCTGCACCGGGGTATTCGAGGCTTCCGGTGAGCATGCCCAGTACGCCGCGGGTGTACTTGTGGGAGTGCTCGTCGGGTACTTCGATGAGTTCGCGGTAGTCTTCGCGGTCGAGGACGCGCAGGGCGGGCTTGTGGGCGTTGAGGGCTTCGGGAACGCCCAGGTCGTAGAGTTTGATGTCTCCGGAGTGGACGCTGTGGCAGGTGCCTGCCGGTAGCTTGTGGCCGATGAAGGTGACGGTGCGATCGGCGCGCAGGGAGGGTTCGTGCACGGTTCCGCGGTTGTTGTCGACTCCGGAGGGGGTGTCTACGGCGAGGACTGCGCCGAGCTTGCCGTTCTTCTGGGCTTCGCGCAGGGTGCTCAGGTATTCGCCGGCGCTACCGCGTACGGCGCCGCTGGAGCCGGTACCCAGGATGCCGTCAATGGTCAGGTCGTAGCCGATAAGGTGTTCGAGGGTGTGTTCGGGGTCGAGTACGCGGGTGCCTTCGCCGCCTTCGCGGGCGATGAGTTCGAGGTTCTTTTCGCTGGAGTCGAAGATGACTGCGTCAACGCGGTGGCCCTTGGCGCTGAGGCGGGCACCGGCGTAGATGGTGTCTGCGCCGTTGTTGCCCGGGCCGATGAGCAGCAGGATTTTTGCTTTCTCCTTGCCGCGGAGCAGGTCCTGCGCTTCGGCTGCGACGGCGTCTGCGGCGCGTTGCATGAGGTAGCCGTCGTAGTCGGCGGCTTCGATGTAGGGCTTTTCTGCTTCGCGTACCTGGGAAGCAGTGTAGATGAGCTTCATTGCTGTCTCCTTGGGTGGCACCGTGCGGGCCTTAGGGGTCACCTGGTGTGGTGTTGGTGTGGCTCTGCGTTAGTCGTCGGTGTCATCTCCGGCGATGACGCTGAGTCGGTAGCTTTCGGGGTTGAACTTTTGCAGGTGCGCCAGTTCTGCGTCGCTGAGGTATTCGGCGGTTGCGATGGCGATAGCCATGGGTTCGTCGTGGGTCAGCGAGAGGTGGATGCGGTTGATGCCGAGTTCTTTGGCTCGGCGGGCGATGGTGCCCTGAATGATGAGGTAGGGCTGGCCACTTTCGGCGGTGGCTACTTCGCAGTCTTGCCAGTTGAGTCCTGCGGGTGCTCCGAGTACTTTTGCGACGGCTTCTTTGGCGGCAAATCGTACGGCTTGGGAGCGCACGTTCCGGGTGCGTTCGTTGGGGGTGAAGACGCGGCGGACGAAGGCGGGTGTTTCGGTCACGATTCGTTCGAATCGTTCGATGTTGACGGTATCTACGCCGATTCCCATAATCATGAGCTTCACCTTCTGCGGTAGGGGTGGTGGCCGCGTCCTGTTTGCGGTTTCTCTTGTTTTAAGTCTAGCGAGGTTCGCGTCTTTTGGGCGGTTTAGCGTCAAATATGACGCCTTGATGCGGCCTATTTCGTTGCTTCTATTTTGGTTGGGGTGCTGCCCTCGTTGAGGGTCTGGTTAAACGACAAGGGCGGTGGTTGAGTTCTCTAAGAACTCAACCACCGCCCTTTCGTTATCGCTGAGGCAATTTCCGAGGATTACTCCACGGTCACGGACTTTGCGAGGTTACGCGGCTGGTCAACGTCCAGGCCCTTAGCTTCTGCCAGTGCGCATGCGAAGATCTGCAGGGGCACGGTTGCCAGCAGGGGCTGCAGCAGCGAGGGGCATGCCGGGACGGTGATGAGGCGGTCTGCGTAGGGCTTGACTGCCTCGTCGCCTTCCTCGGCGATGACGATGGTGAAGGCGCCGCGTGCGCGCACTTCCTGGATGTTGGAGACGACCTTGCCGTGCAGGGAGTCGCGACCGTTTGCGGAGGGAACCACTACGATGACCGGCTGGCCTTCATCGATCAGTGCGATGGGGCCGTGCTTGAGCTCGCCTGCTGCGAAGCCTTCAGCGTGGATGTAGGTGATTTCCTTGAGCTTGAGCGCGCCTTCCATTGCGACGGGGAAGCCCACGTGGCGACCGAGGAAGATCACGGAGGAAGCATCCTTCATTTCGACGCCCAGTTCCTTGACCTGGGTGTCGTTGTCGATGACCTTCTGGATCTTTGCGGGCATGTTCTGCAGCTCGGCGAGGATCGATGCGATTTCGTCCTTGTACTTGTTGCCGCGCAGCTGTGCCAGGTACAGGCCGAGCAGGTATGCTGCGGTGATCTGTGCCAGGAATGCCTTGGTGGATGCCACTGCGATTTCGGGGCCTGCGTGGGTGTACAGCGCAGCGTCGGATTCGCGGGGCAGGGTCGATCCGTGGGTGTTGCAGATGGAGATAACCTTTGCGCCCTGTTCGCGTGCGTGACGCACAGCCATCAGGGTGTCCATGGTTTCACCGGACTGCGAGAGTGCCACGATGAGGGTCTTCTCGTTCACGATGGGGTCGCGGTAGCGGAACTCGTGTGCGAGCTCAACCTCGGTGGGGATGCGGCACCAGTGCTCGATGGCGTAGCGTGCCACCTGGCCTGCGTATGCTGCGGTACCACATGCAACGACGATGATCTTGTCGATCGAGCGCAGCACCGAGTCGTCAATGTTCAGTTCGTCGAGGGTCAGGTTGCCGTTCTCGTCGAGGCGGCCCATGAGGGTCTGCTCAACTGCGGTGGGCTGCTCGTGGATTTCCTTCTCCATGAAGGAGTTGTAGCCGCCCTTTTCGGCTGCTGCTGCGTCCCACTCGATGTGGAAGGGCTTGCCCTCTGCGGGGTTGCCTTCGAAGTCGATGATGGAGTAGTCGGTGCCGGTGATGGTCACGATCTGATCCTGACCCATCTCGACGGCTTCCTTGGTGTAATCAATGAACGCGGAGACGTCAGAGCCGAGGAAGTTCTCGTTCTCACCCAGGCCGATAACCAGCGGGGAGTTGCGGCGGGTTGCCACAACGCGGTCCGGGTGGTCGGCGTGAACAGCCAGGATGGTGAAAGCACCTTCCATACGGTTGGATGCAACGCGTACTGCCTCGGTGAGGTCACCGGTACCGAGCTTGTTGTAGATGCTTGCGATGGTTGCTGCAGCTACCTCGGTGTCGGTCTGGGATGCGAACTCTACGCCTTCAGAGATCAGTTCAGCGCGCAGTTCTGCGAAGTTTTCGATAATACCGTTGTGAACGACGGCGAGGCGGCCGTTGTCGACAACGTGGGGGTGAGCGTTGTTGTCAGTGGGTCCACCGTGGGTTGCCCAACGGGTGTGACCGATACCAATCTGGGAGTCCGGCAGGGGGTTTTCCTTGACCTCGTTTTCGAGGTTCAGGAGCTTGCCTGCCTTCTTACGGAATACGATGCCGTCGGGGCACACCAGTGCCACGCCAGCAGAGTCATAGCCGCGGTATTCCTGGCGGCGCAGACCTTCGAGGACCACATCGTATGCGTTGTGATCAAACTTGTTACCGTCCGGAGCAGTGTCCAGACCTACATATCCTACGATTCCACACATGCTATAAGTTTATCCCACAAGTATCCGAATATGCGCACGGTGAAATACCGTTACACATCACGTTTATTGTGGCTTTCCTAGCTTTTCGGGTTTTATCCTTTTCTTTCCATAAATTTATTTCTTCGGACAAACCGTGAGAGTAGGTATTTTCCCCGCGGGCTGAAAGTTCGTACACTTAGATAAATGAGCACCGCACCGTATTTTTCTGGCGATGACCGTTTCATGCGTCTTGACCGTTCCCGTTGGTCGCACCTAGCCGATGAGATTTCTGTCCCCCTCAGTGCTGAGGAGATTGAGTCTCTTCGAGGTCTGGGTGAAACTGTCGACCTTGAAGAGGTGCAGCGTATTTATCTGCCTGTTTCTCGTCTTCTGAATCTGTATGTGACGGCTGCGTCTTCACTGAACCATATGACAAATGATTTTCTGCATGTGTCTCAGCGGCGTGTCCCGTTCATTATTGGTGTGGCGGGTTCTGTTGCTGTGGGCAAGTCGACGACGGCGCGTATTTTGCAGGCGTTATTGAGCCGTTGGCCTTCTACCCCGAAGGTTCAGCTGGTGACTACGGATGGTTTCTTGTATCCGAATGCGGAGCTGCAGCGTCGCGGCATTATGCACCGTAAGGGTTTTCCTGAGTCATATGATCGCCGCGCTCTATTGAATTTTGTGTCGCAGGTGAAGTCTGGTGCGGAGCGCGTGGTGGCACCGAAGTATTCGCATTTGTATTACGACATCATGCCGGATGAGCACATTGAGGTTACGGCACCGGATGTGCTGATTCTTGAGGGCCTGAATGTTTTGGCGCCTTCGCAGGCTGAGGGTCCGGAGACTTCCGATTTGACGCTGAGTGATTTCTTTGATTTCTCTATTTATGTGGATGCCCGCACTGAGGATATTGAGCGCTGGTATGTGAATCGTTTCTTGACGCTGCGTTCTTCGGCTTTTACGAATCCTGAGTCGTATTTCAAGCGTTATGCGGAGCTGAGCGATGAGCAGGCGGTCGAGGTAGCAACCGGCATTTGGAAGAGCGTGAATGAGCCGAACCTGGTGCAGAATGTTTTGCCGACTCGTGCTCGTGCGCATTTGATTCTGCAGAAGGGTGCTGAGCATACCGTGGAGCAGGTTCTTCTGCGTAAGAATTAGAGGCTTTTTGGGCTTTTAGTGTTCTTGTGCGGCTTTTGCCACTCGTGTCATGCATTTGTGGTGCATTCTAGAAGAAGGCGCCGGAGGCTCCACTCCCTCGCGGGGTGGGTTTAGGCTTCCGGCGCTTTTTGTATGCACCGTTACGCACCATGATTAGGAGTTATTGTGAATTCCCCGCGCCGCACATCCGATTCTCAGCGGTCTTTTGAAAGTTCTGTGATGAACCGTCGCACTCTTCTGGGTGCGGCTTTGGGCGTTGGTGGCACCGCGTTACTGGCAGCATGCGGTTCGCAGGGTCAGGGCGCTTCTTCGTCAGCTTCTTCTGCATCTTCTTCTGCATCTTCTTCTGCATCTTCTGCAGCCTCTTCCTCTGCTGCATCTTCGCCCTCGGCGGCAAGCGCTTCGGCTTCTGGCATCCCTTCTCCCACCGGTGTTGCCTCTTCAACTATTCCCTCCCCCACCGCTTCTGCGAGCGCATCGGGATCCGCCACGCTCGCTCCAGCGCAGCCGAGTGTTGAGGCTCAGCCGGATTCGCTGCGTTGTCTTGTGAATAAGATGCGTCCCTTTGCGCAGCTGGATTGGGAGCCGAGTGACCTGGTGGATTTCTATGGTCAGCAGTTGCGTGCCGAGGCGGCTAAGGCAGCGGACACGATGATTGATGCGGCTGCTGCTGATGGTGTGACCCTGCTTGTTTCTAGCGCGTATCGTTCATATGCGGTGCAGCAGCAGACCTATCAGTATTGGGTTTCAGTGAACGGTCAGCAGGTGGCAGATCAGTTGTCGGCGCGTCCCGGATATTCGGAGCATCAGACAGGTTTGGCGATTGATTTCGCTTCTCCTGAGGGGTGCCGGCTGGAGGAGTGTTACCGCGATACGCTGGCTGGCCAGTGGTTGGCGAAGAATGCTCCGCGTTACGGATATATTTTGCGTTTCCCTGATGGCCGTCAGTCAGTGACTGGCTATCGTTTTGAGCCGTGGCATTACCGGTATGTGGGTGTGCAGACTGCTCAAGAATATGTGTCTTCGGGCGCGAAGACTTTTGAGGAGTTTATCGGTACGGGCGCGGCACCCGATTATGCAAGTGCAAACTAGCCTCTGAGCTAACCGCGCGGTACCGCCAGGCGCGTTGAGCGGTGATGTGTATCGTATTTCTAGCTTCCATGTCAGAAATAAATAGGCACAGCATATGCATATTTTCTTGCGTATATCACCCGTAAATCCGCGGTTTTACAGGGTCTACAGAGATTTTTACTCAACTTCATGTGACATAGACCTTAAGTATTGGGCACCATAGAACCATTGTGAAGAAAAACACATGCTTTACGGTGAAAATTTTCTCAGAATATGGCATTTTGAACACCTGAAAGGCGCTATTCTATATCTCATGCTTAAGGGTTTTAAAGATTTTGTAATCCGCGGTAACGTCATCGACCTCGCAGTTGGTCTGATTATGGGTACCGCCTTCACCGCTGTGGTGACCTCGCTTGTCCAGGCCGTCCTGATGCCGGCTATCTCCATGCTGGTTGGCTCCCCCAACTTCGACAACTTCCTGGTCTTCGGCCAGATCAAGGTTGGCGTGTTCCTGACCGCTATTGTCAACTTCATCCTGATTGCAGCTGCTGTGTACTTCGCAGTTGTTGTGCCCACTCAGAAGCTGACTGAACTCGCGCTGGCTAAGAAGAAGGCTGAAGACGAGGCTATTGAAAAGGAAGAGACCGAGCTTGACCTCCTGAAGGAGATCCGCGACGCTCTGGCAAAGAAGTAATTTCTCTGCTCTCTAACACTAACTTTCAAACCCCCGTATCCCCTGTGGATACGGGGGTTTTCCGTATCCTTATCCCCTACACCCGCCCAAGATAACGAAGAAGGGCTGGGAAGGTAACACCTTCCCAGCCCTTTCTCTATCCTCCATTCCGGTCTTCGCACCGGAAGAGAATACGTTTAGAGTGCCAGTTCCTTAGCCACAACGTCTGCCAGCTGCTGAGCAACCTCATCGGCCTGCTCCTGGGTTGCAGCTTCAACCATCACGCGGACCAGAGGCTCAGTGCCGGATGCACGCAGCAACACGCGGCCGCTCTCACCCAGTACGCCTTCAGCCTCGCTCACGGCGGTAGCGAGCGCCTCGTTGGTCTTGACCGCCCCACGGTCAACGCCCTTGACGTTAATTAGGCGCTGCGGGGTGGGCTGCATGCGGGATGCCAGCTCCGAGAGGGGCTGACCGCTACGTGCCACCTCTGCAGCCAGCTGGATGCCGGTCAGAACGCCGTCACCGGTGGTTGCGTAGTCGCTCATGATGACGTGGCCGGACTGCTCGCCGCCGAGGTTGTAGCCGTGCTCACGCATAGACTCGAGGACGTAGCGGTCGCCCACAGCGGTGCGGCCGAGGGTAATGCCGTGCTCGCGCAGGTACAGCTCCAGGCCCAGGCTGCTCATCACAGTTGCGACGAGGGTGTCCTTGGCGAGCTTGCCTTCGCGCTTAGCGGCAACAGCCAGGATAGCCATAATCTGGTCGCCGTCTACCAGGTTGCCCTTCTCGTCAACTGCCTGGCAGCGGTCAGAGTCGCCGTCGTGTGCGATACCGAGGTCTGCACCGTGCTCAACCACTGCTGCCTGCAGCTTCTCGGGGTGGGTGGAGCCCACGCCGTCGTTGATGTTGGTGCCGTTGGGCTCTACAGCCAGTGCGATGACCTCTGCACCCAGCGCCTCGAAAGCTGCGGGAGATGCCGCGTATGCTGCACCGTTTGCGCAGTCCAGAACAATCTTCTTGCCGGTGAGGGGCTTGCCCTCGGGCAGAGTGGAAACCAGGTGCTTCACGTAAGCTTCGGTACCGTTCTCCAGAGGCTTGACGGTACCCACAGCGCCACCGGTCGGGTAGCGGAAGGACTTCTCACGGTAGACGCGCTCAATAGCGTCCTCGACGGAGTCTTCCAGCTTCTGGCCGCCACGTGCCAAGAACTTAATACCGTTGTCCGCTGCGGGGTTGTGCGATGCAGAAATCATCACGCCGAAGTCAGCTCCGGTGTGCGCCACCAGGTACGCTGCTGCGGGGGTGGGGACGATACCTGCGTCCAGCACGTCAACGCCTGAGCTAGCGAAGCCAGCCTTCATCGCAGAGACAATAAAGTCTGCAGAGGATCGGGAGTCATTTGCGATCACGGCACGGGGGCGTACGCCCTCTTCTACCGTGTCAAAGCCCAGCACAATAGAGGCCGCCTGCGCGAGCTCCATAGCCAGGGCGGGAGTAATTACATCGTTTGCCAGACCGCGTACGCCGTCGGTTCCAAAAAGTCGTTCAGTCACCCTTTTATTTTACGATGCGCATAACTCTCCTCAGGCGTATACACCGCATTTTCTTCAGAATCAGAAAGTGATTTTCAGCGGCTACATATGTGCTTCATAGCTAATGTTTCTGCAGACACGCAAAGGCGCCTGCTCTCCGTTCCCGAGGTTGGGAAAAGAGAGACAGGCACCTTTATAGCGCAAGCTGTTTACGCGGCTATACCGCGTAGGGTGAGCCGAGGCTCATGCACCGTTCACAACGATTACTTGACGACCGGGAAACCGTCGGGAGAGTCGCCGGACTCGTCCTCGAAGACGTCGGAGGCGGAGCGAACGATCAGCGAATCGAGCTCGCCGACAACGGCCTCGTCCTTGGCGGGGTAGTCGAACTGGGAGAGCACGTAACGCATTGCTTCCAGACGTGCGCGCTTCTTGTCGTTGGACTTGATAACGGTCCAGGGGGCGTCACCGGTGTGGGTGTAGAAGAACATTGCTTCCTTTGCCGCGGTGTAGTCGTCCCACTTGTCCAGGGATGCCAGGTCGGTGGGGGAAAGCTTCCACTGACGGACCGGGTCGGTACGGCGGGAGGTGAAGCGTGCGAGCTGCTCTTCGCGGGTGACGGAGAACCAGAACTTGATGATGTGAATACCGGAGTTCACCAGCATGCGCTCCAGGTCCGGAACTTCGCGCATGAACTCGAAGTACTGTGCCTGGGTGCAGTAGCCCATAACGCGCTCAACACCGGCACGGTTGTACCAGGAGCGGTCCATCAGGACGATTTCGCCGCCGGAGGGCAGGTGCTTGATGTAGCGCTGGAAGTACCACTGGGTCTGCTCGATATCGGTCGGCTTCTCCAGTGCGACAACGCGAGCGCCACGGGGGTTCAGGTGCTCGGTGAAGCGCTTAATGGAGCCACCCTTACCTGCTGCGTCACGGCCCTCAAAGATGATGAGGATCTTCTGACCGGTGGACTTAGCCCAGAGCTGTAGCTTCAGCAGCTCGATCTGCAGGGCACGCTTTTCCTTCTCGTATGCCTTGCGGCTGAGCTTGGTGTCGTAGGGGTAACCCTTCTTCCAAGCCTGAGAAATCTCGTCGTCCTTCTTGTCCTTGCCGAGGGCACGGGTGAGGGAAGCCATTTCGTCCAGCTCTGCCGAGTAGTCTTCAACAACGGAGGTGCGGCGTGCCTGGGGCTTCAGGGCTTCCTTAATGGCTTGTTTCTTCTCAGAACCGGTGTGTGCGTGTGCGCCTTCAGCGGTGTGCTGGTGGGCTTCAGTCTGAGGAGCCTCCACAGCCTTCTCTTCGGGCTGGGTGGAGGGATTCTGCTCTGCCATGAGTACTCTTTTCTTCCTGTCTGCTTTGACTCTTTAACTCTACCGGTGTGCTCTTCGATGAACAAACGTAACAGTTACATGCACCCTATAACCTTGTAACGTTCACGGTGAGTAGATACGCAAAACGCCCCGCTCTCTAGGGAGAGACGGGGCGTAACGCTTCGTGAAAACCAGCGATTAACGCTTGGAGAACTGCGAAGCCTTGCGTGCCTTCTTAAGACCAGCCTTCTTACGCTCGATGACGCGTGCGTCACGGGTCAGGTAGCCAGCCTTCTTCAGTGCGGGGCGGTTGTTCTCGCGGTCGATCTCGTTCAGTGCACGAGCGATACCCAGGCGCAGAGCACCTGCCTGACCGGAGGGGCCACCACCGTTGATGCGTGCGATGACGTCGTATGCACCCTCAAGCTCGAGGAGCTTGAAGGGCTGGTTGACGTCCTGCTGGTGCAGCTTGTTGGGGAAGTAGTCTTCCAGGCTACGACCGTTGATGGTCCAGTTACCGGAACCGGGCACAACGCGAACGCGTGCCACTGCTTCCTTGCGGCGACCAACTGCTGCGCCTGCAACGGTCAGTGCCGGACGTGCTGCCTTAGCCGCTGCGGGGGCAGCGGACTCCGAGGTGTAGCTGGTCAGCTCTTCCTCGACTACGATCTGCTCTTCGTTCTGAGCCACGATTTCTCCTATTGTTTCTTCGTAGGCCCGAATTACTGGGCGACCTGGTTGAATTCGTAGGTCTTGGGCTGCTGTGCCGCGTGCGGGTGCTCGGGGCCAGCGTAGACCTTCAGCTTCTTGAGCTGCTGTGCAGCAAGCTTGTTCTTGGGCAGCATGCCCTTAACAGCCTTCTCAACCGCGCGAACGGGGTTGGTCTCAAGCAGCTCTGCGTAGTTCACGGACTTCAGACCGCCGGGGTAACCCGAGTGGCGGTATGCACGCTTCTGCTCGAGCTTTGCACCGGTCAGGGCGACCTTCTCAGCGTTCACGATGATAACGAAGTCACCGGTGTCAACGTGGGGAGCAAAAGTCGGCTTGTGCTTACCGCGCAGCAGGATAGCGGTCTGGCTTGCGAGGCGGCCGAGAACAACGTCGGTGGCGTCAATGACGTGCCACTGGCGCTCGACTTCGCCGGGCTTGGGAGTATAAGTGCGCAAAATATTGGCCTTTGTCTCGAAATGTACATACGGCGCTTAGTTGGGTATCGCGCCTTTTACTTACGTGCATGACGAACACCCGGGTGAGGACCGAGCTGCCGCCCGTTCTGCCCGTACTCTAGACCGCCTTAACGTCCTGCAACTAGACAGCGATTTAGAGCGCGCTCGGGTAGAACACGCACAACATATCAAGACTATACAGGACGTCGAGTGCTTAATCCACCGCCAAAGCCTTAAAAATAGGGCTTTTTTTGCCTTAAACACATTTTAAATTCCATCTGTGTAATTCACCTGAGGTAGTTGCGCTCCCCCGCGACGCTTCACGGCGCATGAGCAACGTGACAGGGCTCAATATATACAGGGCGTTAAGCGCTCTGTGCTTCGTGTCCCTCGCGCTTTGCTCGAGCACGTTCCGCCTGCTCCCCATACAACCCCGGAGCAGGGTAGTAGATCTCAGCTAGTGCCAGAGCATGCGGAGGCGCCAGAGTCAGCGAAGCTTCGCGTCCCGGGTTCTCGATCCGCTCACGCAACCAGGCGGCGTCACGTTTACCCGTGCCGTAGAGCACCAACGCACCCACGAGTGAACGCACCATGTGATGACAGAAGGCATCAGCCACCACACGCACCTCAATAAGGCCACTTTCAGTACGAGTGAAGCTGAGTTCTCGTAGCTCACGAATCGTGGTTGCGCCTTCACGCGGCTTGCAGAAGGAGAGAAAATCACGCAGACCGAGTAGCCGCTGCGCTGACTGGTTAAGATCAGCACAATCCAGGTGCTCAGGTACCGCCCAGGTGTAGGTACGGTGCAGAGGGTTAAGACCGTCCGCCGCGCCATCTGCAATGCGATATACGTAGCGGCGACCGGTAGCCGAGAAACGCGCATCAAATTCAAAAGAAACTTCACTCACGCGGTGAATCTGAATAGCGCCCTGCAGAATACCGCGAACGTTCTTCGGCAAGTTCAACTGCTCTTCCGCATCGTAAAGACAACGCTGAAGAGCACCGGTGAGGCGGCGGCCCAGGGCAGCCGTCGGGTCGTCCTCCCCCGTTCGACCTTGCAGGCGAGTCCAATCCTCATCGTTCAAATCGCAATGCAGGGTCTGGGCTTCCGCATGCACACCGGCATCGGTTCGGCCCGCGACCACCACGCGGTGAGGCGCCCGCAAAATCAGTTCAAGGGCGTTCTCAATGACCCCCTGCACGGTAACCAGGTTCGGTTGGGCAGCCCACCCGCTAAAAAGAGAACCGTCGTAGGCACAATCAATTCGCACGCGGTGCGTAGCAGTGAAGGGCTGTTCTTCACGGTTCTCTAAAGCAGTAGCGTTATGCATTGGTGTGCCTTTCAGCGGTAAAGGACGGTTGAAGAATACGGATTGGCTCTTGTATTAGCGAATACGCAAAGAACCGTCTCCTTGTTAAGTATGCAGATACACCAATCCGCCGCCCACAGCAGTGGACGGCGGATTGACATATTTTAGGCTTAGCCTAAATCAGCTGGGATCCGTATTACTCGGAAACCTTCTGTGCTGCTGCGCCACCTGCGGGGGCGTAACCTGCAGCCTCTGCCGACTCAGCGGAGTCGAACCAGATTTCAGCCTTGGTGCTGGAGTACCAGCGGGAACCGGGCACGTGGTACTTCATGGAATCGGCGTTACCCTTAACCTCGAAGCCCTCGGGAGCCTCGCCGGACTCCAGGGGTGCGTGGGAACCTGCGGGCAGGCCCTCAGCTGCTTCAGCCTTGGGAGCCTCAGCTGCCTTCTCAGCAACCTTGGTTGCCTCAGCAACTGCACCCTTGGTTGCAACGGGCTCCATGACGAGCTCGATGACTGCCATGGGAGCGTTGTCACCCTTGCGGTTACCGATCTTGATGATGCGGGTGTAACCACCGGGGCGCTCTGCCATTGCGGGAGCAATGACGGTGAAGAGCTCGTGCACGACGGACTTGTCGGCAATCGAACGCAGCACGCGACGGCGAGCAGCCAGGTCGCCCTTCTTACCGAAGGTGATGAAGCGCTCAGCCACCGGACGCAGGCGCTTTGCCTTGGTCAGGGTGGTGGTGATGCGCTTGTGCTGGAACAGCTGCGCCGACAGGTTGTTGAGCATGTGGCGCTCGTGGGTCGGGGAACCGCCGAGGCGGGGACCCTTAGTGGGAGTAGGCATAGTTAAATCTCCATAGTTGCGTTCCCTAACGCCCCAGCAGCGGAGCCTCTTAGGGAATCAAGTTTGACTGATCCCGGTGGAACCGGGTGAACTATTCGGTCGAAATTATTCGCCGGAACCGTCTTCGTCATCAAGCGGGCGTGCAGCAGGCTCGAAACCGGGAGGGGAGTCCTTCAGAGCCAGGCCGAGCTCGATGAGCTTTGCCTTGACCTCGTCAATGGACTTAGCACCGAAGTTACGGATGTCCATCAGGTCAGCTTCACTGCGGGTCACGAGCTCACCCACGGTGTGGATGCCCTCGCGCTTGAGGCAGTTGTAGGAGCGGACGGACATGTTCAGGTCCTCGATCGGCAGTGCCAGATCAGCGGCCATGGACTCGTCGGCGGGCGACGGGCCAACTTCAATACCCTCAGCTGCAATGTTCAGCTCACGTGCCAGGCCGAAGAGCTCGACCAGGGTGCTGCCTGCAGAAGCAACGGCGTCACGCGGTGCGATGGCTTCCTTGGTTTCGACGTCCAGGGTCAGGCTGTCGAAGTCGGTGCGCTGCTCAACACGGGTCGCGTTCACGCTGAAGGTAACCTTCAGAACCGGGGAGTAGATGGAGTCAACCGGGATACGGCCAATCTCGCCATCGCCGACCTTGTTCTGAGCTGCAGTCACGTAGCCGCGACCGCGCTCGATAACCAGCTCAGCGTTGAAGTTTGCCGAGGCGTTCAGGGTTGCCAGGTGCAGTTCCGGGTTGTGGATCTCCACGCCAGCGGGAACCTCGATGTCGCCTGCGGTCAGTTCACCTTCGCCCTGCTTGCGCAGGTAGGCCACGACGGGCTCGTCGTTCTCAGAAGAGATGGAGAGCTTCTTGATGTTCAAGATGATCTCAGTGACGTCCTCGGTCACGCCGGGAACGGTGCTGAACTCGTGCAGCACACCATCAATGCGGACGCTAGTAACAGCGGCGCCGGGGATGGAGGACAGCAGAGTACGGCGGAGGGAGTTACCCATGGTGTAGCCGAAACCGGGCTCCAGAGGCTCGATGGTGAAGCGCGAGCGGTTGGGCGCTACGACCTCTTCAGTCAGAGTGGGGCGCTGTGCAATAAGCACTTTGTTTCCTTTCGGTGAGCTCCGCTATATGAGCCCACAGGTTGGGGAAAACATATCTTAGGAAGCAGACGGGTGTCTGTACTCTCCGGGCACAACTCCGTGGAGCGTACCCGTCGAGGGATTAGGTCAGGAACCTAATTAGACGCGGCGGCGCTTCGGGGGACGGCAACCGTTGTGTGCAACGGGGGTAACGTCCTGGATCGAACCGACCTCGAGGCCTGCAGCCTGCAGGGAGCGGATTGCGGTTTCGCGACCGGAACCGGGGCCCTTGACGAACACGTCAACCTTGCGGACGCCGTGCTCCTTGGCGCGGTTTGCAGCAGCCTCAGCAGCCAGCTGTGCGGCGTAGGGGGTGGACTTACGGGAGCCCTTGAAGCCCATGTCGCCAGCGGAGGACCAGGAGATCACTGCACCGGTGGGATCGGTGATGGAGACGATGGTGTTGTTGAAGGTCGACTTGATGTGAGCCTGACCAGCAACGATGTTCTTGCTAACCTTGCGGCGGTTGGTCTTACGAGCTGCCGCAGCGCGAGTCTTGGGAGGCATTTTTGATTCTCCTACAAAGGTTTACTTATACGTTGGTCGGATAGAGATATCCAACAGAGCAACGTGTCTTACTTCTTCTTACCTGCGACGGTACGCTTCGGGCCCTTACGGGTACGTGCGTTGGTCTTGGTGCGCTGACCGTGAACCGGCAGGCCGCGGCGGTGGCGCAGGCCCTGGTAGGAACCGATTTCAACCTTACGGCGGATGTCAGCTGCAACCTCGCGGCGAAGATCACCTTCAACCTTGTAGTTGCCTTCGATGAAGTCACGAAGTGCCACGAGCTCCTGGTCGGTCAGGTCCTTGACGCGGGTGTCAGGGTTGACGCCGGTAGCAGCGAGGGTTTCGTGTGCACGGGTCTTACCCACGCCGTAGATGTAAGTGAGAGCAACTTCCACGCGCTTTTCGCGGGGAATATCAACTCCAGCGAGACGTGCCATACTGGCTTCTCCTTGTTGTTTTCCAGAGGTCTATAGCATCACTGCCCGGGTTGTTCTGACCCGGTCCCCGGCCTCTGAGTCCGGAGGTATCCGAAGGCGCCTCGCGGGCGTTGCTTCGGAGCGGTGCCTATGACAATTCCGCCCTCTTACCGGGGCGACTATGAAGTCAGCTGCTAGGGATTAGCCCTGGCGCTGCTTGTGGCGCGGGTTTTCGCAGATCACCATGACCACACCGTGACGGCGGATCACCTTGCACTTATCGCAGATCGGCTTAACGCTCGGCTTGACCTTCATCGCATTCCTTTTGATTGCAACTTGATTACTGGCGAGATAAGAGGTTCCCTCACTTACGTTGGGGAACTGCGTTATCCCTTTGAACACGATTTAAACGCCGCCAGGGGCGACGTTTATCTCGGGTTTACTTGTAACGGTAGACGATACGACCTCGGGAAAGGTCGTAGGGGCTCAGTTCCACTACTACTCGGTCCTCAGGCAGGATGCGAATGTAGTGCTGACGCATCTTGCCCGAGATGTGTGCGAGAACCTTGTGGCCGTTATCCAGCTCAACACGGAACATCGCGTTGGGCAGAGCTTCAACCACAGAGCCTTCAATCTCGATGACGCCGTCTTTCTTAGCCATATCCTCCGCTAACGTCGGTGCCCGTCGCAGGTGCGGCGGGCAAATGTATCTTCTGTTTGTGAGCTCACCGCGGTGAGGTGCTGGGGCGTTTTAAGGCGCACTTAACACTGGCACAAACAACCAACTGTTAACTCTACGGCAAAGAGCAGGGAAAAACAACCGTGATATTTATGACATCAGGCACTTAAGGTTTAAAAGGAAGAAGCCCCTCCCCCACTTTTGAGAAAGCCTTAAGGACTTCCTCGCGTGGGAAAGGGGCACCGTTTATCGGTCAAAGCTCAGTTGCCTAGTCTTCCTTAGCGGCAAGCTGACCGCATGCACCGTCAATATCAGAACCGCGAGTATCACGAATAGTCGTCGGAATACCGTGAGCACGCAGACGCTCCACAAAGTTCTGTTCTACGCCCTTACGGGATGCAGTCCACTTTGATCCCGGAGTCGGGTTCAGCGGAATCGGATTCACGTGCACCCAGCCACGGCCACGCTGAGCCAGCTTCTTGCCCAGCAGGTCCGCACGCCACCCCTGATCGTTAATATCGCGAATCAGCGCATACTCAATGGAAACGCGGCGGCCAGTCGTACGGTAGTAGTCGTACGCAGCATCCAGAGTCTCGTCGACCTTCCAGCGCTGGTTAATCGGAATCAGCTCATCACGCAGCTCGTCGTCCGGAGCGTGCAGAGACAGCGCCAAAGTAATGGGCAGCTTTTCCAGCTCAAACTTGCGGATGCCCGGAACCAGACCCACCGTCGACATGGTCAGACCTCGAGCAGAAATACCCAGACCCTCCGGCGCCGGATCAATCAGGCGATGCACAGCACCCATAGTTGCCTTGTAGTTAGCGAGCGCCTCGCCCATACCCATGAACACAATGTTGGAAACACGCAGCGGACGAGTATCCTCAGAGCCGCCTTCTGCTTCTTCCAGACCCTTCATCTGCTTCAGGTAGCGGGCACCGGCTACAACCTGCTCCACAATTTCAGCGGTGGACAGGTTACGGGTCAAACCCTGCTGACCGGTCGCGCAGAAGGGGCAGTTCATGCCGCAGCCAGCCTGCGAAGAGATGCACATGGTCACGCGGTTGTCATAGCGCATAATGACGGACTCAATGAGCGCGCCATCAAAGAGGCGGTGTACAACCTTCAGGGTGTCGCCACCATCAGCTTCAAGAGTACGCACCGGAGTCAGAAGCTGCGGCATAGCCTGGGCAACCATCTGTTCACGGTCCTTAGCCGGCAGGTCAGTCATCTCAGCCGGGTCAGTGACCAGACGCTCAAAATAGTGCTTAGACAGCTGGGATGCACGGAACGACTGGTAGCCCAGTTCCTTCAGAAATTCGCGGCGGCCAGCCATGTCGAAGTCAGCGATGTGCTTGGGCGGCTTCGCGCGGCGCGGCGCCTTCAGCGCAATCTGCCCGGGGGCGGGGCGAACATTCGAGATTTCAACCGGCACCTTGGTCGCGGCGGGTGCGGCTGCCTCGCAGCTGTTGAGAGTTTCGCTCATAGAGCTTCTTCCTTGTGATATGGATGCTTTCGGGTGCGCTATCACGCACCGGACCGGATTCGCCGGTTTCTTACTGTAGAGGTAGATGCCCCTCCCCTACGCCTCGGAGTGGAATCTAGGCGGGGATGGGCACAGGAGTTACGCCAAAGCGAGCAAGTTCGCTTGCGCCGCCGTCTTCTGCGGTCAGGACCCAGATACCTTCGCTGTGCACGGCGACCGAGTGTTCCCACTGGCAGGCGTCGGAGCCGTCAACGGTCACAACTGTCCAGTCGTCGGAAAGCACCTTGGTCTCGATAGAACCGGTGACGAGCATCGGTTCAATGGCGAATGCCATGCCGGGCTTGATCTTCGGACCCATGTCGCGCACTGCGTAGTTCAGCACGTCCGGTGCCATGTGCATCTGCGAGCCGATGCCGTGGCCCACATAGTCCTCAATGATGCCGTACTTATCGCCGTATTCTTCGGTCACGTACGCCTCGATGGCAAGACCGATTTCGCCGACCTTCTTTGCGGTTGCCAGGGCAGCGATGCCGTGCCACATTGCCTCGCGAGTGACGGCGGAGAGCTCCGCGCGGGCTTCGCTCACGTTGTTACCAACCAGAACGGTGCGTGCCGAGTCGCCGTGCCACTGGCGGTTAGTGGCGGGGTCAATAACGTACGCGCCACCATCGATAGAGAGGATGTCGCCGTCCTTCAGAACGTAGTCACCGGGGATACCGTGAACAACTTCGTGGTTGACGGAGGTGCATACGGTTGCCGGGTAGTCGTAGTAGCCGTAGAAGTTGGAGGTACCGCCCAGTTCCAGCATGGTGCGTTCAAAGGCGGCATTCACCTCTGCGGTAGTTACGCCGGGGCGGGCTGCCGCTACGGCCGCGTCAAGTGCGCGGCTGGTGATAACACCTGCACGAGCCATCTGCTGAAGCTGTGCATTGGTTTTGATTTCGACTCGTGCCATTCTGGCTCCTTAGGTATAGGGGCGGTGCGCCCAAGCTTAGAACTCTACAGACAGCACTGTACCCCCGCAAGTCTTTGTGATGCATCATGCACCTCAAATTGCGGGGGTACAGCAGAAGATTACTTCAGAGCGTCGAGGATGCGCTCGGTGACTTCAGCAATCTCGCCGAGGCCGTTAACTTCCTTGACGATGCCGCGTTCGCGGTAGATTGCGATCAGCGGTGCGGTCTCTTCTTCGTAAACCTTCAGGCGGTGACGGATGACCTCTTCGTTGTCATCGGTACGACCCTGCTCTGCTGCGCGGTTGAGCAGACGCTCGACGAGTTCGTCGTTGTCTGCAACCAGCAGGAGAACGCGGTCAATCTTCTCGCCCTTGGCTTCGAGGATGGAGTCCAGCTCGTGCACCTGGGAGGTGTTGCGGGGGTAGCCGTCGAGCAGGAAGCCGTTGACGACGTCGCCCTCCTCCAGGCGTGCGCGCACCATGTTGTTGGTGACGGAGTCGGGAACCAGGTTGCCGGAGTCGATGTACGACTTCGCTTCCTTGCCCAGCTCGGTCTCTTCCTTGATGTTCTTGCGGAAGATATCACCGGTGGAAATCGCGGGAATCTTCAGCGCTTCAGCGATCTTGACGGCCTGGGTGCCCTTACCTGCACCGGGAGGGCCGACGATGAGCAGACGGTTCATCGGAGCAATCCTTCGTAGTTTCGTTGTTGGAGCTGAGCGTTGATCTGCTTGAGAGTATCAAGACCAACACCCACCACAATCAGCAGCGAGGCGCCGCCGAACGGGAAATTCTGGTTTGCGTTGAATAGGATAAGCGCTACCAGGGGAATCATGGAAATTACACCCAGGTAAAGTGCGCCAGGCAACGTAATTCGGTTGAGTACGTAGCTGAGGTAACGCTCGGTCGGCTTACCGGCACGAATACCGGGGATGAAGCCACCGTACTTCTTCATATTGTCCGCTACTTCCACCGGGTCGAAGGTGACCGCCACGTAGAAGTACGCGAAGCCAATAATCATGAAGAAGTAGAGGACGATGTACAGCGGGTGATCGCCGCGCACCAGGTATGCGTTAATCCAGTTGACCCAGTCCGGCGGGGTGGAGCCGTCGGTGGGGGTGTTGAACTGGGCAATCAGGCCGGGCAGGGTCAGCAGGGAGGACGCGAAGATCAGCGGGATCACACCGGCCATGTTGACCTTCAGCGGGATGTAGGTGCTGGTGCCGCCAATGGTGCGTCGACCAATCATGCGCTTTGCGTACTGCACAGGAATACGGCGAACGGACTGTTCCACGTAGACCACGGCGAGCATGACCAGCAGGCCAATACCGCAGACAGCCGCGAAGATACCCCAACCGTGAGTGCGCTGGATGGAGCCCAGAGCGCTCGGGAAGGAGGACGCAATGGAGGTGAAGATCAGCAGGGACATGCCGTTGCCGACGCCACGCTCGGTAATCTGCTCGCCCATCCACATGATGACGGTGGTACCCGCACACAGGGTGACGATAATCAGCAGGATGTGCAGTACGTCGTCCTGGGGGATGATGCCCGGGCAGTTACCCAGCAGAACGCCAGAGCGTGCCATCGAGACGATGGTGGTTGCATTCAGCAGAGCGAGGGCAATGGTCAAGTATCGGGTGTACTGGGTGAGCTTTGCCTGGCCCTGTGCGCCTTCGTCGTGCAGCTCCTGGAAGCGCGGGATAACCACGCGCAGCAGCTGGATGATAATAGACGCGGTAATGTACGGCATCACGCCGAGGGCAAAGATTGACAGCTGCAGCAGTGCTCCACCGCTGAAGAGGTTCACAATATCGTAAACGCCGCCGCTTGTAACGTTAGCGTTCAGACACTGCTGTACATTTCCGTAGGAAACACCCGGCGCGGGGATAAAGGTACCCAGGCGGTACAGCACAATCATTGCCAGGGTAAACAGCAGCTTATGCCGCAAATCGGCAGTCTTAAAGACTCGCCCCACTGCGCTCAGCACATGTCCTCCTGTAAATCTATGGGGCGCCCATCTCTCTCAAAGAGTTTTAGGGCGCAGTAAACACATCTTCCAGTCTATCGTGTTTAGAGTGGGTAGCGATAACTCCCTAGCAGATTATGTAGCTTTTATATTCTCTTAGCGTGATTTTTGAACACAAAATGTGGCGTACACCAAGCGTTCAAATATGCGAATACAGGAATATAGTCCTGTTGTGAATCTTTTCAAGCAGCAAAAAGCCCCCGTCCATACTGCGTATGGACGGGGGCTTTCTCGTCTTGAAGACTACTTAACGGTTACAGAACCGCCAGCGGCCTCGATCTTCTCGATAGCGGAAGCCGATGCCTTGTCGACAACAACGTTCACCTTGACGGAGATTTCGCCGTTGCCCAGAACCTTCACGAGCTCGTTCTTACGAACGGCACCCTTAGCAACCAGTGCCTCGACGGTGACGTCGCCACCGTTGGGGAACAGTTCCTGGATGCGGTCCAGGTTAACAACCTGGTACTCGGTGCGGAAGGGGTTCTTGAAGCCGCGCAGCTTCGGCAGGCGCATGTGCAGCGGCAGCTGGCCGCCTTCGAAGCCTGCACGAACCTGGTAACGTGCCTTGGTACCCTTGGTACCGCGACCTGCGGTCTTACCCTTGGAGCCTTCACCGCGGCCAACGCGGGTCTTTGCCTTGTGGGCACCCGGTGCCGGGCGCAGATCGTGAATCTTGATAGCTTCTGCCATCTTTACTTGACCTCCTCAACCTTCACCAGGTGAGCAACGGTGTTAACCATGCCAACGGTGACGGGGTCAGCAGTGCGGACTACCTTGTTGCCGGGGCGCTTGAGGCCCAGGGAACGCAGGGTGTCGCGCATGTTCTGCTTCTGACCAACATAGGACTTGACCTGGGTGATTTCCAGCTTTGCGTCGCTGGGCTGAATACGCTTGGCCATTATTACGCACCTGCCTTTTCAGACTTGGTGTTGCGCAGGTAGCTGGGGATAACCTCATCGGTGGGCAGGCCACGGCGGGCTGCCACTGCCAGGGGCTCCTCAAGCTCCTTGAGTGCTGCAACAGTTGCGTGAACGATGTTGATCTGGTTGGAGGAACCGAGCGACTTGGACAGCACGTCGTGAATGCCTGCGCACTCGAGTACTGCACGCACGGGGCCACCTGCGATAACACCGGTACCAGCGGTTGCCGGACGGAGCATCACAACGCCTGCAGCTGCCTCACCCTGCACACGGTGCGGGATGGTGCGACCCTCGATGCGGGGAACGCGGAAGAAGTTCTTCTTTGCTTCCTCGACACCCTTGGAGATTGCTGCGGGAACTTCCTTAGCCTTACCGTAGCCAACGCCGACCAGGCCGTTACCGTCACCAACGACGACCAGTGCGGTGAAGCTGAAGCGACGACCACCCTTGACGACCTTGGAAACGCGGTTGATGGTCACAACGCGCTCGATGTACTTGTCCTTCTCCTCCTCGCGAGCGCGGTTGTTACGGCGCTCACCACGGCCACGACGCTCGCCGCGGTTGTTGCGGCGCTCCTCGCGCTGGTTGGAGGTCTCAGCGGTTTCAGCTACTACTGCTTCGCTCACCTGAGTTTCCTTTACGTTCTGCTCGCTCATTAGAGTGCAAGACCTCCCTCGCGTGCACCGTCAGCAACGGCTGCAACACGGCCGTGGTACTTGTTACCACCGCGGTCGAACACGACTGCCTCAACGCCAGCTGCCTTGGCGCGCTCTGCAACGAGCTCACCAACGCGCTTTGCCTTAGCGGTCTTGTCCAGGTCAGCTGCACGCAGCTCTGCTTCCATGGTGGAAGCGGATGCCAGGGTTACGCCCTTGACATCGTCGATAACCTGAACGAACATGTGACGGGTCGAACGGGTGACGCACAGGCGCGGACGCGCAGCGGTACCCGAAACGTACTTGCGGATGCGAGCGTGACGACGTGCACGCTGCGCTGCCTTCGACTTGATAGCCATGTTTACTTACCAGCCTTTCCGACCTTGCGGCGGATGTGCTCACCTGCGTAGCGAACACCCTTGCCCTTGTAGGGATCGGGCTTACGCAGACCACGAATGTTTGCTGCAACCTGACCAACGAGCTGCTTGTCGATACCCGACACGGTCAGCTTGTTAGCACCCTCCACTGCGAAGGTAATACCCTCGGGAGCGGTGATGTTGATCGGGTGGGAGTAGCCCAGAGCGAACTCCAGGTCGTTACCCTTCGGGGTCACACGGTAACCGGTACCAACGATTTCCAGCTTCTTCTCGTAGCCGGAGGTAACGCCGATAATCAGGTTCTGAATCAGGGTACGAGTCAGACCGTGCAGCGAGCGAGACAGGCGCTCGTCGTTCGGGCGAGATACAACGATCTCGTTTTCGTTCAGAGCCACGGTGATGGGGGAAGCTACCTTGTGGGAGAGCTCGCCCTTGGGGCCCTTAACGGTGACCAGGTTGCCATCGACCTTAACCTCAACGCCGGCGGGAACCGAGATGGGGAGACGTCCAATACGTGACATTATTCTCTTCCTTTCTCTTCTAACCGACTACCAGATGTAAGCGATGACTTCGCCGCCCACGCCCTTCTTCGCAGCCTGCTTGTCAGTGAGCAGACCCGAAGAGGTGGACAGGATTGCGATGCCGAGGCCACCCAGAACCTGGGGCAGGTTGGTGGACTTTGCGTAGGTACGCAGGCCCGGCTTGGAAATACGACGCACGCCAGCGATGGAACGCTCGCGGGACGGACCGTACTTGAGGACGAGGGTCAGGGTCTTGCCGACCTTTGCATCCTCAACCTTCACGTCGGCGATGTAGCCCTCAGCCTTCAGGATCTCAGCAATGCGAGACTTCAGCTTGGAGTAGGGCATGGATACGGTGTCGTGGTATGCGGAGTTTGCGTTACGCAAACGGGTCAGCATATCTGCGACCGGATCAGTCATAGTCATTGTGGGCTTTTGCCCTTCCTCGTTGTGGTTTCCCTACCCCGCGGTAACGGGGTCTGGACCTGCAACGTAGTCGTTAGTTGGTCTTGAACGGGAAGCCCAGTGCCTTCAGGATGGCACGGCCTTCATCGTCGGTCTTGGCGCTGGTCACCACGGTGATGTCCATACCACGCACGCGGTCGATCGAATCCTGATCGATTTCGTGGAACATGGACTGCTCGGTCAGACCGAAGGTGTAGTTACCGTTACCGTCGAACTGGCGGTCCGAGAGGCCGCGGAAGTCGCGGATTCGGGGCAGTGCCAGGGTGACGAGGCGGTCCAGGAATTCCCACATACGGTCGCCACGCAGGGTGACGTGTGCACCAATGGGCATACCTTCGCGCAGCTTGAACTGTGCGATGGACTTCTTAGCGCGGGTAACAATCGGCTTCTGACCGGTGATTGCGGTGAGATCGCGGATTGCGCCATCCATGAGCTTTGCGTCGCGAGCTGCCTCGCCAACACCCATGTTTACGACGACCTTAACGATCTTCGGGGTCTGCATGACGTTCTCGTACTTGAACTCTTCCTGCAGAGCGGGAACGACGACCTCAGCGTACTTGGTCTTGAAGCGGGGGGTGATCTTGGTTTCGGTCATTAGATGTCCTTACCCGAACGCTTAGCAACGCGCACGCGAACGGTGCGCTCCTTGCCGTCACGCTCTACAGTCTCGAGGCGGAAACCAACACGGGTCGGCTTCTTGGTCTCGGGGTCAACAATCGCAACGTTAGAAACGTGGATCGGTGCCTCAACCTTCTGAATGCCGCCTGTTGCGCCGGTCAGGGGGTTAGCCTTGGTGTGCTTGGTGACGACCTTAACGCCCTCAACAATCACGCGGTTTTCCTTGGGGAGAACCTTCAGAACCTTGCCCTGCTTGCCCTTATCTGCACCGGAAATAACCTGAACCAGGTCGCCGGACTTGATCTTAGCCATGAATTAGAGCACCTCCGGAGCCAGCGAAACGATCTTCATGAACTTCTTGTCGCGAAGCTCACGACCCACGGGGCCGAAGATACGGGTACCACGGGGATCACCATCAGTGTTCTTCAGGATCACTGCGGAGTTCTCGTCGAACTTGATGTAGGAGCCGTCGGGACGACGGGTTTCCTTCTTGGTGCGGACGACGACTGCCTTGACAACGTCACCCTTCTTTACGGTACCGCCGGGGATTGCATCCTTGACGGTTGCGACAATGATGTCGCCGATGCCTGCGTAGCGACGCGAGGAACCACCGAGAACACGGATGGTCAGGATTTCCTTCGCACCAGTGTTGTCGGCGACCTTCAGTCGCGACTCCTGCTGAATCATATTTCTCCTGTCGTCTCGCCGGTTCCGACTCGCTTTAGGCGCGAGCCAGCCTTGCGGAACATTTTTACGGGATTGGTTGACGCCCCGGGCCCCAGCTCTAGGGAAGGGGTTAGCGGAAACGCCTGGGGCAAACCCATGCCAGAAGCATTTGGACCCGCGTGAAGCGGGCGTATCCACCCGTAAGTAGCGGCATTATGCACTGGCACGAGAAGCCCGTGGTTGCGCGGCTATTTGGATACAGCCACACAGTCTTAACACTGTACAGGAAGCAGGTATCTAGCGCAAGAGCTTATTAACTATGATTTCGGTCTCCCCTACCCTATCCCCCGAGATAGCTATGCATTGGAGATAAAAAACCTCATATCCCACATCACTATCGAACGAGAAGGTCTCTTATTTGACACTTAAAGCAGGAGGCCCCTTCGTGTAGTTCCTGACGCATAAGAAACTGAAGGGGCCTCGAGAAATCTACCAAACAATGTGTCAAACAAGGATGGTAGATATTTGTATTTTACTACGTTTTAATATGCCTCCACGACAGACTTGCCGCGGGGCTGGCGAGAGATCATGGCGGTTCCGCTCCTTACGCAAACGTGCATACGACGCTAGAGCACAGCAGACACGACGTTGGCGACTCAGCCGCTCTTCACACAGCAACTAGGGCATATATACTTTCGCGATACCGTCACGAACGATAGGGCGAGGCGGTTCTCCCGGCCGAACTTCTTCTGCCGCCTCGTAGTATTTGCCAGAGTTCGCATCCAGCACGTAGGGAACCTCAACTGCAGGGTAGTCTCCTGCTTTATCGATAACAATGACACTCCCGTCCTTCAACAGGACCTGGTGATTAATGCGGGTGGGAGCCACCTGCACGGTGTCAATAATGGCTCGATTGAGCGTATTGATGACAGTAATAGTTCCGCCACCAGCAACTGCCGCCTCCCCCTTGCCACCAAAATCAGCAACATAAAGCAGGTGACGTTCTGCATCGAGCAAGATATCGGTGGGCATTTTTCCGAAAGGAAGATAATCGAGGCGTTCGCCTTCAAGACTCAGAACGTATAGACCGCCGTTCTTACCCTCGCGCCCTTGTGCAGAGACATATAGTTCACCGCGCGACGAGTCAATCTCCACGCCGTGTACACCGACTGGAGCATTGACATCTTCCCCTCCAATTACGGGTAGCCTGCGCACGAGCTCCCAGGTATTCATATCCACAACCCAGATTTCATCTCGCATAATATTCGGGATGTACAGGAGGCTACGGGTTTCATCCGCTACGGGTCCTAGCAGCATGGCGGGACTTTCCCCTTGAAGGGCGCTAACCTTACGCTCCCCTTCTGCGTTGGGCGCAGAAATCACCTGGTAGCCACCCATGCCGGTAACGAGCACGGCACCGTTGGGTGCGACGTATAGCTCGCGCGGAGTCAGCACCTCTACTCCTAGAGTGAGAGAATCCCATACGAGCGATAGATCTTTTTGGGAGTATGCGGTGACGGAGTTTGTACGCGTTCCTCCGGTCCAGAGAAGCCCCCGTTCGTTGTCTGCGGCTAGGCCGTAGGCAGCTTGAATCTGGAAGAGGCTTGCTAGTTCGGGGTTATTTTCCGGGATAGCGGGCAGAACAGCTGTCTTCTCAATCTGCAGGGTATCTGCGTTTATGCGAGCAATTGTGGCACAGAGAGTGCCGTGGGTCTTTGTATGGTTATAGCTTCCGCTTACAAAAAGAACGTTCTCTTCAGAGTTGTATGCCACTTGATACTGACCAGCGAGTCCCGCAGAACGAGCCACGGCAAAACGCTTATTATCGAGCGTATTTTTCTGTCCTTCTCCTGCAACAGAGGGAACCATGAGTATCTCCAGAGTTGTGTAGTTTGGAGGCTAGCTCGCCTATATTTTGCGGGCTTAGCATCCGAGGCTTTTGCTGTATATCTTACGCTTTGCCCACCACTTTGAGGCTTTTCTAGCACAGCCCATACGCTGTACCGTTCGTTATCGAGACGTCCTATATTGGCACCATGTGCCACTCTCCCCCATGCTCTGAACGGGGCAAATTTACCCGACAAAAGCTATAACATTCTACGTATAGTTAGCATGAAAGATATCTATCTAGAGATACTGGCACCTTACAGAATCAGTAGACCTATTATGAGTCGGCTAGAGCTATAGATTTCGTAATATTTCGTCACTTCTGACCCCTCTCAAAACAGCAGTCTGAAAAAATCTGCTTAAAAATTTAGAAATTAAGGGTTGTTTTTTCAAAAATCAAGTTTTTTGGTAAAAAACGCGCTTCAAGGTGCGAAAATCAGCGAGATGTACCATAATAGAAGAGACGCATGCGTCAAACAAGAGGTTCGGTCCTTATCGGACAGATTTCTTGGGTCCCTTTTTCCTCGCTAATCCGTTTGTCTAGGGACCGAACCTCGCTTTGACACTAAACCCGCACTTCGGTGCGGGTTTTCTTTGTATCTGAGGTTGTATCTGAGCCGCTAAAATCAATATTCCGTTTTCTTAGACTGTTAACTCGTCAAATAGGGACTGGCGAGCGCAGTAGAAGAGTGCTTCTCCTCTGTCATCACTTACCTGGTCTTGTCCTTGCCCCTCCCTAAACGCGGGCATATATACGCTGAAAGGGGCGGTACCCATCAAGTCGATGGGTACCGCCCCTTTCAGCGATATATCGGTAGTTTCCGAGGCTAATCAGGTTCTTGTATTTCTAGTAGATCCCGGTCCGCCCCTTCGCCTCTACCGAGCAGTGGTATCGTGGGTTGCCACAGCCTATGGGCTATGCCTTGCGGCGACGTGCTACCAGCACAGTTGCACCGATAACCAGGGCAAGAACACCAATTCCGGCAGCAACGACAACACCCGAAGCACCGGTGTTAGCCAGCGAAGACTTCGAGGAGTTCGAAGAGCTGGAGGCGTTGGAAGAAGTACCGTTCTGCGAGGAAGAGCCGGTGGTCTTCGGTGCGCTGTTGGGTACGTTGTTGTCCTTCTTCTGCGCCTCAGACTTCAAAGAATCCGCGGGAGCCTTGTTCTGGTCCTTCGCAGGGTTCTCGTCCTGCTTCTTTACCTGGTCCTTAGAGTCTGCCGGTGCGGAAGGCTCCGGGACAGAGGGGTTAGAAGGAGAGGTCTTGGCATCGTTATTCTGCTGCTGGTTGCTGGTCGTAAAGGTGTATTCAACGGCCACGCCACCACGTGCGTTATCGTTCTCAGCCAGGGATCCGGAGAGCAGGTAAATAGCTACCTTATCGCCGTTCTGCAGCTCTTCCTTCAGGTTAGAGTTTGCGACGGTCGGACGGTCGATAGTCGCGGTGAAGTTACCGTTCTCATCGGCCTTAATGTATGCCCACACTCCCGAGCTGTTAGCTTCTGCGCCCTCCAGCTTAGGCTCTTCCTTAGCAGAGATAGCACCCTTGTTCAGCTTGACGGCGATGACGGAGCCCTTGCCGTCCTTAGTCTTGAAGCCTTCACCACGGAAGGTCAGCTTCTGGCCGTCCCAAGTCTTGGGGAAGTAGACCTTAGCGCCGTCCTTGTACTCGTGTACAACTTCGTTGGATTCTGCGCTTTCGGAGGGTGCCGGGGTGCTGGGTTCGGGCTTAGCAGACTCGCTCGGAGCCGGGGTAGTCGGCTCGGGCTTAGCAGACTCGCTCGGAGCCGGAGTAGTCGGCTCGGGCTTAGCAGACTCGCTCGGAGCCGGAGTGGGCTCGTCGCTATCAGGCAGGCTCAGCTTAGTTCCGGCGGGGTAAGTGGTAGTCACGCCAGAAGGAGTAGCAGCGACCTGGGTGGTTTCTGCCGGTGCGCAGGTCTCAGCGGTGTCTGCCTTCTTCTCTGCAACAGTTGCGGAGAGCGCTTCGCCACCGCGAGGAGTGTCACCTTCAACGACGGAGCCGGAGAGCAGGAAGACCGATACCTTATCGCCGCTCTTCAGATTTTCCGTCAGGTTGGAGTTCTCGGTGGTCGGGTACGGCAGTTCAGCGGTGAAGTTACCGTTTTCATCTGCCTGGATGTACGCCCAAACACCTGCGCTGTTGCCCTCAACGCCGTTGAACTTCGGCTCTTCCTTCGCGGAGATACGACCCTTGTTCAGCTTAACGGCGAGCACGGAGCCCTTCGAACCGTCCTGAGTCTTGAAACCTTCACCGCGCAGTTTCAGGGTTTCACCGGTGGTCCAGTCCTTCACTGCGTAGAGCTTAGCGCCGTCGGCGTAGGTCTTCACCAGCTCTTCAGAAGCAGTCTGCGCTGCCGGCTTTGCGGCAGTTTCAACGGTGGTGTTGATCTTCACCATGACGCCGGGGGTAATCGGGGAATCTGCGTTGTCCTTGCCCTTAGGCTCGGTGCTAGAGGTGCGGTATTCACCGGTGGTCTTATCGATGGTGTAGTCGGTTTCGATAGCGGAAGCGCCTTCGACGCTACGTGCTACAGCGTATGCGCTGCCATCTGCGGTCACCAGAACGTCATTTGCGCCGCTAGTTGCGCCGGTGGACACCTGAGAAACAACGGTTCCAGTTCGTGCGTCAACAACGCCGACGTTACCGGTACCGTAATCGGTCACGTACAGCAGGTCACGAGCTTCATCAGAGGTGATGGCAAGAGCCTGGGGACCGAAAGGAATAGTCTTCTTGTATGCGCCGGTTTCCAGGTCGTAGACGGTAATACCGGAGTTAGTACCCTTACGGTCGCCCTGGGAGCTAACGTAGATTTCTTTCAGAGACTTGTCGATAGTGACGTCAGAGGCGTTCAGGTCGGCTTCAGCATTGTCCTTGTGCAGCTGAATGGTCTTCTCGACCTCGTAGCTCTTGGTGTCAATCACCTTCACGGTGCCGGCACTCAGGGAGGGCACGTAGAGCTTACCATCGGCAGAGTCTACGTGCATGTTCATTGCGATGTCCGATTCGCCCTTGGCATCGGTGAACTCGATCTTCTTGACCAGAGCGTGACGAGTGGTGTCGAAGACGCTAATGCCGCCGGAGCCAGATACAAATACCTTGCCGCTGGAAGGATCGATACGTACCTCACGCGGGTGGTCAACGTCGCCTTCTGCGCTGCTCCAGATAATCTTGTTGGTCGCGGGATCGAAGACAGATACCTTGTTAACGCGGGTCTGGGTAACCCATACGTATCCGGTTGCCTCGTCGTAGGCGATACCGTAGGGAGATTCGATCTGCTTACCGGTCGGTGCGGTAGCGCCACGTGCGGTGAAGTCGGTGGTCGGGAACTGGTAGACAGTGGCAAGGCTCGGGTTAGATGCAACGTTCCAGGTGCCGACACCACCGGTCAGTACCGGCGGGCGGCCGGAGGAGAAGGAAGTGTAGAGGGAGGAGGTTGCCGCAGAGTATGCCAGCTGGTACTGGCCGGGCAGGCCCTGGTACTGGGTAGCGCTCACTGCGATGTGGCGGCATTCCTCAGCAGAGGTCTGGGAGTTTCCTCCGGGGACAGAAGCGGAGACGTTTGCCGCAAAAGTAGCGGGAACCGCAGCGAAAGAACCTGCGACAACGGAAAGTGCGCCAGCAATGGCGAGCAGCTTACGTGAGGGCTTGGGTGAAGAAGTCATGCTGATCCTCGATGATGTGTAGTGGTACTTCTCCAAAGGTCGTGCAACCTCCGGAAGATGCATAGCTAAGCCCCTAATGATTAGGCAAGGCTAGACTAAGCAACTATAAAGTTGATAATAAGTGCCTCACTAGGTTATTTTCAAGCAGCTTTTATCAGCGTCCACGCTTCTCACGATTCTTTTAGTCACCGTCGCAATCCTCCAAAAGCCCCGTAGACACGCTCCACAAGGGGATTTCTTCCTCCAGCTCAAGCTACGTGGCTCTTTGATAGCGTTGTCCGGCAAAAGTGACCACTTTTCTATGTGACGTCTTCAAAAGTTTTATGACAAATATTTATCCAGTCTTTTATTACCTCCGCTGTCGGTTCTAGGCTTCACAGAATAGCCCGCTTCTGTCTCCCCTACAGAGGTTAAAACAAAGAGCCCCTATCCTACCTAGGTAGGATAGGGGCTCTTTTACTGCTCTAGCAGAGAGTCCTTAGAGGGCTTACTTAGCCTTCTCCAGGATCTCCACGATACGCCAGCGCTTGGAAGCGGACAGCGGACGGGTCTCTGCAATCAGAACGAGGTCACCAATACCAGCAGTGTTCTGCTCGTCGTGTGCCTTGATCTTGGAGCTACGGCGAACGACCTTGCCGTACAGTGCGTGCTTCACGTGGTCCTCGACCTCGACGACAACGGTCTTGTCCATCTTGTCGGAGACAACGTAGCCGCGGCGGGTCTTGCGGTAGCCGCGCTCTTCGTTCTTTACTTCACTCACTTGGACTCACCTTCAGTTGCGGGACGAATACCGAGCTCGCGCTCACGCAGCACGGTGTAGATACGTGCGATGTCGCGCTTGATAGTGCGGCGACGACCTGCGTTAGCCTGACCGGTGACTTCCTGGAAGCGGATGTTGAAGAGTTCCTTCTTCGCTTCGCTCAGCTTTGCAGCCAGCTCTTCGTTGGAGAGCTCTGCGAGCTTATCGATGCTCAGGTCCTTGGATCCTACTGCCATCTCGCTTATTCACCACCTTCGCGGCGACGCACAACACGTGCCTTCATCGGGAGCTTGTGGATTGCCAGGCGCATTGCCTCGCGAGCCACTTCTTCGGACACACCGGAGAGTTCAAACATGACTCGACCCGGCTTGACATTTGCGACCCACCACTCGGGCGAACCCTTACCGGAACCCATACGGGTTTCAGCGGGCTTCTTGGTCAGCGGACGGTCGGGATAAATGTTAATCCAGACCTTACCGCCACGCTTGATGTGACGGGTCATTGCGATACGTGCAGCCTCAATCTGGCGGTTGGTCACGTATGCGGGCGACAGGGCCTGAATGCCCCACTCACCGAAGCTAACCTCGGTGCCGCCCTTTGCGAGACCATTACGCTTGGGGTGGTGCTGCTTGCGGTACTTTACTCGACGGGGAATAAGCATTTATGCCTCACCGTTCTCTGCAGTCTTGGCCTCGACCTTTGCCGAAGCGTTCTCGTTGCGGCGCTCGCGACGAGGACCACGGTTGCCCTGGCGGCGGCGGTCACCATCGCGGCGGTTGCCACGGCGGTTGTTTGCTGCCTGCTGAGCTGCCAGCTCCTTGTCGGTCAGGTCGCCCTTGTAGATCCAGACCTTCACGCCGATGCGACCGAAGGTGGTCTTAGCCTCGAAGAAGCCGTAGTCGATGTTCGCACGCAGGGTGTGCAGGGGCACACGACCTTCGCGGTAGAACTCGGAACGGGACATTTCAGCGCCACCCAGACGGCCGGAGCACTGGATACGAATACCCTTTGCGCCTGCACGCTGCGCGGACTGGATTGCCTTCTTCATGGCACGGCGGAATGCAACACGCGATGCGAGCTGCTCTGCGATGCTCTGTGCAACCAGCTGAGCGGAGAGGTCGGGGTTAGCAACCTCAAGGATGTTCAGCTGAATCTGCTTGCCGGTGAGCTTCTCGAGCTCGCCGCGGATGCGGTCTGCTTCTGCGCCACGGCGGCCAATCACGATACCGGGACGAGCGGTGTGGATGTCCACACGCACGCGGTCACGGGTACGCTCAATCTCGACCTTTGCAACGCCTGCGCGATCCAGGTTCTTTGCCAGCAGCTCGCGGATCTTTACGTCCTCGCGGACGAAGTCAGCGTAACGCTCGCCGGGCTTGTTGGAATCAGCGAACCACTTGGAGACGTGGTCAGTGGTGATGCCCAGTCGGAAACCGTTCGGGTGAATTTTCTGACCCATTTAGCGGTCCTCCTCCTTCTCCGGGGTAGCAACTACCACGGTGATGTGGCTGGTGCGCTTGTTGATTCGGTATGCACGACCCTGAGCGCGGGGCTGAATGCGCTTCATGGTCGGGCCTTCGTTCACGAATGCTTCGCTGATGAACAGCTCTTCCTCGCGGAAGGGCAGACCCTGCTGGGTTGCCTTCTGACGAGCGTTAGCTACTGCCGAAGCAACGATCTTGTATACCGGTTCCGAAGCTGCCTGGGGGGCGAACTTCAGAATCGCCAGAGCCTCTTCCGCCTGCTTACCACGGATCAGGTTGACGACACGGCGGGCCTTCATAGGCGTAACGCGAACGAAACGCGCTGATGCCTTGGCTTCCATTGCCTATCTCTCTTTCGTCTATTGCCGAAAGGGAAACGTTAGCTTATCGGTGTGAACCGATTAGCGACGCTTGCCCTTACGGTCGTCCTTCACATGGCTGCGGAAAGTGCGGGTCGGAGCAAACTCGCCGAGCTTGTGACCAACCATCGACTCGGTGATGAACACCGGCACGTGCTTGCGACCGTCGTACACTGCGATGGTGTGACCGAGCATGTCGGGGATAATCATCGAGCGACGCGACCAAGTCTTGATTACGTTCTTGGTGCCCTTCTCGTTCTGAGCTGCAACCTTCAGGTAGAGGTGCTGATCAACGAAAGGGCCCTTCTTCAAACTACGAGGCATGTGTCAGGCTCCTTAGCGCTTCTTGCCAGTACGACGGCGACGAACGATGAGCTTGTCGCTTTCCTTGTTGGGACGACGGGTACGACCCTCGGGCTTACCGTTGGGGTTAACCGGGTGACGACCACCGGAGGTCTTACCTTCACCACCACCGTGCGGGTGGTCAACCGGGTTCATGACCACACCACGGACGGTCGGGCGGATGCCCTTCCAGCGGTTACGGCCAGCCTTACCCCAGTTGATGTTGGACTGCTCGGCGTTGCCGACCTCACCAACGGTTGCGCGGCAGCGAACATCCACGTTGCGGATTTCGCCGGAGGGCAGACGGAGCTGACCGTACTTGCCTTCCTTAGCAACCAGCTGTACAGAAGCACCTGCGGAGCGAGCCAGCTTTGCGCCGCCACCGGGACGGAGCTCGACACAGTGAATCACGGTACCAACGGGGATGTTGCGCAGGGGCAGGTTGTTACCGGGCTTGATGTCAGCTGCGGGACCGGACTCGACGATGTCGCCCTGAGCGAGCTTGTTCGGAGCGATGATGTAGCGCTTGGAACCATCGAAGTAGTGCAGCAGTGCGATGCGAGCGGTACGGTTGGGATCGTACTCGATGTGTGCAACGCGTGCGTTCACGCCGTCCTTGTCGTGACGACGGAAGTCGATCAGACGGTACTGGCGCTTGTGGCCGCCACCCTTGTGACGGGTGGTGATGCGACCGGTGTTGTTACGGCCGCCGGTCTTGTGAAGCGGACGAAGCAGGGACTTTTCCGGGGTGGAGCGGGTGATCTCGGAGAAATCAGCAACGCTCGAACCGCGGCGACCCGGGGTCGTCGGCTTGTACTTACGAATACCCATTTAGATATTTCTTCCTTCGTTAAAGTGGTCTCCGCGGGGCTTATGCCTGCGGACCGCCGAAGATGTCGATGGTGCCTTCCTTGAGGGTCACAATCGCACGCTTGGTGTTCTTGCGAGCGCCCCAACCGAAACGGGTGCGCTTGCGCTTGCCCTGACGGTTGATGGTGTTGACGGAAGCAACCTTGACGTCAAAGATCTTCTCGATGGCCTGCTTGATTTCCAGCTTGTTGGAATCGGTAGCGACCTCGAAGGTGTACTTACCTTCGTCGAGCTGACCGTAGCTCTTCTCGGAAACGACGGGAGCGATGATCACGTCGTATACAGACTTGGTGGAAACGCTCATTACTTAGCGCCCTCCTTCTTCTGAGCTGCAGCAACGAATGCGTCGAATGCTGCCTTGGTGAAGACCACGTCGTCCGAAACCAGCACATCGTAGGTGTTGAGCTGGTCTGCGTACAGAACGTGGACGTTCTCCAGGTTACGTGCGGACAGAGCCACAACGTCCTCTGCACGAGCAATCACAAGAAGGATGTTCTTGCGCTCGGTGATAGCTGCGAATGCAGCCTTTGCAGCCTTGGTCGAGGGGGTTTCACCGGAGATGAAGTTCTCGACAACGTGGACGCGGTCGTGACGAGCGCGATCGGAGAGAGCACCGCGCAGTGCAGCGGCGATCATCTTCTTGGGGGTGCGCTGTGCGTAGTTACGCGGGGTCGGACCGTGAACAACGCCACCGCCGGTCATGTGCGGTGCACGGATGGAGCCCTGACGTGCGTTACCGGTACCCTTCTGCTTGAAGGGCTTACGGCCTGCACCGGAAACCTCGCCGCGGTTCTTGGTCTTGTGGGTGCCCTGGCGTGCAGCAGCGAGCTGTGCAACGACAACCTGGTGCAGCAGGGGCACGGATGCCTGCGCGTCGAAAATCTCTGCGGGCAGGTCTACCTTAAGGGTCTTAACAGCCATGATGTATTAGGCTCCCTTCACAGCGGTACGAACCAGAACAACGCCGCCCTTGGGACCGGGGATTGCGCCCTTGATCAGCAGGACATTGTTCTCTGCGTCCACACCCTGGATAGTCAGGTTCAAGGTAGTGTGACGTGCTGCGCCCATACGGCCAGCCATGCGCATACCCTTGAACACGCGTGCGGGGTAGGATGCGCCACCGATGGAACCGGGCTTACGGTGGTTCTTGTGCTGACCGTGAGATGCGCCAACACCCTTGAAGCCGTGACGCTTCATAACACCTGCGAAGCCCTTACCCTTGGTCTTACCAACGACGTCGACCTTCTGGCCTGCTTCGAAGAGCTCAACGGTCAGTTCCTGACCGAGGGAATACTCAGAAGCATCTGCGGTACGCAGCTCGACGATGTGGCGACGGGGGGTAACACCGGCCTTCTCGAAGTGACCAGCCAGGGGCTTGGTAACCTTGCGAGAGTCGATTGCACCGAAACCAATCTGAATGGCTTCGTAGCCATCAGTTTCCTGGTTACGGATCTGGGTAACAACGTTAGAATCAGCCTTGACGACGGTGACGGGCACGAACTTGCCGTCCTCGTCCCAGACCTGGGTCATGCCGAGCTTGGTGCCCAGCAGGCCCTTCACCTGGCGCTCGAATTTGTTAGTCATTTAGATGCGATCCTCTACAGCTTGATCTCGATGTTCACGTCTGCCGGCAGGTCAAGACGCATGAGGGCATCAACAGCCTTAGGGGTCGGATCAACAACGTCGATCAGACGCTTGTGCGTACGCATCTCGAAGTGCTCGCGGCTGTCCTTGTACTTGTGGGGAGAACGAATAACACAGTAGACGTTCTTCTCGGTCGGCAGCGGCACGGGGCCAACTACAGTTGCGCCTGCGCCCTTGACCGTTTCGACGATTTTCCGTGCCGAAGAATCGATGACCTCGTGGTCATAGGACTTCAGACGGATGCGGATTTTCTGTCCCGCCATCTGTCGGACTCTCTTTCTTGATGTATTCCCTGTATCGGAGCTTTTGCCCCTTTGTTATAGCGCTTAAGGAACGCGATATATTCATCACGTGCGCCACTCAGAACGGACTGAATCCGGCTTTGCCGGGTTCCTCACCCCGCCTGAGTACCGACCCCCGAACTCGGGCGTGTCGCCTATTGTCTAGACAAACTCGTCCCGTCATCCTTCGGACCGGGTCATACGTGGGCCTACCTTTAGTGCAGGTAGACGCTTTGACAACGTCGTCAATTCTCTCAGAGATAGAGCCCCGATGCAATACGAACACAAGTTAAGTGCTTAAGAACACTTAACTATCTCTGTCAACCTGAGGATACCCCCGCGATGTAACTCTCAGGGAGCTTTCAATCTACTTTCAGTAAGTTCCATGCGCTTTATTGCTCTTAATAAAGCTTTTAGCTCTAAAGACTCTCGTATCGTAGAAGTATCACTACAGCCTAAGGAGAAACCATGTCTCAGCCGACACAACCTCATCAGGCATCCTCTAGCTCTCACTCTTCGTCTCAGAGCCCTCAGTATGCTCAGCCGCAAGGTCTCGGTTTGTACGTTCCCCCGTCCCTATCGAGTCCGTATCCTCAGCCTCCTGCGCAGCGACGCCGGGTCAATGAGGATATCTTCCTCAATATTGTCCTGTACATTGGTTCGCTCCTGCTCATTGGTGCCGCAGGCCTTTTTGTCACTTCGGTGACTTCTTCTCATGATGAAACGGCTATCTTCCGTGTCCTCGCAATGGCGCTTGGAGCAATTGTCTTCTACGGAGCAGGTCTGCTCACCTACCGTTTTGTGGAACGCCTGCGTATTGCCTCCTATTCTTTTGCAGCAACGGGTCTTGCGTTTATTCCTCTGACCGGCGTTGCTATCTATGTCCTTAAGATTTGGACTGAAGGACGCTACATCTGGCTTCTCACGTCTCTGGTTGGCACTGCAGCCATTGTTGGAGCCTGCGCCCTCATGCGTAACCGTGTGATGGCGTACCTGCTGATTTCGTTTATCGTTTCGGACTCGTTGGCAGCTACGAAGGTGGCGGCCCTGCCTTTCGTCTGGTATTTCGTCTCGTTGACTGTTGTTGCCACCGTACTGGGGCTGATTCTGCACTTTGCCCCGAATGCTGCCCCGAAGGGTATCCGCGAAGGTCTTGTTGATTCTTCCCGTATTTTCGTCCCGGCTACTGCCGTCGCCATTTTCTTCTTTACCAACGATCTGAGCTACACGGATGCAGGTATTGCATTTGGGGTTATGTCTGTGCACGCCATTCTGTTCACCTGGCTGAACGGCACAGCGGATTACTACGCCCAGGCACGCATCTACCCGATTGCGTCCATTCTCTCCTTCATCATGGACTCGGATCACGGCCCGTGGTTCCCCAGCTTCTTCTTCGTCTCGGTCCTGGTTGTTAACCTGATTTCTGCGTACGTATTTATTCCTCGTCTGCAGAAGACTATTGCTGGTTCTGCTCCTGCTACTGATGAACAGCCCGAGCAGGTGCAAAGCACCCCGGCTATCCCCTGGGCGAAGGAATCTATTCACCAACCCGCTCGCAAGATAGAGTGGTTGCCGGCAATTGACGCATGCGTCGGCGTATTCTTCTCCTTCTTTGCTCTCCATGATGCCTTCTACACTGCTCACGTCGCTGATAGCGTTATGTACGCAACGCGCTGGAGCGCCTTCCTTCCCTACGCAGAAGGCAATCAAGGTATCTTCCCCGCCCCCTGGGTTATCGGTGTCCTCTGCATCGTGAGCTTCTTGCTGTACCGCAAGGCAATTCAGCCTCTGGTGCTCATGAGTTTTGTAGCGCTCATCCCGGTCATTGGCATGTATGCTTCCCCTGGCAACCAGGGAACGTTCTACCTCTTCTTTGCCGCGGCTGTAGTCATCTATCTGGTCAGTGCTAAGGCTCCCGAGGCACGTACCGCTGGAGCGGTACTGAGCAACATCGGTTATGCCATTGGTATGATTCAGCTCTTCCTCGCTCTCATTCCTGAGATGCAGACTTCTGAGTCGCTTTTGATGTTTGCGTTGGTCTGCGCCGCTATTGCGCTGCTGACTTTTGTCCTCTCTCAGGGCGTTGCAGCGCAGAACGCAAGCTACCGTCTTGTAGAGATGTCGGTCTACCTCTTCTTGGGCGTTTTTGCTCTCTTCGTTGGGTACGTAGCTAACCATGCTGATGGCGGAGCACATGGCCGATTCTGGGTTGGTTTCCCGCTCTTCTCGGGTGCCATCCTCTTCTTGAGCGTCCTGAGCGCTCTTATTCTGGCCCGCGCGCTACGACTTTCGGATGTTGGATCCTTCCGCTCCACGCTTGTCATGTTTGTCCGTATCGCGTTCTATGCGACTCTGCTTATCGCGACGATTGGCTCGCGACACTACCTGCTGTACGACTTGCAGAAGGAGTACATTGCTGTAGCACTGCCGGCGCTCCTGACCGTCGTTTATGGTGCGCTTGGTTTCTTTATGGCGGCTGGCTCTTCGATTCGTTCGGAGCTACTCACCGTTGCGCGATTCCCCATCTGCTGGTCGGTCATTCTGCTCGCAATCAGCGGCAATATGAAGGAATCCCTTGTAGACTTCCTCGTACTTGCCCTGCTGGCGGTTCAGGCTCTGTGCAGCGTACTACTCTACGCGTACTCCAAGCGAAACTACGAAGCATACGCGGCGGCGATTTTCTTCACGCTCGGTTCTGTCCTGAGCGCAGGCCGTTTCATTGGCGACTTCGATGATCTGCTGTTCGCAGTAGCAACTCCTGCCATCTTCATCGCTGTGTGGGCGCTTGCCCTCATCTTCAGGGTCCCCCGCATGCAGATTGGTGCCTCCATCAGCATCACGACTTTCTGCATCGGTTCTCTGTGGAATCTCTTCAACACGCGAACCAGCACAATGGAAATGACTCTTCTGGGCTATTACGCTCTGTTTGCCGTCATCATCCTGTTCGTTCTGAAGGTCACGCTCCCGGTTGAGGTCTTCGGTGTGAACGCTAATGTTCGTCCGCGCATCGCTGTCCCGGTCGGTAATACGATGGTTGATTTGCCGATGCACGGCCCCTTGGGCGCTCCCTACGCGCGTTTCCTGTCTCGCCGTCCCCTGAGCCAGAGTATCTACGCCCCTGTCAATACGCTGCTGATGCTTCCCGCTCTGGCGACGTTGGGATTCTACACTTTCGTTGGGCTGGTTTTTGAGCCCAAGCAGGTGGAGCTCAACGCGCTTCTCTGGGCTCTAGGCGCCCTGTCCTTCGTGTCTGTCACCAAGGCTAAGAACCTGCCGGCCATCTGCACCACGGCGTTCAGTCTCTTCATCGCCCGCCTGGTCATTGATTACTCGAAGTCCAATCCTCTGAGCGTCGTTCTTGAAGTTGCTCTTCTGATTCTGCTGGCTGTTGTGGCAGCCAAGGTTCTCAAGAACTTCATCGCAAAGAGGCCTGTAGACGAGCAGGTATCGGATTCTCCTCTGTACTGGGCTTTGGGCCTGCAGGTATTCCTCACCCTGGTAACGTGGGCAGTTCCCGCTGACGGTCCGGATATCGTGGTACTGGTACTCGGCATCGCTCTGACTCTTCTGAGCGCTCTGTTGCTCGACCGAGTCTGGACCTATATCGCAACTGCTCTGGTCACCCTCGACCTGGCAATTTTGCTCAACGGTCTGAACCCGCTGACCCTGCTGATCATCTCGATTTTGCTTATTGCCGGCGTTATCTGGCGTCTACTGGTGCGACAGAATAAGCAGGATGCGGTAGCTCCGCACCAGGGTTCTGAGCAGCTCGAGGATTTCTCACAGCCTCAGAACCAGCCGGGTATGTACCCTCAGGGCACTATCCAGGCGCAGCAGTCTCCGGCTCCTCAGCAGGGATACCTGCCTCGCAACGAGGAAAACATCTAGCCATAGGCTCATGTAGGTTCTTTTCCTGCAGCATTCTGTAGTAGGATTACCTATGTCCCTTCCGAGGGGCAGTCATTCGAATTGCGGTTCCCAGCCTTCGGGCTGGGAACCGTTTTTCTTTACCCCACGTAGCGTTTGCCGAGAGGATCAACTTACCGCCTAGATACTACCGTCTGCCGCGAACGATGCTTCTAGCGCCTTTCAGCGGGCCTTCAACAACCTATCGTGCGCTTCCCTAACGTTCACAACACTGTGAGCTTCTGAGGATCCGGAGAGATAGCCTAAATATAGTTTGTACCGTTCTCTTCTTACACGTCTCTGCTATCTGTTTACAGGGCAGCGTGGAGGCTGGTACGCCTTGCTGTATGGATCTTAGGGGCTATTGCTACGTCCGGCGTCCCCGTTCGTTTCTCCTGTAGGCTACGCTTTCGCTTCAATCGCCTGAGACTCCCCTTGGCCAGGTGCTTGATAGCTTGTATCAGACGTCCACGGGCTTTTAGGACCCCGCTTTTCTCCCCGTGGCGACGCCGCTCCCTTCTTCGAAGCTCCTATCAGTCAGGAGCAGCTAGGGCGAGCCAGGGAAAAGGACATAACAAAAGGACCCCCGCAGATGCGGGGGTCCTTGAGTATCGCTACCTGATGGAGAGTATCCTCTCCGGCAGATATCTAGCGAATTGTCGTAAATTTACGGCAATTACTTGATAATCTTGGTAACGCGACCCGAACCAACGGTGCGGCCACCCTCACGGATAGCGAAGCCGAGGCCCTCTTCCATTGCGATGGGCTGGATCAGGGTAACGGTCATCTCGGTGTTGTCACCGGGCATAACCATCTCGGTGCCCTCGGGGAGGGTGATAACGCCGGTCACGTCAGTGGTACGGAAGTAGAACTGAGGACGGTAGTTGGAGTAGAAGGGGTTGTGACGGCCACCCTCATCCTTGGAGAGGATGTAGACGTTTGCCTCGAACTCGGTGTGGGGGGTGATGGAGCCCGGCTCCACGACAACCTGACCACGCTCAACATCGTCACGCTTCAGACCACGCAGCAGCAGACCACAGTTCTCGCCTGCCCATGCTTCGTCGAGCTGCTTGTGGAACATCTCGATACCGGTAACGGTGGTCTTCTGGATCGGGCGGATACCGACGATCTCGACCTCGGAGTTGATCTTCAGGGTACCGCGCTCTGCACGACCGGTAACAACGGTGCCACGACCGGTGATGGTGAAGACGTCCTCGATGGGCATGAGGAAGGGCTTGTCCTTCTCACGCACGGGGTCCGGAATGTAGGTGTCGACTGCGTCCATGAGCTCCTCGACCTTAGCAACCCACTCGGGGTCGCCTTCGAGAGCCTTCAGTGCGGAGACGCGAACAACGGGAGCGTTGTCGCCGTCGAACTCCTGCGAGGAGAGGAGGTCACGGACCTCCATCTCGACGAGGTCGAGGAGCTCTTCGTCGTCAACCATGTCTGCCTTGTTCAGTGCAACCAGCAGGGTGGGGACGCCAACCTGGCGAGCGAGCAGAACGTGCTCGCGGGTCTGTGCCATGGGGCCGTCGGTAGCTGCAACCACGAGGATTGCGCCGTCCATCTGAGCCGCACCGGTAATCATGTTCTTGACGTAGTCAGCGTGGCCGGGAGCGTCAACGTGTGCGTAGTGGCGCTTCTCGGTCTGGTACTCGATGTGAGCAATGTTAATGGTAATACCGCGCTGGCGCTCCTCGGGAGCGGAGTCGATCATACCGAAGTCGCGCTTCTCGTTCAGGTCCGGGTACTTGTCAGCCAGAACCTTGGAGATTGCTGCGGTCAGGGTGGTCTTACCGTGGTCAACGTGACCAATGGTACCGACGTTAACGTGAGGCTTGGAGCGCTCGAACTTAGCCTTAGCCAAGAGTGTTCCTCCTAGAACGATTGAAAACATGCACGCGGATCTTCGCTCCGGCGCATCCCGTTATAAAACGGTCTAGCGTCTACAATAGCGGATTACGCCGCAGAGATGAAACTGTTCATGCTCTCAATAATGGATTTAATTGAAAATTTTGGCGTGGGCCACAGGTTTTTAGCCCGTGGCCCACGGGTGAGACGCGGAAATTACTCGCCGCGGCTCTTCTGGATGATCTCGTCAGCGACGTTCTTGGGAACCTCGCCGTAGCTGTCGAATGCCATCGAGAACACTGCACGACCCTGGGTCTTACCACGCAGGTCGCCAATGTAACCGAACATTTCGGTCAGGGGCACGATAGCCTTGATGATCTTAACGCCGGATGCGTCCTCCATGGAACGAACCTGGCCACGGCGGGAGTTCAGGTCGCCGATAACGTCGCCCATGTACTCCTCGGGGGTACGAACCTCAACGTCCATCAGCGGCTCGAGCAGGACCGGGTTAGCGCGCTTAGCGCCTTCCTTGAAGACCATCGAACCAGCGATCTTGAACGCCATTTCGGAGGAGTCGACGTCGTGGTAAGCACCGTCGATCAGGGTTGCCTTCACGCCGACCATCGGGTAGCCAGCGAGGACACCGAACTTCATAGCGTCCTGGATACCAGCGTCGACCGAGGGGATGTACTCGCGAGGAACGCGGCCACCGGTGACCTTGTCCTCGAACAGGTACAGCTCTTCGCCATCCAGGGGCAGGGGCTCGAAGGAGACCTGCACCTTTGCGAACTGACCGGAACCACCGGTCTGCTTCTTGTGGGTGTAGTCGACCTTCTCGACTGCCTTCTTGATGGTCTCGCGGTAAGCAACCTGAGGCTTACCAACGTTAGCCTCAACCTTGAACTCACGCTTCATACGGTCAACGATGATGTCCAGGTGCAGCTCACCCATACCACCAATTTCGGTCTGACCGGTTTCTTCGTTCAGCGAAACGGTGAAGGTGGGATCCTCAGCGGAAAGCTTCTGGATAGCGGTGGACATCTTCTCCTGGTCACCCTTGGTCTTGGGCTCGATAGCCACGAAGATCACGGGGTCGGGGAAGGTCATCGACTCGAGAACGATCGGGTGTGCGGGGTCGCACAGGGTGTCACCAGTGGTGGTGTCCTTCAGACCAATCGCAGCGTAAATGTGACCTGCGGTGATCTCCTCAACCGGGTTCTCCTTGTTGGAGTGCATCTGGAAGAGCTTACCGATGCGCTCCTTCTTACCCTTGGTGGAGTTCAGAACCTGCTGGCCCTGAGCTGCGGTACCGGAGTACACACGGGTGTAGGTCAGCTGACCGTAGAACGGGTGAGCTGCAACCTTGAATGCCAGTGCTGCGAAGGGCTCGTCAGCGGATGCCTTACGGGTCAGCTTCTCTTCCTCGTTGGAGGGGTTGGAGCCGACAACGTCCGGAACGTCCAGCGGGGAGGGCAGGTACTCAATCACAGCGTCCAGCATGGGCTGAACACCACGGTTCTTGAATGCAGAACCACAGAGAACGGGGAATGCCTCGCCTGCGATCACGAGCTGACGGATACCAGCCTTGATCTCGGGGATGGACAGCTCGCCCTCTTCGAGGTACTTCTCCATGAGCTCTTCGCTAGCCTCAGCAACAGCCTCAACCAGCTCAGCGCGGTACTGCTCAGCCTTCTCAACCAGGTCGGCGGGGATGTCCTGAACCTCGTAGGAGGCACCCATGGTCACGTCACCCTTGGCGTCGCCGGGCCAGACGTATGCCTTCATTTCGAGCAGGTCAACAACACCGAGGAAGTCGCTCTCAGCGCCGATGGGGAGCTGAACAACCAGCGGGCGTGCGCCCAGGCGGTCGATGATGGTCTGAACGGTGAAGTAGAAGTCAGCACCCATCTTGTCCATCTTGTTGACGAAGCAGATACGGGGGACATCGTACTTGTCAGCCTGGCGCCAAACGGTCTCAGACTGGGGCTCAACACCTTCCTTGCCGTCGAACACAGCAACTGCGCCGTCGAGGACGCGCAGGGAGCGCTCAACCTCAACGGTGAAGTCGACGTGACCGGGGGTGTCGATAATGTTGATCTGGTTGTCCTTCCAGAAGCAGGTGGTTGCTGCGGAGGTAATGGTAATACCTCGCTCCTGCTCCTGAGCCATCCAGTCCATGGTGGAAGCGCCGTCGTGGGTCTCACCAATCTTGTGGTTAATACCGGTGTAGAACAGAATGCGCTCAGTGGTGGTGGTCTTACCGGCGTCGATGTGCGCCATAATACCGATGTTGCGGACCTTGTTAAGGTCGGTGAACACGTCAAGTGCCACGTTATTCTCCCTAAATGAGATACTCCGAAAGCCTGCCGACTCGAATCGACTCGGCAGGCTCTAAACGGAGAATTACCAGCGGTAGTGTGCGAAGGCCTTGTTGGACTCGGCCATCTTGTGAGTGTCCTCGCGACGCTTCACAGCGGCACCGAGACCGTTGGACGCATCCAGGATCTCGTTCATCAGACGCTCAGTCATGGTCTTCTCGCGGCGCTGCTTCGAGAAGCCAACGAGCCAGCGAAGAGCCAGAGCGGTGGAACGGCCGGGGCGAACCTCAACCGGAACCTGGTAGGTTGCACCGCCAACGCGGCGGGAGCGAACCTCGAGAGAAGGCTTGATGTTGTCCATTGCCTTCTTCAGGGTTGCGACCGGGTCAGAACCGGTCTTCTTCTCGACACCCTCGAGGGCGCCGTAGACGATGCGCTCTGCGACGGACTTCTTGCCGTCCAGCAGAACCTTGTTGATCAGCTGAGTGACCAGAGCAGAACCGTAAACAGGATCGTTTACGAGGGGACGCTTGGGAGCGGGACCCTTACGAGGCATTACTTCTTCTCCTTCTTAGCGCCGTAGCGGGAGCGAGCCTGGCCGCGACCCTTAACACCCTGGGTATCCAGAGCGCCACGAACGATCTTGTAGCGAACACCGGGGAGGTCCTTCACACGACCACCGCGAACGAGCACAATCGAGTGCTCCTGCAGGTTGTGACCCTCACCGGGAATGTATGCGGTAACCTCGACGCCGCCGTTGAGCTTGACACGAGCGACCTTACGCAGTGCCGAGTTCGGCTTCTTCGGGGTGGTGGTGTACACACGGGTGCACACGCCACGCTTCATGGGGTTGCCCTTCAGTGCGGGCGCCTTGGTCTTAACGACCTTGGGAGTCCGGCCCTTGCGGACCAGCTGCTGAATAGTAGGCACGTTTTCTCCGTTGCTTGATCGGGTTCTTCGTTAGAAAATCCCGTATAAACTTACTGGCCCCCATCACGTTGGATGGGTGCTCTCGGTTATCAGAAACGCTCGAATGCATATCCGGTTGGTTTCTATAGGTTCCTCGACATCTCGGCGAGTTCTCAGGGCTAAAATTTCTCACCGTCAGAGGTGAAAAAGTTTTTGGGCACGCTTAAAAATGGCATTTAGGCGTCAGCAAAAAAGCAACGCCAAAGGACGGTATCCATACTGCCATTGATTCATCATGCCCGTACCCTCGGGAAATATCCCGCGTAAACCCACCGGGGGTGGATCCTTGTGCACCGAGCTCAAGTACTTCGGATAAGACTATACAGGTTAAATCGCACTTAATCTAGCGCCAGAACTGGGATTCTTCGCTTTAATGCCCCACCCAAGGGGTTAAATCCAATGATTTATCTCACTTAAATTACATTGTTGGGATTTATCCCTTCCCCGTGACCTCTTGAGGCGACCTAAAACAGAAAGCCGCCAAGAATCACACACACGATTCTTGACGGCTTCAATACTTGCGGGAGGCGAGCGCAGAATCGCACCCGCCTCCCGCAAGAGAGTCTTCAGTTATAGGTTCACCGTAGCGACTGCCGAACTACACCACCTGGAAGACTCGAGTCTGCCCCTCAAACGGGGTAATAGTCTTCGAATTCTTCTTGGCATTGCCGTAGTAGCGGATGCGGTACTGCCCCTTAGGGGTATTTGCCGGAACGCTCCAACGCACCGTCACCTGGGAAGCTGAAGCACCGATGCGCTTCCATTCAAAGAAGGTGTCCGGATTGTTATCTGCGGTGTAGTACTTCCAGGTATTACCCACACGGCGCTCAATCACGAAGTAGCTACCGTCGTGATGCATATTGTTGTTCGGGTGTGCACCCACGAAACGAGCCGACACCTCCTGACGGCCGGCAATAGCGTCCTGAGGCTGCTGGGTCACCTGACCGTAGCGTGTACCGAACATGGGAGTGTCGTAGACGACCTTACCCTGCAGGCTAGCTACCGGGCGACGATCATTCGGACGATCACCGATACCCAGAGGGGTGCCGTTCTTCAGGGAAGTTCCAACAACGTTAATAGTCTGGCGGAAGGCACTGGAGGTGTAACGGCCAAAGAGGGTCGCGCCGCCTTCATACTGCTGCGAGTCGTATTCCTCAGGAGTAGTCACATAGTGATCGTAGGCATTGGTGTAACCCTGCAGAATAATATGCGATTCGGGAACACCGAAAAGCTTGGCTGCATCCTGGCGGTACTGAACGCCCACCGCGCCGGTGAACTCGCCGGGCATACCCAGCAGGTAGTAGTCACCGAAGCGCATAATCTGCACCGGATACTTTTCCTGAATGATCGTTCCATTTTTTGCAGAGAAGAGAATGCCCTTCGGCTGCTGGCAGCGCGTTTGTGCCGCACTCGGTGTGAACACCAAGGTACCCAGAATAGAGGGGCGACCAGAGCCTTCCTTATAGACAGCCCAACCACCGCCGCCATCCTCAGTGGATCCGGCGCCGAACGGAGTACCCAGGAAGCCCTGGCAGGTGCGCTCATTATGGCCGCTACCGGTGTACTTGGCGTCCACATTCATACCCGAGAAGTTGAAGTACGAAATACGCGAATCCAAGCCCTTACCCACCGGGGTACCCGAGCTCTTGAGCTGAGAACGCACGGCGTTACCCTGCTTCTCACCCTGAATCTTCACGTTCTTGAACTGGTCATTGGTCGGGCCCTGCCCCGGTTTCAGCCAGGTATTCGGAGAAACGTCACCAGCATTTGCATTTGCAAACGCCGCCACGAAACCATCGCCACTACCGGGAACATTGCGGTCAACACCGTGATCCTGAGTCTCCAGCAGGTATTCCGCATACCCCTTGTTATCGCTCGAAATCAAAGTATTCTTCGAGGTCAAAGACGTCGGGTGAATCGCGAACCAGTTCAGCACCGCACGAGTCTTGCCGTTACGCTCCAAACGCAGAGTCATATTGGTCGGATCGGTACCGCCGGGCAACTTAGAACGCAACTGAGGAGAATCCAGATTAAACGCCTCGCGGGAACGGTTAGCACCAACACCGGTCAGCTTCGAAGAAGAGATCGTCAGGTTACCAGGAGCCAGATCCTTGGTTGCCTGGCGGATTGCCTTCAGCGAACCGTTCACCTGGGCGTTGAAGGTGTCCTGATGGAAGCCCAGAGTCGTAATGTTGTACAGGCTCTGGTGCGTAATGCCACCCGGAGTCGCGTGAGTGTGGGTCGCGGTAATCATAATGTTCGACTCGTCATACGCGGAGCCAAACTCTGCACGGATGCGCTTCACCAGCTCATCACGCAGAGACTGCCAACCGGTCAGAGAGTCCAGAACAACAATGAGGTTACGCTTACCCGAGGCTCGGTCCACAGCAATGAAAGCACGTGCGTACTGACGAGTATGCACACCGCTACCCTTCTGGGAGGTCTCACCGTAGCCCATGAAGCCGACTTCACCGGGCTCGCCGGTAATATCCGCCGCACCCGCACCTACCAGGTAGGGGGTAGCGCTAGCGCTCTGAGAAGCAGGGGCTGCGGTTGCAACCTGACCGGCGGGAAGAATTGCGGACGCCGCAATAAGACATGCTGCGCCAATGCGAGCAAGAGAGTGGGTGGGCGCCTTAAAACGCGAAAAAACAGAGGAGCGCTTTTGCTCCCCTGCAGACCAGGAAGAATTCTGTTCAGATTCGTGAGCGTGTGCTGCTCCGGAAGACAGTCGGGTGCCTCGAGTTGCCACCCGTCCGGAAGAGAATGGAGTGATATGCATGCCTTCAAGAATAGAACCTAGTCAAAGGGCTTTCCAAGTTGAATTAGCATTGTTCAAATATAGAATATTCACTCTTTTTATACTGGCAAGAAAAACGAGCAAACATTCTGTATATTGCAATCTTAGAGCGAGATACAGGGGTTCCCGCAAGAATTGTGCATCATCTTATTTCTTGCTCAGCCAAGAAATTTTCTCGCTTTGAAAAATAATGCACTCCAATGATTTTTTGATAAATAAATTCGCCCACTAGGCAAAAAATATGCAACCTTCCCCTGAAGGATAAAGAATATTAAAGTACCGCTTAAAAGAAAGCCGCCCCTCCCCCACCTATTCGTTAAACAAAGAACGCGGATACCCGAGACAACTCGAGTATCCGCGTTCTTTATCAGGGACCAGGTCAGGAGTCTAAACCCCCAACCTGCCCCTCACGGCAGAAGCCTTAGTCCAGACCACGACCGTACTCATCCAGCGAAACAGCCATAAAGCCGCCGTTGCCGTAAGTGTACACCTCGTTATCCATCTGGAATGCGCTCGGGTAACCACCGAAAGTGTCCAGAGCCTGCATACGCTCCGCGGTAGCCTGAGCGCTGGGCTCAACCTCAATATCGTTGTAACGTGCCAGACCGGTACCGGCGGGAACCAGCTTACCGATAATCACGTTCTCCTTCAGGCCGAGCAGCGGGTCAGTCTTCGCCTCCATAGCAGCCTGAGTCAGGACGCGGGTGGTCTCCTGGAAGGAGGCCGCCGACAGCCAGGACTCGGTAGCCAGCGAAGCCTTGGTAATACCCATCATTTCCGGACGGCCAGCTGCGGGCTTCTTACCCTCAACCAGTGCCTTGCGGTTAGCAGTCTGGAAAGCAATGTTATCAACCAGCTCACCAGGCAGCAGATCGGTATCGCCGGACTCAATCACGGTCACGCGACGCAGCATCTGGCGGACAATAACCTCAACGTGCTTGTCGTGGATTTCCACACCCTGCGACTTGTACACGCCCTGAACCTCGCTCACCAGGTGCTTCTGAGCCTCACGAGGACCACGAATACGCAGAACCTCCTTCGGATCAACAGAACCGGTAGCCAGCTGATCGCCAACCTGAACGTGATCGCCGTTCTGCAGCTTAGAAGCCGCACGACGCAGAACAGTGTAGGACTGGGGCTCAGAACCATCGTCCGGGGTCACCACAATCTTGTAGGACTTCTCGGTATCCTCAATGGTCACGCGACCGGACACCTCAGAAATCGGGGCAACACCCTTGGGGGTACGAGCCTCGAACAGCTCCTGGATACGGGGCAGACCCTGAGTAATATCGTCAGCCGAAGCCACACCACCGGTGTGGAAGGTACGCATGGTCAGCTGGGTACCGGGCTCACCAATCGACTGAGCCGCAATAATACCAACAGCCTCACCAATGTCCACCAGCACGTTCGAAGCCATCGAACGACCGTAGCACAGTGCACACACACCAATAGCGGACTCACAGGTCAGAACCGAACGGACGCGAACATCCTTCACACCTGCCTTGAAGAGCTTCTCAATGAGCTCATCAGAGACATCGGAGCCAGCAGCAGCCAGAACGTTGCCAGCCTCGTCCTTCACGTCAACCGCAAGGGTACGACCGTGAATCGAAGTCTCAACATCCTGGTGCAGACCGCCATCCTCATCAATCAGAGGCAGAACCAAACCGCGGCGAGTGCCACAGTCGTGCTCGCGAACGATAACGTCCTGCGAAACGTCCACCAGACGACGAGTCAGGTAACCCGAGTTAGCGGTACGCAGCGCAGTATCAGCCAGACCCTTACGTGCACCGTGGGTCGCGATGAAGTACTCCAGAACCGACAGGCCCTCACGGTACGAGGACTTAATCGGGCGAGGCATAATCTCACCCTTCGGGTTCGACACCAGACCACGGATACCCGCAATCTGACGGACCTGCATCCAGTTACCACGTGCACCGGAGGTCACCATACGGTAAATGGTGTTCAGGCCACCGTGAGAGCTCAAGTTCTCACGCATAGCCTCTGCAACCACGTCGGTAGCCTCGGTCCAAACCTTAATCAGCTCCTGACGACGCTCTTCGTCATCGATGGTACCGATCTCAAAGTCGTCCTGAATTGCAGCAGCCTGCTTCTCGTAGCGCTCCATAATTGCCGGCTTCTCAGCAGGAGTAGCAATATCAGAAACAGCCACGGTCACGCCCGAACGAGAAGCCCAGTAGAAACCGGAGTTCTTCAGGTTATCCAGAGCACGAGCCACAACATCCATCGGGTAGCGCTCAGCCAGATCGTTAATCAGGCTACCCAGGCCCTTCTTATCTGCCACACCGGAGAACCAGGGGTAATCCTTCGGCAGAGCCTGGTTGAACAGAACCTGACCAACGGTGCAGTCCAGCAGCACGGGGTCGCCAGCCTTGTAACCCTCAGGAGCTTCCCAGCCCTCAGGAGCAACAAACTGGTCACCATCAAGGCGAATCTTCACCTTGGTGTACAGCTCAATCTCGTGACGATCCATCGCCATCAGAGCCTCAGACACCGAGGAGAATGCGTGACCCTCGTTCTTCTGACCATCGCGAGGAGTCGTCAGGTGGAACAGACCAATGATCATATCCTGCGAAGGAACAGCCACAGGGCGGCCATCCGACGGCTTCAGGATGTTGTTCGAGGACAGCATGAGGATACGAGCCTCAGCCTGAGCCTCGGGAGACAGCGGCAGGTGAACTGCCATCTGGTCACCATCGAAGTCAGCGTTGAACGCGGAGCAAACCAGCGGGTGCAGCTGAATAGCCTTACCCTCAACCAGCTTCGGCTCAAACGCCTGAATACCGAGGCGGTGCAGGGTAGGTGCACGGTTCAGCAGAACCGGGTGCTCAGCAATAACCTCTTCCAGAACGTCCCAAACCTGCGGGCGGAAACGCTCAACCATACGCTTAGCGCTCTTAATGTTCTGAGCGTGGCTCAGCTCCACCAGACGCTTCATGACGAAGGGCTTGAACAGCTCCAGCGCCATCTGCTTGGGCAGACCACACTGGTGCATCTGCAGCTGAGGACCAACCACAATCACGGAACGACCCGAGTAGTCAACACGCTTACCGAGCAGGTTCTGACGGAAACGGCCCTGCTTACCCTTCAGCATGTCAGACAGAGACTTCAGGGGGCGGTTACCGGGGCCGGTCACCGGGCGACCGCGACGACCGTTATCGAACAGCGAGTCCACAGCTTCCTGCAGCATACGCTTCTCGTTGTTCACGATAATCTCCGGAGCACCCAGCTCCAGCAGGCGCTTCAAACGGTTGTTACGGTTGATCACACGACGGTACAGGTCGTTCAGGTCGGAGGTCGCGAAACGGCCACCATCCAGCTGAACCATCGGGCGCAGTTCCGGCGGAATAACCGGAACAACATCCAGGACCATACCCAGCGGAGAGTTGTTAGTGGTCAGGAAGGCGTTAACAACCTTCAGACGCTTCAGAGCGCGGGTCTTCTTCTGACCCTTACCGGTCTGAATAATCTCCTTGAGAGCCTCAGCCTCAGCCTCCAGGTCGAAGGACTCCAGACGCTTCTTAATAGCCTCTGCGCCCATCGCGCCCTCAAAGTACAGACCGTACTTATCAATCATGGAACGGTACAGAGCCTCATCACCCTCAAGGTCAGCGACCTTCAGGTTCTTGAAGCGATCCCACACGCGCTCCAGGTGCTCAGCCTCACGCTCGTAGCGCTTACGCACCGACGCGAGCTGACGCTCAGCGTTATCACGCAGCTTACGCTTCTCAGCAGCCTTGCCGCCCTCTGCCTCAATACGAGCCAGCTCCGCCTCAACCTCACGGCTAATAGCGTTCACATCAGCGTTCAGAGCAGCCTCAAGCTCCTGCTTCTCACGGTCGTGAGCAGCCTGCAGCATGGGCAGGTCCTCGTGACGAGCTTCCTCGTCAACGCTGGTAATCATGTAGGCAGCGAAGTAAATGACCTTCTCCAGGTCCTTCGGAGCCAGATCCAGCAGGTAACCCAGGCGGGAAGGAACACCCTTGAAGTACCAAATGTGAGTCACGGGAGCAGCCAGCTCAATGTGACCCATGCGCTCGCGACGAACCTTGGAACGGGTCACCTCAACGCCACAGCGCTCACACACGATGCCCTTGAAGCGCACGCGCTTGTACTTACCGCAGTAGCACTCCCAGTCCTTGGTGGGGCCGAAGATACGCTCGTCGAAGAGGCCGTCCTTCTCGGGCTTCAGGGTACGGTAGTTGATGGTCTCGGGCTTCTTAACCTCGCCAAAGGACCAACGACGGATGTCGTCGGCGGTGGCAAGGCCAATTCGCATCAAACCAAGCGAAGATTCGTTGGACATATCGGTCCTAATCTCTTTCTGTAAGTTTCTGAAGACTTGGGTTAGCGGGCGGGAACCCCACAACGCACGCGAGCGCATGCGGGGTTCCCCACCCTAGAAGGAGGCGGTGCTTATGCCTCGTCGACGGAGCTAGGCTCGTCGTGGGTCAGGCTCACGCCCATATCTTCTGCTGCCCGGAAGCCTTCTTCCTCCGAGTCGCTCATCTCAATAATCTTGCCGTCAGTGGAGAGCACCTCGACGTTCAGGCACAGAGACTGCATTTCCTTGATAAGAACCTTGAAGGATTCGGGGATACCCGGCTCAGGGATGTTCTCACCCTTCACGATAGCCTCGTAAACCTTCACACGGCCCGCCACGTCATCGGACTTGACGGTCAGGATTTCCTGCAGAGTGTATGCGGCGCCGTATGCTTCCAGCGCCCACACTTCCATCTCACCGAAGCGCTGACCACCGAACTGCGCCTTACCACCCAGGGGCTGCTGGGTAATCATCGAGTACGGACCGGTAGAACGAGCGTGAATCTTGTCATCCACCAGGTGGTGCAGCTTCAGGATGTACTGGTAACCAACCGAAATCGGGTCCGGGAACGGCTCACCGGAACGGCCGTCAATCAGACGTGCCTTACCGGAACGGTTGATCAGACGGTCACCATCGCGGTTCGGGTTCGAGTGGTCCATGAGGTCGAACAGCTCGTCCTCGTGGGCACCGTCGAACACCGGGGTTGCCAGGCGGGTCGGGCCGGATTCCTTCGGGAAGTTCGGCATGTGCTTGAGCCACTCGGGCTCGCCCTCAATCTTCCAACCCTGCTTAGCCAGCCAACCGGTGTGGACTTCCAGAACCTGACCAATGTTCATACGACCGGGCACGCCCAGCGGGTTCAGGATAACGTCCACGGGGGTACCGTCTTCCAGGAAGGGCATATCCTCGATCGGCAGGATCTTGGAAATAACACCCTTGTTACCGTGGCGGCCTGCAAGCTTGTCGCCGTCGGTAATCTTACGCTTCTGAGCCACGTACACGCGGACCAGCTGGTTCACGCCCGGGGGCAGGTCGTCCTCATCGTTGTTCTCGCGGTCGAAGATGCGGATACCGATGACGGTACCGGACTCGCCGTGAGGAACCTTCAGGGAGGTGTCGCGAACCTCGCGGGACTTCTCACCGAAGATTGCGCGCAGCAGGCGCTCCTCGGGGGTCAGCTCGGTCTCACCCTTGGGGGTGACCTTACCAACGAGGATGTCGCCAGCCTCAACCTCAGCACCGATGTGGATGATGCCGCGCTCGTCCAGAGCCGAGAGAACATCCTCGGACACGTTCGGAATATCGCGGGTAATCTCCTCGGGGCCCAGCTTGGTGTCGCGGGCGTCAATCTCGTGCTCCTCAATGTGGATCGAGGTCAGCACGTCCTCAGAAACCATGCGCTGGGAGAGGATGATCGCATCCTCGTAGTTCAGGCCTTCCCACGGCATGTATGCCACGAGCAGGTTCTTACCCAGTGCCAGCTCGCCGCCGTCGGTGGAGGGGCCGTCAGCGATAACGTCGCGGTATTCGACGCGCTGGCCTTCCTTCACCACAACGCGCTGGTTGTAGCAGTTACCCGGGTTCGAGCGGGAGAACTTCATAATCGGGTAGGTGGAGACAGAGCCGTCGTCGTTACGGACGATAACGGTCTTAGCGTCCACGGAGGAAACCACACCGGGCTTCTTCGCGAGCACGGAGTCACCGGAGTCCAGTGCTGCGTACTTCTCCATACCGGTACCAACCACGGGAGCCTCGGACTCCAGCAGGGGCACAGCCTGACGCTGCATGTTAGCACCCATCAGTGCTCGGTTAGCGTCGTCGTGCTCCAGGTAAGGAATCAGGGCGGTAGCCACGGACACCATCTGGCGCGGGGAGACGTCCATGTACTGAACGGCACCGGGAGCGACCAGAACAGCTTCGCCAGAACCATCGCCCGCACGGCAGAGAACCTCGTTCTCAGCGAAGGTACGGTCCGGGTTCAGCGGTGCGTTTGCCTGTGCAATAACGACAGACTTCTCGTCGTCAGCGGTCAGGTAGCGGACCTCATCGGTCACGCGGCCGTCAGTCACCACGCGGTAGGGGGTCTCAATGAAACCGAAGGAGTTGATTCGACCGTAGGTTGCCAGCGAACCAATCAGACCAATGTTCGGGCCTTCAGGGGTTTCAATGGGGCACATACGACCGTAGTGCGAGGGGTGGACGTCTCGAACTTCCATGCCTGCACGGTCACGGGACAGACCGCCCGGGCCCAGTGCGGACAGACGACGCTTGTGGGTCAGACCTGCCAGCGGGTTGTTCTGGTCCATGAACTGGGACAGCTGAGAAGTACCGAAGAACTCCTTGATAGCTGCCACGACGGGGCGGATGTTCACCAGGGACTGCGGGGTGATAGCGTCCACGTCCTGGGTGGTCATGCGCTCGCGAACCACGCGCTCCATACGGGACAGACCGGTACGGATCTGGTTCTCAATCAGCTCGCCCACGGTGCGGATACGACGGTTACCGAAGTGGTCGATGTCATCGATATCGATCTTGAGGGAGATTTCCTCGCCGTCACGGACGCCGGGGATGCTGGTCTCGCCTGCGTGCAGAGCGCAGAGGTAACGAATCATCTGAGCGATGTCGTCCTGGCTCAGAACGGAAGCCTCGGGGGAATCCATGGGAACGTCCACGCCGAGCTTACGGTTCAGCTTGTAACGGCCAACCTTCGCCAGGTCGTAGCGGCGCGGGGTGAAGTACATGTTGTCCAGCAGAGCCTGGGCAGCTTCAACCGTCGGGGGTTCGCCCGGACGCAGCTTGCGGTAGATGTCCAGCAGAGCCTCGTCGCGGTCCTTGACGGAGTCCTTCTCCAGGGTTGCGCGGATGGAGTCGTACTGACCGAACTCAGCCAGAATCTTGGACTCGGTCCAGCCCAGAGCCTTCAGCAGAACAGTCACGGACTGCTTACGCTTACGGTCCAGACGCACGCCAACCTGGTCGCGCTTATCAATCTCCAGCTCGAACCATGCACCGCGGGAAGGAATCACGCGGGCAGAGTAAATGTCCTTATCGGAGGTACGGTCCGGAGCCTTCTCGAAGTAAGCACCGGGGGAACGCACCAGCTGGGAAACGACCACACGCTCAGTACCGTTAATAACGAAGGTACCGGCCTCGGTCATCAGGGGGAAGTCACCCATGAACAGGGTCTGCTGCTTGACCTCGCCGGTAGCGAGGTTCATGAATTCAGCCTTAATGTACAGCGGAGCCGAGTAGGTTGCGTCACGGTCCTTGCACTCCTCAACAGAGTACTTGGGGTCAGCAAACTCAGGCTCAGAGAAGGAGAGCTGCATAGTCTCCTGGAAGTCACGAATCGGGGAGATTTCTTCAAAAATCTCAGCCAGACCGGACTGAGCGGGGACAGAAGTGTCACCAGCAGCCTGCGCCTTTTCCAGGCGCTCCGCCCAGCGCTCGTTACCAACGAGGCGGTCGAAGCTATCGGTCTGGATAGCAAGCAGGTTGGGAACCTTCAGCGGTTCGTTAATCTTCGCGAATGAAATTCGGCGCGAGACGTTCTCTGCGCCGTTAGCGGCGTCATGGTTAGAGGTGCTCGAAGCGACCAAAATGGGGATCCTTCCACAGACATGTCTGTTAGCAATCAGCCTCCCGGCGACATTACCGGCGACATGACAACCTCAGCCCCCGAATAGAACGGTGCTCGAAGCTATAGAGTCGGACGGAAAAACGTCACCTTCAGCCCGTGCCCACCGCTATATGAAGGCACAAAGGTTAGGGAAAGCGTAAATACTAACGATACAGGAAGAAATCCCTTCTGTCTACCACACCCTCATCAGGAGTGCAAACCTGCCACGGCGTGCACCTAGCATTCCACCACATTCACAGCCAAACCGCCCATCGACGTCTCCTTATAACGGTGAGACATATCCAGACCGGTCTGACGCATCGTCTCAATCACCTGATCCAACGACACACGGTGCGTACCATCACCACGCAACGCCATACGAGCCGCCGTCACAGCATTCGACGCGGCCATCGCATTACGCTCAATACACGGAATCTGCACCAGACCACCCACCGGGTCACAGGTCAGGCCCAAGTTGTGCTCCATCGCAATCTCAGCAGCGTTCTCGACCTGCTCGGGGGTACCACCCATCACCTGCGCCAAACCGGCAGCAGCCATCGAGGAGGCGCTACCCACCTCACCCTGGCAACCCACCTCAGCACCAGAAATCGAGGCACGCTTCTTATACAGCACACCCACAGCAGAAGACGCCAAGAAGAAATCAACAACAGCCTGATCACGAGCAGCCTGACCGCAATGGCGAATACCCTGCGTGTAATTCATCGCGTAATGCAGCACCGCCGGAATAATACCCGCAGCACCATTCGTCGGAGCAGTCACCACACGACCACCAAAAGCGTTCTCCTCGTTGACCGCCAGAGCAATCAGGTTCACCCAGTCAATAGCGAACTCAGGAGACTTCGAAGGATCCTCCACCATCAAATCGCGGTGCCACGCACCCGCACGGCAACGTACCTTCAGCGGACCAGGCAAATAACCCACACGCGCCAGAGAAGAGCCAATGCACTCCTTCATCACACGGTAGATATGCAGGATGCCGTCACGGACCTCCTGCTCCGAACGCAGAGAACACTCATTCGCCATCTTCAACTGCGCAATCGACAGACCAGACTCATTCGCCATCTCCAGCAGTTCAGCAGCCGAACCAAACGGATACGGAGGGTTCATCAGCGACGCGCCACCGGTCGCCTCCTCATCACCCTCAACAATGAAGCCACCACCAATCGAATAGTAGGTACGCTCTAGCAGCAGCTGCTCACCCGCAAACGCCGCAATCTTCATACCGTTCGTATGGCGCGGCAAAACAGTCAGAGGGCGCAGAGTCATATCCAGCTCACGGTAATTCACCACCGGGCCGTACACCTTCTGCTCCTCACCACCGGGAGCAGTCACACCGTACGCAGAGGACGGGTAACCAGCCAACGGCAACCTACCGTCCACGCTATTACGCTCAATCATCGCCTCAGACTCAGCGATATTGATAGTCTCAGGAACAAAACCGCACAGACCCTTCAACGCCGCGCTCATCGTACCGTGACCGGCACCCGTAGCCGCCAACGAACCATACAAATCAATATGCACGCCCGTCACACGGTCCAGCAGACCCTCGTCAATCAGATCCGCCACAAAACGGTTCGAAGCGCGCATCGGACCCACCGTGTGCGAACTCGAAGGACCCACACCAATGCTGAACATCTCAAAAACACTGATGTCATACGGCAGAGCCTCTGCCTTCTTCTGGGCGCTACTGGGTGCGCTCTGGTTAATAGCCACGTTCTGTCCTTCAAATAAAAATGCCTGTGCACCGCACCAAAAGATACGCGCCCCTCAACAAAGGAACCACACACCAATCTGCGGTCTATACGTGCGGACAATCACCCTTGACTGGCCGCTCTAATCCTAACGCACTTCAGAACCATCACAAACTAAGGCTCAGAACACTTCCAACATTCCCCCGCCGCTCAGCCCCGCATTACAGCGCTGAAAAGGCGCCGTGCCCACACAGGACACGGCGCCTCTGCCCTACAGATTACCTGCAGAAAAACTCTTACTTCTCACGCTTGTAGAACGGCAGAGCCACAACATCAAACGGAGCACGCTTACCACGGATATCAACATCCACAGTAGAACCAACCTCAGAGAACTCACGGTTCACCAGTGCCATAGCAATCGGGAAGCCCAGAGTCGGGGAAGGAATACCGGAGGTAACCTCACCAATCTCATTACCCTCAGCATCCACCAGCTTAGAACCGGCACGAGCAGGACGCTTCGCCTGAGCCTTCAAACCAACCAGGATACGCTTCGACTCGCTCTTAGCCAGCTCAGCCAGAGCCTCACGACCCACAAAGTTAGCCGCCTTCTTCTCCAGAGCAATCTCAACCAGACGGCCCAGACCGGACTCAAAGGGGGTGATATCCAGACCCAGCTCGTGACCGTACAGCGGCATACCAGCCTCAAGGCGCAGGGAGTCACGAGAAGCCAGACCCGCAGGAATCATGCCGAAAGGCTCACCAGCAGCAGCCAGCTTATCCCACAGCTCAACAGCCTTCTCATTCGGCACGAACAGCTCGAAGCCATCCTCACCGGTGTAACCGGTACGAGCCAGCAGAACATCAACACCAGCAACAGTCAGCGGAACCGAAGCGTAGTACTTCAGCTCACGGACAGCCTCTTCGTCAGAGACACCAGCAGCCAGCAGGATCTCCTCAGCACGGGGACCCTGAACAGCAACCAGAGAAGTCTGATCCGACTCATTCACAAACTCAACGTTGAAATCGCCCAGGCGCTCGCTCATCGCAGCGAAGTCAGTGTCAATGTTCGAAGCGTTCGGAACAACCATGAATTCCTCATCGCCCAGACGGTAAGTAATCAGGTCGTCAATCACGCCACCCTTATCGTTGACCAGGATCGAGTACTTCGCCTTACCAACCTTCAGGATGGACATGTTCGACACCAGAGCGTAATCCAGGAACGCACCCGCATCCGGGCCGGTCACACGGAACTCACCCATGTGAGACAGGTCGAAAATACCGGCACGAGTACGGACAGCCTCGTGCTCAGCAACGTCATTAGCGTACTTCAGGGGCATATCCCAGCCACCAAAGTCGGTGAAAGAAGCGCCCAGCTTCTCGTGAACCGGGTACAGGGAGGTCTTCTTGGGGGACATTGGATTCTCCTCACGCACAGCCTTGTGCTGTTATCATTCAATCGTCGTAGATTTGGTTCGCCCCCACAGACACGAGATACGCTGCGGAGGCATCCCCCGCCCGTCCCCAGAAACCTGAGGACGGACGGGGCAGGCAGACCGTTACAGCCCGCCCAGGAGCGTTACAAGCTCCTTATGCTTCCAGGTCGAAAGCCTCCATCGGGGGGCATTCGCACACGAAGTTACGGTCACCGCCGGCGCCATCAATACGACCCACCGAAGTGAAGTACTTGTTAGCGCGCAGGCTCGGAACCGGGAAAGCCGCCTGGGTACGGGTGTAGGGGCGATCCCACTCATCAGCGCTCACCACGTCAACGGTGTGCGGTGCGTTGCGCAGAACCGAATCCTCCACAGCAACCTTGCCCTCAGCCACCTCGATAATCTCGTCGTAGATGGTCTCCATTGCCTCAATGAAGCGGTCCAGCTCTTCCTTCGACTCAGACTCGGTCGGCTCAACCATCAGGGTGCCCGGAACCGGGAACGCCAGAGTCGGAGCGTGGAAGCCGAAGTCCATCAGACGCTTGCAGACATCCTCAGCAGTCACGTGAGACTGATCGGTCAGCTGACGCAGGTCCAGGATGCACTCGTGAGCGACCAGACCGCCGGGGCCGGTGTACAGCACCGGGTACTTGTCGTTCAGCTTCTTCGCAATGTAGTTAGCGTTCAGCACCGCGTACTGCGAAGAGTCCTTCAGACCCTGAGCACCAGTCATCGCAATGTACATCCAGCTAATCGGCAGAACACCGGCAGAACCGAAGAACGCCTGCGAAATCGGCAGTGCTGCGTCGTTGGGGAGCTTACCCTCAGAATCGGCACGGTATGCGTCACCGGGCAGGAACTTCGCCAGGTGCTCACGAACAGCCAGCGGGCCAACACCGGGGCCGCCACCACCGTGAGGAATGGAGAAGGTCTTGTGCAGGTTCAGGTGCGAAACGTCGCCACCGAACTTACCCGGCTGAGCGAAGCCCATCTGAGCGTTCAGGTTCGCGCCATCCAGGTACACCTGGCCGCCCGCCTCGTGAACCAGCTGGCAAACCTCAGCAACCTGCTCCTCAAACACACCGTGAGTGGAGGGGTAGGTAATCATGATGCCGGCAACCTTGGGACCGTACTTCTCGATCTTTGCCTTCAGGTCATCAACATCAATCGAACCGTCAGCAGCGGTTGCCACACCGGCAACCTTCAGACCAGCCAGAGCAGCAGATGCAGCGTTGGTGCCGTGCGCAGACAGCGGAATCAGGACGGTATCGCGCTCGTGGTCACCGTTAGCCTCATGGAAGGAACGGATAGCGCGCAGACCAGCGTACTCACCGGTCGCGCCCGAGTTCGGCTGCAGCGAGATAGCATCGTAACCGGTAATAGCAACCAGCCACTCGCTCAGGTCCTTAATCAGTTCGTGCCAGCCCTCAGCCTGATCCTCCGGGACCAGCGGGTGAATATTCGCGAACTCAGGCCAAGAGATGGGCTCCATCTCTGCAGCCGCGTTCAGCTTCATGGTGCACGAACCCAGCGGAATCATGGTGCGGTCAAGTGCCAGGTCCTTATCCGCCAGGTGACGCAGGTAGCGCATCATCTCGGTCTCGGAGCGGTACTTGTGGAAAATCGGGTGCTGCATGTAGTCATCGGTACGCAGCAGGTTGGAGGGCAGGTCATACTTCGAATCTGCCTCACCCAGGGTACCGCCCAGAGCCTCAACCAGGCTCTTCAGCAGCTCCTCACCGTGAGACTCACCCACGGAAATACCAACGCGGTTCTCATCGAAGCGGCGGATGTTCACGCCAGCTTCCAGAGCCTTCGCGACCAGCTCATCGGCGCGGCCAGCGGCCTCCACCACGACGGTGTCGAAGAAAGTATCGTGAGCAATATCGTAACCCGCAGCCTCCAGCGCAGTAGCAACACGAGCGGCGTTAGTGTGCAGGCGGTTCGCGATAGCGCGCAGACCCTCAGGGCCGTGGTACATCGCGTAAGCGCCAGCAACAATAGCCAGCAGAGCCTGAGCAGTACAAATATTGGAAGTAGCCTTCTCACGGCGGATGTGCTGCTCACGAGTCTGCAGAGCCAGACGGTACGCAGGCTTACCGGCAGAGTCCTTAGAAACACCCACCAGACGGCCAGGCATGGTGCGTTCCATACCCTTGTGAACAGCCATGTACGCAGCGTGAGGACCACCGAAGAAGAAGGGCAGACCAAAACGCTGAGTGTTACCCACAGCGATATCAGCACCCAGCTCACCCGGAGACTTCAGCAGGGTCAGAGCCAACAGGTCAGCGACCACAGTGACCAGGGCGTTACGCTCCTTAGCGGCCTTAATCAGCGGCTCAATATCGCGAATATCGCCTTCATTGCCGGGGTACGCCAGGACGATACCGTACAGGTCGCCCTCGGGCAGACCCTCAGAGAAATCAGTAATGACGAAGGGAATGCCGAGCATCTCTGCACGGCCGCGAGTCACCGAAATAACCTGAGGCAGGCAACGGGAGTCAATAGCAAAGAAGCCGTTCTTCACCTTGCGGTTTGCACGGTACATCATGACAGCTGCTTCAGCCACTGCTGACGCCTCATCCAGCAGGGAGGAGTTTGCAATCTCCAGGCCGGTCAGCTCCATCACGGTGTTCTGGAAGTTCAGCAGAGCCTCCAGACGACCCTGAGAAATCTCAGCCTGGTACGGGGTGTAAGAAGTGTAGAAACCGGGGTTTTCCAGAATGTTACGGCGCAGAACTGCGGGAGTTACTGCATCGTAGTATCCGGCACCAATCATCTGGGCGAGAACCTTATTCTTCGCAGCATAGCCGGCGATCTTTGCCTGAGCCTCATGCTCCGACAGCGGAGCAGGCAACTGCAATTCGCCGTCAAGGCGAATCTGGGAGGGGACGACAGCGTCCATCAGCGCATCCAGGGAAGAGTATCCCAGGGTTTCGAGCATCTGCTCTGCGTCTGCGGAACGGGGGCCGAGATGACGATCAATAAAGGACATAGGATTCTCCTATTGGTCGGCGCAAACCGTAGAGGGGTCACGTCGCGCTATTGCGACGAGTCGAACACTTTAAAGTGTCCCACATCTCCACAAAGTTTCGCTAGCTTTACCAACATTCGACATGCCCAAACATCAAACTCTTCTGCCCCGCCAAAGCCCACCCCTGTCAGACGACAAAACAGCAAAAAAGCACAAAGTCCGGCTCGTTCCCTCCGAAGAGAAAACGAGCCGGACTCAGTCAAAGCAAACTTCGCATACATCCTGCAGAAGGATGTACTAGAAGAACCTACTTAGCGTGGTTGGGCTTGCCACCGTGCGGCACCAGGAATGCCGACAGGAAAGCCAGAGCCGCAGTCACAGCCAGCAGCATCAGACCGATGAAGTAGTTGTTCTCAGCCTGGTTGTAGGTTGCACCCATCACCAGCGGCGGGAAGAAACCACCCAGAGCGCCAGCAGCAGCAACCACACCGGACACCGCACCAACGTTCTTCGGATCAGCCGCACGAGCCACCCAGCCGAAGACCGAGCCGTGGCCCAGACCCAGAAGAGCAGCCATCAGGATGAAAACAGCACCATACACGTGCTCAGCATCAGGCTGGAACGCGGTAATAACTGCCAGGATCACCACACCACCCAGGGAGATGAGGGTGATAATCTTCGGACCGAACTTATCAGCCAGCACACCACCGAAGGGACGAGCAATCACAGCAGCAACCGCAAAGCCAGCCGCACGCATACCAGCGTCGTTAGCGTTGAAGTTGTAGATGTTGCTCAGGTAAGTAGGCAGGTAGTTCGAGAATGCCACGAACGCACCGAACACAACAGCGTAGAGGAAGCACAGCTGCCAAGTGGTCTTCACCTTGAATGCCTGAACAATCTTCGGCATCAGCGGAGTAACCTCACGGCCGATGGTTGCCGGGGAATCCTTCAAGAAGAAGAAAGAGATAGCAGCGGTTACAGCACAGATAACAGCAATCAGAACGTGAGTCTGGAAGTAACCAATACCCTGCACCAGGCGGGGGGTAGCGAATGCAGAAATTGCAGTACCCACCATGCCGGCACCGAACACACCGGTCGCAAAACCCTTCTTGGAAGCGTCATACCATGCGGAACTGAAGGGAATACCCACAGCGAACACGGTACCCGCAATACCCAGGAAGAACGCCACAACAAGCAGCATGGGCAGCGAGTTCATCTGACCAGCAACACCAACCAGGAAGACCAGGGGTGCGCTAATCGCCAGAACAGCGGTGAACATAATACGACCACCGTAGCGGTCAGTCAGACCACCAACGGGAATACGGCCGATAGCGCCGATGAAAATCGGCATAGCAACCAGAAGGCTGGTCATACCAGCGTCCAGGTGCATCTGCTTTGCGTACATCTTGGCCAGCGGGCCAACAACGGTCCACGCCCAGAAACCAATGGTCGAGGCGAAGGTTGCAAGCAGAACGTTACGGAGCTGACCATTCTTCAGGTCGTAGCTCGGTGCAGCAGGGGTGCTCATATTTCCTCTTTTGCAATATGGATATGTGTATTAGCGGTCGGCGCGCTCACGCGGGAGAGTACCAACCGGATCCCAACCTCGACGTGCACCAACACGCTGGCCGCCACGAGAGCGGTACACGGTGTAGGGGCGGAAGAGGTAGTGCAGAGGCACAGTCAGTGCATGCACCAGGCGGGTAAACGGCCAAATGATGAACAGAACCATAGCCACCACGATGTGAATCTTGAAAGCCACAGGAATATTCACCATCAGAGCCACCTCAGGGTGGAAGTAGAACAGCGAACGGAACCACACAGAAATGGTCTCACGGTAGTTGAAGTGAACCTCGTGACCATTCACCGGAGGCAAACCACCCGAGGGGTTCACTGCCGAAATTAGAGTAGCCGCAGTACCGGCGAGAATCACCAGAACCAAAACGACATACATGAAAACGTCATTACGAGTGGTAGCCGAACGCACACGAGAGTTCGAAACACGGCGACCAATCAGAACAAACATACCAACAATGGTTGCGACCGCAGCAACAGAACCGCCAGCCAGCGCCACAATGTGGTAAGTGTCTTCCGAAACGACCAGGTCGGTGAATGCCTTAGGCACCAGCAGACCACCAACGTGGCCAAGGAAAACGGCCGCAAGACCGTAATGGAACAGGGGCGAAGCGATGCGCAACAGCTTCGATTCATAGACCTGGGACGAGCGGGTAGTCCATCCGAACTGGTCAGTACGGTAACGCCAAATGGTGCCACCAATCAGAATGACCAGTGCAACATAGGGCAGAACGCCCCACAGCAGGATGTCAACAATACCCGGATCGGCTACAGCCTGTGCAGCATGTCCTGCGTTCTCAGAAGCAAGTACGTACACGTGTTGTCTCCTCACAAGGGATAAAACTAGTTAGAACGAGCCGAAGCCTGCTGGAGCAGCTGATGATCAGCGTAGCCATTCAGGCCAACAGTCTCGACGGGAGGGCCGTAGCCAGCCATCTTCTGGACCTCTTCCTGAGTCTGCGGAGAGACGCCAGGAAGGGTATCGCAGATGCTCTGCAACAACCCGTAGTGGGGCAGATTTCCGTCCTTCATGGACAGACGAAGAAGCTCAAGGGACGGACGGTACGCCTGCAAAGCGGAACGGCCCTTACGGCGATCCACCAACGCACAGAACTCCAGCACCAGCGGCAGGTAGTCCGGAAGCTCACCATTCAAAACGGTCAACATACCGGAGTCGCGGTACATCTGCTTGAAACGCAGAAGAGTCTCACCACGGCGGCGGGTATCGCCATCGGTCCAGTAGGACAGATGCAGAGAATGACGACGCGAAAGGTCGTATTCCTGCACGTACTCGGACTGCACATCCTCCAGGTCCTTAGAAGTCAGCCACTGCTGAACCGCATCAACGGCAGCAATGAAAGCCTCATCCTGGGTGGAAGCGGTAATCTCCACCAGTTCAGGCAGAACCTTCAGAGTCTCCTCATCGGGGTAGCCCAGGAGCATACCGCTCACCTGGTAAATCACCGAGTCCTTATCCTCGCCGGGACCGTAATCGATATCAAACGGGTTCTCCGGCTGAGCCGGCTCCGAGACAGTAGCCTCGGAACCGGCCTTGCCCATGAGCTTGGAAAAGAATCCAGCCACTTATTACTTCTTTCCGGTGGTATTCGGGAAGAGGCCGTCAGGACGGGAAGAACCGTCCCAGCTGAACAAGCTGACCTTGTTGTTAGCCTCGTAGACACCGGTGGACACGGGGGTCGGGCGACCCTCCATGTCGTTGAACGCATCGCCGTACATGCCGGGTCCGCCATCCACGCTCAGGGAGCAACCCATTTCCTCAAGGTTGTGGGCGTCTTCCATGTGAGCCTTCGGAATGACGTAACGCTCGTTGTACTTAGCGATAGCCATCAGGCGGTACATCTCGTACACCTGCTGACCAGTCATGCCAACTGCCTGAGCAATCTCCTCGTTGCCTTCGCCACCGAGGTTGATGTCACGCATGTACGAACGCATCGCAGCCAGGCGGCGCAGAACGTTAGTAACAACCTCAGTGTCACCAGCGGTGAACAGCTCAGCCAGGTACTCAACCGGAATACGGAGAGACTCAATAGCGCCGAACAGGTTGTTGCTGTTCTCTGCATCGTGGCCCTGCTCCTTGAGCAGGTCAACAATCGGAGACAGCGGCGGCACGTACCAAACCATCGGCATGGTGCGGTACTCGGGGTGCAGGGGCAGAGCCACCTTCCACTCCTTCGCCAGCTTGTACACGGGCGACTTCTGAGCTGCAGTAATCCACGCATCGGGGATGTCGTTCTTACGAGCCTGCTCAATCACAGCCGGATCCGAAGGATCAAGCATCAGCGACAGCTGAGCCTCGTAGAGGTCCTTCTCATCCTCAACCGAAGCAGCCTCAGTCACGCGGTCTGCATCGTAGAGGAAGATACCGATGTAGCGCATACGACCAACACAGGTCTCAGCACACACGGTCGGAATACCAGCCTCAATACGGGGGTAGCAGAAGGTACACTTCTCAGCCTTACCCGTCTTGTGGTTGAAGTACACCTTCTTGTAGGGGCAGCCGGTGATGCACTGACGCCAACCGCGGCAACGGTCCTGGTCAACCAGAACGATACCGTCCTCAGCGCGCTTGTAGATAGCGCCGGAGGGGCAAGAAGCCATGCAGGAGGGGTTCAAGCAGTGCTCACAAATACGAGGCAGGTAGAACATGAAGGTCTGCTCGAACTCGAACTTAATCTTGTCCTCAGCCTTCTTGCGAACCTTCTCAACCAGCGGGTCCAGGTGACCGTACTCGGTCGCACCAGCCAGGTTGTCGTCCCAGTTCATACCCCACTCGACCTTGGTGTCCTCACCGGTGATGAGGGAGACCGGCTTAGCAGCCGGGAAGTCATCACCCAGAGGAGCACTGGTCAGGTTCTGGTAATCGTAGGTCCAGGGCTCGTAGTAGTCGTTCAGCTCGGGCTGAATCGGGGAAGCGAAGATCGTGAAGAGCTTCTGGAAGCGGTTACCGCTCTTGAGCTCCAGACGACCGCGCTTGTTCAGCACCCAGCCGCCCTTCCACTTCTCCTGATCCTCGTAACGGCGGGGGTAACCCTGACCGGGACGAGTCTCAACGTTGTTGAACCAGACGTACTCGGTACCGGCTCGGTTCGTCCATGCCTGCTTACAGGTCACGGAGCAGGTGTGGCAGCCGATGCACTTATCGAGCGCCATCACCATAGCAACTTGTGCCATAACGCGCATTAGAAAGTTACCTCCTGGGACTTACGGCGACGGATGTACGAGACGATGTCTCGCTGGTTACCGGTCGGTCCAAGATAGTTGAAGGCGAACGCCTGGTGAGCGTAGCCACCAATCATGTGGGTGGGCTTCAGAAGAATACGGGTCACCGAGTTGTGAATACCACCGCGCTTACCGGTGACTTCAGACTTCGGGCTAACCATACGCTCCTGAGCGTGGTAGACGTAGCAAACGCCCTCGGGCATACGGTGCGAAACAACCGCACGGCCGACGAAGACACCATTGGTGTTCACACACTCAATCCACTCGCCATCCTTGACGCCAATCTTCTCAGCGTCCTGCGGGCTCATCCATGCAGTCGGACCGCCACGGAACATGCTCAGCATGTAGTGGTTATCGAAGTACTGCGAGTGAATTGCCCACTTGTTGTGCGGGGTCAGGTAGCGAACAGCAACCGAAACACCATCGGTAGTACCGAGCTCAGGCTCGTTGTACAGGCCGGTCATATCCAGCGGCGGACGGTAAATCGGCAGAGCCTCGCCCATTTCGTGCATCCAGTCGTGGTCGAGGAAGAAGTGCATACGGCCGGTCAGGGTGTGGAACGGCTTCTTCTTCTCGATGTTGACGGTGAACGGAGCGTAACGGCGACCACCGGTCTCCGAACCGGACCACTCGGGGGAGGTCATCACGGGCTGCGGTGCGGCCTGGGTCATGGGGAAGGTGATACGACGTTCCTCGTTACCTTCTGCCAGGTCCATCAGGTGCAGACCGGTCTGCTTCTCAAGCTCCTTGAAGCCCTTGACAGCGACCTCACCGTTGGAGGTACCGGAAATCATGAGGATTGCTTCAGAAATCTTCACGTCGGTATCCAGTGCCGGACGGCCTGCGCCCTTACCGGAGTCCATCACACCGAATTCCTTAGCCATCTTCGCGACTTCGTCCTTCAGGTCGTAAGTGATGAACTTGGTGGTTGCACCGAGCTTATCGAACAGCGGGCCAACGGTGGTGTACATGTCGTACAGTGCGCCGTAGTCGCGCTCGACGGTGACGAAGTTCGGCATGTTCTTGCCGGGTACGCCCACCATACCGGGGGTGTTCTTCCAGTCGGGTGCGTGACCGCCGGGCTGAGCAATCTGGCCGGGGGTGTCGTGCAACAGCGGGACCGAAACGATGTCCTTACGGACGCCGAGGTGCTTCTTAGCCAGGCGGCTGAACTCAAACGCCAGTGCCTTGAAGGTCTCGTGGTCGGTCTTTGCCTCCCACGGCGGGTCAATTGCCGGGGAGAACGCGTGCAGGAACGGGTGCATATCGGTCGAGGAGATATCGTGCTTCTCGTACCAGGTAGCAGTCGGCAGAACGATGTCAGACAGCAGGGTCGTGGAGGTCATACGGAAGTCCGAGGTGACCAGCAGATCCAGCTTGCCCTGAGGCGCGTCCTCAACCCACTTCACTTCGTTCGGCAGCTTCTCCGAGTCGGAGCCCTGGACGTTGTCCATGCTACCGACCAGGTGCTTCAGGAAGTAGCTCTCACCCTTAGCGGAGGAACCGAACAGGTTCGAACGCCACAGGGTCAGGGTACGAGGCCAGTTGACGGGGTTGTCAACGTCCTCAACGGAGAACTCCAGGTCACCGGAGTTCAGGCGCTGTGCAATGTAGTCCGCGTTCGAGGAAGCCTCGCCGCGTGCCACTGCCTGCTCTGCCTTGTCTGCCAGATCCAGCGAGTTCTCGGGGAACTGCGGGTAGAACGGCATCCAGCCCATACGGGTAGAACGTGCCACAACGTCAGCAGTGTGAACGTCGCGCAGCTCGCCCTTAGCCAGCGGGGACTGCAGGTAGTCGGTGGAGTACGCGTCCTGACGGAACTGGTCAGTGTGCATGTACCAGAAGCCGGTACCGATCATGTGACGCGGCGGGCGGCTCCAGTCCAGAGCGTTCGCAATGTTGGTCAGACCGGTCAGAGGACGTGCCTTCTCCTGGCCCACGTAGTGAGCCCAACCGCCACCGTTACGGCCCTGGCAACCGGTCAGGTTCAGCAGAGCGAGAATAGCGCGGTAGGTGGTGTCAGCGTGGTACCACTGGCAGATACCTGCACCGAAGATAATCATGGAGCGGCCACCGGAATCCAGGGCGCTCTTAGCGAACTCGCGGGCAACGCGGATAACAGCCTCGGCGGGGACAGAAGTAATCTGCTCCTGCCATGCCGGGGTGTTCTGAACGTCCCAGTCCTCGTAGTCCTTAGCCCAGGTACCGGGCAGGCCCTCACGGCCCACACCGTACTGTGCCAGCATAATGTCGAAGACGGTGGTGACTTCGTGGCCTTCAACGTAAGCTACGGGCACACCGCGGGTAATGACGTCGCCGTGACCCTTCGGGTTGTCGAAGGTCGGCATCTTGATCTCTGCAGCTGCAGTCTGGCCCTGGGGCAGGTCGCGAATCGACAGGATCGGCTTACGGCCCTGCAGGTCCAGGTTCCACTTGCCCTGGTCTTCCTGAGCGTAACGGTGACCCATGGTGCCGTTGGGAACGAAGACCTCACCGGTCTCGCGGTCCATCAGGACGGGCTTGAAGTCAGCGTTCGGCTGCTCAGCCTCGCCAGCGAGCTTAGCAGCGGTCAGGAACTTGGAGGGGACCTTAACGCCGTCTTCACGGGTTTCCAGGGTGACCAGGAAGGGAAGGTCGGTGTAGGTCAGGGAGAAGTCCTCAAAGAACTCGACACGCTGGTCGACATAGTTCTCCTTGAGGATGACGTGGCCCATCGCCATAGCCAGTGCCGCGTCGGTACCTGCCTGTGCGGGCAGCCACTCGTCAGCGAACTTGGTGTTGTCGGCGTAGTCGGGGCTCACGGTGACAACCTTGGTACCGCGGTAGCGAACCTCGGAGACCCAGTGAGCGTCCGGGGTACGGGTCAGCGGAACGTTTGCGCCCCACATGATGAGGTACGCAGCGTCCCACCAGTCGCCAGACTCGGGAACGTCGGTCTGGTCGCCGAAGACCTGCGGGGAAGCCACGGGAAGGTCAGCGTACCAGTCGTAGAAGCTGGTCATGACGCCACCGGCCAGCTGGATGTAGCGAACACCCGCGCTGAAGGACGCCATGGACATTGCCGGAATCGGGGTGAAGCCGGTGTTACGGTCGGGACCGTAGTACTTGATGGTGTGCACGTGAGCAGCAGCCATCAGCTCGAGAGCCTCAGCCCAGGTCGATCGCACCAGACCACCCTTACCACGTGCGTTCACGTAGCGTGCACGCTTGGCGGGGTCGGACACGATGGAGTGGAAGGCGTCCACGGGATCGTTGTGGATTGCCTTCGCTTCGCGGTACATCTCCAGCAGGAGACCGCGAACGTAGGGGTACTTAACGCGAGTGGGAGAGTAGGTGTACCACGAGAATGCTGCACCGCGGGGGCAACCGCGGGGCTCGTACTCGGGGCGGTCGGGACCAACCGAGGGGTAGTCAGTTTCCTGTGCTTCCCAGGTGATAATGCCGTCCTTGACGTACACCTTCCAGGAGCAGGAGCCGGTGCAGTTCACGCCGTGGGTAGAGCGAACTTCCTTATCGTGGCTCCAACGGTCGCGGTAGAAGGCGTCACCTTCGCGGCCGCCTTCACGGAAGACGGCGCGGCCGTCTTCAGTCTCATCCCAGCGGGAGAAGAACTTACCGAACTTGATCAGCTGATCGGTAAGGGGGCCATCCGGGCCCTTAATCTGTGATGCTTGTTCCATACTGCCCAATATATCGGAAATTTGGCATAGAAAATACGAGATAAAAACCTTGCCTAATTCATGCGAAATAAGGGTGTTTTAGACCGTAAGCCAGGCGGAAATTCCACCCTCAAGCATGTACACAGAACGCTCCTCCAGAGGCGCTATTTCACGAGCCGCTTCAACCGTTCGGGTGTATCCGGTGCAGTAAATAACGATTTTCTGGGCATTTACAGGGATTTTGTGCTCAATCAAGGCCTTTAGAGTACCGCTTCGAGCCGCTTCAAGCAGTTCGGTGAGGGGCAGATTGATAGCGCCCTCAATAGCGAAAGCATTAAATTCCACCTGCTCACGGACATCCAAAAGGGCAATATTTTCACCCGATGACATCTTTTTAAGGTCCTGAGCACTCATCGAGCGAGGTTCCGAACCGGCAGAAGTGCTTGTAAAATCCTGAGAAATATTACGAATTGTTACATGATTTTTGGGCTTATGACTCGTTTCTTGGGGCAAAATGGCGCTTTTCTTAGGTACAGCTTGCACGCTAGCTACAAGAGGTATATATTCCCACCTCCCGCTTAACGCCGAATATAGGCCAACCTCACCCATGAGCGGCTCCCCCACCCCGGTCAGCAGCTTCACCGCCTCCATAGCCATCGCAGCACCCACCACGCCAGCCATAGCACCCACCACACCGGCGGTACTACATGACGGCACGCTACCTTCCACAGGAGCCTGAGGATACAAATCCTCATACACAGGACCGTGACCAGCCCAAAACACGCTCAACTGCGCATCAAAGCCAAGAATCGCAGCCCACACATGCGGAATCCCCGCACGCGCCGCCGCCGCCGACACCACATAGCGCGACTCAAAATTATCGCTACCATCCAGCACCACATCAGCGCCAGCCAGAAGCTCATCAGCATTCGCCTCCGTCAGCCGCTCGCGCACCGGTACAACCTCAATAAAAGGATTCAGCGAGCGCAAGGACTCAGCAGCGGACTCAGCCTTAGAATTGCCCACCCTGGCATGCGTATGAATCACCTGGCGGTGCAAATTCGAGGCATCCACGAAGTCGTCATCCACCACCACAATCTGACCGACTCCGGCACCCGCCAGGTACAGCAGAGCGGGAGCGCCCAAACCACCAGCACCCAACACCACCACACGCGCGCCCTTGAGCGTCAGCTGAGCCTCATACCCCATTTCAGGCAGAATCAGCTGACGAGAATAGAACGCACGCTCAGCAGCAGAGAGCTCGCTCGCGCCGGTTGAAGGCTGAGAAGACATAGGGAATCCTCACGTCAAGTAATAGAGGGTGGCCTGAGCTTTCAGGGCGCCAAGCCTCAAGGAGAATAAGCCTGCCCGAGAGAAATCCCCCTGACAGGCTTATATAGATATATAAGAATATTCAGAAGGCTAAGCGGGCGAAGTATCCACGCCAACCCACTCGATGCTTCCATCGAGCAGTTCCTGTTCCTTCCAAATCGGCACACGAGCCTTCACCCGATCGGCAACCAGCTCGCAGGCATCAAACGCACGGCCGCGGTGAGCAGCAGCAGCCATCACCGTCAGAGCCGATTCACCAATAGCAATCGGGCCCACACGGTGCACAGCCCACAGGCGCACGCCATCCAGCTCAGCGGCAACCTCGGCGGCAACCTCAGCAATATACTCACGAGCCTGCGGATGCGCGCTATAGGACAGCCCACGCACCGCACTACCGTGATCGTGGTTGCGCACAATACCATCAAAAATCACCAGGGCACCCATGGCATCGGTCATAACCTCAGCCTTAGCCGCCGCATACAGCGGCTCCAGGGGCGCCTCCGTAATATCGGTGAACACCACGGTCGAGCCGCTCGGCTCAGCACCATGCGCGCCCGAATGGTCCAGGGATTCTTCGTTCTGCGGCTTAGTGGTCATGGTAGTCCTCCATTTGGCGGCAGATGTGCTCAACAAGCGGGTCGAGGGTCGCCACGCCGTCCTTCACACCGCCGCGCGAACCGGGCAGGGTCATCACGAAGGTACGGTCAATCACGCCCGCCACGCCGCGAGAAAGAACCGCCGAGGAAACGTTCTTCAGACCGTTCATCCAGAAAGCATGCATGATGCCGGGAACTTCCTTGTCCAGGTGGGGGCGTACAGCCTCCACGGTCTGGTCGTCAGAGTTCAGGCCGGTGCCGCCGCTGGTCAGAATGAAAGTCGGTAGGTTACCGTTTTTCTTACCCTCGGTCACCAGGGTGTTGAAGTACTCGACAATATCGCGGTCCTCGATGACCACAGCGTCCGGGGTGTCGAAGCCGCGCGAGCGCAACCACTCCACGGCGATGGGACCGGACTTATCCTCGTACACGCCGCGGGCTGCGCGGGTGGAGGCGACAATGACCAGGCCGGTCAGGTTCTCCGGCATGGTGTACTCTTCGCTACTCATTGGAATTCCTTTTCTGTATTTACCAGATGGCGGTGGGGCGGTGTTCCGCCGGGGCTTAGGAGTCCTCGCGGACGGACCAGTCGCCGGACTTGCCGCCGCTCTTCTCCAGAACACGAATATCGGTAATAACGGCGTGCTTATCGACTGCCTTAATCATGTCGAAAACGGTCAGCGCTGCCGAGGAGACGGCGGTGAGCGCCTCCATCTCCACACCGGTCACGCCGCGGGTCTTCACGGAAGCCTCAATACGCACGAAGTCGGTGCCACGCTCGAAGTCCACCGTAATCTTGCCCAGGGGCAGCGGGTGGCAGAGGGGAATGATTTCCGGGGTACGCTTAGCACCCATAATGCCGGCGACGCGTGCGACGGGCAGTGCGTCGCCCTTGGGCAGGTCGGCGTCAAAAATCATGGCGATGACGTCTTCGCGGGTGCGCACGGTTGCTTCAGCCAGGGCGGTGCGGGTGGTGACTGACTTCTCCGTAACGTCCACCATGTGTGCCGAGCCGTCGGCGCGCACGTGGGTCAGTTCCTGGTTGGGCTGAGAGGTAGAGGTCATCGTTTCTCCTGGCTTCTGCGCGGTGTTCTTCTGCCGCGAATCGTTAGTTAGTGTGAGTCTCAATTATTCCCTGTCGCTCTGGATGGGAACAATGCGGGGGTGCGTCACCTAGTTATCGGTGAGGCGGATGCGGTGGTAGGGTACCGCTTCTCCCCCGGTGTAGGTGGTTCCGGGCGCCAGCTCAATGAGCACATCCGCCTGTGCGGCGCGGTGTAGCAGGTGCGAGCCGGAGAGCACGTCGGGGTAGAGCTCCACCCGGTAGGTTCCGGGCTCGACCTCCACCATTGCGAGGGTACCGCGCAGGAACTGGCGTTTGGTTGCCGGGGCGGTGAGCGGGGTGTCGGTGACGAGCACGCCTCGGGGAGCATTGTTCAGCGTTGCCTGTTCGGAGGCAACCGCATAGGGCACACCGTAGGGGCCGCCGGCACGCAGGTAGGGGCGCAGAATCAGCGCGTAGGAGATGAGGGTGCTCACCGGGTTGCCGGGGAAGGAAATCATGGGCACGCGGTGGCCCTTGAAATCGAGAACGTTTACACCCTGCGGTCCGCCGGGCTGCTGGCTGACGTGGCCAAACCAGGAGATGGGCACCAGAATATCGGCTTCGTGCGCCTTGGCGATGGCATTACGCACCACTTCGTATTTACCGTGGCTGATGCCTCCGGAGGTGATGATGATGTCCGGTTTGAAGCTCTCGTATTCTGCCGTGAGGCGGTGCAGCAGCTCGATGGGGTCATCACCAATAGCGATGCGCCGCACCTCCGCTCCGTCTTCGCGGAGCATGGCGGTGAGCATGGGGCCGTTGGCGTCAAAAATCTGGCCCTGACCGAGTTCCTGAGTGGTGGCGCTGCCGTCTTCTTCAACGCCGGAGAGGATCTCGTCACCGCCGGTGCACACGAGCACACGGGGACCTGCCGCGACGGTCAGGCGCGCATACCCCTGGGAGGCGAGCGCACCAAGCAGGGCGGGGGTGACGCGTTCACCGGCACGTGCGAGGACCTGGCCGGTGACGACATCTTCGCCGCGGCGGCGTACGAACTGTCCGGGCTTGCCGGGGGCGAGTTTGACCTTTTCGCTGGGGCGGCCGAAGGATTCGGGCAGGTCGGGGTATTCGATGCGTTCAGACTGTTCGACGGGGATGACGGCGTCGTAGCCCTTGGGGATGGGTGCGCCGGTCATGATGGGGTAGGTCAGGTCGTCGGAGGAGCGGGAGCGCTGTAGCGGGCGTCCGGCGGGGATCTCGCGGCCGACGGTGAAGATACGGTCTTCGCGGTCAACGGCTGCCGCGGTGAGGGCGTAGCCGTCCATTTGGGAGTTGTCGAAGCTGGGTACGTCCATGCGTGCGGTGACGTCTTGGGCGAGGATGCGTCCTGCCGCGTGGTAGAGGGGAACCGTTTCTGCGGTGCCGATGAAGACTTCACGCAATAGTAGCGCCAGGTAGGCGCGGTATTCTTCGGTGCTGGGGGTTCCGTTGAATTCGGGGGAAATCATGGCGGTTCCAATCGTGCGGCGGTGGTTATGACTAGTGTAGGTGTGTGTTTGTGAGCTGGTAAATGCAGTTGTGCCTAAGAGCCTGTGTGCACCGGCTCGTGGCGGCGCGAGCGGCAGAGCGGCTTATCGGGTGCTTTCGCGTAGTTTTTTGAGGGCGCGAATCAGGCCGAGGATCCCGAAGATTCCTAGGTAGAGGCTGATGAGGATCAGGGCGCTTCCGAGGGCGCTGGGGATGTCGCTGCTGTTGATAGCTAGGTCGATGGCGAGGGGTATAGTTTGGGTTTTTCCTTGCACATTGCCTGCGAAGGTGACGGTTGCGCCGTATTCGCCGAGTGCTCGGGCGAAGGAGAGGAGGAAGGCGGTGGCGAGTCCGGGCGCGGCGAGGGGCAGCAACACTTTGAAGGTGATTTCTGCGGGTTTGGCGCCTTCGACAAGGGCGATTTCTTCGTATTCGCGGGGAATAGCCTGCAGGGTGGTGACCGCGGTGGCAACGAAGAAGGGCAGGGCAACAAAGACCTGGGCGATAATCACCGCGTTCGAGGTGAACGGGATAGAGATTCCAGCCTGGTAGAGGTAGGTGCCGATCATGCCTTTGCGACCCCAGAAGAAGAGCAGGCCGAGGCCGGAGACGACCGGGGAGAGAATTACCGGGGTGTAGATGATGGCGTAGAGGACCGACCCGAAGCGGTGCAGCCGCGAGCGGTTGAGCACTTTAGAAAGCACGAGTGCCAGGGGTGCGCCGAGAAGGCCACAGATAAGGGTGGAGGCGGCGGCGGTGCCTAGCGAGAGGTTCGCCGCCCCGAGTACCTGCGGGGTGAAGATGCTGCCGAGCTGGCTCCAGGGGATGTTGAGGAAGAGCCCGAGAAGCGGACCGGCAATGAGGAAAATACCCAGCGACGCCGGAACCAGGAAGAGCACGGGCACGGAGGCGAAGAGGCCACTCCCGGGCGTGCGTGAGGCGCCGGCGCGGCGGCGGGTGGTTGCGGTGCTGTCTGTCATGGGTATTTCTCGGCGTGTTTCTTCGGGGTCTTGAGAGCGCGGCAGGAGACGTGTTCAGGATGCGGCGGCTTGCTCGTTGAGCGTGCCGCCGCATCCTGCGGGTGTCCGTTCTGCGCTCCGGGTTTCAGCGGTGCGGAACGGCGCTAGTGTTACTTTGCGGTGCTGAAGCCGTAGTCGGTGAGGATCTTCTTCGCCTCGTCGGAGGTCTTCAGCCATTCGTTGAACTTCTTCGCGGCTTCGGAGGAGGAGCCGGTCTTGCTCAGCGCTGCGGGGTATTCGTTGCGTTCCACGTCGGTCAGTTCGACGGAGCCGAGGTTCGCGCCCTTCTTCTTGGCTGCGGCGAGGTCGGTGGTGTAGATGAAGCCCGCGTCGGCGTTACCGGTGGTGACCTTGGTGGCTACGTCGGTGACCTTGCTTTCGGTGGTTGCGTTCTTGAGGGTGATGTCGTGCTTCTTCAGTTCCTGGTGGGCGATGGTGCCGCAGGGAACGTCTTCCTTGCAGACTGCGACGACGCCTTCGGTGGTCTTGAGGTCGTCGAGGCTGTTGATCTTACCGGGGTTACCTTCGGCGGTGACGAGCACGAGCTTGTTGGTGACCAGAACGTTGGTTTCGGAAGCCGAGAACTGGTCAAGCTTCTTTGCCTTGTCCATGTTCTTGGTATCTGCGGTGATGAGCAGGTCGGGGGTTGCGCCCTGCTCGATCTGGTTGACGAGCTTTGCGGAGCCTTCGTAGACGAAGGTGACGTCCACGCCGGGGTTGGCGGCTTCGTAGGCCTTTTCGAGATCTGCACCGGCGTTGTTCAGGGAGGCTGCGGCGAAGACCTCGACCTTGCCGGAGGCTGCCTGGCTGCTTGCGGCAGATGCGGTGGACGAAGATGAACTCTGGGTGGCGCCACATCCGGTGAGGGCGAGGGTTGCTGCCGCGAGCGCACTGAGGGCTGCGAGGGGGCTCTTCATGAGGTATTTCCTAGGTTGATTCGTACTGCTATTGAAGGTGAGGTGCGTCCATGTGCGGGCTTTATGTGACGTTTTGTGTACGTCCCTAGCTTGTACACGTGTTGTTGCGTTGTCACGGTAGTCTGCGGTGGCGCAGTTGTAACTTACCCTTCACACACTATGTAAGGGGCGCCGGAACATGGAATAATCATATTGTCACCTGAAATATGCAAATTTTCCACATAGGTTTTACATGGCGTACACGGCGAATTCGGCCTCTTCTGAACTCATTGCGGGCCCAACGTTAAGCACCTTATCTTCTGCGGAGGGTAACGGGGCTGCTTTTGTTACGCCCGAAAAATCTGAGAGCGGCGTCAAGCCTGCGCGTAAGCTCCCTAATATTACGAACAGCGGTCCGCTCTTGGACCGTTGGGGGCGTGTGGCGACGGATCTGCGTATCTCTCTGACCGATAAATGTAATCTTCGTTGCATTTATTGCATGCCGGCGGATGGTTTGCAGTGGCTTCCGAAGGAGAATCTGCTCTCCGCCGAGGAGATTGCGCGCCTTGCCGATATTGCGATTACTGAGCTGGGCGTGGAGGAGATTCGCTTTACCGGTGGTGAGCCGCTGGTGCGCGCCGATTTGGTGGACATTATTTCCCGCATCCATCAGGCGCATCCGGATATTCCGCTTGCTATTACGACGAACGGTATTGGTTTGGAGAAGCGTGCTGCCGCCCTGGCGGAGGCTGGTCTGACCCGCATCAATGTTTCTCTGGATACGATTTGCCGTGAGACCTTTGCCGAGCTGACCCGCCGCGATAAGCTCGACGCCGTGCTGAAGGGCATTGACGGCGCTGCTGAGGCTGGCCTGTGGCCCATCAAGATTAATGCTGTGCTGATGCCGGGCCTGAACGATGATCAGGCTCCGGAGCTTCTGCGCTGGGCATTGGCGGGCGGCTATCAGCTGCGTTTCATTGAGCAGATGCCGCTGGATGCCGATAACCGTTGGACCCGCGAGGGCACGATTACTGCCGCCGAGATTCGCGAGAAGCTATCGGCTGAGTACGTCCTGGGTTCGGTGGCTGAGGCGCGTGGTGACTCCCCCGCTCAGCTGTGGGAGGTGTACCCACTCGGTACTGCCCTGGATGAGGCGGGCTTCCCGGCTGACGGTACCGAGTCGCTGGGCCGCGTGGGCATTATCGCGTCGGTGACGGAGTCGTTCTGCAATGCGTGCACCCGTACCCGTCTGACGGCGGACGGTAAGATCCGCTCCTGCCTGTTCTCCGATACCGAGACTGATCTGATGCAGCTTCTGCGTTCTGGCGCTGACGATAAGGAGCTGGCTCTGCGCTGGCGTGAGGGCATGTGGTTTAAGCCGCGCGCCCACGGTAAGGAAGACGCTGACTTCGATATTGAGGAGTTCGCGAAGGCGAGCCGCTCGATGAGCGCTATTGGTGGCTAAGAAGCTACCCTATTTATTAGCCGAATGTACAGCCAGATATGCGTGGGACAAGGTCTTTTACTGGCACCTGACGCCCCTGGCTTTCGGCTATCCCTATTCAAGGTTTGAGGAGCATGATGCAGGTTCATTTTTTCGCTGCCGCGCGTTCTGCGGCGGGTACCGCGCAGCTGTCGGTGCCTCTGGCTGAGCTGCCGTCCGCGACTCTTGGCGCGCTCATTGAGCACCTGGGTCGGACCCTGGAGGGTACGACTCCTTCTGGTCTGACTCTTGCCCAGGTGATGGAGCAGTGCTCGTTCCTGGTCAACGGTGCCCGCTCGGAGGCGGAGGCTCCCCTGCAGGATGCCGACCGTGTGGACGTTCTGCCTCCCTTTGCGGGTGGATAATGCCGGCGGATAAGATGCCCGATTCCGTGCTCCCTGCCGAGGGTGATTTTTCGTGCGCCGCGGTCGTTGTTGCCGGAGGCGCTTCTCGCCGCCTGAACCACGTACCGAAGGCGTCCCTGTCTGATGGCACGAGCACCCTGCTGGATTGCGCCCTGGAGGCGGTGGCCGCCGCGTCCCCGCGTGTGGTGGTGGGTCCTGAGAGCTTGCCGTTGCCTACCGGGGTGTTGCGTACTCGTGAGGATCCGCCGTTTTCGGGTCCTGCCGCGGCGATTCACGCCGGGTTGGAGTGTATTGCGGCGGATTGCGAGCGCTCGCAGGTCCCGCTGCCGGGCTGGTGCCTGATTTTGGGTGTGGATACTCCGCGTATTGCTCCGGCGGTTCAGCAGCTGATTGCCGCGGCACGAAGTGCTGAGCAGGTAGCGGCTACCCTCTCCCCCACCGGTTCTGAAGCGCCCAGTGACTCTGAAGCTTCTGAGGGCTTCTGGGGTGTCTCTGAGGGCATCTATCAGCCGCTGGTGGGTATTTACCGCTTTGAGGCGATCCGTTCGGTCTTTTCGACCGGCACGACCGACGCTTCTGTTCGTTCTTTTTTGCGCCGTTTGAACCCTGCGGCGGTGGAGATGTCTGCCGCTGACACCGCCGATGTTGATACGTGGGAGCAGGCGCAGGCTCTCGGCTATACGACCTCGCTCTGGTCGAGTTATTAGCACGGGGTTATCAGCAGCTGAGGCGCGCGGGAGCGCTAGTTGCCAAGCTACGAGTACCCTAGTGGTAGGTCTCAGTTCTTAACGCCCGACCGGGCGATGTTTTTGAGCTCGCGCGCTGTTGCGCGTCCCGCACACACTTTTACGAGGTACGATGTCTCACCATATTCCTTCTGTTTCGTGGCAACAGGCCCGCCAGATTCTGCATGAGCAGGGTCTGGAGATTGCTCACCATGTGAAGACGGAGTCTTTGCCGCTGTTGGCGACGATTGGCCACTATTTGGCGGACGACGTTTATTCGATGATGCCGGTGCCCCACTACAGCTCTTCGGCGATGGACGGCTATGCTGTGGCGGGTGCGCCTCCGTGGCGTCTGGTGACCCCGGCGTATCCGGAGGATTCTCGCGCAAATATTCACCGTCTGACGGTGCCGATTGCTCCGGGTGAGGCGACTCCGATTCTGACGGGTGGTTTGATCCCGGAGGGTGCTGAGGCGATTGTGCGTGAGGAGCATTCCCGCCTGTATGAGGGTGCTGAGGGTTCTTCGCGTCCGGGCGTGAGCGCTCATTTGGAGACTGCGTCGAGCATTCATTACCTGGATATGGCGGAAGGTTTTGAGCCTCCGGCGCCGGGTGCGGATATTCGCCATGCCGGTGCTGAGCTGGAGCGTGGCGAGCTGTTGGCGCGCCACGGTGACCGCATTTCTGCGCGTATGGCGGCGTTCTTGGGCACGAATGGTTTTGATGAGTTGCCGGTGTATGCGCCGATTCCGGTGCGTTGTGCGTTTACGGGTAATGAGGTCATTACGTTTGGTGTGCCTGCGCCGGGTCAGGTGCGTGATGCCTTTGGCGGCTTTATGGAGCATGCGATTATTTCTGCTGGCTGTGAGGCGCGCCCTTCGATTCGCCTGGCGGATGTTGAGTCTGAGTTCCGCACGTTCTTGTCCACGTCGACGGCTCGTGTGCTGGTGTTCACGGGTGGGTCGAGCACCTCGGGTGTTGATTTGGTGCGTAAGGTGCTCAACGATATGGGTGCGACGTATCTGTTTGAGTCGGTGGATGTGCGTCCGGGTCATCCTGCGCTGGCTGCGCGCCTGCCGGTTCCGGAGACTGGCCCGAATTCGGGTCGTGAGCGTTTTGTGTTGGGTCTGCCGGGTAATCCTTTGGCGGCTTACACTGCCCTGTATTCGTATTTGCCGCCGCTTCTGGCTGGTATGAGGGATATGCCTCTGCCGGAGCTGGATTCTGCGGTTCTGGGTGAGCCTGTTGATACTTTGCGTAAGCCGGCGGGGGCTCGCCTGCTTCCTGTGTCGGTGCGTGATGGTGTGGCGTATCCTCTGCCGAAGTCTGCGTCGCATATGCTGTCGTCGTTGGCGGCGGCTACTCACTGCGCGGTGTTGGATGATTCTTCGGTTCGGGGTTCCGCTCATGAGGTGGGGGCTCGGGTTCCGATTATTCCGGTGCTGTAGTAAGGCGCTATTTTCCCTCGTTGGAATGTTTATGAGGTATGCGGTCGGGGTATAGTAGAGAGATATGTCAATCGTTTAGCATACCGAAGGGAGCCTCCGTGGCTAAGCCCAAACTCAGCGATGTTGCGGCCCTGGCGGGAGTCTCCCCCACCACGGTCTCCCGCGTGCTCAATAACCGCGGCTACCTGAGCGAAAGCACCCGCACCAAGGTCCACGAGGCAATGCGGGAACTCGGCTACCGACCCAACGCCATCGCCCGCAGCCTGCAGGGTCAGCGCTCGCAGATGGTGGGCCTCATCTTCCCCACGGTCGCAAACCCCTTCTACGGGGAGATGGTGTACCGCCTCGAAAGTTACCTTGCCGAGGCAGGCTACCGCGTCATTCTCTGCAATAGCGATGACCACCCCGAGCAGGAAAAGCGCTACCTGGAGATGCTTTTCTCCAACCAGGTGGACGGCATTATCAGCGGCGCGCACTCTGACGCGCTGGTGAATATTCCGCACGCCCAGGCTCCCTTGGTGACCGTGGATCGCCTCGAAAGCGGCTTTTACCCGAATGTCCGCTCCGATAACTACGGAGGCGCCCGCGCCGCCACGGAGCATCTGATTGCCACGGGTGCGCAGAATATTGTGCACGTGACGTCGACCCTGGGTGAGCACAATGAGCGTCAGCGCGGATACCGCGAGGCAATGCTCGAAGCCGGACTCATGCCGGAGTTCCTGGAGCTGGGCTTCCGCCCCTCCCTGGGCATTAAGCGTGAGGTGCTCTACCGCTACCTCGACGAACGCGCCGATAGCCCGGAGCCGGTGGATGCGGTCTTCGCTTCCAACGATAATTACGCCGCATTGGCGCTGGGCTGGGCGCGCGCACGCGGTATTCGCGTTCCTGAGGATTTCCAGGTGATTGGCTACGATGGCACGCAGAGCGTTCAGTTGCTCATGCCGGAGTTGGCGACCGTGGTTCAGCCGATTGAGGGCATGGCGAAGCGTACCGCGCAGCGTCTGCTGGAGCTCATTGAGCTACAGCAGGAGGATTCCCCCGAGGATGCCACTCCCCCAATTACCCAGCCCGAGGATGTGCTCCCCGTTGAGTTGCATCTGGGGGCTACGGTGCGTTCTATCCCGGATCTGGATCAGATCCAGCCTGACACCTCCGCCCCGGACGAGCTCCAATAAGAGGCTCCTCTTCTGACGATAAAAATCCGCCCCACCGTGCGAGTGCTCACGGTGGGGCGGATTTTGCATATACATTTATCGGTTTTGTGCGCGTCCGGAAGTTTAGGAGGTGCGCTGCACAATCTCGGTGGGACCGGTGCCGGGGTAGACCATGCCGACGGCGTGTGCCTTGGAGAAGATTCCGTGGAGCGGGCCGAGGGAGAAGAATCCGCGGCGCTCGTAGAGGCGTGCGCTATCGTAGGTCGACGCTTCGAGATAGGCGGGGTAGTCGCCGATGCGCTCAGTACCGTAGTCGAGTAGCTGCGAGCCGATACCGCGACCTCGGTACTCTTCGAGAACACCAATGTTGAAGAGGTACCAGTGCTTGTACGCGGGGCGGTACTTGAGCAGATGCAGCTCCATCGTGATGGCTCGCAGCAGGGTTTTACAGCCGAGAGCCTTGTAGTAGGCGCCTACCTGCTTGAGTTCGTTGAGGAAGGATCCTTCGTGGGATTCGGGGGTGCTCCAGAGGCAGACGCCGACAATTTTGCCGGTGGATTCGTCGATGCCAATGTCGATGCGTCCGCGGTCCTGGAAGTTGCCGTAGACCTGCAGGGTCATAATGGCGCGGAGCTTGGCGAGCTCCTGTCGGCGGCTACCGCCCGCGATGACTGCCATCATGGCGGGGTCACCGTCGAATGCGGCAATCAGCACTTCGAGCGCGTCAGCATATTCATGAGGCTCGGCGGTGCGGACAGTATAGGAAGCTAAGGTCATATTCACCCTTTACAAAAGCTTGAAAGTATACATAAATATTAGCTGGATTATTCACTCCTGGCTAATAAATTGTGCCTTATCAATACATTTTTCATGGTCATGCATTAAATGTGTGTCGGCTTATATTGCACCATTATGCATAATTTTTACGCATATTTATTCACACACTTTTTTCACGCTTTTGCAGGAAAAATTGAACACCCCGCACCAGCTCTAGGAAGAGCGGTACGGGGTGTACATCACGTTGAGGTTATCTACTCACTAAGAGTGCAGACTATGCGTTAGCCTTTGCCTTCAGTGCAACCTTCAGGAGCGAATCTGCGTTGGTCACAGATGCGCCCGAAGCCTGGACATCTTCAACCGAAGTAGCTGCCTTCTTGGAGTTGGTGATTACCATGGGGGTTGCCAGCGGGTAACCGGCAGCCTTAATGGCGGGAATATCGAACTCGGCGATGACGTCGCCGCGCTTGACGGTGTCACCCTTAGCAACCTTGGGCTCGAAGTGCTTACCGTCGAGTTCAACGGTGTCCATGCCGATGTGCATCAGCAGATCCAGGCCATCCTCGGTGCGCAGACCGTATGCGTGGCCGGTGGGGAATGCAACGGTAATCTTGCCGTCAGCCGGTGCGTAGAGCTTACCTTCGGTGGGTTCCACTGCGGTGCCTGCACCCAGTGCGCCGGAGGAGAAGGTGGGGTCCTTGACGTCAGCCAGCAGAACCACGGAACCGACCATGTGGGAGCCGATTTCGACGCTCTCGCCAGCCTCAGTTGCTACAGCAGCAGCGGGAGCGGCTGCGGTGGCAGCAGGAGCGGGAGCAGGAGCAGCTGCAGCGGGTGCCTCAGCTTCCTCAGTGTTGCCAGCCTCGACCTTCTTGCCCCAGATGAAGGAGGCAACGAAAGCGATGACGGTGGTCAGGATGAGGCAGCCGAAGAAGCCAGGAATACCAGCGCCAACAGTCGGTTCAATCGAGGGGAAGCCAAGGTAACCAGCGGCGCCAAGCTTACCCGCCTTAATTCCAAGAATAGAAGTAAACATCGAACCAATACCCGCGGAGACGATTGCAATGTAGAAGGGCCAGCGCAGAGCCAGGTTCACACCAAACATTGCGGGCTCGGTAATGCCGAGGAATGCAGAGGGTGCAGATGCCGAAGCAATACCCTTGATCTTCTTATTCTTGGTGGTCAGCGCGACACCGGCTGCGGCAGCGCCCTGAGCAACGTTAGACATGGAGGCAACAACGAAGATGAAGGAACCGCCGGTTGCCCACAGGCTCATCTCGATGGGCGGGAATGCCTGGTGCATACCGGTCATCACGATGAATGCGTAGAAAGTACCGAAGATCAGACCGCCGAGCGGGCCAGCAACGGTGTAGAGCCAGTTAATACCTTCACCCAGCCAGGTACCCAGCTGGAACATCGGCGGGCCGACCAAGATGAAGGTCAGGAAGCCGGTGATGAGGATGGTGAGGGTCGGGGTGAAGATGAAGTCGATGGTGCCCTTGAGGACCTTGTGGAAGAACTTCTCAATGTGGGACAGGATGAAGGCAACCAGCATGATGGGCAGCACGGTACCCTGGTAGCCCGCCTGCTGGACCTGCAGACCGAAGAGGTTCCAGTACTTCATCGGGTCGCTACCCTCGGCACCTGCCAGAGAGGCAGCAACATTGTAGCCGTTCATCAGGGCGGGGGACACCATTGCGGCACCCATGGTCATGCCCAGGTAGGGGTTACCGCCGAAGACCTTGGTGGCGGAGAAGCCAACCAGCACGGGCAGGAAGGCGAAGGGAGCTGCGGAGAGCAGGTTGACGATGTCCGCAAAGTCAGCCCATTCCGGGTAAAGTTCAATAACTGCCTGGGGACCAAAAATACCCTTAGAGGTCAGGAGGCTATTGAGTGCCATCAGCATACCGCCACCGACCAGCACCGGGATCAGCGGCACGAAGATGTCGGCAATGGTCTTGATGAAGCGGGAGACAATGTTGCCCTGCTTCGCGGCGATGCTCTTGAGGTCATCCTTGGATGCCTCGGGTGCGCCAGCGGCAATCAGGTGCTTGTGCACCTCGTTGACGTCGCCGGGGCCGACGATAATCTGGAACTGGCCAGCGTTGAGGAAGCTACCCTTGAGATCCTCGTCGTTGTCGATTGCTGCCTGGTCGACCTTGTCCTGGTTCTTCAGGACGAGGCGAAGGCGGGTTGCGCAGTGCGCGGCAGCAAGGATGTTGCCGACGCCACCGACGTCCTTCAGCACGCGCTGTGCCACTGACTTGTGGTCCACGCTCGCTCTCCTTTGTTTGGAGCACCACCGGATGATGCTTTGTGAATGAGGTGAGATATGTCTGTGTGTGCATGTCATGCATATGTCATACGTTTGACATATCGGATGTAAAACATGGTATCACGGGAAAGTTCTTAAAAGCGAGGGCCCACCCTCCACACGGAGAGTGAGCCCTCAGACATATTCAGAAATTACCGTAAAACCACCCGTGCGGGCAGCTCCCAGCACCTAGAACCAGCGCCTAGAAAACGGCTTAGAGGCGGCCGTACTCCAGGGACAGCACCTCGCCACCGGTCAGTCGGACGCGGCGCTTATCGCCCTTGAAGAAGGTGCGAGCGGTCATGACCTCAGCACCCATGGATGCGACCAGCTTGCCGCCCACGTACAGTTCGGTTGCCGAGCCGTCCACGAGCAGGTCAAACTCGCGAATCTTCGAACGCTTCAGGGTGCGGCGGCGCAGGCTACCGCCCTCGGTGTAGCGGGTACCGCCACGGTCCATCTGCACAAAGTCCTTATCCAGGACGATGCTCAGTGCCACGCCGTGGGTGTCCTTAATCTTCAGCTTCACGCGCTCATCAGAGACGTTCACGCGGCCGCGCAGGCGGAAGGTCAGGGCGTTCTTCAGCTCCACGAGCTTGCCCTTCTCCTCCTCGCGGTACAGCGGCTTCATCTCCATCGCGTCATTGAGCTGCGGCACCGGGCGCTGGAAAATCTTGCCGTTGCGCAGGTGCAGCTCACGCGGGTAGGTGAACATGTGCACCCAGCGGTGACTCCACGAGGGCAGATCGTCCTGGTCAGCGTTACCCAGCCACGCAATCATCACCGGGGCATCGCCGCTCACGGTGTGCGGTGCCTTCGGGTCAGCGGTCAGGCCGGTACCGGAGATGGTCTGCGGTGCGTAGAACTCGAAACCTGCATCCAGCTCGGTGAAGGGGGTCTCCACGGTGAACTTGAGGGTCTCGTTATCCAGCGAACCAACAATGTAGCCGCTCTGGAAAATGTTGTTGTACTTCTCGCCGAGGGGCTGCATGCCCTGGGGGCTGAAAATCAGCACGTCACGGATTTCGCCGGTCAGCTCATCACGCATGCTCAGCAGGGAGGGGCACTCGTACATGTAGGTACCCTTGAGGCTCTTGTCCTTGATACCCAGCTCGCCACGGAAGGTCCACTCGCGGCGGTCGGCGGAGGTGTACACGACCACGGCGCCGGTCAGATCCTCACGCTGAGCACCGATGACCATCCACCATTCGCCGTTACGCTCAAAGACGTGCGGGTCGCGGTAGTGCGCGGTGTAGCCCTTCTCGGGACCGGAAATCAGCGGGGGCAGCTGACGGGTCGGCTTCGCGTCCTCACCCGCAGTTGCGAGAATCTGGTAGGTTTCGCGGTTGCCTTCTTCGTCCTTCACGTTACCGGTGTAGAAGAACTCAAAACCGCCGGGAACCTTAATGCCGGATCCGGAGTAGCAGCCGTGCGAATCGTAGCGGCTATCGGGAACCAGGGCGGTACCCTCATCAGTCCAGTGAGTCAGGTCCTCGCTCACGGCGTGGCGCCAGTAGACCATACGCTCCGGGTGCAGGGGCGAGTACTGGTAGAAGGCGTGGTAGCGCTTACCGTCGAAGACCAGGCCGTTCGGGTCATTCAGGCGACCTACCGGAGGTGCCAGGTGCAGTGCCGGGTAGTCGCGGTCTTCACGCACGCCAGCGCCGAAGGCATCCAGGATCTGCTGTGCTTCAGCCGCCAAGTCGCGGGCGGGTCGCTCGGTTGCGCTCTTCTTCTTTTTCTTCTGCTCGCTCATGTCTATCCGTTTTCGTGCAAAGGAATGTCTGGGTTGTCTCATCCCATCATACGGCACCTCTCCCCCGTTGCCGGGCTCTAGGAGAGAGGAACCACAGTGCTCTCAGCCTCTCTTATTCGAAGCACAGGGCGGTCACAGCGGCCTCTACAGGCAACTAGCCACAGCTTAGGCGAGCCCGCCGTTTGCTACAGGAGAAAAGAGCAGATACGACAAGGCCCCGGACCTCCCCCAGTCTTCATGCCGGGGCGGGTTCGGGGCCGTTAAATGCCGCGAGGCGGCGCATCCAATGGATGCACCGCCCGCGTAAGAATCGAGAAGAAGTCGATTACTTGAGGGTGATGGTTGCGCCAGCAGCCTCGAGCTGCTCCTTAGCCTTCTCAGCGTCTTCCTTGGAAACGCCCTCGAGCAGGGTCTTGGGAGCGCCGTCAACCAGGTCCTTTGCTTCCTTCAGGCCGAGGGAGGTCAGGGCACGAACTTCCTTGATCACTGCGATCTTCTTGTCGCCAGCGGACTCCAGGACAACGTCGAACTCGGACTTCTCTTCAGCAGCCTCGCCTGCTGCGCCGCCTGCTACAACTGCAACGGGAGCAGCTGCGGTGACGTCGAACTCTTCCTCGAATGCCTTGACGAACTCGGAAACCTCAACGAGGGACAGTTCCTTGAATGCTGCAATGAGTTCTTCGATGGACAGCTTAGCCATTGTTTGGCTCCTTCACTATCTGGTGCGGGCTGACGCCCGCGGTGTAAATCTTCAGTACCCACCCCGAAAGGGTCGGTCAAATTTAGGGTGCGTTACACGCTATTCGCGTTCACGCTGCTGAATATCTCAGCGCTGGTGCAGTAGCACGAAAGGGGCTTATGCCTCTTCCGAAGCTTCCTCGGCAGCAGCGGGAGCTGCGCCTTCCTGCTCCTCCAGCTTGACGCGCAGTGCGTCCACAACCTGTGCGATGCGTGCGATGGTAGCCTTTGCACCACCTGCAACCTTGGACAGCAGAACCTCGCGGGATTCCAGGTCAGCGTAGCGCTTGACGTCGTCCTCGGTCAGAGCGGCACCTTCGTAGTAACCGTTCTTCACGATCAGCTGGGGGTTAGCCTTGGCAAAGTCACGCAGGCCCTTAGCAGCATCAATCAGGTCGCCCTTGATGAATGCCAGTGCGGAGGGACCCTGGAGGTGGCCTTCGAATGCGTCGATGCCAGCTTCCTTAGCTGCGATAGCAGCCAGCGTGTTCTTCACCACGGCGTATTCGGTCTCTGCACCGAGTGCGCGGCGCAGCTCCTTGAGCTGTGCAACAGTGAGACCGCGGTATTCGGTCAGGATGACTGCGTTCGAAGCTTCGAAGAGTTCCTTCAGCTCGGATACTGCAGCGATCTTTTCCTGAGTCGCCATGGTAGTTCCTTCTTCCGATTCTTGTAAGGTCGCCGGTAGAGCCTCGAAGCATTTATTGCAAGCAATAAAAAATGCCCCGACGCGTAGGCGTACGAGGCACGATAGACGGCACCCTGAATGAGGGCAACGGCTATTCACTTCGAGTTACCTACGCGGGCGGCGATTTCTAGTGAAATCTGCTCTTATCAGAACTCTGTTCTTCGTCTCCATCGAGGTGGCGATAAAGGACATAGTTCTAGACCGGCGGTCTTTGGTTCATTCATCATCTCAGGTTAAAGCCCGAGTCGCAAGTTAAAAACGTGATTAAGCGGGGTTAATCACTTAAAGCCCCTCTTTAAGCCGATTAACCCCGCTCTTTCTCCCGTCTGAAAGGTCCGGCCGACAGGCCCAAACCGTGTTCTAGAGGTAAAAACGCTTTCCGCCCGAGAACAAGAAACAACGCTCAGCAGCCACCCCCAGGTACACCCGCTCCCCCACGCTCAAGGATGCACCGCTCAAGATGGGGCCCTGCGCATCGGGAATAAAGAACTCTACCTCCTGACCCGCACGCACTCGGGCATACATTTGGGCGCTCAGCTCAGCTCCCACAGAAGCCCGCTCGGGTTTCAAAGGCAGGGGGAGCGCCTCCAGCAGACGCCCACGATACAGCATGCCGCCCACTAGGTAACGGTGACCGAGTACCTGCACCGAAAAGGCGTGTGCGGTATCTGCCGCCACGGGATGCAACGCGGTTGCTCGAATAGCCAACTCGCACCCGGCAGGAAGAAACTCCGAGTCCTCAAGAGCCAATAGGTTCAGCGCGGGCGCCGCCAAAAGCTTCGCCACCTGCAGAGTATGCGGATGGGCCAGCAGGCGCTCCGGAGTATCCACCTGCACCAGGTAACCGGCATCCATGACCGCCACCCGCTGCCCCAGCATGAGCGCCTCATTCTGATCATGGGTCACGTACAGGCCCGTAAAACCATAGCGTTCGTGCAGGCGCACAATATCGGCACGAATACTCGCGCTCATCTCTTCATCCACACTGGCCAAGGGCTCATCAAAAAGAACCACCGGAGCACGACGAATCAAAGCGCGCGCAATACCCACACGCTGCGCCTGACCACCCGACAGCTGCGAAGGCTTACGAGACTCCAACCCCTCAAGCTTCAGAGCCTCCAGTAGCTCACGGTAGTAGTCCATATCGACCCCACCTGAGAACGCGCTCAGCCGGGTCGGGAACAGAATATTGTCCTTCACGCTCAAGTGCGGGTACAGAATAGGACGCTGAAAAACCACACCCACCGAACCGCGCTCCAGAGGCTGACCGGCATAGGTCACCCGACCCGCACTCGGCTCCTCCAGACCGGCAATAATGCGCAGCAGAGTGGACTTACCCGTGCCCGAAGAACCCACGAGGGAAATCATCTCGCGGGGGTGTACATCCAGGTCAATCTCGTTCAGAACCGTCGTATCGGTGCCGAAGGTCTTAGCGACGCCTCGAATGCGCAGTCCCTCAAAGGGCTCCGCCGCGGCAGAAGAATAGGATGCAGAAGTCATTCCCCCATTATCACCGAAACTCACGTCCGGCACGGGCGCAGAAGATAAGCGCCTTCATAAAACGGTGCGCAAGCCTCGTACCAGAGTTTCATGTGAGCCCCCTAGCTCGGGCGTACCAGCAAACGCCCCTTCAACGCCAGATGTAGCGTGCCCGCCCACAGGAAGATGAGGAAAGCCGTACCCACCACCGTCAAGACAGGCCCCACCAATCCCAGCGAGCCAGCTGCCGTCAAGCGAATACCGCTCGCAACCATAGAAGCCATGCCGAACGAGAAGCCCCACAAGCTCATCGAGAAGCCACCCTCAAGCGTCCAAGGGAGCAAACGCATCAGGAAAATCAGCTGCAGAATGCCGTAACCCGTCAACACCAGGAAGAACCAATCGACCGTACCGCCATTAGCCGCCAAGTACGCGTTACCACCCACAAAAGGCGGTGCCATCTGGATACCAATAATGCCGCGCTCCCCCTGAGGCAGCGGAGTCAGGGTGCGCAAGCGGCTCAGAATCACAGCCTCGATGCTGAACCACGAAATCAGGCCCGCACCGAAAAAGAGCATCGCCATATCGCGCCATCCGACAAAACCCATCGCCGTAGCGGTCGCAAAATTTGTCGCCACAGTCGGCAGGTACAGCACCGGCGAGGCGGCCTCGGGAGCATACCCGCCACGCCACGTACCGGCGATACGATGAGAAGCGAAATACAGCTGCCCCACTCCGCCCAGCACAACCAGGGTCAGAGCCGGAGCCTCAGCATAGGGGTAGAGAGCCGCACCCACCTGCGCGGTCGTCGCCGGAATCAGCGAAAAGAAGCAGGTACGCGCCGGATGCTCCCAAAAACCACGCACCCACGCACGGTACTTCACCACCGCGTGAACCAGAAAACCCATAAGGAGCAACCACACCACGGCGTTAAAAGCCAGGATGCTCTCGCCCACCCAATCGGGCGCCATTCCCTTCGACGCACCGGTACGCCAAGCGGCACCCAATGCGCCGGTGCCCAGCGCCACCGCAAAATAATTGACCGGCACGCTGAGGCCGCGGCGGGCGCTCTGCTCGCTCTGGAGGGAAGAAGGCATTAGGTTTTACCTCTCATGGTTGTAGGGCAGAATAGGGGCGTGCAACCCCGTGTATTTGTTTCGACGGTGCCCGGGCATGGACAAGGCCCAAGGAACCGGGGAGCTCGAAAATCATTCTATGTTTTAAGCCTATAAAAGCTGGAAGTCCGTGACGTACTTTAACTGACACCGCTCACGCAATGTCTTGAATCTTAACGCTGTGTCTTGAATCTTCACACAGACAAAATCATGCACAAAAAATCGCCCCCGACGCCTAAACGTCGGGGGCGATCACTAGCGAATGCTAGAAGCTACAGGTGCATACCTTAGGCAGCAACGGCAGCCGGATCAACGGGGATACCGGGGCCGAAGGTGGTAGCAACGGTTGCCTTGGAGATGTAACGACCCTTAGCCGAAGAGGGCTTCAGACGGTTAACCTCTTCCAGAGCTGCCTGGAAGTTCTCCTCGAGCTGCTCAGCGGTGAAGGAAGCCTTACCGATGATGAAGTGCAGGTTGGAGTTACGGTCAACGCGGAAGTCGATCTTACCGCCCTTGATGTCTGCAACAGCCTTTGCAACATCCATGGTCACGGTACCGGTCTTGGGGTTCGGCATCAGGTTACGGGGACCCAGGATCTTACCCAGGCGGCCGACCTTGCCCATCATGTCGGGGGTTGCAACCGCTGCGTCGAAGTCGGTCCAGCCGCCAGCGATCTTTGCAATCAGCTCGTCGGAACCAACGTAGTCAGCGCCAGCTGCCTCAGCCTCAGCAGCCTTGGGGCCTGCTGCGATAACGACCACGCGAGCGGTCTTACCGGTGCCGTGGGGCAGGTTCACGGTACCGCGAACCATCTGGTCTGCCTTACGGGGGTCAACGGACAGACGCATTGCAACCTCAACGGTTGCGTCGGTCTTGGTGGAAGAGGTTTCCTTCGCCAGGGCAACTGCCTCAGCGGGGGTGTAGAGCTTACCCTCTTCAATCTTGGCTACAGCTGCCTTGTACGCCTTGCTGCGCTTTGCCATCTGCTTTTCTCCTTATGCAGTTGTGGTCTCGTGAGCCGCGCTCGGCTCTGCCACATCCCGTCCATACGACGGGCATTTACAAGTTCTGTGTAGAAAAATCTACGGTGCCGATTACTCGGCTATTCGGCGAACCGAAATTACTCGACGGTGATACCCATGGAACGAGCGGTACCTGCGATGATCTTGGATGCTGCATCCAGGTCGTTTGCGTTCAGGTCGGGCATCTTGGTCTCAGCGATTTCGCGCACCTGAGCCTCGGTCAGCGAGCCAACCTTGGTGGTGTGAGGAACAGCGGAGCCCTTAGCAACGCCAGCAGCCTTCTTGATCAGCTGGGAAGCCGGAGGGGTCTTGGTGATGAAGGTGAAGGAGCGATCCTCGTAGACGGTAATCTCAACGGGGATGATGTTACCGCGCTGCGACTCAGTTGCAGCGTTGTATGCCTTGCAGAACTCCATGATGTTCACACCGTGCGAGCCCAGTGCGGGGCCGACGGGGGGAGCCGGGTTAGCGGCGCCTGCCTGGATCTGCAGCTTGATGAGGCCAGTGACCTTCTTCTTGGGAGCCAATGTAGGGTCCTTTTCTTAGCTGGGAACCGACGCACAGGAGCGTACGCCGGCAAGACGGTGACCGTGGCGCGGTCACCCGTGCATCCGCATGAAAGCGTGACATGCGCATACACAAACCAACATTCTAGCGTTAATCAGCGACTTAATCCAGCGCCAGCTAGTAGAAAGAGTAAACCCCACCCACACAGCTCGCACAGTTCACGAAGCCCATACGCAATATGAGCCCCGCACCGAAGTGCGAGGCTCATATTCACACGCTAGAAGCGTTAAATCTTTTCGATCTCGGTGAAGCTCAGGGTCACCGGGGTGTCGCGGCCGAAGACGGAAATCATCACGACAATCTGCTGGGACTCGCCCTTAATCTCCGAAACGGTAGCGTCCATACCCTCGAAAGCACCGGACTTCACGCGGACGTTCTCGCCCACAGTGTAGTCGGACTCGATAACGGGCTTAGAAACAGGCAGGCCCTGGCTCTGCTGCTGCTCTTCGAAGACCGGCAGGAGCATGTCGAAGACCTCGTCCATGCGCAGCGGGACCGGGTTGTACGCATCCTGACCCACGAAGCCAGTCACACCGGGGGTGTGGCGGACAACGCCCCACGAGTGGTCGGTCAGTTCCATACGAACCAGAACGTAACCGGGAACACGCACGCGGCGGATGGTCTTCTTCACGGTGTTCTTGAACTCAACCACGGTCTCCATGGGAACCTGAACCTCGAAGATCTCATCTTCAGCTTCCAGATTCTGGATACGGGTCTCGATACCGGTCTTCACCTTGTTCTCGTAACCGGAGTAGGTGTGAACCACGTACCAGTCGCCCATCTGACGGCGCAGCTTGGACTTGAATTCTTCCAGAGCGTCGACTTCCTCAGCAGCCTCAGCAGCTGCTTCAGCTACCTCGACAGCCTCGGTAGCTTCCTCAGCCTGCTGCTCAATAGCCGCAGACTCCTCAGTAGCCTCAGCAGCGGCTACCTCGACCTCTTCAATCTCGGATACCAGTTCCTGCTCGGACACGTCGCTCCTACTTTCTATCGTTAATCATCTAGAGGGGACTCCCACTCGCCAATGCGCTGAGGGGAATCACTGATGGGGCACCCCAGATAAGGATGCAGCCTGTACTAGTTACGCTGAATGGTTCCGTTACCGAAAATCCAGAATGCTCCCTGGCCGAAAAGATAATCCAGACCAGAAATAAGAAGGAGCATCACCACGACGAAGAACAGAACTCCGAAGAAGTAACCAACCAGTTCACGTCCGGTGGGAGTAGTAACCTTCTTCAACTCCGCAAAAACTTCACGGAGGAATGCAAAAATACGGCCGAAGAAACCGAGCTTCTTATCGCTCTTCGACGATGCGCCGGGCTGAACAACCTTCTCGGCGGTAGCAGACGATGCCATTTCTTCTGCCCCTTTCTGAGTCTAAAAAAGTACGCCCGGAGTGCGGGCGTACAAATTATTTATTGAGGCAATAAAAGCAGGGCGGACAGGACTCGAACCTGCAACCTGCGGTTTTGGAGACCGCTGCTCTACCAATTGAGCCACCACCCTTTGAAGCGTTAACTTCAGGCGTGAGAGTTGCTTCTCACTCGTTCACTCCTCTATTGCCTCGCAAGCCGTGGGCTTTAGAGGGGCAAACAATTACACCCTTGCGGGTGCAGAACTAACTGTAAACCATCTTTCGGGGCCGACGCAACTTCAGAATGTAATATTTTTTCGAAAAACCTCTTGAGATACCTTGACGAGGGGTTCCGCATCACTACTAGTGGACCGTATCCTATAACAAGGAACGACGCTCACACCCGCGCCCATCACGCGCGAATGGTCCCACATGCGCATTCCCATCACCTACATCTTTGTCGACTTCACGCCGGCAGCGCACACGAAGAAAGAGAAGAGAGCCCCATGGCGCGTATTTCAAGCCGCATCGGTGCCATCGCACCCTCCGCAACCCTCGCCGTCGACGCAAAGGCAAAAGCACTCAAGGCTCAGGGACGCCCCGTCATCGGTTTCGGCGCAGGCGAACCGGACTTCCCCACCCCTGCGCACATTGTGGACGCAGCACGCGAAGCGCTCAACGATCCCAAGAACTTCCGCTACTCCCCCGCCTCCGGCCTTCCCGAACTGAAGAAGGCCATCGCCGAAAAGACCCTGCGTGACTCCGGTGTAGAGGTTGACCCCGCACAGGTCATCGTCACCAACGGCGGCAAGCAGGCGGTCTACCAGGCATTCGCAACCGTCATCGACGAAGGCGACGACGTACTGCTGCCCGCACCCTACTGGACCACCTACCCCGAGTGCATCCGCCTGGCCGGCGGTAACCCCATCGAGGTTTTCGCCGGTAGCGACCAGCACTACAAGGTAACCGTCGAGCAGCTCGAAGCTGCATACACCCCCGCCACCAAGGCACTCATCTTCGTCTCCCCGTCCAATCCGACCGGTGCCGTCTACACCGAAGAAGAAACCCGCGCCATCGGCGAATGGGCACTTGCCAAGGGCATTTTCGTGCTGACCGACGAAATCTACGAGCACCTCACCTACGACGGCACCGAATCCGTCTCCATCCTGAAGGCAGTGCCCGAGCTCGCAGACCAGTGCGTCATCCTCAACGGCGTGGCAAAGACCTACGCCATGACCGGTTGGCGTGTGGGCTGGATGATCGGCCCGCGCGACGTCATCGCCGCAGCCTCCAACCTGCAGTCCCACATGACCTCCAACGTCAACAACATCGCCCAGCGCGCAGCTCTTGCCGCTCTGACCGGTCCGCAGGACGACGTGGAAATCATGCACGCCGCCTTCGACCGCCGCCGCCGCACCATCGTCGACGGCCTGAACGCTATTGACGGTGTGCACTGCCCCGTACCCACCGGTGCGTTCTACGCATACCCGGACGTACGCGAACTGCTCGGCAAGGAAATCGCGGGCGTACGCCCCCAGACCTCCGCAGAGCTCGCCGAGCTCATCCTCGAAAAGGCTGAGGTTGCCGTAGTTCCCGGCGAGGCATTCGGCCCCAGCGGCTACCTGCGCCTCTCCTACGCTCTGAGTGACGAGGACCTGGCAGAGGGCCTGGCACGCCTGCAGAAGTTCCTCGGTCAGGCACGCGACTAGTTCCGTCCCCCTCTGAGCGCGCCTGCTAAACCTGCAACTCACCCCGTGGGAAGCGGTTCAGACGTGGGATAAACCGGTACGAAACGATCAATCACAGGACTATTGACCGTTTTTTGCCCTAAAAACGGAGAATCCCACAAATATTTAAAAATATTTTTAAAACGAATGAGGCTTCCCGCATCTTTACAGATGTGAGGAAGCCTCATTCGCCTCTTCGGTGCCATAGGTGGGAAAGGGCGGCTATTTGTATTTCAAACCCAAACATACAGGTACTAAAAACCTGAACTTTTCAGCACCAAAACCGGCGTTCCCACGGCTTTCCACCACTACCCACACAACCCAAACATCGCTAAAATAGAGACCAAGAGAACGACCTCCCGACCGGCGAACATTCGCGTGCCGAATTCGTGGAGGTCATAGTTATATACACGCGCGCACAACACCTAAAACGCGCAGACATTAGGAGCCAATATGAAGATCGGTCTGCTTACTTCCGGCGGCGACTGCCCCGGCCTGAACGCTGTCATCCGCGGCGCTGTCCTCAACGGCGTCAAGAAGTACGGCTACGAGTTCGTCGGCTTCCGTGATGGCTGGCGCGGCGTCGTTGAAGGCGACTACATGGATCTGCCCCGTCAGAAGGTCCGCGGCCTGGCAGCCCAGGGCGGCACCATCATCGGTACCTCCCGCACCAACCCCTTCGACGGCCCCAACGGTGGCCCCGAAAACATCGAAATCATGATGGAACGCCACGGCATCGACGCAATCGTCGCTATCGGCGGTGAAGGCACCCTCGCAGGCGCAAAGCGCCTGGCAGACGCAGGCCTGCCCGTCATCGGTGTCCCCAAGACCATTGACAACGACCTGCGCGCAACCGACTACACCTTCGGCTTCGACACCGCAGTGTCCATCGCAACCGAGGCTATGGACCGCATCCGCACCACCGGTGAATCGCACCACCGCTGCATGGTTGCAGAGGTCATGGGCCGCCACGTCGGCTGGATTGCACTGCACTCCGGTATGGCTGCAGGCGCACACGCAATCCTGATCCCCGAGGTCAAGGTCTCCATGGAGCAGGTTGCTGAATGGGTCAAGGAAGTACACGACCGCGGCCGCTCTCCCCTGGTTGTTGTTGCTGAAGGCTTCATCCCCGAAGGCTTCGACGACGTCATGGCAAATAAGGGTACCGAAAAGGACGGTCGTCCCCGCCTCGGTGGCATCGGTGAGTACATCACCCACGAGATCGAGAAGATGACCGGCGTCGAGACCCGTAACACCATCCTGGGCCACATCCAGCGCGGTGGCGCACCCACCGGCTACGACCGCGTGCTCGCAACCCGCCTGGGCATGGGCGCAGTCGACATGGTCGCTCAGAAGCAGTGGGGCAAGATGGTCTCCGTGCAGGGCACCGAGATCAAGTACGTACCCCTCGAAGAGGCACTGGACGGTCTGAAGTCCGTACCTCAGGAACGTTGGGAAGAAGCAGCCGTCCTCTTCGGCCGCTAAACCCCGCAGGCTCAGCAAGCTCGCTGAGCACTCATACTAAAACCGCGGAGGCGGGCACTCACAACGAGTGTCCGCCTCCGCGGTTTTATATGGGTAGCCAGATGCTCTAACGCTTCAAGAAGTCTTGACCCGCCAAAGAACGACGCGCCACCTCACCGGACTCCGGCGAAACCACCGTCGTCTGAGCCACCGCGTACTCGGTCGCCGGCGCCGGCGAACCATCGGGCAGGAAGTCGCCGCCATCAACCGCACGCAAAGGCACCTGCGGGTCAACGCCGCGCTTAATCACAGCCAGAGCAATCGGGCCCGCCTCGTGATGCAACGCCACCGAGGTAATACGACCGACCGGGCGGGACTTGCCCTCCACGAATAGCTCGCTACCTGCCGCCGGCAGGGTGTGCTCCGAACCGTCAATATCCAAGAACACCAGGCGGCGCGGCGGGCGACCCAGATTATGCACGCGAGCCACCGTCTCCTGACCCTTGTAGCAGCCCTTATCGAAATGCACCGCCGTACGGGTGTAATCCAGCTCCTGGGGGATGGTCTTATCGTCAGCCTCGGTGCCGTAGCGGGGGCGCCACGCCTCAATACGCAGAGCCTCCGCAGCCCACAGACCCGCAAAACGCGCGTCCGAAGACTCAGCCAGGGCGGGCAGAACAGAGCGCGGCACAATGCTCAAGAAACGCACGTAGTCCGCACCCGGGTGAGCATCGCCTGCCTCATCGTAACGGTAGCTACCCGGTGCCGGAGTGTGCCAAGGGTCCTCCCACACCAGCGGCTTGCCCTCAGCGAGCGCAGGATGTACCGAGCCGTCCTGCTGGATCGGGTTGCGGGCGCTCTCCAGTACCGCATACTCGTCGCTGAGGTTCTGCACCTCAACGCGCATCATGAACTTCATACGGTTTAGGTAATCGGTCAGCGGCTGTGCCTGGTTGCCCTCCACGATCAGCCAGAGTGCCTCGCCGTCTTCAATTGCGGCAGGTGCGTACTCCACGCGGCCCTGAGGGGAAAGCAGCAGGAACTCGCGGCTCTCCCCGGCGGTCATACCGTTCAGAATCTGCGAGGCGATGGAGGTCAGCCAGGTCTGGCGGTCCGGCCCCTCAACACGCACCACGCCCAGGGAGGAGCGGTCCACTAGCACCAGCGGTTCGCTTGCCTCGGCGGAGCGGTCGAAGCTGAGGGCGCGCTGCTCCAGCATGGGGTTGCCGTAGTGTGCGGCGACGCCGGCATCCAGCCCGGAGGCGGCAAAAGCGCCGTGCAGGCTCAGCAGGGGGCTCACCGGGCGGGCGGCATCGGGCTGGGGTGCCTCAGCCTGAGGCGCTTCAAGCGAAGATTCAGTCACGGAAGGTGCACCTTTCACGCAAAGAGTCTGCCCCGCCGACCGGCGGGGCAGACACAAGTTAGTTATTAGGCGGTGGGCTCGGAGCCGGGCTCGCCGGTGGGCTCTTCGCCATCCAGGGAACCGAACATCGAAGTGCCCAGGGAATCGCCGGTCATCGAGGAGGTCTTGCGCAGTTCAGCGGAGGCGTGCTTGTGCAGCTTACCCTCAGCGTCTGCGACCTCCCAGTCCCACATGAGGTTGCCGTTGACCAGGCCCCACAGGCGCACGGAGCCGGCGTAGTCGTGAGAAATATCGTCGCGCAGCAGGTTGCCGGTCTGCATGCGAATGACCGGGCCCTTGACCATGCCCACGTAGTTTTCGCTAATACCGCCGGGGTGCGCAATGGTCGCCAGCAGGGAGAATCCGTCGTCGGCATTGCGGAGAGTCTCTACGCTTGCCGCGTCAGCGAAGGCGGGAATAACGTCCTTGGGAACGATACCGAAGCCGCCGTCGGCGTCAGTCAGGGGGCGGTCAATCTGCCAGAAGCCGGTCTCAACGGTGATGGGGCGCAGCTTCTGACCCTCGTCGTCGAGCAGGAAAGACTCAGCGCGGTATTCGATGAAGGGCAGACCATCCTGCTCAAAAGTAATGATCTGGCCGAAGGGGGTGTTCTCCTGGCCTTCGTACCACATGGTTCCGGTACCCTCCCAGGTGCCGAGCAACCATGCGAAGGGAACAAGTTCAGGGGTTAGGTTGGTAGGGATTTCAATAGCCATACCTCCCATTTTAGTACCCGGAGGCGGGCCAGCGCCCTGTTCGTTCGCCCTCGGCACGGGATGGCCTTCCTACCAGCCCAGTACCGGGCATATAGAAAACCCCCAACCGGAGGGGACCGGGTGGGGGTTCACGCCGTCATTGGCGAGGCGGTACGAACCGTACGACCGCCTAAAGCCCTGTGTGGGCGATGCTTCTGCTCTGTGCGGGAAGACTACTTCTGGCCGCTGAAGAGGCCACGCAACACTGCGAATGCACCGATACCGATGCACACGGAGATGATAGCCATCAGCGACATGAAGAGAGCTTCAAGAGCCATAAGATTGTTTTCCATGCCTTAAACCTACCATAGACCCGCCCCGAAAGGGCGCAGAATCAGCGGCAGAAACATAGTGAACAGCACGATTCCCAACAGGCATACGCCCCGCCCGGCACCAGCAAAATAATAGCCCCGCAGAATCCGGGTAGGTGCCCCATCATAGCCATCTGAGAAGCCTGTACGAACAGTCCGGAATACGATATTCGGCCCGGTCTACACCGGCGCCCACAGCCGCGTCACAGCCTGGCGAGTACACTAGAAAGAGCCCAAAAGTTTTACACGGGAAATACACGAAAAATACATGGGAAAGGAGAGGGTGTGTACCGTATTGCGCTCATGAGCGACACCGCCGCGCAGGATATGATCCCCTCGCTGAGCCTGCTCAGCCACAAGGTACACGTCTTCCCCCTCGACACCGCCCACACCGCTCTCGAATCCGAGACCTTTGACCTGCTCATGGTTGACGCCCGCACCGCCCTCGTCAAGGCACGCCAATGCGCCCAGCTGTTGCGCGCAGCCGGTGTACAGTTGCCGCTCATCGCACTCCTAAACGAGGGCGGCATGGCGGCGGTTGCCGCCTCCTGGCAGGTGGACGATATCGTCTCTGACCAGGCGTCCCCCTCCGAAATGGATGCGCGCCTGCGCCTGGCCATCAAGAGCGACGCAGCTGCGGAAGAAGAAAGCTCCGAAGAGCGCATCGTGCGCGCGGGCAACCTTGTCATTGACACTCAGGCGTACTCGGCACACCTTTCCGGCGCGGCGCTGAACCTGACCTTCAAAGAGTTTGAACTACTCAAGTTCATGGCCCAGCACCCCGGACGCGTCTTCTCCCGCGCCCAGCTACTCTCTGAAGTGTGGGGTTACGACTCCTACTACGGCGGCACCCGCACCGTGGACGTGCACGTGCGTCGTCTGCGTTCCAAGCTCGGCACCGAGTACGAACAGATGATCTCGACCGTGCGTAACGTGGGCTATTCCTTCAACAGCACCCGCTAAATTTTGCGGTACCAACCGCTGTTTTGGTGTGCCCGTTCTCGAGTAGACTCGCCGCTGAACCAGGTACCAGAATGTGTAAATGTTCCGGTTCTTGTCATATTCGCCCAAGACGAAGAGCAAACTCTTCAAAGAGCAATCATCCCCGGTAGAGTTGAATCAGAAGGCTACGAAAGAAGGCGATGATGGTACACAGTCAGACACCCAATCCCTCCACCCTGCCCGCTGAAAGCTCCCTTGTTTACGCGGAACCGCAGCTCACCGAAGAGCTGCTGGAACGATTCGATTCCTTTGCCCAGGCGGTTGCCAAGCACGACGGCGTTTCGGCGTTCTCCGAGCAGACCCGCATCGAGCTGAGCAAGGCGCTACGCGAAAGCACCCTCACCCCTCCGCGTTTCTTTGTCGCCGAGGACAACGGCACTATCGCTGCTGTCTTCGTGGCACTCACCCCCACCCATGACGAAGATACCGGCGTGATTGAGGCCGCCGTCGCACCCGAATACCGCGGACGAGGCGCCGGCAGCGCATTCTTCGACCACGCCGTCCGCCAGCTGGGTGAAGACGCCGTACGCTACCGCCTCTGGGTTCACGGTAGCGCCACCGACACCGGCATTGAAAGCCCCGCCCACGCATTCGCGACCCTGCACGGTTTCGAGCCGGTACGTGTGCTGTACAAGATGGTTCTGCCCCTGGACGCGCAGACCCGCGAAGAGCTCGTGGAACGCTCCGATGCGCGAACCCTCCCCGAGAACCTGCGGATGCGCACCTTCACCGGAGCGGACGAATTCCCCTGGCTTCGCGTAAACGCCGCCGCTTTTGCGCACCACCCCGAGCAGGGCAAGCTCACCCTCGCCGATTTGCGCGAGCGCACCGGCTCCCCCTGGTTCCGTCCCGAGGGTTTCTTCATCGCCTCCGAGGTGGATGATGATTCCGCTATTGCGGCGTTCACCTGGACGAAAATCCCGACCGGTCAGGAGCAGGGCGAGTTGTCCCCCTCCGGCGAGATTTACGTGGTGGGCGTGAACCCGCAGGCTCAGGGAGGCGGTCTGGGCCGAACCCTCACCCTGCGCGCCCTGGCGTACCTCGCCTGCGCTGAAGACGAGAACGGCGAGCCGTTGCGCGCCATTGATCTGTACGTGGACGCCGATAATGATGCCGCCTACGCCCTGTACACTTCCTTGGGCTTTGGTGTGGCGACGGTTGACCGCATGTACGCCCCCGCCCAGCAGGCTGAGCCTGCCGCCTAGTTTTGGTGCGCCACAGTTGGCGTGCTTCTTCACGACTTATCCCCGATCAGAAAGGCAAGTACAGTATGGTACCCGCCCCCAATGGCCTGAATAAGGCGCCTAAGCCTAAGCCGTCTGAGCCGGCACCCATGACCGGTGTCATTCATATCGGCCACGATATTTCGAAGATTGAGCGTGCCGAGTCTCGCGGCGACCGCATTGAGAAGGGCGAGAAGCGCTCCTACTTCAGTCTGGAAGAGGAGTTCGGCCCGGAGCGTTTCTTCGACCGTGAGAGCAGCTGGCTGGACTTCAACACCCGCGTGCTGGAGCTGGCGGAGGACCCGAACCTGTTCCTGCTGGAGCGTCTGAACTTCCTGTCGATTGTGGCGTCTAACCTGGACGAGTTCTTCATGGTGCGTGTGGCGGGTCTGAAGCGCCGCATTGCGACCGGTCTGGCGGTTCCTTCGGCGGCGGGCCTGAGCCCCGAGGAGCAGATGGAAGAGATTGCTGAGCGTGCCCATAAGCTGCAGGAGCGCCACGCCGATGTGTTCCACAACCAGGTTCTGCCTGCTCTGGAGGAGCAGAACATCCGCATTGTCGGTTGGGACGACCTGGATGCGGACGCTAAGCAGCGCCTGCGTCAGGAGTTCATGCAGGACATCTTCCCGATTCTGACCCCGCTGGCGGTTGACCCGGCGCACCCCTTCCCCTACATTTCGGGTCTGTCGCTGAACCTTGCGGTGCTGGTGCGTAACCCGCAGACCGGCAAGGAGCTGTTCGCCCGCGTGAAGGTGCCCGATCAGCTGGACCGCATGGTCTCTGTGGATGGTTCCCGCGCCGCTAATACTGCGGGCCGCGAGAGCCGCTACATTGCGCTCGAAGACATCATTGCTGAGCACCTGGACACCCTCTTCCCGGGCATGGAGGTCGTGGAGCACCACGTCTTCCGCGTGACCCGTAACGAGGATCTTGAGGTGGAAGAGGACGATGCAGAGAACCTGCTGAAGGCCCTGGAGAAGGAGCTTCTGCGCCGCCGTTTCGGTCCGCCGGTCCGTCTGGAGGTTGAGGACACCATCAACCCGACCATCCTGGATCTGCTGATTTCTGAGCTGAACATTGACGAGTCTGAGGTGTACCGTCTGCCGGCTCCGCTGGATCTGCGCGGTATGAGTGCGATTGTTCGTGCGAACCGCCCGGCTCTGCACTACCCCAAGCACATTGCGCACACCTCCCGCTGGCTCAACGCCACCGAGACCGCGAAGGCCGCGGATGTATTCGCTGCCGCCCGCGACCACGACGTGCTGCTGCACCACCCGTACGATTCCTTCGCAACCAGTGTGCAGGCGTTCCTGGCTCAGGCTGCCGCTGACCCGCGTGTTCAGGCGATTAAGCAGACCCTGTACCGCACCAGTGGCGACTCCCCCATCGTGGATGCGCTGATTGAGGCGGCTGAGGCTGGCAAGCAGGTTGTGGCGCTGGTCGAGATTAAGGCTCGCTTTGATGAGGAAGCCAACATCTCGTGGGCCCGTAAGCTGGAGCGCGCCGGCGTGCACGTGGTGTACGGCATCGTGGGTCTGAAGACTCACTGCAAGCTGTCGCTGGTGGTGCGCCGCGAGGGTAACCACCTGCGCCGTTACGCGCACATTGGTACCGGTAACTACCACCCGTCGACCGCTCGTTTCTACGAGGATCTGGGCATCATCACCTGCGACGAGCAGATTTGTGAGGATGTCTCCCGCCTGTTCAATCAGCTGTCCGGTTACGCGCCGAAGACCAACTACCAGTCGCTGCTGGTGGCGCCGCGTACTCTGCGTAGCGGCCTGATTGAGTGCATCGATCAGGAGATTGAGAACCACAAGGCGGGCCGCCCGGCGAAGATTCAGATCAAGTGCAACTCCATGGTGGATGAGGCCGTAATCGATTCGCTGTACCGCGCATCGCAGGCTGGCGTGCCGGTGGATGTGGTGGTTCGCGGTATTTGTGCTCTGCGTCCGGGCGTTAAGGGTCTGAGCGAGAATATTCGCGTCCGGTCGGTGTTGGGTCGTTTCTTGGAGCACTCGCGCGTGTTTGCTTTCGAGAACGGCGGCGATCCGATCGTCTACATTGGCTCTGCCGACATGATGCACCGTAACCTTGACCGCCGTATTGAGGCGCTCGTGCCGGTGAAGGATCCGCGCCACGTGAAGTACCTGCGTGACATGTTCACCATCTACATGAGTGATTCTTCGCGTACTTGGCACCTGGATTCTGAGGGCAACTGGACCCGCCACGACACCGATGATCAGGGCAACCCGCTGCAGGACGTGCAGTCGTACTACCTGAGCTCGCGTTCCCGTAAGAACGTGGTCGATAAGGTCTAAGACTTCGCCGCTGACCTACCGGTGATTTCTGGTCGTGAACCCCGTCTGTTCTCGCGCTTTATGGCGTGGGTCAGGCGGGGTTTTCCGCGTGTCGTGTAAAAACGTGCGGTGGACTAGTGCACTTAGCGCAAAAGTGAACAACAGGTTACGTTGAGATTACAACTTGACCGTTCTCTCGCCTACAATTAGACGCGGAGCATGGTGCCCTCTGGCATTGTGCGCAAGCCTAGCGAAGAGGTTCAGAGAGAGATATGGCACCGCTGGATTCCCCCTCCATCTACTACTCGGCACGACGTTTTGACGCGGTCAACAGCATTGACCGCACCCCCGCGAACACTGCGGATATTGTTGCTTCTGGCGCACTGATTTGGCGCATGCGCGATGGTGCGCTTGAGGTTCTGATCATTCACCGCCCTCGCTATGACGACTGGTCCTGGCCTAAGGGCAAGCAGGATCCGGGCGAGTCCCTGGCGGAGACCGCTATTCGCGAGATTCGCGAAGAGGTCGGCCTGCAGATTGTTTTGGGTGTGCCCCTGGCGGTGACTTCCTACCCGGTGGGCGGCCGTCCCAAGGATGTTTTTTACTGGTCTGCTGAGCTTCCGGAAGGCTCCCGCGCCCTGGCGGATGAGGGTGAAGTGGATGAGCTGCGCTGGGTATCCACCGAGGTTGCTCGCGCCCTTCTGACCAACGAGGACGACCTGGCACCCCTGGAGTCCCTGGAGGCTCTGGCTGAGGCGGATGCGCTGCGCACCCGCCCGGTGCTGATTGCCCGCCACGCGAAGGCTAAGCCGCGTTCAAACTGGGCTGCCGCTGAGGATGACCGTCCGCTTGCGGCGACCGGCAAGCGTCAGGCGCTGGCTTCGAGCCGTCTCTTTGCGGCGTGGGCTCCGAGCCGCATTATTTCTTCCCCGTGGCTGCGTTGCGTTCAGACGGTGACCCCGTACTCGGTGGATTACGGTGTGTCGGTGAAGGAGAAGAAGTCCCTGTCGGAGGCTGGCGCTCAGCGTCACCCGGCGCGTACTGCCCGCGTGGTGGCTTCGCTGTTCGATAAGGATTCTTCATCCCTGCTGTGCACCCACCGCCCGGTACTGCCGCAGGTGATGGATGTTCTGCGCGAGTACCTGTTTGAGGGTTCCGCGGAGGTCCTTCCGACTGAGGACCCGTACCTGGAGCCCGGCGATGCCCTGGTCCTGCAGGTGACCGAGGGCGATGACCCGCGTATTGTCTCGGTGGAGCGTGTACGCGCGGCACTGGACTAGCATCCATATCTTTTATCTTCTAACGGCGAGCGCGCTGGGCTTTATGCTCAACGCGTTTGCTCTACCTGCACCCCGTTTGCGGGTTTTACAATAGAGGGGCGGTTGCTTCTTTGCCGTCTCTCACGTCTACTGACAGGATTCAAGGTTTTTCTTATGACTCACGCAATCCCCACGCCCTATGAAGATCTTCTGCGCGAAATCCTCGAGGAGAACAAGGACGCCATTACGGCGGATGCGCAGCGTTCCGACCGTACCGGCACCGGCACCTTCGGTGTTTTCGGCCGTCAGATGCGTTTTGATCTGCGTGAGTCGTTCCCGCTGATTACCACCAAGCGTGTGCACTTCAAGTCGGTTGCTATTGAGCTGCTGTGGTTCTTGCGCGGTTCGTCGAATGTGCGCTGGTTGCAGGAGCGCGGCGTGACCATTTGGGATGAGTGGGCTGATGAGAACGGCGATTTGGGCCCGGTGTACGGCGTGCAGTGGCGTTCGTGGCCGACCCCCGATGGCGGCACGATTGACCAGATTGCGAAGGTTATTGAGTCTCTGAAGAACAACCCGAGCTCTCGCCGTCATATTGTTTCGGCGTGGAACCCCGCCGAGGTGGATAGCATGGCGCTTCCGCCCTGCCACGCGCTGTTCCAGTTCTACGTGTACGAGCGTCCGGACGGTGTGAAGGAGCTGTCCTGCCAGCTGTACCAGCGTAGTGCCGACATGTTCCTGGGCGTGCCCTTCAACATCGCCTCGTATGCATTGCTGACCTACCTGATTGCTGAAGAGGTCGGCATGGTGCCGGGCGAGTTCATCTGGACCGGCGGCGACTGCCACATCTACTCGAACCACCTGGAGCAGGTGAAGAAGCAGCTGGGCTACGGCACCGACCCGGAGGGTAACCCCTACCCGCCGCGCGAACCCTACCCGTACCCGAAGCTGGTTATTAAGACCAAGAAGCCTTCTATCTTCGATTACGAGTATGAAGACTTTGAGCTGGTGGATTATAAGCACCATCCCGGTATTGCCGCACCGATTGCGGTCTAACTGTAGGTAGTTCTAGGAGGCATGATGTATCGTCTGGGTGCTATTTGGGCTCAAACCGATGCCGGCATCATTGGTCGTGACGGGGATATGCCCTGGCGCGTCCCGGAGGATTTGGTGCATTTCAAGAAGGTGACGCTGGGTGCTCCGGTGATTATGGGTCGCCGCACGTGGGAGTCCTTCCCGCCGCGTTTTCGCCCTCTGCCGGGCCGTACGAATATTGTGATTAGCCGTTCTGTGGCCGAGGCGCAAGAGCGTGATGGCGCCCTGTGGGTTCCTTCGCTGGATGCGGCGCTGTACGCGGCTCGTGACGCCGTGGGCGCGCCGGTCGAAGCTACCCCGGCAGATACCGCCGCAGTTGATGCTTGGATTCTTGGTGGCGGCTCCGTCTACGCGGAGGCGCTCTCCCGCACCAATCTGCCCGCCTTCGGTCGGGTGAAGACGGTGGAGCGGACCCTCTTCTACTGCCAGGAAGGCAACGAGATTACCGGCGATACGCGAGCGCCCGAACTGCAGCTTGCAAATTCTGCGGGTAACTGCGAGGGCAGCTCCCCGAACGGGTGCTGGCGGGTCACCTCCGAGAGTGCCTGGGAAAATAGCGAGAAGGGCTACCTGATCGATGAGTCGGGCACGAAGAACCCCATGTACTTCTCGTTCCAGCGGCTCGAACGTATCTAGTTCAAGCTTCCCTCATTCACTCGCTGATATAGACATGCATTTCAAGTCTGCGGTTGCTCCACCCGGAGTACCGCGGGCTTGAGTGTTTAATGCGCCTCCCGGTGCCCCGGTAATAAACCCCGCCTCTTCACACGGTATCCCGTTCCGAATATCAAATTTTTTGTACGGTGTTAGTCCGCACCCGCCAGCCTGAGAGTACACTGGGAACCATGAACTTTAATCCCGGTGACTCTGTAGGTTTTGTTGGCTGGCGCGGCATGGTGGGCTCCGTCCTCATGAAGCGCATGGTTGAGGAAGGCGACTTCGAGGGCATTACCCCCGTCTTCTTCACTACCTCTAATGTTGGTGGCGCTGCGCCCACCTTCGACGGCGTAATTGAGCCGTCCGAGCTGAAGGACGCATACGACATTGATGAGCTGCGTAAGCACTCGATTATTGTGACCGCTCAGGGCGGTGGCTACACCGAGGCTGTGCACCCGAAGCTGCGTGCAGCCGGCTGGGACGGCCTGTGGATTGATGCCGCTTCCACCCTGCGCATGAACGATGACTCCATCATCGTGCTGGACCCCATTAACCGCGACGTCATCGACCGCGGCCTGGCATCCGGCGTGAAGGACTTCGTCGGCGGTAACTGCACCGTCTCCTGCCTGCTGATGGGCCTGGGCGGCCTCTTCAAGAACGACCTGGTCGAGTGGGCAACCTCCATGACCTACCAGGCTGCATCCGGCGGCGGTGCCCGCCACATGCGCGAGGTACTCGCGCAGTTCCGCGACCTGGGCAACGAGGTCTCCGAGGAGCTGAACGACCCCGCATCCGCAATTCTGGACATCGACCGCAAGATCCTTGCTAAGCAGCGCTCCGGTGAGCTGGATTCTTCCCAGTTCGGTGTGCCGCTCGCCGGCTCCCTGATTCCCTGGATCGACTCGGATCTGGGTAACGGCCAGTCCCGCGAAGAGTGGAAGGCTGAGGTTGAGACCAACAAGATTCTGGGCCGCTCCGAAGATGACAAGATCACCATGGACGGTCTGTGCGTCCGTATCGCTGCGATGCGCTCGCACTCTCAGGCGCTGACCATCAAGCTCAAGAAGGACCTGCCGCTGGAGGAGATCGAGCGCATCATCGCCGAGGATAACCCCTGGGTTCGCTTCGTGCCGAACGAGCGTGAGGCGTCCATGGAGCAGCTGACCCCCGTGGCTGCTTCCGGTTCTCTGGAGATTCCGGTCGGCCGCGTACGTAAGCTCGCTATGGGCCCCGAGTACATTAGCGCGTTCACCGTGGGTGACCAGCTGCTGTGGGGTGCTGCTGAGCCGATTCGCCGTATGCTGCAGATTGCTATTGGCAAGCTCTAAAGCTCACTGACAAGCCTATATAAAAGCCCTCGCTACCATCCTTATCGGATGGGAGCGAGGGCTTTCTGTGTCTGGGTATAGCTTGTGCGGGCTGAGCGCGAGCCGGGTTAGCGTTGGTTATCGCTGGTTCGCGGCGGCGGCTTTGCGTTCTGCCTTGCGTGCGGCTTTGCGTTCTTTGCGCTGCTGTCGCCAGGCGCGGTAGCGGTACCAGGCGGTGAGCACCACGTGCTTCATGAAAATATTGGCGCGGCGTGCCCAGGTGAATTCGGTGCCCCAGATGCCCAGGCCAATGAAGATGAACAGCCAGCCGGGACCGGGGGTGACGAGCATAATCAGTCCGGCAATAAAGCAGAAGGCACCCACACCGATGACGAGGGGCTTGTAGAGATGACGCATGACCGGATGCGCATGCATGCGCTCCTTGCGGGCTTCGAGCCAGCGGTGAAAGCGACTGGTTTCGCTTTCCTTGACTTCATCTTCGAGGGTTTTCAGGGTTGGTCCTTCCAAACGTGCCGTAGGTGAGTTTCACCAGGCGGCGGTGGTTAGAGAATAGCACCCGCCGCTGGGTGGGTGCTGTGAAAGATTTCTTCATGTTGAGATTTTTTCGTCATTTCAAAGTTTTTTCGTTTCAATAGTGTTCAAGTCGAAAGTACCTTTATACACTGTAATGGAACAATTCACCCGGCACTTGTGCCTAAACACTAAGGAAGCGACCCACTACCGTGTCCTCCTCACGTCCCGCATCGACGGACTCACACCGCACCAACGCCGCTGCGCCCGCCAGCACCACTGCATCCACCGCGGAACGCACGGCACCTCCCACGCTCAATGAGCGCCTCGAAAACCTCCCCTTCACCCGCGCCCACGGCAAGCTCCTGGGCATCTCGGGTCTCGGCTGGGCACTGGACGCCATGGACGTCGGCCTCATCTCCTTCGTCATGGCAGCCCTCATCAAGGAATGGCATCTGAGCCCCACCGAAGCCTCCTGGCTCGGTTCCATCGGCTTCGCCGGCATGGCGCTCGGCGCAACCTTCGGCGGTCTGCTCGCCGACAAGCTCGGCCGCCGCTACATCTTCGCGCTCACCCTGCTGATCTACGGTCTGGCGACCGGCGCCTCCGCGCTTGCCACCTCCCTGGGTGTACTGCTCATCTTCCGCTTCCTGGTCGGTTTGGGCCTGGGCGCGGAACTGCCGGTGGCATCTACCCTGATTTCTGAGTTCTCGCCGCGCGCTATTCGTGGCCGCGTCGTGGTCGCCCTTGAGGCGTTCTGGGCTGTCGGCTGGATTCTCGCCGCGCTCATCGGTACTTTCGTTGTTCCCCAGGCAAACGGCTGGCGCTGGGCGCTTGCCATCGGCCTGGTCCCCGCCATCTACTCGCTGGTGATTCGCCTGGGAACCCCCGAGTCCGTGCGCTTCCTGGAATCCGTCGGTAAGCACGATGATGCGCGCCGCGTCGTCGAGCGTTTCGAGGCGTCCCCCTCTCTCTTCCCCAACGCTAAGAAGACAGAGGACTCCGCGGAGCACGGCGCCGTAGAAAGCGCCGACAACGCCGAGTCCGCCAAGGTCCACTCCATCTGGGCTGCCGGTCAGCGCCGCAAGACCATCGCCCTGTGCGTCATCTGGTTCTGCATCAACCTCTCCTACTACGGCGCGTTCATCTGGATCCCGACTCTGCTGAGCGCCCAGGGCTTCAGCCTCGTCAAGTCCTTCGCGTTCACCCTCATCATGACCCTCGCCCAGCTGCCCGGCTACGCGGTCGCCGCCTACCTCATCGAAAAGTGGGGCCGCCGCGCAACCCTCGCCGCATTCCTGCTCGGCTCCGCCCTCGCAGCGGCTGGGTACGGTATGGCGCACACCGAGGTGTTCATCATCCTCGCCGGTTGCATGCTCTCCTTCTTCAACCTCGGTGCGTGGGGCGCCCTCTACGCCCTGAGCCCGGAGATTTTCCCGACCCACCTGCGCGGAACCGGCACCGGTGCCGCCGCCGGTATTGGTCGTATCGCCTCCATCGCGGCGCCGCTCATTGTGCCGCCGCTGGTCGCTTTCGGTGGAACCCCGTTGCTCTTTACGCTCTTCTCCACCGCGTTCCTGGTAGCGGCAACCACCGTGTTCCTGCTACCTGAGCGCCGCGGCGAGTCCCTCTAAACGAGCCGCCCACCCCACACTATGAGCTGTCCCTTCTGAACACTCTTTCCGAGCATTCAGAGGGGACAGTTCATTTGTCATAAAAGCCGCATATCCATGCACCAAAACCTCAAACTATGAGAGGATAACGTCTATGCTCGATTCCTTCCTCTCCAGCCCCTACCGCACGGAGTTCAACCCCTGGCCCGTCAGCGAACACTACGCCGCCGAACGCGCCGGTGGTGTGCCCGAAGCCATGCTGCTACCGGGAGAACTCACCGTGCACCGTAGCGACGGGGCACGAATGAGCTACTACCTGGACTGGCCCGAGGAATTCACCGAATACACCCGAGCCGTTCCCCTGCGCCCGCGCAGCAAGAACGGCTACCCGCAGGACTTCACACTCAGCGTCGCCGTGCGCGACGGTCAAGCGGTCTTCACCGCCACCGCCCTCAGCTTCTGGGAGCAGCGCGACGGCCGCCCCTACGACCATGAGCCTATCGCCCGCGGCTACGTGGATGTGGCCTCCTACGAATCCTGTGAGGAGTACGCGGGCAATTCCGCAGCCCTCATCGGCTGGGATATCGCTGACCTCTACCCGGCACGTATGGCGCTCATCCGCGCCCTCTGCGAAGGAATCGCCAGCAGCATCACAATGGGCGCCCGAATCCTTGCGGATGGGCAGGTACAGGTCGATCACAAGGACGGGGACCTGCTCGCCCTACACGTGAACGCGGTCAGCACCGTAGGCGGCATGGTCCGCGCCCTCGTCATCGAGCAGGACCGCGTGCCCGGCAACGTATCTACCGGCACCTCCGAGCGCACCGACCTGCAGGCACGCGCCTACTACGCCAACGTGCTCTCCCCCGTTCCCGGCGAGTTCGGCAACCTTGTCTGGTCCCACAGCGAGGACGCGGAATACTACCCCTACCGGCCCACGCGCCATAAGCCGATTTTCCACGCCCCCAGCCCGCCGCAGAAGCTTCCCCTGGCGGTTCAGGTGTTGATGGAGCACCTACCCGCCGCTCCCCTGGCAGCAACGCGCACAGCGCCCAAGCGCAGGCCGTACCTGCCGGGGCAGGCGCGCGTCTCTTCGCCTCGCCACTAGCTCAGCGGGTCAATACAACGCTTCGGGCGGTCTCCCGATGAAGAGACCGCCCGAAGCGTTTATTCTGAAGTGTTTATTCTATGCGTCCTCACGCTACGAAAGGCGAGAAGTTGAGAATCTAGATTTCGCCGTTGACCACGACAGGCTCGGGAACCAGGGTCAGACCGAAACGCTCGCGCACGCCGTCACGCACGGCGCGGGCAATCGCGAAAATGTCCTCAGCGGAGGCGCCGCCGCGGTTCGTAATCGCCAGGGTGTGCTTGGTCGACAGGCTTGCACGGCCCTGAGCGATCTCGCGGGACTCACCCTCCAGACCGAAGCCCTTATCGAAGCCTGCATGCTGAATCAGCCAAGCAGCCGAAAGCTTCACGTGATCAGGGTCCTCGACACCGGCGGTGAACGGGGAAGTCTTCACAACCACCGGGAAGTTCGGGGCGCCCTCGGGCAGAGACTCCAGAGTAGAACGCGGAACAATCGGGTTGGTGAAGAAGGAACCGGTGGAGAAAGTGTCACGGTCCTCGGGGTTGAGCACCATGCCCTTGGAGCCGCGCAGCTCCAGCACCTTCTGGCGCACCAGGGCGGATTCGGCGCGCTGACCGGGCTCAACGCCCAGGCTCTTCGCCAGCTCAGCGTAACGAATCGGGGAGGACAGACTACCGAGGGTGAACTGGAAATCAACGGTCAGCACCACGTAGCGGGGCGAACCGTTGACGGTTGCGCGCTTGAGTACCGAGTCGCGGTAGCCGAAGCGCAGGTCTGCGCTCGCGAAGGTCTTCTGAGTGTTCTTTTCGCGGTCCCAGGTGCGTACGGAGGCGATAAATTCGCCCACCTCAACGCCGTACGCGCCGACGTTCTGCACGGGGGTCGCGCCCACGGTACCGGGAATGCCGGAGAGGGCCGCGGGGCCGACCCATTCGTTCTCGATGCTGAGCTTGACGAAGTCATCCCAGATGGTGCCCGCCTGTACGCGCACGTTTGCGCCGCCGCATGCGGGGATGGGCAGAACCTCTACGCCTTCGGAGGCGATGTGCACGACGGTTCCGTTGAAGCCTTCGTCGGAAACCAGCAGGTTGGAGCCGCCGCCCACGATGAGGACGGGTTCGCCTGAGGCGTCTGCAGCGGAGACTGCTTCGATAATTTCTGCTTCGGAGGTGGCGCGGACGTAGGTCTTAGCGGGGCCGCCTACCTGGGCGGTGGTCAGTTCGCTCAACAGCTTTTCAGTCATAGGTTAAGAATACCGGTCGTTGTGCGGGGTCGACACCCACCATGCGTTAAAGTCACGAAAACCTTATGGTGATTTTGCCTTCATTTTCCGCCGCACCTTTCTCAGAAAAACGCCACCACCCCGCCGATAAGCGCACAAAATCGGTGAGCGCGCAAAAGCCCCGGCACCACCGCATCGGGTAGCACCGAGGCCTTCACGCAAGCTATCTGCGAGCGCAGAAACTCTACGCCAAGAGACTACGCCGAAAGACGAACCACAGCCTGGCTCTTCATCAGAACCTTCTGTTCCTTGCCTTCCTCGTCACGAGCGGTGACAGTCAGGTCAATGCGGGCGGTGCGCTCCTCCTCGTTCAGGGCACCCACCTTACCGCTAATGGTCAGGGCGTTCGTGGGGGTGTCGGGGTTTTCGCCGCCGGGCGCATCCGCCACGGGAACGGGCTTGGTAAAGCGAGTCTGGTAGTCGACAATCGCGCCGGGGTCGCCCACCCAGTCGCTCACGAGCTGCACAGCGGTACCCATGGTCAGCATGCCGTGAGCAATCACGCCGGACAGCCCCACCGACTGAGCAAAACGCTCGTTCCAGTGGATCGGGTTGAAGTCGCCGGATGCGCCAGCGTAACGCACCAGCGAAGCGCGGGAAAGCTCCACGGTACGTGAACCGATCTCCTGGCCCTTTTCAAGATCTTCAAAACGCACCATTAGTTCTCCTCCTCAGCACGAACCAGCAGGGAAGAAATGCAGGTGGTGACCGGCTCGCCCTGCGCGTCAACGATTTCTTCGCGGGTGGTCAGCATTGCGCCGGCACCCATCACGCGCACGGAGTCCACGTGAACTTCGGTGCGCAGCTCATCACCGGCAACGATGGGGCGGTGGTGGGTGAAGCGCTGGTCGGCGTGCACCACGCGGGAGAAATCAATACCGGCGGAATCGTCGTTGATGAGTGCCACGTCAGCTGCCTGCGCCAGGATAATGGCGAAGGTCGGCGGGGCAATCACATCTGCGTACCCTGCCGCGCGGGCTGCCTCAACGTCGTGGTGGAGGGGGTTTTCTGCGTGAACTGCTCGGGCAAATTCGCGGATCTTTTCACGACCGACAACGTAGGTGTTCTCGGACGGGTAGACCCTGCCCACAATCTCAGGGTTAATGCTCATGATTTCAGTCTACCGCTCTTGTGCACAGTGTTCAGCTCGAACGCATAGAGTGGACAGACCACTATGCAGGTAGCCGGCATGCAGGCAACCGGAATGTAGCCGTGCAGTATTTCGTCGCATTTTTACCTACTAGCGAAGATGCCCGGCGCACCCCTACCCCTACAGCCTGAGCAGGCGTAGGCTGAGTGGGTACCCGCAATCTATTTCAGAAGGAAAAATTGTGTCTTCCAGTGTAAAAATTTCGGTGCTTGACCTGATGCCGCATCGACCCGATCAGCGTCAGCACCAGACTATGCTCAACACCATCGATGCCGCCCGCGCGGCTGAGTCCTTCGGCTACGAGCGTTTCTGGGTCGCCGAGCACCACAATGCCGGTTCCCTGCTGTCCTCGGCGACCGTCGTGGTCATGGCGGAGATCGCCGCCGCAACCGAGCGTATTCGCGTGGGTTCAGGCGGCATTATGCTCCCTAACCACGCACCCTACGTGGTGGCGGAGCAGTTCGGTACCCTCAACGCGTTCCACCCCGGTCGCATTGACCTGGGTGTGGGCCGCGCACCCGGCACCGACCCGATGACCGCCTCCGCTCTGCGCCGCGACGATTCTGCCGCCATGAGCTTCCCCGCCGAGGTGCAGCAGCTACAGCGTTTCCTGGGCGAGCCCTCCCCCATGCACCGCGTGCACGCCATTCCCGGTCAGGGTTCGAAGGTGCCCCTGTACATTCTGGGTTCGTCCCTGTTCGGTGCGCAGCTTGCCGCGCAGCTGGGCCTGCCCTACGCGTTCGCTTCGCATTTTGCGCCCGCGATGCTACAGGAGGCGGTAGACACCTACCGCGCAAACTTCAAGCCCTCGGAGCATCTGGAACAGCCCTACGTCATGGTGGGCGCAACCGCAATGCTCGCCGATACCGACGAGCGAGCACGCTACCTGTACACGACCCAGCAGCAGCATTTCCTGGGCGTGGTACGCGGCAATCTGTCTTTCGCACCTCCCGTGGAAGATATGGACACCATCTGGACCGAGGCGGAGAAGATGCACATTGAACGTATGACCGCCGAAGCAATCGTAGGCTCTCCCGCCACCGCGCAGGCTCGTATTGAGGACCTGGTGGCGCGCACGGGCGCTGACGAGCTCATCGTCATGACCGAGGCGTGGGAGCACGAGGACCGCCTGCGCTCCTACGAGCTGCTGTCCCAGCTGCCGGTGGTGCGCCGCGCCTCCTAGCGCCTTTGCAAGAAATGCCTTTGTAAGAGCATAAAGACGAAGCCCCCGAGTTTTTCTCGGGGGCTTTGCTCTACCCGGCATGCTCTACCCGGTAAGCTCTACTCGACGTTGGAGCCGTGCGCTGAGCGCCTGCAGACCGGGTTTTAAGTACACAAAATTGGGCAACAAAAAAGCCTGCCTCCGAAGAGACAGGCTTATCTGAGCCCCGACCGGGAATCGATCCCGGGACCTCCATCTTACCAAGATGGCGCTCTACCACTGAGCTATCGGGGCGTAGCGGTGGACGGGCTCGATCCGTCGACCTCACGATTATGAGTCGTGCGCTCTAACCAGCTGAGCTACACCGCCACATCATTAATACGTGCTCTCGCATGAATTAATGAGAGAGCCCCGACCGGGAATCGATCCCGGGACCTCCATCTTACCAAGATGGCGCTCTACCACTGAGCTATCGGGGCAACAGGTAAAACTATACAGGTCTTCAAGAACGCTCGCAAGCGGAGAAGCTATGGCATGCACCACATTTAATGTTTTCCTGTTCTCCACGCTGCCGCACGAGAGCCCAGCTTTGACCAGGCGCCCCACTAATGACCAGGCACCACCGCAACAGCTGACGCAAACACATCAACACACAAATACAAAAGACCGGCAGGAGAGCTCATCACTCCCCTGCCGGTCTTTGAATCACATGCGGATGACAAGGCTGCTAGCCGATAGCCTCAGCAAGCCCCTCATACCGCAAATCCAGGCTTAGCCGGAATCTTAGTAGCGCTTGCCGCGGCCGCCAAAGTCACGGCCACCGTCACGGTTACCGCGGTAGCCGCCATCGCGGCGGTTATCGCGGCCACCGAAATCGCGGCCACCATCGCGGTTACCGCGGTAGCCACCCTCGCGGCGGTTATCACGGCCGCCAAAGTCGCGACCACCGAAGTCACGGTCATTGCGCTTGCCACCGAAATCGCGGCTGCCACGCTTGAAGTCGCGGTCGCCACCGAAGTCACGGCCACCGTCACGGTTACCGCGGTAGCCGCCCTCGCGACGGTTATCGCGACCGCCAAAGTCGCGGCCACCCTCACGGTTGCCACGGTAGCCGCCCTCACGACGGCCGCCGCCGAAGCCGCGTCCGCCACCCTTGGGACCGTTGTCCTTGCGGATGTTGATGAACTCGCCAGCGATCTTGGTGTCGCGCAGGCGATCGAAGAAGTCGCGGGGCAGGTCCTCGGGCAGGCCAACAATGGTGAAGTGCTGGCGAATGTCGATGGAGCCAATCTGGGAGCCCTTAATGCCGCCCTCGTTAGCCAGCGCACCCACAATAGCGCCTGCGGTCACGCGGGAGGAACGGCCAACGTTCAGCTTGTAGTTGACCATGCCCTCGTCGTTGTGTGCGCGCTTTGCCTTGCGGCCGCCGCGGTCCGAATCGTCGTCGGAGAAGGGGCGGGAGTTGCGTGCGATGTCCTCTTCCTCGTCAAGGAAGAAGGGTCGACCCTGCTGGGCGATAACAGCCAGTGCGGCTGCGATGTCCTCAGCGGTGGTGTCGTGCTCGTTCTCGTAGTCTTCGATAATCTGGCGGAAGAAGCTCAGGTCCTCAGACTCGATGGTCTCGGTAATCTGCTGTGCGAAGCGCTGCTTACGGGTCTCGTTCACTGCCTCTGCGGTGGGCATGTGCATCGGCTCGACCTTCTGGCGGGTTGCCTTCTCGATCTGACGCAGCATGTACTTCTCACGCGGGGTGACGAACAGGATTGCGGCACCTTCGCGACCTGCACGGCCGGTACGACCGATGCGGTGCACGTAGGACTCGGTGTCGTGGGGGATGTCGTAGTTCACGACCAGGGAGATACGCTCAACGTCCAGGCCACGTGCAGCCACGTCGGTTGCCACGAGGATGTCGATGCGGCCGTCACGCAGGGCGTCAACGGTGCGCTCACGCAGCTGCTGGGGGATGTCACCGTTGATAGCTGCTGCCGCGAAGCCGCGTGCCTTCAGCTTGTCGGCAACTTCCTCGGTTTCCTTCTTGGTGCGCACGAAGACGATGATGCCGTCGTAGTTCTCCACCTCGAGCACGCGGGTCATTGCGTCCAGCTTGTGGGAGTGCATGACCTGCATGTAGCGCTGGGTGATGTTTGCGCTGGTGGTGGTCTTAGCCTTGACTCGGATCTCGGTGGGGTCGTTCAGGTACTGCTGAGCGATCTTGCGGATCGAGTTGGGCATGGTTGCGGAGAAGAGTGCAACCTGCTTGCTGTCGGGGGTGCCTTCGAGGATCTTCTCCACGTCTTCGGCGAAGCCCATGCGCAGCATTTCGTCTGCCTCGTCCAGTACCAGGTACTGCAGGTTGGACAGGTCCAGGGAGCCCTTTTCGAGGTGGTCAATCACGCGGCCGGGGGTACCGACGACGACCTGCGCACCGCGGCGCAGACCGGCCAGCTGCGGGCCGTAGGGGGAGCCACCGTAAATGGGCAGAACGGTGAAGTCCTCCATGTGGGTTGCGTAGGAGGAGAAGGCTTCTGCAACCTGCAGAGCCAGCTCGCGGGTGGGTGCCAGGACCAGAACCTGGGTGTCGCGGGAGATGCCGTTGATGTCGGCGAGTTCAGCCATGCGGGACAGTGCCGGCAGCGCGAATGCTGCGGTCTTACCGGTACCGGTCTGTGCCAGACCGACCACGTCGTGGCCTTCGAGCAGCAGCGGGATGGTCTGTTCCTGGATGGGGGACGGCTTCTCGTAGCCTACTTCTTCCAGAGCTGCCAGGACGCGAGCGTCCAGGCCCAGATCGGTGAAGCGTACGCCTTCTTCTTCAGCCTTGTCGGCGGTTTCTTCGGCGGGTGCTTCTGCAGTAGCTTCTGCGGTGGTTTCTTCTGCTTCTACAGCAGGGCTCTCAACGGTGTTCTCGGTGATGTTCTCAGTGGTCACAACGGTCTCTGCCTCGGCGTTCAGTTCGGCCGGGGTAGCAGTATTCTCAGTCAATTTTTCCTCTATACGGTAGGGGTGGAAGCGCACGCTTTTCGGCGCTTACCGGGTGTCCCCTTCACGGCCCAGCCACACATCATCCCCTGGGGAGTAGAACGTCCAGGGGTCCTCCGTTACCGGCGCATTCTGCAGAGGTGTTCTGCGGATGCTGCGGGTAGCGGCTTTTGCTGGGGGTGGTCTTGAATTTCTCGGCACATTATCCGCACGCCTGCTCGTACTCTGCGCTCAGCGCACAGTAGTCCCTGTGATTCAGGGGTGTACAGGGTGGGTAATGCTCACATGCAATGTCACGTATTCCTGGTGGTTCGCCTTCCCGCTCTACGGCGGTGGTGTGTCTGTTACAGCAGACGCAGCAAAGACGCTGGACCAGAGATCGTTAAGAGAAGCCCGCGTGTACGGTGTGAACCGCAAGTTTATGGGGCGTATCAATCGGTGATGGTGAGTACGGCGCACCTACAATTCCAGCACCACCTTGGGTGCCGGGTGCGCACAAGACCTTCATCGGGGGTTCCCGTGTTCTATCCAGTGTACAGTAGGGTCCCCGCCTGGGCTATAAAAAGGTGCTTAAAACCTCATCTCTTAAAGGCGAGCACCCACCCTCACTTTCGGAGGGTGGGTGCTCATTGAGAAGTTAAACCGAAGGGCTAGTCTACGCGTCGCACAATATCAATCGTGCCGACGGTCGCGTACTTAGCGTAGGAGTGGCCGTAGCGGTCAGCCGCGTACTGTGCGGCGTTGGTCGGCGGGTTGCCACCCCAGGAGTTGCTCTTGCGGTCAATGACCACGTAGTCGGGGGCGGGTTCACCGGTGTGGCCGATCCAGTAGACGGTGCGGCCGGGGATTAGCTGGGTCAGAATCGACAGGTCAGATGCGACCGTTACCCCTTCGGGTACCTTCTGCACGGCGTCCTGCTTCATCTGGTCGGTGGTGGTCAGAGCGGAGGCGGTGAACTGTGCGTTACTCAGGGAGGCGAGGGGCTGCTGGGAGCCGGCGACGAAGATCGGGGACGCCGCAAGCAAGAGCGCCACGGCGGGCAGAGCCCATACGGGCATGCGGCGTGCCAGGGTGCTCAGGCGACCGGGGGCAGCGGGTGCGGCAGCTTCCTGAGTGGAGGCGCTATCGGTTGCGCGCGCGGCCGAGCGTACCGGAATCGCGGCGGGGACCACGCCGTACCGCACACGCAGGACGGCGTCCAGCAGGGCGAGGAAGACGACCGGCATGAGCACGAGCGAGTAGTGCCAGGTGCTTGCCCAGTAGGACTCCATGGTGGAGAGCAGTCGCCAGGCGAGGGTCGGCAGGGCAATTGCCGCCAGCGGTGAAATGACCCAGAGGAGCGCGCCGGTCATCAGGAGCAGTCCGAGGGTTGCCAGTTTGGTGTTGTTACCGAGCATCTGCAGGACCGAGCCGAAGGGGTCGCCCAGGGCTGCGGAGAAGTTCACTTTGTCGGCGTAGTCGAAGTTACCGCCGCTGTTGAAGTAGGGCAGAATCACGTAGATAGCAACAACCGACCAGAACACACCCCAAATCATGACCATGGTGGATTCAGCAACGGCAGGGGTACGCGCCCAGGAGGAGTAGAGCTGCTGCATGCGGGTGCGCATGGGAGCGGGGGTGCCTTCGGAGAGACGCGGCATCAGGATGTCAACGGCGGTACTCAGCCAGCCGGTGCGGATAAAGATAATGAGGCCGATAGCTGCGACGGTGATGCCCATATCTTCTTTGACGAAGGCGATGGGCAGGGACCACCAGCAGGCGTAGGCGAGGTAGCGTGCGCGTTCGGTGCCGCTCACACGCGAGGCGAGCACCAGGTAGCCGAGGCTCATGGCGAGCAGCGGCACGGCGAAGGCAACCTCGTGGAATTGGGCGGCGATAGCCTGCTGAACGCCGAAGCTGAGGGCAAAGCCGGCACCGAGCAGTAGACCAGTGATGGTCGGAATAACGCCCTGATACTTTGCGGGCTTGGCGTTCTGAGCGGGTTCAGCGGTACCGGTCGCAGCGAGTTCAGCTTTCTGGCCGAGCGCGAAGGCACGCTGAGTAAAACGCACAATCGCGAAGCTTGCGAAAGCGACCAGGGCGTTCTGCACGACCAGTAGCGTGGTCGGTGAAGGGAACAGCGCGTAGACGGGACCGAGGAGCACCAGAATCGGGTGGAAGTGGTCGCCCCAGAGGTTAAAGTCGGGCCCCTTAATGGGCACGATGGGCACGGAGAAGTGCGAGTACGCCTGCGCCATCTGGGTGAAGATTGCCAGGTCCCAGGAGGGGGTCACCCAGTGCTTCATCTGCTGAAGCGAGTAGTAGGTGTACAGCGCCATAACGGCGGCGGCGAGGAGCAGACCGGGCAGAAGTTCGAGAGGGCGGATGCTCTTGACGCGCTCCGTGAAGGACTGACGCGGCTTTTTCTGGGTACGCTGGCGGCGCGCGCCTGTAGCGGTGCCGTTCTTTTCAGGTGCGTCAGTCATCGAGGGTGCGTCATGTGCTTCCGGTGCCATAGGCGTCCTTCTCTCGGGGTGATGTCCGGGGTGCGTGTCCGGGCGTGGGCGCCCTTGTGAGCGGGGCGGAACGCGCAGCCTGTGCCGTGACGACGACTGCGCTTGCGTTCGTTTTTGCTCTACCTTTTAGGGTATCGCATTAGCGGTGTACCTGCCCTGCCGAGTATTTCTGCCGCTTGAGCTGATGTTCTTATGCTGATGTTCTTAGGCTGGTGGTCATAGACGGGGTATAGGCGGGGGCACCTCGTTGGGTGAGGGCATAGACTGGTGAGGTGAGTACGATTCCTCCTGCATCCCCGAACGGCAGCCCCGGCGTGGGTGTTCAGCGCGCCCGGAATCCTCTGGCGGCTGCTGGTGTGCCCTATGCCCCGGCGCTCGCGGATATTCTTCAGGAGCCTACCGTTCCTCATCAGCCGCGCGTTCAGGTTCGTACTCTCTCCCCCGCGGCTTCGGTTCTTCCGGGGGCTCTGGCACCCGAGGCGTGCGAGGTCGTGATTGAGCCGCAGGTTCCGGTGCAGTTGGCGCAGACTTTGGGATCGTTGCGCCGCGGTGCTCAGGATCTTTCGTATCGTGCGCTGAGCCGCGCGGATGGTGCTGAGCGAATCTGGGTGACGGCTCGCACGCCGTTTCACGAGTTCCCGGCGGTGCTGTACGTCGAACGAGTTGCGGAGGCAACCAAGCTTCCCGAGGCTTTGCCCGCCCTGCATCGTCTACTGATGCGCCCGGTACGTATTCGCATCTGGGCTTCCTACACCGCCGCCGACCAGCAGATGCAGGTGCGAGCCGACCTTCAGGCGCTGGCGCAGGAAATGACGTACTGGTTGGGTCTGCACGACCCCGCCGAACATTTCGGCGCGCTGTCGTCTTTTGAGGATCTTCCGCCGCGTGTTCAGCGGGCGTGGCGACAGAATCCGGGGCTCCGCCTCAGCGCTTCCGGTCAGCTGGACCGGCAGATGCTCAACGCCATTGTGGAGCAGCGCATCACCCAGACCGAGGCGTTCAGAACCCTGCGCTGGGTTCTGCGAAAGTACGGCTCCCCCGCCCCGTCGACCGGGTTGGGGCATCAGCCGGATGGGATGCGCGTCTACCCGACCGCCCGAACCCTGGCGACGATTCCGAGCTGGGATTGGCATCGGGCGGGCGTGGATAAAAGCCGCTACGACGCCGTGTACGCCTACGCCCGTTCCGCCGAGTCTCTCAAGAATATTGCGGCAAGCGGGGACATCGCGTTACTGGCGCGGAGCCTACACACGGTGCGCGGCGTGGGCCCGTGGAGCATTTCTGAGGCTCTGCAGCGCGTGTGCGGGCACCCGGATGCCATCAGCGTAGGCGACTACCACCTGGCGCACGCGGTCGGCGAGCTGTTCACCGGCAAGCGCACCGACGATGCGGGCATGCTAGCCCTGCTCGCACCCTACAGCCCGCATCGGCAACGTCTGGTGCGGCTCATGCACGCCTCTGGCTTCTCAAAGCAGCGCTACGGGGCGCGTATGACCATTGAGGATCATCGCGACCGCTAACGCACCCTAACGAGGTTAAAAGGGACGGGGCGCCCCTACCGGTTGTACCGGCGGGTGCGCCCCGTTCAAGCTCTTTTGTGGTGGTGAGCTTACTTCTTCTCTGCAGAGCCCTCTGCTGCTGCGATCTCTGCACGGACCTTGTCCATGTCGAGCTCGCGAATCGAACCGATCACGGTCTCCAGCTGGTCTTCGCGCAGTGCGCCAGCCTGCTGGTAAACCAGGATACCGCCACGGAAGCCCATGATGGTGGGGATGGAGGTGATGCCTGCTGCCTGAGCGAGCTGGCCCTGGTCCTCGGTGTCGACCTTACCGAAAACAATGTCGGTGTGCTTCTCCGAAGCCGCCTCGTAGACGGGGGAGAACTGCTTGCAGGGACCGCACCAGTCTGCCCAGAAGTCCAGGAAGACGATGTCGTTGCTCTCGACGGTAGCAGTCAGGTTCTGCTGAGTAATTTCAATAGTAGCCATGAGATAAAGCTACACCCTCTAGACCCCAATCGCGAATTGTTCGCCCTGGGATTCAAACATTGTGAAAGATATGACAACTTACCGTCATAGTTGGCTCTTTCCGCGGCTAATTCTGCCGGTTCATGGGCGTGTCGCGGAGGCTCCAGCGAGGTGCCTGTAACGGGCCGCGGAGGCGCCACATCCGGCGGGTGGAACGACCGGCGAGTACAAACCGCACAAGAGTGCCGTATAAGAGTTTTGCCGAGATGCTCAGCGCGACTGTGCCTCGCCGCCCTTGGTTTTAGAAACCGGTTTTAGATACACAAAAGCCCGGTTACTTTCGTAACCGGGCTATTTGTGGCAGGTGAGGGATTCGAACCCCCGTAGGCAGTGCCAGCTGATTTACAGTCAGCCCCCTTTGGCCGCTCGGGTAACCTGCCGCCTAGCTAGGTGCTAGTTGCTCGCTCACGCGAACAGAGACTACTCTACAGCAGTTTTGGGGACTTGTACACTTCACGCAGGGTTTTGTGACGAAGGTTATATTTCTGGCTGTATTTATCGTTTCTCGCCACCCAAGTCACCAAAGAGCCAAGAGCGCACGCTCATCGCGCATCCATATCTACCGCACATATCTATTGCAGCGCCCGCGCTCTCACCTCACGAAATAAAACCGTGAATAAAGCGCCACCGCCTACAGCAGTTTTAGAAGGAGCGGGACGGAGTGTCGCCGTCCTGCTCGAGCAGAAGCACGATCTCCAGGTGCTCCAGGTAGCGGCGCGCCTGCTCCACGGTGCACATGTCACCGGCGATCTCACGCTCCAGGTCACGGCGAACGCCACGGAAACGCGCCACCAGCGAAGGTTCCGTCAGAGTGATACCGATACCGTCAAAGGGAGAAGGCTCAGCATCTTCCTCGTGCAGATCAAGATGAATCTCGTGGTGGTCAGATTCGTTGAGACGCTCCGCCTCAGGAATACCCTCGGGCTCAGCACCCAGAGAGGTATGCAGGTCGATGAAAAGGAGGGTTTGCAGGTCGCGAGCTTCCTCGCTCGTGCGCAGGTCCGTTGCGGACAGGTTAGGAGTGGTCATATTTCTATTGTCCTCTTTTAAGGTTAGTGGCGCCTGTAAAACAGGCCCGTATTTCTGGTAGTTAGCTGTGAACAAGAGCCCCAACCCGGTAGGCTAGTACTAACCGGTGCCAGTAGCACCTCATTCACGAAAGGAAAGCCCATGGCTAGCGAATCGTCATTCGACATTGTGTCCAAGGTGGACAAGCAGGAAGTTTCCAACGCACTGCACCAGGCGCAGAAGGAAATCTCCCAGCGTTACGACTTCCGCGGCGTTGGTGCAGAAATCGACTACTCCGGCGACAAGATCCTCATCAAGGCAAACGCCGAAGAGCGCGCCCTAGCAGTACTGGACGTTTTCCAGTCCAAGCTGGTCAAGCGCGGCATCTCCCTGAAGTCCCTGGACTCCGGCAAGCCCTACGCATCCGGTAAGGAAACCCGCATCGAGTGCTCCATCAAGGAAGGCATCGCGCAGGATCAGGCAAAGAAGATCTCCAAGATGATCCGCGAAGAGGGCCCCAAGGGCGTGAAGGCAAACATCCAGGGTGATGAGCTGCGAGTCTCTTCCAAGTCCCGCGATGATCTGCAGGAAGTTATCGCAATGCTCAAGTCCGCCGACCTTGAGATTGACCTGCAGTTCGTCAACTACCGCTAAGCTCAGGCGGCACTCCCCCCAGTGATGGGTGAGGGAGGCGCCTAGGAAGCCTATACGCAAAATCCTCGGGGTGGCTACTTCCACAGTAGCCACCCCGAGGATTTTTTGTCTGCCAACCCGTCATCGCGGGTCACAATCGTCACGCTGGGCCATACTCATACAGCGTCATATTAGTACCCGAATGATTCAGCAGAGAAAAGACTTAGTACTGACCCATCTCACGAGCCTGCTGCTGCAGGCGCGCAATACGCTGATCCATCGGCGGGTGAGTCGAAAGCATGTTCTTCAGCGAGCCGAAGGGGTTCGCAATCATCATGGCGCTCGCCGCCTCGGTGTTGCGGTTGTTCGGGTCCATCGGATACATGGACACGCCGCTCTCCAGCTTATGCAGTGCCGAAGCCAGAGCCAGCGGGTCACCGGTCAGACGTGCACCGTCCTCATCAGCATCAAATTCGCGGGTACGGCTAATAGCCATCTGAATGACCTGCGTAGCAATGGGAGCCAGCAGGGCAATCACGAACATGGCAATGGGGTTCGAGCGTTCACCGTCGCGGCTGGAACCGCCGAACATCGCACCGAACGAGAGGAACTGCGCGACCGTACCGATGATGGAGGCAATACCCGCCGCCACCGACGAGGTGAGGATATCGCGGTTGTACACGTGCATGAGCTCGTGGCCGAGCACGCCGCGCATCTCACGCTCATCCAGTAGCTGCAGAATACCCTCGGTGCAGCACACCGCGGCGTTCTGCGGGTTACGACCGGTCGCGAACGCATTCGGGGTCATGGTCGGCGCCACGTAGAGGGCGGGCATGGGCTGACCCGCACGGGAGGAAAGCTCCTCAACAATGTCGTAGAGCACCGGGACCTCTTCACGGCTCACCGGGTACGCATTCATGGAGCGCAGGGCGAGCTTATCGGAGTTCCAGTAGGTGTACGCCACCGAACCCAAGCTCACCAGGCCCATAATCCAGATGAAAATGGAGGTACGGAAGCTCACCGAAAGCAGACCACCGATGAGCAGCATCATGCCCACCATGGAGCACATCAACAGGGCAGTTTTCAGTCCATTGTTATGACTGTGCATGGGTATCCTCCTAAGCAAATAGGTCAGTGCGTACAGCGTGTACTTGACTCTATAGAATACGTGCAAGCACCCGCGGGCGCACCTTATGGCGCGCGGATTCACCCAGAGCGTCACCCAGACGCCGAAAGTGCGAGAAGAACTAGGGAATGGCGCCGGGGATATTCACCAGGGGCACCTGCTCCAGCACCTGCGCCGTAGCAGTCGGAAAAATACCCAGAAGAAGAATCGTGCCGTAAGCACCCAGAAAAAGGATGAAGAGCAGGCCGAGCATCAGCTGACCCTCCAAGTCAAAGCCGGTGGTGGTGCTACGGTACTGACCGTAAATCACCGGGGTCACGATGGGCACACCAAAGAGCAGAATCATCAGCAGAATGTAGATGGGGTTTGTGAAGTCGTACGCCATGGCCCTATCCTCCTTGATGATGCTCGTCGGTACGGGTACTCTAGGTTCTTTGATTGTACGGCATCTCTTCACACCCGAGGCCGGGGTGAGGAGGGGCGCCACAGAGTGGATGAAAGGGACACCCTCCCGGCTTATTATGAGCTTTTCATAAAATAATGATGAATTTCTCATAATAACGTGTAGACTTAAACCTATGACCGACGCAATGACAACCTCCGATACGAAGAAGACCCATAGCCCAGACCATCACAACACCGGTTGCGCCCACACCACCGGCCTGCCCCTGCTCTCAGCAATGAGCCCCGAACAGCTCGAAGAAGCATGGACCACCGGTCTGCGCACCAAAGGCCGCCGCGTCACCAAGCAGCGCCTCGCCGTACTCCACGCAGTGCAGGAACACCCGCACTCCACCGCCGACACCATCGTGCAGGCAGTCCGCGAGCGCATCCCCGCCATCACGGTTCAGTCGGTCTACGTCATTCTTGCCGACCTGACCGATATCGACCTGCTGCGTAAGTTCGAGCCGCCGGGAACCCCCGCCCTCTACGAAACCCGCACGGGCGACAACCACCACCACGCCTTCTGCGTACGCTGCGGCAAGGTCGAAGACGTGGACTGCGCGGTTGGCTCCGCACCCTGCCTGACCCCCAGCGATTTTCACGGCATGGCACTCTTCAGCGCAGACGTGCTCTACCAGGGCGTGTGCGTAGACTGCCAGACCGAGCAGGAGGCAGCACTCGCCCGCACCCAGCAGGAAGCGGCAGCGCGCATCCTGGCGGCATAACCCTATAGCCTGGGAATCCGGGCAGGCTCGGTCATGAGAGCTTTTAAACCGTTGAGGCGGCGACACAACTCGTGTCGCCGCCTCAACGGTTTAAGTATTCAATACAGGAGCTTAGAGAAGCTTAAGCACCCATGGGGGGCTGCGAGCCCACAATCTCCAGCAGTTCGCGGATCTGCGCCGCAGTCAGCACCGTGGAGGGGTTAATCGCGTTCACCTTCACGCTCGGGGCGCCAATCTCCAGGGCGTAACGCAGAATATCCAGGGCGTTCGCCGAACGCACCTCAATATGCGGATCCAGTGCCGCAATCTCAATGGGCGAGGTGAACACCAGCAGGCTCTGCGGGTTACCGTTCTCATCCGGGTCAAAGACGAAGGAGGTACCGGACGGGTCAGCCGGGTCAACACCCACCAGCAGCACGGACGCCGGGGATACCAGCGAGCCGAGCAGCATCTGCATGTTGTCCTGAGTCAGCGCCATCTTCGCGCCGTCATTACGGGGTGAGGTGACAATCCACTGCACCTGAGCGCGCTCAATGTAGCATTCGTGGTCGGTGCCGGGGTCAACCACAATCAGATCCAGCGCCTCATTGCTGAGGAAGTCGATGAAGACCTTCATCGCCGGTTCACGCAGAATCAGCTCGTCACCCTCGGATTCCTGACGCACGTAGCTCTTACCAATGTGCTCAGAGGAGGAGAAAACGCACAGCGCCTGCATGCCGGTCTCGGGCATACGAATGACCTGGTGGGTCAGCACCGATTCGGGGCCCATCGGGTCGGTCTCGGACGGAATCAGCAGGGAGCCGGTCGCATCCAGCAGAACGTCGCCGCCGAGCATGGTGCGAACCACGTTAATGAGGGTTCGCTCCTGCACATCGTTGCGGAAGGTTTCCAGGGCGGCGACCAGGTAGGGGTTCGGAATCTCGTGCTCGCTCGAAGACAGCGCCGCGGCGGCAGAGTGGCGGGCACGGCCCTCCATACGCTCACGAGCCCACTGAGGAATACGCGATGCGTCACGCGGGAACTCAGCCAGGTGCTCACGCACGTCGGTTGCGGTCAGGGTACCCTCGTTCTTCCAGCTGGCGGGCTCATCATCACGGTTATAGGAGGCACCCACGCTGAACTGCGGGTTGGGCCAACCGGTAGCCGCCACCACGATGGAGGCGGTGAACCAGGTGCCGCGGTTGCCGTCGTAGGCGGCACGCTGCAGCTTGCGGACCTCAGCAATAATGGGTGAGCCGTCCTTGAGCGGGCCGATGGTACCAATGAACTCTTCACCGTCGCGGAATTCACGCACGCGCACAAAAATCTGACCTGCTAGAGGCTTGACGTCCAGCACCATTTCGCTCCAGCCGGGGTCAACACTAACGACATCCAGCAGCCAGCTTCCAATGTTGTTCAGCGCGTCCTGGATGCGCGCGGCGCGGCTACTCGTCTCGGCGAGGCGGGGTTCAGTCATAGTTCATACATCCTTGAGTGTGAATACGGCGCGGCTGGAGGCATCCGTGTTCGGTCGTAGTGTCGGCTTACAGGGTGCCGGAAGAAGCCGTCTCTTCGATTCTAACGAACACGGGCACTCCACGCAGATAGTTTACGCCGAAAGATATATGCTCTACCTCTCCCCTGAACCTCTCTAGGCGGCCCATTCGACCCTCTTAACGTCCAATACGCCTAAAGCGCACCCCGAAACCGGGGATACACGGCATAGTGAACGCTAAAAGGTTGATAATCTTGAAGCATGACGAATTCTCTGCAGGACCTTATCGACGCATCGATTTTTATCTCCACCGAGTACCAGGCTCGACTCGCTGAGCTTGTGGGTACCTCCGAGTGGAACGTGGACTTCACCTCCCAGTCTCTGGACTTTGAGACCACGCCCCCGCTTTCGCTCAAGCCGCACCTGCTGGGCACCGAATCCGAGAACCGCGGTACTTGGATTTGGTCTTGGCAGCAGCTGGGCTACTTCCCCGACTCCGTTGTTTCTGCCGCTATTCAGGCGCGCGAAGCCGGTGAGCGTGACGGCCTGACCGAGCTGACCACCGACGAACTGCCCCTCTCCGAGTCCCTGGCACGCCGACTCACCCTGGCAACCAAGACCATCAGCGGCCTGTACGCACACTACCCGCTACCCGCGGGTGCTGGCGTGCGCGCATGGACCCTGCTGGAGGGTGCTGAGCTGACCCTCGAGGCACCGACCTACAAGGGTATCGGCCGTGTCATCGCGAAGACCCTGCAGAGCGAAGAGATTCACAACCAGGTTCTGGCGGTGGACTCCTACGCTCAGCAGCGCGGCTTCCACATTGCCTGGGACACCGAGGCAACCGCCGTGCTGACCGCAACCGACGGCGCGCTGCGCCTGTGGTTCGACGACGGCCGAATCAGCGGCATCGAGCAGGCTGAGCCTCAGGTTGGCCCCGAGGTTCTGGAGCAGTGCGCAGCCGCTGCCGCTCAGCGCCGCGAATCCCTCGCCGCCCTGCGCACCGAGATTGAGCGCGTGGCAGCCGCTGAGGCAGCCGCACAGAACGCACAGCGTGAGCAGGAGGCGGCAGAACGCGCCGCCGCACGTGCCGAGGCTGAGGCTGAGCGCGCTGTCGAAATCGCAGAGCACGCACCGGTCGCAGAGACCGAGGTGCCCGGCGTCGAGAGCACCGAGAACCTCTACCCCGCAGACGAGGCTCCCTTCGATCAGGAACCGGCAGAGCACGCAGAGCCCGGCCTGGTCACCGTGGAGACCCTGCCCGGCGAGTACGAGGCAGAAGAGACCGAGCAGGCTCGCGTCTACACCGACGAGTCCATCGGGGCCGAGCAGCCCGAGTACGAGACCGTTGAGGCTTCCGCCGAGTACGCTGAGGAGCCGGTCGCAGCTGAGCCTGTTGCTGAGCAGCCCGCCGAGGCCGAGCACTACGAAGAGCACGCAGAGTACGAGGAGCAGCACGTGGAGCCCATCCGCAACGCTGGCGCAGCTCCCGACCTGCAGGCAGAGCACGAAGAGGCAGCCCGCCGCGAGCAGGAAGAAACTGCACGCCGCGAGGCAGAGCAGCCCAAGAAGAAGGGCTTCTTCTCCCGCTTCTTCGGCCTCTAAACCGAATACGCAGCGACGTTTCAGGCGCGGTATCCTCGTGGTACCGCGCCTGTGGCGTCTTTAGCGTACGCTACCCCCGTATCGGGTACAGTAGTGTGCGCGTTGATACCCCGATGGGCACCCCACCGGCGCATCCCGATGAATAGCTAAAGAAGAACGTAACCGCAGAATCAGATCAGAAGAATCAGGTCAGAAGAAATCATGTCAGAAACGCAGAAGCACACCACCCGCAACGGGTTTATCACCATCATCGGCACCTACCTCATTTGGGGCATGCTCCCCCTGTACTTCGTGCTCATGGCACCCGCCGGTCCTATCGAAATCGTGGTGGCGCGAGTGGTCTTCTCCCTCATCTTCTGCGCCCTGCTGCTACCTCTTGTTCGGGCAACCGCCGACTTCCGCCGAACCCTGCGGAACCGCCGCATCATGCTGGTGCTGACGGCCGCCTCCATTCTCATCTGCGCAAACTGGCTCATCTACGTGGTGGCGACGACGACCGGCCACACGATTGATGTGTCGCTGGGATATTTCATCAATCCGCTGGTTTCGGTGGTGCTGGGCGTGATTTTTCTGCAGGAGCGGCTGCGCGCCGCGCAGTGGGTCTCGGTGGCGATTTCCTGTATCGCTGTGCTGATGATGAGCCTTATCTACGGGCAGGTGCCGTGGACCGGCCTGGGCGTGGCCTTTACTTTCGGTATTTACGGTCTGCTCAAGGCCCGTATCGCCCACGAGGTGAGCCCCATCGTCTCGCTGTCCCTCGAGACGCTAATCTTGGCTCCTTTCGGCGTTATTGCGCTCTTCGTCCTCAACGCGCAGGGTCAGATGACCCTCTTCAGCGAGGGTGCCGGGCACTTCTGGCTCCTGGCTTCCACCGGTGTGGTCACCGTTGTGCCGCTCATGCTCTTTGCGGCGGCTACCAAGGCCCTGCCGCTCTCGGTCATCGGCATGGTGCAGTACCTGGGCCCGACCATCCAGTTTGTTCTGGCCATCACCGTGCTGCACGAGCGCATGAGCCCCGATAAGGTGCTGGGCCTGGGCCTCATCTGGATTGCGCTCATCATCTTCACGGTGGATGCGCTACGCGCCTCCCGCTCCTACCGCGCTTCCGCGCTATCGGACCCGGAGACCGGCATGATTCCGCTGGTTCAGGCGGAAAACGTACAGGCTGAGGATGCGCAGATTCTTCTGGAAGAGCAGGAGCAAACCCAGCGCTCCGAGAACAAGTAGTTCCCTCCCCCGTTCTGTCCCTTCAGCACGCTCAACACACGCATAGAATACAGTGATGCCCCGCCAACTATAAGCCGGCGGGGCATCACCGTATTTCGCGTTTACGCTCTAGAGCTCGGAGCCCTGAGCCTCAGCCGCTTCGTCCAGGGCATCCAGGTCCGGATGGCGGTGCAGGTTCAGCATCGCCAGGCCCAGGCCACCCCAGATAATCAGGATGGCCACAATCAGCATCACAATTGCAGAGATAGACATGAGGGCTCCTAACGGGTAATGGTCGTATCGACATGGTCGTGCTCCACCTGACCGGCAATCACCGGAGGTGCCGGAGGCTTCTCAGCGGCACGAGACTTCTTCGACCAGGGCAAGAGGGACACAACGATCGCGCCGACCAGCAGGAGCGCGCTCATACCCCAACCGAAGATGGCCAGCATATCTGCCGGGTAACCCTCGTACGGAGTCTGAATCAGCTTGATGACGCTCTGAATCAGGGAGTAGCCAAGAACCAGCGGGGTCACGACGGCCAGCAGAGCCATCCAAATCTTACCAACCTTGATGGAGGAGTAACGGTTCAGGTGCTCGGCCAGGGCGGGCAGCGCACGCACCACGTACGCCACAACGATGATGGCGCACAGGCCGGCAGCCAGAATACCGAAGAGGTTCACGAAGTTATCGAGAATGTCGAGCACGTACAGGCCGGTGGTGGTCGGCATCAGCAGCAGCGAAATCACGGCAACCGGAATAATCACCAGAGCGGTGGAAGCAAGACGCGAAGTCGCGAACTTATCCTGAACACCCGCAATAATCACCTCAAGAATCGAGATGAGGGAGGTGAAACCAGCAAAGAGCAGGGAGCCGAAGAAGAGGATACCGATCAGCACGCCGCCGGGTGCCTGAGAAATAATGGTCGGGAACGCGATGAACGCCAGACCAATACCGCTGGTCGCAACCTCGCTCACCTGAGTGCCGGCAGCCTGAGCCATGAAGCCCAGAGCCGAGAACACGCCAATACCAGCCAGAAGCTCGAAACCGGAGTTTGCGAAACCAACCACAGCACCGGAACCGGTCAGGTCAGTCTTGGGCTTCAGGTAGGAGGAGTAGGTAATCATAATGCCGAAGCCAATGGACAGCGAGTAGAAAATCTGGCCGTACGCAGCAACCCACACGTCCGGGTTCGCCAGGGAATCCCAGCTGGGGGTGAACAGAGCATTCAGACCATCAATAGCGCCGGGCAGGGTCAGCGAGTAAATCACCAGGCCGACAAACATGACCAGCAGCAGCGGGATAAAGACGATGTTGGCAGCGCCCACACCCTTCTGAACGCCCAGAGCCATCACGGCAAGCAGCACGCCCCACACGAGAATCATGGGAATCAGGACGTTCATGTTGAAGTCCAGGGAGACACCGGGGGTGTCTGCAACCTTCAGGAACTCGCCCTGGAAGAACGCCTTCGGGTTATCGCCCCACGCGTTGGTGAAGGAGAAAACCATGTAACGCAGCGACCACGCCACAATAGCGGCGTAGTAGATAGCAATCACGAAGTTAATACCCATGTGCCACCAGCCGATGAACTCGGTCTTACGGTTCAGACGGCGGAAAGCCAGCGGGGACGACGCACGCGCGCGGTGACCAATCGCGTAGTCAAAGAACAGGAAGGTCAGGCCGGCGGTCAGCAGAGCGACAATGTAGGGAATCATGAAGGCGCCGCCGCCGTTGTCGAATGCGATGTAGGGGAAACGCCAAATATTGCCCAGACCAACAGCAGAACCGATGGCGGCAAAGATAAAGACGCGACGGCTCGAGAAGCCTTCACGCTTTGCGGGCGCCTTAGGGGTAGATGCTCCCATAGTTGTAAACCTCGAATGTGTGGGGACGCGGATGGTTGGTGCGAGAATAACCCGTCGGATGGCTGGGCTCTGCTCGCGTCCAGAAATAGTAAACGGCTCTCCAACACAGGTTGGGCGTGGGAGCCGTCGAAGGCTTGAGGGGTGGATGTGCACCTCAGGCATGCCTATAAGGTTTACCTTAAAGGCATATGGCGGTCAAGGAGACCCCAGCATACGGAACTTTTCGGGAGGCAGGGACTGCACCTAGCTCTCCCAAAAACCGGCGCTGACTAGCCTAAAGACAGAAAACCCCCGCCGAATCCGGGTAGATTCAGCGGGGGTTTTGAAGTATGAGACGCTTGAACGTGAAAGTTTTCAAGCATGCGCTACACGGCGAGGCGTTTTAGCCTTCGCGGTGCACCACAGCGTGAGCGAAAGACTCCAACGCAGCCTTCGCGGTCGACTCGGGCAGCGGAGCAATCGCGGCAATCGCACGATCCGCCCAGTCGTAAGCAATCTGCCATGCTTCCTGGGTGACCGGGTGGGCGGCGAGCGCCTCCACTGCGGTCTCCAGCGCCTCGTCAGAGCTGAGGTCTGCATCCAGCAGGGCGCGAACCGCTACAGCGGACTCGTCACCGGCGGCTACCGCACGATCCAGCAGGATGGTCGGCAGGGTGGGAACACCCTCGCGCAGGTCGGTACCGCGGGTCTTACCGCTGGTCTTGCCGTCGCTGACAATGTCAATCACGTCGTCAGCCAGCTGGAATGCCACGCCGACCAGTTCGCCGTACGCCTTGACCATGGAGATGACATCTTCGGAAGCGCCCGAAAGCAGGGAGCCGTACTCGCCGGCTGCAGCAATCAGGGAGCCGGTCTTACCCTCGATGACCGCGATGTAATGGTCGAGCAGGTCCTGTCCCTCGCGGGGGCCGGTGGTTTCGAAGAGCTGGCCGAGCACCAGACGCTCAAAGGTCTGGGACTGAATCTTCATGGGGCGGGTACCCAGCTCGGACACCAACAGGGACGCGCGGGAGAAGATTAGGTCGCCGGTCAGAATTGCGACGGAGTTACCCCAAATCATCTGGGCACTGTCCACACCGCGGCGCTTGGGGGCATCGTCCATGACGTCGTCGTGGTAGAGGGTTGCCAGGTGGGTCAGCTCAACAACCACGGCGGCTTCGATGACCTCATCGTTGATTTCGCCGTCGACAGCTGCCGAGAGCAGCGCCAGCAGCGGGCGCACGCGCTTGCCGCCCGCGGAGAGCAGGTGACGAGATGCGACATCCGCCAGGTGGTCGGTCTGGGAGATGGCCTCAGCCAGGCGCTCCTCAATACGCGCCAGGGAGGAGAGAATCTGCGGACCCAGCTTGGGGTCGGCGGCGATGAGTTCAAAGCCCGCGGGAAGCTTCAGGTCGAGGTCTCCCAGCAGGTCGGTTGCGGCAATGGGCTGCTCTGCGTTGCTCACGGTGTCTTCTATCTTCTTGGTGTTGGTGTCTTCGGTGGTGTGTGAACGCGGTGTCTATGCGTTGTGTGCTTCGGGCTTGAAACCGCGGTGAATGGCGACGATGCCGCCGGTGAGGTTGCGGTACTGCACGGTGGTGAAGCCCGCCTCCTTGAACTTCTGTGCCAGTTCCTGCTGGTTGGGCCAGGCGATGATGGACTCGGCGAGGTATTCGTAGGATTCGGGGTTGGAGGAGATCGCGCGGGCAATCGGCGGAATTGCCTTCATGATGTAGTTCTTGTAGACCGCGCCGAAGGGGGCGAAGGTCGGGGTGGAGAACTCGAGGACGACGATGCGTCCGCCGGGCTTGAGCACGCGGTAGATTTCGCTCAGTGCCTTGGGGTAGTTGGCGACGTTGCGCAGGCCGTAGGACATGGTGACCGCGTCGAAGGTTTCATCCTCGAAGGGCAGTGCGGTGACGTCTGCCTGCACGAAGGTCATGTCGGGGCGGCGGCGACGGCCCACGTCGAGCATGCCTTCGGAGAGGTCTGCCGCGATGACGTCTACGCCTGCGTCGGCGAAGGGTTCGGAGGAGACGCCGGTACCTGCGGCTACGTCCAGTACTTTCTGGCTGGGGTGTGCGTCAACGGCGGCGACAGCCTGCTTACGCCAGTAGATGTGCTGGCCGAGGGAGAGAATGCCGTTCATGAGGTCGTAGCGTTCAGCGACGGTATCAAACATGGCGGCAATGTCGCCGGTTTTCTTGTCCAGGGTTGCGCGAGTTGCGCGGGTGTTCTTCTCTGCGTTCACGCTCTCAATTGTGGCATGGAGGTTAGGGGATTCGATAGTTGGGTGAACCGTAGTTGCATCATGTGGCGCGCTAATGTGCGCGTCGGGGTGATTTTTGAGCGGCTTGTTCGGGGTTTTATTCATTGCCCGAGGGTGAATTTATGCATATTCAGCAAAAATTTATGAATATTTATGTATATGCTTGCATTTTTTAACATGGGGGCGCACAATAGACCATAGATTTCATAGAACACACCTCACACAGGAGAACATCATGAACACCGCAATCCTCAAGAAGGCATCCCTCAAGCCCCTCGCACTGCTGGCAGTACTGCCCCTGGCACTGACCGGCTGCGTCTCCACCGCGAACGAGAACTCCGACGCCAACGGCGAGGTCAGCCTCGTCAAGTCCGGCGTACTCAGCGTCTGCACCAACACCCCCTACAAGCCCTTCGAATACGAAGAGAACGGCACCATCGTCGGCCTGGATGCAGACATTGCCAACGCTATCGCCTCCGACCTGGGCGTGAAGGCTCAGCTGACCTCCATCAGCTTCGAGGGCCTGGATTCCGGCACCGGCCTGGCCACCGGTCAGTGCGATATCGCCCTGGCAGGTATCGGTGTGACCGATGAGCGTAAGAGCAAGATGGAGTTCACCACCGTCTACTTCGACGACAACCTGGCAATCCTGGTTCCCAAAGGTTCCTCCATCACCTCCGCAGCAGATCTGAAGGGCGTGGCTGTTGGTGCCCAGCAGGCAACCAGCGGTGAAACCTACGCCAAGGAAAACGGCGCCGAGGTCATCCAGTATGAAGACACCTCCCTCATGTTCTCCGCCCTGAAGACCGGTCAGGTCAAGGCAGTCGCAGCGAACCTCTCCGTGGTCTCTGAGGCACTGACCAACGACCCGGACTCCTTCAAGATCGCCTACCAGGATTCCGAGAACACCGAGCAGATTGCCGCCGCGGTTTCCTCCAACAACAAGGCGCTGCTGACCAAGGCTAACGCCACCATCGACAAGCTCAAGAAGAACGGCGAGCTCGACAAGATGAAGGCTAAGTGGGTTGGTGCCACTTCCTCCGCGAGCGCCTCTTCCTCTGCTTCCTAAGCATCTAGCCGGTTAGCCCCTCCCCCAATTCAGGAGTACCCTAATACTTTTGGGTTGGGGGAACCTCCAGCCTTCACCCTTGTGAGCGCATAGAACGCTCTTGACCGAACAGCACATGGATAAGAAAGCGCATGTCCTCTAAACTCTCACCCCGTCAGAAGCAGAAGCTCTTCCGCTACGCACAGTACGCCCTTCTGGCAGTTATCGCTCTGGCAGCCATTCTTCTGGCTGATTGGAAGACCCTCAGCCAGCAGGTATTCAACCTGGACGTTGCGGCGCAGCAGTTCCCCGACGTCATTACCGTGGCGTTGAAGAACACCCTGCTGTACACCACCCTGGGCTTTATCGTGGGCCTCTCCGGCGGTCTGCTGCTGGCGCTTATGCGTATTTCCTCCATCGCGCCCTACCGCTGGATTGCGACCCTGTACGTGGAGCTTTTCCGCGGTATCCCGGCGCTGCTGGTCTTCTTCGCGTTCGGTTACGGTATTCCGCTGGCATTCAAGATTCGCTTCGTGGATAACCTGATTCCGGTGACCCTGTCGCTGGGTATGGTCTCGGCAGCCTACATTAGTGAGGTTCTGCGTGCGGGTCTGCAGGCGATCCCGAAGGGGCAGATGGAGGCAGCACGTTCGCTGGGCATGTCCCACACCCGTGCGATGATTTCGATCATTATTCCTCAGGCGTTCCGCGTGGTTCTGCCCCCGCTGACCAACGAGGTTATCCTGCTGACCAAGGACTCCTCCCTCGTGTACCTGCTGGGCGTAACCGTCTCGCAGTACGAGCTGGCAAAGTTCGGTCGTGAAGGCCTGACCGCCGCAAACGCGGGCCTGACTCCCCTGGTGGTTGCTGGCCTGTGCTACCTGATTATCACTGTTCCGCTGGGCCAGCTCTCCGCATACTTTGAGCGCCGCACCCAGCTGACCGGCCGCAAGTAAGCGCAACGACAGATACGGATTACGGAAGATACTATGACTGCTTCAACTTCATCCATGGCCGCCTCCTCGGTGCGCATTTCTAACCTGCACAAGTCCTACGGCAAGGTTCAGGTGCTCAAGGGCATCGACATGCAGGTCGAGCCGGGCGAGGTCGTGTGCCTCATCGGCCCTTCGGGTTCCGGTAAGTCCACCCTGCTGCGTTGCGTGAACCTGCTGGAGGAGCCGAACGACGGCACCATCATGGTGGGCGATACCGAGGTCACCGACCCGGACGTAGACATTAACCGCGTGCGTACCCACATGGGTATGGTGTTCCAGCAGTTCAACCTGTTCGGTCACCTGAACATTCTGGATAACTGCACGATCGCTCAGATTAAGGTTCTGGGCCGCTCCAAGGCTGAGGCGGAGGCGGTTGCCCGCGAGCAGCTGGCGAAGGTTGGTCTGGAGGGCAAGGAAGACCGCTTCCCGGCTCAGCTGTCCGGTGGTCAGCAGCAGCGTGTGGCTATTGCGCGTGCACTATCCATGCACCCGGACCTGATGCTCTTCGATGAGCCGACCAGTGCGCTCGACCCGGAGATGGTGGGCGAGGTTCTGAGCATTATGCGTAACCTTGCCGACGAGGGCATGACCATGATCGTGGTGACCCACGAGATGGCGTTCGCCCGCGAGGTCGCCGATAAGGTCGTCTTCATGGCTGACGGTGTAGTCGTGGAGGAGGGCCCCGCCAATCAGGTGATTGGCAACCCCCAGCACGAACGTACTCAGGCGTTCTTGGCGCGCGTGCTCGATCCGACCCACGCCGTAGTAGACTAGTACTAGCTCTTGAAAAACGTAGCGGGCGGTGCTGTACGAAACATTCTGTTTCGCGCAGCACCGCCCGCTTTTTAATGCTCTAGTTCGAGGCTGTTCCGGCCCTAGAAGATACGACGCGCCACCTTGTCGAAGAGACGGTCCGGCAGCACGGTATGCAGGAACACGGAGGGTTTGGCTCCGAAACCCACGAGGTAGCGGGTCTTGGGGCGGCGCGCCTCCAGGGCTCGCAGAATAGTTTTAGAGATAACCTTAGGCTCCGAGAGGTTGGAGGAGGGCGAGTAGAGCTTACGCATATTTGCCGCAACGCGCTGTGCCTGAGCCGCGTAGACGCCGTTTCGGGAGGATTCTTCCAGGTGGTCTGCCGCGATAAGCCCCCAGGGGGTCTTGATGCCGCCGGGCTCGATAATGATCACGTCAATACCGAACTCTGCAACTTCCATGCGCAGAGCATCGCTGAACGCCTCGAGGGCGTACTTGGTGGCGTGGTACCAGGACCCGAGGGGCATGGTAATGCGCCCCGCCATCGAGGAGATGTTCAGGATGCGCCCGCTACCCTGTGCGCGCATATGCGGTAGCACAAGCTGGGTGAGACGCGCCAGACCGAAGAGGTTCACCTCGAACTGGCGGCGTGCCTCGTCGATAGGCACATCTTCAATGGCGCCGTAGGAGCCGTAGCCCGCGTTGTTGATGAGCACGTCAATGCGGCCTTCTGCGTCAATAATATGCCGCACGGCGGCTTCCATGGAGGCCTCATCGGTAACGTCCATGCTGAGCGCTCTCACGCCCTCGGAGGCGAGCTCTTCAATCTTCTCAACACGGCGAGCGGCACCGTAGACGGTGTAGCCGTAGCGCACCAGTAGCGGCGCCACATCGTAACCGATACCGGAGCTGGCGCCGGTGAGAAGAACAACGGGGCGTTGCAGGGACTTGGGCATTGCGTAACCTTTCGGGTTGCTCCCTGGAATGTTAGGGACTGTACTTCTCAGGGTACGCCCGCGCGGGCTAAACCGGCGTGCAGAAAGCTCAGGGCGTAGCGTGAGGGTATTCTCGCCGGCATATGTGAGCGCCGAAAAGCAGATAAAAAGCTCGCCGCCGCATCCGGTGCAGATGCGGCGGCGAGCTTTTTGGGTCAGTTTTTTAGACCTCTTCGACGTCAATGTTGACCTTGGGTTCGGGGTGCGACTCACCGGTCAGCATGGTCACCAGCAGGGTGGAGTCCTTCACGGCACGCAGGGAGTGCAGCAGCTTGGCGGTCACGTGAATCGGCTTGCCGGGCACCAGGGTAATATCGCGGTCCTTCACGTGGAAGATCACCTCGCCCTTGAGCACCTGCACGAAAATCGGGTGCACGCTGTGGTGCTCGTGCCAGGACTGGCCCGCCGCCAGCTCCATGAGGGTCAGATTGCCGCCGTCGGCGTCCACAATCTTGCGAGCCTGGGGCTTATCTTCAAAGGGGGTCAGCGCTTCGGTGAGCTGGGGGAATACGAGGACTCGGCCTTCATGGGTACCTGCCATGGTACGCACCTTTCTCTTCAGGGGTGAGTGAAAGGGGGTGCGCAACCCCCTCCCTATATTTGGTATTTAAAATACTAAATTATTTATATTGTATTCCCCTCCCCGCGCCGGGACAATGCCTCAGCTCACACCGAACTAAAACACCCCGAGCAGGGAAGGGAATAACATCTACTGGTAACTCCACACCTTCGAATAGGCGGAGCGATTACTATTACGCGGACGCAACAGGTTCACCATCAACGCCGTCGTACCAAAGCTCACCGCAATAATCATGCAGGTCGCCGCGGTAAAAGCACCGCCGGGAATCGGCGCAAAAATCGCAATCAGATACAGGATCACCGCGCAGAACGACAGGAACAGCGTCGCAATCGTCATCAACGGCACCAGCACCAAACCACCACGCGCCGGCACCGCAAAATCTGCCGGACGCACATAACGCAGCACGCCCATACCCACAACGGTCCAGATTGCGGTGACCAGAATAGCGGTCACCACATCTGCCGGGCGGTGCCAACCGTTAATAATCGTGGAGGCACCCGTCAGGCAGGTCGCCAATGCCGCGCAGAGAGCCACCGTGGGCCGCAAGAAACGAGGCGCCGCCAGGAAGAGCGCCGCACCCGCCGCCGCCGCGAAGGTTGTGTGGCCGCTGGGCGCCGAGTTGCTCAGCGCCTCCTGAACATCCAGGTCGGGCTTCACGATCAGGTAGTGCTTAAGCAGGTACGTGCTCGTCACCGCCGCAGCACCCACCAGCACACCAAGCAGTGACGGCAAGAAACGGTGCTTCCAAATCAGCACCGCAATCAAGCCCAGCACCGCAATCACACCAACAATCGTGGGCAAAGAATCCAGCGCCGTCAGGGTCGGGCCGCGGTAGCTCTTGAACTGATGCGCATACTCGGTGTACGCCTGCTCATCAACCTGCTGGCCGGTCGCAGTATAAATAAAGAACGCGAACGCACCGTACAGAGACAGCCCCAGGAACAGCAGCGCCATAATGTGGCGCATCAGAACGCCGGTACTCGGAAGATGCATGATTTCTCCCTCACCTGGACGATTCACTGGGCGGCCCGAAGCATCCACGGGAACCTGACCGGTCTGAACATACGCACCGTTCGGATAAGCCGCGGCAGGATACGCCTCAGGGGGATAAGCCACAGGTTGCTGAGGTACCTGCTGAGGCGCCTGCGGCGGCACACGCTGGGGAAGCGGCTGCTGGGCGCTTATCTGTTCAGCACCCATCTGAGGAGCACCCATGTGTCCCGCGCCCATATTGGCGTTCAGCGGGTAACCGCTTACGGGAGGCCTCGGCGGGTCAAGGCGACGCGTAGCCTGCATCGGCTCATCCGCGATGTAGTTCCCCTGGGAGGCGCGCTCCTGAGCGGAGGGAATCGTCTCGGGTATCTGAATGGGGGCGCGGTAGGCGCGCGGCAAAGGGCGGGTCGCGCCAATAACTTCCGTAGAGTCTTCAGAATCAGCGGACGCAACAGTCTCGTGGGCGTTGAGCACCTGGGTAGCGTCCTGATAATCGGAGAGCACCTGCGTCTCATCAGAGGAAAATACCGTAGTCGGCGCGTTATCAGCGGCGGCTGCATGCACGTCAGCGGGGCGAAGCACACTGGTAGCATCAAGCTTTTCGGAGCTCTCCCAACCGGAGTTTTCCGAACCCGATGTATTTGCCGGTGTTTTCTTCTTCATAGCCCTTCGTACCTTCTTGCCTTCATGTCTGTTAGATATCCCCGAGCCCGCCGATGTCCGCTGTCAAAGCGGCAGCCCCCAAGCTGCCGCATCGCGCGTAACATCGTTCGAGTCATCGGGCGAATAACTATCTACTATTCCAGGTTAAGCTATGAAAAACTAAAGTTTTTTCGACCACAACCTGAGAGTTTCCAGAGAATGCGAAACGGGTTGCGAGCGCACCCGCATCAGAGCGGAATGCTATGGTGAGCTCATAGCGCATCGAAGAAGGGCAGATACCTTGAATACCAGCATGAGCGTGCCGCCTCTCGGCTACGGTTTTCGCCTCACGAACACTTCCCTGCCGCCCCTGCAGGAGGTTCTGGAGAACCTTTTCACGGTCGAAATTCCGATGACCGTGACCTTCCGCGGGGTCAATAGCCGCCAGAGCGCGCTGATTCGCGGCCCGCACGGCTGGGGTGAGTTCGCGCCCTTCCTCGAGTATGGTGCGCAGGAGTCTGCCGCGTGGCTTGCCTGCGCGCTGGAGGCGGCGTGGTTGCCCGCACCGGAGCCGGTGCGTACGCGCATCCCGCTGAATGCGACCCTGCCCGCGGTACCCGCCGAGCGTGTGCCGGAGGTGCTCGCCAAGTACGAAGGTGAGATTCAGGAACTCAAAATCAAGGTGGCGGAGAAGGGCCAGAGCCTCGCCGATGATATTGCCCGCGTGGCGGCGGCGCGAGAAGCGCTCCCGAATGCGCGCCTGAAGGTGGATGCGAACATGGGCTACACCCTCGACGGTGCCCTTGAGGCGCTGCGCAAGCTCTGCGAGTACGGCATTATTTACGCCGAGCAGCCGGTAGCAACCATTGAGGATATGGCGGCGCTCCGCTACGCCATTGCCAAGGAGGGGCTACCCGCCCGCATTGCCGCGGACGAGTCGATTCGTAAGGCGGAGGATCCGCTGAAGGTGGCTCGCGCGAATGCCGCCAACCTGATGGTTATTAAGGCGGCGCCGCTGGGCGGCGTACGCCGTGCCCTCGCCCTGGTGGAGCAGGCGCAGCTTCCGGCGGTGGTTTCTTCCGCTCTGGAGTCTTCGGTCGGCATTGCCACCGGTGCATCCCTGGCGGCTTCCCTGCCCACGCTGAGGTACGGGTGTGGTCTGGGCACGGTCTCCCTCATGGCGGAGGACGTCACCGATGAGTCGCTCATCGCCCGCGATGGGTTCATGGACCTGCGCGCCATCACCCCCAGTCCGCCGCGTCTGGAGCGTCTTGCCACCGATGAGCAGACCCGCCAGTGGTGGGTGGACCGCGTCACCGCCTGCTACCGCGTTCTGGAACGCGCCGCTGATCTGTAACGGTTAGCACTGCAACGATGAGGTCGTGAAGGGTAACCAAAACTGAAGGAAAAAGCCCGCGGCATTAGAATGGTACGGTGACTGAAAACCGCTCAACCCCCGCCATGCTCACCGCAGTATCCGTGCTCGATTCGCTGATTCGTGCCGGTATGCGGCATGTTGTCGTGTCTCCGGGATCCCGCAGTGCACCTCTTGCGTACGCTATTGCCGCCGCCGCTGAAGCCGGCGCCCTGATTGCGCACGTGCGTGTGGACGAGCGAAGTGCAGCCTTTACCGCTCTGGGCATTGCGAAGGCATCCGGTCAGCCGGTGGGTCTGGTGTGCACCTCCGGTACGGCGCTGGGTGAGTACATGCCCGCCGTCATGGAGGCGTACCACGCCGGCGTGCCTCTGGCGGTGCTGAGCGCCGACCGCCCGGAGCGTCTGCGCGGTAGCGGCGTGAATCAGACGACCCGCCAGGCGAGTTTCTTCCATCCTTTTGTGCGCGCTGAAGCTGATCTGACCTCCTACCCCGAGCAGGTTGAGGGCGAGCAGACTCAGGCTTTTGCGGCGTGCCTGAACGCGCTGACCGGTCGTAGCGCCGAGCATTGGCGCAAGCAGTCGGCTGAGCCGATTGGCCCGGTGCACCTGAACATTTGTTTTGATACGCCGCTGACCCCCTCGGGTCGTTTTGCGCAGATGCTTCCGCAGTGGGCGCAGAGCCTGCTGGAGGATTACGACCCGCAGGCTGAGGGCCGCGCCCGCGCCGCCCGTGCCGAGGGTTCGGGACTTTCCAGCGCTGAGCAGCGTTGGCTCCTGGATTCCCTGGAGGCGCAGGCTGACCTGGCGGAGTTCACCCCGGCGCACCGCACCGTGGTGGTTGCCGCTGATGGTGCCGGTGAGTTCGCCGCGGAGTTCGCTCGTGTGCTGAACCTGCCGCTGTTCGCTGAGCCTTCCTCCGAGGCGCGCCACGGCGTGACCTCTATCCCCCACTATCCGCAGCTGCTCGGCGATGAGTCCTTCGCGCCCGCCGCGCAGATTGAACGTGTAGTGCTCTTCGGACACCCGACGCTCTCACGCCCGATTACGGCACTGCTCGAACGCACGGATATTCAGTGCGCTTTCTATGCCCCTCGCCGCGCCAGCTGGTACGAGCCGGGCGCCCGCTCCTTCGTGGAGCTGTCGACCCCGCACGAGCTTGCCGAGTTTACGTGCGCATCCTCTACTACCGCTGATGAGCTCGTTGACGGACTCAGCTGGCTGGATCAATGGGTTGAGCCCGCCCGCAAGCTGCAGGATGAGTGCCTGCGCGCCATTGCCGTATACGAGCATCCCGAAGCTGAGAGCTCCGTAGACTACACCGATTACCGCAACCGTACCGCTGGCCGCTCCTACGCACGCCGCGTCTGGAAGGATGCGGTGGCTCAGCGTCGCCTCATGGTGTTGGGCTCCTCTAACCTTGTGCGTGATTTGGATGCGGCGGCCCCCGCCCTGGGTGAGCCCGCCCCCGCGCGCGTGTTTGCGAACCGCGGTCTTGCCGGTATCGACGGTACGATTGCGACCGCTATTGGCGTGTCCCTGTCGGGCTACTACCCTGCCGGTGTGGATGAGAACTCCCGCCCGGTCGTTGGTGGTGCCGCCCTGCCGGTGACTCTGCTGTGCGGTGACCTGACTTTCCAGCACGATGTTTCGTCGCTGAACCTGCCGAACACGGAGCTCCTACCTGAGTTGCGCATTGAGGTCTTTGACGATGCCGGCGGCGGTATTTTCACGACCCTTGAACACGGCGATATGGCTCGTCAGGCGCAGTTCACCGCCGCTGTAGACCGTTTCTTCACGGTGGCTGCCGCCCCGAACACTGATCTGGCGCGTATGGCTGCCGGTTTTGGTACCGAATCGGGCATTGAGGTGCGCATTCACACACCCTAAAGCCGCACACAAAGGCTGTGGGCTAAGCCCCGTACGCGGGGTTCACCGATATACTAAAAACTACCTGTGCCGTAGCCCTTCGTGGCTAAAAGCTAGCCGGTCGTAGCGGTTTCACTCGCCGCTACCTTCGCGTTTTCTGCGCGCCTGCTCAGGTGAGGCACCATATCTATCATTGATCAACATTCACGGTCTTGCCACTGATGCATACCGCCTGCGCCCCGGGGTTTTGCCCCGGTAAGCCGGGCGCATACGGCGGGCTGTGTTCCCAAGGATTCTCATGAGCTCACTCGATATTATTGTTGCCGTCCCCTCCGGAGCCGGTTGGGTTCCCGTACACGCCATGGCGGAGCTTCTCGCCCGCTACACCGGCGGCACCGTCCACACCGTAGATGTGGGCGCATCCCTCAGCAAGGAAACCAAGCTTCTGGCACGCCTGCCCCGCATTAAGGGTGGCTCTAAGCGTTGCCTGGTGATTGCGTCTGACCCCGGTCAGCTTTACGCCATTTCGCAGCGTTCCTTCGCGTTCCGCCGCTACGGCGCGATTTACGGCTGGGTGATTGATAGCTTCTGGGATGACCGTATTCCCGCGGTGGCGAAGTCCTCCACCTACGACCGCATTTTCGTTGCGGATGTTGACGACGTTCAGCCCTGGACTGCCGCGGGCGTGAAGAACCCCGGCGTTCTGCCCTGGGGCGCGGATGTTTGGAGCAAGTTCAACGACCGTCTGGTTGCGCTGGAGTCGAAGAGCACCGACCTGCTGCGCGTGGGCCGTCAGCCTGCCGCCTACGAAGATGACGAGGCGACCGCCGCCCTTGCCGGTGAGCTGGGTCTGAGCTTTGAGGGCCGCCCGCCCTTCGGTGCAAATGACCGCGAGTCGGCTCAGCATCTGCAGGATTCGCTGAACCGCGCGAAGTTCCTGCTGGCATTCTCCACCTCGGTCAGCCCCGCCCCCTACACTCACCCGACCAAGGAGTACATCACCGGCCGTTGGACCGATGCGCTGGCTTCGGGTGTGACCGTTGTCGGCAAGGTACCTAACACCACCACCGTACGTGAGATCCTTTGGGATGGCGCGACCATCGACATTGATCACGCGGATGCTCGTGCGGGCCTCGCGCAGGTTGCTGAGGCTGCTTCACGTTGGACCCCGGAGCAGGGTGAACAGCAGATCCGTCAGGCGCTGCAGCATCTGGATTGGCGCCACCGTTTCGTTCAGCTGTGCGAGGCAATGGGCGAGGTTCCCGCCTCCCTGAAGGCTGATTGCGAGGCAATGCGCGCCCAGTACGTTCAGCGCTAAAAACGTCACCTCGCTGAAGGTAAACAGCTAAGGGCATATAAAAAGTGAGGGCTGGTTTCTATCACAGAAACCAGCCCTCACCTGTATTTATGCCCCATGATGCATATTGCATACGGGGTTTAGTACGATGCCTGACCCAGAGTAATCGGACCCGTGAAACCACTGGTATCCGGGTGCTCCGCATCGAGGTACGCCGCCACCGGTGCGTTCTCCAGCTGAGCCAAACGATCCAGCAGGAAGCGAGTCGCACCCGGCGCATACGGCAACTTATACATTGCCGCGGTAGTTGCTTCATCCTCACGGTCCAGAGTGGAGGAACGAATCGACTCAATAGCGGTCACCATGGTGTTACGCTCACGCTCCACAAAGGTGCGGTCCACCGGCTCACCGTTACCGGGCACGAACACGCGGTAGCGATCAAATTCGAGCACCGCACCGAGGGTATCGATCCAACGGTCGGGGAAAGAATCCTCAAAGTAGGGGTCGGTACCCTCTTCAATCAGACCGCCCATGAAGAGCACATCTTCAATGCCGACCAGAATGTCACCGTCGGTGTGGCCGGGACCCATGTACATGAGGGTTGCGCTACGCTCACCCAGGTCAATGGGGGTAAAGGTAATGCCGTCACCGCTGTTGGCGACCAGGCGGTTGGGGACAATAATATCGGTGGCTGCACCCTGGTGGTGCGCCATTTCCGGTTCGAGCGTCTCGACGTAGGGACGCTGCGCCTCACCGTATTTACGAATTGCACGCGCGGCGCGAGGATGCGCCCAGAATTCTTCGGCACCCATTGCCGCGAAAACATCGTTACCGAAGAAACGCTCATAGTGTCCATGAGTGTTTACGACGGTGATAGGAAGGCGCGTGAGACGGCGAACCTCATCATAAATTTCGGTTGCCTGACGGGGACCTGCGCCGGTATCCACGACAAGTGCCCGTTCCAGTCCGAGGACCAGTCCGGTGTTCAGTCGGTAATTGTCGGTCGCAATACGGTACACGCCGTCTGCGAGTTCAATAGTACGAGCCATAGATACAACCCTACTGTAATTTTTGGCAACTGAGGGGCTATTCGGCCTTCTGGAGAACATATTTTTGCACTATTGCACGCTTCTAAGGGGATAAAAGTGCATCATTCTGCACAATTCGGCCTCTACGGACAACTGATACGTGATGCTTGACAACCTCCACAGATTGATTAGCCAGATAGCCTATTCCCCCGACTAATCCAGCGCCGGTTAGGAGTCAGTGAGGATTCAGTGAAGGAGCTGAGCAGGAACCAGAAATTCGCGCCCTATAGGATAGGAGTATGACTTCTCCCTCCAGCTCTTTTTCTAGCGTCTCAGCCGCTCATACTTCGGCACACCCGTTCCCCAGCGGCACCGGACGCTACGCTCCCTCCCCCTCGGGTGATTTGCACCTGGGTAATTTGCGTACCGCCATTTTGGCGTGGGCTATGGCGCGCCGCGGCGGCAAGCCCTTCTACCTGCGCGTGGAGGATTTGGATCGTGTGCGCCCGGGCGCGGCGGAACGCCAGATTGCTGATTTGGCAGCGCTGGGCCTGGATTGGGATGCGAGCCCCGGCGCTTCAGCAGAGCGCATCGAGGGCGGCGAAGGCACCGAGAGCAAGGAAGCGAGCGTTCTGTATCAGAGCACGCGCCTTGCCGCCTATGAGCAGGCGGTTGCACAGCTGCGCGAGGCGGGACTCGTCTACGAGTGTTTCTGTACTCGCCGCGAAATTCAGGAGGCATCGAGCGCCCCGCACGGTGCACCGGGCGCCTACCCCGGTACTTGCCGCAACCTAAGTGAGGAGCAGCGAGAGGAGCGTCGCGCCCAGCGTCCGCCGGCTCTGCGCCTGCGCGCCGAGTGCACGAGCTACACCGTGCAGGATGATTTTTATGGTGCCTACACGGGGCTGGTGGATGATTTTGTGCTGGTGCGTAATGACGGCACCTACGCCTACAACCTGACCTCCGTGGTGGATGACGCCTTTGTGGGGGTTGAGCAGATTGTGCGCGGCGATGATCTGTTGCCTTCTGCGCCCCGCCAGTCGTATTTGGCGCAGCTTTTGGGGTTGGCGCAGCCGCGTTACGCTCACGTGCCGCTGGCACTGAACGAGAAGGGCAAGCGACTCGCTAAGCGTGACGGTGCGGTGACTCTACCGCAGTTGCGTGAGGCGGGCGTTGAGATTCCGACGATTTTGGGGTGGATTGCCGCGTCTATTCCGGTGTACGACGCTGATGGCTCTGCCCATTCTGCGGATGTTCCAGTGCCCAATGCGGCGGCGATTTTGGAGCGTTTTGACCCTGCTCGTATGGCTACTGAGCCGTGGGTCGTGAGGGATCTCTAAGCCTCTGTGACTTTGTCGTGTAACAGTTCAACACTCCGAACGGCTTTTAAATTTTTCGTTTAATTCGTTTCAGATGCATACGGCTCTGAACGTTTGCGTTGCTTTTAAACTGCATCTCTTGCACCGAAGTGCCCGAAACCCTGAATTTCAGGGGTTTTTCGGGCACTTTTTCGCACATGCTCCCACAGCACCCCACGTGTACAACCATATGATTTACACAGCAAATACATATTTATTCCATAGACTCGCGCTCTTTAGCGTCAAATAGACTTTATTTTCAGCCCTTCAGAGCCTAGACTGTATCCTATGCCACTCATAAAGTTATGGGGTAGCGCATAAATACACACAGGCGCACACTATCACCAGGAGAGAAGGAACATTATGGCCGCGAGTACATACCAGGTCATCGCGCTGGCGATTTATTTTGTTGCCATGATTGCGATCGGCCTATGGGCAAATAGCAAAAACAACAGTCTTGACGACTATGTGCTGGGCGGGCGACAGCTCTCCCCCACCGTCGCCGCTCTCTCAGCAGGCGCCTCCGATATGTCCGGTTGGCTCCTCATGGGTCTGCCCGGCGCCGTCTACCTCAGCGGCCTCTCCCAGGCATGGCTCGCCGTCGGTCTGACCATCGGCGCATGGTGCAACTGGAAGTTCGTGGCACCGCGACTGCGTAGCTACACCGAAGTAGCAGGCGACGCAGTGACCGTCCCCGTCTTCCTGAGCAACCGCCTCAAGGACACCAAGCGCGTGCTGCGCATCGTCTCCGGTGTCGTGATTCTGGTGTTCTTCACCTTCTACGTCTCCTCCGGTATGGTGTCCGGCGGTCTGTTCTTCAAGTCCTCCTTCGGTCAGGAATACCACACCGGTATGCTCCTGCTGGCAGGCATCACCGTGTTCTACACGCTCTTCGGCGGCTTCATGGGCGCATCCTACACCGACATGGTTCAGGGTCTGCTCATGCTCGCAGCGCTGATCGCCGTTCCGGTCATCACCATCATTGACCTCGGCGGCGTGGGCCCCGTGGTTGAGTCCATCAGCCAGGTACGCCCCGACGCGCTGAGCATCTTCGCGGGCACCACCTTCGCCGGTATTGTTTCGTCCCTTGCGTGGGGTCTGGGCTACTTCGGCCAGCCGCACATTATCGTGCGATTCATGGCGATGCGCACCCCCGCAGACGCTAAGTCCGGCCGCCGCATCGGCATCAGCTGGATGGTCCTGACCGTGTTCGGTGCACTGAGCGGCGCGTTCATGGGCATCGCATACTTTGCACGCCACCCCGAGGCGTCCCTCACCAACCCCGAAACCGCAGAATCCGTGTTCCTGGACCTCTCGCAGATCCTCTTCCACCCCTTCATCGCCGGTCTGATTCTGGCGGCGGTTTTGGCGGCAATTATGTCCACCCTCTCCTCGCAGCTGATTGTGTGCTCCTCCGCTCTGGTGGAGGACCTCTACGGCATCTTCTCCTCGAAGAAGCTCAGCGCTTCCAAGTCCCTGTGGCTCGGCCGTGCAGGCGTGGCAATCGTGGCACTGGTCGCAGGTGCCCTGGCGTGGAACCCGAACAGCTCGATTCTGCAGCTAGTCGCATTCGCGTGGGCGGGCTTCGGTTCGGCATTCGGCCCGACCGTTCTGCTCTCCCTCTACTGGCGTAAGCTGACCACCCAGGGTGCACTCGCCTCCATGATTACCGGTGCCGTTGTGGCATTCGCATGGGGCCAGAGCCCGCTGAAGTCCGTGCTCTACGAAATGGTTCCCGGCTTCGCGTCGGCATTGCTGGTCGCAATCATCGTCTCCCTGGTCACCTACAAGAAGAACCAGGTCATTGACGAAGAGTTCGACCGCGCGGTAGAGCTCGCAAAGGTCAAGTAGCCCCTAGGTAACCAAGACTGGGTAAGGTTCCTTACCCAATCTCTAAGGCCCGGGCCGCACACACGCGGTCCGGGCCTTCCTATATGCTCGGCAACCTGATTCGCTATGCTAGGCAACCTGATTCGCTATACCGGGCAACCAAGTTCACAGCCTCAGACAGCGCCCGGGCAACGTAGAATAGGGTCTATGACTGCACAACTTCCCGAAAAGGTCTCGGACATCTTCAACCCCGCCGACTGGCGCGTCGTCGAAGGCTTCGAAGACTTCACCGACATCACCTACCACCGCCAGGTTGAGCGCAACGAAAACGGCGAAATCCTACGCGATCTGCCCACCGTGCGCATCGCATTCGACCGCCCCGAGGTCCGCAACGCATTCCGCCCGCACACCGTGGACGAACTCTACCGCGCCCTCGACCACGCCCGCATGACCTCCGACGTAGGTACCGTACTGCTCACCGGCAACGGCCCCTCCGCCAAGGACGGCGGCTGGGCGTTCTGCTCCGGCGGCGACCAGCGCATCCGCGGCCGCGACGGCTACCACTACGCCAGCGGCGACACCGCAGAAAGCATCGACCCGGCACGCGCAGGCCGATTGCACATCCTGGAAGTGCAGCGCCTCATCCGCACCATGCCCAAGGTCGTTATCGCCCTCGTCTCCGGCTGGGCTGCAGGCGGCGGCCACTCCCTGCACGTAGTTGCTGACCTGACCATCGCCTCCGAAGAGTACGGCAAGTTCAAGCAGACCGACGCAACCGTCGGCTCCTTCGACGCAGGCTACGGTTCGGCGCTGCTCGCACGCCAGGTGGGTCAGAAGTTCGCCCGCGAAATCTTCTTCCTCGCCAAGGAATACGACGCACAGCGCATGTACGAAATGGGCGCAGTCAACGACGTAGTCCCCCACGCAGAGCTCGAAAACAAGGGCCTGGAATACGCGGCGCACATTGCCCGCCAGTCCCCGCAGGCAATCCGCATGCTCAAGTACGCCTTCAACCTGCCTGATGACGGCATGCTCGGCCAGCAGGTCTTCGCCGGTGAGGCAACCCGCATGGCGTACATGACCGACGAGGCTGTGGAGGGTCGCGACGCGTTCTTGCAGAAGCGTGACCCGGACTGGTCCAACTACCCCTACTACTTCTAAGAGACAGCCCCATCTACAGAAGTAGTTTCAGATGCATAGGCTCGGAGCCGGATTCAACCCTGAGAACCTCAGCTAAGAATCCGGCTCCGGCGCATTTGATGCCGCACCGGCATATGACACCGGCGCATGACAGCACGTAGCCGCGACAAACAGCCGCTAAGGATTTAGCCATGATTAACACCCCCGTACTCGGGCTCGTGCCCTCCCCCGCCCCGCAGGAGGCTGCCCTGCACCCACAGGCGGTACAGGTGCGCGCCGATCAGCCTGCCGACCCGCACGCCATGCTGAGTGCCTTTGAGCAACTGCTGGACGGGTACGCGGCGGATGCCGATGCGGCTGCGGGTGCGGAGCTTATCGCTCTGGTGGTGGGCACCTCCGGATCCACCGGAACCCCTAAACGCACCGCACTGACTGCGCGAGCTCTTGCTGCCAGTGCGGCAGCCACCGAGCGCTTCTTCGGCTCAAACTCCGATGGGGCATCGCAGTGGCTCCTGGCTCTTCCGGCGCACTATATTGCCGGCGCGCAGGTACTCGCCCGCTCCGTACTCGCCGGTACCGCCCCGGTCATTGCCCGCTCCGTCATTGAGCCCGTGCACTTTAGCCCCGAAGTTTTCCTGCAGGCGGTTGAGCACATGAGCTCGGCACGCCGGTTTATCTCCCTGGTACCCACCCAGCTCCATAAACTGCTCGAAAGCGCGGACGCCGATCCGCACCTGGGCGCTGAAATTCACGAGGCGCTCGGCTCCTTCACCGGCATCCTGCTTGGAGGCGCCCCCGCCAGCGCCGACCTGCTCACCGCCGCCACCGCCCTGGGGCTGAACACGGTGACCACCTACGGTAGCGCCGAAACCGCTGGCGGATGCGTCTACTCCGGCTCCGTACTGCCCGGCGTGCGGGTGGAGCTCGTCCCCGAAGAAGGTATGCCCGCCGTGCCGGATATTGAGGGGAAGTCGGCGAATGAAGAGTCTGTGCAGGTGGGTCGTATTTGGATCAGCGGAGCGCACCTCGCCAGCGGCTACATTGGCGACGCCGCCCGCACCGCCGAGCACTTCTTCACCGCCGCCGACGGCACCCGCTGGTACCGTACCGACGACTACGGCTTGCTCAGCCCCGCAAACGGCCCCGACAGTGCTACGCACGGTAGTGAGCCGCGCCTGCAGGTGCTCGGCCGTAGCGACGACGTACTCATCAGCGGAGGCGTAAAAATCTCCGCCCGCGCAGTGGCAACCGTCCTCGAAGAGCACCCCGCCGTACGTGAAGCCTGCGTGGTCGGGCTGCCCGATGCCCGCTGGGGTACCGCCATTGCCGCCGCAGTCACGCTGGTGTCCTCCGCGCTGGCACCCTCCGCCGCAGGCAACGGCATGAGCCCCGCCCTCACCGAAGAACTCTGCACCCTGCTGCGCGCCCGCTGCGCCGAAAAGCTCGGTGCACCCGCAGCACCCAAGCAGCTGAGCATCCTGCCGGATTTCCCGCTCACCAGCACCGGCAAACCGGACCGCGCAGAAATATACAGTATCCTGGACAGAGACTATCGTCAGGGCTAAAGCAGGCTCATCCGCGGGTTTTCACCCCGTACACGCACCCGCACGCACGCTCTGACCGTCACGCACAAAACCCACGCATCATACGCACTTAGACCCGGAAGGAACCCCCGTGGCAACTGCCGCCCAATGGATTGAAGGCGCTCGCCTGCGCACCCTGCCGCTTGCCGTCGCCCCCATTATTGCCGGCTCAGCTGCCGCCTACGAGATCAACGAATTCAAGCCGCTCTACGCGTTCTTGGCGTTCCTCGTCGCGTTCTTCCTACAGGTCGGCGTGAACTACGCCAACGACTACTCCGACGGCATCAAAGGCACCGACGAAGACCGCGTGGGTCCGCTACGCCTCGTCGGTTCCGGCGTGGCAAGCCCCCGCTCCGTCAAGTACGCCGCCTTCGCCTGCTTCGGTCTAGCGATGTTTGCCGGTCTTGCCCTGGTGGCTCTGGCGAACCAGTGGTGGTTCCTGGCGATTGGTGCCTCCAGCGTCTTCGCGGCGTGGGGCTACACCGGCGGCAAGCACCCCTACGGCTACATGGGCCTGGGCGACGTGTTCGTCTTCATCTACTTTGGTCTGGTTGCGACCCTGGGCACCCTCTACACGCAGGCGCACACCCTGACCCTGCTCGGCTGGGTTGGTGCTATCGGCATTGGTCTGATTTCCTGTGCGTTGCTCATGGCGAATAACGTGCGTGACATTCCCACCGACATTGAGGCGGGCAAGCTGACCATGGCGGTCCGCCTGGGCGAACGCTGGTCGCGCATCACCTACATCGTGGAGATGGCGCTGGCACTGGGCCTGGGTGTGCTCCTGCTCGATGAGAACCCCTGGTTCCTGCTAATCTTCCTGCTGGTCGGCCCGACCATCCACTCCTGCGTGACTGTGTGGACGCGCGGCGGCCGCGACCTGATTCCCGTGCTCAAGCAGGCGGGTATTGTGGCGCTCGTGTACTCCGTGATTCTTGCCCTCGCCGTGTGGCTGGGCTCGTTGGACATTATTAGCCACGAGGTTCAGGTGTTCACCGGCTACTAAGACCGGATGCTAAGACTGGCTACTAAGCCGACGTACAAATCTGCGCCGGATTATCGCGCCATTACGCCGTTGGCGGGCACCCGGTTCACAGTTCCGCAATAATGCGGCGGTATGTCATAGTAGTGCTTATGATTCGAGCCATGCTGATTATTGGCGGCGCCGCCCTCATCGTGGGGCTGACCCTCTACACCCTCTTGGACGCCGTCCGCACCCCCGCACACGAGGCGCGCACCCTGCCCAAGTGGCTGTGGGTTCTCGTCACCCTACTCTTCCCCCTGGTGGGCCCGCTCATGTGGCTTATCCTGGGCCGCCCCAAGGCACAACCCGCAGCACAGCCCGCAGCAGGCGCTCCTCGCCCCGGCTTCGGTCAGCGACGCAGCACCCCGGCGCCCTCGGTGTCTTCCCCCGACGACGACGAAGAGTACCTGCGCTGGCTCAAAGCAAAAGCAGAACGCGAACGCCGCAGCCGCGAAGCAGATTCGAACAACAAGCAGGATTCTGATTATAAGGATCCTGAGCTTAAGGATCCCGAGGACGGCACACCGAATCAGGGTAACGGGCAGAACTAGTCAGGACAGCTAGGTTTGCAGCTCGTGCGCCCCTCAAGGTTTACAGCAAGAGGCTGTGAGCGCATCCGTAACGGATGGGCTCACAGCCTCTTACTATGCTCAAAAACAGCTTCAGGAACTAGCTACCGGATGTTTTAGCTACCGGGCAGCTGAATCACGCCACCGTACAGCGGCGCCGCAGGCTCCGAATACCCCACAAAATGCGGCATCTCATGCTCAAAATCAGTGGTGCTAAACGCCAGAGTCGTAATCGACGCCAGGTTGCACTCACGGGCACGCGGGTCATGCTGTAGCATGCGACCCTCAACGCCCAGGCGAGTAATCCAAATCGGCAGCTGGTGCGACACAATAATCGCCTCCGCACCCTCGCCGCCGCGCTCGTAGGCGGTACGCGCCGCATCCTGAACAGCCGCAGCCATACGGCGAATCTGATCCAGGTACGACTCACCCCAGGAGGGGCGCGCCGGGTTGTACAGCTTCGTCCAGTGACGCGGGTTCCTCAGCAGCTCCTGCGCGTTCACGTGCAGACCCTCAAAATAGTTATCCGCCTCAATGACGCGCTCATCCGGCTGCGCGGTCAGACCCAGCAGCTCCTCAACCGGGGCGGCAGACTCACGGGTACGCTGCAACGGCGAGCAGACCAGGTGCACGAAACGGGCGCCTCGCTCAGAACGAGCCGCGAACTCCTCAGCACTCAGACGCACCATCTGCTGGCCCTTATTGGACAGACGGTAGCCGGGCAGACGACCGTACACAATGCGCTCGGGGTTGTGCACCTCGCCGTGACGCATGAGGTGAACTTTAATGGTGGAAGTTTCAGTCATAATCCCAGTCTCTCAGATAGCGCGCCGCACCCCAAACAGGTGACCCACAGATAACCCCTCAAAACGCAAAAACCCCGCCTCTCCAAACGGAGGGCGGGGCGAAAGAAGTCTATTTACTTCTTGTTGCGGCGCTGGTGGCGGGTCTTACGAAGCAGCTTGCGGTGCTTCTTCTTGGACATACGCTTGCGGCGCTTCTTGATAACGGAACCCATAGGATTTCCTCACTTTACTCGTACCCGGCCGAGCCATTCGACTCGGTAGCTACCCGGGGATATTTATACCGGTATAACCGATCCAAAACGCATTTTAGGCACAGAAATACCCTTGCGTTTTAGAGCGCTACCTACCTAGAGTACTAGGTTTACCCCCATTTTCACCATTCGAGAGCGGCTTTTCAGGAGTTTTTCCCTGAAATTCCGCTTTTCCCACGGGTATATCCGGGGTATATCGGGGCGAAATAGGGATTCGGTAGCCCTAGCGGCGCTTCTTCTTCGACTTCTTCGAGCCCTTACCGCGGCCATGAGACAGCACCGAACCGGAAGAAGCTACAGCACCCTCAGAAGTGCTCTCCTCAGCCTCGGAGGCAACCTCAGCCGATTCCTGCGCGGGCTCAGAAGCTTCAGCGGGTTCTTCAACCGGCTCTTCTACAGAAACCTCTTCAGCGGTGCTCTCCTCAGCCGCCGCGTGCAGCGCCTTCAAACGCTCAGCACGCTCAGCCTCGGCACGAGCCAGCGCCTCCTCGTCAATGACGGGCTGCTCAGGCTGGGATTCGGGCTTCGTCTCAGCCTTCACAGCCTGCTCCTTCTCAGGGCTCTCCTGGGCTTCATCGTGCTCAGGCTCGTACACATCCACACCGAAGAAACGCTTCATCTTCGAGAAGATGCCGCGGCGCTCCTGCACCGGCTCCTCATGAGGAAGCTTCTCGTAAGTGTCGTGGATGGTCGCGGCCGCCTCAAGACGGGTAGGCTCAGCCGTCTGAGTAGCGGGCTCCTCCTGGCGCGTCGGGGCACGCAGAACCTTCTCAGAAGACTCAGGTTCCACAGGCACCGCAACAGCCGCAGGACGCGCGGTACGAGCAGGCGCAGTCAGCACCTTGCTACGATCCACCGGCTTAATGATGGTCGCGCGCACCGGGGAAACAATCTGACCGCTACGACGACGCGGAGCCGCCGTGGAGGCGCGCAGAACCTTCGCGGGGCCCTCCGCCTCTTCCTGCGCGTAGGCGGCAGGGACGCTCGGCAGCTGACCGCTAGGAGTCTGGGAGCTGAAGGGCTGGGAAGCGAGAGTCTGGGAGCTAGCCGCCGCAGAAGCAACCGGTGCCACAGAAGCAACTGGGGCAACCTGCGATACCGAGGTGCTACGGCGCGGGGTACCGAAGCTCAGCGGCACATCCGCGCTCACCGAATGAGCGGCAGGCTGCACGGGGGCTGCGGGAGCCGCAACAGGTGCGGGCTGAGAGGGGGCAGGAACGGCGTGTTCTGTCTTGTCAGAAGCTTCAGAGACAGAAGGAACCTCGGCAGACTCGTCAGCCGAAACGCGCTCAGCGGGCGCCTCAGAAACGGTCTCCTCAATGTAGAGGATATGGCCCTCAGGTACCGTGTACTCCACGGCAGAAGACTGCGCAGAAACCTGAACAGGCTCAACCGCAGGCTCCACAGAAGCGGGTGCCGCAACAGGCGCATCCGCGGCGGGCAGAGCCTCCGCATCAGCGAAAGACGGGTCATCCTGCAGCAGATCATCAAAGTCATCTGCGGCGAACTCATCCACATCAACCGGCGCAAACTCAGACGCAATCGGCTCGCCCGGCAGACCATTCGCCGAGGTCGCCTCCTGCTCCAGGTCAATACCGGCATCGGCATACATGCCGCGCAACTGACCAATCACCATGGCGCGAGCAGTCGCAGCGTCGCCTGCCTTCAGCGCCTCAGCAATAGCGCGGCTCTCAGCACGCAGACGCTCCACAGCGCTGCTCCACAGCGGCATACGACCCACCAGCGACAGCATCGACTCAAAGCTCGGCTGACGCACCGACGCGAGCAGACCCACCAGCAGCTCGTTACCGGCGCAACGCATCACCTGGTGGTGGAAGGTCAGCAGAAGCTCCAAGAAATCACGAATCGACAGGTCGAAGTCTTCCATCTGCGCCAGGACCTCGTCCATCTCCGCAAAAGATGCCGTCTTCGGATCAATACGCGCAATCGCCCAGCTCTCCAGCAGAATACGGGTCTGCACCAGGTCACGAGTCGGGTAACGCGAACTGGACATGTGCAGGCGCAGAGCGGCACTCGCAGCAGCGGCAGGCTCATCGCTCAAGTGCACCAGCATTTCCTTGCCGCGGCCGTTGTACAGCTGCACCAGGTCCATATCTTCCAGGGTGCGCAGAGCCTCGCGGGTGCGGGAACGACCCACACCAATAGCGCGCGCAATCTCGCTATCGCTAGGCAGGTCCTGACCCAGCTGAATATTGCCCTCGAACAGTTCGTTCTCGAGCCAGCGCAGAATTTTACGATGAATAGCCACGTGAATGCGTCTTTCGGTTAGATAAAGGTGAGTGAGAGTGTGTGTGCTTTATCGATGGGTTATGCCGGAGGTTGCGGCTCAGGGCGCGCCTTAGCGGCGGCGACCACGCAGGAAGCCGAAGAGACCACCGCGGTGGGTGTCCTTCGCCTCAGCGTTGGTCGTCTCAACGCTGGGGCGGTACACCGAATCGTAGGCGGGCATGGTCTGGTACTCGGTCTCCTCAGAGGAAGTGTCAGACTTGCTTTCGGCCTTGTCAGATTCTTCTGCAGCGACCTTCTCGGGTGCAGATTCTTCAGCTGCAGGCTTCTCGGTAGCTACGCTTTCTTCAACCGAGGTCTTCTCCTCAGCCTTTTCCGCGGGCTTTTCTTCGACCGCATTCTCAGCCACCGCGGGCTCCTCGGCAGCAGGAGCTTCGGGGGTCACAGCGATAGGCTGAATCGAGCCACCCACAACCGCAGCCGGGTCAATACCGTAAGACACAGCGGCAGGCTGAGCGGGAGTTGCGGACGCCGCGGGGGTAGCCCCCACATCGTAACCGTAGGATGCGGGAGTAAAGGGGCGCATCGGGGTACGCTCCACAACCTCTTCGGTTGCGGCGGGTGCAACGGGTTCAGCCTTCTCAGCGGGTGCAGAAGTAGCCGCCTCGGAGGTGGCGGTTTCAGAAGCATGCTCCGCGGGGCGCGAGTAGATGCGTGCGCTCGGGGTCAGGTACTGTGCGCGGGCACGCTGAATGCGCGCCTGCTCAATTTCCTCAGCGGAAGGAGCCTCAACCAAGAGGGCTTCAGATGCCTCAGTGGAGGAAACGTCAGCGGAGGGAGCCTCTGCAACCTTCTTCTCGGTCTCAGCGGCGGGCTTCTCAGCCGCCACCTTCTCAACAGCGGGCTTCTCGGCAACAGCCTTCTCGGGCACCTTGTCCGCGCTCTTGTTCTCAGCCGGCGCAGTGGCACCACCGGGTAGCGCCACGGGCACATGCGCCTGACTGGACTGGCGTGCAATCTGAACGGTCTCGTTAATCCACTCGGTCACAGTGGCGAATACATCCGGGTTCAGGGAGTAGAGGCGACGCTGCCCCTCCACGGTCACGGAGACCACATCTGCATCGCGAAGGACTTTCAGGTGCTTCGAAATGGTCGGCTGGCTCATGCCCAGCTTTTCAACCACAGCACCCACCGTGTGGGTTTGCTCAGCGAGAATACGCACAATTCGGCGGCGAGTCGGATCCGCGATGACAGAAAAAACATCAGAATGCATATAGCGATTATGACATATAAAGTGACGCCTCAAGCTTAGAATGAGGCTGATACGGAAATTACCTTCAAAAATTCTGAAAGACCGCTGAATGCTACCTCAATATGAAGCACTGAAGGGGAGAAAAGCATGAAGTGCCTATCACATCTCGTGGAGATTTCCTGTATCTCATCCTAGGCATATGCGAGCCACCCAGACCCTCAATACTTATATAGCTAATTCAGAATATATAGTTTTCGTGGTTCCACCCACAAAACCAACCGCACGCCTTCTCCAAGCTCACATATTTACCCCCAAACCACCAGAGCCTCAACCCCCTCAGTAGGCACCCGGCGCGATACACTAGAAGGCGTCAAAACAGGCACATATCCGCCGCCCAACACACCGACACCCAGACCAGCTGAAGGAGGCGCATGGGACGCATACTCCGCCGCACCCGGCGCCGACACCACCACCCCCAGGGCCAGCTCAACCGCCGCTGGGAAACCCTCAGCGGCACCACATCCGTACCTCAAAAGCAGCAGGTCCGCCGTAGCCGACGCGACCGCCTCGAGGCGGAGAACCTGAGCATCCTCACGAGTGTGCCCGGCATTGATCTTGACCGCCTGCCCGCCCTGCGCGACCACGCCAGCGATGACTCCGAGACTCAGCGCAAGCGTGCGCCCATTGGCTTCAATCTGCAGACCCTCGAACGGTTCCGCGACTTCATCGATGTGACCGTGCTTGCGTCCCCCTCGCGTACCGCAATCACGGCGTTCTTCCTGGTCATCATCTTCTTCACGCTCACCCTGCTGCTACCCATCTCTTCTAACGATGGTCAGCCCGCGCCCTTCCACCACGCGTTCTTTACCTCTACGAGTGCGGTGACCGTTACCGGTCTGACTACCGTCTCCACCGCCGAGCAGTGGTCTACTTTTGGGCAGGCAATGATTCTGGTGGCATGCCAGGTGGGTGGTCTGGGTACCCTGACCATCACCTCGCTGCTGGCGCTGGCTATCGGCCGTAAGATGGGCCTGCGCACCAAGCTCATCGCGCAGGAAGACCTGAATATCAGCCGCCTTGGCGAGGTCGGTGGCATCGTCAAGAGCGTTTCCTACGCCTCGTTCTCTATTGAGGCGATCATTGCCCTCGTGCTGATTCCGCGTTTCCTCACCCTGGGTGAAGACCCGTTCCAGGCGATTTGGCACAGCATCTTCTACTCCATCTCGGCGTTCAATAACGCCGGATTCACCCCACACTCGGACGGCATCGTGCCCTACGGCCACGATCTCTTCCTGCTCGTGCCTATCTGCGTTGCGGTGTTCTTGGGCTCGCTCGGTTTCCCCGTTTTCATTGCGATTCAGCATCATCCTTTCCGCCCCAGCCACTGGTCGCTCACCGCGAAGCTGACCACCGTCACGACCCTGTTTTTCTTCGCTTTTGGCGCGTTCTTCTGGGGCCTCTTCGAGTGGAATAACCCCGCCACCATCGGCGACTACTCTGCGGGTGACAAGGTTCTGAATGCCATTTTTGCCTCCGTCATGATGCGTTCGGGCGGCTTCAACCTGGTCGACATGAGCAGCATTACCCCCGTCTCCACGCTCCTGACGGACATGCTCATGTTCATTGGCGGCGGCTCCGGCTCGACCGCGGGTGGCGTGAAGGTCACGACCATCGCCGTGATTGCCCTGTCCATTCTTGCTGAGGCGCGCGGTGACCAGAAGGTCGTCGCGTTCAACCGCACCATCCCCGAATCCTCCCTGCGCATTGCTATCTCTGTGATTGTTATGGGTGCTACCGTGGTAGGTGTCGGCGCCGCATCGATTCTGATTATTAGCGGTGCGGACCTCAAGGAAGTGATTTTCGAGGTCATCTCCGCCTTCGCGACCTGCGGCCTCTCGAATGGTCTCTCCTCCAGCCTGCCGCCGGCGGGTATCTACGTGCTCAGCGGCCTGATGCTCATTGGCCGTGTGGGCACCACAACCGCCGCGACCGGCCTGGCGCTGCGTTCACGCCGCCGCCTCTACAAGTTCCCCGAAGAAAGGCCCACCATTGGCTAGTGCACATAACGCCCCCGTCCTCGTGATTGGCCTGGGACGCTTCGGCTCCGCAGTCGCCGCCCAGCTGCGCCTGCAGAATAAGGAGGTTCTTGCCATTGAGAAGGACCCCGAGCTGGTGCAGAAGTGGTCCGGCGTGCTGACCCACGTGGTCTCTGCGGATGCGACCGATATCGACACGCTGCACCAGTTGGGTGCGGATGATTTCGGTTCCGCTGTGGTGGGTGTGGGTACCTCCGTTGAGGCGTCCGTGCTGATTACCGCGAACCTCGTGGACATTGGTGTGGAGCGTATTTGGGCGAAGGCTATTACCCCCGCGCACGGCAAGATTCTGGAGCGTATTGGCGCGCACCACGTGGTCTACCCGGAGGCGGACGCCGGCCGCCGCGCCGCGCACCTGGTCTCGGGTCGACTGCTGGATTACATTGAGTTTGATGACGACTTCGCGATTGCGAAGATGCGCCCACCGAAGGAAACCCACGGTTTCACCCTGGCGGAGTCGGATATCCGTTCCAAGTACGGCGTGTCCGTGGTCGGTATCAAGTCCCCCGGTGAGGACTTCACCTACGCGGATGCGACCACCCGCATTCACTCGCGTGACATTCTGATTGTGTCCGGTCAGGTGGATCTAATCGAGCGTTTTGCGGCGCGCCCCTAAGAGCACTTTTCTTCGCCGCCTTGAGGAGCCTGCGCTGAACGGCACGCGTTTGAACATAAGCGTTAAATAGAAAAACAGCCTCTTCCCGTTCTGCCGGGAGGAGGCTGTTTCTCTGTAGCTTCACCTAGTCAGAGGGATACTGCCAGACGGTATTAGTCCCCGCCGATTAGTCCTCGTCAGCGGTGTACAGCTGGCTCATTTCTGCCGAACGTTCCGCGCAGGCGCGCATCGCTTGCTCGGTCAGCTGGAAGAGGCCGCCGTCCACGAAGGTGTTCAGCGCACGTTCCGTGGTGCCGTTCGGGCTGGTCACGGCGCGGCGCAGGGCGGGCGCATCCGGGTTGGTGTCGAGCAGGAAGCCCGCGCCGGCAACGGTTGCGCTGGCGAGCTTGAGGGCGGTGTCTGCGTCCAGGCCGAGCTTCTCGCCGGCGGCTGCCATCGCCTCCGCGAGTAGGAACGCGTATGCCGGGCCCGAGCCGGAGACGGCGGTGACCGCGTCCATCTGGTCTTCGCGCACCTCAACGACCGTGCCGACGGTGCCCAGGACCTCTTCGACGAGCTTCTTCTGCTCGTCCTTCACGGTGTCGGTGGTGGAGATGGCGAGCACGCCCTTGCCCACGGAGGAGGGGGTGTTCGGCATGCAGCGAACGGTGGGCTGACCTGCGGGAAGGCAAGCGGCGAGGGTTTCAAGGGTCACGCCAGCCGCAACGGACACCACGACGGCGTTCGGTGCGAGGGCGGGCGCGATGTCGCGGGCGAGCTCAACGATGCCGTAGGGCTTCACGCCAAGCAGCACGACGTCCGCGTGGGCGGTTGCCTTGTGGTTGCCGTCAGCTTCGCCGCCGGTGGTGATGATTTCTACCTTGTCACCGAGGCGCTGGGCGAGGGCGGCGCGGGATTCTTCACTGCGCACGGTGGCGCGGATGTGGGCGGGGTCGTGGCCTGCGGCGAGCAGACCTGCGGCGATGGAGCCGTTCATGGAGCCGGTGCCGAGAAAAGCAATAGTTGCGGTCATCGTTGATCCTTCCTAATGGGGTGCCTGCGCCGGGTGCCGGCAGGCGTGCCGCCGGTGTGTTCCGGGGGCTACTGTTCGGTGCACGGCGGGCGCATGGAGGCGTACCCTTCCAGCATAGCGGGTGCGGCTACGGGCATCTGACCTGGCTCGTGTTTCTTCCGCGTTTTCTGGGCGGCGGCTTCACCTCATGCTCCGCAACCCAATGCGCGAGGCTCCGCTTCTCACGTTCTGGCATGCCGGGGAGGGCGTAATTCTGCGGGCGTAGAATGAAAGCAGCTTCACCCGCGGCAGTTTGTGCCGGGCATGAAGCCTTCAAACCACACAGCACGCAACACACAAATTTTTCTATGTCTTCTCATACTGGTTCTTCCTCGAATTCTTCCCCGAATAGCCCGCAGAACCCTGCGGGTTTCCGTTCTTTTTCGTTCCGCCTCCTGCTGGGGCTGACCCTTGCCGCGCTGGTCACGGGTGTGTTCAGCGGCTTGGGTGCGATTGCTCTGCATTATGTTCTGGACTTTATGCAGGAGCTAACTTTCGGTCAGGCTGAGGGGCATCACCCGATGGTGACTGATGGTGCTGACCCGGCGCGTCGTGCCCTGGTTTTGGCGGCTCTGGGCCCGTTTGTGGCGCTGGTGTGGTACTACCTGCAGTCCGGTGGGCGGCGTGTGGTCGGCGTGAAGTCGCAGATTGCCGGTGCTACCGAGGAGGACCGTACCCCGTCGCTGTGGCGGCAGATTTCGCATTCGGTGATTCAGATCGTTGCTGTGGGTGCGGGCTCTCCTGTGGGTAAGGAAGTCGCGCCTCGTGAGCTGGGTGCTTTGGCGGCTGGCCGTACCTCGAATCTGCTGGAGCGTCTTGGTTTTGTGGGCGCTGACGGTGCCGCGCTGTTGGGTGTTCGTGAGCGTAGTCTGCTGGTGGCGGCGGGTGCGGCGTCCGGTTTGGCGGCGGTGTATCAGGTGCCGATTGGTGGCGTGGTGTACCTTGTGGAGGCGATGGCTGTTGGTTTGAGCCTGCGGTCGCTGTATGTGGGTGCGGTGACGGTGTGGACGGCGACGGTCACGGCGAATCTGGTGATTGTCAATGAGCCGACGTACCCGGTGCCGCAGCTTCCGTTGGATGCGACGACGCTGACGGTGGCGGCGCTGACGGGTGTGGTGTTGACTCCGTTGGCGTTGGGTTTTAGGGCGTTGTCGCAGCGTGCGGAGAAGTTGAAGGCGAAGGATCGTTCTCTTCTGTGGCGTATTCCTGTGGCGTTTGCGCTGGTCGCGGTGGTTTCGCTGTGGCTTCCGGAGATTCTGGGTAATGGTCGTCTGCTGACTCAGCACACGTTTAATGTGTCGTTGGATGCGGCGGCGGGCGGTTTGACCGCGGCGGCGGCAGTGTACGTGTTGGCGTTGGCTGTTGCGAAGGCTGCCGTGGTGGTGTTGAGTCTGCGCTTCGGTTCTTATGGCGGTACGTTGACGCCGGGTTTGGCGTTGGGTGCGGCGGGTGCGTTTTGTGTGGCGGCGCTGGTGCTGTGGGTATTCCCGGGTTTGGGCGGGGTGCCGGGTGGCGCGTCGATGGTGTTGTATGCGGCGGCGTTGACGGGTACGGCGGCGTTTTTGGGTGTGTCGATGAATGCGCCGCTGTCTGCGTTGACGTTGTTGATTGGTTTTACGGGTCAGGGTGCGAGTGCGTGGCTGCCGATGGCGGTTGCGGTGGGTACGGCGGTGCTGACCCGCTGGGCGTGGACGCGGGCGTTTGGTGCTAAGAAGTAGATTCTGACAGGTGGCGGGCGGCCCCGGATGCGTGTGTGCGTCCGGGGCCGCTCTGATTTGTTGTGCCGAAGCACTGTCTTAAATTTGCTTTGAGGGCTTTGAAAGGAATAGCAGATAGATTCCGAATACGAGCTTAATTGCCGCGTCGATATATGCGATGACCCCTAGCGGGATGTTGGTAAAAATATATCCTGCAAACACGTTGATGGCACAGGCGAGCCCCAGGTATATCATTGACTTTCCATGCACAAAATAGTATGGGAAGAAATGCAGCGCGGTTGCCATCAGCGCTCCAAGCCAAATCAGTCTCCAATTTTCAGTTGCGAAGAATGGGCCGCCCAGCAAAACCATTAAAACAAATAATAGAATAACGGAACGCGAGGATACTTTCTTTTGAAATTCGCTCGAAGGGCCATCGGATAGTCTATTTAGCACCTTCTTGTTCATGTTGATTGAGAAAAAACTGACGACGTATCCAATGCTGAATACTTGCATGTTTATTATTTGTTTTCCTCCGACCAACGTGGCTATTGCTATAACTGCCGCCACCACAATCAGCCACAACCCGCAGGCCCTCTTATAGTTAAATTCTAACTTTTCGTCTTTGTTATAGCCTAGAAAAGCCATCGATACCTCCAATAGTCTCTCGTGAGATTATTCCTCTTGTCACGCCACTAAATTTTATTGCGAAAAAGTTCTGCTATGTTTTAGTATACTCCGCCTGTTCTCTCTGTTAATTATATCCTCTGCAATTAGATGAAAATGGCGATAAAATCCTCCTAAGAAACGAGGGGTCTGCCCCGGATGCATGCGCGTCCAAGCCCGTTCTTGTTTCGTTTGGGTTACTTGGTGCGGGTGGAAATTCGGTAATGACTTAGCAATTTCGGTCATGGCTTAGCGTCTTTAGCGATGGTTAAAACCCCAGCCTAAAGTCACTAACCCATCACCAAAAAACCTAAATCATAACCGGTTCCCGCCCATCTGCCTGGCGCAAAGGGGGATCCGGTCATGGGTTACGGATTTGTGCCATAGGTTAGTGTCTTTGGTCGTAGTTAAAAACCATGGCAGAAGACGCTAAACCATGGCACAAATTCTGCGCGAGTTACAACTGCCCCCCATAGCGAGAAGCCACATGTGTTTCCAGAAGCCACCTATGATGTGGCTGTTCGAAGCACATGTGGCTTCTCAACTCTCAACTCTCAACTCTCAACTCTCAAGCAAGGATGCTATTTATATCGTTTTATTTTTCCCTTTTATTGAATCTTCTTACTCTTCCTTTTAATGATTCGGATAGCTTAGTCCATAATTCTCGCTTCGATTTTTCTTCCTCGTCAAGGCCGAAAACACTGGGGCGATACGCTCCATACATTTTCCATTCCCCGTACTTACCCCAACTAAAGAGACATAAAACCCAATAAATCGGAAATAGATTATAGATAAATAGAGTTACCGGAATAACAAATCGCCAAATCGGTCTTCCCCGAAGTGAAAACCCTGGATAATATATCCATTCACGATACTCACTCTTTGAGAAAGCGAAACGTACTCGACGTCTATTTGCGACATATCTTGAAAAAGAACCAGTTAGCTCTTCTCCCTTTGAGCCAGTCTCTGCGATACGTATTTGAATACAGTGATATTCAGCATCCATTTCTCCATGTTCTACAGAAAGAAGGGTCAAAACATAACCGAAGATATATGTAGTAACCGCAAAAGAAAACACGTTAACAAAAAAATCTTGCTTATTTTTTACACCCTGAAAATACTCAATAAGTATCACAGCTAGCCATATTGAAATAAAAACAGAGAACATACCTTCAAGAATCTTCACAAACCTAGATTTAAGCCAGGGCCACAATGAAAAGAAATCGATTTTCTTACCTAGTAGAATTACATAAGGGATGTTCAGAATTCGCTTCTGTACATGAATATCAGGACAGGCAGAAATCACCTTTCGTTCCCATATAGCTCGCTGAAGAGCAGCCTTTCGGGATGCTTTAATTTCTTTATATTCCTTTTCGGAACCTTCGAAACTATTGCCCTTCTCAAATTCCATGAGCTTTTTATATTTTTCGGATGCTTCAACCCATGTTATATAACGAGTTAGCTCTGGTGGTGTTCCCTGTTTGGAGAGCTCAATCTGTTGCGTTGTCCGACGAGCTGTCAGCCAAACGCCGATAATAGCAATCAGCGAAGCAATAACGGTCGCAGAGGCGGGAATAATAGCCTTCCAAATATCCGGGTCATGGGTCCAATGCCAGAGATAATCCCAGCTGAATCCTTCAGCTAGCACCTGCACTAACAGTAGTTGGTTCGTCATCGGTGATTGTTCCTTTCTTACACCTTTGTTTCCCACTTATCACAGAGAAAATTTATTATCTCTGCTATTCTTCCAAAAATTTTACCCAAAGAAAAAATTATATATACTTCAATAGATTATCCATGTTAAGACTTCCCAAATAAATATAAATTCTCAATATACACCTATTAATAGATAAAACTTAATCACGTGAAGATGAATTGCGTCCTTCATTCAATCCTTTATCCCCGTGTTCAGATTTATAATCAGAGTAAATTTTTTCAACATCTAACATCAAATAATAAAAATATGGAATAAGCAAATAATTTGGCTCCTCACTCGGTTCACTGCCTGGATTACAGATAGATTCCTTAAACTCTTGCAACATACATGCTCGAATTTCACACTCGATAGACATCTGTAGAATACGCTTAATTTTAAAGAAAAAGATGTATAGAAAAAATATAAGCACAGAATCAATCAAAACTATAGTAATAACTTCATTTCTCCAAACATGATACTGCGGCCCCACAGTGAAAGCCACCCACAAGAGATACCCAAAAACAGAAACCACCGGTACGATCAGGATTATTCTTAGCACCCATACATTTAAACCGCTAATTCCATAGAAATCGACCCGCTCACGAGCTTTTTCTTGTCTCGAAAGGTATTTCATCCTAGACTTATATACCCCTTTATACACGTAATTAACATCCAAGAACAAGAATATTGATTCCCAGGCAAATATTATAAATATTAGACCCAAATTCCAGCCAGCCCTAATATACTGGAAAGATAAAATTGACGAAACGACCCCTGAAATACACAAAATAAACAGCAACCCATAAACCATTTTAATAATGGATGTATTCCAAAGAAATCCACTGAGATTAGTTTTAAATCTAAACCCAGAGTATGAATATCGCGATGGAAGGAGAGGATTTCTTCTCTGAGAGTTACCAATAAACCTATCCTTAAGATTTTTTGTGAAACAGTCTTTCTCCGGATAGTTAAAAGCTTCTTCAGCCAAACAGTAAGCCTTTAAGACGGAGTGATTATCACGAACTACACCTTGGTTATATTTACGAATCTTAGAAACATTATGAATCAAAATATCTGTTTCGCTGTATGTTAACATTAACGCAGAAGAGATAGTGACCCATGCAAAGAATATAAGAATCCATAAAGGCATTTCTCCATATCTCGATAAATCCATATCTGCTGGCACCATCAACCTGCCCCATTCAGGGCACTCTCTAGGTAGAAAAAACCACTCTGGAGCAAATGATTCGCCTTTGAGATACCCAGCAAGAAGACCATGCCAAAAGCTGATTATAAACGCCACAAAAATAATAAATCCGACAATTTTCACAAACTGTCGATATGCGGCACGCCGAGCTTCAGCGTATACACCTTCAGCCCCATCTGCATATTTCCCAACACTTACATACAGGCTTAAAAGAATACTTGCAATGGATACAATAGTACCCACACGAAGATCAAATACATAATATGGTATATTAAAATACACAGAAATTATCCCATAAGATAAATCAAAAGTTCTATTAGATGAAAAAATAAACGTTGCCCCAATTATTACCAACGGAAAAAGATAAGCAATCGAGACAAGAATAATTAGTACTCCCGGCATCAGAAATACGTTATTCCTAAGCATCTTTTTTCGTTTTTCTTCGTGCTCTTCGCCCCAGGCTTCATTGACTTCGTCAATAACTTCTTGGATTTTCATCGGTGATTGTTCCTTTCCTACATCTTTGTCGGCGGGTTATATACAAGAAAAGCGGTGACCCCGCAGGCCGGTGCCCATTACACGCACCAGCCTGCGGGGTTCATCATTATGTTCTACGCACCCAGGAGGGTCTTCGGGTTGACCGGAGTACCCGTACCCTCCGCCAGATGCTCAATACGCTTCAGGATCAGGCCCTCACGCAGCGCCCACGGGCACACGCGCATCGTCTCAATCCCAAACGCCTCCATCGCAGCCTCCGCCGCGATAGCGCCCGCCAGCATCTGCTCCGCACGCGCCTTCGAAACACCCGGCAAATCGCTACGCTCAGACACCGTCATCGCCTCCATGCGACGAGTCCACAGGCGCAAATCCTGCAGATGCATCTCACGCTTCACATGCGGGCCCGCCGAATACGGCGCCGCACCACAAATACGCGCCAACGAACGGAACGTCTTCGACGTACCCACCGTCATATCCGGCGCACCATAACGCAGCAGATTCTCCGCTACCGGGACGATTTGCTCACGCACATACTTACGCAGACGCTTCACCTGCTTCGGCTTCGGAGGCTGCTCATCAAAAAACTCACGCGTCAAACGGCCCGCACCCAACGGCACGCTCATCGCCGCATCCGGCAACGCATTCGTACCCGTCGAAAACTCAAACGAGCCGCCACCAATATCAAAATCAAGGATGCGGCCCGCGCCCCAGCCCTGCCAGCGGCGCACAGCAAAGTACGTAATCGCCGCCTCCTGATCACCCGAAATACCGTTCAGGCTCACGCCGGTCTGCTCACGCACCTGATGTAGCACTGCCGCACCATTACCCGCCTCACGGATAGCACTCGTGGAGAACGCCAGCAGGTCCTCCGCCTCATTCTCGATCGCGAAGTCGCGGGCGCTAGTCACGAAGCGGGTCAGCGCGTCCGCGCCCTCCTGCGAAATGTTGCCCTCAGCGTCGAGGTACTGCACGAGCTGCAGCGGAATCTTGTGCGACGCGTACGGTTCGGGGCGCGCTCCAGGGCTGCCGTCAATCAGTAGCAGGTGGACCGTATTCGACCCGACATCCAGAACTCCCAGGCGCACGATGCGCTCCCCTCCCCCGCCCCGCGGCGGGATATCGTCTGTGTGCGGTACCGCAGGTGCGGCGCCTCTTCCAGTCTGTCAGAGGCGCGGCTCACTCCGCAAACAATCCGGGCGGATGCCCAGCATCAGCACAGCGCAAGCCTAAAAAGCGCGCACCGGTTTCGCGCGCACAACACAGGCACAAATATTCCCCCGAGCACGCAAAAGGCGCAGGAGGCGCCCCACCCCGCTAAGGGGTTCGGGACGTATCCTGCGCCTTTAGGTAGAAGAGCTACTCGGCGGTCTTCTTTGCCGCGGTCTTACGAGTGGTCGTCTTCTTCGCGGTAGTAGACTTCGCCGCAGTCTTACGAGTCGTAGTTTTCTTCGCAGTGCTAGTTTTCTTAGCTGTCGTGGTCTTCTTCGCGGCGGTCTTACGCTTGACCGGGCCCTTCGCGCGCTTGTCAGCCAGCAGCTGCACCGCACGCTCGTGGGTCAGCGACTCGACCGACTCCGCACGCGGAACCGTAATGTTCGTAATACCGTCGGTGATGTACGGGCCAAAGCGGCCGTCCTTCACCACAATCTTCTTCTCGCTAACCGGGTCCACGCCCAGCTCAGCCAGCGGAGGCTTAGCCGCCGCACGACCGCGCTGCTTCGGCTGGGAGTAAATCTCCAGCGCCTGCTCCAGCGTAATCGTGAAGATTTCGTCCTCGCTGCCAATCGAGCGGGAGTCCGTGCCCTTCTTCAGGTACGGGCCAAAGCGGCCGTTCTGCACAGTGATTTCCACGCCCTCAGCATCGGTACCGAGCACGCGCGGCAAGCTCATCAGCTGCAGTGCCTGCTCCAGGGTCACGGTCGCCAGGTCCATGGATTTGAACAAGGACGCGGTGCGCGGCTTAGCGGGCTTCGGCTTCTTCTTCGGCTTGGGCTTGCCGTTCTTGTAGTATTCGGTCGGCTGCGCGTCCAGGTACGCCTGAATCTGCTCCTCGGTCATCTCTTCGATAACTTCGGTGACGTAGGGGCCGTAGCGGCCGTCGCGTGCCACGATCTGGTTGCCGGAGACCGGGTCAACGCCGAGCACGCGGCCGTCGGACTTGCCCTGTTCGAGCAGTTCGCGTGCCTTCGCCTCGGTCAGCTCGTCCGGTGCCAGGTCGGCGGGTACGTTCGCGCGGACCGGTTCGGTCAGTTCGCCGGTCTCGGTGTCGAGGGTGCCTTCGGCTTCCAGGTAGGGGCCGAACTTGCCCACGCGCAGCACAATGCCGTCCGCGATCGGGATGGAGTTGATGCTGCGGGCGTCAATCTCGCCGAGGTTGTCGACGATGGGCTTCAGGCCGCGCTTGGAACCGCCGCCGAAGTAGAACTCGCCCAGCCATTCCACGCGGGACTCCTCACCGCGTGCGATGCGGTCGAGGTCTTCTTCCATCTGCGCGGTGAACTCGTAGTTCACGTAGGGGCCGAAGCTGGATTCGAGCAGGCGCACCACGGAGAACGCGGTCCAGGACGGAATCAGCGAACCAGAACGAACGTTCACGTATCCGCGGTCCATGATGGTCGAAATAACCGCCGCGTAGGTGGACGGGCGGCCAATGCCCAGCTCATCCAGGGTCTTCACCAAGGACGCCTCAGTGTAACGCGGGGGCGGCAGGGTCTCGTGGCCGGCGGGTTCAATCGCCTCGGCGGTCAGCGCCTCGCCGGTGGTCAGGTTCGGCAGGCGCTTCTCAGCGTCCTTCGCCTCACGCTCAGCCACGCGGGATGCGTCAACACCCTCCTCATAGGCGGCGAGGAAGCCGCGGAAGGTGATGACGGTACCGGATGCAGCGAACTCGGCATCCTGACCGTTAGATGCCACGGCGCCCAGGCGCACGGAGGCGGTAGAACCGGTCGCGTCAGCCATCTGGGAGGCGACGGTACGCTTCCAGATCAGCTCGTAGAGGCGGAATTCGTCGTTGGACAGGGAGCCACGCACAGCGTCCGGGGTGCGGAAGGTGTCACCCGCGGGGCGAATTGCTTCGTGTGCCTCCTGCGCGTTCTTGCTCTTGGAGGTGTACACGCGCGGTGCGGAGGGCACGAACTCGGCGCCGTACAGCTCGGATGCCTGGCGGCGCGCGGCAGAGATAGCCTGCTCGCTCAGCGCCACCGAGTCGGTACGCATGTAGGTGATGTAACCGTTTTCGTAGAGGCGCTGCGCCACCTGCATGGTCACGCGCGAGGAGAAACGCAGCTTACGTGCGGCTTCCTGCTGCAGGGTGGAGGTGGTGAACGGCGCTGCCGGGCGGCGCTTGTACGGCTTGGTCTCAACGGAGCGTACCGAGAACGCGGCGGACTGCAGCGCTGCGGCGAGCGCACGGGCGGCTTCCTCGTTCAGGTGGGTGACCTTGGAGGTGTTGAGGGTGCCGTCGTCGGCGAAGTCCTTGCCGGTGGCGATGCGGTTGCCGTCTACGGCGACCAGCTTGGCGTCGAAGCCTTCGGAGGCTACGGTCAGGAAGCGTCCGGACAGGTCCCAGTAGTTGGCGGCGACGAATGCCATGCGTTCGCGTTCGCGCTCAACCACGAGGCGGGTTGCGACGGACTGCACGCGGCCTGCGGAGAGGCCGCGGCCGACCTTGCGCCAGAGCACGGGGGAGATTTCGTAGCCGTAGATTCGGTCGAGGATGCGGCGGGTTTCCTGCGCGTCGACCAGGTGCAGGTCGATGTCGCGCAGTTCGCCGAAGGCACGCTGAATGGCTTCCCGGGTGATTTCGGGGAAGGTCATGCGGTAGACGGGCACCTTGGGCTTGAGGACTTCCTTCAGGTGCCATGCGATGGCTTCACCTTCGCGGTCACCATCGGTTGCCAGGTAGAGCGCGTCTACTTCTTTGAGCTTGCGCTTGAGTTCGGCGACCTTTTTCTTCTTGTCGGGGTTGACCACGTAGTAGGGTTCGAAGTTCTCTTCAACGTTGACAGCGAACTTGCCGACGGGGCTCTTCTTGAGGTTTTCGGGCAGTTCGGAGGGCTGCGGAAGGTCGCGGATATGGCCCATGGACGAGTCGACGAGGTAGTCCTCGCCGAGGTAGCTGCTAATGGTTTTGACCTTGGAGGGAGACTCCACAATCAGCAGGGCTTTTCCGGTCTTTGCCTGAGCGGGCACGGCACTCCTCTATCTGTGTGTTGAAAAGCTACGTATTCAACCATAACCTACGCGGGCGCTTGTGGGCGCCGGCGGGGTGTGGTTGTACGCGGGTGAGGTGATCGGTGGGGGTGTAGTTTATGTTGGGTTGATGTGGTGCGCTCGGTTCGTTTCATGCGGCGAGCGCACGGAACCCGGCGCGAGGCGAGCTGGCCCGGTTCTGGTTGATGAGGACCGGGCGTGTTGAGCTTGCACGAGTGCGCAGGGTACTCGGTACATCATACGGTACCGGAGCGGTGGTGTGTGCACGGGATACATGGGGGCGGTTGCTGGGGCGCACCGCACCCGCTCACCTGCGTTTCTAGCTGGTGAGGGTGTCAGAGTCGGGGTGGGTGCCGTCCAGGTATGCGGGCAGCAGCGGGTATTCGCGGCCGTACACGGTCTGCGGCGCAATGCGCACCCACTGCATTTCGTGGGTTTCGGAGTCGGGCAGGTCGAAAGTGCGCACGATCTGCGGGGTCATTTCCGGCGGTAGCCAGTGGGCGATACCGACCACGATGACAGAGCGGATGCCGTCTTCGAGGGTTTCATCAATTTCGAAGGCGACGCGGCGGCTGACCACCACGGAGGAGAACTTGTTGCCGCGGGTGGTGCGGATGTAGATTTCCTGCTTGTCGCCCTGGTGTGCGACGGCGTAGAGCACGGGCAGCACATCGACGTGCTGTCCGTCAGTGAGAATGAGGCGGCCGAGAGTGTTAGCGTGCAGACGCTCCCAGCACTTGTCGACGCTGATACTTTCATCGGGGTACAGGTTACTCATGGTTTCAGTGTATGCGATGGGGTGGGCGCTCTTGCGCAGATGACGGTTTTGGTCAGTGGGTGGGTCGGAGCTGTGTCATTGCGCTGCCGCCTATACGCGGTGGGCGCGCCCGGGCAGATGCGGCGGGTGCGTAGAATGGTGTGCATGACTATTTCTGCCGCCACTTTCGCTCCCGAGTACGCCGCCGTTGCGGATGCTCCCCGTAGCGATGATTATGCCCGCCTGACCCGCATCCGTGAACGCCTGCTGGCGTTGAACTACAGCTATGACGCTGTGCAGGAGCTGCTCGGTGTTGAGGCGGCTGAGGCGATGGCTCGTGACCAGGTGGTTCCGGGCTTGTGGCGTGTGGAGCACATTCTGCGCGGTGATTACAGCGCGGGTGAGAAGAATCTGGCGCGTCTGTTGGCGTTTTTCCTGCTGGCTCGCCCGCTCACCGAGGCGGAGGCAGCCGAGGTTTTCGCAGATACCCTGCAGGATTTTGCGGATGCCGCGCTGATTGAGCGCGATGCGGCTGATTCTGCCCGCTGGACCGCGAGCGTTGACCTGCGCCCGCACGCCGCCGATGACGGCACCGAAATCTTTGTTGCCGCCGACCTGGGCGCGCATCAGCGCCCCGGAGTGCTCCGCAAGGATCACGTGCTCGGCATTGGTCACGCCTCCCTGACTCTGGCGCAGATTACCGAGCGCACCCCCGTCAAGCGTGCCCTGGATGTGGGCACCGGCTGCGGTATTCAGACCTTCCATCTGCTCGCCCACGCCGAGCACGTGACCGCCACCGATATTTCGGAGCGTGCCCTGGCGTTCACCCGTTTTACCCTGCTGCTGAACGCGCAGACGCTCAATATTGATCCGCAGAACCCGCAGGCGCGCGTGAGCCTGCGCATGGGTTCCCTACTGGAGCCGGTCGCCGGTGAGCTTTTCGACCTTGTGGTGTCGAACCCGCCGTTCGTGATTACCCCGCGCGTTGCCGGTGAGAGCGCCGAGGAACAGTTCACCTACCGTGACGGCGGTCTGCCCGGTGACGAAATTGTGAGCACGATGGTGCGTCAGCTGCCGTCGGTGCTGGTGCCCGGTGGTCGCGCGCAGATGCTGGGCAACTGGGAGATTATTCGCGATTCTAAGGACCCGGAAGCACCGCGTCCGTGGGATGAGCGCCCGCGTGTCTGGGTTGCCGACGGCGGCGCCGAGGCGTGGTTTATTCAGCGTGAAGCGCTGACCCCCGCCTCCTACGCGGAGACCTGGCTGAAGGATGCGAGCGAGAACCGCGACCGCAGCCACTACGAGCAGACCTACGTGGCGTACCTGAACGACTTCGCTTCCCGGAACGTTCATTCTATTGGGTTCGGCATGATTTGGCTGCGCCGCCCGAGCGAATCCACCGCGGCAGGCGTGACCGAGCCCCTGCAGCGTTTCGAGGAGATTACCTACCCGATTCAGCAGCCCATCGCCCGCGCCCTCACCGAGTCCGTGCGCCGCTACGACCGCCTCGCCGCCATGGACGATGAGGCGCTCCTCGCCGCGCACCTGGAGGTCGCAGAGGACGTCACCGAGGAACGCCACGGCCGCCCCGGTGCCGAGCACCCCAGCGTCATTTTGCTGCGTGCCGGTTCGGGTCTGTGCCGCACCCAGCTACTCTCCACCGAGACGGCGGGCTTTGCGTCGGCGAGCGATGGTGAGCTTGCCGTGGGTCAGATTGTGGCGGCTCTTGCCATGCTGCTGTCCTGGCCCGAATACGACGAGGCTGCCGCCGCGGCGCGCGGAACTCAGGAACAGCATCCGCGCGATACCCTGCTGCACGCGGTGCGCGAGCTGGTACTCAAGAGCTTCCTGCACTTTAGCGACGAGCACGCGGGCGCAGAATCGACTGCCGCAAACACGGCAGAAGAGCAGGGCTAAGCGTGCGTATTTGGTCCCTTCACCCTTCCCTGCTCGATCGGCGCGCTCTGGTCGCCTGCTGGCGTGAAACCCTGCTGGCGCAGAAGGTTTTGCGGGGTCTGACTCGCGGGTACACGAACCATCCGCAGCTGATTCGTTTTCGTGCGCATCCGTACCCGTTGGAGGCGGTTGCCGCCTACCTGTCCGGGCTGGCGGATGAGGCGGATGCCCGCGGCTATTCTTTCAACCGTGCGCTGATTGGTACGGGCGAAGATGGCGCAGACGAAAGCGTAGGCAAAAGCTGCACTGACAAGGCAGAAAACCCGTACGCTTCGGTCGCGCTGATTCCTGTGCCTCTCGGTCAGCTGGAGTACGAGCTCGCCTTCCTGCAGCACAAGGTGGCTGGGCGTGACCCCGAGTGGGAGCACCAGCTGCGCGAGCGCCTCGCCGCGCGCGGCGAGTTGGCGGCGTGTGCGCATCCGCTGTTTGAGGTGGTTCCGGGCTCTATTGAGCCTTGGGAAAAGACGAAAGATTTCTAAAAACGTGAGCATAGTAATGCCCCGGCGGAACCCTTGCGGGTACCTGCCGGGGCCTTACTGTATGCATGGCTCAAGCTGTGTGGGCTCAAGCATCTCAGCGCGTTATAGAGCGCCGGAAACAGCTTGGCACGCGGTCTTTACTTGATGGCCAGCGTCTTTACTTGGTGGTCAGCGCGGGCTTGATCTCCTTGACGATGGCGTCAAGCATCTTCAGGTTGAAGTCCACGCCCAGCTGCAGTCGACCCGCCGCAATGAGATCGGCCATGACGGCAAGTTCAGCCATGTAGAGCGGGTTTTCGTAGCGCATGTCTGGGTTGCAAGCACTGGCTCTTCATCGTCGGGTGACGGGTCAGTCGTCTTCGAGGTCCTCTAGCACTTCGAACGGCGACTCGACGTCGCCGCGCCAGGCCTCCAGGCCTTCGCGCACCGCGAGCACCGCCACGACCAGCGCCGCGACCGAGTCAGCCCACCACCAGCCGAACAGGCTGTCGAGGACGAGGCCGATGAACACTGCACCGGAGAGGTAGATGCACAGGATGAGCTGCTTGGCGTCGGCCATCACGCTCTTGGAGCCCAGCTCCCGCCCGGTGCGGACCTCAATCCACGCCAGCAGAGGCATGACGACCAGGCTCAGCGCGGTGATACCGAGACCCAGCGGGCTGCGGTCGGGGCCCTCCTGGCCGACCAGGGCCAGCACCGCGTCAATCGAGACGTAGGCCGCCAGCGCGAAGAACGCGATGCCGATGGCCTTGACGGTGACCGTTTCCCACCGCTCAGGGTCCTTGCGGGTGAACTGCCAGGTGACGGCCGCGGCCGAGAGTACCTCGACAACCGAGTCGAGCCCGAAGCCAATGAGCGCCGCGGACGAGGCGAGGACACCTGCCCAGACTGCGACGATTGCCTCGATTACGTTGTACGTGATCGTGAAGCCGACGATGAAGCGGACGCGCCGGTGCAGCATCGCGCGGCGCGCGGTGGTCAGGGTCTCGCTCATGCTCCCGCCGCCGTTCCACAGCAGCCCGACACCGAGCATGCCGGGTCGATGCACGGCGCGGCCTCGTCCACCGCGAGCGTGACGTCGATCAGGGACGTCAGTGCCGCGGCGAGGTGCGGGTTGGCGATCTCGTAGCGCGTCTGGCGGCCCTCGGGCTCGGCGACGACGATTCCACAATCGCGCAGGCAGGTCAGGTGGTTGGACACGTTCGAGCGGGTCAGCTCCAGCTCGCGCGAGAGCACGGCTGGATAGCTCGGGCCGCCGAGGAGGGTCATCAGAATCCGGGAACGTGTCGGGTCGGCCATGGCGCGGCCGAGCCGGTTCATGACGTCGAGGCGTGAAGCAATAGTCAGCATACGATGACTATACAGTGATAACTGACCAATTGTCCACTTGTGCGGGCTGCCGCACGTGCTCCGCACCCTTGCCCTCGGGAGGCGGCAGAGTTCGCGCTCATCAGCGACCACCGCCCATCACGGAAGCGACGGCGGCACGCTGGCGCGAAACCCTGCTGGCGCAGAAGGTGTTGCGGGGTCTTCACCTCAGGGCCTTTACTTAGTGGTCAGCACGGGCTTGACCTCCTTCACGATTGCCTCAAGCATCTTCAGGTTAAAGTCCACACCCAGCTGGTTCGGGATAGTCAACAGCACGGTATCTGCCGCCTGGACCGCCTCATCACGGGCGAGCTCTTCGGCAATGTCCGCCGGATCGCCAATATAGCTGCGACCAAAGCGGGAGAAGCTGCTGTCAATAATGCCGGTGTAATCCTGCGAGTCCTCCGCGGCGCGGCGACCGAAGTAGCGCGCCGAGGTTTCGTCGATAACGGGCAGCACCGAGCGGGAGACCGAAACACGCGGAACACCCGAATTACCCGCCTTCACCCACTCGGAGCGGAAAAGGCGAATCTGCTGCGCCTGCTGCTGGTCGAAGGGAATGCCCTTATCTTCCAGCATCAGGGTTGACGACATTAGGTTCAGGCCCTTCTGGGCGGTCCACACGGCGGTGCTATCGGTGCCTGCGCCCCACCAGATGCGGTCGCGCAGACCCGGCGATTGCGGCTGAATGGGGGCGTACTTGCCCGCCACGCGAGCGCTGGGCGCCATGCCCTCACCCTCAATTGCCTTGAGGAAAATGTCGAGGTGGCGGCGCGCCATATCGCTCTCGTTTTCGCCTTCTGCCGGGTAGTAGCCGAAGCTCTCAAAGCCGCGGATGACAGATTCGGGCGAGCCGCGGGAGACACCCAGCTGCAGTCGACCCGCCGCAATGAGGTCTGCCATGGCGGCAAGTTCTGCCATGTAGAGCGGGTTTTCGTAGCGCATGTCAATCACGCCGGTGCCGAGCTCGATGCGTTCGGTCTTGGCGGCGATTGCAGAGAGTAGCGGGTAGGGGGTTGCCTGCTGCTGGTCGAAGTGGTGCACGCGGAAGAACGCGCCGTCCAGTCCGATGTCTTCGGCGCCTACAGCAAGGTCGATTGCCTGGTGCAGGGATTCTGCGGCGGAGGGTACGCGGGAGCCGGGGACCTCAGCCCAGTGGCCGAAGGAGAGGAAGCCGAGCTTCTTCTCGTCGCCGCGCATGGGCTCGAGGTGGCTGATGCGGATGGATTCGTCGAGTTGCGGAGTGCCGGGGTTGTTGGGGGTGTTCATGGTTTTTCCTTTGTGGGTTGCGCTCGGACTCGTGTAGTGCCGGGCTGGTGGTTTAAATCTAAACCCAAATACTTTACATGTCAAGTATTTGTTTCGAGGTGTTACACAAAGAGCACCACTCCCCCGACCTCACGGCACACCCGCCCGCCGGAACACAAATACTGACGCAAAATACTGGCGAAAATATAGGCGCAAAGTATGGGTGCAAAGTATGGGCGCAAAAGGGCACAGAAAAACCCGGCAGCACGAACACATCGCACTGCCGGGCCCTTCTAATCAACAGCAAAAACTGTAGCCATAACAGCAGAAACAAACCGCCCTAGGAACGCTTCGCCAGCGGAACCCACAGCTCCATACGGTAATCAGCCGCCTGCATATCGCCGCGACCGTACACCTCAAGGCCACCCACCGGGCGGTACTGCGGATTCTTCGCGAAGAACGCCTCCTCAAAGCTCGCAAAGCCAGCCGGAATGGACTCCGAAATCGGGCCGGTCACCTCAACCACCGCGTAGGTGCTCGCAGGCAACTCCAGCACGCCCAGACCAAGCTTCGCCGCGCTCGCCGGCTCCGACACCAGGAAGCCCGCCGTGTAGCGGACCTGACCCTTCGGGTTCGGCTGAGTGCACACGCCCAGGTACTGGGTCACGTTCAGAACATCCAGCATCGCCGGGGACGCCTTCTGATTCAGCTCATCCCACAGCGAGGAGAAGTCGCCATCCAGGGGGAACACCTGCGAAACGCCGGCAACGACCAGCCCCGGGTGCTCCTCAATGCGAGGTTCAGAAATCTGAACCGCGCCACCCTTAGCGGACGCCATTAGGCGTTCGCCTTAGCTGCTTCGCGGTCCACCGAGCACTCGGGCACGCAGTGGCGCTTCGCGTCATCAGCTGCGCACTCGGGGCAGAGCAGAACCAGCTCGCGGCAGGAATCGTTGGAGCAGTTCTCGAACTTGTTCGAGGGGGCGCCGCACTGTTCGCACTTGCCGATGGTGACGGTGTCCGGGGTGAACTCCATGTGCATGCGCTTGTCGAAGACGTAGAGCGAGCCTTCCCACAGTTCCTTATCGCCATACTTCTCGCCGTAACGCACGATACCGCCGTCGATCTGGTAGATCTCCTTGAAGCCGCGGTTCTTCATGAGCGCGGAGAGAATCTCGCAGCGAATACCGCCGGTGCAGTAGGTGACAACCGGCTTGTCCTTAATGTGATCGTACTTGCCGGACTCGATTTCGCGGATGAAGTCGTGGGTGGTGCGCACGTCGGGAACGATAGCGTTCTTGAACTTGCCGATCTTCGCCTCGAACGCGTTACGGCCGTCGAAGAAGACCACTTCGTCGCCACGCTCTTCAACAAGCTTGTTGACCTCTTCAGGCTTCAGGTGCACGCCGCCGCCAACGACGCCGTTCTCGTCCACCTGCAGCTCGTCGGGAGCACCGAAAGCCACGATCTCGTCGCGTGCCTTCACGGACAGGCGAGGGAAGTCCTCCGCGCCACCCTCGGACCACTTGAACTCCATGTTCTTGAAGCCGGGGTACTTGCGGGTTTCCTTGGTGTACGCCTTGACCGCGTTGATTTCGCCGCCGAGGGTGCCGTTAATGCCGTGCTTGGAAATGAGGATGCGCCCGCGCAGGCCGAGCTTCTCGCAGAGGGCACGCTGCCAGAGCATGACCGCCTGCGGGTCGGCGATGGGGGCGAACTGGTAATACAGAATAATCTTATTTTGAGCCACGAAACTATTTTATCGTCATATACGTCTAAAGCATGCAAATTTTTTGATATGTGCGCGCTGACTACGGGGTCGGCAGTACAGAAGCGGTGCTGGGGCGGGGTTAGGCTCAGGGTCGGGGCAGGATCCGAGCGGGTTCGGAGCCGGATTCGGAGCCGGCGTTCAGGGTAGCGAGTGACCGGCGGCAGGTCGGAGTGTAGCCCGCCGCTCTACAATGGAACCCATGCCGCACAGCACCTCCTCGCAGAACACCAACCAGCACCCCGAACAGCTACCCACACACCGGCACGAGCAGGGGCAGTCTGCGGCGCGCCCAAAAACGCTACGCTACCGCGAGCTACCCGCGAGCGCACAGCAAGTGCTGGCGTCCCTGTTGCCGGAGGCGGAACGCACCGGAACCCTGCCCGAGCAGGTGACCCATATTCACACCATTGCCGCCAGGGAGGCGAGCTACGCGCCCTGGCCGCAGTGGTTGCATCCGCGTGTGGTGGAGGCTTTTGAATCGCTCGGCATTGCCGAGCCCTATGCCCACCAGGTGCAGGCGGCGAACGCAGCCCACGCGGGCCTCGATGCGGCGCTGGTGGCGAGTGCGGCGCGCTACGGCTGGCAGGCAGGGCGCGTTGCGGCTGGGGCTCCCGCGCACTCCGAAGACGCCAAGAGTACCGGCAGCGAGAGTACCGGTAGCGGCGGGCACGTGATTGTGGCGACCGGTACCGCCTCGGGCAAGACCCTGAGCTACCTGATGCCCACTCTAGACGCTATTTATCGTGCATCATGCGGTGAGCCGGCGAGCTCAACTTCCGCGTATTCCGGGGCGGAAAACCTTAATAATAGAGCGAACGTTCTCTACATTTCACCGGCGAAGGCACTCTCCGCCGACCAGCTCACCGCCCTCACCTCCTACAACCTGCCCGGACTCCACGCGGCAAGCTACGACGGTGACACCCCCGTCGGCGAACGCCGCTGGATCCGCGAACACGCCAACTTCATCCTCACCACCCCGGACATGCTCAACTACTCGATTCTGAGCAACCACCGGCAGTGGGCGTCCTTCCTGCGCGGACTGCGCTACGTGGTGCTCGACGAGGCGCACAGCTACCGCGGCGTTTTCGGTGCGCACATCGCCAATCTGTTGCGCCGCTTGCGCCGCGTCTGCGCGCTCTACCGCACCGTGCCCGTGTTCTACGGCGCCTCCGCGACCAGCTCCAACCCGGTCGAGTCTTTCTCCAAGCTCATTGGCGTGCCGCAGCAGGCGGTCACCGCCATTACCGAGTCCACCTCCGCGCGCGGTGAAACCACCGTCGCGCTCTGGGAGCCCGAATTCATGCCGCCCAAGGCGCACGATCAGCTCGCCAAGGGTGCCCGCAGCACCCAGCAGCAGGCGGTCCAGTCGAAGGCGGAGCAGGAGGCGCCGCGCCGCGTCTCCCCCGTGGAGCAGGGCGCGCAAATGCTCACCGACCTGGTACTTTCCCGCACCCGCTCCCTGGTTTTCGCCGGTTCGCGCCGCAGCGTAGAAATCCTCTCGCAAAAGACCCAACGCTACCTCGACGAGGTGGAGGCGGGCCTCGCCCACCGCGTCGCCGCGTACCGCGCCGGATACACCCCCGAAGAGCGCCGCGAACTCGAACGCAAACTCCGCAACGGCGAACTGCTCGGCCTGGCGAGCACCTCCGCGCTGGAGCTGGGCATCGACATCTCCGGACTGGACGCCGTACTCGTGGCGGGCTGGCCGGGCACCCGCGCCTCCTTCATGCAGCGCGTGGGCCGTGCGGGTCGAAGCGGTCAGGACGCGCTCGCCGTGCTCATTGCCGACGACAACCCGCTCGACACCTACCTGGTGCACCACCCGGAGGCAATTTTCGGGCAGGAGGTTGAGGCGACCGTATTCGATCCGACCAACCCGTACGTGCTCTCCCCGCAGCTGTGCGCCGCCGCGCAGGAGGCACCCCTCCGCACCGAAGAGCTGAGCCTGTTCGGGCCGCACACCGCCGCACTGCTGGATCGGCTGGTGCAGCAGGGGTACCTGCGTCGCCGCCCAGACGGCTGGTACTGGACGCACGCAGAATCAGCCGCCGACCTGGTCGATATCCGCGGTACCGGCGGCGGACCCTACCAGCTCATCGACGCCGAAGACGGCACCCTGGTTGGCACCATGGACGCCGCGCACGCCATGAGCCAGGGGCACCCGGGCGCAATCTACATTCACCAGAGCGCGCAGTACGTGGTCGAATCCCTCAGCGAGGGCGAGCGCGTGATTCTGCTCAGCCGCGTCTACCCGGACTACTACACGCGCGCCATTGAGAGCACCGAGGTGCGTATTCTGGCGGAGCGTGCGCGGGTCAGCTACGGTACGCAAAACACCGCTGGGGATGCGGTTCCCGGTGAGACTGCTCCCGGTGTGCCTGCTCCTGGCGAGCCTGTTCCCAGCGAACAGCAGCTCGCCCCGCTCACCATGCACCGCGGGCAGGTTCAGGTCACCGACCAGGTCACCGGCTACCGGCGCTTCTCCGTCTACGGCGGCGAATACCTGGGCGAAGAGGCGCAACCCATGCCGCCGGAAGTGCTCATGACCGAGGCGGTCTGGTTCACCTTCGAGCCCAGCTACCTATTCGGCGCGGGTGTGACCGAAGAGGACGGCCCCGGCACCCTGCACGCCGCCGAGCACGCCGCCATCGGACTACTGCCGCTCATCGCAACCAGCGACCGCTGGGACTTGGGCGGACTCTCCACGCTGCTTCACGTGGACACCGGCAGGCCCACCATTTTCGTCTATGACGCCGCACCCGGCGGCGCGGGCATCAGCGAGCGCGGCTTCAACGCGGTTGCGCAGTGGCTGAGCGCCACCCTCGAAGCGATTGAAAGCTGCGGATGCGAAAACGGCTGTCCCTCCTGCGTGCACTCGCCCAAGTGCGGTAACCGCAACGAACCGCTCAGCAAGCAGGGCGCGCGGGCGCTGCTAACGGCAATGCTGCGGAATATGAGCTTATAAAAGTCTTGAATTCCTTCTAAAAACAAATAACATTCCACATTTATTTATATAATAATTCATCCTTTCAAATTACTCTTGAGTAATTTGAAAGGATGAATCACATTAATATTTAAATTATATTTCCCTATACCAGAGAGCGAAGATGTTTTAATATTTCAATAATTTTTTGCGACTCCAAAAATTTTACATACTCCTCCATAATGAGCCAATCAACATTACCTTCCAAATCGACCGGAAGTGTCAATATCTCCGCCTTAAGACGCTTAGCACTTCTCTTGTAGTAATAATTATATTTACTACGAACACGGTCAGCAATCGTGGTTATAAATTTACCATTGTACTCATTTAAATACTTTGAAGTTCCCACCGTTACATCTGAGGTGGCAATAAAAGACTCTTTTTTATAAACAGAGTACCCCATAGACCCCTCACCATTACGAACAAAAACGACAGTATTCCCTGGATACTCAATATTAGGATTTGACTTCACATAATTACTTACGCCGTTATTTCGATTAGTTGCAGCAACATAGTTTGTCCCACCAGTGGAAACAACAGTCTGCTGATTCATAGGGACAGAAGTCCTCCTAATAAACTTAAATATATCCCCTAGAGAAAATTCCCCCCAATTCTCAATTTGCACCAGCTCTTCAGGTGCATCCATCTCTTTAAGTTTAAATTCATAAAACCGGATAATTTCTTTAATTTTCTCACCCTGAATATTACTGATATACCATTCCATAAAATCCCAATCAGGTTCTCCATTTTCATCGGCGGGTAACATTATATTACTACGCTCCAAACGACCAAGAGTAGCACCATTAGCTCCCCAGGTAAATTTTTCGACCTGGTTTCGAATTACTGGTATTACAAACATTGCAGTCACTCTATTCAGCCTTGGATGTGATATAACCTGAATATTTTGTCCAGTATAGTACTCTCGAGGCTGGTAAAAAACAGTTTGCGTATCAAGACCAATGGTAATTGTGTCACCCGGATCAAGCTCCACAGCAGCATTTTGACTCAGAGATATTTCAGTCTTCCATCCATTATTGTTAGCCGTTCTAGTAATATATGGAACTTCCTTTTTAGAAATATCAGATTTATCAAAATCCAACCCACTGGAAGTAGAGCGTAAATCAAACACTCCCCCTTCACCGCAGAATTTAAAAACTTTCCACCTTTGATTTTCTAAAATATCTGCTTTAGAAGCCACTCTAGCTCTTCTCCTTGCTATTTTCTACCTCATCAGAAAAAATTGACCCCAAAAGATTACCACGCCCATGAGAAATCATATTGACCTCAAAAGTCAAGAAGTCAGCGATAGTATTTTCAAAATCAGCAACTGCGGGAATCTCATCGTTAAAATAATAGTACGAATGAAGCCATTCGTCTCCCGGCTTCACTTCAGCCAATACGATAAATTTATTCGGCGCTTCGATACGTCCATGCCATACATCAAGCAGGTACTGTTTCCGGTCCTTTGCCACAGCAGTCTCAACAAGGCCCTTATGTTTCAAGACCTTATAGCCGTCATCAGTAAAGTCAATAAACTTAACTTTCTTGCCACTCGGGTGCTTTTCATGGGCAGTAAAAATAGCAATACAAGGAACAGTTCCTACACCATAAAAGGTATCCTTCTGCAGATTAATAACGCCTTCCAGAGTATGTTTTTTAAGCATATTGTCGCGATCTGCTGACAACGTAGTAAAGGCAGACTGCGGGATAATTACAGCAGCGCGTCCACCTTCCACCAAACTGTCAAGAAGATGTTCTGTAAATTTAATTTCATATTGTTCAGGGTGAGCCTTGCTTCCTTGAGAGTATGGAGGATTCATCATACCCACAGTACATCCTTTTTGTTGCAGAACAGATGGAGCTTGAGCAAGGAAGTCAACATTCTCAAGATTTGATTTTCCATCCCCACGCAAAATCATATTTGTGGTAGCCACAGTGAACATATAAGACTGGGACTCAATGCCGATCAACTGCTTCTTACGAATACTATTTCGCTGAGCATCGTTAGACGCTTTATCCAGCATATTTCGCATGGCTGCAATCAAGAATCCTGCCGTACCACAAGTTGGGTCAAGGACTTTATCTTCTACTGATAAATCTAGAAGCTCGCAGAAAAGATCCGTGATATGACGTGGAGTAAGGACAATACCTAGCGATTGCCCATCTCCACCAGAATAAGACATAAATTCACCATAAAAGCGACCCAAAATGTCTTCAGAAGTTTTACTAAAGCGTATGCTCGTATAAATTTTTTCGTACAGGAACCGCGTATAGTGCTTAAGGGGAGTCATGCCGAGCGTATCATTTTTTACGTTAATCATCTCCGTGTCTGTAATAACACGAAACTGAGTCAGCATTTTATCGCGCTTTACCTCTGGAGATACATTCGAGCGCTTTAGATTGGCTTCAATTGCATCATAAATCTTCTTACCATCAGTCACCTCCTCGTCTCCGACAAGTTTATCGATATCGAAATTTCCAAATTCAATTTCGCGCAGCGCAAGCAAGATTCCAGAAACAATAAGGGGCTTATCGGTATCTTTAATACTTCCATATGCTCGCAAGTCTTCATGAAGAGTTGCTGCATCCAAAATTAGTTGACGAGTCTCAAGGTCATAATTAGTGTCCTCTTCCAGCACCTCACGCATATAATATTCATCAATATTCTGTGGGCTAAAAGATACAAATGTTTCTATCTCTTCCAATTCTTTATAATCTCCTCTTTCATTTACAAAAATTGGAGAAATCCGATGCTGCTTACCGTCACCTGAAACACCAAGGGCAAATACTTTGTTGAAAGATGTATTCTTTGCGAGGTTTTTAGCATAATGCAACGCACCGTTTAGTGCATATTTTTCAATTGACCTTGCTTCAGTAAGCAGGGCACCATCAGATCCCCGATTTTCATGCTCTCTTATGGACTTCTTATTCTCTACAACGATAAGAAAATCTTTCGAAACGCCGATAAAGTCCGGCGCGCCGTGTTGTCCGTTAAGTTTTTTTGATGCTGTTTTAAGAGCATCATTGATTTCTTTAATTCCGCTCCCCTGGGGGCTCGCGACGATATTTGCCTCTTTGAAGAGACCACTGACCCAGATGTCAGTCTCGGCTTCGACTCTAGCCATGACTGTAGGTTCTCCTTCCTATGAATATGACTCTCTGAGTCTATCCTGACGGCAGTGAAAACATCCAGTATTTTGGTCATGCCTCCTCTAGGCTGGCTTACAACCCTAGCAGTAAACCAAATATGACTTAGTGTTACAGCATATACTCTCCTCTCAAACCGTTGTATATTAAATCACGTTTTAATATCTTTATATACCCAAAAAGATGCAAAAAATATCTATACACAGCAAACGTAACGAGCCGCTCAGCAAGCACGGCGCGCGGGCGCTACTAACGGCGATGCTGCGGAGTATGGCGGAGGCGTAGGGCGTGCTGGGATGAGAACTCCCGATGAGCATAAATAGCCTAGTCGGCTGGGTTCTCTGGTTCGGAGGGTTCGGGCGCTGAGTCCTGCTCAGCTTCCAGCTCTTCCTCCAGCTCGGCGACCTCATCGGGGCTCAGCTCCTCCGCATTGCCCGCCGCGGCGTGCTCTTCTTCGGCATACTCTTCTTCGGGGCGCTCAGCCCCGGCGCGGGCACGCACCCTCGCCGGCCCCAGCATGCCCATGGGTCCTGCGACGGGGACGGCGACCGTCACCTCCACCGTTTCGGGGCGATCCGGAAAAGTACAGGATTCCAGGTGCGCACCGTGGCGTTCGGCAAGATTTGCCGCGACCGCGCACGGGTCCCCCTCGGTGAGCCCGCGGTAGGCGTCCGCCGCCGCGAGCGCGCTCAGATCGGCGGCCGCGGAAGCCCTGCGGTTCGCGGATACCACCCCGATGAGCCCGGCAATCACCACGGTCACCACCAGTAGCGCGGCAATAATGGCGAGGGCGAGGACGGTGCCGCTACCCTCTTCGGGGCACTGATTCTCGGAGGCTGTTTTCGGGGCGGGATGCATAGCGGCTCTACTCACCCTCATGACCCGCACCGTTTTCAGCATCGTTTTCGCCGCCGCCTTCAACGCGGGCGTGGGCATCCGCCCGCAGCACCCAGCCGGTTGCCGAGCCAATCACGCCGGGGGCGGGACGGCTCACCCGCACATGCACCTGCCAGGCGCGCCCCTCCTCTGCCGCGGCTACATCATCAGGAGAAACGGAAATCTGCACGCTCTGCGCCGGGTCGATGCGGCTGACGGCGGAGCGAATCTGCGCCTCGGAATCTCCGCGGGCGGCGGCGCGGGCAGCCGTTCGCGCGGATTCCTCCACCTTGAGCTGCGCAACCCCCGTGGAGGCGGCGCCCAGGCAGAGGGCGAGCACCACCGTCACGGCGGGTAGGGCGACCGCAAATTCGGCGGTGATGACACCCTCTTCTGCGGCGTCCTCGTGCGGGGTATCGGGCACCGATTCCGCCCCGGTTTTACCTGCGGATTGAGCATGCCACCAAGCACCCAAATTCACATGAGCATTCATTCTTTATTCCTCCTTTCTTGCCTCATTTTTCGGGGTGCATAGCATCTAGAGCAAAACTCCACGATGGAATTTTCAAAAGCGCTAGAGCAGTCCCGTATTGCCCGCAATAGACAGCGCATTACGCACAATATCCAGGAGCATGGAACGCACCTCATCGGACTTGAGAATCAGCACCAGCAGACCAGCAAAGCCGACCGCCGCAAGCATCACAATGCCGTACTCCGCGGTGGAGGCGCCCTCCTCCGGATCACCCGCCGGGGCATACTCAGCGGGCGTCTTTTCATCGCCTTCAGCAGGCACGTATTCGGCACAGCCGGGCGCGTGCTCACCCAGGCTGCGGCAGGTGGCGCCGCATTCGTCCAGGGTGCAGCCCTCGGCGAGCGCTCGGGCAATGGTCAGCGCCTGCTCGGGGCTCAGGCGGTCAGTGTTCATATCCATCTCCATTTCGGCGGGGTCAATCCTAGGGTCGGCATGCTTCTGCTCAGCGCCGGTGAAAAGTTCAACATCGGTAAAAAGCTCGGGGCATTCTTCGCGCAGCTGCTTCATGGTGGTTGCAATGGCAACGGACAGCGGTACGGGACCCAGAATGGTCTGCGCTTCAGCACCGGGTGCGTGAGCCTGAATTTCACGCGGTGCGCCGACCGGGGCAGTAATCGGGGCATCGCCCGGGTGCAGGTCGTGGCGGATTGCTTCGCAGAGGGTGTTCGTCATTGGTTTTCCTTTCGTTGCGCCCCGGTCATTCGGGGCGGGGTGGGTGCTCTTCTGCCTTCGAGGCGCAGAGCGAGGGTCTAAACTTTTCGGCATTTCAGCTAGTCAACAGCGCTTATGGGCTTGGTTCTTTAGCCAGTCAGCGTGGGTAGCAGCGAAATGAGGATGGGCACAATACCCAGGCAGATAAAGGCGGGTAGCGAACACAGCCCGAGGGGCACCACGAGCGCGACGGAGAGCTTTCCGGCGGCGCGTTCTGCCGCGCGGCGCTCGCTGAGGCGGTGCGCATCGGCGAGGGAGAGCAGTAGCGCCGTGCTGGGTGCGCCGCCCGTGTAGGCGGGGGCGAGCGCATCCCGCAGCTCACCGAAGGTTCCCGCCGCGGAGCCCGACCAGGCGCTCCCCCAGCCGCTGCCCATCTGTAGGCGCTGGCAGACCGTGTGTAGCGGTCGGCTGTTGAGCGCCTCGGCGAGGGTGCCCAGGGCGGCGAGCGGTGCGAGCCCGGCGCGTAGTTGCGCGGCGAGTAGTTCCAGCACGAGGGCGGTATCGACGGGCGGCACGTTCGAGGTTTGTTCGGCTCCACTACTTGCCGCGCTTTCCACCTCAGCCCGATGCACGAGCACGGCGGTCCAGCGTCGCCCGGCAAAGGCGAGCCCCAACCCGAGCAAGCCGGTAAGCGCCCCGAGAATGGAGCCGGTCAACACGCCCACGGGGTCGCTTCCCATGAGCACACCCAGACCCAGGCCGAGCAACGGCAGCCAGGAGAGGATTCTGCCGGTGGCGCGCGGTGCGGCGAGGGCGCTCTGCCTACCCAGGAGCGCATCAATGCGTTCTTCGGCGTGTTCGGCGGCGCGTTCCAGGCTCGTGGCGAGCGGCGCGCCGGCGCTCTCACTCATACGAAGGCTCAGCTGCAGGTCGTGCAGGCGCTCGCGACTGTGCGGGCGCATCCGGGCGCTGTTTTCGAGCAGTTGGGCGCAGGCGAGGTGCGCTGGGGCACCCCAGGAGGTGACCGTGGCGAGCGCCTGCGTGAAGCGGCGAATATCTTCGGCGCACCGCTTCTGCCCGTAGTCTTCGGAGAGCGGCGAGGAGCTTCGCGCTCGTCGGAGTCGGGTGCTTTTCCGGGCGGTTGTTTTCTTCGCGTGCGTTTTCCCCGCACCCTGCACCAGCTCGTTCTCCCCGAACTGCCCGGACTCCCCGAGTTGCCTGGAGCCCGGGTTGGCGTGCACCGCTTCCTGCAGAGGAATACCGGCGCGCAGGCTCAGCGCGAGGGTGCGCAACATGAGCGGCCACATGCGCATTTCCTCGGCACTGGCGGGCCCGGCGATACGCTCAACCCAGCACTCAGCCCAGCGTCCGCGAGGGCTTCCATTACTCTTCTCTTTCTGCTTCATTGCTTCCTCCTTTCACGTTTTCCGTTTCCCCCATTTCGGGGGCTAGTACCCAACATTGGATTCGACAGAAATACGCCTGACCTGCAGGTACTTTTCGCTCCCCTGCGTGGCGGGGTGCAGACTGTAGATACCCTCGATGCGGCGGCGACCGTCCCGGTGTTCCAGGTGGATAATGCGTTCAAAAGCCGTCGCCGTATGTAGAGCGACCGTTCTACTATCCAGTCCGGCGAGCGCACCCAGAGCACACAAACGCAGAGGCACCGCCTGCGCACTATTGGCATGCAGGGTCGTTCCAGCACCGCGGTGACCGGTATTCATGGCGGTCAGCAGGTGCACCACCTCCGCACCGCGGCACTCACCCACCACGAGCCGATCCGGGCCCATGCGCAGCGCCTGCACGATCAGCTCACCCAGCCCGATTTCGCCGGCACCCTCGGAGTTCGCGGCGCGGGTTTTGAGGGCGATTACCTGCTCATGCTGCGGCGCAAGTTCCGGGGTATCTTCGAGCAAAATGAGGCGCTCCTGCGGCGTACACAGACCCAGCAGAGCGTTGAGCAGCGTGGTTTTGCCAGTGCCGGTGCCGCCGCTAATGAGGAACCCGCGGCGTTCGGCAATCATGCGGCGCAGGTAGGCGGCGGTCGCCTCATCGCACAGCCCGGCGGCCTGCAGCTGCGCCAGGGTGGGGCGCTCGCGGGCGGGTAGGCGCACGGAGAGCCGGGTGCGTTCGCTCAGCGGCGGGATAATCGCGTGGATGCGCCTACCATGCTCGTCGCTAATGTCAGCCGCCGGATGCGCGGCGTCCAGCTGCCCGCCGTGCCTGCGGATGAGCCGCTCGGCGAGGTCACGCACGCGCCGCTCATTGCCGAGGCTCAGCGCTACGGGGCGGGTGGTTCCGTTGATGCCCGCCCAGATATCGCAGGGCGAGTTCACGTAAATATCGGTGATGGTTCCGGCGCGTTGCCCCTCGTCGAGGAGCAGGTCGAGGACGCCGAGGCCGTAAAGTTCCGCGGCGAGGTAGCGCAGCGCGGTCTGCCGGTTGACGGGCACGTATTCCACGCTGGGGTAGCTCCAGGAGGCGGGCGCGGACGGCGCAGCTTTGGCGCGGAATTTTCGGAGCTTCGCTGCATTGCTTCCGTCTGCGCCCGTTCCTTCTGCGTTCGCGTTCCCCCAGGCATTCCCCTGGCATCCGCCGTCGATGGCGTAGATTGCCTCGTCCACGGCATTTTCGAGAATCTCGCGGAGGGGCTGGGATTCCTGGAGCAGTCCACCGTCCGCAGCACTCGCAGTGTTTGCGCTGCCCGCGGCGATTACACCCTCTGCGGGCGCGCGCTCCGCTGCCGTCTCAACCCCGGCGCCAAATCCACCGCTAAAACCACCGCTAAAACCGTTCAGGGCGATAGCGCTCATCTGCGGCGAGCGCAGGATTAGCTCGCGGGCGTGCAGGGCGACGGCGCGGGCGCGGTAGTCTTCGGGGATGAGCAGGGCGGGCAGTGAGCGCGCACCTGCATTCTGCGCACCCAGTCGATTCGTTCCCTGCACCTGCGTGCTTGGACTCTGTGTGCTTAGATTCTGCACGGCGCTGGTCGGGTAGCCATTGGGACTACCGGTGTTGCTGGCGGGATTTCTGGTGGGGTTCATGGCTCTAGGAGAGCATTGCGCCCATCCTAAATTTTTAAGAGAATGAGCGTTCTGTGGATAACTCCTCGCGCACCCCGAAATATCCACGATGCACGCGCCCCAAACGAACAAAACGCACGCATCCGGCGCTTTTATGACAAACCGCGGCGCGTTCTGCCCTCTCGCACCCACAGTACTTTTCGCACGTATCCCGTGCCCGCTCATCCGCAAACCGCGCGCCTTCGCACCCGGTCACCGATAATGGAAGAATGTACGTTCTACTCAGTCCTGCCACCGGCGCGGGTATTACCGCCCAGACCGGCACCCCCGCGCACCCGGTCACCTCGGCTATTGCCGCGGGTGCTTCGCCGCGCGGTGCCCAGCCGGTGACGTCGTGGGGTGCTTTTCATTTTTCGGCGCCGACCGCTGAGCAGTTGCAGGACCCGACCTTTATTCCGCGGATTACGCGTGCGGACCGGGTGAGTGCGGCGAATCTTCCGGCGTATGTGCGTGAGGTGGAGCGTCAGGCGTCCGAGTCGGCGGAGGCGCGTTTTCCGCGCTGGATTTGGGCTGATACCCGCCACGTTGACCCGCTGCTTCTGCACCGCGGGGTGCGGGTGCATCTGTGCCATGATTTGCGTCTGGTGCAGCGAATTTTGGCGACTGCCGCTACGCATCCGAGCGATTTTGTGGAGTACAGCCCGGTGCTGGATCTTGCTGATCTGCGTGAGGCGGTGGAGCCTCAGGGGTATCTGCCGGTGGCGCGGCAGATTCAGGGTCAGGAGGAGCTGTTCGGCGCTGATTTTTTGAGTGCCCCCGCCACCTCTTCCGCCGCACCCGCCGATTCCTCTGCAGATTCCTCCCCCGATTTCCTGGAGGCGGCACCCCATGAGCCTTTTGCCCAGCAGTTGGCGGCGGGCCCGGTGACTCTGCTGCCGGAGCATCCGGTGGTGCGTGTGCTGATGCGTGAGTGGCTGGCGCAGGCGCGCGCTATCGGTGCGTCGAGGCACCCGGAGCGGCTACGTCTTTTGGCGGCGGCTGAGTCTGCCGGCGCGTTGGTGGCGGCTGAGATTGGCTATTACGGCATCCCGTTTAATGTGCAGGCGCATCATGAGCATCTGTGCGAGTTGTTGGGTCCGCGCCCGGCGCCTGGGGAGCGTCCGCAGAAGATGCAGGAGTTGGCGGAGCAGATTCAGCGCATGCTGTTTATGCCGTCGTTGAACCCGGATTCGCCGCAGGATCTTTTGCGTGCTCTGCAGTCTGCGGGGGTGTCGGTGAAGTCGACGCGCTCGTGGGAGTTGAAGAGTTGGGCGGATGCGATTCCGGCGCAGCGGGAGAAGCGTTGGGCGCTGATTGACCCGATTCTGCGGTACAAGAAACTGTACCGTATTTGGACCGCTAACGGCTGGACTTGGGCTGATACCTGGGTTTCTGAGGGTGCGTTCCGACCGCATCTTGAGGTGGGCGGCGCCGCAACCGGGCGCTGGGGTGCTTCCGGCGGTGGCGCGCTGCAGCTTCCTGCAGAGATTCGTCAGGCGGTTCAGGCGCCGGAGGGTCAGGTGCTGACGGTGACGGACGGCTCGCAGATTGAGCCGCGCATCCTGGCGGCGTTGAGCCGTGATGAGGCGCTCGCTTCAGCGGGTCGCGGCGCTGACCTGTATGCGGGTATCGCCGAGCTGGCGCGCCTGAAGGGTGTGGGTTTGACGGAGCGTTCCTACGCGAAGGTGGGCATGCTGGCGATTATGTACGGCGGCCGTAGCGGTGAGATTGGTGCACTGTTGCCGCATGTGGCGGCACTTTTTCCGCAGGCCATGGAGTTTACGGAGCGTGCGGCTCGCATTGGTGAGGCGGGCGGTCAGGTGACGACTTTTTTGGGTCGTACATCCCCGCCGGTGGATGAGCGTTTCCGTGAGATTGTGGCTGATCGGTCTTCGCCGACGGCTGAGTCGCGTGCGGTGTCGACTGCGCGTGCACACGGCCGCATGACCCGCAATTTTATTGTTCAGGGTACGGCGGCGGAGTGGGCTCTGTGCTGGATGGGCGCGGTGCGTTCCCGTCTACTGTCGGAGCGGATTTTTGGTATGCCGATGCGCACCCGCATTGTGTATTTTTTGCACGATGAGCTTCTGCTGTGCGGTCCCGAGCTGGAGGCGGATCGTGTGGAGCGTATTGTGCGTGAGGGCGCTGCGGAGGCGGCGCGTCTGCTGTTCGGTCGGGTGCCGGTTGATTTTCCGGTGTCGGTGGCGCGGGTGCACAACTACGCAGACGGTAAATAATCTGCGGGCAAAATAGAGACAAAAATAGGGGCGGCGGGTAGCTTCATTCAAGCTACCTGCCGCCCCTATCCGCACCCTGTATCCGCTAGTCAAGTGTTTATTCCGCGAAGAGCTTTACTCCTCGTAGCCGGGTGCCGGGCGCATCTTTTTCTTGTCCCAGGGCACGGTCCAGCCGAGCGAGTCGAAGATTCGGTCAAGCAGAATTGCGGTGAATCCCCAGACGGTGAATTCTTCGCCGCCGGGCATACGCACCTCGAAGGCGGGGGTGCGGTGTGAGGTGCGGCCGCGCTTGACGTAGGCGGTGTGCCGGTTGGCGGGGTTGAGCAGGTCGCGCACGGGCACGCGGGCGATGAGCGCGGATTCGTTGTGGTCGACGACCTCGACGGGCACGGGGCTGTTCCACCAGCCGATAACGGGGGTAACCATGAAGTTGCTGATGGGCAGCGGCAGGGTGCGCAGCTGGCCGAGGACCTGCACGCCGGCGGGGTCGAGCCCGGTTTCTTCGACCGCTTCGCGTAGGGCGGCGATGTGGGCGACGGGTTCACCGGTGGTTTCGGCGAGCGCGTAGTCTTCGGGGTCGATTTTGCCGCCGGGGAAGGCTGGCTGGCCGGCGTGTGAGCGCAGGGTTGCGGCACGCACGAGGAGCAGTACGTCCAGGTCGGCGCTGACATTTTCGGGGCAGCCGTCAAATTCGCCGGTGGATGGCGAGTTATCGAGCACGCCGAAGAGGATCAGCACGGCGGCTTCTTTGCTGAGGGGGCTGGCGGGTGCGCTGCGCAGCAGGGCTTGGACGTCGAATTCCACGCCACCTTCTGCCAGGGCGGTCAACGCCTGCTGGGCGGGGTGTTGCGCCTCCTGCTGGGGCGAGTTTTCGCTCATCTGTGTACCTCTTTTCTGCGCGGCTGCATTCCGGGCGCCGTTAGGCGCTGAGCGGGTAGCCTTCTGCCATGAGTTCGCGGCGGGTTGCCCCCTGCAGGAATCGCAGGTGCAGGTCTTCTCGACCGGGTGCCATTTCGTATTTCATGAGTTTACGTGCTGCCTGCTCGTTCGTCTCCCCGGCGCCATAGGACGGGCAGAGGTCGGCGACGGGGCATACGCCGCAGGCGGGCTTTTTGGCGTGGCAGATGCGGCGGCCGTGGTAGACCATGCGGTGTGAGAAGAGCGTCCAGTCTTTGCGTTCGATGAGTTCGGCGACGTCTTTTTCGACCGTCTCGGGGGCGTCTGCGGTGGTGAATCCCATGCGGCGGGCAAGGCGGCCGAAGTGGGTGTCTACGGTCAGTCCGGGCACGTCAAAGGCGTTTCCGAGGACCACGTTCGCGGTTTTGCGGCCGACTCCGGCGAGTTCTACGAGCTCTTCGAGGGTTGAGGGAACCTGACCGTTGTGGCGTTCTACGAGCTGCTGGGAGAGGGTGACGATGGAGCGTGCCTTGGCGCGGTAGAAGCCGAGGGATTGAATGTAGGGTTCGACCTCTTCGGTGCGTGCGGAGGCGAGCGCAGCGGCGTCCGGGTAGCGTGCGAAGAGTGCCCCGGTGACGGAGTTGACGCGCACGTCGGTGGTTTGTGCCGAGAGCACGGTGGCGATGAGTAGTTCGAAGGGGTTGTTGAAGTCGAGTTCTGCGACGGCGTAGGGGTAGGTTTCGCCGAGGATGCGGTTGATTTTGCGGGCACGGCGCACGGTGGCGAGGTGGCTTTCGGGTGCGCGTGCGTTGAGGCGGCGTGCGGCGGCTGCGGCTTTGAATTCGGGAACGAATCGGATCTGCAGGAGCGATTCGGCGTTCTCTGCCGCAGTGTTGTATTCCGGGGTGTTCTGTGCCGCGCTGTTCTGTGCGTCTGCTGCGGGTTCGGTGGCGTTCTCGGTCATAGCGCGAGGGTACCGGGCTTTAGGGTGTGGGCGGTAGCGAGGTTCACCGTACTTGGCTCGCGCGCGGCTCTCTCCCCCTCCCCTCATCATTTTCTGCATCTGATCTTTTTCTGGGCAGTTCGCGCCGACTAGCGCTCAGCGGGCGCTCACTGTGCCACACTGGTTTTATGTCAGATACGATTTTTGTGCTTAATGGACCGAATTTGAACCTGCTTGGGCAGCGCCGCCCCGAGGTGTACGGCTACACCACTCTGCACGATATTGAGCGTATGGTGCGTGAGCGCGCGGCGGATCATGGTTTTGATGTTGAGTTTATGCAGTCGAATCATGAGGGGGCGCTGGTGGATGAGATTCAGCGTGCTCGTACTCGTGGCGCGGCGATTATTATCAACCCGGCGGCGTACACGCACACCTCGGTGGCGCTACACGATGCGCTGGAGGCGGCTGAGCTTCCGGTGGTTGAGGTGCATCTGTCGAATGTGCATCGCCGCGAGGAATTCCGCCATCATTCGTTTGTGTCGCCGCAGGCTACTGCGGTGATTGCCGGTGCGGGTGCGTACGGCTATGTCATGGCGGTTGATTTCCTGGCTCAGCACCTGGCGGAATAACAGCGCAGCATCTCGCCGAATAACCCAGTGCAGCATCTTGCGGAATAACCCAGCCCCGCCTCCTGTCGTGAAATAGTTCAGGCTCCCGTTCCTTACTTGAGGACGGGAGCCTGAACTTTTATCGCTATCTAGCGGCTAGTTACTTGCGGCAGGTTCCGGTGGAGACTGCGGCGGTGTTGTCGCCGCCTTCAGCCAGTGCCTGCTTGAGGGTGCTTGCGGTGATGGCGTAGCCGGTCTGGCCGCTGGTTGCCTTACCGAAGATCACGCCGACCACGTTGCCGTTTTCGTCGAGGACGGGGCCGCCGGAGTTGCCGTGCTGCACGTCGGCTGCCAGCTGGTAGACCTGGCGCATGGCGTTGGCGCGGCCGGTGTCGGCGTCGATGGTCTGGGTGTTGCCGATGCCCTGCACGGTGGCGGGCAGTGCCTTGAACGGGCCGCCCTTGGGGTAGCCCATGAAGGTTACGAGGCTACCTGCGGCGGCGTTGGTGCCGATGTTCAGCGGTTCGAGCGGCAGCTTGGGAACGCTGATGAAGGCGATGTCCTGTTCGCTGTCCATGTAGACGACGGTGCCGGGCCAGGTGCGGCCGCGGGAGTCCTGTACGACCGGGGAGGTCACGCCGGCGACCACGTGGGCGTTGGTGACAACCAGGCCGTTATCAGCGACGAAGCCGGAGCCGGTGGAGGTGTAGCCACACTGCTCTGCGGCGCCCAGAATCTCAACCACGGAGGCTGCCGCCCGATCCAGTGCCGCGGATTCTACGGTCTGGGTGGGGGCGCTGGTTTCGGGGGCGATGAGCTGGCTGACTTCCGGAATGGTTCCGAAGGCGAGCACGTCATTGCGTACCGTGTTGATGCGGTCCTTGACGATCTCGGGGGTGGAGGCGACCATCCAGGAGAGGGTCTTGGATTCGCTGAGCGCAGTGTTGAGCTGCGGGATGGGTACGGTGCGCATGGAGATGGTCAGCACGACCATGACCAGGGCGCAGGCGGCGAGGTTCAGCACGCCGCCGAAGAAGCGTTCAATGCCCTTGAGCGGGGTGATGTCGGTGACCTTCCGGATGGTGCGTCCGGCGATGAGGCCGAGCCACTGTCCGATGGTCAGGCAGATGATGAGCACGCCGACGGCGGTAATGAGGCTCCACTGTGATCCCACGGAGGCGACGGCGAGGGGCACGAGCCAGGCTGCTGCGCAGACGCCCAGACCCAGGCCGAGGAAGGTTCCGAGGGTGGTGAAGAATCCGCTGCGGACTCCGGCGAGGAAGTAGAGCAGCAAGATGATGGGGATAGCAATATCAAGCAGGTTGATGCCAGTCGTCACGACTAATTGCCTCCTTGGTGGGTAGAAGTGGTCACGGTGTGCCCAATGTGGTTGGTGCGGGCTGGCGCCCGGTGAGTGTGGTGGCACGCTAGACCCTGCGGCGGGCGTGACGGGCGGTTCCGGGGTTGTTGAGACCGGGTTCTGCCTCGTCGCATCGTACCGCGTGTGGAGGCGGTGCGCCTCCGCGTCATGAGGGTGTCAGCGTGCTTGGTACCGAAAAAGTACACACCTGGATGCTTGATATTAGGGGCTGAACCTGTGGGTAAGCTTTGAATTTTCTCGAAAGAAATAACTTTTGCTGTAAAGCGCCCTATATCGGAATGCATAAAGCGCTTTTTTAGGGTACGCTCATATCAGTTGAATATGTCACACTAGCTTGAGCCTTCTCACATTTCAGATGTTGAGACGCATGACACCGGTTCGGGCTCACTCACTGAACATTTACGAGCTTCGGCTCATCACCTCATATCTAGGAGAACTTTATGGATCTCGAGATCCTCCGTCGTACCCCTCTCTTTGCTAACCTCGACGACGCAGCTTTCGCTCTGCTGACCGATGACATTCAGGAGATTGACCTCTCCCGCAACGCTGTCCTCTTCTACGAGGGTGACCAGGATGACCAGCTCTTCGCTGTGCTCTCCGGTAAGGTCAAGCTGGGCCGCACCGCCGCTGACGGCCGCGAGAACATGGTCGCGATTATGGGTCCCGGTGACGTTTTCGGCGAGATGGCTCTCTTCGATCCTTCGCCCCGTTCGACCAACGCTGTGGCTGTTTCTGAGACTCGCTTGGCTGCCATCAAGCACGAGTCCTTCAAGCGTGCACAGCAGCTAGACCCCTCGATTTCCGATCAGGTTATTAAGACTCTGGCTCGCCGCCTGCGCCACGCTAACGAGGCGCTGGCTGACCTGGTCTTCTCCGACGTTCCCGGCCGCCTCGCTAAGGCTCTGCTGGACCTGGCTGACCGCTTCGGCCGCCCCGCGACCGACGGCGTGCTCGTTGCTCACGAGCTGACCCAGGAAGAGCTGGCACAGCTGGTTGGCGCATCCCGCGAGACCGTGAACAAGGCTCTTGCCGAGTTCGTTTCTCGTGGCTGGATTCGCCTGGAGGCACGCGCAGTGGTCATTCTGGACCTGCCCCGCCTGCGCCAGCGTTCCCGCTAAAGACGCACGACTTAAATAAATCAGGAGCCGTTTCCCTCTGCATGGGGAAACGGCTCCTGATTTCTTTAACGCTTCATCTCACGAGCGTACGAATGCGGCAAACCCGTTAGAGCACACCCATCGCGCCGGTGTACATGGAACCGGTCGTCGCCGGGACCACCTCGGTGAAGGAAAGCATGCATGCACCGTTGTGGGTGACGAGCACGGGCTTCTTCACCTCAATCTTGCGGCGCTTCGACAGCCACGCCACGGAGGTCTGAGCCTTCGCCAGCGACTCGAGCATGCACATCACGCCGGGGGTGATGAGCTGATCGAGGGTACGACCCACCGTATTGGACTGGCCGATGCGGTCACCCAGTTCGCTGGTGTCCTTGGCTTCGAGCAGTTCACGCACGTTCAACCAGTCACCCCACACGCCCTTACCGAGCAGCAGCTTCGGGTCCTGGCCGACGGGCAACGCCGTGGTGAAGTAGGCGATATCGTAGCGCTTGAGGAAGAAGTCCGGGGACTGCCAACGCGCGACCGGGCGCAACAGGTCGGCGCGCACGCTCAGACCACTGGAGGTCAAGAAGTTAGAGAAGCTCTTGTCCTGCTCGGCAACCGCTTCACGCCACGCCATGAGCTCAGGGGTGCTGGAGCGCTCCACCACGTCCTGTTCGTCCTCACCAGCGAGCAGAATGCCGGTCTCTTCAAAGGATTCACGCACGGCAGCCATGACGCTGCGGCGTGCTTGAGCAATATCGGAGAAGTGGAACTGCTCTTCCCAGTATTCGGCACCGGGGCCAATCCAGGATGCAGACTCATCATCACCGGGAAGAGCCGTGCCGCCGGGGAATGCGACCACGCCCAGCGGAGAGATGCCGGGGCGGTAGGTCAGAATCGTTTCGAGGCCGTTGTCGCCGTCGCGCACAAAAATGACGGATGCCGCCTGGCGCATCGTACAGCCGGTCGCACCTTCGTTACCGCCTTCACGCCAACTTTCGGCTGCGGTGCGCATGAACTCGGGAATCGTGTAGAGACGCTGAATGCAGGAGGTGCGCGGGTTAGCTGCGGGCTGTCGACCGGTAAACATGCGCGGACGTTCCACTCCATCAGCCGGGGTGGGGGTGCCGAAGCGGCGTTCCTGCACCGGCAGGGGCAGGGTCTTAATGTCCTGCGCTCCGCCTGATCCATGACCGTCGATACCGTTCACCGTCTTTTGGGCGCCACTTTGTGCTGCCCGCTGAGCCTGGGCAGCACGAATAGCAGACAGCGGCAGCGCGCCGGTGTACAGATTAGACATACTCAACGATAATCTCGACCTCTACGGGCGAGTCCAGGGGAAGAACGGGAACACCCACAGCGGAGCGTGCGTGCTGGCCTGCCTCGCCGAAGATTTCGCCGAGCAGTTCGGATGCGCCGTTAATGACGGCGGGCTGAGCGGTGAAGTTCACCTCGGATGCCACGAAGCCAACGACCTTCACGACGCGCTGCACGCGGTCCAGGTCGCCGATGACGGACTTAACGGCGGCGAGGGCGTTCAGCACGCTGATGCCCGCGTACTTCTTCGCATCCTCGGGGTTCACGAAGCCCTCAGCGCCGGAGTCGGAGACCTTACCGGTAGCGGGCAGAACGCCGTCCACGAAGGGCAGCTGGCCGGAGGTGTACACGTAGGAGCCGGAGTTCACCGCGGGAACATAAGCGGCAACGGGGGCGGGTGCGACGGGCAGTTCGTAACCGAGCTCGCGGATACGTGCTTCAATACGGGATTCAGTCATGATTACTCCAGAAGGATGGCGGGTGTTGGCACCCAAACGGTGATAGGGGGAACGCCGCAAATCTAAACGCTACTGATATTCAGGCAGCGGTTAAACGGCTAACCGGCGGCCTTCCTCATCTATTCCCACTTCCCCTATAAAGAGGAGAGGAATATGTGAGGTGACCGCCGGGTACGCTGCTCTTAGTCAGCCTTTTCGCGCTTAAAGTAGGCGATAGGGTTGCCCTGAGTCGGAGCGACCATGTTCGACGCGGGGGTTGCACCGGCAGGTGCGGAAGCACCGGGCAGCACGGTGACGAGCTCCCAGCCGTCTTCACCCCAGTTGTCGAGGATAGCCTTGGTCGTGTGGATCATCAGCGGTACAGTTGCGTATTCCCATTTCTTCATACCCTCTAGCCTAGCTTTCAGGGTCGAATAAGTAAAAGGGATTCACTATGGTTTCGGTCAATGTCCGCGGCTTTTGGGGCTTTATTCTTAAGGTGGAGAAGTTCACCTCCCTATGGGGTGCTGAGGTGGACTTCCTCTCACAGCTTCATGGGATAAACTGAATGAATGGCTTCATCTAAGAAAACCCGTGCGCGTCGCCGCCCGGGAGATTTTTTGCAGTTCCTCGCGTTCAGCGTGATTGCCGGTTTCCTCGCGGCAATTATTGTCGTACCCCCGGCTGTGAGTGCCGGTATGGTCGCGAACGCGTCGATGTCATGGTTCCAGGACCTTCCTGATGACATTGCCGATGGCATCTCTTCCCGTCCTTCTACTATTTACGCTGCTGACGGTAAGACCGAAATCGCGACCTTCTTCGAAGAGAACCGCGACCCGGTCAAGCTGGATCAGATTTCGCAGAACATGAAGGATGCTATCGTCTCGGTGGAGGACCGCGACTTCTACAAGCACGGTGCGGTCTCCGCTATCGGTATTGGTCGTGCGTTCCTGAACAACATTATTAACTCCGGTAGCGGCCGCCGTCAGGGTGCATCGACCCTGACCCAGCAGTACGTTAACAACCTCATCGTTGATGCCGCTGTGGCTCGCGGTGAGGACGCTACCGCAACCCTGAACGGTAACAAGACCTACGCCGCAAAGATTCGCGAGATGAAGCTTGCGATTTCTATGGAGCAGAACAAGTCCAAGGACGAAATCCTTGAAGGCTACCTGAACATCGTGAACCTCGGTGGTTCGAACTACGGTGTTGAGGCTGCTGCACAGTACTACTGGGGTATTTCCGCTAAGGACCTGAACGTGGCTCAGTCCGCGCTTCTTGCCGGTCTGGTGCAGGCACCGAACGTGTACGACCCGACCGTGAACCCCGAGCTCGCCCGTGAACGCCGCGACATCGTTCTGGGCACCATGCTCCGCGACGGCAAGATTACCGATAAGGAATACAGCGACGCCATCGCTAGCGACATTAAGCTCAACGTCCACCCCAAGTCCCAGGGTTGCTCCCTGGCGGGTGACAAGGCGTTCTTCTGCCGCTACGTGGTCAACTACCTGCTGCAGGACGAGTCCCTCGGCGCAACCGCTGAGCTGCGCAACACCGCGATTAAGCGTGGCGGCCTGAAGGTTGTCACCACCCTGAACCCCGAGGCTCAGACCGCGGCAAAGCAGGCAGTGGACTCCACCCAGCCGGCAGCAACCAACTGGAACGACGTGAACTCCGCTCTGACCAGTGTTGAGCCCGGCACCGGCCGCGTCATCGCCATGGCTCAGAACACCGAGCTCGGCACCCCTGCTGACGCGAACGACCACTCGAAGACCGAGTACAACTACAACGTTGATAGCGCCTACGGTGGTACCCGCGGCTTTCAGCCCGGTTCGACGTTCAAGCCGATTATTCTGGCTCAGTGGCTCCGAACCGGCCGCGGTGCGAACGGCACCGTGAACGGCACCCAGCTGTTCTGGCCCACCAGCTTCGGCTGGAACGCCAAGTGCTATGACGGCGGCAAGTACTACTACACCGGTCAGGCGAACGGCTGGTCCTACAAGAACGCAGTCAACGGCGGTCTGACCTACGGTACCGCTGCGTACGGTATTCGCCAGTCGTTGAACTCGTACCTGTACGGCATGCTCTCCCAGATTGACCTGTGCGATGTGCACGACCTGTCCATCAAGATGCACGCGCTGGACGGTACCGGCGAGCCGCTGCACAGCATCCCCGACCTGGGTACCAACATTGGTGGTACCAAGTACGGTATTTCCCCGCTGACCAGCGCATCCATGTACGCTATCTTCGCTTCTGAAGGTAAGTACTGCACCCCCCGCCCGGTCGATAAGATCACCAAGACCAACGGTGAGACCCTCAAGGAATACCAGAACCAGTGCGAGCAGGTTCTTGAGCCGGACATCGCAAACGGTGTCAGCTGGGTTCTGAAGGGCGTTATCCAGCCTGGCGGTTCCGCATCCCAGCGTGGCATTGGCCTGCCGAACGGTTCGGCTGCGAAGACCGGTACGAACGATAACTCCTCCCAGACCTGGCAGGTTGGCTACACTCGTGGCCTGTCCACCGCGTCTTGGGTTGGTTCGAACAACCTCGGCTTCCGCTCCCTGAACGGTGTGGGCATTAACGGTCGAGTCCTCGAGTACGTCGATGGTGCAACCTACGCGGGTGCACAGTGGCAGTCGTTCATGAAGACGATTGCTCCGAAGTACGACACGAAGGACTTCACCACCCCCAGCGATAAGGTTCTGTCCTACAGCTCGAACCCTAGCTAATCCAGCTGAAGCCTGAAAGGCGATTGATAATGTGTGAAAACGCAGTCAACGCCCGCGTCCCCGTGGCGGTCCCCGGCGCACGCGGCTCCTCCCCGCTCCTGAAGAAGGTTGCGGGGGCGGTAGCCGTCACTGCAGCCTTGGGGGCCGCCACGGCGGCGTATGGGCACTTTATTGAGCTGAATAATTTTCAGCTCCGCACCGAGTCCCTGCCGGTGCTGCCCGCCGGTAGCCCCGACTTCAGGATTCTGCACATTTCGGATATGCACATGATTCCGGGCCAGCAGAAGAAGATTGACTTCATGCATTCGCTGGCTGCCCTGGAGCCGGATCTGGTGATGAACACGGGCGATAACCTCTCCCACGTGGACGGTATGGGTCCGCTGCTGGAGGCGCTCGACCCGCTCATGGACTTCCCCGGTGTGTTTGTGCCCGGCTCGAATTGCTATTTCGCGCCCGTCTTCAAGAACCCGGCACGCTACCTCTGGCAGCCGCGCACCCCGCAGATGATTGAGGAGGGCTCACGCGTAGCACTGCCCATTGAGCGGATGCACGACGCCTTCGAGTCGCGCGGCTGGACGGGCCTGGTCAACCGCTACGACACCCTGAACCTCAAGGGTCTGCGTCTGGAGTTCTCCGGTGTGGATGACCCGCACCTGCGCTACGATGAGCACCCCGGTTTCGCCCCCGGTGCTTTCGACGAGGGGCAGGAGCCGAGCGTCTGTATTGGCGTGGCACACGCCCCCTACATGCGCACCCTGCACCGCTTCGTGCAGGACGGTGCGCAGGCTATTTTTGCCGGCCATACGCACGGCGGTCAGGTCTGCCTACCCGGCGGTCACGCTCTGGTCAGCAACTGCGATTTGCCGCCTTCGCGTGCGAAGGGCGTCAGCGAGCAGTCCGGTATCCCGGTTCAGGTTTCTGCCGGTTTGGGTACCTCTCGTTTTGCGCCGGTGCGTCTATTCTGCCCGCCGGAGGCGATCCTGGTGACCCTCACGGCTCGCGATAAGGAGCAGCCTACCGCCGCCGCTTCGGCAGGTGGTCGCCGCTAATGTCTGAGGCCTCTACAGCACACACGACTAAGCGCCGCCGCAACCCCTTCCTTGAGACCGCGAGCGAGCCAACCCCCGACCCGATTGACTACGCACACGGCCAGCGTGCCCCGCGCACCCTGGCGGCTTATGCGCGTCCGATTCGTCTGCGCTGGGGTGTGGGTCTGCTCGTGGCGTTCGGCGCCGGTGCCCTTGAGATTGCCATCCCGCAGATGCTGCAGATTATTGTGGATCATCTCTCGCAGAGCACCACTGAGAGCGCCATCTGGATTGCCGGTGGCCTGGTGCTTCTGCTGGGTATTGCGCACGCCTCCTTCATGTACTGGAGGCGCTGGCTGATTGTGGACCCGACCTCCACGATTGAGCTGTCCATGCGCATGAACTTCTTTGACCGCCTGCTCAGCGCCCCGCTTTCGCTGCTGGACCGTTGGCCTTCCGGTCAGCTGCTGACCCGTTCCATGAGCGATTTGGGTACGATTCGCCGCTGGTTGTCCTTCGGTATTGTGCAGCTGCTGACTGTTGCGGTGATGTTCCTGGTCGGCGGCTTCTTCATGTTGCGTTCTTCACCGTCCCTGGCGCTGGTGTTCGTGGTGACGGTGCCCATTCTGGTGCTGTCGCTGGTGAACTTTACCCGCAAGTACTACCGTGCCTCGCATGAGATTCAGCAGATGACCGGTGACCTCTCCACCCGTATCGAGGAGTCGGTGCGCGGTATCCGCGTGATTAAGGCGCTGGGCCGCTCCCCCGAGCAGATTCAGGAATATTCCGAGTCCGTGGATGCCCTGCAGGTGCGCGAGTACGGCAGGTCGATGCTGGTGGCTCGCGTTGCCCTGTATCAGGGTCTGATTGTGGGTGTCTCCACGGCGGTGGCGCTGGCTGTGGGCGCTTCGCAGGTTGCGGCGGGCACCCTGAGTCTGGGCGCGATGACCGCCTACTTTGCGGTGCAGACGACCGTGCTCAGCCACGTGACGCGCTCGACCGCGCTGATGTCTGCCTATTTGAGCTATAAGGTGGCGCTCGAACGCCACAACGAGGTCATGGACGAGCCTGGCTTTGAGGCGGTGCCGCTGGTTCGTGGCTCCGGGGCTGTGTCTGGGCCCGAGCATCCGCAGGGTGCTTCTGATTCGTCAACAGTAGCTGGAGTGTCTGCCGAGGGCGGCTCCGGGAAGGAAACTATGCAGTACCCCAGCGGTGGCGCAGTATCTGTCGCTTTCGATCACGTTCAGTTCAGCTACGACGCAGCCGAGGCGCCGGCACCTGTTCCTGCAGAGGCTACCGGTGCAGACTCTGAGGTGAAGGCACCCGAGGTGTCCGTGCTGAAGGACGTGAACTTCAAGGTCTTCCCGGGCGAGATTCTGGCGCTGGTCGGTGCGACCGGTAGCGGCAAGTCGACCGTGCTCTCGCTGGTTCCGCGTTTCTACGAGCCGACCTCCGGTTCCCTGCGTTTTGGCACCCGCGATACCGCTGACATGTCTATTGAGGAGGTGCGCGCCCAGACCGCGTTCGTCTTTGAGGAGGCGGTGCTCTTCTCCGGCACGGTCCGCGAGAATGTGCTGATGGGCGTTGCCGAGCAGTACGAGCGCGGCACCGAGGATGAGGACTACCCGAGCCAGGAAGAGCTGGAGGCGACCCTGAACACCGCGCTGCAGCTGGCTGCGTGCGACTTCGTGGCGGAGCTTCCGCAGGGTCTGGATACCGTCATTGGTGAGGAAGGCATGAGCCTGTCCGGTGGTCAGCGTCAGCGCCTGTCGTTGGCGCGTGCCCTAGCGAAGCGCCCCTCAGTGCTACTGCTGGATGACCCGTTCTCGGCGCTGGATGTGAACACCGAAGAGCGTATTATTACCGGTCTACGTGAGGGTCTAGAGGGCCTGGGCGGTGCCACTACCCTGCTGACGGCGCATCGCCCCTCCACGGTGGCTCTGGCTGACCGCGTGCTGCTGATGGTTGATGGTGCCGTGGTGGCTGAGGGTACTCACGCTGAGCTGATGGATTCTTCGGAGCAGTACCGCCAGCTGATGACGATGGAGGAGGGCTAATGGCCCATCATCGTCCGGCGGAGCCACGGGAGCAGATGAGCCCGCAGGAGCGCGCGGAGACTCGCGAACGCTCGATGGCTCTGCTGCGTCAGATGTTGCGCCCGCATCGTGGGGCGTTGGCGCTGTCGATTGTTTCGGTGCTTTTGGTGTCGGGCTCGTCGGCGATTGCGCCGATTCTGATTGCCCGCGTTTTGGATAGTTCCATTGAGCCGCTCAAGCAGGGTGATGCTTCTGTCCTGCTGACCCTGCTGGTGTTTTTTGTGGCGGCTACCGCGGTGACCGCGATTTTCTCGTGGGTCAACGTGGCGTACACGGTGCGCGTGTCGCTGGGCGTGGTGGTGTACCTGCGTAAGCGGGTGTTCCGTCACGCGCAGTCGCTGAGCGTGTCGTTCCATGAGCGGTACACCTCGGGCAAGGTCATTTCGCGTCTGACCAGCGATATTGATACGGTCCGTAGCTTCTTGGACAGCGGCATTAGCCAGCTGGCGATTACGCTGCTGTCCATGGTGATTTCTGCGGTCGCTATTTTCCTGCTGGATTGGCGTATTGGTCTGTTCATGCTGGTCATGGGCGTGCCGATTTACTTCTTGACGCGCTGGTTCCAGAAGACGGCGGTGCCGGTTTTCCGCACGATGCGTACCGAGTCTGCGCATCTAACGAGCCGTTTTGTGGAGACTTTTACGGGTATCCGCGCGGTAAAGGCGTTTGGTGCGGAGGCGCAGATGCGCGTCGAGTACGCCCAGGCGTCGGAGCGTTACCGCCTGGCGGTGATGGATTCGATTAAGATTTTCGGCATCTACTCGCCCGTGCTGATGCTTTTGGGCAACGTGTTTATTGCCGGTGCGCTGGTGCTGGGTGGCTATGCGGTGCTGGGCGGCACCATGCAGATCGGTACTCTGCTGGCGCTGGTGATTTACGCGAACCGCGTGTTTGAGCCGGTCATGCAGCTCTCTGAGTTCTACAACATGTTCCAGTCGGCGATGTCCGCGTTGGAGAAGCTGTCCTCGTTCTTGGCTGAGGAGCCGGAGGTGGCTGAGCCGGAGCATCCGCATGAGCGCGCTGTAGAGTCTGCTACCGGTACCGCTGAGAGCGGCAAGGTTCAGGGTGCCCTGGTTGAGCTGGATTCGGCGGTCTTTGGGTACACTTCGGATCGTCACGCGCTGAAGGAGACGACCCTGCGCATTGAGCCGGGTACGACCGTGGCGCTGGTGGGTGCTACGGGTGCCGGTAAGTCGACTATCGCTAAGCTGGTGGCTCGTTTTTACGATGTTTCCTCCGGTCAGGTGCGTATTGACGGTGTGGATGTTCGCCAGCTGGCGGACGTGCAGCTGCGCCGTGAGGTGCTCATGCTGACCCAGGAGGTGTTCCTGTTCTCCGCGTCGATTCTGGAGAATATCCGCATGGGTAACCCGCAGGCGACCGATGAGCAGGTGAAGGCTGCCGCTAAGGCGGTGGGCGCTGACGCGTTCATTGAGCGTCTGCGCGAGGGCTACGATTCGCGTCTGGGTCGCGGCGGTATTACCCTGTCGGCGGGTCAGCGTCAGCTGGTGTCTTTTGCTCGCGTATTCTTGGCAAACCCGCGGGTACTGATTCTGGATGAGGCGACGGCTTCGCTGGATATTCCGAGTGAGCGTGCGGTGCAGGCGGCGTTGCGTACCGTATTGGCGGGGCGTACGGCGCTGGTGATTGCGCATCGCCTCTCGACGGTTTTGGGCGCTGATCGTGTGCTGGTGATTCATGAGGGTTCCGTGGTGGAGGATGGCTCCCCGCAGCAGCTGATTGCCTCCGGCGGTCGTTTTGCGGCAATGTACGCTTCCTGGGATGAGCTGAATCAGGTTCAGGAGGCTGACGCTTAGAAGCATTATTTGCCCCTCCCCGAGCGATAGCGTGCCGCTGTGTTGCGTTCTGAATTTTTTTGGGTTATCCTAGGTGAGTTGCCTACGGTATTCGCTGATAGGTCAACATCGGGATGTGGCGCAGCTTGGTAGCGCGCGTCGTTCGGGACGACGAGGTCGCAGGTTCAAATCCTGTCATCCCGACAACTAGCCCCGGTCCGCTGGACCGGGGCTTTGTCGTACCCGCAGTATTTTTGTTGCAGTATTTCTGCCGCAGATTCCTCAGCAGTTTCCGGCGTATATAAAAGCGACCCCCTCCCCCGCGCATGAACGCAGGGAAGGGGTCGCTTGCACGTTGTACGGCCGTGTTTAGCCGCGCCCGGAGATGAGGGCGAGAATCGCCTCCAGGGGGCCGCGTCCGGCTACGGAGCGCGCCATGCGCGACCAGAGGGTGCAGAAGCCCAGGGCGATGACGGCGCCGAGTAGCAGGAAGGCACTCCAGTACACGGCGGTGCCCCAGCCTCCGGTTGCCACGTAGTGCTCGCCGACGGTGAATGCCTTGATGGTGGGGCCGGCGTAGATGATGATTCCACCCAGCACGATAGAGGCGCTCAGCGACATCTGGCCCAGGCGGGCAACGGGGGTGAGCATTCCCGCCTGTGCGGAGAGCAGGCGCGCGCATTCAGCCCAGAAGTAGAGGGTTGCCGCCAGGTTCAGGGTCAGTAGTACCTGCGGGCTGTTGAGGAAGCCCAGCTCCGTGTAGGGGTTGAAGGTGCGGTACACGGCGAGCGCCAGTACGGCGAGTACGACGGGGATTGCGAGCTTTGCCTGCAGGTTGTCGTAGAGGCGTACGAGCACGATGCCCAGGCACATGACCCAGATGAGCTGGGCGCTTTGGGCGTGGTTGACTCCGTGGCTCGCCAGGAGGGGCAACTGAACGGCGGTCCACTGGTCAGCCTGGGCGGCTACGTCCATGAGCAGGGTGTAGGTCCAGGTGATAAAGGGGCTGGTGAGCACCGCAAGCGCTGCGACTGCCCAGAGGGGCAGGTGCACGACGAATAGGGTCAGCAGGGTGAGTAGTGCCAGGTGTACGAGCATGTCGAAGGGCAGAGAATAGCTGAAGCCCTGTGCCGGTACGGTGACGCCCGGTTGCGGCAGGTAGGTGATGCCTTGCATGAGCGCTACGCCCAGCAGTAGTAGCGCAAGGAATCGCACGATGGTTCCGGCGAAGAGCTGCGGGAAGTTTGCGGTGCGTGCGTACCGCCAGGCGGCTGCGCCCAGGATTGCGGCGAAGAGCGGTTCAGCCGGTACGAGGGTCTGCGGAATCCAGAACTTCCATGAGACCGGAATCAGCTGCAGCCAGTATCCGAAGGGGATGAGCAGGCTGAGCACGGCGAAGGCGCGGGCGAGGTCGAGCCCGAGGTCGCGTCGGGTACCTCCGAGGGAAGCGGCGCGTGCCCCGCTGCTGACGGTGGGGATGGGTTGAGTGCGCCCTGCTGCCATGTCCTCGCTCCTTGTAGTGCCGTGTTTGAGAGTCTGTGTGCCCTGCCGGGTATCTGCCGCTTCCGGTGGTGTGTGCCGGATGCGCTGGCATAGGTGTTAAGTGTAACGGTGGAAGCTGTGTCCAGCGGGGCGGTGGCGCGGAGGTTTTGCTCTCATGCCGCTTCTCTGTCTGCTGTTGACCGGCGCCTTTCACCCCCCTGGTGAGTGCTGTTCAAGTGTTGTTGTGTGGGGGTAGGTGTGTACCATTGGTACGTTCTTAAAGGTGGGGTAATCCAGCGGGCGCATGTTTTGCCCCGTTTACTGTCTCAAACGCACCCCACCTGTACATACACCACGTTGAGGTTTTATGTTTTCGACTTTCTCCCCTCTTTTTCTGACGGATTGGGGAACTTCCGGTGCTCTTCTTGCCTCGGGTACGACTCTCTCGGAAGGGTCGAGCCACGATAGCGGCCAGTTTGTGTCCATTTTTTGGATTACGCTGGTTGCGTTGCTGTCCCCGGTTCTTTCGCGCTTGACGGGTAAGAAGATCCCGGATGTGGTCTTCCTGCTCATTTTTGGTCTGCTCATTGGCCCCAATATGCTCAACCTTGCCAGCAGTGAGGGTGGTATCCCGCTGTTGAAGGAGCTTGGCCTGGGCATGCTCTTTTTGATTGCAGGCTTTGAGATTAACGTGTCCTCGCTGCGTAGCCGTCAGGGTTATAGCGCTATTGCCACCTGGGTGGTGTGCTTTGCCCTGGGTATGGTGGGTGCGGCGGTTATTACGTCGTTCTCGCGTGAGCTGAATACGTATGTTGCGGTGGGTGTGGCGCTGAGTTCTACGGCTCTGGGTACGCTGCTGCCGATGTTGAAGTCTCATGGCGCCGCCGGTACGCCGGTGGGTAATGCGGTGCTGGTGCACGGCGCTGTGGGTGAGCTTCTGCCGATTTTCGCTATTTCGCTGCTGCTGTCGTCGCGTTCGCCGGGCATGGCGTTTGTGGTGCTGCTGGCGTTCATGGTGGTTGCGGTGATTACGGCACTGATTCCCCACCGCTTGTTTGCGCATGTGCCGGGTCTGCGCCAGATTATGGCTGCGGAGGCGAATACGACCGGCCAGACGGTTCTGCGTCTTGCGATGTTCCTGCTGGCGACCCTGATTATGTGCACCGCGCTCTTTGATTTGGATGCGGTGCTGGGTGCGTTTGCGGCGGGTCTGATTCTGCGTACTCTGACTCCTCCGGCGGCTCTGCATATGATGACTCGCCGCCTTGAGGTGGTTGGTTTTACGTTCATGATTCCGTTGTTCTTCGTGGTCAGCGGCATGGGCATTAATGTGTCTGCGGTGTTTGCGAATCCTCTGGGTCTGCTTGCCGTGGTGGTGGGTATTTTGCTGTGCCGTGGTGTTCCGGTTCTTTTGGCGGAGCATTTCTTCGATACCCGTTCGGGCCTGACTAAGCGCGCGCAGAAGGCGCAGTTGGCTCTGTATTCGGCTGCGGGTCTGCCGATTATTGTGGCGGTGACGGAGGTTGCGACCAGTTCGGATCTTCTGGAGGAGTCAACGGCTTCTCTGCTGGTGGCTGGTGGCGCGCTGACGGTTCTGTTGTTCCCGCTGTGGGCGTTGGGTATTCGTCAGGCGTTTGGTTCTGCGGAACCGGCTCAGCAGGAGCCGAGCCGTAAGGAGCAGATGAACGCGTTGAAGGCTCAGCGTAATGCTCAGACGAAGCTGACCACGGGCATGATTCCGGTGGTTCGTTTGAAGTCGCAGTCTGACGCTGGGACCCAGTCTGATTCTGAGTCCCAGGCTGATGCTCAGCCCGGCTCTGCAAAGACTGCGGGCTCTGCGAAGACTGCGAGCTCTGGGGAGAAGTAGCTGCGGCGACGCCGGGTTGCGCTTCGGTCCTTCAAGATTGGGTTGATGAACCGGTTTGAGCGGGGATCCCGCTTACAGTCACCCCAACCTTATGTGGGTTTAGCTTTATAAAACCACACAATACCAGGCAGATAAGACCCTGCAAACCAACATGCATCCCACATATATGATCAAAACCCACCGCATCCTCTCTTGAGGCTGCGGTGGGTTTTTTACACCCGAGTGACCTTATAAACCGCGGAAAGATGAGAATCTTCCTTAAATTCGGATTTTTTATGCAAATATTACAGAACATGACGTGTCTTAGCTTTCTCGACTGACACTTTGTCCTATAAAATTGAAAGCGGACAGGGAATTTCCCTAAAACACACATAAACCAACATACATACACAGAGCCGCTTCCGCCCCAGCGGGAGCTGGCGCACCTCCCATCTCACACACGGGAGGCGCCCCTTTCGGGAGTATCCGCGACGATACCCCCGGCGGCTCCCAACCACGGAGGAGGATCATATGGTTCAGAAAGGTAATTATTTCTAACCTCTTATCTCAAGGCCTCGCACTGAATCCTAACGATTGTCTGCACACACAGTCATTTCCGAAGGAAATATCATGCACCAACTACTCCTCACCGCGAGCACTGGTGGCGTAGAGCTGGACTTCCCGGCCTGGCTCCGAATTACGCACTTCATCAACTTCATTATGATGGGCTTCCTGATTCGTTCAGGTTGGGAAGTTCTCGCCTCTCACCCCCGCCTGTACTGGAACAACCACTGCACCCCGGGTTCCGAGTGGCTCAAGTTCACCAAGGACAAGGTCCCTACCACCCCCGGCGCATTTACTGCCCGCGATGACCAGCGCACCCTGTCTCCCCTGATTTCTCTGCCCGGTAAGGCTCAGATTGGTCTGGGCCGCGCATGGCACGCGCTGGTGACCGTCATCTGGATCGTTAACGGTCTGGTATATGTCTCCCTGCTGTTCCTGACCGGTCAGTGGCGCCGCATCGTCCCGACCAGCTGGGACATCATCCCGCAGGCGTGGGAATCCATCCAGATTTACGCTGGCTTCCAGATTCCCTCGATTGAGCATTTCCAGCCGTACGACGCTCTGCAGCAGATTATGTACTTCACCGTGGTGTTCATCGTGGCACCGCTGATGATTGCAACCGGCCCGATTATGAGCCCGGCATTCTGCGGCCGTTTCCCCGGCTACGTGCGCCTCTTCCGTAACCGCCAGACCGCACGTTCCATCCACTTCCTGGGCATGGCGTTCTACTGCGTCTTCACCGTCATTCACGTGGCGCTGGTGTTCGTGGTTCACCCCCAGTACAACATCGCCCACATGATGCTGAACAAGCCCTACAACGAGGTGGACGCAGCACAGTTCGCTCAGGCAGTCACCATGCTCATTGGCGGCATTGTCTTCGCTGTGGCTCTGTGGATTTTCGCATCCTACTGGTCCCTGCGCGACCTGCGATTCACTCAGACCTTCATTTGGGGTCTGACCCAGCCGATTCGTAACGTCCTGCTGGACCGCATCACCTCCCGTCAGGTGCAGAAGAAGACCTTCACCGATGCCGACATTTCGCCCTTCCACTGGGTTAACACTCGCCCGCCGACAGAGCGTGAGAGCACCGAGTGGAACCGCCTGAAGGAGCACGATTTCGTTGACTACCGCCTGGAGCTGGGCGGCCTGGTGAAGGAATCCAAGTCCCTGAGCATTGACGAGCTCAAGCAGCTGGGCAAGGAAGTCAACATCACCATGCACACCTGCATGCAGGGTTGGACCGGCATCGCCAAGTGGGAGGGCGTGCGCCTGCGCGACGTTCTCGCACTGGTCGAGAAAACCGACGAGGCACGCTACGTTATGGTGACCTCCTTCGGCCACGTGGGCCACACCTACGACGGCCGACCGACCGAACCCTACTACGAGTGCCTGGACATCTCCATGGCAATGGAAGATGAGACCATCCTGGCGTGGGGCATGAACGACAAGCCCCTGCCGGATGTGTACGGTGGCCCGCTGCGTCTGCGTGCGGACTCCATGCACGGCTACAAGATGGTCAAGTGGGTTCAGAAGATCGAGTGGATCAAGGACTACCACGATGTTGGCGATGGCCAGGGCGGTAGCCGCGAGGACTCCGGTCTGCAGCACTTCGACGCACGCGCCTAAGCACCCCCGCGGGGCGCTACGACGCTAACCGTCGATACACCACCCTATAAAGCGCTGAACATATAAAGCACAGAACGGTGGCGGGAAACATGGGCCCGCCACCGTTCGCTTATCTTCTCCGCCGCTTTCTACTGCTCTGAAAGATGCAGAAGCCAAGAGGGCATAAAGAAACCGCCCGGGAGCCTTAGCTCTCGGGCGGTTTCTTTAGAGGTTTGCCTTCTGGCGCTTTACCTTAGGCGTCGTAGATGATGACGTCCAGGGTACGGGGGCCGTGCACGCCCTCCACGCGGATCAGCTCGATATCACTGGTTGCCGACGGACCGGAAATCATGGTCACGGGGCGGGTGTAGGTGATACGCTCGATCGACTCGGGAACCAGCTCCACCACGGTGGAACGGGGCACCACGCAGATGTGGTGGTCGGGCACCAGGGTGATGGCGCGGCGACCCTCATCGGGGTTGGTGTTCAAGAAGATCGTGCCGGTCTCTGCGCAGGAGACGGTCGAACCGGTCACCACAGCGTCAACTGCGTCCAGTTCCTTCAGGGTCAGGCAGCCGGGCTTGAGGGTGCTACCGGAGTCGGTGACGCGCTTGCGGTCAGCGGTGTCAGCCGGCAGCCACTCCATGTTCAGGCCCTCGGGAACCACGTAAGTGGACTTTTCGCCCAGGCGTTCTGCGATGACCTCAGAGATGTTCTCCTTGTTCGCGTGGAACACGTTTGCCTTGTAGTCAATGAGGCGGTCGACGAGCATCTCAATGGTCTGCTCTTCGTTCAGCTCGCTGACGCGGCGGTAGTTACGTACGGGCTCGGGGGCGACGGGTGCGTCAGCCAGGGACGAGCGGATACGTGCGAGGATATCTTCCTTAGCAGAGGACATTAGTTGTTCTCCTTAGCTTCACGGGCTTCCTGAGCAGCCTTAGCGTTTGCAGCCGCTTCAGCTGCCTTACCCTTGTTAGCCTCGATGAGGGCCTGAATGTCAACGCGCTGTGCGTTATCGCGTGCCGGAGCCTGACCCTTCTCCTTCTTCCACCAGTTGCGGAAGGATTCCTTGGGGGGCTCGGGGATGTCGCGGTATGCGGTCCAGCCGCCGACGATACCGGGAACAGCGGTGATCTTGTGCTTGCGGCCGCTAATGAGGCGGGACATGGGCAGACCACGTTCTGCAATCGACATCATCTTGCCGGAGGTGAAGAGCTTCTTCGCACCGAGCATCATGCCGTCCATCTGCGAGAAGGGAGCCTTCTTGTTGCCCTCGAACTCGCGGATAGCGTGCTTGGACTCGACGTCCTTAGCGCGCAGGTGCACGAGGACCTCGGGGAAGTTAATCTTCACGGGGCAGACCTCGTAGCATGCGCCACAGAGGGAGGATGCGTACGGCAGCGAGTTGTTCTCTGCAGCCTCAATACCGGAGAGCTGCGGGGACAGGATCGCGCCGATGGGGCCCGGGTAGGTGGAGCCGTAGGCGTGACCACCTGCGCGCTCGTACACGGGGCACACGTTCATGCAAGCGGAGCAGCGGATGCAACGCAGTGCCTGGCGACCGAGCTCATCAGCCAGAACGGCGGTACGGCCGTTGTCGATGAGGATGACGTGCATGTTCTGCGGGCCGTCACCGGGGGTCACACCGGTCCACATGGAGGTGTAGGGGTTCATGCGCTCACCGGTGGAGGAACGGGGCAGCAGCTGCAGGAATGCCTCGTAATCCTGGAAGGTGGGCAGAATCTTCTCAATACCCATGAAGGTAATGAGGGTGTCGGGCAGGGTCAGGCACATACGGCCGTTACCTTCGGACTCCACGATGGTCAGGGTACCGGTCTCAGCAATACCGAAGTTGGTGCCGGAGACTGCCACGGTGGTGTTCAGGAACTTGTTACGCAGACGGTTACGCGATGCCTCTGCCAGTTCTGCCGGCTCATCGGTGATGTCCGGGTTAATACCCTCAATTTCGCGCAGGAAGATGTCGCGGATTTCGCGGCGGTTGCGGTGAATTGCGGGCACCAGAATGTGGGAGGGGCGGTCGTGGCCGAGCTGGACGATTTCTTCCGCGAGGTCGGTCTCAATAGCGTTGATGCCGTTTTCCTCGAGGAATTCGTTCAGGCCGGTCTCTGCGGTTGCCATGGACTTAATCTTGATGATTTCGTCCACGCCCTGCTCGCGAATCAGGTCCAGAGCAATCTGGTTCGCCTCGGTGGCGTTGCGTGCCCAGTGCACGTGGCCGCCTGCGGCGGTGAAGTTACGCTCGAACTGTTCGAGCAGCTCGGGCAGGTTCGCCAGAACGTAGTTCTTGACGGACTCACCGGTGTTACGCAGGTCCTGCCAGTCGGGCACCTCTGCGGTGACGCGTGCGCGCTTGTTACGGATCGCGTGGGTCACGAAGCGCAGGTTGGCGCGTAGCTGCTCGTTCTTGAGCTCTTCCTTCGCGTACTTGGGGAAGGGGGTTTCTTCGAAAATGTTGCCCTCGCCGTAGTGAACGACCTTGGGCATACCAAGCTGAATAGCGGTCATGAGGTCTTATCTTTCCTTAGCCGATCGAGAGCTCGACGCGCTCGGAGTTAATCTTGAGCGGGTTTTCCTTGGTGGATGCGAGAATCTCAGCGAAGTGGATGGTCTGAACGTCCGAGCCGCGACGCATCAGCGCACCGCCGATGTTCATCAGGCAGGAGCAGTCGCCGCCGGTACAGACGGAAGCACCGGTTGCTTCAACGTTGTCTGCCTTGTCGTTGACCATTGCGCCGGAGACGTCAGCGTTCTTGAAGGAGAAGGTACCACCGAAGCCGCAGCACTGGTCCATGCCCTCGAGCTGGGTGTACTTGATGCCTTCGACGGTGCGGACCAGGTCCTGCTGGCGGGTGCCCAGGCCGAGCATACGCATACCGTGGCAGGAGCTGTGGTAGGTGACGTGCTCGGGGAAGTAGGAGCCGAGCTGCTCGGCAGCGTTGGTGATGCCCAGGATGTCGATTAGCAGCTGGGAAAGCTCGAAGGTGCGGGAAGCAATCTGCTCTGCCTTCAGAGCCAGCGCTTCGTCGCCGCGGCTACGTGCGACCATTGCCTGCTGGTGACGCAGGGAAGCAACGCAGGAGCCGGAGGGTGCAACAGCTACGTCCCAGTCCCAGGAGTCGAAAGCTTCAACGTGGTTCTTGATGACTTCGTAACCGTCATCGAAGTAGCCGGAGTTGACGTGCATCTGAGAGCAGCAGGTCTGGTTCGGGGGGAAGACAACCTCGTGGCCCAGGCGCTCAAGAATTTCGACGGTGGCGCGTGCTACGCGGGGGTACATGCCGTCAACGATGCACGTGGAGAAGAGTGCAATGCGCATGACTTGTCCGTCCTTTCCTCTGTGTTCAGAGTTTCTCGGTCTCACCGCCTGCGTCTGGGGCAGGCGGGGCACAGTCCGAACAAGTTCGGTCTTCCAAAGAAGCGACTCAGATGTATTGAGTCGGGGAAGCTGGGCCGGATGGTTCCGGCTAATGTGCGCGCCCCAAGTGGAGGTGGGATGCGGTGGGATCAGAAACCGTGGTGATGTCTTTTATCTT
>NZ_CAUUDY010000002.1:0-183926 GCF_963544205.1 uncultured Rothia sp.
ACCGGCAACCCGAAATTCCTTCAAGCAAGAAACCAAAACACTATACAATTGAAAGCCTGTCAAACCGCTTCCGACTAGGAGAAACACCGAAGAAACTCTTCGTTTTTTCCTCCTCGCCGCGGCGACTCATACAACTATACAGACCCCCAAACACCCCTGCAACCCGAAAAAGGGTGAAGTAGAACACAAATACAGGGGTTTAGGTTCATTCTGACTTGAACAGAGTACTAAAACCCCTAGTCAACGCAGGATAAGCCTCCCTAAAGTTCTTTGAAAAAAGTTTAAAAACCTTCAAAAGAGCTCAGAAAGCCTCCAGGAGCACATCCAAAGGACACCTTATAGAGGGAGCAGAAGATAGGAAGAGATAGAAAAGGAGGGCACCCCCTCACGGGGGCGCCCTCCTTATTCAAGCTACAGGGTTCAAGCTACAGAGCTACAGGCTGTAGCTCGCCAACTTCAAAACTCTAGTTCGCGGTAGCGCGACGACGCGACACATCGTACAGAGTAATGCCCACAGCCATCGCCGCGTTCAAAGACTCCATTGCCGAGTCAATCGGAATCGACACAATCTGATCGCAGTTCTCAGTCACCAGGCGGGACAGACCCTTACCCTCAGACCCAACCACCACGCACAGCGGCTCATTCGCAAGCTCCAGAGCCGGCAGCTCAATATCGCCACCGCCATCCAGACCAATCACGAAAATACCCTGTTCCTTGGCCTGCTGAATCACGCGAGTCAGGTTAGTCGCCATCGCAACAGGAATACGAGCAGCCGCACCAGCACTAGTCTTCCACGCACCAGCAGTCACAGCAGCCGAACGACGCTCAGGAATAATCACGCCATCACCGCTAAACGCGGACACGCTACGAATAATCGCACCCAGGTTACGCGGATCAGTAATACCGTCCAGCGCAACAAACAGCGGCGGAGTCGACAGCTTACCCGAGTGCCAACGCTCCATAGTATCCAGCACCAGGTCGGTAGCATCCGGGTACTTGTACGGAGGAATCTGCATCGCCACACCCTGGTGCACCGCACCATCAGTCAAACGATCCAGCTCGCTACGCGGAATCTCCAGCATCGGAATATTGCGCTTATTCGCAATAGTCATAATCTCGCGGACGCGGTCATCCACCTCAATGCGGCTCATAATGTACAGGTGCTTTGAGGGAATCTCAGTACGCAGAGCCTCCAGCACCGCGTTACGACCAGTCACCAGCTCATCGCTAGCACGCTTACCGCCCAGACGAGTCTGGAACTTACGGTTCGTACCGGTAGCAGCACGGCGCTCAGCCGCGCGCTTCATCTTATACGCCTTGTGATAAACGCGGTCCTCAGCCTTCGGAGTAGGGCCCTTACCCTCAAGCGCCTTACGGCCGTGACCACCGGTGCCCTTAGTAGCACCCTTCTTCTTGCTGGTAGCGCCCGGGCGCGAACCTGCCTTAGCCATTCTTCTCTTCCTTCGTCAAAGTTTTGAATACGAGTCTACGCGAGAGAACCCGCACGACCTAAGCCTTGCGCACAAACGCGGGGCACATCACCCTCTAGCCGACACTCCAAGTCGAACCATTCGCGCCGTCCTTCACCTGCACACCAGCAGACGCCAACAAGTCGCGCATCGCATCAGCCTTCGCCCAATCCTTCTGAGCACGAGCATCCGCACGCTCCGCCAACACAGCCTGAATCAGCGCGTCCAAAGCCTCATGCTCAGCACCCGAAGTACCCTCAGCGTTAAAGCTCATCAGCTGCGCCAGACCCAGAACCTCAGCCATAGCCATCACGGCGTTAGCCGCATCCGAAGCATCCTCACCAGCAGCAAGCGCAGCATTACCCGCACGAGTCTGCTCATGCAGAACAGCCAGGGCGCGAGGAATGTTCACGTCATCATCCATAGCCTCAGCAAAAGCCTCCGGAACCTCACGACCCGGCTTCAGCAAATCCTGAGTAGCAGCAAGGAACGCCTCAACACGCTCAATAGCGGTTGCCGCCTCCTGCAGAGACGACGGGCGGTAATCCAGCACCGAACGATAATGCGCGCTACCCAAGTAGTAGCGAACCACCAGCGGACGAGCCATTTCAAGCATCTGAGCCGGCGAAATCGTATTACCGATAGACTTCGACATCTTCTCACCCTCATAGGTGACCATGCCGTTATGCATCCAGAAGTTCGCGAAATCATCACCGGCAGCAGTCGACTGCGCCAGCTCATTCTCATGGTGCGGAAAACGCAGATCCAGGCCGCCACCGTGAATATCGAAACGCGAACCCAAGTACTTACCCGCCATCGCCGAGCACTCCAAGTGCCAGCCCGGACGGCCGCGACCCCACGGAGACTCCCACGAAGCAGTCAGCGGCTCACCCTCCTTATAACCCTTCCACAGGGCAAAATCGCGAGGGTCACGCTTACCGCGCGGATCAGCATCCGCAGAATCCTGCATATCCTCAACGCTCTGATTCGTCAGTGCGCCGTACTTATCCCACGAACGCACATCAAAATACACGTCACCAGAATCATCCAACGCCGGGTACGCGTGGCCGCGATCAATCAGACGCTGAATCAGAGCAAACATCTCCGGAATATGGCCGGTCGCGCGCGGCTCATACGTCGGCGGGTCAATACCCAACGCCGCATACGCCTGAGCAAAAACCTTCTCAAAACGGTACGCGAGCGCCCACCACTGCTCATTCGGGAACTCACCCTCAAAACCGGGCTCCATAGAATCAGCAGACTTCGCCAAAATCTTGTCATCAATATCAGTGACATTGCGGACCGTCGTCACCTTCAGGCCGCGGTAGCGCATCCAACGGCTCAACTGGTCAAACACCAGCGCCGAACGGATATGGCCCAGGTGCGGTTCACCCTGCACCGTAGCACCGCAATAGTAGATACGCGCCTCACCGGGCACGACGGGCTCAAACTCGCGAATAGTCGCGGAAGCAGAATCATAAAAACGCATAGTCACACTCTCATTCTACGGGGTCGGTTCAGACGCCGGGTCGGTAAATCAGCGATAGGTTACAGAATGGTTCAAAGCAACCAAACACCTACGAACGCGGATACACCAGCGCCGTCGCAATAGCAGCCACGCCCTCACCGCGGCCCGTCAAACCCAAACCATCAGTAGTCGTCGCAATCACCGTCACCGGGGCACCCGCCGCCTCGCTCAGCACGCGGTTCGCCTCCTCACGGCGCGGCGAGAACTTCGGGCGGTTACCCACCAGCTGAACGCTCACATTGCCAATCTCAAAACCAGCCGCACGCACAATCGCCGCCGCCTCAGAAAGAATGCGAACACCCGAAGCGCCCTTCATGTCCGGGCGGTCCACACCAAAGTTCGAGCCCAAATCCCCCGTACCCGAGGCAGCGAACAGCGCATCAGCGGCAGCATGAGCCACCACATCGCCATCAGAATGGCCGCTCAAACCACGCTCACCCGGCCAATGCAGGCCAGCAATATACAGAGGAGTGCCCTCCTCACCGAAAGCATGGACATCAACACCGGTACCAACACGAGGAATAACAGTCATTACAGGACCCTTCAATCGAACAAAATCTTCTCAGCGGCAGTGCCCGCCCCACTACAGAGGCAGGTATAGGAGGCGTTAGGCGGCAGGATTAGGAAGCAGAATCGCCATATAGCGCGCGAGCAACCCGCAAATCCATCGGAGTCGTCACCTTAAACGCATCCGCGTCACCGGCAACCGTCAGCACCGGCTCGCCCGCCGCCTCCATAGCCATCGCATCATCAGTCAGTAGCTCCGCTTCCTCGGGCGGCAGGGAGCGGCTACGCTCATGCGCCGCCAACAGGGCAGAGACCTCAAAACCCTGAGGAGTCTGCACCGCACGCATCTGCGCGCGCGAAGGAGTACCCGTCACCAGGCCGGCAGAATCCACAGTCTTCACCGTATCCACCACCGGCAACACAGGAATCACCGCACGCACAATACCCTGCGGACTCTCAGAACCCAGACCCTCAAGCACACGGTGATACACCTGCGGCGGAGTAAAAGCACGAGCACAATCATGAATCAGCACATAATCCACCGGAACCTGCGCATCCTTCAACGCATCCAACGCCGCAACCACCGAAGCAGTACGAGTATCACCGCCAGTGGTAATCAGCGCGCCGGCACGGCGGGCATCCTCCAAAAGCTCCGGGCAACTCACCGAACAATCAGCAGGCACCGTCACCACCACATGCTCAGCAACACCCGAAGCGAGCGCACCCTCCAACGCATAATCCAGCAGAGTACGATCGTGCACACGCACAGCAGCCTTCGGAATCGGCTCACCCAGGCGAGTACCCGAACCAGCCGACAAAACAATCACAGCAGTATTCGCCGCAGAAGCAGAAGTCATCAGTCTCTAGCCCGCCTACGCCTCGAACTTATAGCCCAAGCCGCGAACCGTCACCACATACTGCGGGGCAGAAGAGTCCGGCTCAATCTTCGAACGCAGACGCTTAATATGCACGTCCAGGGTCTTCGTATCGCCAACATAGTCGGCACCCCACACGCGCTCAATCAGCTGGCCGCGAGTCATCACACGGCCCACATTGCGCAGCAGAATCTCAAGGAGCTCAAACTCCTTCAGCGGCATAGAAATCTCTTCACCATTAACCGTCACCACATGGCGGTCAATATCCATACGCACCGGGCCGCCCTGCAGCACCGACTCAGTAGCAGAATCAGTCTCCGCCGAACGACGACGCAACACCGCACGGATACGAGCAATCAGCTCACGCGCAGAATACGGCTTCGTCACATAATCATCAGCGCCCAGCTCCAGACCCAGAACCTTATCCAGCTCAGAATCCTTAGCGGTCAGCATGATAATCGGGACCGAAGACACCTCACGCAGCTTACGGCACACCTCCATACCGGACATGCCCGGAAGCATCACATCCAGCAGCACCAGGTCCGCACCCTCGCGGTCAAACACCGGCAGAGCATCCAGACCGTTATCTACAACAATCGTCTGGAAACCCTCACGACCCAGCAAAAACGCCAGAGGATCCGAGAGGGCCTCTTCGTCCTCAACAATCAGAATTTTAGACATCAATAACTTCCTTCGATTCCATAAAACCTATACCGCTAACACTACACTGCGACCGGAGCCTCATTCAGCGGCAACGCCAACGTAAACGTCGAGCCCTCCTGCGGCATCGAACGAACCGTCACGCTACCACCGTGCTGAGTCATCACATGCTTCACAATGCTCAAGCCCAAACCGGTACCGCCCGTCTGACGCGAACGAGCCGGATCAACCCGGTAAAAACGCTCAAAAATACGCTTCTGCTCATCCTCAGGGATACCCACGCCCTGATCAGAAACCTCAACCAGCAGCTGATCAGCCACACGATGCACCCAAATATCCACCTTCGTATGCTCCGGCGAATACCGCACCGCATTCTCCACCACGTTCTGCACAGCAATACCGAGCAGCTCGGCGTCACCATACACCTCGGGGACCTCCTCGATGCGGGTAGAAATCTGGATGTCCTTCTCCTCCGCCACAATATGTGAACGATCCACCGCATCAGCCACCAAAGAAGGAACCGACACCGGACCACCACGCGCAATCACATCGGTCGACTGCAGACGCGAAAGCTCAATAATGTCACGCACCAGCGCAGAGAGGCGGCGAGTCTCCTTATGCAGACGACCCACAAAATACTCAATAGCCTCCGGGTCATCACTCGCCTGCTCAATAGCCTCAGCCAACAGACTCACCGCACCCACCGGAGTCTTCAACTCATGCGACACATTCGCCACAAAGTCATTACGCATACGCTGAACACGAGAAATCTCAGTGCGGTCATCAGCCAGCACCAGAATGTACTCATCACCCAGCGACGCAACACGCACATCCAGGACCAGCGCCTCGCCCTCACCGCGGTCAATTTCAAAGCTACGTTCCACAAAAATACCGCGATGACGCACCGTGCGAATCATATCCGCCAGCTCATCAGACGCCACCGTATGGCCACGCACCAGACCCATCGCATAAGCACCCGGAGAAGCCTGAACCACGCCGCCCACCTCATCAATCACCAGGTAGGCGCGACCAATCACAGCAAGCACCTGAGCGGCACCATCACGCAGCGCCGGCGCCGACACCAAGCTACGCTCCTGCTCACGCTCACTACGCGCCACCGCGTTCATGCTCAGGACGCCCACCAGCAGACCTATCATGCCCGCAATAAAGGCGATCAGACCGGCATCCATGTACTTCCCTTCTATTCGAGTACCCCACTCAGTATAAATGTGACCGATACCCAGCACTCAGGCGAGCGCGCCTCTTCTCAGACCGACTTCAGACCAACTCTCCGTGCAGAAACCTTGCAGAGAACGCAATGAGCCGCCCACCTTACCGGTGGGCGGCTCATCACAAACACAGGGGCGAAACCCTGTCGAAGGTATTACTTACCCTGGTTTGCTACGGCAGCAATAGCGTCCTTAGCAGCCTCGGGGTCCAGGTACTCGCCAGCCTTGACGGGCTTGAAGTTCTCATCCAGCTCGTAGTACAGCGGAATACCGGTGGGGATGTTCAGGCCAGCAATGTCCTCATCGGAAATACCCTCGAGGTGCTTGACCAGCGAACGCAGGGAGTTACCGTGTGCAGCAACCAGAACGGTCTTACCTGCTGCGAGGTCGGGCTTGATATCCGACTCCCAGTAGGGAAGCATACGGCCCAGAACGTCCTTCAGGCACTCGGTGCGGGGAGCGTTCTCAACATTCGCGTAGCGGGGGTCGTGTGCCTGCGAGTAGGGGTCGTTGTCGTCCAGCGGGGGCGGCGGAACGTCGTAAGAACGACGCCAAGTCATGAACTTCTCGTCGCCGTATTCCTCGCGAATCTCGGACTTGTTCTTACCCTGCAGAGCACCGTAGTGACGCTCGTTCAGGCGCCAGGTGCGCTTGACGGGAATCCACAGACGGTCCGCTGCATCCAGTGCAAGGTTAGCGGTGTTGATTGCGCGGCGCTGCAGGGAGGTGTGAACAACATCGGGGAGGATGTTGCGCTCTGCCAGCAGCTCGCCGCCGCGCTTAGCCTCAGCGCGGCCCTTATCGGTCAGGTTAACGTCCACCCAGCCGGTGAACAGGTTCTTCTCGTTCCACTCGGACTGGCCGTGGCGCAGGAGTACTAGTTTGTAAGTCATACCTCTATTTTTTCATTTACCCGCCGGTTTGTCATGCCTTAAGGCATAGAAAATATGCATTCTCCCAAAAATTTATAAGGGTCTTTTCTACCAGAAGAGGAACAGTAAAAACCGCGCCAAGACGCGGCAAAGCCCCGCACACCGTCCAACCGGAACAAACCCGACAGACGGCACGCGAGGCCTCACAACGTATCGCTCAAAGCGAGCGCACAAGCTAACGCTAGAAACGGCGGCGACCCACAGAAGGCCACACACCAGTCAAGAACACGCAGCTAATCACAGCAGCAACCAGCTGAAGAATCTGCACACTATTACCGCCACCAGTCACCGCAGCAAAAACGCTAAACAGCGACACCGCGGCAGCGCCACCGGTCAAAGCCAGCCAGGTGTTCTTCGGGCGCTTACCAGCAAATTCATAAGCATTAGCCGGAGACATCCACGCACGCACAAACGCCAGCACACCAACCACGGCAGCCGCAATAGCCAGCAACGTATCAACAAAAGTGGTCACATACCAGACCAACAGAATAGGAGACATAGTATTCCTTAGAATCAGCAGCTTCTCTAGACAACCCTAGCAAAGTGCCTAGCGGACAGCCTTAAAGGCCTCAACCAAGTCATTGTAAAGGTCATCAACGTTCTCAATACCCACCGACAGGCGCAGCAGGGACTCAGGAATCGAATCCGGCTCGTTACCGTGGCGACGGCGACGCTCCACCAGGGACTCCACACCACCCAGGGAAGTTGCAGGGGTCCAGACCTTCAGCGCCTCCACAACGTTACGGGCGCCCGCCGCGTCGGTATCCAGGGTGACGCAGAGAATCGCACCGAAACCATCCATCTGCTTCTTCGCGACCTCATGGCCGCGGTCGCTCTCCAGACCCGGGTAACGTACCTCGGTCACGAAGGGGTGCTCGTTCAGACGCTCAGCCAGTACCTGCGCGTTCTGCACCGCACGCTCCACGCGCAACGCCAGGGTACGCAGGCCGCGCAGACCAAGCCACGCCTCCACGGGACCGGGGATCGCGCCGTTGGTGATGCGGTGGTGCAGCATCGCCTTGTACAGCTCTTCATTCGAGGTGAGGGTCATGCCCAGCAGCACATCCGAGTGGCCCGCCAGGAACTTCGTTGCGGAGTGAACCACCACGTCAGCCCCCAAGCCCAGGGGACGCTGCAGAATCGGGGTCGCGAAGGTGTTGTCCACTGCGGTCACAATACCCAGGCGGCGGGCAGCAGTCAGCAGGGCGGGCAGGTCAGCGACCTCAAGCATCGGGTTGGTGGGGCTTTCCAGCCACGCCAGGACCTTCGGTGCCGAGTAGTTCACGTTCTCGGGGGTCACGCCAGCGCGGGATGCGGCGTCCTCCATAGCGGCGATAACGCTCTCGGTGTCTTCGATGTCCACGCGAACGAGCTCAATGATACCGCGACGCTCCAAATCCTTGCACAGGGTCACCGACGCCATGTACGCGTGCTTCGGAATCAGCACAATGGAACCAACCGGAACCAGGTCAATCACGGCAGCAACAGCAGCCATGCCGGAGGGGAACAGCAGACCCGGCTGGGATGCGTTCTCCAGCTTCGCCACAACCTCTTCCATGCCCTCCCAGGTGGGGTTCGAGAAGCGGGCGTACACGCGGTCCTGCTCAATATTGACGGCGTCTACACCGCGGTAGGTGGAAGAAAGAACGATCGGGGGGTTCACCGGCGCGTCATGCTCGTGTGCCGGGCGGCCGCCGGAGACGACGAAGGTCTCGGCGGAGTAATTCATGTCGTGGTTATCTGCACTCATGCCTTTAAGCCTGGCACACCCACGCCCAGAACGCACGCCCACGCCGGTGACGGTACACAGGATTTACATGTTTTTTACCTGTAAGCGCACTCAACGCTGTTCGGACCCGTCGCCGAAGCCACACTGAGGATTTGGGCAGACCCGGTACCCTTAAGAAGTGATGGATACTCTCAGCTACACCCCCGATGCCCAGAATCTTCCCGCCGACCCGACCGGTCGCCGCGGGCTTTTTATCGTGGTCGAAGGAGGCGACGGCGCCGGCAAAACCACCCAGCTCACCCTACTGAATGAGGCACTACGCGACCGCGGATACCGTGTCATCACCACCCGCGAACCCGGCGGCACCGAGATTGGCGAAAAGCTGCGAGCGCTCGTCCTTGAGGCAGGTCAGGGCACTATTGACGACCGCACCGAGGCGCTGATTTTCGCGGCGTCCCGCGCGGCGCACGCCTCCCAGCTGATTCGCCCCGCGCTCGCTGAGGGAGCCATTGTACTGTGTGACCGCTATATTGATTCTTCTGCCGCGTACCAGGGCGTAGGCCGTGACCTGGGCGTTGAGACCATCGTCGATTTGAGCCGCTGGGCCACCGCCGATCTGGTACCCGACGCAACCCTGCTGTTGAGCGTGCCCCTGAGTGCCGAGCAGGAACGCATGGACCAGCGCGGCACCGTTGATCGTATTGAGGCTGAGGGCACGGCGTTCAAGGCGCGTATTCACGGCGCGTTCGAGCAGATTGCCCGCGAGGACGCTAACGGCTCGCACCGCATCATTGACGGTGTGGGCACGATTGAGCAGGTGCACGCGCGCGTGCTTGAGGTGATTGAGCCTCTGCTTGCCGCCCGCGAGCTGGTCCGCACCCCGCAGGAGGACGCATGAGTCTCTGGGATACCCTGCTGATTCCCGCCGATAAGCTCCAGCAGCTACGCGCAGACGCCGCAGCTAGCCGTCCCACGCACGCTTGGCTGTTTACCGGAGCGACCGGCGCGCCTCACCGTGAGGCGGCAAAGGTTTTCGCCGCCGCTCTGCTGTGCGAGCAGCCCGACCCGCAGAACCGCGGCTGCGGCCAGTGCAAGGGTTGTGTGACCGTCATGAACGGTTCGCACGCGGATTTCACACACTTTAGTACTGAGTCGACGCAGATCAGCATTGATGAGGCACGCGAGCTGGTCATGAAGGCTCAGGACCGCCCGACCGTGGGTCGTTGGCGTGTGATTTTGGTGGAGGACACCGAGCGCATGCCGGAGCGCACCTCCAATGTGTTGCTCAAGGCGATTGAGGAACCGCCGCCGCATACGATTTGGCTGTTGACGGCGCCCTCCCCCACTGACGTGCTAGTGACGATTCGTTCGCGATGCCGTCCGGTGCAGTTGCCGGTTCCGAGCGATGCGCAGGTGCACGAGTATCTGCTGGCGCACGGCGTGGCTGACCCGCTGGCGCAGCGTGCGGCGCGCCTGGCTCTGGGCGATGCGCAGGAGGGGTACCGTTTGGCGACCGATGAGCAGGCGATGGCTCGTCGGGAGCTGATTACCTCCCTGATTCTGAATGTTCGTTCTATTTCTTCGGCTTTCAACGCCGCTGAGAAACTCACCGACCTAGCCGACCAGGACGCCCAGGCCGTCTCCGCTCTCAAAGATGAGCAGGAGCGCCAGGAGCTACTGGCTCTGCTGGGTATCCGCGAGAGCGAGCGGGTTTCGCCGTCCTTGCGAGCGCAGGTTCGCCGCCTGGAGGAGCAGCAGAAGCGCCGCGCTAAGCGCGTTTCTTCGGATACGCTATTGCGTTCTGTGGCTCAGGTTCAGACGGTTCTGCGTGATGCGTTGACGGTGGCTCTGTCTGCGCAGGCTCCGCTGGTCAATGAGCATTTGCGCGAGCCTCTGGAGGCATTCTGCACCCGCCGTTCCGCCCAGCAGCTACTGGAAGATGTGCAGGCGGTTGAGCTGACTCTGCGTCGCCTGCGGACGAACGCGAACGCGCGTCTGGCGCTTGAGGCGTTGATGAGCCGCTTCGTGTATTAGTAGCTTCTTGGTAGCTCATACAGCACAAGGGGAGGCACCGAAGAAATATTCTTCGATGCCTCCCCTTTTTCTATTGGTTCTCAGTGCCCCTAGAGTTTAGTTGCGGAATCGAGCTTAGTTGCGGAAACCGTGAACCGGCGAGGGAATACGGCCGCAACGGGCGATAAACGCCTCCGCGCTCGGGGTGTGGGTCGGCATGACGGGTGCTCGACCGAGCAGGCCGCCAAATTCGACCATGTCGCCTACGCCCAGGCCAACCGCCGGGATGACGCGGACCGCGGTGGTCTTGTGGTTCATCACGCCGATTGCTGCCTCATCGGCAATCATTGCGGCGAGGGTAGAGGCGGGGGTATCGCCGGGAACCGCGACCATGTCCAGGCCAACGGAGCAGATGGCGGTCATTGCTTCGAGCTTGTCGAGGGAGATGTGTCCGGCGGCTGCGGATTCAATCATGCCGATGTCCTCAGAGATCGGGATGAAGGAACCGGAGAGACCACCGACGTTCGAGCACGCCATGAGGCCGCCCTTCTTCACCGCATCGTTGAGCAGTGCGAGTGCCGCGACAGTGCCATGGGTACCGACGGTTTCCAGACCCGTTTCCTCGAGGATGTGCGCGACCGAGTCGCCAATCTCTGCGGTGGGTGCCAGGGAGAGGTCAATAATGTTGAAGGGTACGCCCAGACGCTTGGAGGCGAGGGTACCGACCAGCTGGCCAACGCGGGTAATCTTGAAGGCTGCCTTCTTGATTTCTTCGGCGCAGGTGTCGAAGGATTCGCCGCGGACCTTCTGCAGGGCGCGGTGCACCACGCCGGGGCCGGAGACGCCCACGGAGATGGTGGTGTCTGCCTCCTGCACGCCGTGGAATGCGCCCGCCATGAAGGGGTTGTCGCTGACGGCGTTTGCGAAGACGACGAGCTTGGCGCAGCCGAAACCGTGCGCGTCCGCGGTCAGGTCTGCGGTGGCGCGGATGGTCTCGCCCATGAGCTTGACGGCGCTCATGTTGATGCCGGCGCGGGAGGAGCCAATGTCTACGGAGGAGCAAACCACGTCGGTTTCTGCGAGCGCTCGCGGGATGGAGCGAATCAGCTTTTCGTCGGCGGGGGTCATGCCCTTGTCGACGAGGGCGCTGAAGCCACCGACGAAGTTCACGCCGACTGCCTTGGCTGCCGCGTCGAGGGTGCGGGCGAATTCTACGTAGTCCTCATCGCCGGAGGCGCCTGCCACCAGCGCGATGGGGGTGACCGCGATGCGTTTGTTGACAATCGGGATACCGAGCTCGGCCTCGATGCCTTCGCAGACGCTGACGAGGTTCGCTGCGCGGCTGGTGATCTTGTCGTAAATCTTGCGGCGGGCTACTTCGCCGTCGGAGTCGGCGCAGTCGAGCAGGGAGATGCCCATGGTGACGGTGCGAATGTCGAGCTTCTGCTCCTCGATCATTCGGATAGTTTCAAGAATATTGTCGTTCATCATGGTGGTCGCCTAGATGGTGTGCATTGCCTTGAAGATGGATTCTGCCTGGATGCGAATCTGCACCTTCTGTTCGTGTTCGACACCGGCCATGGCTTCCTGCAGGTCGATGAGGTTCTGCTGGGTTTCATCGAAGGAGCAGTGCATAATCATGGTGAAGTATTCGCCCATGATGGTCTGGGAGACGTCCAGGACGTTGACCTTGCGTTCGGCGAGGGTTGCGGTCACGGCGGCGATGATGCCTTCGTGGTCAATGCCTGTGACGGTGAGGATGATCTTCACGGTGTTCTCCTAATGGTTTGGCTGCGCACCTGGGGGATTCGTGCATAAACGCACAGGTATACGCATATTTATAAGATCAATTATAGGTTACTCAGAACACATTCTGCAGGGGGAACACAAAAAGCCGCCGTTACTCACGCTGACGGGACATAAAAAATCCACGCCTCCCCGGTCTGAATAAATACAGGGAAGAACGTGGATTCTTTATTAGCTTCGTTAGCGGAGCGACCTATTTTTGATGCCCCTTATAACTGTCTAGTGATAACTGTCTAGAAGTATTTCCTAAACGTAAGAAGCGATGTACAGCTCGCCGCTACCGCTCAGGGTTGCCGCGGAGGGCTCACCCACGTGCAGTACCGACTCGGTGGCGCCCAGCACGAACTCTTCGGTGCCGTTGCCGTCTGCCGCATGAATGGTGATTTCGCCGGATACGCTCAGTGCGGCGCTAATACCCTCGAAGGTGTACTCCTGCGGCTTGCCCTCTTCAACGCGAACACGGGTCACGCTCATGCGCTCATCCCACATGGCGTAGGTGCCCAGGGGTCCGTCCTCGGGGTTGGGGCGCTGAATGACGGGTGCATCCTGCTTCTCGCCGAGCACCTTAATGAGCTCCTCGGTGTCGATATGCTTGGCGGTCAGGCCGGCACGCATCACGTTATCGGAGGGGTTCATCAGCTCAATGGCGGTACCCGAAACGTAGGCGTGCACCTGGCCGTCGGGGGTAAAGGCGGACTCGCCGGGGGCAAGGTGCACCAGGTTCATCACGAAGGCCACGAGCAGACCGCGGTCACCGGGGTACTTGCCGGCAACAATCTGCACGAGCTCAGCTGCATCGGCGATAAGCGCGTTCTCGGAGCCGGTCAGCTCTGCTGCCGCCTCGACAAGCTGCTCAACAGCCGCAGTGGCGGTCTCTTCGGGCATGCGAATAATCTCGGTCAGCAGCTGCTTGGGGGTAAGCTCCACGCGCTCTGCCAGCCAGTCAGCCTTGAACGCCTTCGCCAATTCTGCCAGCTGCTCGGAGGTGCGCACACCGGTCAGCACGCGCATCTGGGTCAGGGCGATGACGGTTTCGGGCTTGGAGTAACGGTCCTTGTAGTTGCGGTGCGGCGCGTCAATCGCGATGCCGCGCGCCTGCTCGTCCTCGAAGCCGGCGATAGCCTGCTCGGGGGTGGGGTGCACCTGAATGGACAGAGGTGCATCAATCGCAAGGATCTTAAAGAGGAAGGGGAACCAATCGGAGGTACGGTCCGGGCGCAGGAAGCGGGAAGGGTTCTCCACAATCAGTTCGTTGAGCGGGGATTCGGTGCCGTCAACAGTGGCACGGGAGGGCGCAGCCGGATGCGCGCCAACCCACACCTCAGCCTCAGGCTGTTCGGTGGGGACAGGCACGCCACGCATGCGTCCGAGAATTTCGCGGGAGCCCCACGCGTAATTCTGAATCTGGTTTTTTAGGGAAAAAATCTCACCCATGGGGGAAAATACCTCTCGACGTGAGTTGTTTGAAGCAAGTGACGTGATAAAAAACCCATACATTCAGCGGAATTTATAAGGTTTTACCTGCCCATTATAGAGGCTAGTTACACTTCTTTACCGCTAAAATAAAAGGCGTGACTACTATTAATCTACATGACTCATTCAAAGCGTACGACGTGCGTGGCATCGTCGGCGAGACCATTACCGCAGAGACTGTTCGTGCTACTGGCGCGGCTTTCGTAGACGTTCTGGGCCTGGAGGGCCAGACCATCCTGGTCGGTGGCGATATGCGCCCCTCCTCCCCCGAATTCATGGATGCATTCGCCCAGGGTGCAACCGCTCGCGGTGCAAATGTTGAGAAGATCGGCCTGATCTCCACTGACGTTCTGTACTTCGCATGTGGCGTTGAGAACGCTGCCGGTGTTACCTTCACCGCTAGCCACAACCCCGCAGAGTACAACGGCATGAAGATGGCTAAGGCTGGCGCTGTTCCTCTGTCTTCCGAGTCCGGTCTGTTCGATATCCGCGACCTGGCTCAGAAGTACCTGGATGCGGGCGAGATTCCTTCCGTAGAGAAGGTCGGCACCGTTTCTGAGAAGGACATCCTCAAGCCTTACGCAGAGTACCTGCGCAAGCTGGTTGACCTGTCTTCCATCCGTCCCCTGAAGGTTGTTGTTGACGCTGGTAACGGTATGGGTGGTATGACCACTCCCGCTGTTCTGGGCGACACCATCCTGCCGGGCCTGCCCCTGGAAATCGTTCCCCTGTACTTCGAGCTGGACGGTACCTTCCCGAACCACCCGGCTAACCCGCTGGAGCCTGCTAACCTGGTTGACCTGCAGAAGGCTGTTGTTGAGCACGGTGCTGACATTGGTCTGGCATTCGACGGCGACGCTGACCGCTGCTTCGTCATCGATGAGAAGGGTGAGTCCGTCACTCCTTCGGCTGTGACCGCTCTGGTTGCTGAGCGCGAGATTGCTCGTGCGAAGGCTGAGGGCAACGAAGAGCCCGTCATCATCTACAACCTGATTACCTCGAAGGCTGTTCCCGAGCTAGTTGAGAAGCTGGGCGGCCGCGCAGTGAAGACCCGCGTGGGCCACTCCTTCATCAAGGCTGTTATGGCTAAGGAGAACGGCGTTTTCGGTGGCGAGCACTCCGCTCACTACTACTTCAAGGACTTCTTCAACGCAGACACCGGTATGCTCGCTGCAATGCACGTGCTGGCTGCTCTGGGTGGCGGCGAGGAGCCCCTCTCCGAGATCAGCGCGAAGTACTCCCCGTACGTTGCTTCCGGTGAGATCAACTCCGAGATTGAAGACAAGGCTGCCGCTGTGGACCGCGTGCGTGCACACTACGCTAACGCTCCCGTGGTTGTTGAGGACTCCGACGGTACCACCTTCACCAACACTGAAGAGGGCTGGTGGGTCAACCTGCGTCCTTCGAACACTGAGCCGTTCCTGCGCCTGAACCTTGAGGCACCGGATGTTGCGACCATGGAGCGCGTCCGCGACGAGGTTCTGGCTCTGGTTCGCCAGGGCTAAGCACTAGCTAACTACTAAAAATCCCGCCTCGCAGATTCGTCTGCGGGGCGGGATTTTTATTTTGGGTTCTAAAAACCCGGCTAGGTTCTTCTGTCTAAGAGGAAGAACCTAGCCGGGTTTAAGAAACCTAGCGGACGAGCCGGCTTACGGGGTTTTTACGCCTCGCGTGCCTGGTCGTGGAGCATCCACTGGTCGGGGCCGAAGATCTCGTAGTTGATGTTCTTGCCGGGAACGCCTGCCTCCACCAGTGCGGAGCGTACGCCCTGCATGAAGGGCAGCGGGCCGCAGAGGTAAACGTTAGCGTTGGCGGGAACGTCCAGCTTGGAGATGTCGACGCGACCGGTGTAGTCGCCACCCTCACCTTCGATGAAGGAGACGAGGCGTGCGTTGGGCAGCTTGTTGACGAGCTCGGTGAGCTCTTCGCGCAGGGGCCAGGTGTCCAGGCGGCGGTCTGCGTGGACCACGGTCACGGGGCGCTCGGAGCCCTTCTCAACCAGCTCGGAGAGGAAGCTGAGCATGGGGGTGGTGCCGATACCTGCGGAGAAGAGGTACAGGGGTGCCTCGGGGTCGCCGAAGCCTTCCAGGGTCAGGTCACCGTAGGGGTTGGAGATCTCGACGACTGCGCCGACTTCCAGCTCGTGCAGGATGGAGGTCATCTCACCGTTGGGATCGAGCTTCACACCGATGCGGCGCTGGTTCTTTTCGCTGGGCAGCAGGGTGTACTGGCGTGCCTGGCGCAGGCCGTCGCGTGCAGGAACGACGATGGAGATGTACTGGCCGCCCTTGGACTCGGTCATGGGGGTCTCGTCGGCGGGCTCGAAGGTCAGCACGACAACGTTCTCGCCGGTCTCCTTGCGGTCAACGAGCTTGAAGGGTGCGAACATGACGTCGTTTGCCTGGGAAGCGTACAGGCCCTTCTCCAGCTTGATGAGAGCGTTGCCCATGAGCCAGTAGACCTCGGTCCATGCCTCAACGATTTCGGGGGTAGCCAGGTCGCCCAGGTTAGCGGCGATTGCCTCGAAGAGATACTTGTAGACGGTGGGGTACTCTTCTTCCTTCAGGCCCAGGGATGCGTGCTTGTGTGCCACGCGGGAGAGGACCTCATCGGGGTAGGAATCCGGGTGCTCAACAATGTAGGAAGCGAACACAGCGATGGAGCCTGCGAGAGCGCGGGGCTGGGTACCTTCGAGCTGGGAGGAACGGGAGAACATGCCGTCCATCAGATCGGGGCGGGCAGCAAACATTCGACGGTAGAAGTCGGGGGTGATGTCGTTGATACGCTCAGCGATAATGGGCAGCGTTGCCTCAATAATGGGGCGGGACTTCTCAGAGAGCATGTCTTGCCTTCTTCCTGTGTGGTCACCGCGGTCGTTGTGGTGACGCCCTTGATGTGGGTGATGCGGGGCGTTCACTCGGACAGCTTAGTTGGTGACAGAGTGTTTACAAAGCACCCTTACCGTAGCATTTTGCGGGGTGTTTGCGCTGAGTGCAGGTCATGCACCAGGCGCTGTACAGGCATTTAGGTGAGACTTATGGTTCACTTTGACCATAAGAGAGAGTTGCGCGTCACACTATATATTTCCAGCCGCGCTTCTATATTCGGCGGGTGACTAGCCCAGAAACATGCATAAAAATACCAGGATGAAAATATATTTACCCCGGAAAGTATGCAGGGCGGTGCAAAAATGAATATGGTCACATTTTCAGCATTTGAAAAGCAAATTTGCAATATTCTGCATTTCCTGCACGAATTTAGGATTCATACAGGCACCAGCACTCCCGAAAATGGGAGCAAAAACGCCACCGCAACACCCCAAAACTCCCGCAGAAAGTCGTCGCGTAAACCCCCAGCAACCCTGCATCAGCCGCAAGAATGCCTTAAAAACTCTGTGGAGCCTCCCAACCGGGAAGCTCCACAGGCATCACGTATTTCTTTCAGCCTGCCAGCCTAGCGTGCAGGCAGCGCATTCTCCGGAGGCGCAAAGCCCAGCTCAACAAACACCGGGCCAACAGGGCGCGCACCGGCAGTCAGCTCGCTAATCACCACCGAGTCCACAGAAGCATAGAATGCCTCGCGTGCCCTCGCCAGCACATTGCGCAGGCGGCAGAACTTATCGAGCGGACAGTGGCCGTTCTCATCCTCGCACTCAATCATGGGAATATCACCCTCAGTAGCGCGAAGAATAGTGCCGACGGTCGCAGAACGACCCGCATCCGAAAGCATAACGCCACCGGAACGACCGCGAGTCGAGTCCAGGTACCCCATATTCACAAGGAACGCTACAGCCTTCGCCACGTGATTGTAGGGGGTGTCCACTCCCTCAGCAATCTTCTGAGTGGAAAGCTTCTGACCGGGCTCCAGGGCAGACAGGAGCATCAGAACGCGGAGCGAGACATCCGAGAATGCTGTCAAACGCATGGATACTCCTTCTATCCTTCTCGTGTTACCGCCACATCTACATAGGCGGCAACTATTGCTCTAAACCTGCCTGGGCTCAGACATAGGCTCAGAGTGCTCAAAATCTTACATTGGCATTGTATCGGTGCAGTGAGAGTGCAAGAAATCAGGGCCAGCCGCAATCGCCCCCTCGTAACCCTCCCAATGTCTTTAGAGTATTTCTCAGGAACAAGTAGACTGCATAGCCTTACACTCGCAGCTCTCCGCGAGACAACTCATCAGTTCCCATCTGACAGGGATTCAAACGACCCCCATAAACGGAAGGAAGGAGCGGAATCTCACCGGGAGATTCCGCCCCTTCAAGGCGCTAAACCTTATGTATTAGCCGGAGTGTCTTAGTCCTCCAGGGCCTTTGCCAGAGCGTCGCGCTGCTCGCGGACCTCGGCGGGCAGCTTGTCGCCGAACTTAGCCAGCCACTCGTCGATGCCGGGCAGTTCAGCAGCCCACTCGTCCTTCGAGACAGCCAGAGCAGCCTTCAGCTCGTCCTCGGAGATTTCCAGACCGGTCAGGTCCAGGTCTTCCTTGGTGGGAACGGTGCCCAGGAAGGTCTCCTCGCCGCCAGCCTTGCCGTCCAGGCGGTCGAAAATCCACTTCACAACGCGAGAGTTCTCGCCGAAGCCGGGCCATGCGAAGCCACCATCGGGGGTGCGGCGGAACCAGTTGACGTAGTAGACCTTCGGCATGTTCTCAGCGCCGTGCTTCTTGCCCAGGTCAATCCAGTGCTTGAAGTAGTCACCAGCGTTGTAACCAATGAAGGGCAACATAGCCATCGGGTCGCGGCGAATCACGCCGACAGCGCCCTTAGCAGCCGCAGTGGTCTCGGAGGACAGGGTGACAGCGCGGAACACGCCCTGCTCCCAGCTCTCGGACTCGGAAACCAGCGGGATGGTGGTCTTGCGGCGACCGCCCAGAACGATAGCGCTCAGCGGCACACCCTCGGGGTCGTAGTACTCGGGAGCGAGCATGTCGACCTGGGATGCGGGGGTGCAGAAGCGGGAGTTCGGGTGAGCTGCCGGGCGGCCGGACTCGGGGGTCCAGTCCTTGCCAGTCCAGTCAATCAGGTGTGCGGGAGCCTCGTCGGTCTTGCCCTCCCACCAAACGGAGCCGTCGTCGGTCAGAGCAACGTTGGTGAAGATGGTGTTGCCCTTGGCAATCGCCTTCATAGCGTTCGGGTTGGTGGAGTAACCAGTGCCCGGCGCCACACCGAACAGTCCAGCCTCGGGGTTGACCACGCGTGCCTGGTGGTTCTCGTCGAACTCAATCCATGCGATGTCGTCGCCGACCATCTCAGCCTTCCAGCCGTCAATGGTGGGCTCCATCATTGCGAAGTTGGTCTTACCGCAAGCCGAGGGGAACGCTGCGGAGATGTAGCGAACCTTGCCCTCGGGGTTGGTGACCTTCAGGATGAGCATGTGCTCTGCCATCCAGCCCTCGTCGCGACCGATAACGGATGCGATGCGCAGTGCGTAGCACTTCTTGCCGAGCAGTGCGTTACCACCGTAGCCGGAGCCGAAGGACCAGATTTCGCGGGTCTCGGGGAACTGGACGATGTACTTCTCGGGGTTGCAGGGCCAGGGAACGTCTTCCTGACCGGGCTCCAGGGGCGCACCGACAGAGTGCAGAGCCTTGACGAAGAAGCCGTTGGTCTCATTCAGCTTGGCAAGAACGTCCTTACCAATGGTTGCCATAATGCGCATGGAGCAGACAACGTATGCGGAGTCGCTCAGCTCAACAGCAATCTTGGGGTTCTTAGCCTTCAGGGAGCCCATGACGAAGGGAATGACGTACATGGTGCGGCCGCGCATGGAACCCTCGAACAGGCCGGTCAGGGTCTGCTTCATCTCAACAGGGTCGCGCCAGTTGTTGGTCGGGCCTGCGCCTTCTTCGGTCTCGGAGCAAATGAAGGTGCGCTCCTCGACACGTGCCACGTCATCGGGATCGGAGAAAGCTGCGTAAGAGTTCGGGAATTCGTGATCGCTGAGGCGAACAAAGGTGCCAGCGTCGACCAGTTCCTGTGCCAGGCGGTCGTATTCTTCCTGGGTGCCGTCGACCCAGTAGATGTGTTCGGGCTGGGTCAGGGCCGCAACTTCGCGAACCCAATCCAGAAGGCCCTGGTGGGTAGTGGGTGCGCTCTGCAGCTCCTTTTCGAGCTCAGCAGAGAGAGTACGAGTTGAGGTGTCAGCCATTGACGTTTTCCCCTTCATTCGGTGGCCCGGATACTACGTTGATCCGGTTAGGTCTGCGGTAACAAAGAAGCAGTTAAACACTACAAGCGTGCAAACAATGGTGAATATGCACGCTTGGACAGAAGCCACTTCCTCGTGATGCTTACAGAATAACGCATTAATGACCCGAACACCCCTCTATGACGCTATTTCTTACGTTCCGCGCATCACATTCTTTTGGGGTGAAAAGATTTTTTGAGGGACTTCTGGATGTTCCTGAAGGGTGCAGAGGGGTATTTTTGGGTGCCTTCGGGGTAGGTTTTGGTGCGTAATAAAAATATTTTGAAAAAATTTTGTGACCACAAAAACCCCGGAATTCCGCGGTAAAACGGGGTATTTCCGGCTTCTTCGGAGGGGATTTTGGACAGATTTCGAGATTTTCGGCTTGCACGCCCTCGAGGACATCCGTATAGTAGTACCTGTTGCCGCGATGGGTTGAAGAAATCCGAAGCGAGGAACATGCGCCTGTAGCTCAACGGATAGAGCATCTGACTACGGATCAGAAGGTTGGGGGTTCGAATCCCTTCGGGCGCACCAACGATCCCCGGTTCTTCGGAACCGGGGATTTTTTGTGTTCCCAGAAGTTTGCGCAGAAAGCGCCACCCACTCGGCAGACGGCGCGGCATACAGAAACTACAGGCATGTAGAAGCTGCGGCATGCAGAGATACCTATATAGAGGTGTAGCAAGGGAGCCCACCAACTGGCGCTTCCGCTTCCGCACCAAAAGTGCACCTCAACCTGTGAATCCACAGATTTACGCTCCAAGATGACGTGCTCCGGGGCACACCCGTCGAAAAACGCCTACGATGGAAAGAGGACCCTCCACACATAGGTTGGAGAGCAGACAACACGAAGGAGCACTATGGCACAGCTATCCATTCCGCAGTCCCTGATAGGTGCGCTCATCGATATAGCTGATTTGGGAACGCTAGACTATTTCCCGCCCACCGAACGATGCGCCCACTGGTCCCTCTATGACGCGCAGCGCCAGGAGCTCCTTTGCCCCTGCGCACCCGCCGCCAACGCGTCCGCAGAGAAACTCTTTGAGGCTGCGGCGAAGATTCTTTACGAGAATTTCCCCCGATATATTGATTCGCCCGAGGAAATCATTCCTTATACCTCCCGTCAGGAACTCGTTGCCGCCCTGCGTCGCGGCGACGATGAGCCTGTTGACGAGGAGCAGAACGACCTGCAGGTAGCCGAAGCGACGACCGCAGACTCTACGACTAAGGCTGAGGTTGAAACTATTTCTGCCGAACCTGCAGTAGCTGAGGATGCTGAAGTTAGCGCAGCAGATACTCCGAAGCCCGCGGCTCCCAAGCCCACTGCTCCCAAGCTTGCAGCACCGAAGCCGACCCTCTCCCCCGCACTCTTTGCCGCCCGTGCTGCGCAGGCGCCGAGCCAGGCTCCCAGCGTGCCGGAAGAGGCACCCGTGGAAGCGAACGCAGAAAAGACTGCAGCGGCGCCCAGCCCGGCAACGATTGCCGCCGCAACGTCTGTGGCACCCAAGCCCGCTGTTCCCATGCCGACTGCGCCCAAGCCCACTGTCCCCAGGCCCGCCGTGGCGAAGCCTGCAGTGCCGACTCCCGGTGCACCATCCCCCGGCATGTTCCGCAAGTCCACGCTCACTTACCGACCGCCGCGCATCGAAGAGTATCTGGAGGGTCTGCGCGCCCGTCAGCAGGCAGCCGAAGCCGCCGCCGCGGAAGCTGCCCAGCAGGCAGAGGCTATCGAGCAGGTATCTGTGGAAGAGCAGCCGGTGCTCACCCAGTCGTTGCCGAGCGCACCCGCAGTGCCTACGACTTCAGGCCCCAAGCCGACCGCCCCGAAACCGGGTGCGCCGAAGCCCGCAGCTCCCACCCCGAGCGCGCCCGCGGCACCTCGCGCCATTACCGCCGAGGATCGCGAACGCAGCTACCACCTGCGCCCGAGCTTGCGTGAGCGCCTCGAACGCGAAAACATCAGCGAAGAGCTCGTGCGCACCATCCTGCGCGAGGGCGAAGCGGAACGCATCAACGACTGGACCATCCGCTTCACGCACGATGACTACCGCGTTGACGTGAACACCGCCTCCGCCGAAGTCATTACCGTCATTGACGAATACGACGCCGACTACAACGAGGCGACACAAACCTCCCTGGCACAGGGCGAATACACTTCGCTCAACGCCCTGGAGCTCGAGTTCAGCGAGCGCGCCCGCACCTTCCTGAAGAAGAACCCTCCGTTCGTTTTCGACCTGATGCTTCAGGCGCTGAGCAGCCCCGAGAGCGTGCGTATGGCTGACGGCTGGACCCGCATCTATGCGGCGCAGGGTCTGGAAATCGCAATCTCGCCGGATGAGCGGACTGTGCTGGCTCTGGCGAAGACCCCAGACTTTCATAACCTGCACGCGGAGGCCCTGCGTAAGGTGCAGCTCGAAGAGCTCAGCAACACCCTGGCGAAGCAGGCAGAAGATAAAGCCACCCAGGCGGAAAACACCACCGAGGAGGAGAAATAATGTCCGCTAAGCAGATTACCGTTCCTCTTGAGGTGTACGTTCGCCTGCAGGAGCTTGCCTCCCTCGCAACCTATAGCTACCGGGACAACCACGACTCCGAAGAGAGCACGGCAGGCGATAAGCCGTGGAATCTGCTCTCTAAGGATGGTGCTTCCCTGCTCGATGAGAACGGCGCTCTCAAGCCCGAAGCGGCAGAGCTCTACTTCACCCTCCTGCCGCTCATCGCCCAGGAATTCGTGGAGCAGCAGCAGGCACTGGTGGATGCCTACCGTCAGGCGCCCAAGCCCGCCGCCGCACGCGCCAAGATTCGCCCCTCCAATCAGCGCCTTATCCCGCTGACCGAGGTGCCGCTGGAGAACCAGCGTATTGCCGCGCGCATCGAGAAGGAGTTCTACGGCGACGTGCCGCCGCGCCGCCGCATCTACGGTGTGCTCCCCGGCGTGATGGACTATATGATGCGCCACGGCCTCACCTACGAGCTGCTGCTGGACATCATCGAATCGCCCGCAAGCACGGTGGTTCAGGAAAGCGCGCAGGAGAACCGTTACGGCCGCGAAGTTACCCTCTATACGCACGAGGAGGAAGGCTACCAGGTGGTGCTTAACCCCCTGACCGCCGAGGTGCTCGCGCTACGCCCGTTGCAGGCTCTCGCGGGAGGCTACCAGCTCTCCTCCGATGCTCAGGCTCAGCTCAAGTCGCTTGGCCTGACCGGCGAGTATATTGCCCGCATCCTCGATGAGGCTGAGGACCGCCGCCCGATTCCCGGCAGTAGCCGCACCGTGTACTCGCTCAACGGCTACCAGGTGGAGTTCTCGCACTCCGACCAGCAGGTGATTCGTATTAGCCGCGGCACCGCGCCCAGCCGTAACCCCTTCGAATCGCAGCCGAGGATGAGCGGCACGAAGAGGCAGCGCGGCCGCAAGATCCCGCACGATGTGGACGCGTTCGTGCAGCTACTGCAGGAGCACGGCTTCACCATCACCATGGGTGGTAAGCACTACGATATCCGCCACGAGAAGCTGGCTCCGGGTCAGAAGGCGGTCACCTCGGTGACTCCCTCGGATTCGCAGCGTTGGCACCTGAACTCGGCACGTCAGATCCGCAATACCTTCGGTATTGACCTGCGCTACGCCGACCCGCGTGATAGCGTGCGCGGTATTGTGCGCGGTCCCGGACGGGCTAACGCCCCGAGCGCGGAAAAGCAGAATGCCGAGAAACAGAACACAGAGAAGCATGAAGCGGAGAAGGAATCCGAGTAGGTCTTCGTCACCGTTGAGTCACCGTTGAAGCGCGCCCGTGCACCGGTTCTTTATACTGCCCCCAGCATGTCTTTGCATCTGGGGGCAGTATTCATTAGCACCAATATCCCGCACTGTCAGGGCAATACGGGGTAGACTGGGGGCAATACAGACATGCTACTCAGCATAAAAATTAATATGCGTTCCCGTGATATGCGTGACGGTAGGGTTGGGGATGCGCCACAAAGTACGGTGAATAACAGCCCCTACCTCTACAATAGAAACGCATCACTACAGAAGAAGGAGAACGCATGGGCGTAACGATTAAGGTCACTGACGAAGCAGGCGTAAACTACGACATTCAGTGGGAAGACCACCACACCCTCCTGGAAACCCTCCAGGCTAACGGTGTGCCGGTCCTCGCAACCTGCGGTGGTAACGCATCCTGCGCTACCTGCCACGGCTTCATCGACCCCGAGCACTTCGAGGCTTCCGGTGAGCGCACCGAAGCTGAACAGGACCTGCTCGATATGGTCGACGATGTCGCCAACGAGTACTCTCGCCTGTGCTGCCAGGTCGAGTACGCCCCCGGTATGGACGGAGCAGAAATCCAAATGCAGGCGGCGATGTAATCATGTTTAAATCGGCTCAGGTACTCGCATCAACCACCCTCCTCTGTTGCGTGCTCGCGCTCAGTGGATGCGGCGCGTCCCAGGCCGGTCAGGAAGCTGAAGGCACCTCGGCACAGCCGAGCGCTTCGGCTTCGGTCAAGCCCGGCACGATTCGAGTAGCCTCCGACGGGGCTACCCCTTCGGTGACCCCGGGCTCCATTACCGTGGTGAACTCCCCCGACGCGGAACACCACGGGTCTTCCTCTGAGCACTCCGAGTCTTCCTCCCACACCGAGACTCACGAGTCGAAGCAGAACTCTGACTCTCACTCTTCTGAGTCCTCCCACGAGGGTTCCGAGCAGAACAACTCAGATGACTCTGCAGATTCTCAGCAGGACTCCCAGAAGGGCTCAGACTCGTCTTCGCAGTCGGGTTCTCGCTCTTCGGGTAACTCTTCGAACTCCTCCGGTTCCTCGAACTCGTCGAGTTCTTCCAACTCCTCGAATTCCTCGAGCTCTTCGGAGAAGTCCTCTAACTCCTCCAACAACAACGCTGAGGGACCGACCCAGTGCGATCTGGACGACCTGAACGTTTCGGTTGCCATTGGAGATGGCTCCCCCGGCGCTCGAAACTACACCCTGTACTTCCAGAACTCCTCGAACTCCCCCTGCACCCTGCGCGGCTACCCGCGCGTGGTCCATGCGGGTCCTTCGGGAACCTGGGTTGGTCGTGAGGCTTCCACCTCCGACGAGTACATGAACCCTGCGGGTGTGACCCTCAACCCCGGCGATAGCACCACCGCGGTGCTGCGTTCGGTGTACCCGGCACGCTTCGGTGACGATTGCGGCAGCCGCCCGGTTCAGGGCTTCCTGGTGGGTCTTCCCTCCGGTTCCGGTGGCGTGATTGTTCCGCTGGATACGACCGCGTGTTCCTCGTCTGTTCCGCAGCTGTCGGTGGGTCAGTTTGGTGCCCGCTAACGCGGCGTTGCAGATGTGAATACTCTGGCGCGTTGTGTGCGCATATAGTTCAAGGGCGGTTCCCCATCGCGGGGAACCGCCCTTGAACTATCTTTAAACCTGGGGTTTAGCTTTAGCTATGCGGTAGCCGCTCGCTCTAGAGGGAGCGAGCAACCTCATCGTGGCTGAAGCGTGCACCGCGCGGGTACGCGGGAGCCTCGCCGTGACCGAGGTTGACGACCAGGAAGGGGATCTCTGCGTTATCCGCGAAGAATTCCTTCTTGATGCCAGCGAAGTCTGCGCCGGTCATGGGGCCAGCATCCAGGCCGAGGGCGCGGATTGCGGTGATGAAGTAGCCTGCCTGCAGGTGAGCGCTCAACTCAGCGGCGGGGGTGGCGAGTTCTTCGGTGGTGTAGAAGCCCTTGATGAAGCCGGCAGCGTTGGGGTTGAAGGTGTCAGCGTGCTCTACCCAGTTTGCGTCTGCGGAGAGAATCGCGGTGACCGGTGCCGCCTGAGTCTTAGCCTTGTTGCCGTCTGCCAGGTGTGCGACGAGGCGCTCGCGTGCTTCGGGGCTCTTGACCCAGGTGATGCGCAGGGGCTGGCTGTTGAAGGCGGTGGGGCCGTAGAAGGTCAGTTCCTGGATGCGGCGCAGCTGCTCGTCGGTGACGGGCTCCTCGGTGAAGGAGGAGACGGTGCGCGGCTCGTGGAAGAGGTTGATGAGCTGTTCTTCGTTCAGGCGGGTCATGGTGGTGCTCCTTTTTCTAAGTTCCTAATTACTTTACGAGTAAAACATTACGGGGTGATGTATTACCTGTCAAGCCATCATCACCCCGGCACCACCCACAAATCAAGCAACCCGTAACACACGTCATAATTGAAGTATGACCGACGCACTCTCCCACTTCTCCGCACCCGTACGCGACTGGTTCCGCGCCACCTTCAGCGCACCCACCGCCGCCCAAGAAGGCGCATGGGAGAGCATCCGCAACGGCAACAACACCCTCATCATCGCCCCCACCGGCTCCGGTAAAACCCTCGCTGCCTTCCTCTGGGCACTCGATGCCCTCCACCGCGAACACGAAACCGGCACCGCGGGCGACACGCGCATCCTTTATATTTCGCCCCTCAAAGCGCTCGGCGCCGACGTTGAACGCAACCTGCGCGCACCCCTCGCCGGAATCACCCGCCTGAGCGGCAACGAGACGGGCGAGCCGAGCATCAGCGTGGGCGTGCGCAGCGGCGACACCCCCGCCCGCGAACGCCGCCAGCTCATCAGCAACCCGCCGGACATTCTCATCACCACCCCCGAATCCCTCTACCTGATGCTCACCAGCGCCGCCCGCAACACCCTCGCGGGCGTAACCACTGTGATCGTGGATGAGATTCACAACCTCGCCGCCACCAAACGCGGCGCACACCTGGCAGTCTCCCTCGAACGCCTCGACGCACTCCTTACGAAGCCTGCACAGCGCATTGGGCTCTCCGCAACCGTCGAAAACCCGGAGGCGGTCGCCCGGTTCCTCGGCGGCATTCAGCCGGTGACCATCATGAGCCGCCCGGTCACCAAAGAATGGGACCTGCGCCTGAGCGTACCCGTGCCCGATATGACGGCGCTCGGAGGCGCCAACGACTACGGGCAGGGGCTCTACTCGCCCTCGGAGGTGCGCGGCGGTGAGGCAGGCTCTAGCGCCGGCAACCCGCCGCAGGGCGTAGCGCATCCTACCCCCAGCGCAGCAAACACCCCGGCGAGCGCACCCTACACTCTCGAAGATGCCATTGGTGTATTCCCTGGACTGGGAAACCCGGTGCAGGAAGACGACAACGCCGCACCCAAAAATACACTCACCGTCCTGGAAGAATCACTCCGCGAAACTCCCGATAGCGAGCGCCCCGAGACTTCCATTTGGCCGCGCGTGCAGGAGCGCATCGTCGACCATATTGAGAACAACCGTTCTACGATTGTTTTCGTTAACTCGCGCGGACTAGCAGAAAAGCTCACTGCGGCACTCAACGATATTCACCTGCGCCGCGTCCTCGCACAGCGGGGAATCGACCCCGAAGACTACGCGGCAGGCATCTGCGACATCGCCGAGGTGCCGCCGCTCGCCCGCGCGCACCACGGCTCCGTGTCCAAGGAACAGCGCACCCTCATCGAGGAGGCGCTCAAGGGCGGAACCCTGCGCTGCGTGGTCGCCACCAGCTCCCTGGAGTTGGGCATCGACATGGGTCACGTGGACCTCGTAATCCAGGTGGCTGCCCCTCCCTCGGTCGCCTCCGCACTGCAGCGCGTGGGTCGCGCTGGACACCGCGTGGGCGAAATTTCGCGCGGATTCTTCTACCCCAAGCACCGCGGCGACCTGCTCGGCGCAACCGTCACCCTCGCCGGCATGCGCAGTGGAACCCTAGAACCGCTCGCCATCCCCACCAACCCCCTGGACGTACTCGCGCAGCAGACCGTCGCCGCCTGCGCGTTGGGCCCCATCAGTGTGGACTCCTGGTACGAGGCGCTACGCCGCAGCGCACCCTACGCCGAACTGCCGCGCGCCCTCTTCGACTCCGTGCTCGAAATGCTCGCCGGACGCTACCCCTCCGACGAGTTCGCAGAACTGCGCCCGCGCATCATCTGGGACCGCACCCCCACCGAGGAAGCCCCCTCCGGCAGTATTGAGGGCCGCCCCGGTGCGCAGCGCCTCGCAGTCACCAGCGGCGGCACGATTCCCGACCGCGGTCTCTTCCCCGTCTATCTGGTCAGCGGCGATGAGGAGCGCGGCCCCAAGCGTGTGGGTGAGCTCGACGAAGAAATGGTGTACGAATCCCGCGCCGGCGAGGTCATCACCCTCGGCGCGAGTAGCTGGCGCATCGAAGAAATTACGCACGACGCGGTGCGGGTCTCCCCCGCGCCCGGTCAGCCCGCGCGCCTGCCCTTCTGGCACGGCGATCGCATGGGCCGCCCCTACGCATTGGGCGTGCAGACGGGTGCGTTTACGCGCGCCCTCTCCAGCCTGGATGCCACCGATAGCGCCGCCGCCCGCCAGCAGCTCGAACAGCTCGGGCTGGACACCTGGGCGGTCGATAATCTGCTCGCCTACCTGCGTGAACAGCGCGAATCCACCGGGGCGGTGCCCTCCGACACCCGCATGATTGTGGAGCGGCACCGCGACGAGCTGGGTGATTGGCGTGTGGTTCTGCACTCGCCGCTCGGCTACGGGGTGCACGCGCCCTGGGCGCTGGCTGTGCGCGCCCGCATTGAGGAGCGGTACGGGGTGGATGCCTCGGTCATGGCGAGTGATGACGGTCTGATTCTGCGTCTGCCCGCCATGGAGGATGTGCCGCCCGGTGCTGACCTATTCCTTTTCGACCCGGATGAGCTGGAGGTGATTGTCACCGAACGCGTGGGCGATTCGGCGCTTTTTGCGTCTCGGTTCCGTGAGAATGCGGCGCGTGCCCTGCTGTTGCCGCGCCGTGATCCGGGTAAGCGCACCCCGTTGTGGCAGCAGCGTCAGCGTGCGGCGCAGCTGCTGGATGTGGCGCGTAAGTACCCTGATTTTCCGGTGCTTTTGGAGACAGCTCGCGAGTGCCTGCAGGATGTGTACGATGTTCCGGCGCTGGTTCAGGTGCACCGTTCGTTGCAGTCTCGGGCGATGTCCATGCTGGAGGTTGAGACGAACGACCCTTCGCCTTTTGCGCGCACCCTGCTCTTTGAGTACGTTGCCGAGCACCTCTATGACGGCGACGCGCCCGCCGCCGAACGCCGCGCCGCCGCGCTCTCGCTGGACCCGGCGTTGCTTGCCGAGTTGCTGGGTTCGAGCGGTCTGCGCGACCTGCTGGATCCGGCGGTGCTGGTGCAGACGCAGCAGCGTCTACAGCGCACGAGTGAGCGTTACCGCGCCTCCGGGGTGGAGGGTGTTGCGGATCTGTTACGTCAGCTGGGTCCGTTGAGCGCGCAGGAGTTGAGCCTGCGTTTGCGTGCCGACAACCCGCAGGCTGAGGCACCCGGCACTGAGCATGAGGATTCTGAAAACTACGGCGAGGAGTACGACGCGCACGCCAGCGTGGAGCAAGCGCGCGAGCTGGCGGAGGAGCTGGTACGCTCGCGCCGCGCGTTCTCGTTTGCGGGTGCTTCCGATGCCGGCAAGACCACCGAGGAGAACACAGAGGAGACCACCAAGCCGCAGCTGTACTACGCGGTGGTTGAAGACGCCGCGCGCCTGCGCGATGGACTGGGCATTATGCCCGCCGCGGCGCTTCCCGTAGCCCTTTTGGAGCCGGTCGCGGAGCCTCTTGAGGACCTGGTTTCTCGCTACGCACGCACCCATATTCCCTTTACGGCGCAGCAAGCGGCGGAGCATTTTTCGCGCCTGACTCCGGTAGGTGTGGGCGTGCTGACTCCGGTGTTGCAGCGTCTTCAGCAACAGCGCCGCTTGAGCTCCGGTGAGTTCCTGCCCGAAGTGTTGCGCGCTCCCGGTTCGGTCGGTGTTGAGTGGGTGGATGCGCAGGTTTTGCGCACGATTCGTGCCCGCTCGCTGGCGGCGCTACGTGAGGAGATTGAGCCGGTATCGGCGCAGGTCTATGGCGTTTTCCTGCCTTCGTGGCAGAACGTTCGTTCTTTATCCGTGCGGGTTGCACAGACCCTGCCGGAAGCGAGCGCCTACGGTGCATTCATCCCATCCCGCCGCGCCGCCACGGTGGTGGGCGAGAGGGTGGCACCCCTCAGTCCTGCGGCAGAGAATAGCGCTGACAACAGTCTCGATAGCGCCGCTCAAAACTCTGCCACCGCTACGGAGGATCTACTCACCGCCATCGACCAGCTGGCGGGTGTGCGCGTACCCGCCTCCGCACTGGAGACGCTAATTCTTCCGGCGCGCGTGCCCGGCTACCAGCCGCACATGTTGGACGAGCTCATGGCGAGCGGTCGAGTGTTCTTCACCGGCGCCGGTCAGCTGGGTGGCGGTAGCGCGCAGAAGTCTGACGGCTGGATTCGCCTACATTTGAGCGAGAGTTCTTCGCTGACTTTGGGCGAAGACTACCCGGACCAGCTGCTGCACGCGGAGAATCCCGAGCTCTGGGAGGCTCTGCAGACTCCGGGCACACTCGAGCACGCCATCTATGAGGCGCTGGCTCACGGCGGTCTGTTCGTGCCGGCACTGCGTGAGCGGGTGGCGCAGCTGATGAGTGCGGCTGCGCCCGCCGGTCAGGTGGTGACCTTCCCGGATGCGGCGGAGGTTTCGGCGGCACTGTGGCGCTTGGTGTGGGCTGGCGCGGTGACGAACGATAGTTTCGCGCCGGTTCGGGCGATGCTTGCGGGCGTGCGCAGTGCGCATCCGACGCCGGCGGCTCCTGCGCGCCTGTCGCGGGTGGGTCGCCGCGGTGCGGGTCGTATTGCGGCGGCGCGCGCCTCCATGGGTAACGCCATGGCGGGCGGCTACGGTGCTGACAGTTATAGTTCCGGCGGCTATTCGGCACCGACTAGAGGATACGGCGCTAGTGCGGGGCGCGGCCTGCGTTCCCTGCGCGGCGGCTTCCATGCCGCCACTCCCGCTGTTGCCCCGCAGGATAGCGGCCGCTTCTCGCGCGTGGACACGCTCCTGCAGGAGCCGGTGGAAGCGACGGTTGCGGCGCTCGCACGCGCCGATCTGCTGCTGGACCGCTACGGTGTGCTGACTCGCGGGTGCCTGCAGGTGGAGGATTCTGCCGGCGGGTTCTCTCAGCTGTACCGGATTTATTCGGCGGCTGAGGATCGGGCGCTGGTGCGTCGCGGCTACTTTATTGAGGGTTTGGGCGCAGCTCAGTTTGCCGCCCCGGCGACGGTGGATCTGTTGCGTTCCACCGCCGATAATCTCAGTATTCCCGCAGGTCCGCAGGCTTTTGGAGCGAGCGCCTACACCCCGCAGCGTACCGATACGGAGCAGGTGTACGGCACGTTCACAGTGACCCTGCTGGCGGCGACCGACCCGGCGAACCCGTACGGTGCGGCATTGAGCTGGCCCGCAATTCCCTCCTTTGCTCACGAGGGTGCGGGCACGGTGAAGCACCGCCCGGCGCATAAGGCGGGCGCCTGCGTGGTGCTGGTGGACGGCGCCCCGGTGCTGTACGTGGAGCGCGGAGCGAAGACCCTGCTGGCATTTACGACCGACCCGGTGCTTCTGGAGGCGGCGGCCCCCGCCCTGGCGCGCCTGGTGTCTGCCGGTGGTGCGGAGAAGATTTCGGTGGAGAAGGTCAACGATGTGGAGCTTTTGGGTACCCATACTTTGAGCGCCTCCGGCAGCGAGGTTGTGGAGCATCCAGTGGAGGCACTGCGCGCGGCGCTACAGGCGCAGGGTTTTTATGCGACGGTTCGCGGACTGTCGTTGCGACGCTCCATTTAGTGCCCTCCGCGCAGGGTCTCAGGTTCAGCCTCAAGTTAAGCTAATTCCCTTAACCTCAACCTGAACATCACAAAACCTGAGCATCATAATGCCCCGTACCCTCGTTGAAGGGGGTACGGGGCATTATGTTTCCCTACTCACGAACCGGGTGGTGTTCCCGGAGTCCACCACGTCGCAAGCGGCGTGGTGGAGGAATAACCGCCCGGATGTCCACGTCGCCTTTGCCGTGGAGCACATAACCAAACATCGGAGCGGGAAGTCCTACGTTGATCCGTCGCCTCTCGGGGTGACTAGTAGCCGCCGGTGAGGGTGTCCACAGCACCCAGGCACAGGTCGATAGCTTCTTCGAGCCCGAGCCCACGGGAGCGAACGGTACGCTGATCGCGGGGGTTAAGCTGCACGACATGCAGGGCGAAGTAGTCGACAAGCTGCAACCAACCACCGAGAATGACGCGGGTGCGGTCATTAATCGGCATGCCGGTGCGCTTGAGCATCCATTCGAGGTAGTCGGTGGGGTTGTTCGGGAAGTCCTCCCCACCGGGGGTAGGAACACCGGCTACGACAAGGAAGTACGTGCGCAGGGCATTGCGCAGGGCCTCTTCGGGGTTTTCGTGATGCTCGCCCAGGGCTTCGAGGACCGCTTTGGCTTCGCGTCGAGTGACGGCGGCAGCCAGGGAGTCCTTGCCGGGGAAGTAGTGGTAAAGCAGGGCACGGGTGATGCCGGCATCGCGGGCGATAGCACTCATGGAGGCGCCCAGCACGCCGCGGCGAGCAAAATGTTCCGCAGCAATTTTCAGAATTTGCTCTTCACGTTCGTGCGGTTCCATACGCAAAGCACCGGTGCGAGGCTCTGCATTCTTTTGTGAATGTTCCATAACCTCTCCTTCTTTATTTTCCGGTGTTTTAGAATTGTCCGATTGCATCGCTGTCATCGGGGCTGTTCCTTTAATCTCTGCATCCTTGCGCTGTTTCTGTCCCATTTCGACCCCTTCGTCCGACATTTCGAACTTCTGTGTCTTAATCGTACCGCTTTAAGGCTGTTTCCAGCTTTTATTAAGGCGTTTATGACGTAGGATGCCCAGGTTAGCAGGTCTTTACTTGCTTTACATCTTTTATAATTAGAAAAACCACAGGGTCTAAATTGAGGGTTATTGATTCCTGATTTGACAGCATTTTCGAAAATATCGCACTTAAACGCTGTTTTTTGTAAAATTAATGCAGTTTTTTTAAATTAAATGTCCAATAATTTCAAAAATTTGTGAAGTTTTCGTTTTCTCGCCCACACATTCACACAAGCATTCATGAGTGTCAGACAAATCTAAATTTCGCAACCCCACACCAAACCCACGGTAATATTTCCCCCCGCCCCCACCCGCACGCAGCCCCACCCGCACACAGATCAGCGCAGCCAGTTCGGCTCACATATGTTCAGCCCCAATCCTGCCCTACCCAGCTGCTAGAGCCCAGGCGGTAGAGTAGAGCCATGCCCGCACAGAACACCACCCGCACGCAGCCCAGCACAAACTACCAGGCGAAGCCTGCACGCCGTACGCACCGACGCCTCCTGGCCCCTCCCCTGGCCCAGAAGAACGGCATTGACCCGATTCAGCTGATCCTGCCGCTACCCGAGGAGCTCCCCTCCGAGCTCTTCCCGAACAGCACCACCCCGGCAACCATTGCGGATTATCTGATTGCGCGCTTCTACCCGAACGACCCGCAGATTATTCACGCCCGCTTTGATACCGGCGAGGTGCGCCTGGATGACGGCACGGTGCTGACCAGCGATAGCCCGTATATGCCCGGCGAGCGCATCTGGTACTTCCGCGAGCTTGCCGATGAGCCGGAGCTACCCTCCGATATGCCGGTGCTCTACGAGGACGAGTACGTGCTGGCGATTGATAAGCCGCATTTTCTGCCGACGACCCCGCGCGGGTCCTATATTGCGCAGACTGCGCTGACCAAGCTGCGGGTGCGCGAGCAGAACCCGCTCCTGATTCCGATTCACCGCCTGGACCGCCCAACCGCCGGTGTGCTGCTCTTTGCCAAGACGGTGGAGGCGCGCCGCCCCTTCCAGATGATGTTTCAGCACCGTCAGGTGTCGAAGACCTACCGTGCCGTGGCGCCGGTACCGGCTGACCCCGCCGCCACCGAGCAGGCGTTGAGTGCGGAGGGTCTGCAGGTGCGTTCGCATATTCAGAAGATTCGTGATCAGCTGCAGGTTCAGCAGCTTTCTGAGGAGCAGTGCTCGGCGCGGGGCGTGGAGCCGAATACGCTGACGACCGCGAAGATTCTGCGGACTTTCACCCCGAGCGCGCAGGCGGTCGAGGGTTGGCGTGCGGAACCGAATAGAGAATGGGCGCTCTATGATTTGGCGCCTCACACCGGCAAAACGCACCAGTTGCGGGCGCACCTGAACATGCTGGGCTCCCCCATTCTGGGCGATGTACTCTACCCGCAGGTGCTCCCCGACGCACCCGACCGCCCCGAGTACCCGCTGCAGCTACTGGCGTATAGCCTGCATTTTGAGCACCCCATCACCGGTGAGCAGGTGGATCTGTTCAGCGGGCGTTCGCTGGTTGCCGCCGCCTAAGCGGTTTTTGAGTAGCGTTCACCCCGTTCCCTGCGGTGCATCTTCTTGGCGGGCTCTCGAAAAGGGATCACACCCGAGAGCCTGCCCACAGCATCCGGGCGCTCAGAGGGCAAAAAGTGGGATAATTTCAGACGTAATACTTCACCGCAACTACAGAGGGTCCATGAATTCCCAGCCGTCTTCCCACAACGCGCAGTCTCTGGAGTCGATAAGCGAGTACGCCGAGCGCACCTCATCGCATGCCGCTGCCGCAGCCGCCAGCGTCACCGACACCTTCGTGCACCGTATTCTTGGCGTTCCCGGCGCCCTCATTGGTTCGGTGCAAGTGCCCGACCCGCGCCCGCTGAGCCAGCGCCTGAACGCTTGGCACTACTGGTGGCAGGCGCACCTGCTGGACTGTGTGATTGATGCCGGTCAGCGTCACCTGCGCGAAGGCGATATTACTGCCGCCCAGGAGGAGCTGCACCGTGCCCGCGCGCTGTTGCGCGGCATTAACGTGCGCAACTATGGCCGCTTCGCGAACGACTACTTTGACGATATGGCGTGGCTGACCCTCGCGGTGGGCCGCATGAACTCCTTCTGCATTGAGCTGACCGGCGCGAATGATGTTGCCGCCCAGGATGCTGGCGCGGCCCTCTTTGAGCAGTTGGCGAAGGGTTTCTCCCCGGTGGGTGGCATGAGTTGGCGCAAGTCCAAGCGTGATTTTGTGAATGCTGCGGCGACCGCGCCGACTGCTCTGGCGTATGTGCGTGCGGGCGACCCGAAGACTGCCGCAGCGCTGATGGACTGGATGAACGAAACTCTCTGGGATGCAGAACGTTCGCTCTATATTGACGGCGTGAACGTGCGCGGCGACGAGTACGAGTACGAGCGCGGCGAATTCACCTACAACCAGGGAACCGCCCTGGGTGCGCTGCTGAGTTTGGCGGCATCCGGTGTGCCCTGCGAGGTGGATCCTGCCGAGCGCGCCGAGCGCCTCATCGTCGGCATCGTCAAACACATGACCGAAGAGGTGGAGTTCCTCTCCGGTGCGCGCCGCCGCATCCTCATCTCGCACGGCGACGGCGACGGCGGCCTGTTCACCGGCATTCTCGTACGCTACCTGGGCATGGCGGCATCCTCGCCGCTGCTCAGCGATGAGGCGCGAGCGCTCGCCTCAACCCTGGTGTACTCGACCGCACGCGCCCTGTGGGAGGGCCGCCGCGAGTTCGACCCCGACCTGCCGATGAACGAGTACGGCATTGATCCGAACGAGATTCGCGGTAAGGCGCTCGTGCAGTTCTCCCCGCGTTTCACCGAGCCGATGAGCAAGGTTGTGAAGCCCGGCGCGCCGGTGGAGCTGTCCACTCAGGTGCAGGCGTGGACTATTTTTGAGACGGCGGCGCGTCTGGCGCATGCCCGTGATCTCGCCTCCCACGGTTTCTAAGCACAGCTTCTAAACACGGCTTTTATATTCCATAGCGTTGATACCAGCCCTAGCCTTCTCTCAGCAGCGCAGAAGGTTAGGGCTGGGTTCATTGCGGGGGCGTGTACACGGGCGTACGGTGAATTTTATGCTTGCTTCAGAATCACAACAGGTCACCGCCAGCCCGAACTCCAACACCATTTTCATGGTGTGGAAGTTCAAGGAGGGCGTCTCGCAGGATGCGCTCGTTGAGGGGTTCCAGAACCTCTGCGGGCTCGTCATTAACCTCAACCACACCGCCGCGAACCGCTACTCGCCCGAGAACGCTAACGTCGTTCTGGGCATCAGCCACAGCGCGTGGCTGACCCTGGATCTTCCCACGCCGCTGCCGCAGGAGCTCGTGGAGTTCGAGGAGATTAGGGGCCCCAAGCACACCGCTGTGTCCACTCCCGGCGATTTGCACTTCCACATCCGCGCGACTCAGCCGTCTGTTGCCTACGATATGGCGTCCGCTATTACCGCGGCTCTGCGCGATATTGCTGAGGTGCTCGAGGAGGTGCACGGCTTCCGCTACTGGGACGGCCGCTCCATCATCGGTTTCGTGGACGGCACCGAGAACCCGCAGACCCCCGCGGCACGCGAATACTTCGGCCTCATCGGCGACGATGACCCCGCGTACAAGGGCGGCAGCTACCAGTTCGTGCAGAAGTACATTCACGACATGACCGCTTGGAACAGCCTGCCCGTCTCCGAGCAGGAGAAGGTCATTGGCCGCTCCAAGCACGACGACATTGAGATGGACGAGGACGAAAAGCCCGCCAACTCGCACTCCGCTATCGCCAATATCGGTGACGACTTCAAGGTTATTCGCGACAACATGCCCTTCGGCACCGTGGGTAACAACGAACTGGGCACCTACTTCATCTGCTACGCCAGCACCTTCTCGACCGTCCGGAAGATGCTCATGAACATGTTCATGGGAGTGGACGGCGCCAACTACGACCGCCTGCTAGATTTCAGCACCGCGGTGACCGGCACCCTCTTCTTCGTGCCGACCGTGGATATGCTCGGTGACTTCGCCGGCTAAGCTTGGCTGAACCCAGCTGCACCCGGTTAGCTTCTTGCGAACCCCGCCTCCGGCAAAGGAGGCGGGGTTTTCCGGTAGGCTAGGGTGTAGACATTCAGACGGAAAGCAAACAATCGAGAGAAGAATGAGCGTTCTAGATAATTCTTTCCCCACCGAGGACTTTGGCTTCACCATCACCAGCCGCCTGGCGGACACCGCCTCCCCCAGCGCTGAACGTGTAGAAGCCAACGGCGGACAGTTCCGCGGACGCACCGGTGTCATCACCACCCCGCACGGACAGATTCAGACCCCTGCCTTCACCCCCGTGGGCACCAAGGCAACCGTCAAGGCGGTCCTGCCCGAATCCATGAAGGAGCTCGGCGCTCAGGCTCTGCTCTCCAACGCTTACCACCTGTACCTGCAGCCCGGCCCCGAAATTCTCGACGCGGCAGGCGGCCTGGGTGCCTTCATGAACTGGGACGGCCCCACCTTCACTGACTCCGGTGGCTTCCAGGTCATGAGCCTGGGCTCGGGCTTCAAGAAGGTCATCGACATGGGCACCGTCGCGGACGCTAAGGGCGCCGACGGCCGCCCCCTCGGCGACGACGACGTGGCGAAGGGCAAGGAGCGCCTCGCCCACATTGACGACGACGGCGTGAACTTCAAGTCGCACATTGACGGCTCGATTCACCGCTTCACCCCCGAGGTGTCCATGCAGGTGCAGCACCAGATTGGTGCCGACGTCATGTTTGCTTTCGACGAGCTGACCACCCTCTACAACTCCCGCGGCTACCAGGAGGAGGCACTCGAACGCACCCGCCTGTGGGCGCTGCGCTGCATCGCTGAGCACCAGCGCCTGACCGCAGAGCGCGTGGGCAAGCCCTACCAGGCGCTGTTCGGCGTGATTCAGGGCGCCCAGTACGAGGACCTGCGCCGCAAGGCATGCCAGGACCTCGGCTCCATGCCCTTCGACGGCTTCGGCATCGGTGGCGCGCTTGAGAAGGAAAACCTCGGCACCATCGTGCGCTGGTGCGCCGAAGAGCTACCCGAATCCAAGCCCCGCCACCTGCTCGGCATCTCCGAACCCGACGACATCTTCGTCGGCATCGAGAACGGTGTGGACACCTTCGACTGCGTCTCCCCCACCCGCGTGGCACGCAACGCAGCCGTCTACTCCCCCACCGGCCGCTACAACATCACCAACGCGCGCTTCAAGGCGGACTTCTCGCCCATCTACGAGGGCTGCGACTGCTACACCTGCACCCACTACACCCGCGCCTACCTGCGTCACCTCTTCAAGGCGGACGAGCGTCTGGCGGCGACCCTCGCCTCCATCCACAATGAGCGCTTCATCGTGCGCATGGTGGACGACGCCCGCGAGGCCATCAAGGACGGCACCTACTTCGAGTACCGTGACGAATTCCTCGGCAACTACTACTCCGGCAAGAAGCCCTAAACCCGCTCTTCAACCCGCGTAAGGAGAACCCTATGAGCATCACTCATGTTCCCGATGAGGAGCTTCTCGTCTTCGACCACGAGATCGCCGCACCGGTCGAGGACGTCTTCGGCGCCTACCTGGACCCCGAACTGCTGGTCCGCTGGTACGGCCCCGCCGGCTGGCACGTGCGACCCACCGACGTGGTCGTGGAGCCCGTCGTCGGCGGCATGCAGCGCCTGTCCATGATTAACGAGGTCGACCCCTCGGTGTCCTGCATTCTGCAGAGCCGATTCCTGAGCATTGAACCGTTCAAGGAGATCGAGTACGCCGAGCAGCTGCCCGACCACCTGGGTAACCCCGGCAGCGTGCTGGTGTACCAGCGTCACCGTTTCTTCCCCGAAACCGTGATTACTACCGACGGCGTGGGCTCCGGTACCCGCATCGTCATTGAGATTGGTCCCATGCCCGCCTCGGTCCACGAGGAGGTGCGCACCACCTGGCGTTCGACCTTCGCCCGCCTGGACGATGTACTCGCCGCCCGTGCCCGCGGGGAGCTCTAAACCTCGCCGTGCCGACTCCTCGAGATAGCCTCGAGACAGCAAAGCGCCGCGTTGACGAATCATTCGTCAACGCGGCGCTTGCGTTTAACGCCTAAACCTTGCGGGGTTGAGCCGCAGGCTAGTTAGTCAGCTTCACGGTAATGACAGTGCTACCACCATCCAGGGACACGCACTCGGGGGTCGCACGATCCGCACCGTCACCAGGCTTCCAGTAGCAGCGCGCCGACATGACGGTACGCTCACCATTCGCCTTATCGGTCACCTCCGCGGGGTTCTGCACCACAAACTGGCGGATCAGCTCACGCGCAAACAGGCAATCCACCGCGCCGGAGGTCACCTGAACCGTCGCGTTGTGCTTCAGGTAGCCGGTAGCGTCCATGCTGCCGCAACTACCGCCCGCAGACTGAACATCCGAACTGGACAGGCTAGCGGTGCTCGACGCGCTCGCCGAAGCGTTCGAACCGGCCTTCGCCGATGCGGAGGAGCTCGCCGCCGCGCTCGCCTGAGCAGTCGTTGCGGGGCTTGCGGTGGTGATAGTTCCGGGGCTCACGGTAGCCGCCGCGGTGGAGGTGTGCACAGTACCGGCAGTCGGGGTGCTTTCAGTGACCGTTGCGGTGCGGGTGGGCGAAGGGGTCGCCTTCGCGCTCGTAGCGCTCGGGCTCGGGGTCGCGGTAGCGCTCGGGGAGGCGGTGGTGGCGCCTCCGGAGCACGCCGACAGGGCCAGCAGGAGCGTGGCACCGAGCGCCACGGGGCTGTAGCGCTTAGCGGTGCGGAGGGTAGTAGAAGAAGTCTGGGTAGAGTGCTTCTGTGCCGGATGCATGGTGACCTTTCTGCGTCATCGGTTCGGGTTCCTAACCAGTATTCTAAAGACGCTACCTGTGAGCTAGCTATACGGCATCTTAGGAACCCGCAGGGTAGCTCCCTAAAAACACAGCAGGAGGGGCTCCCCGGTATTGCGGGGAGCCCCTCCTGAGCTATCGACAAACCATTATGCCCGCGTGCTCCGTTTTAGAGCTGACCGCCACCAATCGGAACCGAGTAGGTTCCGCCATCGTGGCAGGTCATCATGCCATCCTCCGGCTCGCCGTAGCAGGTGATCTGCTTGCCGGAAGCCGCAGGGAATGTCGTCACATTATTCGGGCGCAACATGAGCGTATTCGCAGTCGTGCTCTCGGCATGCAGGGTCGCGGGGGCGACATCCTCCACGTGCTCATCGTAGGCACCCGTAGCAAAATTCATGCGGGTGATGCGCACCGGTGCCGAGAAGGTACGACCCACCGCGCCGTTACCATCGGTGAGCTGACCGCCCAGACGACGCTCACAGGTCAGAGTCGACTCAGCGGGGTTCAGCTCGCAGAGGGTGCGCTCATCGTAGCTCTTGAAACGATAGTAACCGGCACCAGAATCGTACCGGGCAGGATCCATGAGGAACGGAATGTCGGGAGCGTCCGGATTCTGCAGGCGAGCCACGAAGGCGACATCCTCGCCAATAGTACATTCGGGGGCACCGCGGTCCTCACGACGGTTCTCCGCCATCTCGTACTGCGGGTTCCAGTAGCAGGTGGCGTCCTGAACCTTCGCAACCTGATGCTGAGTCAGGTTGTCGTCAGCACGCGGAGTGGTGACGTACTCGGTCAGCACGTCCAGCGCGTGAGCGCAGTCCACAGTACCGCGCAACACCATGATTTCCGCGCCGGTCTTCAAGTAGCCCTTGCGCCCGATGTGCCCGCAGCGCTCGCCGGCGGAGGCGCGTTCAGCCTCCACCTTTTCGGGCGCGCGAGGAGTGTCACCGGTGGGAGTCGCTGCCGCGGTGGGGGTTTCCTTCGCCTCAGCAGGTGCGGAGGACTCGGATGCCTTCGCCTCAGCACTCTCTGCGGGGGCGGGCGCCTGAGTCTCGGTGATGGTCGGCTCGGTCTTCTTCGTCGGCGACGGGGACGCCGTGGAGGAAGGAAGCGGGTACTGCGAGTGGTTAGCCGTGCCGGAGGGGCTGGGGGTCGACGAGGAGTTTTCGCTCTGAGAACCGCCGAAGCAGCCGGTCAGGGCAAGGAGCAGGGCGGCGGCGCATCCGGTGGCGCGCATCGTGCGGCGACCCCAACCGGCGGGGTCAGCCTGAGTGTGGTGAAACGACATCGTTATCTCTCCCGGGAATGAACCTTTTGCACCCTTTGCAGAAGGTATTTAAAGCATACGCTTAACCCCGTTCAAGACCGGTTTATTACAGCAGAGCGCCAGCCTCTACTTCTGCGGCAGGTAGGAGCTCAGCAGTTCGCGCTGCTCGGGGCTCAGACGAGTCAGACGCCCCGCCACGGAATCCCAGAACGCCAACACGGTGAAGGCACGAACGCATTCGCGGCCGTCCACCGGGGAGAGAATCGAGTAGCCAATACGCACGGAGGCGGCACTGACCTTCTCCACGCTCAGGCGCACGGGTACGGGCTCACCGGTGTAGGGCAGCTGAGCCAGGTAGCGGATGCCGTGTTCGGCAATGAGCGCCTGCACGCCCTCGGTGACCAGCTCGAAAAGCGGAATGGGAGGCTGCGGTGCCACAGTAGGCTTCTGACCGGAGGAGGGAGGCGGGCCGAAGAGCGCCACACGGGCTTCTTCCATGAGGGAGAGGATGGCAACGTTGTTGACGTGGCCGTAGGCGTCCATGTCGCCCCAGCGGGCGGGAACGTGCACCAGCAGTTCGTCGGTGTTGCCGGTTGCGGAGGCGGGGGCCGAGGTTTTTGCGGTGGTGGTCTTTTCGGTAGTGTTTTCGTGGCTTTGCATGGTTTTAACTCTACTCGCCCCGCGCTATGAGCGTGCCATTCACACAGGTTCACAATATAAAACAAATGAACACAATAATCAGGGTTAATGCTCTAAAAATATGCTCAGAAATTAAAATGATGAGGCTCGAAAGCTACGATGCTTTCGAGCCTCATCCAACACACAGACATTTGAACGCATACAAGATCATACGGTTCACTGTCTATGATAGACCTGCCCTGAGAGCCCACGGCATTTTTACGGTTTTATTACGAGGAATTCCAGAAATTTTCCGTATTTTTCGTTTATTACCCGCACTAGCCGCGAACTACCCTACTCAGGATTTCAGGGGGTAAAATCCCCGAACACAGAACCGCAGTTCCTAACGACCCAGCTTCGCCGCGGTCTCCAGCGCATGATCGGCGTCGTACTTCATCGCGTCGTACTCGCCGGTTGCCTGCTGAGCCTCCACGAAGGTCTGCTCATCAATCACGTGCGTGTGGCGAATACGAGCAAAGTACAGCAGGCTCAGCACCACAAAGTAGCCCACGCCCACAATCGCCGGAATCATGGAGCCGCGCACCATGAAGAGCGCAACCCACACCGCGAAGAGCAGCAGAACACCGACCGCGGCAGTGAACTGGCCACCCCACAGGCGGAAACCATCGGTCGCCGGCTCAACACGCTTGTACACAATGTAGGCGAACAGAATCAAAACCCACACGGTCAGCGCGCACACCATAATCACGAAAATCATGGAAAGGAACGCTTCCTTCGGGCTGTACAGCGCCAGCAGAATAGCAATGACCATACCGCTGGTCGACAGCCATACCGCACGAGCCGGAACGCCCGCACGATTCACCTGAGCCAGCTGGCGAGGCGCCATACCGTCAACCGCCAGCGAGTGCATCAGACGCGCACCCGCGTACAGGTTCGCGTTCGCACTCGACAGCGCCGCAATCAGCACCACAAAGTTCACGAAGTGCGCCACACCGTGCACGCCCAACTGCTCAAAGACCAGAACGAACGGGGAAGCCTCCACCGCATCGCCCAGACCCGACGCCGAACGCCACGGAATAATAGCCACAACAATCAGGACCGCCAGCACGTAGAAGGTCGCCAGACGAACCATCATCGCCTTAGCCGAGGAACGCACCGAGCGGGAGGGGTCCTTCGCCTCCGCGGCAGAAATCGAAATCATCTCAATACCGCCGAAGGAGAACATCACAACGGCCAGCGACAGCCACACCGACTGCGGGCCGTTCGGCATGAAACCACCATCGTTGAAGAGGTTTGCGGTACCCACCGCGGCGTGGCCGGGCAGACCGAAGAAAATCAGGCACAGGCCCACCAGCAGGAAGGCAACAATCGAAATGACCTTAATGGAGGAGAGGAAGAACTCCAGCATGCCGAAGGACTTCACGCTCGTCAGGTTCAGCACAATCAGCGCCACACCAAACACCGCAATACCGGTCCACAGGGGTAGCTGCGGCCACCAATAGTTCAGGTAGGTCGCCACCGACACCAGCTCAACACCGGCAATCAGAACAGTCGCCGTCCAGTAGGCGATGCGAGTCAAAAAGCCCGCGAACGGGCCCAGGTAGCGGGTAGCAATAGTGCCGAAACCGCCGCGGACAGGGTAGCGAACCGCCATTTCACCGGTTGCCGCACCAATCACCGAAGCGAGCGCAGAACCAATAGCGTAAGTGAGAATGACCGCGGGACCAGCCATCGCAATAGCGGTGCCCGAACCCAAGAAGAGGCCCGTACCAAGCGCCGAACCCATCACAATCATGGTCATCTGTCCGTGGGACAGAGAACGCTTCAGGGTGCGCGATCCGGCGGTCCCCGCTGCAGCGTGGCTGCGGGTATCGTCGTTGTGGGACACGAAGGTGCCTTCCGTCAGTACGCCTTAGGGGCGTGATGTGCAATGTGTGCTCGCACCCGGCGCCCGCGGCCTCATATCCTCGGTGACAGGTGCGAATAGTTAACTATTCTACGGGCAGGCCCGAGCCGTTCAGAACGGCGCTGCCGGAACCTGCAGAAAGCGAAAGGCACCGGGCAGGGGTGCTCCCCCATCCGGCGCCTTTCATATTTTAGCCTCGCGAGGCTTTCACGTTATTTAGTGCTGTGCCGCGTTGGTGTCCTCGTCGGCGTGCATAGCGTCCAGGTCGGGGCGCTCATAACCGCCCTGAACCTTCGAGGAAATGGCGTAGCCAATAGAAATCAGCACGAAGAAGATGATGCCGACCATGATGGATTCCTGAACACCCGAGCCGGGCAGCATGAACATTGCCGCCAGGGTCGCCAGAACACCCGCCAGAGCCAGACCAGCGGTGACGCGGCCACCCAGCACGGTGAAGGAGGATGCGTTCTTCTGGTCCTTCTTGTACGCCTGGTAGGTCAGCAGAATCATGATCCACACAATCAGGATGCACAGGGTCACCAGCGCCATGAGCAGGGCGAAGATGTCGCCGATCTTGGCAACAGCCATCACGGTCGCCACAACAACGCCGGTGAAGGAAATCAGCAGAGCCACGACCGGCACACCGCGCGAGGAGGTGCGGGCAGCCACTGCGGGAGCCATACGGTCAGAGCCCAGGGCGTGCAGCAGGCGGGTTGCCGCGTACAGGGAGGCGTTCGCGCCCGAGAGCGCAGCCACCAGCACCACGAAGTTCATGATGTCCGCGGCGAAGGGGATGCCCAGCTCAGAGAAGACGAGCACGAACGGCGACTCGGTCAGCTCCGAGTTCTGTGCGGCGGTCTGCCAGGGCACCAGGCAGAGAATAATCGCCATGGACACCACGTAGAAGGTGGACAGGCGCCAAATCATTGCCTTCACGCTGGTTGCGACCGAGCGTGCCGGGTCCTTCGCCTCCGCTGCGGAGAGGGAAATCATTTCCACACCGCCGAAGGAGAACATGACAACAGCCATCGAAATCCAGATGGATGCCGGGCCGTTCGGCAGGAAGCCGCCGTCGTTCATGAGGTTTGCGGTACCCGCCGCAGCGTGGCCGGGCAGACCCACGAACACCAGCAGCACACCAATCACCATGAACACGATGACGGCAGAAACCTTAATCGACGAGAGCAGGAACTCCAGGGCGCCGAAGGACTTCACGCTCACCAGGTTCAGCACCAGAATAATCGCACCGAAGAGGGCAACGAACACAGCCAGGGGAACGTCCGGGAACCAGTACGCCATGTAGTGGCCAACCGCTACCAGCTCAGCGCCAGCTAGCGGCACGGTGCATGCCCAATACGCCCAGCGAGTCAGGTAGCCGCTAAAGGGGTTCAGGTATCGGCTGGCAATGGTGCCGAAACCGCCCTGGACGGGGTGACGCACGGACATTTCGCCCGCACACGCAGCAATGGTTGCCGCAATCATCGAACCAATAGCGTAAGAGAGGATTGCGCCGGGGCCCGCAATTTTAATGGCGGAGGAGGAGCCCAGGAACAGGCCCGTACCCAGCGCCAAGCCCATTGCAATCATGGTCAACTGGCCGTGGGAGAGGGAACGATTCAACGAGTCGTTCTTCTCCGACTGCTCGGGGGTGTTCCCCTGCAGTTTAGACATAACGTATCTCTTTCTTAGACATGCTGTGTATTGAACAAATCTGAAAAGGCAATGCCGCCCAGGCGTTAGGCCGGGCGGCTCTGCACATCAGCTGTAAGGAAGTTAGCTTATGCCACGTACTCCAGTTCGTGACGCTTGAACCAACCAATAATCGGGTAGCTGATCGGCATGAGGAGCACCTCGACCAGGCACTTATAGATATAGCCAATCAGCACGTAGTTGATGAACGCTTCCGGGGTGTCGATGCCGAGTACCGGTGCGGCGATCGAGCAGAAGATGAGGGTGTCGAGCAGCTCACCAACCAGGGTGGAGACAATCATGCGCAGCCACAGGAAACGGCCCTTGCACGCCTTCTTCATCGCCACCATGACCCATGCGTTCAGGGTCTGACCGAAGAGGTAGCCGAGCAGGGAACCCGCAAAAATCTGCCAGACCGGGCCGAGAACCTGCGCGAACGAATCCTGACCGGTGTAGAAGCTTGCCGGCGGCAGGTGCACAATCAGCAGGAAGCACAGGGCGGCAAAAGCAGCCGAGCTGAAGGACGCCACAATCGCGCGGCGGGCACGCTTGAAGCCGTACACCTCAGAAAGAAGGTCACCAATAACGTAGGCGAGAGGGAAAAGGAAGAAACCACCATCGGTGACGATGGTGTTACCGATGAGGGGCAGTTCGAAGGGCAGCGGACCGAACTCCACACCCTTGGTTGCACCAATATTCGAAATGATCAGGATGACGCAGGACGCGCCCAGCAGCAGATCAAAGTAGCCGCGGCGACCAGCCCAGGGCACCTTGACGGTGCTCGTCTGAGCCTTAGATTCGCTAACGGGTTTAGCCATTACTTTCCCCATGTCTTTCTTCATGCGATGTGTTTCTTGACGCGAGGACACCGCCCTCACGCATGGTGGGTGAGCACGCTATGCAGGGCGCTACTCACCGGCTCGCCTGCCACCCGAGCCTATCTAATAGTACCTATATGCTGTGGCGGCGGCAGGTTTCTGCGCCTCTTTCAAGAGTGTGGACGCCTTTCAAGAGTGTGGACGCCGCATGCACCCGGTTACCCGGTGTGGGATACCTGCAGCACCATCTCATCCCGGTAGCGGCAGAACCCGCACATTTACAATGGAGGTATGAAGAGACTGAGCCGCAGAGTTCACCGCAGCGGAGTTTACCGTAGCGGCGCTCACCGTACCGGACAGGTGGCATCCCTGCTGGAAGCGGGTACGGGGCGTGCTCTACGCGCCTCGATACGGCGTTCGCTACGGCGTTCTGCACGTCGAGCGCAGAAGAGGCGGCACCGCAATCAGCGTAGGCTCAGCGCCCATATTCCGCGTCTGCATCCGCTGTTCACCTATGCGGCGCAGGCTGTGCGCACCGGAGCTTCCCTGCTAGAGCCAGTGCTTCTGGCTTCGTCTGAGCTGCTCGGTTACCGATCGTTTACGCATCGCGGGCGCAATATCTACTATCGGGTCGATAACCTGTATCTTCTGACCGATTCTGAGTCTGCGCCCGGTGTGCTGTTCTATTTTGATGGTGATCATCTCTCGCGTGCCGGTAGCCGCCTGTTGCGCCGAACTTCCCCCCTGCGTGCCGAGCTGGCGCAGGTGGCGGCTGAGTTCAATATGCTGTCGGTGCCGGTGCTGTCGCCGGGTAGCCTGCGGGAGCCGCGTCTGACCGATGGTGATTCTTATGCGCCTCCGCTGACCTATAACTGGTGGGTTCGTGCCCGCTCGAACGGCAGGATGGTTCGCGCCCTCATTGAGGAGATTGCCCTGGCGTACGGGGTGGACATGAGCCGCGTCTGGCTTGCCGGATATTCGGGCGGCGCGGAGTTCCTCAGCTACGAGCTGCTCTCGCACGATATTGGTTGGATTCGCGGAGGCGGCGCCACCTTCATCGGCGGCGGCGGCGCTGACGGCGTGCCCGCACGGGTGCGTGAGCAGGCTGCGCTGAATCCTTCTTCGCATGAGCGTCTGCTGATGAGCTGGCATGTGGGCGTGCTGGATGGGCGTTCGCCGTCTGGTCGCCGGCGCATGGCGACGAGTGCCGAGGGGAGCTGGTCGGCGCGTATTGCGGCGCAGGAGGGTAGCGCGTTCTACGAAAGTTTGGGTGCGCGGACTCTGCTGCAGGTGACTCCGGGGCGTGGCCATACGGGGTATCCGATTGCGTCGCTGGTGGGTGCTGATTTGGCGGCGGCTACGCGTTTGGGGTTCCTGTAGGGGCTGTGTTTTGTCACAGGTTGTTTTGTCATAAACGTGAAAATTCGCATGGATTGCGCAAATTTCTTGGTGACACATTCGATAAATTCGTCATTTGCTGACGATTTGGGGTAGAGTGTCACTATGCCTCGTATTTCTGCAGCAACCAACGCCGCCCAGCGCGAAAACACCAAGCGCGCCATCCTCAACTCCTTCGGCGAGATTCTCTACAACCGCGGACTCTCCGGCCTAACCATGACCGACGTCGCCAAGAACGCCGGTATCGGTCGCACCGCGGTCTACAACTACTTTGCCGACATGGGCGAACTGCTGGTCGCCTACGCCCTGGACGAGACCGAACGCTTCCTCAACGAACTGCGCGTCGGCCTGGAGGGCATCGAAAACCCGATCGACCAGCTCGCCGTGTACATTCGCCTGCAGATCAACGACCTGGCGCGCCGCCACCTGCCCCCGGGCCCGGCAATGCGCTCCATGCTTTCCCCCGAGTCCTACGCGAAGCTCGGCAAGCACGTGCACGAGCTGCAGATGGTGCTGGCGCATATTCTCTCTGCCGCCATTGCCGAGAACTACATTCCCAAGAACGATATTCGCGAACTGGCGATGCTCGTGCACGGTTCGCTCTCTTCGAGCGCTGGCCGCGCCGAGGACGCACCGGATGAGGAGACCCGCGAGCGCCAGATTCTGAATACCATCCGTTTTATTCAGATGGGCTTGGGCGCACGTTTTGATGCCGAGGGCAACCCTGTTCGTCTGGACTCCGAGGAGTCCCTGCCGGAGCAGTCCCCGGTGCAGGAGGCGGGCCTGAAGGTCGCATCCTAAGCATGGCGCCCTAAGCAACAAATACGTAGCAGTTATACGTTCATAAGAATGCCGCGGACCTGATGCTTCTTTGCATCGGTCCGCGGCTTTTTCTATATTCGGGTGGGTTTTTACGCGCCGGGCAGCAGCGCCGGGGAGATAGAGTCCAGGTCCAGCACGCGTGCGTACATGACGGCGCGGCGGTGCAGCGCGTTTCGGAGCGCGCGGTGCACGCCGTCTTCGAGGTAGAGTTCGCCACCCCATTTGACGACGTGCGGGAAGAGGTCGCCGTAGAAGGTGGAGTCTTCCGCGAGTAGGGTTTCGAGGTTGAGGGTCTTCTGGGTGGTGATGAGGGTGTCGAGGCGTACCTGCTGCGGCGGGATTCCTCCCCAGTCGGCGTGGGTCATGCCGTGCTGCGGGTAGGGGCGGCTGTCGCCTACTTTTTTGAAGATCATGGTGGTGCTTTCTGCAGGTATGGGGTGCCTCGGCGGCGCGTGGAACCGTGGGGGTTCTGAAGAAATAGTACCAAGGGTATAAAAAATCCCCGGTCTTAGAATCTAAGACCGGGGATCGGTGGCGGAGGATGGGGGATTTGAACCCCCGAGGGCTGTTAACCCAACACGCGTTCCAGGCGTGCGCCATAGGCCGCTAGGCGAATCCTCCAGCTATGTTTTCTACGCATTGCGCAGGCAACGAATAAAACTTTACTACGCTTTTGCCGGGCGCGCAAGCCCTATGCAGCAAAAGTAACAGAAAGCACACTCGCGGGCGCTTGTGCTCCTATTTTCGGGCGGAGCGGGCACGTAGTGCATATGACGGGCGCGAACTACCCAGGTGCCTGATTTTGGGCATAGAAAAACCCCTTACGCAACCGCTGAAACCCAGGATTCCGAGCGAGCGAGGATATAAATCCTGGGTTGAAGCCATCGAACGACAGTGAGACGGATATGACGGGTGCGAACTACCCAGGTGCCTGATTTTAGGCATAGAAAAACCCCTTACGCACCCGTCATAGCTCGAATACCCTTGCTACCTTCCGGTCCTGGGGGAGTTTTCCAAGATAACGCCACGTAAGAGGCAAGAACCAGTGTACCGGATTTTTGGGTTCTTGGGAATTCGGTGCGTCCGCGGTATTTCTGTGGGCGTACATGCTACCCGGGTGGGCATCCGTAGCGGGTGTCGTGGTGGTGTGTGTTCACCGGTGACTGTTGGCCACTCGGGCCGGGGGTAAAGCGTCTAAAATGGTAGGGATTGTCCTATCCGCACCCCCGAGTTGAAGAGGTTGCCGTGAGCACTGCCCTTTATCGTCGTTATCGCCCCGAAACCTTTGCTGAGGTTATCGGGCAGGAGCACGTGACCGAACCTCTTATGGTCGCCTTGGAGAAGAACCGTGTGAATCACGCGTACCTGTTTTCGGGTCCGCGTGGTTGCGGTAAGACCACGTCGGCGCGTATTTTGGCGCGCTGCTTGAACTGTGCGCAGGGTCCGACTCCTACTCCGTGTGGCGTGTGCGATTCGTGCCGTGAGCTCTCGCGTGATGGTGGCGGTTCTCTTGACGTGATTGAGATGGATGCGGCGAGCCACGGCGGTGTGGATCATGCCCGTGACCTGCGTGAACGCGCAACTTTGGCGCCGGTGCGTGACCGTTACAAGATCTTCATTATTGACGAGGCGCATATGGTGACCCGTGAGGGTTTCAATGCGCTGCTGAAGATTGTGGAGGAACCGCCGGAGCACGTGAAGTTTATCTTCGCGACGACTGAACCGAATAAGGTGCTGGGTACGATTCGTTCGCGCACTCACCATTACCCGTTCCGTCTGGTTCCGCCGGAGGTTCTTCTGCCGTTCCTGCAGGGTCTGTGCGATCAGGAGCAGGTGGCCGTTGAGCCTGGCGTGCTGCAGCTGGTGATTCGTGCTGGCGGCGGTTCGGTGCGTGATTCGCTGTCGATTCTTGATCAGCTGATGGCTGGTGCGTCGTCGCAGAACGGTATTGAGTATGACCGTGCGGTGGCGCTGCTGGGTTATACCCACGCGCAGCTTCTGGATGAGGTCATTGAGGCGTTGGGTGCGAAGGATGCGCCGGCTCTCTTTGGTGCGGTGTCTCGTGTGGTGGCGACCGGTCAGGATCCTCGCCGTTTTGTGGAGGATCTGCTGGAGCGTCTGCGTGATTTGATTGTGGTGAAGGCTGTTCCGCAGGCTGCAGGTCAGATTTTGCAGGGTGTTCCGCAGGACCAGTTGGAGCGCCTGGGTCAGCAGGCGCAGGCTCTGGGTGAGCGTGAGCTGACGGTTGCCGCGGGCACGGTCAATGAGACTCTGAATGGTATGACGGGTGCGGCGAATCCGCAGCTTCAGCTGGAGTTGTTGTGTGCGCGTCTGCTTCTGCCTGCGGTGGAGGGTTCTGCCGGTGGCGCGGAGGTTGCGGCGTTGGCTTCTCGCCTGCAGGTTTTGGAGCGTCGCGTGGCTTCTGGTGCTGCTGGTTCGGCTCCTGCTGGTTCTGGTCCGGCGCAGGGTGGCATGTCTGCGGCTCGCGCGGCGGGTATGGCGGCGGCTGGCCTGGCTCCTAAGACCCAGGTGTCTGCACCCCAGACTTCTCAGGAGCAGGCAGCCCCTCAGCAGAGCGGCTCTCAGCAGGGCAGTTCTCAGCAGGCCAGCGCGGGTGCTCCCCCGCTGGCGGGTGCGCCCCTTAGTGTTGCACCTCTGGCACCGACCGCGCAGGAGTCCGCGCCTGCGGCTGGTGCTCCCCTAGCGGGTAACACCCCGGCGGCACCTCATGCTCCGGCGGCACCGAATGTCCCGGCTTCTCCTGCAGCAGCTGCGGCGGGTACCCCCTCCGCGCCTCTGAAGCTTGACCCGAACGATCCGCTGGCGGCGGTTCAGGGTAATTGGCGCGCCATTCTTAACCGAATGAGCGTTCCCGGTGCGGCGGAGCAGCTGATGAAGGTTCGCCCCGCCCGCATGGACGGCGCAACCCTGTACGTGAGCGCCGACATTGCGACTCTGCGCGCGGTCAAGGGCTTTGTGCCCGAGCTGACCGCCCGCGTGAGTGAGTTCCTGCGCCGTCAGGTGACCATTCATGCTCAGGTGGCAAAGCCCGGCGAGCAGGCTAAGCCCGCCCCGGCGGCGGCGTCTGTAGCGCAGCCTACCCCGGTACAGCCCGCAGCTCCGGCGGCGGCGCCTGTAGCGCAGGCACCTCAGCCGCCTGTTCAGCAGGCACCTCAGCAGCCCACTCAGCCGGCACCGCTGGCTGATGGTCCGCGCGGCGGTGAGGATGCGTGGCGTCGCCACGGTCAGCCGCTGACCGGCGCAAACACCCCCGAGTCCACGAGCGTGGATGCCCCCCTGGGCGCGTGGGAGGTTGCCCCGATTCCGCAGAGTGCCCCCGAGGAGGCACCTCAGCAGGTTGCCCAGGCGGCAGTGCAGGCACCGGTTCAGGAAGCCCCGGCTGGTCCGCTTGCGCCTGAGCCCCCGGTTGCTCCGCAGGTTCCGACGGGTCAACAAGTTCCGGCAGCTCAGCAGGTTCCGGTTGCTCCGGCGGGTGGTTTTGGTGAGCGTGATTCCTTTGCCGCATCCGGTAGCGGAGTTCCGCAGCAGGAGAGCGCCCCGGAACCCCAGCAAGCACAGGAACCCCAGCATGCCCCAAATCCCCAGTATGCGCAGGAGCCCCCGTTCGCGCAGGAGCCTCCTCACGCGGAGGAACCTCCGTATGAGGAGGAGCCCCCTTTTGAGGATGAGCCTGCCTACGCTGAACCGGATGAGGCACCCACTGCACCCACTGCACCCGCAACGCCCGCGTTGCCTGCTGAGCCTGTAGCACCGGCTGGTCCGCTCGCTGCTCCGGTTACCCCGGCAGGTCCGTTGGCGGAGGCACCGCAGGATTCGGCAACCCCGGTTGACCCTGCAGGTCCGCTCGCTGCTCCCCCGCAGACGGCACCGGTTGCCCCTGCAGGCCCCCTAGCGGCGGGTCCGTTGGCGGAGGCACCGCAGGCGGCCCCTGCTGATAATGCCCCGGCAAGCGAGGAGAAGCCCGCAGCGCCGGCTTCTAACGCGCCTACCGTACCGACTCCTACCGCGCCGAGCGCACCGGCGGCACCGGCTCGCCCGGCACGCGCCGCATCCGATGAGGACTACGTCTCTGAGGATGACGAGAAGGTCGAAAACAGCACCTTCATCGGTCTGCGCGCTATCGAAAAAATTATTGGTGGCACCGTCATTGACGAACGTCCCCTGCACCAGCCCTAATCCGGGAATCTAACACCGGGTAGGTGCCGCGCCCGCCATCGCACCGATGGCGGGCGCACTCATTCCAGCCGCATACTCGCTACGCGAAACGCCCCTAAACTGTCAGGGGTTGGGTGCATACTCATAACGTCGCCCAAGAACAGCGCACCAGCACAACACACTGCATCTGAAGGAGAAGCCATGTACGAGGGAGCAGTTCAAAACCTCATTGACGAGCTCGGCCGCCTGCCGGGTGTGGGCCCCAAGTCGGCTCAGCGCATTGCTTTTCACATTCTGAATGCGGATGCCGCCGATATGGCGCGCCTAGCCAACGCGATTTCCACGGTGAAGACCAGCGTGAGCTTCTGCGAGGAGTGCGGTAACGTCTCCGAGACGAAACTGTGCACGATCTGTCGTGATGAGCGCCGCGACCCGTCCGTGCTGTGTGTGGTCGAAGAGTCGAAGGACGTGGTGGCGATTGAGCGTACCCGTTCTTTCACCGGCCGCTACCATGTGCTTGGCGGCGCCATTAACCCGCTGGCGGGTGTGGGCCCGGAGCAGCTGCGTATTCGTGAGTTGGTGTCCCGCCTGGCGGATGAGCGCATCCAGGAGATTATTCTGGCGATGGACCCGAACCTTGAGGGTGAGGCGACCGCAACATACCTCTCGCGTATGCTCGTGCCGCTGGGTGTGCGTCTGTCGCGCCTGGCGTCGGGTCTTCCGGTCGGTGGCGATCTGGAGTACGCGGACGAGATTACCCTGGGCCGTGCGTTGGAGGGTCGCCGCGTCATTAGCGAGGGCACGGCGGTGGCGCATACTGCCGCCGAGGATTTTGAGCGCGTGAGCCGCGAGGAGGAGCAGGAGCGTGAGCAGGCGGCTCAGGTTCAGGCTCAGGAGGCGAAGCAGAGTCGTCGCCGCTGGAATTCAAGCATGTTTGATGACCTGGATGCTGAGGATTCTGCCGTTTCCGCCCCGGCGGCGCCCGCCGGCGTGCAAGGTACAGTGGATGAGCAACTGATTGAGCAGGTTCTGCAGGAGGCTGAGGACTCTTCTGCCGATACTGAACCCGCCGCAGAATCCGCCCCTGACCTGGGTGAAGACTCCGCCGAGGAGGCTCCGGCGAGCGCCGCCTCCGACCCCGCAGAGGCGCCCGCGTCCGAGCAGCCGGAGGATGCTCCGGAGGTGTTCCGCACCCCCGACTACGAGGAGAAGATCCGCTCGATTCAGAACGCCCCGTTGCGCACCCCGAAGCCGGATGTTCCGCCGCTGCCGGGTGTCACCTATGTGAACCCGTGGACCTAAAAACTCGCCTTTGCTGGCTTGTTGTACCCGCCTCCACACCCCGCATCACTACCGCGTAATACTACGTAATATTTCACGGGGCAATACATACGGGGGCGCAGTTCGCCGCTTGCACTGAACGCCGTCTACTATAGGTGAGGAGCCGGCGTCTGCCGGTAGCACACAAAGTAACTGACCTGGAGATATCTATGAGCCTGATCGTCCAAAAGTTCGGCGGTTCCTCCGTAGCGGATGCGGAGGGCGTCAAGCGCGTTGCCCGCCGCGTCGTGGACACTCAGAAGGCAGGTAACGATGTGGTCGTCGTGGTGTCCGCTATGGGTGACACCACCGATGAGCTGCTCGACCTTGCCGCAGAGGTCACCAGCAATGTCACTCCTTCCCGTGAGCTGGACATGCTGCTGACTGCCGGTGAACGCATTTCGACTGCCATCCTGTCGATGGCTATTAACGACCTGGGCGCTAAGGCCCAGTCTTTCACTGGTTCTCAGGCTGGCATGATTACTGACGGCGTGCACGGTTCTGCGCGCCTGGTGGAGGTCAACCCGGACCGTATCCGTGAGTCGATTGAGGCTGGCAACATTGCGATTGTGGCTGGTTTCCAGGGCATGAACCGTCAGAGCGGCGACATTACCACTCTGGGCCGCGGCGGTTCCGATACGACCGCTGTTGCGTTGGCGGCTGCTCTGAAGGCTGATGTGTGCGAGATTTACTCGGATGTGGACGGCGTGTTCACCGCCGACCCGCGCATCGTGCCGACCGCGCATAAGCTGGATACCGTCACTAGCGAGGAAATGCTGGAGATGGCGGCGAATGGTGCGAAGATTCTGCACCTGCGCAGTGTCGAGTATGCTCGTCGTTTTAATTTGAAGCTTCACGTGCGTTCTTCGTTCTCGAACCTTGAAGGCACCATTGTGATCCCGGAGGAGTCCGCGGAACTGACCCCCACCCATCTGAAGGAGATTCCCTTGGAACAGCCCCTGATTTCTGGTGTTGCGCACGATCGCACCCGCGCAAAGATTACCGTTGTTGGTGTTCCGGATGTTCCCGGTTCGGCAGCGAAGGTGTTCGGCCTGCTGAACGAGGCGAAGGTGAACCTGGACATGATTGTTCAGAACGTTCCCACTGACCGCCCGGGCGTGACCGATATTTCCTTCACTCTGGATCAGGCGCAGGGCCCGACCGCGCTGAAGGCTCTGGAGAATGCTAAGGCTGAGCTGGGCTTCCAGGAGGTTATTTACAACGAGTCCGTTGGTAAGCTGTCGCTGGTTGGCGCGGGTATGAAGACCAACCCGGGTGTTTCGTTCACTTTCTTTGAGGCGCTGTCTGCTGCGGGCGTGAACATTGACATGATTTCGACCTCTGAGATTCGTATTTCGGTGATTACTGAGCTGAGCAAGCTGGATGAGGCTGTTCGCGCGGTGCACACTGCATTCGGTCTGGATGCCGAGGGTGAGGCTACTGTTTACGGTGGTACTGGCCGCTAGGGTTTAGGTCGTTTGTGAGCTGTACGCTTCGGGAGGGGCGGTGCTGGTTTGATCCGGCGCCGCCCCTCCCTTTTATCGGTGCACAAGTGAAATATCTGAAACACTTTACAGTTATTTCAGATAGGGGTATGGTTGTATCAACCGTGGATGAGCCTCTCACCGAATGATATGCACCCCACCGGCGCGGTGCCTTCGGATGCTTATTCGCCCAACCCCGAGGAGAAGATAATGACCACCACCCTAACCAACCCCCTGGAGGAAGATACCCTCAATCAGGCTCGCGCAGAGGCACGGGAAATCCTTAAGAACTCTGAAGAAACCACCATTGAGCTGACCGTTTCGGGTCGAGAAAGCCAGCAGTTTGGCGATGCCCTCAACCAGGTCATTCAGCACGTCCTGCATGCCCTGGCTAATGGGCAAAGTATCGATGTTCAGGTTGTCCCTCACGATTTGACGACGACGATTGCGGCGCAGCGTATCGGTATTTCACGCCCGACACTCATGAAGGCTATTCGCTCTGGTGACCTCCCAGCGCATAAGGTGGGTAGCCACTTCCGTATCCGCACCGAGGATGCTGATGCTTTCCGTAAGGGACTTCTCAAGAAGACCGTTGCTCAGAAGGAGCAAGCTCTCAAAGAGCTCTGGGAACTCGAGGATGAACACGATCTTGTTGACACCTTCACTGAATAAAGTAGTTTTACTTTCTGCCCTACCTTGTTACGGCATCGTTTAGGCTAGAAGCATGAGTAGTGTTGTGTTTTCCCAGGTGATGGATGGCTCCGAGTGGCGCGCCGCGGCGGCGGCGCATGAGGTGCGTGCCGGCCGCTACGCTGACCCGTTTGCGCAGCGTCGTGCCCGCCACGAGGTGCACCCTGTAGAGGACTTCCTGTTCACCTACTACACTCTCAAGCCCGGCCAGTTTAAGCGCTGGCACCCCGGCGCCGGCGTCATTCTGCTGGATGCGCCCGAGCGCGCCTCCTGGCGTTTCTACCGACCCGCAACCGAGCAGGAACTCCTCGAGGCCGGCTGCACTCCGCAGGTGGCGCGTGCCCAGGCGGATGCCGCCTCCGCCGTCACCGTGGACGTCACCGACTTCGTGGAGCGCCGCGCTACCGCCCTCGCCTTCACCCACGAGATTCTGCGTAACACGGCGGCGAAGAAGGGGCAGTTCGGCTGCTTCGGCATGCACGAGTGGGCGATGGCGTACAAGTCGGTGGAGAACAATATCCGCCACGATTACCTACAACTGCGCCTGGGCGCGGACGGTACGGACCGCGTGGTGGAGAGCCACCGCATCCGCTGCTCGCACTTTGACGCGTTCCGTTTCTTCATGCCGCAGGCGGCACCGTTGAACGAGTTGCAGCCGACCCGCGAGACGCAGCGCGTGCTGGAGCAGCCGGCGTGCCTGCACGCGAACATGGACGTGTACAAGTGGGCGTATAAGCTGCTGCCGCTGGTTGATTCAACCCTGGTCATGGATTGTTTTGACCTGGCGTGGGATGCGCGTGAACTGGATATGCGCGCCGCCCCCTACGATATTCGTGACTGGGGGTACGAGCCGATTCCGGTGGAGACGACCGAGGGTAAGGCTGAGTACGTACGCATTCAGCGTGAGCTGTCGGAGCGTTCCATTGAGTTGCGTGAGCGCCTGCTTGCGGTGTGCGAGCGCTATCTTCCGCCCCTCGAGGCGTAAAAGACGTGATTCGAGCCTCTTAGGGTATCCACCAACCGAACGCATACCCCCGTTACGGTCGTTAGTACGGTAAGATGAGATACGGCTCATACAGAACCCACGCACCCAAGGAGTGCCCACACATGGCCCGTATTGTTGTTGATGTTATGCTCAAGCCCGAAATTCTTGACCCGCAGGGTAAGGCTATTTCTCACGAACTGCCCCGTATCGGCGTTGATTCCTTCGTGGATGTTCGCCAGGGTAAGCGCTTCGAGCTGACCGTCGAGGGTGAGGCTACTGAGGAGCACCTCGCAGCTGCCCGCAAGGCTGCTGAAGAGCTGCTGTCGAACCCCGTCATCGAAGACGTTGTGAACGTTTCGGTTCTGGAGGACTAAGACCTATGGCAGAGTCCCTCGCACCTACTGAAGTCCCCCTGGTTGGCGACTTCTCTAGCTACTCCCCGAACCCCGCTTTCGCTGACGCACGCGTTGGCGTGGTGACTTTCCCCGGCACCCTGGATGACCGTGACGCTGCGCGTGCTGTCCGTCTGGCTGGTGGTACCGTCGTTGAGCTGTGGCACGACGACGCTGACCTGAAGAACGTTGATGCCGTCATCATTCCTGGCGGTTTCTCCTACGGTGACTACCTGCGTGCCGGCGCTATTGCTGCGAAGGCTCCCGTGATGCGTTCGGTGATTGATGCCGCTAACGCTGCCGGTACCTCCGGTTCTTCGCCCCTGCCTGTTCTGGGTATTTGCAATGGTTTCCAGATTCTGACTGAGTCTCACCTGCTGCCCGGTTCGATGATCAAGAACGATCACCGCAAGTTCATTTGCCGTGACCAGGTTCTGCGCATTGAGAATAACTCCACCTCCTGGACGAGCGACTACGCTGCAGGCCAGGAGATTGTTGTTCCTCTGAAGAACCAGGACGGTCAGTATGTTGCTGACCCGAAGACCCTGGAGGCGCTGGAGGCTGAGGGCCGCGTGGTGTTCCGCTACGTTGGTTTCAACCCGAACGGTTCCCGTAACGACATTGCTGGTATCAGCAATGAGCGCGGTAACGTGGTCGGCCTGATGCCGCACCCGGAGCACGCTGTGGAGCCCGGCTTCGGTCCTTCCTCTTCTGGTTTTGGTGAGGTTTCTCTGCGCGGTGGCGCCGATGGTCTCGGCGTGTTCACCTCGGTTCTTGCCAACCTGATTAACGCCCGCTAACGCACGACAAGGATTCTAAGAAGTTATGAGCGAAAAGCAGTTTAACCTCGACACCGTCGAGCACGCGGCGGCAACCCCGGACACCGAACTCCCCTGGGCTGAACTGGGCCTGAAGGAGAACGAGTTCGAGGACATTAAGGAGATTCTTGGTCGCCGTCCTACCGCGGCTGAGCTGGCAATGTACTCGGTCATGTGGTCCGAGCACTGCTCCTACAAGTCTTCTAAGGTTCATCTGAAGCAGTTCGGTGCGAAGGTCACCGATGAGATGAAGAAGGACCTGATGGTCGGTATCGGTGAGAACGCCGGTGTGACCGATATTGGTGACGGCTGGGCTGTTACCTTCAAGATTGAGTCCCACAACCACCCCTCGTACGTGGAGCCCTACCAGGGTGCTGCTACCGGTGTGGGCGGTATTGTGCGTGACATTATTTCGATGGGTGCACGCCCGATTGCTGTGATGGATCCGCTGCGTTTCGGCGCGATTGATCACCCGGACACCGCCCGCGTTATTGGCGGCGTGGTTGCCGGTATTGGTGGTTACGGTAACTCCCTGGGCCTGCCGAACATCGGCGGCGAGGTTGAGTTCGACTCCTGCTACCAGGCAAACCCGCTGGTCAACGCACTGGCTGTGGGCATTATGCGCCACGAGGACATCCGCCTGGCGAACGCATCGGGCGTGGGCAACAAGGTTGTCCTCTTCGGTGCACGCACCGGTGGCGACGGCATCGGCGGTGCGTCGGTGCTGGCTTCGGAGTCCTTCGACGACACCAAGCCCTCGAAGCGTCCTGCCGTTCAGGTGGGCGACCCCTTCGCTGAGAAGGTTCTGATTGAGTGCTGCCTGGAGCTGTTCAAGGGCTCCGTGGTTGAGGGTATTCAGGACCTGGGTGCTGCGGGTATTTCCTGCGCAACCAGCGAGCTGGCTTCTAACGGTGAGGGCGGCATGCACGTCGACCTGACCAAGGTTCTGCTGCGTGACCCCACCCTGACCCCGGGCGAGATTCTGATGTCTGAGTCTCAGGAACGCATGATGGCTGTTGTCTCCCCCGAGAACGTGGAGCGCTTCGAAGCGATCATGAACAAGTGGGGCGTGGAGTACTCCTTCCTCGGTGAGGTGACCGACTCTGGCCGCCTGGTCATCGAGTGGGACGGCGAGGTCATCGTGGACGTTGACCCCCGCACCGTTGCACATGACGGCCCCACCTACGAGCGTCCTTACGCACGCCCCGAGTGGCAGGATGACGTTCAGGCTAACCACTTCACCGGTTCGGCTGCTGACGACTCCCGCCCGCGTGGCAAGGAGCTGGGCGAGGCAATCAAGGCGTTCATGGCGTCCCCGAACATGTGCTCCAAGTCCTGGATTACCAACCAGTACGACCGCTACGTTCAGGGCAACACCGCCCTGTCCATGCCGGACGATGGCGGCGTGGTGCGCGTGGACGAGAACACCAACCTCGGTGTTGCTCTGGCGACCGACGCCTCCCCGCGTTTCACCTACCTGGATCCGTACGAGGGTGCTCGCGCGTCCTTGGCTGAGGCGTACCGTAACGTTGCGACCGTTGGTGCACGCCCCGTGGCTGTGTCTGACTGCCTGAACTTCGGTTCTCCCGAGGATCCGGACGTCATGTGGCAGTTCGCTGAGGCTGTTCGCGGCCTGGCTGACGGCTGCATGGAGCTGGGTGTTCCGGTGACCGGCGGTAACGTGTCCCTGTACAACCAGACCGGTGGCAAGGCTATTAACCCGACCCCCGTGGTTGCGATGATGGGCGTTATGGATGACGTCACCCGCCGCACCCCTTCGGGTTGGGCTCCTGAGCATGACGGTCAGGCTATTTACCTGCTGGGTACCACCCGCGATGAGCTGGACGGCTCCGAGTGGGCTCGCTTCAAGGGTCACTTGGGCGGTCAGCCGCCGAAGGTTGATCTGGCTCTGGAGCGTCAGCTGGGTGACATGCTGGTGAACATGTCTCGTGACGGCATGATTGATGCCGCACACGACGTGTCTGCTGGTGGTCTGGCTGCTGCTTTGTCGGAGGCTTGCCTGCGTTTCAACACCGGTGCCCGCATTGGTCTGGGTGAGGTTGCTGAGCGTGACGGTCTGGACCTGTTCACCCTGCTGTTCTCGGAGTCCCTGGGCCGCGTTGTGGTTTCGGTTCCGCGTTCTGAGGAGGTGCGCTTCAAGGATATGTGCACCGCTCGCCAGTTCCCCTTCGCACGTATTGGTGTGGTGGATGCTGCGTCGAACGCTCTGGACTTCCAGGATGAGGTTTCCATTGACCTGGATGAGTTGCGTGCAGCTCACGAGGGTACTCTCGCTTCTTACTTCGGTGAGGTTGCGAAAGGCTAGTCTTCGACTAGTTTGAGACTAACGCCGAAAGGGGCGGATGCTTGTGAAAGCATCCGCCCCTTTTGTTATGCCCGCAGGCTTGTGCATTGAGCGGTGAGAGGTTGTGCGTTGAGGCGTTCGGTGTTTATGCCTCGGCGACCTTGCGGCCCAGCTGTGCGAACAGGGAGGCGTTGATGCGGAAGCCTTCGATGCATTCTTCGATGAGGGCTTCGCGCTGTTCGTCGGTCAGGGGTGCGTTGTCGAGCAGTTCGCGGTAGCCGTCCTTGAAGACCTTGGGCTTGGGCAGTTCGGTGAAGCGGTACATGCTCAGTGCTTCTGCGGGGATGCCGTAGTGGCGGGTGACGAGCGCTGCGACTGCCTGGCCGCCGGAGAGGTCGCCGAGGTAGCGCAGGTAGTGGTGTGCGAGGTAGCGTTCGGGGGAGTTGATGGTGGCGCGGATACGCTCTACGTATTCTGCGGTTGCGGGCAGGGGCGCGTCGATGTCGCCGTCCTGGCCGAGTGCGCGGATGTCTGCACGGATGTATTCTGCGCGGTCGAGGCCGGGGTGGGTGAAGGGTTCGGTGATGGGGCTGGTTTCTGCGCGGTAGTGTTCGGAGACTGCCTCGAGTGCTTCGTAGATGTGCACGTACTGGTTGATGAGGCGCAGGTATGCCTCGGTGTTGAGGGAGCCGCCCATGAGGTCTTCCATGAAGGTGGAGTGTTCGGCGTTGTCGTGGACGTGCTTGGTGCTTTCCTTCAGGCGTGCGGAGAAGCGTTCCTGGGTGGTTGCGGGGGCGGTAATAGTCATGGTGAGTTCCTAAAGTGGCTTGTGGGTGAACAATAAATGTTTTAGTGACACCATGTCACCAAAACCTGTTAATGACATATTGTCACCAAAAACCGGTTTTGGCAATAGTTCTCATAAAAAATTTGCTAAGGTAAACCTTATGAACAAGTCACCCTAGGCATTAAGTTACACAAACATAGGCTAATAGGGCTAGACTTGATACGAACACCACAATCACAAAATTCAAGGAGACACCGAATGTCTACCCCCTCTCTCACCAAGCGCACTTGGGCGTTCTTGGCTTCAGCAACCATCGGCCTCAGCGGCGTCGCCGGCGTACCCGCAGCCTTCGCAGCTGAAACCAACTCCCACATCAGCGCCGGTGAGGTAACCGCAGCCTCAGAGCAGAGCCTGCAGGACGTCACCGTCAACTGGGGCCTGAAGAAGTCCTTCCGCTCCTACATCAACGGTGCCTTCTCCCAGGGCTCCCAGGAACTGACCGGCGTCACCACCAACGAAGACGGCTCCTACCACTTCACCTCCGCCGAAGGCACCGTAGCCAACGGCGAATACTCGGTCACCTTCACCGGCTCCTCGATTCACTACACCGCACACCACGGTCTGCTGGAAGTCATCATCTCCGACCTCTCCGTCACCATTAAGGACGGCGTGGGCACCGTGCGCGCCAATGTTCAGTCGCGCCCCTACAACGGCAACACCACCCCCAACGACCTGGTCGAAACCAAGAACATGACCATCGGTACCTTCAACGCCTCCGGCCTGAAGGTTGAGGGTAACATCATCACCCTGCCCAGCGTTGACGAAGAAAACGGCACCCGCGTCAAGCTCTCCGAAGAGGCAACCGGCGCCTTCGCGGGCTTCTACAAGGCAGGTCAGGAGCTGGATGCGCTCGGCTTCTCCGCAACCATCGTGACCAAGGAAGCACCCGCCCCCGCACCTTCCACTGAGCCCAGCGCCGAGCCGACTGCAGCGCCGACCAGCGAGGCGCCCAAGCCCGCCGAGCCCACTTCTGCAGCACCGAGCGCAGCTCCCACCTCTGCAGCACCGAGCGCAGCCCCCTCCTCCCCCGCCGCAACCACCGAACCCAAGCGTGAAGAGAAGGTCACCGGCAACGTCGTCGAGTCCGGCACCCTCAGCTGGGATATCCGCGAGTCCTTCCTGAAGTACCTGACCAGCTTCGCGCACGGCTCAGTGAACGTTGACGGTCTGGAGAAGACCGCAGCAGGCGGTCTGAAGTACACTCAGGCATCCGGCGTGTACAACCCCGAAACCAAGACCGGCCAGATCAACTTTGCGGGCACCGCAGAGTTCACCGGCCACAACGGTCAGCTCAAGAGCACCATCAAGAACATGCGCCTGGTCGTCGTCAACGGCAAGGGCACCCTGGTCGCTGATGTTGACGCGCTGACCCGCGACGGCAAGTCCGTCTCCAAGACCGGTCTGGCTATCGCCGAGGTGGACCTCTCCGGTGCGGGCGTGAAGGACGGCGTTTTCTCGGCACAGAACGCGGCAGTCGCGCTCACCGATGAAGGCTCCGAGGTTCTCTTCGCGGGCCAGTACCGCGGCTCCGACAACGCCATGGCACCGCTGAGCTTCTCCGTGAAGCTCAGCGAGCAGACCGCGGAGAACACCGTTGAGGTTCCGCGCGTCTCTGATAACAAGTCCTCTGAGAGCAACTCCTCCGAGAACAAGGGTTCTGAGAACAACTCTTCCGACAACGGCTCCTCGAACTCCACCGGCAACTCCGGTTCTGGCGGTTCGGCAGGCACCTCCGGCAGCGTTTCTAACGGCGGTTCCTCCTCGAACGGCTCGGTCAGCAACAACCCGGCACAGCCGGTCTGCGTACCCGTCACCCGCACCCGCGAGGTGCAGGAGCAGGGCGCATCCGACGGCACCATTAAGAGCGCAAACCTCGGCTGGGGCGTGCGTGATTCCTTCCGCAACTACGTGCGCGGCGGCATCGCGAACGGTAGCTGGGAGCTGAACGGCACCTCCTACTCTTCGGATGCATTCAACTGGTCTAACGGCACCGGCACCTTCAAGGGTGGTAAGGGTTCCATCTCCTTCAGCGGTTCGGTTCGTTTCACCGGCCACCACGGCGTCCTGGACACCACCATTGCGAACCCGCGCCTTGAGATTAACGGCAATACCGGCACTCTCTACGCGACCATGACCAGCAATGACCCCTCCGGCAAGGCAACTAACTACGGTGAGGTGGCACTGCTGAAGGTGGATCTGTCCGGTCTGCAGAGCTCCGCTGAGGCTGTGAGCGTCAACGGTGCAGCAACCACCCTGACCGCTGAGGGCGCGAAGGCGTTCGCTGGCTTCTACGAGGCGGGTAAGGACATGGCTCCGCTGAGCTTCTCCGCGGCGATTAACGGCGCGAAGACCACCACCAAGACCGTGTCCGAAACCGTCTACGAGGGTGAGGGTTGCGACCCGGTCACCGGCAAGCCTCTGGCGTCCACCGGTGCCTCCGGTGTTGAGGGCACCCTGGTTGCTGGCTTCATCGCTGTTGTAGCCGGTGCGGGTACCGTCGTGTACACTCGCCGCCGCAAGAAGGCATAACGGCTTCCTTTCTGAGGAGGCCCAGACCGTCGGCTCGTCCATGAGGCTCAACCATTGAGGCTCACGGGTGAGCCGACGCCGCCCGCGCGGGGGTGCAGATCTTCACTGCACCCCCGCTTCAGGTGCCAGATTTTGCCCCGGCACCTACCCCAGTTTTTCTAGCTCCCTTTTTCTCTGTGAGACGACGATGTTTTCTTCTCTTTCTTCTTCTGCCCTGAACCGCCGCGATGCAATGAAGTATGCGGCGTTCTCCATCACCTCCGCGTTCCTGTTGAGCTCTTGCGGCGTGGGTACTCAGAACCCCTCTGCTTCTTCGAACACCTCGCAGGCTGTGGTGGATGAGCAGAGCACCCGCACCGTTTTGGAGAACCTGGCAGATCAGCTGCGTTCTTCTATTGCCCCTGATCAGAAGGCTCTGCGCGGCCCCAATAGCGCGGCAGATACCCCCGAAATTCAGCCGATGGTCGATACCCCCACTCCCGTTTTCCCGGTGACGTTCAAGGATTTCAACGGCACCGAGGTGACCGTTAAGTCCGCTGACCGTGTACTGGCGCTGGACCTGTACGGCACTCTGGCTCAGCAGATGATTGCATTGGGTCTGGGCGGCCGCCTGGTGGGTCGCGTCACCTCCTCGACCGAACAGTCGCTGGCTCATCTTCCGCTGGTCACCCAGAATGGTCACGACCTGAATGCTGAGGCGATTCTGGCGACCTCCCCGGACCTGGTGCTGTGGGATAAGAGCAACGGCCCGATTGAGATTGTGGACCAGCTGCGCGCTGCGGGCGTGACCGTGGTGGTCTTCGACCATGAGCGTCGCATGGATAAGATCATTCCCCAGCTCAAGGCTGTTGCGCAGGCACTGGGCGTTCCGGAGGCTGGCGAGCAGGTTGCAGCCCGCGTGCAGAAGGACCTTGATTACGCCCTGCAGGTGCTCAAGGAGGTTGCCCCGAAGGGCAATCAGCAGGTGTCGTTCGCGTTCCTGTACGTGCGCGGTACCGCTGGCGTGTTCTTCGTGCTCGGCAAGGGCTCTGGCGCTGACGATTTGATTCAGGCTATTGGCGGCAAGGACGTGGCGTCTGAGCAGAACGCGACGAACATTATTCCGGCGACCAGCGAGGCGCTGGTGAAGCTGAACCCGGACGTCATTCTGACCATGAGCGGCGGCATTAAGTCCACCGGCGGTTTGGATGGTTTCTTGGCTCGCCCGGGTGTGGGTGAGACGACTGCCGGTAAGAATAAGCGCATTATCGATATGGGCGACGGCCAGATTCTGTCCTACGGTCCGAATACTCCGGCTGTGTTGCTGTCACTGGCTAAGGCTGCGTACTCGACTCCTGCGGGAGCCCAGTAGTGGCAGCTGTGAAGAGTGCGGCGGGCGCGAAGGATTATCGTGCGTCGCGTCGGCGTCGTGCCGGTCTGACCTTTACGTTTTTGGCGGTGGCGCTGTGCGCCGTGATGGTGCTGTCGGCGGGTTTGGGTCAGTACAACATCCCGATTGATCAGGTGGTTGCTTCTGTGGGCCGCCATCTGGGTCTTGCACCGGAGAACCCTGCAATGCAGCTGGCGGATAGCACCCTGTGGAATATCCGTTTCCCGCGTGTGCTATTGGGCGTGCTGGTGGGTGCCGCTTTGGGTACTTCCGGCGCGGTCATGCAGTCGGTGTTTGGTAACCCGCTGGCTGAGCCGGGCGTGATTGGTGTTTCGTCGGGTGCGGCGGTTGGCGCGTGTTTGTCGATTGTGTTGAACCTGCAGTTCTTCGGCATTTTCACGACTCCTGCGTTCGCGTTTGTGGGTGCGTTGGCGGCTACTGCGCTGGTGTATTTCCTGTCGCGTTCTTCGGGTCGCGCAAAGGTCCTGTCAATGATTTTGACGGGTATTGCGGTGACCGCGGTGGCGAATGCGATTATCGCGTTCCTCATGTTCATTGCTGATACGACGAGCCGCGATCAGATTGTATTCTGGCAGATGGGTTCACTGAACGGCGCCACGTGGAAGGCCGTGGCGAGCGTGTGGCCGGTTATTCTCATCGGCTTGGTGGCTTGTTTCGTGATGGCTTCTTCGCTGGATGTTCTGGCGTTGGGTGAGCGTGCGGCGCAGCATTCGGGTGTGAACGTGGAGCGCCTACGCGCGGTGTCTATTGCGGCGACGGCTCTGTTGACCGGTGCTGCGGTGGCGTATGCGGGCATTATTGCATTTATTGGCCTGATTATTCCGCACCTGTTGCGCATGATTTTGGGTCCGTCGAATCGTGTGCTGTTGCCGGCTTCGGCATTGGGTGGCGCGCTGTTGATTGCGCTGTCTGATTTGGGTGCGCGTACGCTGGTGCCTTTTGCTGATTTGCCGATTGGTATTTTTACGGCTTTGGTGGGCGGCCCGACGTTCTTTGTGTTGTTGCGTCGTTCCTTGGGTCAGGGCGGAGGTGCTTCGTGAGTGAGTTGTTGAGCCTTTCTGGCGTGTCTTTTAACGCTGGTGGGCGTCAGATTCTGAATGATGTGTCTCTGTCTGTTGCTGCGGGCGAGGTTGTGTCGCTGATTGGCCCCAATGGTGCCGGTAAGTCCACTCTATTGGGTGTGATTGCTGGTGATATTGCCCCGAGTAGCGGTGAGATTCTGCTGGTTGGCGCTCCTCTGGGTTCGATTCCTGCCCGTCAGGTGGCTCGTCAGCGTGCGATGCTGTTGCAGAAGTTGAATGTGGCGTTTTCGTACACGGTGCATGAGGTGGTTCAGATGGGCCGCACCCCGTGGAAGGGTACGGAGCGCGCTGAAGAGGATGATGCCGTGGTCACTTCGATGATGGAGCGTACGTCGGTGACTCATTTGTCGGATCGCGATATTACGACCCTGTCCGGTGGTGAGAGTGGCCGCGCGCATTTGGCGCGTGTGTTCGCTCAGCAGACTCCGCTGATTCTTTTGGATGAGCCGACTGCGGCGTTGGATATTACGCATCAGGAGCAGACATTGCGGGTGAGCCGTGAGTTGGCTGCTGAGGGTGCCGCGGTGTTGACGGTGCTTCATGACCTGGATGTGGCGGCTGCGTATTCTGACCGTATGGTGTTGTTGCGTGGTGGCGAGGTGGTGGCTTCGGGCACCCCTGAGCAGGTGTGTTCGGCGGAGTTGTTGTCTGAGGTGTATCAGCATCCGATTGAGGTGTTGAGGCATCCGGTGACGAATCGTTTGTTGATTCTGCCAAAGCGCTGACCTGCTAGCGCGCTGATTCTGTCAGTGCGTTAGCGAACCGCTCCGCAAACACTTTCTACCTCAAAATATGCCAATATTCGCATATATTAAATCTCCGTTCTGGAATGACTGTAACTATCAGCTCATTACAGGGCGGAGATTATCTTTATCCCCGCTTGCACGGATACACTGAAAGGTAGTGTCCGCAATACTGAACTCTATTCAGTTCAGCATTCCATCCATTCGAGAAAGAGACCCCTGCATGGATCCTCAGCAGAAAACGGCAACGGCTGCCGTTGCCGGCTACATTCCCGAATATTCTGAAACACCGCATAGCGGATCTTTCGATATTGCCCAGCACGGTTTGAGTAGCGATGATGTTGCTCGCCTGACTGCTGAGGGTAGGGTCAATACCCAGAACAATAAGTCTTCTCGCACGTTGTGGAGCATTATGCGTGCGCACCTGTTCACGGTCTTCAACTTTGTGTTGGGGGCCTGTGGTGCTGTGGTGATCATGTACCAGCGTTGGGCTGATTTGCTCTTCCTGGCGGCTGTTATCGCTAACGTGGTGATTGGTTTTGTGCAGGAGTACAAGGCGAAGCTTGAACTGGACCGCATCTCTCTGCTGGACCGCTCCCCCGCGACCGCTGTGCGTGACGGTAAGAGCGTTGAGGTTCCGATGGAGCAGCTGGTTGAGGGTGACGTTGTCATCCTTAAGCGCGGCGATCAGGTTCCCGCGGACGCTATTGTGCTCACCTCCGATTCTTTGGAGCTGGATGAGTCCCTGCTGACCGGTGAGAACGACCCGATTGCTAAGCGCCCCGGCGATATGGTGCTGTCGGCGTCGAGCGTGCTGGGCGGTACCGGCCGCGTCCTGCTGTCGCATGTGGGTGCGAATTCTCGTGCAAGCAAGATTTCTGACGAGGCGCGCCAGTTCTCGCGTATTCAGTCTGAGCTACGTGATGCGCTGAACCGTGTGGTCCGCTGGATTACGGTGGGTCTTGCGGTCATTATTCCTGTGGTGTCGTGGGGCCAGATTCAGGCTGCTGGCGGCCTGGAGACCGTGCAGCAGAACCACCTGTGGGAGCAGGTTTCTATTGCTGTTGTGTCTTCGGTTGCTTCGATGATTCCGCAGGGTCTGGCGCTGATGACTACTCTGGCGTTTGCGGCGGCCGCTGTGGCGTTGGGTCGTAAGCACAACATCCTGGTGCAGGAGCAGCCTGCGGTTGAGGTTCTGGCTCGTGTGGACGTGGTCTGCTTCGATAAGACCGGTACTCTCACTGAGGGTGGCGTGATTTTTGATTCGGTGCGCCCGCTGGACACCGTTGCCGAGGCTGAGGGCCCCGACGCTGACTCGGCGGAGCACACTTCCTGGCGTGCTTCTCTGCCTGCCGGCTGGAATGAGGCGCTGGCGTGGTTCGGTCACGACGAGAACGCGAACCCGACCGCTGCGGCTCTGACCGGTGGTTTCCCGGATGCTTCCTCGGCTACTGTGAGCGGTATTGTGCCGTTCTCTTCGGCTCTGCGTTTTAGCGCGATTGAGTTTAAGGATTCGGGTGCGTGGCTTCTGGGTGCTCCGGAGGCGCTTCTCGCCAAGGGCACCGCTGAGCGTGAGCGTGCGGCCGAACTGGCGGCGTTGGGTCTGCGCACGATGGTTTTGGCGCATGCTGCTGCGGTGGTCCGCAATGAGAAGGATGAGCCGATCCAGAAGATCCCGTCGGATGCTACCCCGGTTCTGTTCGTGATTTTCCGTGAGAATGTGCGTGCGGATGCGCCTGAGATTGTGGAGTATTTCCACCGTCAGGGCGTGACGTTGAAGGTCTTCTCGGGCGATAACCCGTTCACTGTGGCTGCGGCTGCGAAGACTGCGGGCATGGATACTTCCGCGGGTGCGGTTGATGCGTCGACTCTGCCTGAGGATGGTCCGGAGCTTGCTGAGGCTGCGGCTACTCACAATATTTTCGGTCGAGTCTCGCCCGAGCAGAAGAAGAACATGGTGATTGCTCTGAAGGAGCGCGGCCATGTGGTGGCGATGACCGGTGACGGTATTAATGACGCTCTGGCGCTCAAGCATGCAAGCTTGGGTATTGCGATGGGTAACGCTGCTCCTGCGACGAAGGCTGTTTCTCGTCTGGTTCTGCTGGACGGTAAGTTCTCGTCTCTGCCGGCTGCCCTGGAGCAGGGCCGTCAGGTCATTACGAACATTGAGATGGTGGCGAACCTGTTCCTGACGAAGACCGGTTTCGCGATTCTGTTGGGTGTTCTGTTCAGCCTCTTCGGTTTGACCTTCCCGTTCTTGCCGCGTCAGTACTCGACCGCTGACTTCTTGATTGTGGGCGCGTCGTCCTTCGCGTTGACTCTGCTGCCGAATTCGCGCCGTTATGTGCCGGGCTTCTTGCGTCGCGTGCTGAATTACACGATTCCGAACTCGATTATTGTGGTTGCGATGCTGTTGGCGGTGACGTTCACGGCTCGTGGCATGGGCGTTGAGGATATCCGCCAGATTCAGACGGCTTCGTTCATCACTCTGGTGATGATGGGTCTGTGGAACTTGGCTGCGGTGGCTCGCCCGTTCAACCGTGCTCGTGTTCTGCTGTTTGGTGCGTTGCTGGCTGTGTTCTTCGCGGCGCTGTTCGTGCCGGTTCTGGTGGAGTACCACCAGTTCGTTACGGTGCTTCCGCATCTGCTGTGGACTGCGATTGGTGCTGGCGCCCTGGGTGCGGCTCTGATTGAGGTGAATGCGCATCGTAACCGCCGTTGGCAGAAGCGTCATTACCCTGAGCTGGAGGTTGCTCCGCTGAATTTCTTCCCGGCTAAGTAGTTAGCTGGAGGTAGCTGCTTCGGTGGCGTGTGGGCCCCGTATCCTGTGGATGCGGGGCCCTTTCGCGTCTTCGCAAGTGACCCCTCCGGAGTGCGCCGGAGCCCTGCCGGGAGGCTCCCACAAGTAGCACCGAGAGCATGTCTCAGCTATCACTTGAGTGAAACATTTAACAGCTTCTGATAGCTTTTCTCTCTCACCTTGCTCTTAACCTGGGAAAACCCTTAGAGTTACAGGGAACTATTTTGAGAAGGGAAACCTTCTTCAGGGTTGTTACTGGTTTGGCAGGCAAGACCTGAGTTACTCAACACCGTATGGGACGGCAGTTTGTATCTGCCGAGAATCCCCTCTATTTGCTGTACCGAAGCTCCATAGTGGGCACAAAGTGTAGTGCTTCCGGTGGTCGAGAGACTCGGGTCTTTTGTGTTTTCTGGGGTGTTTCCCGCTTCTGGGTTTTCCTCAGCGAGCGCAGCCTCCTGTAGCAACGTTGAGTAGACTTTGACCGCATATCTAAGGAAGTATCGTGAATAACCGCGAACTTGGCGAGAAGATTCTTGACGGCCTGGGTGGCCCCGAGAACATCGCGCACATTACTCACTGTGCAACCCGCCTTCGTGTTACTCCTGTGTCGAATGATGCAGTGCAGAACAAGAAGATTGAGGGCCTGCCCGGCGTGCTCACTGTGATTGAGCAGTCCGGCCAGACCCAGGTGGTGCTGGGTGACCGCGTTGAGGCCGTTTACAACGAGATTAACGCACTGCCTTCTATGGCAGGCCACGCTGAGGGTGACACCAAGGTTGAGGCTGGAGGCAAGAAGGCCGGCTGGATCACCAATGTCTTCGACGTTCTGTCTGACTCCTTCCGTCCTCTGCTGTGGGCGCTGCTGGGTACCTCGATGATTCTGACCCTCATCGTGTTCCTGCAGCAGCTGGGCTTCTTCGGCCAGTACACTGACTTGACCGGTCAGAGCGTGAACATCGACATCATTAACGGTGCTCGCGTGGCTGATAAGGAAGCTGCTACCGCTCTGAACAACCAGTGGATGCATCAGTTTGCTTTCTGGTACATCCTGAAGGCTGCTTCGCTGTCTGTTCTGAACTTCATGCCCATCATGCTGGGTGCTACCGCTGCTAAGCGTCTGGGCGCGAACATGTGGGTTGGTGCGGCTATCCCCGCTGCGCTGATGACCGGCACCTTCACCGATCTGACTGCTCTGGCTGACCCCGCCACCAAGGTTCTGAACGTTCCGTTCTTCGGTCTGGATCTGCCGCTGTACGCATTCAGCTACACCGGTCAGGTTTTCCCCCCGCTGCTGGCTGTTGCCCTGCTGGCTCCGCTTGAGCGCTTCCTGAAGAAGGTTATTCCTTCGATGCTGCAGATGGTGTTCGTGCCGATGATTTCGGTGATGATCCTGGTTCCGCTGACTGTGTTCCTGGTGGGCCCCATCGGTATCGGTGTGGCTATGGGCATCTCTGACTTCCTGAAGATGATTAACGATGTTGCCCCGGCTCTGGTTGGTGCGCTGATTGCTGGTCTGTACCTGTTCATGGTTCCGCTGGGTCTGCACTGGCCGCTGAACGCTGTCATGATTAACAACCTGCAGACCATGGGTACTGACTTCATTCAGTCCCCGATGGGTGCGTACAACTTTGCAGTGTTCGGTCTGGTCACCGGTGTGGCTATCCGCGCGAAGCATGACCGTGAGCTGCGTCAGACCGCTATCGGTGCGTCGATGTCTGGTCTGCTCGGTGGTATTTCTGAGCCGTCGATGTACGGTGTGGTGCTGCGTTACAAGCGCGTAATTCCGATTATTCTGGTTCCCGCTGTGCTTGGTGGCGCTACCATTTCCTTCCTGGGTGTTAAGTCCTACGCGTTCGCGTTCACTTCGCTGCTGTCGATTCCGGCTATGCAGCCCTCGTACCTGTACGTGATTGGTCTGGCTATTGCGTTCTTCGGCGCTATGACCGGTGTTCTGATTTTCGGTTACGAGTCGAAGGCTGATGCTGTGAAGCACGCTGCTGAGCGTGAGGCTGAGGCTGCTGAGGCTACCCCCAAGACTGAGGCTCCTGCTGAGAAGGCTGCTCCGGCTGCCGCTGCTGCCCCCGCCGCTGCCGCTGCTTCTGAGTCTGCTGCAGCTGGTGAGGTCATTGAGCTGCACGCTCCGATTGAGGGTACTGCTGTTGCTCTGTCTGATGTTCCGGACCCGATCTTCGCTGCTGGCAAGCTGGGCGAGGGTGTGGCTATTGAGCCGACCGGTACCACTGTTGTTGCTCCCGCAGCCGGTAAGGTTGCTGCGACTTACCCCTCGGGCCACGCTGTTGGTCTGAAGCTGGAGAACGGCATTGAGCTGCTGATTCACGTTGGTCTGGATACCGTGAACCTGGACGGTAAGGGCTTCAGCGTGAAGGTTGCTAAGGGCGATGTTGTTGCTGCTGGCGACGCTCTGATTGAGTTCGATCCCGAGGTCATCAAGGAGGCGGGTTACCCGCTGATTACCCCGGTGATTGTGACCAACACCCGCAAGTTCGCTGAGGTGAAGGGTCTGCCGGGCGTTGCTCACCAGAACCTGAGCACTGTCCTGAAGGTGACCACTAAGTAGTTCGCTTTCTAAGGCTCTAACTATGGCTCTAAAGGGGGCCCCACCATAATGGTGGGGCCCCTTTCTTATGCCCTGATATTCGGGTAGGGCTTAGCCTGGGGTTACCCACTAGCCGGGGGGGTATTTCTGCTAGTGTAGGAATAAGCTCAACAAGGAAGTTCTCACATGATAGGGAGTACGATGATGTCTTCTGATACTAGGGCATGGGATACCGAGGTGTGGGAAGAGCAGCAAAAAGAGTTGCGCGCTCTTCCTCCTTTTCGGCGGCTGATGCGCCGGCTCAATCTTGAGGCGCTCGTCTATGAGTCCGCGCCGTTCCCGGTTCTGCTGCGTAAGCTCTCCGCACTGGTTCCCGCGTACCTTCTGTGGTGGGTTATCTATGAGCCGCACCGGCTTGCTCCCTCCGCAAACCTCCCCGAGGGTGCTCACGCCATTACGCTACTCCCCGGAGCCTGGGGTGATCCCTCCACGGGGGCTTACGGTGGTCTTCCTGACCTGCCGGGCGTTCTCGTGCGCTGGGTGCTGTGCGTCGCGGCAATGGTGGCTGTCGTTCATCTTTGCGGCGTCAAGGCGAAGGGTCAGAGCTTCACGATTCCTCGGGATGCGCGTTCACGGTTGATTGCCCTGATGCAGGCTCTCGGCATTTTCGGCGCTTTCGCCCTGGTCGTCTGGATTGAGTACATGATGACTCCGCTGACCCTCATGTTTGAAACCGTGTACGCGGGCCCCACCGCCGTCTATAGCGGCGACGGCATGATTCCCCTGCACCTGTTTCTGTCCTCGTCGTTGAGCGCTATTTTCTTGGGCTATTTCTGCGTGAACATTCTTGCCTCGCTGAACATCCCCGGGTACCTGGGCATCCCCGCCATTATTTACGTGGGGGCGCTTCCCTGGGCTCAGGCGGAGCGGCACCAGTTCACCTTAGCGTTGGCGTGGGTCATTGCGGTGACGCTGGTGAGCTGGCTCGTGCGCGGCATGTGGGGCACTCTGCTCGCCTGCGTGGGCTATTCTCTGTGGATTATGCTGGTCGCAACCAGCGGTGATCCCTTTGATCTGTCCGCCAATATGAGCCGCGTGCTCGTCATTTTGGGTTTCCCGCTGGCGTTTATCGTCGTTGGAGGCGGCATTTACCGCATCTTCTATCTGCAGCAGAACCCGAAGATGTTGAGGTACCTGCAGGAGCGCGCCCTGTACCTGGGCGAGTGGTAGCAACCGGTTAGGGCGGCACTCCCCTCCCCCAGTTTTTGTAATTACATATCCCGCTAAAGGGCACAGAACAAAGGGAACAGAAAAATCCCGGGCACTCTCTCGTGAGAGTACCCGGGATTTCGAGTCCTACAGGACGACTAGAGCATTACCGAAAACGGTATTACTCCCGTCTGTTTTACTCCTGCCAGCCAACGTTGACCCAGTAGTCAGCGCTGGTGTAGCTCTGCTTGAACAGGGACGGACCGTAGTTCGCAATCTTAGCCTTAGCAGCGGCGTACATCGGGCCGTTTGCGTAGGGCAGGTACACTGCGACCTTCTCGTAGTAGAGCTTCTCCGCCTCGTTAGCGATCTTGATGCGCTCGTCTTCCTTCTCGGTGTTCTGCAGCTTCTCAATGAGCTTGTCGACCTCGGGGTCACCGACTCCGAACACCTCGGTGGTGAAGAAGTAGGGTGCCGAGGAAGCCAGGTCGGGCAGAACGCCCCAACCGGTGAAGATTGCCTCGTAGCTCTTCTGGCCGAGCACGGAGTTGGAGTTCGACTGCGGCTGGTTGTCAGCGCTCAGGCGAATACCTGCGGACTTCAGCTGCTGCTCCAGGATCTGGTAGACAGCCTGGTAGACAGCCTCGGAACCGAAGGAGGTCAGGGCGAAGCCAGCAACCTTGCCGTCCTTAGCGTAGTAGTCGCCGGACTTGGAGTAGCCTGCGGCCTCCAGAATCTTGCCAGCTGCCTGTGCACCGGTGCCACCAGCGTAGTTGTTCTGGTAGCCCTTCTGGAACGGCATTGCGATGATGGAGCCGGGCAGCGGCTCGGTCCAGCCGAGCTGCGAGAAGTATGCCTTAGCAATCTGCTCGCGGTCCACGGCTGCGAGGATTGCGCGGCGCAGTGCCAGGTCCTCAATGCGCTTGGGGTTCAGCTGAATGATGTTGACATTGGTGTTCTGGCTCTGGCGAATCTCGGTGCCTGCCTGGCCCTTCACAGCGTTGTAGCTGGTTGCGCCAACGAAGGTGAAGGCGTCCAGTTCGCCGTTCTTGAAGCTTGCACGGATTGCTTCGGAGTCCATCTGACGCCAGATGATGCGGTCCAGGATCGGCTTCTCGCCCCACCACTTGTCGTTCTTGACCAGGGTGAGCACCTTCTGGGAGGAGTTCCACTCGCCAATCTTGAAGGGGCCTGCCCAGTACTGGTCGAGGGGCTTGTCAACGAAGCCTTCGTTGAAGAGGTTGACGTCTTCCAGAGCGGGGTGGATTGCGAAGGCGCACAGACCCTCGGAGGGGTAGTACGGGGTCTTCATGGTGACCTTGACATGGTAGTTGTCGCCGTCAACAGCCTCGATGCTCTCAACCTGCTGCCACATCTGGTTATCGGTGATGTGGTAGGGGTTGTCGGTGACTGCGCTGTAGACCTTCCACATGGCGCGAACAGCGTTCACGTCCAGCGGGGTGCCGTCGTTGAAAGCCGCCTTGGGGTTGATCTTGAAGGTTGCGGTCTGCACGCCGTTGACGGTCTCGGTCTTGTGCTCGGTGCAGAACTCGGGATTGAGGGTACCTTCGCCGTCGGGGCTCATGGTGTAGAAACCCATGACTGCGGGGATGTTGCAGGGTGCCAGTGCGTCCAGGTTGCTGGAGGTGTAGCCGCTCTGGGTCTGCAGGTTGAAGTTGGGGCCCAGTGCGGTAGCCGCGAGAGTCAGGGTACCGCCCTGCTTGAGGGAGGAGCGGTCCTGCTTGTTGATCTGAAGGTTCTTCAGAATGTCTTCAGCGTTGTTAGCGGCGGTACCGCCCACCTTTTCCTTGGAGCTGCCGCAGGCAGCCAGTAGACCGACGGTGCCGAGGGCAACGGTGCCGGTCAGGAGGGTACGGCGAGAGACAGACATGCTCTTCATGGAATTTCTCCTAGAGTATTCGCAGTGTTGTGGAGGCGGCGCGCGAACGGTGCACAACCAACGCTCCAACCCGGCGGGAGGACAGTCTCTGCCGGGGTCACGGGCAGAATGCCCGCATTTGTTTTAAGTATATCCGTGCAAATCTCTGAGGAACGGGAAAGCGGCGTGCTCCAGAAGGTTTTAATCCTTCTGTAACACGCCGCTGTAACGCTTTTACCCCTTATGGAGTGTGTGAGCAGTGCTCAACGCTTAGATTTTTACTTCTCCCAACCGACGTTGATCCACACGTTCGGGTTGTAGTAGGGCAGACCGAAGAGCATCGGGCCATAGTTCGCCAGGCCCTTACGGCACGCCTTGAAGTTGGGGCCGTTGTGGGTGGGCACGTAGATGGCGACCTCGTCCAGGTGGCGCTTCTCCAGCTCGTTCATGATCTTGAGCTGTTCCTTCGGGTCCTCGGTGGACATCATGGTGGCTGCCAGCGAGTCCAGATCCTTACCGTGACCGTTGTTGGTCTCGGAGATGTAGAAGTAGTTCGCCGCATCCACCGGGGAGGTGGTGATGCCGTAGCCGCCGGTCTTAATCGCGAAGTTCTTCGAGGAGATGATGCTCGACATTTCGGAGGCACCGTGGTTCTCGATGGTCAGCTCGATGCCGATCTCCTTCATCTGCTGGACCAGGAACTGCGCGGTGGAGCTGACGACCGGGTCGCTACCGAAGGTGATGACCGGGTAGGAGGCCTTAGCGCCGTCCTTGGTGTAGTAGTCACCGGACTTGGTGTAGCCCGCATCCTCAAGAATCTTGGTGGCAACATCCTTGCCAATCTTGGTCGGGTAGTTGTCCTGGTAGCCTTCCTGCATGGGCAGCAAGCACATGGAACCGGGCAGGGTTTCCTTCCAGCCGAGCTTGTCGTAGCGCAACTTCTGCAGCTGCTCGCGGTTGAGAGCTGCAACGAATGCGCGGCGGACGGGCAGCGGCACCTTCTCGGGGTTGATCTCGTAGTTGCCCACGCCAAGGGCGCTACCCTTGCGGATGTCGGTGTTCGCCACGCCGGAGAGCTCGTTGTAGGAGCTGAGGGTGCTGGCGTCCACGTAGTCGATTTCGCCGTTCTTGTAGGCAGCCTGCTCTGCCTGGGAGCTCATTTCACGCCAGGTGATGCGCTCGAGGGCGGGCTTCTTGCCCCACCACTTGTCGTTACGGACGACGGTGAGCACCTTGGAGGAGGAGTTCCACTCGCCCACCTTGAAGGGGCCTGCCCAGTACTGGTCGAGGGGCTTGTCGTTCAGGCCGTCGTTGAAGAACTTGGGGTCTGCGAATGCCGGGTGCAGGAACGAGGTGAAGCTGCCTTCGATGGGGTACCAGGGCTTGGACATGGTGACCTTCACGTGGCGGGTATCACCGTCCACTGCCTCGACGCTTGCGACCTGCTCCCAGATGGGCGAGGGGGTGATCTGGTAGTCCGAACCGGATGCCGCAGCGGTGTAGATGGTCTGGTAGCTCTTGACGGCGTTCACGTCGATGGGGGTGCCGTCGTTGAAGGCTGCCTTGGGGTTGATCTTGAAGGTCACGGTCTGCACGCCGTCAACGGTCTGCGCCTTGTATTCGGTGACGTAGTCCTCGTTCATGTGCGATTCGCCGCGGAAGTCTGCGTAGAAGCCGCCGGTGAATGCGGAGTTGATGGCCGCCTGAATGTTCAGGTTGCCGGCGGTGTAGCCGTTGGTGTTGAGGATGTTGAAGTTCGGGCCGATGCCGTCTGCACTCAGTCGCAGATCGCCGCCGTCCTTGAGGGCGGAGCGATCCTTCTCGTTGTAGGAGACTGCCTTGGAGAGGTCGTCACCAGCGGAGAGCGCGTTGGTTTCGGTCTTGGAGGAGTTGCCGCCGCAAGCTGCGAGCAAGCCGACGGTGCCCAGGGCGACGGTGCCGGTGAGCAGGGTACGGCGGTTGAGGGTGAAAGTGGTCATAGTCTGTCCTTGTCTGAGGGCTGGGATGCGCATGTGGGGTACCGTGCGCTCCCGGCCCGGGATGAGTGTTGAAATGTGGCGCCATCTCGACAAGCTGAGGGTGGGGGAACACAACCCACCCCACAGACTCGTGATGCATATCTATGATGGAACACACATTTGTATTGGGATTAGTATACACACAATTCCCACTCAATGTGACCCAGGGAACCTTTTTCAAGGAAATATTTCAGCAGAAACTTTTCTTCCCCCAATCTCAAGTACCCAGCCCCGGGAAACAAAAAAGTCCCGCGAAACCCCACCTCTAAGGCGGAATACCGCGGGACTTTACCCTTCCGGAGCCTATGCCGGCGCCTCCGAAAATTCAGAAACTACCGAAAAAGAATCCAGAAAATTAGCCTGTGGCTTTAGTTCTGCCAACCCACATTGACCCAGCGCTTGGGGTCGGTGTAGCTGGTCGCAAAGAGGGAAGGACCGTAGTTAGCCAGCTTCTCCTTCACAGCTGCGTAGCTGGGGCCGTTAGCGTAGGGGAAGTAAATAGCAACCTTCTCCATGTGCTGCTTCTCAGCCTCAGCAGCCATCTTCAGCTGCTCATCGTGAGATTCCTTCTCGTAGATGGACGCAATGTACTTATCCAGCTCGGGATCACCCACGCCCTCGTTGATTTCGCTGGTGTAGAAGTACTGAACGCTGTCTGCGGGGTCAGCACCAATACCCCAACCGGAGAAGGCGCAGTCGTACTGCTTGGAGCCCATCACCGAGTTGAACTGGGACTGCGGCTGGTTGTCCTGCTCGAGCTTAATGCCAGCTGCCTTGAGCTGCTGCTCGAGGTTCTGGAACTGAGCCAGGGAGGTTGCATCCGAACCGAAGTAGGTGATGGAGAAGCCCGCGGTCTTGCCGTCCTTAGCGTAGTAGTCGCCGTTCTTGGAGTAGCCTGCTGCCTCCAGGATCTTTGCCGCAGCCTCGGGGCCGGGGTTGGTGGGCATAGCGTCCTGGTAGCCCTTCTGGAAGGGCATAGCAATCAGGGAGCCGGTCAGCGGCTCATCCCAGTTGATCTGGCCGAACTTGACCTTAGCCAGCTGGGAGCGGTTAACCGCGGCGAAGACTGCACGGCGCAGGGCGGTGTCGGTCACGCGGGTCGGGTTGAACTGCAGGTTGATCACGCCGACGCTCTGGCCGGAGCGAATCTGAACACCGGGCTGATCCTTGACGGCGTTGTAGGTTGCCAGACCGGCGAAGCCGATGCTGTCCAGCTCGCCGTTCTTGAATGCTGCACGCTCTGCCTCGTCGCCCATTTCGCGCCAGATGATGCGGTCCAGCAGAGGCTTCTCGCCCCACCACTTGTCGTTGGGTACGAGGGTGAGGGTCTTACCCGAAGAGTTCCACTCGCCCAGCTTGAAGGGGCCGGACCAGTACTGATCCATGGGCTTGTTCACGAAGCCGTTATTGAAGAGCTCCTTGTCGGTCAGTGCGGGGTGCAGACCGAGCAGGCCGAGGGTCTCAGCGGGGTACAGGGGCTTGGACATGACGATCTTGACGCGGGTCTTATCGCCATCCACGGGGTCGATGGATGCTACCTGCTGCCAGAAGGGAGCGGCGATAACGTTGTAGCCGTCATCGGGGTTGCGGTAGACGGTCCATGCGGCGCGGATTGCCTCAATATCAACGGGGGTGCCGTCGTTGAAGACAGCCTTCGGGTTGAGCTTGAAGGTAATGGTCTGAACGCCGTCGACGGTCTCTGCCTTGTAATCGGAGACGTAGTCGTCATTGAGGCTGTAGTCGCCAGCGGGGCTCAGGGAGGTGAAGCCGATAGCGGAGGGGATGTTGCAGGCGCCGCCGAATGCGGTCAGGTTTTCGGTGGTGTAGCCGCTCTGGGTCAGGATGTTGAAGTTCGGACCGATTGCGGAGACGCTACCGCGGAACTCGCCACCCTGCTTGAGGGAGGAACGGTCCTGCTTGTTGATTTCGAGGTTCTTGACGATTTCCTCGGTGCTCGAAGCAGCCTTACCGCTAATCTTCTTGTCCGAACCGCCACCGCATGCAGCCAGCAGGCCAACGGTACCCAGGGCAACAGTGCCAGTGAGCAGGGTACGGCGGTTAATACGCAGATGAGTCATGTGTTCTCCTCGTGCCGGAGGGCTCGGGTGTACTTCATGTGGCACACGATGTTGTGCGCCTTGTGTGCAGTGGCGACGAAGCCTCTGCCGATCACCCTTGTGAGAGCCCCCACATTGTTTGTGATTGAAACACAGTATACCCCCAAAAGAAGCGGCGCAGACCACATTCCAACCTCCACACAAACCGTACGGCGTATAAAAATGGTGCATACGGTATCTTCAGCCCGCGTCATTACAGGGATCACATGCATAAAAACTAAAAATAAAATATTGTGTTCGATCAGCATGCGAACGCGTCGACGGCACTTCCTTGAGAATCATTACGAGCTAAAACCGCCATTTCAGCACTCCCAAGGGCAAATAGGACTCAAAAGAAAAAGCTCCCCACCCCTATACGACACTGCGAAAACGTATGGGGACGGGGAGCTTAAAACTGCGGCTTATGCCATCCAGCCGACGGTAGACCAGTCGGTGGTCTTGAAGAGGAATGCACCGTAGTTAGCGAGCTTCGGGCGGCATGCCTTGAAGTCCGGACCGTTGAGGAAGGGGATGAAGAGGCAAACCTCGTTCATGTGCTTCTTCTCAATTTCGTTGCACTTCTCGGCGCGCTTAGCGTCATCGAGGATGGTGACCATCTCGTCGACCATAGCGTCGATTTCGGGGGTGCCGACGCCGTTCCAGTTCTTGGAGTGGTAGAAGTACTCGGCAGCACTGGTCGGCTCGGAGCTCACGCCAAAGCCCGAAATGCTCACGTCGTACTCGCGGTTACCAACAACCTTCGAGAATTCGGACTGTGCACGCGAATCGAGCTCGAAGTTAATGCCGACTTCCTTCATGCTCTGAATGAAAGTCTGTGCCTGGCCCTTGGTGGTGGCATCATCACCAAAGGTGGTCAGCTTCAGGGTGATGGTCTTGCCGTCCTTCGCGTAGAAGTCGCCGGACTTGGTGTAGCCTGCCTTCTCCAGGACCTTGCGTGCTTCCTCCGGGTTACGTGCCGGGTAGTTGTCGCGGTAGTACTGAGAGGAACCCAACAGAAGCATCGAGCCGGGAACTTCTTCTTCGTAGGGCAGACCCTGGAAGCGAATCTTTGCCAGAGCACCGCGGTCGATACCCAGGAAGATTGCCTTACGCACAGCAACATCGGTGATGTGCTCTGCGTTCAGGTTCATGCCGCCGGCGAAGAGGCGGCGACCGCGGCGGATTTCAGAGTTCGCAACGTCCTTCATCTCGTTGTAGGCGCTGAGGGTACGTGACTCGACGACGTCCAGCTCGCCGTTCTTGTACGCGGCGCGTGCTGCGGCATCTGCCATCTCACGCACGACAATGCGGTCCAGCTTGGGCTTCTCACCCCACCACTTGTCGTTGGGGACAGCGGTGAAGGTCTTCTCGGAGGAGTTCCAGCCGTTGGGTGCCAGGGTGAAGGGGCCGCAACCGAGCTCGGGGTGGGGGTTGTCCACGAAGCCTTCGTTGAAGAGGTTTACGTCGAGCATTGCCGGGTGCAGGATTCCGCCGAAGAGCAGACCCTTGACGGGGTTGTGTGCGGTCTTGAGGACAACGCGTGCGTGGTAGCGGTCGCCATCGATTGCTTCGACGCTTTCGATGAACTCGTAGATACCTGCTGCGGCAATCTTGTATTCACCGTCGGGGTCACGCTGGATCTGCCAGGTTGCCTTGAGGGCGTCAATGTCGATGGGGGTGCCGTCGTTGAAGACTGCCTTGGGGTTCAGGCGAACCTCTGCGGTGATCTTGCCGTCTACTTCCTTAGCTTCGAATCCGAGGCAGTAGTTGGGGTCGAGCTCATCTTCGCCCTTGAAGGTGCTGCGCCAGATGCCGGCACCGGCGATAACGCCCATAGTTTCGGAGACGGAGGTGCTCGAGCCGTTCTGGGAGAAGCGGTTGAAGTCCGGACCAAGGGAGTAAGTGCTCAGGTTCAGGGTACCGCCCTGCTTGAGCTTCGAGGCATCCTGCTCGTTGATTTCATAGAACGGGGTTTCGCTTGCCTTGTGCTCGGTCTTGGAGGACGAGGAGCCACATGCGCTCAGTACGCCGGCTGCAGCGACGGCGGTTGCGCCGCCGAACAGTACGCGGCGGCTCATGATGGGGTTGAATCCGGAGAGGGAGGGGAGGGGCTGGGGGCTCATGATGGGCTCCTTGTGGGGTGTGGACTGCGCTAATGCAGTGTTTGCAGTGTAGAGTGGGTGGCTCGCATGCTCTGGAGGCGGGGTGTCCGTCTGCAGGAGCGCCTGCTATCTGCGGTGATGGGCGGGCAGGTCAAGCCATGCAAAATAATGTGACCTAAAGCTATGTTCTAAGCCACATTTAATATTTTTAGTAGTGTACACCACATACAACTGTGCAGGTGCACAACACGATAAATTTTTCTTAATTATTACGCCCGAGCATATACCCACACCGCCAGAGCACACTACCTGAGCCCTACGCCTCCACACAGGAGCCTCTCCCCCGCCTCCAGAAATAACCAACGGGCACAACAAAGCGGGCCGAATGTGCGCATACACATTCGACCCGCTCATAGGGCAGAACCGATTAGGAGTTCATCCAACCCACAGCAGTCCAGTCCGTAGTCTTGTAGAGGCTCGGACCGTAGTTAGCCAGGGTCTTCTTGACCATCACGAAGTCAGGACCGTTCGTAATGGTACCCAGGAAAGCAAACTCGGTCATGTGCTTCTTCTCAATCTCGTTGCAGGCGAGGTTACGTTCCTTATCGTCTTCCATGAGGGTCATGGCGTCGATCAGGTCGTCAATTTCCTTGCTACCGATACCCTCGTTGTTCTCGGAGTAATAGAACTGCTTGGTACCTTCGGTAGCATCCGGGCTAGAGACCGAGTAGCCACTGAAGGAAATATCGTAGTCCCAGTTACCCAGAACGGTGGCGAACTCGCTATCAGCGTGCTGGTCGATGCGGATCTCGATACCGACGTCCTTCATCTGCTGAGTGAAGGTCTGAGCCTTACCCTTGGTGGTCGGATCATCGCCGAAAACCACCACGGCACAGCCGGCCTTCGTGCCGTCCTTCTCGTAGTAGTCGCCGCTCTTGGTGTAGCCGGCAGCTTCCAGAATCTTCTGCGCCTCCGAAACACTATTATTCGGGGTCGGGTAGGAGTCCTGGTAGTAGGGCGAGAAGGGCATGTGAATCATCGAACCGGGGATGGTTTCCTCGTAGGGCAGGCCCTGGAACTGAATCTTCGCAAGCGACTCACGGTTGGTGCCGGCAAAGATTGCCTTACGCAGGGCGGCATCCTTCACGCGGCGGGGGTTAATATCCAGACCACCGGCGTAGAGGCGGGTACCCTTACGCAGTTCGGTACCTGCCACATTCTTCACCTCGGCGTAAATGGAGGAGGTGTTCGCGCCGATAGCGTCAATCTCGTCGTTCTTGAAGGCTGCACGCGAAGCGCTGGACTCCATCTGAGTAAAGACGATCTTGTCCAGCAGGGGCTTGGTGCCCCACCACTTCTCGTTGGGCACGACGCTGAAGGTCTTCGCGGTGGAATCCCAACCCTTGTCTGCCAGAGTGAAGGGGCCCGCCCAGTACTCGGGGTGGGGCGCATCCACAAAGCCGTTATTGAAGAGCTCAACATCCTCCAGCGCGGGGTGCAGAATCACGGAGAAGAGACTCTGCAGCGGGTAGTAGGGCTTAGAGAAGGTGACGGTCGCACTGTAGTCATCTTCACCCTTTTCGACGGATTCAACGAATTCGTAGATACCGGGGGCAACAATGTTGTAACCGTTATCCAGGCTCTTGAAGACGTTCCAAGTGGACTGGAGCGCCTTGTAGGTGATGGGAGTTCCATCAGTGAAGACAGCCTTGGGATTGAGCTTAATCGCAACCTGAATCTTGTCGTCCTTCTTGCTGTGCTCGAAGGAGACAGCGAAGTCGGTGTTCAGCTTGTAGGTACCGTCAAAGTCGAGGTTCCACAGGCCCGCCTGGCTGATGGTGCTCATAACGTTGACGTTATCGGTGGTGTTACCGCTCTGGGTGTGGAAGTTGAAGTTCGGGCCGATGGCACCGGCGGGCAGGCGCAGGGTGCCACCCTTCTTGAGGCTGTTTACGTCCTGAGCGTTGATGTTGTATAGGTCTTCAATGTTGGCGCCGGAGCCAGCTGCCTTGGTCTTTTCGGAGCTTGCGCTGCCGTTACCGCAGGCGCTGAGCAGGCCTACAGCTCCCAGAGCCGCGGAGCCGCCAATGAGCGCGCGGCGGCTGAAGCTGTTCTTGGTCGCTTCGTGGCTGCTCGCAGTGTATGCGGTCTTGGTGGTCATGGGAGTGGTTTCCTTCTGTTGTGAGCGGGCGGGTATACCCCATATTCCCGAAGTGATGATTATTTATGCATGACACTGCATAACTTTGTATGACTCTACTGTAGCGCGCCCCAGGAGTAAAAACCAAGCATTTTCACAATATTTCTTAATATTTATCGTGTTTTTTGAATATTCATACTATGAATACCCGGTATTTACAAGAATTTTTCGGTTTTACACCGGATAGCTATACTCTAGTTCAGCTGCATCGGCATACAGAAGCACCCCAAGCAATCCCTCCAGAAACGCAAAAAGTGTCCACCCGGATGATCCGGGTGGACACTTTCAATAGCTCGAGGCTAATCACCTAGTAGGCTAAGGGATGAGGACTTACTTAGCCCAACCAACCTTCTCCCAGTGAATGCCGGTGCCCTGGAAGAGGGACACGCCGTAGTTGCGCAGGCCCTTCTTCACGAACTTGTACTCGGGGCCGTTGATGAGCGGAATCAGCACTGCAAACTCAGCAAGGTGCTTCTTCTCAATCTCGTTGCAAGCCTGGTTGCGTTCCTTGTCGTCAGCAATGAGCTTCATCTTTGCGATCATCTCATTGATCTCGTCGGAACCAGCTTCCTCAGGCTTACGGCGCATGTAGAACTGCTCGGTAGCCTCGGTAGCATCCGGGGAGTTCGGAGCGAAACCGGAGGAGGTTGCGTCGTAATCCTTGGATGCCATGGTCTTGTTGAACTCGCTCACAGCACGGGAGTCGAGCTCAGCATTAATACCGACGGACTTCAGCTGCTGAACCAGAGTCTGACCGACAGCCTTGGCGGTGGGGTCCTCACCGAAGATGGAGAACTTGAAGCTAGCCTGCTTGCCGTCCTTCTCGTAGAACTCGCCGTTCTTGGTGTAGCCTGCCTCTTCCAGAATCTTGGATGCTGCAGCAGCATCGTTGTTCGGGGTCGGGTAGTCGTCCTGGTAGTACTCGGTGAAGGGCATGTGAATAACCGAGTTGGGGAGCTTCTCTTCGTAGTCCAGACCCTGGAAACGAACCTTAGCGAGAGCCTCACGGTTCAGACCAACAACCACAGCGCGACGCAGAGCAACATCCTGCATACGGGCGGGGTTCATGGTCAGACCGCCGGCGAAGAGGCGAGCACCGCGACGAATCTCAGTGTTAGCAACTTCCTTGAGTTCCTTGTATGCAGAAGCGGTGGTAGCGCCAATCGCGTCAAGCTCATCGTTCTTGAATGCCGCGCGCTCAGCAGCGGTATCCATCTGGCGGAAGACAATACGCTCCAGAACGGGCTTCTCGCCCCACCACTTCTCATTGCGGGTCAGGGTCAGGGTCTTCTCGGTGGAGTTCCAGCCACCTTCAGCAATGGTGAAGGGGCCAACCCAGTACTCGGGGTGCGGCTTGTCAACGAAACCAGTGTTGAAGAGTTCCTTGTCCAGCAGAGCCGGGTGCATAATGCCAGCGAAGAGGGTGTCCAGCGGGTAGTAAGGTGCGGAGAAAGTTACCTTCACCTTGAAGTCATCACCGTCGCGCTCCACGGAAGCAATGCTGCTGTAGATGCCGCTGGTACCAATCTTGTAGCCGCCATCGGTGCTCTTGAGGACCTCCCAGGTAGCCTGCAGAGCCTTGTAGTCAATGGGGGTACCGTCGTTGAACTTAGCCTGGGGGTTCAGCTCAATGGAGACAACGGGCAGACCGTTTTCTTCGGCGACATCGAAGCTCTTCGCAAAATCGGGAGCCAGAGTGCGCTTACCCATGGGGTCACCCTGCCACAGGCCTGCGTAAGCCACGGGGCTCATAGCAGTCTGGGTGTACAGGGAGTTGCCGTCCGCGCTGAAAAGGTTGAAGTCCGGACCAATACCGGGAATAGCCAGGCGCAGAGTGCCGCCATCCTTCAGCTCAGATACAGCTGCCTCACCAAGGTCATAAAGCTCCTTGGCATCGGTGCCCACGGTTGCACCCTGGGTGGTTGCCTTGGAGTCCTTGGACGAGCCGCACGCAGCCAGTACGCCCACGGTACCCAGTGCTGCAGCGCCACCGAGAACGGTACGACGGTTCAGGATGAAATTCTTCTCCATGAGAGTGTCCTCTTATACGTTTGACCCTCAATAATCCTGCAGGAAAGCGTCAAGGATTCCCTGCTCATGCGCCGCCCAAAGGGTGCGGTGAGTGATGAATTAGTGCCGGTCTATGAATGTGTTCCTTCGGGTACGCCCCTAGCGGCGCGCCCATGGCTTAATTATGGCTTACAGCCCGCAGGAAAGCCCGCCCATAAATATTCATATCTTGAATGGTGAGAAAGGTTATACCTAGTCAGTGCAGTTTTGCATGTTTCCTGGAGCATTTCAGTGCCTAGCGCCACATTCTGAGGCTCACGCTGTCTCACTAGGTGACAATCTCGAACAACGTACAAGCCCGCCGATACCGGGCATAAAAAACCCGAGGGGCGAATATTCAACGAATATTCGCCCCTCGGCACACATGCGACTTATTCAGCCGACTCTAGAGCTACACCGTAGCGGCCTCAGCCTCCGGGAAGTAGCAAGCATAACCGTGATCCTCACCCTCAACGTGGGTCAGTTCCGGCATCTCCTCCAGGCAACGACGCTTCTTGTCCTCAGGCAGGAGCTTGAAGACCGGGCAGCGGCTCGAGAAGCCACAGCCCTTAGGCGCGTTCACCGGAGTGGGCAGGTCGCCCTCAAGCATAATGCGGTGGCGGTTTGCCTCAACCTCGGGATCCGGAACCGGAATTGCCGAGAGCAGTGCACGGGTGTACGGGTGAATCGGGTTGTCGAACACCTGGTCGACGTCACCAATCTCAACAATACGACCCAGGTACATCACTGCAACGCGGTCGGATGCGTGGCGAATCACCGCGAGGTCGTGAGCAACCATCAGGTAGCTCAGGCCCAGGTTTGCACGCAGCTCCTCCAGCAGGTTAATCACGCCAGCCTGCACGGACACGTCCAGTGCGGACACCGGCTCATCCAGAACCACCAGCTTGGGGTTCACAGCCAGCGCACGAGCAATACCGATACGCTGACGCTGACCGCCAGAGAACTGGTTCGGGAAGCGGTTCACATGGTCAGGCTGCAGACCCACAATGTGCATCAGTTCGATGACGCGCTTCTTGATGTCTGCCTTGTTCATGCCCTGGTTTTCCAGGGGCTCAGCAAGCACCTCGTAAACGGTGAAGCGCGGATCCAGAGCACCGGTGGGGTCCTGGAACACCATCTGCTGGTTCTTACGCAGCTCAAGAATCTCACCTGCGGACTTGCCGTCCTTGGTGGAGGTTCCGTTAATCAGAATCTCACCGTCGGTGTTCTTGTTGAACTCCATGATTTCCAGCAGCGTGGTGGTCTTACCACAACCGGACTCACCCACGATGGAGAAGCACTCGCCTTCGCGAATGTCGAAGGACAGGCCGTTCACAGCCTTCACAGTGCCCACGCGGCGCTTAATCAGCGCACCCTTCATGAGCGGGAAGTGCTTCTTGACGTTGCGGACCTCCAGGACGGGGGCACGCTCCTCACGCGGAATACCGTCGTACTTCGATACCGGGGGTTCCGGAACCGGGTACAGCTCGTCAGCGGTCTTGCCGACCAGATCCTGAGAGATGGTGCAGGAGGAGTAGTGACCCTCGCCGACGCCTTCCAGCAGCTGCAGATCGGGCTCGCCGTTGGAGTCCTGGCAGCACTGGCCACCGCTCTTAGCGATGGGGCAACGCGGGCGGAAGGAGCACGCGGTCACCGGGTTAATCAGGTTCGGAGGGGTACCCTCAATCGGAACCAGGGAGACCTTCTCGGAACGGTCCACACGCGGGACCGCACCCAGCAGACCGATGGTGTACGGGTGGGAGGGATGCTTGTACAGGTCCTCTGCCTTCGCAATCTCCACCGGCTTACCGGCGTACATCACCAGAATGTCGTCAGCCATGCCAGCCACAACACCCAGGTCGTGGGTAATCATGATGGTCGCTGCGCCGGTCTCTTCCTGAGCCTTCTGCATAACCTCCAGCACCTGCGCCTGAATGGTCACATCCAATGCGGTGGTGGGCTCATCAGCGATGAGCACGCGGGGGTCATTCGCAATCGCCATAGCAATCATGATGCGCTGACGCATACCACCGGAGAACTCATGCGGGAAGGAACGCAGGCGGTCAGCCGGCGAAGGGATACCCACCATGCGCATCAGCTCGATGGAGCGGTCCTTGATAGCCTGCTTGCTCATGCCCTTGTTGTGGACCTTGAGCACCTCGGCAATCTGATCACCAATGGTGTACACGGGGGTCAGGGAGGACAGCGGATCCTGGAAGACCATAGAGATGTGCTTGCCGCGGTAGGCGCACATTTCCTTATCGCTCAGACCCAGCAGCTCAGTACCGTTGTACTTAATCGAGCCGGTGATGTCAGCGGTGGTCGGGTGCAGGCCCATAATCGCCATGGAGGCAACGGACTTACCGGAACCGGACTCACCCACAATACCCAGGGTCTTACCGGGGTGCAGGTCAAAGTTCACACCGCGAACAGCGTGCACGACGCCATTCTCAGTATTGAAGCGGACGTTGAGGTCCTTAACGCTCAGAACGGGAGAGGTACTCATTAGTTCTTCGCCTCCTTCTTCTCGTTCTTCTTGGACTTCTTGATCTTACCGACCGACATCGAAGTCGGGTCGAATGCGTCACGCAGACCGTCGTTCATGAGGGCCAGCGGACCAACCAGCAGGAAGAAGAACAGAACCGGGAACCAGAACATGTGCGGCAGAGTGTTAATCTGCTGCGAAGCATCCGAAATCAGCGAACCCAGCGAGTAGTTGGGGTACTTAATACCGATGCCGATGAAGGAGTAAGCAACCTCAGAGAGCACAGCGTTCATGATGCCGCTGGTGAAGTTCAGAACCAGCAGGGAGCCGATGTTCGGAACCAGGTGGCGCATCACAATCTTGAAGGGGTGCACACCCATGTAGCGTGCAGCCTTCACGAAGTCACGGTTGATGAGGGACTGTGCCATTGCACGGATAACACGGGCGCTACCCATCCAGCCGAAGGTAATCAGCACAGCGGAGAGCAGAATCCAGGTGGGGACGCTCTTCTGAATCTGCTTACCAACCTGACCGTTGATCAGAATAGCCAGAATCAGCAGCGAGGGAACCATGATCAGGGTCTCGAGGATGAACAGCATGATCTTGTCGATCCAGCCACCGAAGTACGCCATCACACAGCCGTAGACTGCGGAGATGAGCACGGTGACGAAACCAACGATCACACCAATTTCGAGAGAGGTCCAGACGGCCTCAACCATCATGGCGAACACGTCGTTACCCGCGATGGTGGTACCGAACCAGTGGTCAGCCGAGGGGCCTTCACCCAACGCCATGTAGTCAATGTCGTTGGGCTTGTACTTGGTCAGGTACTTACCGAACAGGCCGAACAGACCCATGCCGATGAACACGGACAGGCCGAAGACTGCAGCCTTGTTACGCAGGAAGCGGCGCAGAATAATAACGCTCTTGTTGATGACCTTGAAGTCACCGTTCTCCTGTACCACCGGTACGGAGGAAGTTGCAGTTACCTGGCTCATGAGATCCTCACTCGGGGGTCGACGATGGTGGTAGCGATATCAGCGATGATCGCACCGACAGCGAACAGTGCAGAACCGTACGCGAGGGTCACGGTCGCAGCGTTCACGTCCTGCGAGGAAATGGAGTCAATCGACCACTTACCGATACCGGGCCATGCAAAGACGGTCTCGGCGAAGAATGCACCCGCAAAAATCAGCGGAATCTGGTACGCAATGGACTGTGCCACGGGGATGAAGGAGACGCGCAGTGCGTGGCGAGTAATCGCCTGGTTGCGGGTCAGACCCTTAGCACGAGCGGTACGCACGAAGTCGGCGTTCACGTTATCGAGCAGGTACTGACGCTGTGCAATCTGGTAGCCAGCCCAACCAAAGATGGTCATACAGAAGGTCGGCACGATGTAGTGCGCCGCCATATCGATGGTGACTTCCCAGAAACCCGTCAGGCCCGGAGTTGAAATACCGGTCACATAGAAAATCTTCTCTCCACCATTAGCAACGGCGATGTTGTTGATAGTGGTCGCGCCCTGCTGCACCACGAAGTACGCAACAGGAGCAGGAATGATGTAGACCAGGTAGGAGTAACCGGTGATAACACGGTCAGAGAACTTGTACTGGCGAGCAGCCGAGTACACACCCAGGGCAATACCAATCACAATCGAGAGGATGGTAGCCACCAGCAGCAGTCGGGTGGAGACCCACACGCGCTGGCCAAATTCCTGGTTGATGTATGCGCCGTTGGGGCTACGGCCCCAATCGAACTTGGTGACCACATTGGTCAGCCACTGAACGTAGCGATCCCAGGGGTTCATTTCGGGGTCGAGGCCCAGGGACGCGAAGTTACGGTTCACCTGCTCGGGGCTAGGCTTCGGAACCTTTTCCTGCTCCAGCAGAGCAGGCTTCAGAGCAGTAACCGCGGCAAAGTAACCCATCGTGGTCGTAATAAAGACCATGACGAGGTACGTCAGCGATCGCTGGAGGATGTACCTAAACATGGGACGGTTCCCCTCCTTGTGTAGATGTCGGTGTTAAGGCATGTGTGTCATGCTGTCCCAGTGCACTGCTTCGTGATGACTGTCACTAGGAGCATAGTTACTTTATCTTATATAGCCTGCAACACTTCCACCAAACCCACATTGGGGACTTTCACCCCTTAGAACAGCCTGTACGCAAGCTAAAAAAGTGCTGAATAAAAAAATGCCCCGGAATACCGGGGAAAAGGGGCGGATTAACAATTTTTACGAAAATTTTACATCCGAAACAATTAAACCCAGATAGGGACGTAATAACCTTTTCGATAAGCGTTTTAACAAGGCAAAACACCACGTAAACCCACCACTTAGAAGACTAAGCCAACAGTTCAAGACCCTAAAGCAGAGACTAAGGCACACCTCTTAAACGCGCTATTTAAGGCAACACAGCCAAAAACGGCGCCCCGGCACGAGCACACGACTCGCACCGGGGCGCCGCTTATATAGGGTTATATAGGAGGACAACGCCTCCACGTCTTCTACCTCAAAGAACTTAGCTCTTAGCGTTAGGTGCCGAATCAGGCGAAGCCTCCGGGCTCAACGACTCATCAATACGAGTGCGGGCAGAACCCTGCATGCTCTTCAGCGCCTGCGCGTCCTTCGCCGCCATCTCCGGAGTAATCACCGGGATCGCGCCGGTCGCCGCGCGGGCAATATCAACAGCCGGCTCAGTCTCCAGGGTCGTCGCCAGCGCATCCTCACGAATGAAGAACAGAAGCAGCGTAGACACCAGACCCAGCGGAACCAGGTACAGGAACAGCGGAATCAACGCATCGTTATACGCATTCACGATGATGCCGTGCACCGGCTCCGGCAAAGACGCCACCAGCTCAGGAGTCAGAGACGACGACGCGTGGCTACCCGAAGACTGCAACGCCTGCTGCGGCATACGCTCAGAAATCAGCGAGGTCAGACGCGAGGTGAACAGGCCACCCACCAGCGAGGCACCCACGGTAGCACCCACCTGACGGAAGAAGTTATTCGACGCCGTCGCGGTACCCACCACGCTCACCGGGAACGCATTCTGAACAATCAGGGTTAGGAACTGCATGGACATGCCCAGACCGGCGCCCATCACCGCAAGGTAAGTACAGAACAGCCAGGTCGGGGTATCAACGTTCACGGTCGACAGCAGGAACAGGCCCAGCGCCACAATCGCGGTACCGCTCGTCACGTAACGCTTATAGCGACCGCTCTTCGACACCACGCGGCCCGTCACAATCGACACCACCAGCATGACGCCCATCATCGGAATCATCAGCAGACCAGCAACCGTAGCGCTCACACCCAGCGCCATCTGCAGGTAGGTCGGGATGTACTCCACAGCACCGAACATCGCCACACCCAGTGCCAGCGAAGCACCCAGGGTCAGCAGGAAGTTACGGTTCTTGAACAGGTACATGGGCATGACCGGCTCAGCCGCACGGTTCTCCACCGGGATAAACACCAGCGCAGCGACCACCGAGAAGACCAGCAGACCAATAATCTGCGGCGACGTCCACTCGTACTGGTTACCGCCCCAAATCGTGGCAAGCACCAGCGCACTTGTGCCCGCCATCAGAATCAGCGAACCGAGGTAGTCGATGCTGTGCTTCTCACGGTCACGGAACGGGCGGTGCGGGAGCAAGAAAATCACCGCAAGAATCGACAGGATAGCCAGCGGCAGGTTCAGCCAGAACGCCCAACGCCAACCCGGGCCCTCAGTAATCCAGCCACCAATCAGCGGACCAGCCACCGAGGAGAACGCAAAAACGCCACCGATAATACCCATGTAGCGGCCGCGGTCGCGGGGAGGAATAACATCAGCAATCACAGCCTGCGACAGAATCATCAGACCGCCACCGCCCAGACCCTGCAGGGCACGAGCGAAAATCAGCCAGTTCATGTTCTGCGCGAGCGCGCCGACAATCGAACCCGCCATGAAGGCGACAATCGCAAAAATCAGGAAGGGCTTGCGTCCGAACTGGTCCGATAGCTTGCCGTAGACCGGCATCGTAATCGTCGAAAGCAGGATGAAAATGGTAATCACCCAGCTCATGTGCTCCACGCCGTGAAGCTCACCCACAATCGTGGGCAGCGACGGCGCCAGAATGGTCTGGTTCAGCGAGGACATAAGCATCACAATGACCAGGCCTAGGAACATGGCGCGGATGCGGTTTTTACTTTCCTGCTTAGCCTCGCCGACTGGCGGCTGAGGTAGCTTCTTTTCCTCTGTACTCATCGATAATCCTTAGTTACGTTCAATATGTGTCTGTTGCGAGTGCCCGCCAGGTTCTTTGGTCTGGTTCCAGCGGGTTTCTGTAGCCGTGTATAGCCGGGTATATCCCACGGCTGTGAATCGCCGCTAGATTGCGGGCCTATTCTGCTCAAAAAGCAGGAACTGGAAGGTCTTCACCGTCTGACGGATAGAGCGGGCGACTTCCTCTTCGTTTTCCAAGTTGCGGGCGAATTCCAGTTGGCGAAGTACCGCCGATGCCAGCTGCACCTTCGCGCGGGAACGCTCCCGGAAGTGATCGGTCAGCGGGTCAGCCGGAGTGCGGCGCGGGAAGGGGCCGCGGCGACCGGCCGCATCAAAAGCCACCCAGTCGATGGTGTTGAGGTACTCGGTCAGTACCTGCTCGCACTTCATGTAGTGCATTTTCATTCGTTTCGCGGACTCGGGGAACTCTTGATAGGGAGCTCGGGGGTCCTTGCCCTTGGCGTAGTGGAAGCTCTGGAAAATGACCTGCCACAGAAGGTGGGTCACACGAATGATCGTGTTGTCGTCCTCGTGGGCTCGGTCCGTTTCGAGGATTTCCTCGCTGACCACCGGTTCGCGCAGACCCAGGACGGCGTCCTCTTTGGAGGGGAAGTAGTTGAAGAAGGTGCGCGGGGAGACGCCTGCCTCCTGGGCGATTTCTTCAACGGTGGTTCCGCGCATCCCGTGTTCGCGGACGCGTTTGAGGGCTGCTTCGTGGATTGCCGTCCAGGTTTGTTCGCGGCGGCGTTCTCGAAGGCTCTGTTCCTTTTTCTGCATAACTGCAATTATTTCATCACTGCACACAATGCTCAAGTGCATTTTTAGCGTTAAGGCTCACAGCAAAACCAGCTAAACGGCAGAGCATCCCAACGGAATACCAGCATCCGACGCCGCAAACCCACTCCCCCAAGCCCCACACAAAATACCGGCATAATAGACAGGTGAATTTGTTTGCCCCCACCTACCTCGACTTCCTGCCCGACTGGCTGCGCCTCGCGCTCGGCATCGCCGATATCCTCATTCGACTTATCGCTCTCTTCTGGCTGCCCTACAATCGCAAGCCCGTGGTCGCCCTCGGTTGGCTCATGGCTATCTTCTTCATCCCCTACGCCGGATTCTTCGCATTCCTCGTCTTCGGCTCCTCGCGCCTGCCCGCCTACCGCCGCGCACGCCAACACGCCATGAACGACATGATCCGCGAAGCCACCGAGAACAAGCCCTTCCTCGCCCGCACCGACGACCTTTCCGACCCCGCTAAGGTAGCCAGCCAGCTCAACTACACACTCGGCTCGCTCCCCCTCGTCGGCGGCAACCAGTTCACCCTCCACACCGACAACCACGAGGCGATGGTCGCCATGGCGGAAGAAGTCGACCGCGCCACCAAATACGTACACTTCGAGTTCTACATCACCGCCTACGACGAAGCGAGCGCAGTCCTCTGGGACGCCCTCTTCGCCGCCCACAAACGCGGTGTACAGGTACGCGTACTCATCGACCACATCGGCTCCCGCAAATACCCGTCCTACAAGAAGCTCGTGAAAATGCTCAACGACTCGGGTATGCAGTGGCGCCTCATGCTGCCGCTCAAACCGTGGAAGCTCAAGTGGCAGCGCCCCGACCTGCGTAACCACCGCAAGATCCTTGTCGTGGACGGCCGCGTCGCGTTCTCCGGTTCGCAGAACGCTATTCACCGCTCCTACGACATGCCCGAAAACATCAAGAAGGGCCTGGAGTGGAAGGACCTGACCTTCTCCTGCACCGGCCCCATCGTTGAAGAGCTCAACGCCGTTTTCGTCTCCGACTGGTACTCCGAAACGAACCAGCTGATCCTGGCAGAAATTGACACCGCCATCCCCTACTACAAGGATGGGATGCGCGCCCAGGTTGTTCCCTCCGGCCCCGGTTTCGAGACGGAAAACAACCTGCGCCTCATCAACTACTTGATCTACAATGCCGAGCAGCGTATCACCATCTGCTCGCCCTACTTCGTGCCCGAAGAGACCCTGCTGCAGGCACTGACGAACGCCGCATACTCCGGTATTGAAACCACCGTGATTGTGTGCGAGAAGGGTGACCAGTTCCTGCCGAATATGGCGCAGCGTTCCTACTACGAGCAGCTGCTGCAGGCGGGTGTGCGTATTCTGCAGTACCCCAGCCCGACCGTGTTGCACTCCAAGTTCATGATGGTCGACGACGAAATCGCGTTCATTGGCTCGTCCAATATGGACCCGCGTTCCTTCTCGCTGAATATGGAGGTGTCAACGTTCGTTATTGACCGCGGCATGGTCGCGATGCTCGATGAAGTATGCGCCGAATACGAGCGGGTCTGCACCGAGCTGCTGTACACCCAGTGGGCTGAGCGTCCGCGCCGCATCAAGGTGATTGAGAACCTCTGCCGATTGTGGTCATCGCTCCTCTAAACTATTTTTCACACACTCGGGGCTGAGTTTTCATCCCCGCACTCGTCAAAGGACTATCGATTGCCCCTTCTATTCCGTAAAGCACACCGCAAATTCGTTGAACTCGATGCGCACGATGTAGCCCACCAAGTCTCCGCGTACACCTACGGTAATTTCTTGGTGCTGGCGGCGCTGCTGACCATCTACGACGCGAATGCTATCCTTGACGGCACCGCAATCCTCTACATTACGGGTACCGGTCTGACTACCTACGTTGCCCACGTCATCTCAGAAATGCAGGAGTACCGGGTGCTGCATGGCGGCACCCCTCCTCGTGAGTTTGTTAAGCATGCACTACGCAACGCAAGCCCCATTCTTGGCACCACCATATACCCCGTAGTATTACTGGTTGTGGCCATGCTTCTGCCATCTGGTGGCAACTATGACATCATCTTCGATCTCACAATTATTCTCTGTCTGGCAACCGTGGTGTGGCGTATTTTTACCCTCAACTTCGTCATTGCACGATACCGCGGTGAACCAATCTGCTGGCGTACTGTCCGAAGCGCAGTATGGTTCACCCTCGCCATTATTACTCTTGACATTCTGAAGTACGCGTTCACTCACGCTGGTAAATAACCTCAAAGCTCCCCCTGAGTTCGATTGAATCAACACTCAGGGGCTTTCATTTCCCTCGCACCGGTGCAGCATGCACGGGGCCACAAGCCAAAGCGGCACCGCATATTAGAACGGGGCAGCCCGTTAGAGCCGCAGCTGGATGCTACATCGGTTCGCCCGGGCCCACCAAACCGAAGGAGTACATCCACCACACGAAGAACTCCGATGCAATGTAGAGAACCGTGCACAGGCTCAAGGTGATGATGTGGCGGCGGCGCGTCATGCTCAAGTAGCCGATAAACTCGCGAATAAAAGCATTCACCGCAAAATACACCTTCGTACGAGCCCCCGCGCCCCAACATTCCAGGCCCAGCGAACGCGCCAGCAGCAATGCGCGGAACAGGTGGTAGCTGGTTGTTGCCACAGCAACTTTCGGGGTTTTGCCCTCGGCAACCTCCGGCATCAGGGCGTAAGAGAAGAGCAGGTTCTCGCGGGTGTTCGCCGCACGGTCCTCCACAATAATGTCCGCCTCGGGAATACCGCGGGATACAGCGTAGCGAGTCATCGCCACTCCCTCGGGGATTTCTTCATCCGGCCCCTGACCGCCAGACATAATCAGCTTCGAGCCGGGGTTCTTACGGTAAATTTCAATGCCGCGGTCGATACGACCCGCAAGCAGCGGAGTCACCTGGTCACCAATGAGACCCGAACCAAGCACCACCACATAGTCAGCTTCCCGACGGAAATTCACCAGGTTCAACGCTGCCGCCACAGTAAAGCCCACCGCGTAGATGGTGAAATAGGTCAGCACTAGCGAAAGATAGAAATAAATAGCGCCCCACACGCCGCCCAACGGAACGTTCTCCGCCGGGCCGGGAGCAAAGAACGGTCCCACAATAAGAGCAACACCGGCCGCCAACGCCAAAGAATTAGTGAGCGAAAAACCCTCACGAATAATAAGGCGCACACCGCTATAAAGGAAAAGACCGGTCAAGCCCAGAGGCGTAAAAATCAAAAGAATCGCCGGAATGATATCAATGAAGAACGCCAGCACCAGCAAAATCTGGTTCTCCGACACAATAGCCGTCACGCCCAGGCTCATACCCAGCAACCCCACGGTAGCAATCAGCAACCAGCCCACGAACACGCTACGGCGTTCCCGCAGGTAGAGGCCAATAAAACCGAGAAGGCACAGCGCCGTCAGCACATACAGCATCACCAGCGGATTAAAGGGAGACGAGTCGGGAGGAGGAAGAAAAGACATAAAAGGGTCCCAAAAATAGTATGTGCCCGCTAAAAATCGGGAGAATCAGAATTCTTCACACAATTCTATCCCGCCTCTATCCCCACCACCCTAAACCTGCCTTGGGTAGAAGCGCAGGTATAAGCGCACAGTCGCAAAAAGGCGAAAAGGGCAAAAAGAAACACGCGACACCTCCGACATCGCATACCCTCGTATGCGGCGAATGTATCGCGCGTTCATTTCTACCCTGGACTAGTTTAGCGCCATAAACGGTTTCCCGTGTGGATTGAAGAAGGTTTAATCTGCAACCATTCCGGTGCAAGCAGACGAACAGCCTTCGCACAACCCGCCAAAGCAGTAATAATCGACTCGCAACGCTGATTAAATTCGCTCTGGTGGCGCTTATCCACAATCTGCCCCGGAAAATGGCGATGCATCTTCGACACAGAATCGCTACTCTCCTGCAAACCGTGGCCCGTATGGCCCGGAACATGCTTCACCAGCACACGCTTCTCACGGATATCCTCCGTCAAAGCGCTCATCTGAGCCACCACACGCTCATCCTGAATACCCTCAGAAGCCCAGGTCTCAAAAGCCCAACGGCTATGCGCCAAACGCAACACAAACGTCAGCGCACCCAAAGAATCCGTATGAATAATCAGGCGGCGCGAACCGCTATGGAACACCGTATAAGCCGCCAACATTGCAGACAGCTCACCGGTCATAATATTCACGCCATCATAGTGGGCATGAAAATAGAAGCCGTCCTCACTCACGCCGGCAATACCCATACGGCCGCCACGCTGATACTTCTTATTGTGAGTCGAACGGAACGAACAATCCGTGAAAACGCTATAGTCCTGCAGCTGATCCAGCGGTCGAGGGGTCAGCGCCTCCTCCACCATCTCATCCACAGCGATACGTGCAGCGCACACCTCAGCCTGCACCCGCTCATACGCGGGCGTACCGGCAAGCTTCACATGCACTTCACCCAAAGAATGGTTATCGTACGGGTCCAGCACCTTCTCAAAGGCGCGGTATTCCATGATCGCTTTCAACTGGTCACAGTCACGGAAAAGCTGCTTCAAATTCTTACGATCCGCAGCAATCGTCACCAGGTTCTGGCGGTACTGCTCCGGAACCACATCCCACGCCGAGAGCACGGCGCGACCCAGCAGACGCGGATGCACCTCATCGCAACACTCCATGAGGGAATGGACGTGGGTAGAGAGCATCTGCTCCTCATTCACCACGGTGCGGGTGCCGTCCTGCTTTGAAATAAAAACTACCGTCGACAAGGCAGAATAACAAAAACCCTGTGCCTTACGATGCTCCTGAGCCACCGCAATCACAGCAACGCCCTGATCCGTGTACCCGGCAGGGTACGAAGCGCTATAGTCGGGTGCCTCCCAGGTCAGGGTACATCGTTTGATGTGCGCCGGTGAAAATCCCATGAGTGTCACCCCCCATGCGTGCCATACCGCTTCTCCTTCCATTCGTGCGGTGTATCGTCCTCATTCTTTTATAGGTCGAACAGAAAGAGACACGCAAATATAAAACACCTTTTTTACAGTCAGCGAATGGAATAACCGCAACTCCTCTCACACGCCGGCACAGCACAAAACACAGCGCGAGAACACAGCGCGAGAAACCCCCGCGCATACCTCATTCAGGCGCGGGGGAAGGTGTACGGTAAAAGAGTCATATACGACGCGGCAACCGCCGCACCATCCGATAAGGAGAGCCCCATGATTGGTGTTTACGCCGGAGTATCCGTCAAGCCCGAGCACGTCGAAGAATTCCTCAAGACCATCGAACCGCTCGTGACCGCAAGCCGCCAGGACGAAGGCAACGTCAGCTACGATTTTGGCGCCGTCTCCGACACCGACTTCGCATTCATCGAGCGCTGGGAGTCCCAGGCGCTGCTCGAAAAGCACATGGGCACCGAGCACTTCCAGAAGGCTGTTGCCGCATGGGAGCCGCTGCTCTCCTCCGAGCTGGATGTTCGCATCGTCAACTTCCGCTAAGCGACGTTAAAGACCGAGGTGCCCGGCACCCCCTGCTTGAGGGGTGCCGGGCACCTTCGTATATTCGTATATCAGCCTTGGAGGCGAGCGCGGCCACTATCGGCGCTCTCGGCTTATCGGCGCGCCCTGTTTAGCGGCGCTCTACGCCAACCTCCACCGAGTCAAGCGTGAAACCATTCGTCGCGCTCACGCAATGCACCTTACCGGTATTCACCGACTTGCAGGTGTAACCGTACGCGGTCACCACCTGACCGGCAGGCAGAGCAACAATACCCTCGGTATTCACCGGCTCCGGGGTGGAGCTCTGACCGACCAGGCTCACCTCGGGCGCCTGACCCTGCGCCATATGCACACGCTGCTGCGCCTTACCGGAGGCGGCATCCCAGCCCTCCAGGGTCACGCCCACCAGCGCCTGGCAGTCCACGCCCTCAGGCTTAATCGAACACGCCACCTTAGAATCCGGGGTGGTGAAACGCAGCGCCTCAACGGTCTTCGCCGAATCGCCCTGACCGAAAGTGCCGCCGCCATAAGCTGCAGTGAAGGTCAGCGTACCCGACAGCATGCGGGTCTGCGCCGGAATCAGCGCCAGGCGAGGCTTCTCAGCGCTACCACCCTGAGTGAAGCAGGCACCCGTAATGTAGTCGCGGCCCTGCACCTTCGTAGCGCACTGGTACCACTCCACGCTCGCCGCACCGTCCTGGTTCTTGCGGCTGTTGAAGAGGCGTACCGCTTCCTGAGCCTTCGCACAGTCCGAACCGTCATACACGTAAATGCCGGCGGAACCACCCAGCAGGCTAGTCACGCCGCAGCGGGTACCCGCATCAATGGTGGTCGCGGAGCCGCTCGCGGTAGCGTAAGCCGCCTCGTACTCGGCGTCGGTGCTCGGCTCATTCGTAGGGGTCGCCACCGAATCGTACGTTGCCGGGGAATCCAGACCGGCAGAGATCTGCACAGTATTCGGCTTCCAGGAGCCGTCCGCCGCGTGGAACAGGGTCTTCGCGTCAACAGCCGCGGAAGAAGTCGCCACCTTCATCGGGGCGGTCTCAGAATCATCAGCCTGCGGCTGTGCCGAGCAGGAACTCAAAGCGAGCGCGCCGATGCAGGCAAGAGCCGTCAGGGCACGACGAGTAAAGGCACGCTGTGCGCGCGCGGGCAGGGTAACCATGAATGCGTCCTCGTGAAGGTTGCGAATTGCGTTGTGTTTGAGTGGTTGTGCTGAGTCGGTGAATCGGGTACCTGAAATACCCTCTTACACCCTACTGCAACGCCGTTGACAAGGCAATACGCCGCACCGGGTATCCCACGACGGTGGACAAAGATGCGGACAAAGAACAGCGCCCCGCCCCGCAGAAAACCGCGGAACGGGGCGCCAGCCCACAGGGGCAAGAATATTAAATTCTCAGAAAATATGTGAGGGGCTTATGCGTCCTCGGGCAGGATGCGCACGCCGCCCTTATCAGCCGAAGCAGCCAACATGCCGTACACCTTCAGAGCGTTCGAGACCTGACGCTCACGCGGCTTCGTCGGACGCCACGGTGCAGCACCCTTCGCCTCGCGGCGAGCAGCCAGCTCCTCATCCGAAACGTTTACACGCAGGATGCGGTTGTTCACGTCAATCTCAATCTCGTCGCCGGTCTGCACCAGGCCGATAGCGCCGCCAGCAGCCGCCTCCGGGGAGACGTGACCAATCGAAATACCCGAGGTACCACCCGAGAAACGACCGTCAGTAATCAGTGCACACTTCTTGCCCAGGCCCAGACCCTTCAGGTAGGAGGTCGGGTACAGCATTTCCTGCATACCGGGGCCACCCTTCGGGCCCTCGTACTGGATGACGACAACGTCGCCTTCCTTCACGTTCTTCGACAGGATCTCGTACACAGCCTCGTCCTGAGACTCGACCACGAAGGCGCGACCCTTGAAGTGGAACAGCTCCTCATCAATACCAGCGGACTTGATGATTGCGCCGTCCTGGGCGATGTTGCCGTACAGGACCGCCAGGCCGCCGTCCTTGGTGTACGCGTGCTCCACGGCGCGGATGCAGCCGTTCTCAGCGTCAGTCTCGTGGGACTCGTACTTGTTCGCGGTGGAGAACGCGTGGGTGGTGCGCACGCCGCCGGGAGCTGCGAGGAACAGATCCTTCGCCTTCTCGCTCGCCTTGCCGCTGCGGATATCCCACTCGTCCAGCCACTCGTCCAGCGAATCAGCGTGAACAGAATGAACGTTCTTGTGCAGCAGGCCGGCACGGTTCAGCTCACCCAGCAGGGCGGGAATACCGCCGGCACGGTGCACGTGCTCAATGTGGTACTTGGTGGAGTTCGGGGCGACCTTCGCCAGGCAGGGAACCTGACGCGAAATACGGTCAATATCCTTCAGGGTGAAGTCAGCGCCCGCCTCGTGAGCAATCGCCAGGGTGTGCAGCACGGTGTTGGTCGAACCGCCCATCGCCACATCCAGCGCCATAGCGTTCTCGAACGCCTCCTTGGTCGCAATGGAGCGGGGCAGAACCGACTCGTCATCCTGCTCGTAGTAGCGCTTAGCCAGCTCAACGATGCGGCGGCCAGCGTCCAGGAACAGCTCCTTACGAGCAACCTGAGTAGCCAGGGTGGTGCCGTTACCGGGCAGCGCCAGACCAATCGCCTCATTCAGGCAGTTCATGGAGTTCGCGGTGAACATACCCGCACACGAACCGCAGGTCGGGCATGCATTCTTCTCAACCTGAGCGAGCGCAGCGTCACTGACGCTGTCATCAACAGCCATCACCATGGCATCAATGAGGTCGAGGCGGTGCTCAACAATACCCTCAATGCCCTCACCGGACTCCATGGGGCCGCCAGAGACAAAGATGGTGGGGATGTTCAGGCGCATAGCCGCCAGAAGCATACCGGGGGTGATCTTGTCACAGTTAGAGATGCAGACCAGCGCGTCGGCACGGTGCGCGTTGACCATGTACTCGACCGAGTCAGCAATCAGATCGCGGGAAGGCAGCGAGTAGAGCATACCGTCGTGACCCATCGCGATACCGTCATCAACAGCGATGGTGTTAAATTCCTTGGCGACGCCGCCAGCCTCACGAATCGCGCCGGCGACCAGCTCACCCATGTCCTTCAGGTGCACGTGACCGGGCACGAACTGGGTGAAGGAGTTCGCGATAGCAATAATGGGCTTACCGAAGTCGTCATCGCCCATGCCGGTGGCACGCCACAGGGCGCGGGCACCAGCCATGTTACGGCCGTGAGTTGAAGTACGTGAACGCAGTTCTGGCATTGTTTTACCTTCCGTAGTGATGCAAGTACTGATTTTACGCGCGGCGTCCAACGCTCTTCAGCTCAGGGTCACTTTGGTTTCATGCATCGAAACGCGCACGAGCCTGCAACCGCCTATCGGTGGGAGGGTTGAGGCCACGGGGTTGTGCCGGATCTGCGGCAGAATTGCCCCCTTTGGGGTAGATGGGGGACATCACCCCATTATGCCCCCTAATCTGGAATGAGCCCAGGTTGCGGGCGGCGATATTCAGTCGGCGAACGCACCGGGAGGCGGCGGGCTGCTGTGCCTGCCGCGTACGGGCCTCGCTGTGCATACGTAGCAGCACACGTAGCACCGGCGCGGTTCGTTCCCAACACACTGATCTATACACGCTTTCATAGGCACTGAACCCAGTTCACGTTTCAGAAGGTTTCCATGACACAGGCACCCACCGCATCGCTCACACTCACCCCGGCAGGCGGCAAGGACTTCGCGTCCTCCGTCATCTACCAGGTGTACCCCAAGTCCTTCTACTCTTCCGCCGGCGGCGCCTACGGCGATCTGCGCGGCGTGATCGAGAAGGTACCCTACATTGCCTCCCTGGGCGTGGACATGGTGTGGTTCAACCCGTTCTTCGCCTCCCCGCAGAACGACAACGGCTACGACATCTCCGACTACTACGCCATCAACCCCGACCTGGGCACCATGGAGGATGTCGAAGAGATGATAGCCGCCCTCGCCGAGCACGGTGTGGGCGTCATGTTCGATATGGTCCTCAACCATATTTCGACCGAGCACGAATGGTTCCAGCGCGCCCTCGCCGGTGAACGCGAGTACTGGGACTACTTCTACATTCGCCCCGGCAAGTACACCGAGGACGGTCGGCTGCGCGAACCGACCAACTGGGAGTCGAAGTTCGGCGGCCCCTGCTGGTCCCGCTTCGGCGAGTACACGGATGAGCAGGGCACTCCCCTGTTCTACATGCACCTGTACGACCGCACCCAGGCGGACGTGAACTGGTACAACCCGGTTGTGCGCGACGAACTGTTTAAGGTTGTGAACTTCTGGTACGAGAAGGGCGTGCGCGGCTTCCGTTTCGACGTCATTAACGTCATCGGCAAGGGTGAGGAACTACTCGACGCCCCCGAAGGCACCGTGGACAAGGCACAATACACCGACACCCCGATTGTGCACACCCGCATTCAGCAGCTGAACCGCGCCTCCTTCGGTCAATATGATGACACCGTGACCGTGGGCGAAATGTCCTCGACCAGCATCGAAAACTGCGTGGGCTACTCCAACCCGGCAAACCACGAGCTGGATATGGTGTTCAGCTTCCACCACCTGAAGGTGGACTACGAGAATGGCGAGAAGTGGTCGAAGGTTCCGTTCCGTTTTGCCGAGTTGAAGCAGATTCTGAACGACTGGGCGCTGGGCATGCAGGCTGGCGGCGGCTGGAACGCACTGTTTTGGAATAACCACGATCAGCCGCGCGCCCTGAACCGTTTTGGTGATGTTGAGCGTTACCGCGCCGAGTCCACGACCATGCTGGCGACCGTGATTCACCTGCTGCGCGGCACCCCGTACGTGTACCAGGGCGAGGAAATCGGCATGATTGACCCGGTCTACTCCTCGATTGAGCAGTACGTGGATGTGGAGGCGCACAACGCCTACGCAATGCTGCGTGAGCGCGGCCTGAGTGAGCAGCAGGCGCTGGAGATTGTGGCGTCGAAGGCTCGCGATAATTCGCGTGTGCCGATGCAGTGGACCGCGGATCCGGTGACTGCCGGCTTCGGCTCCAAGTCGCCGTGGCTGGCTCCCGGCCCGGTGCGTGATGCGGCAACCGGCGCGGGCATTTCGGTGGAGGATGAGGAACGCGACGGCGTGATTCTGCCCTACTACCGCAACCTGATTGCGCTGCGTAAGCAGTACCCGGTGATTGCGTACGGCTCGTACGCCCCCTACGCGTTGGAGCACGAGCGGGTGTTCGCGTACCTGCGCGAGCTGCCTGCCGAGACTGGCGCTGAGAACGGCCGCCCGGCGCAGCGTCTGCTGGTGCTGACGAACTTCTACGGTGAGCCGACCGAGGTTGAGGTTCCGGCTGAGTTCGTTCGTTCCGGTCGCGTGCTGGTGTGTAATTACAAGAATTCTGCGGTTGAGTCTGCTGCGGCGGATTCTGCTGTGTCTGATTCGGCGGAGGCAGCGACGCTGAGCCTGCGTCCCTACGAGGCGCTGGCGCTGCTGATTGACGGCTAGAAGCTACTGTACGCCCCTCCCCTGATGCGTGGGATGGGGTGATATAAACCGACCTGGGAATATTCTATTTCTAGAATATTCCCAGGTCGGTTTTATTTATACCCATTCCTTTAGAGGAATTTATGTGGAATGTCAGGCGGAATGCTAGAAGCCGTGCTCATCCAACCAGGTAGCCGCAGCCTGCGCGGGCTCCTGCTTAGAAGTACCCGAAACACGGTCGTTCAGGGTACGCAGATCGGCGGTGGTCAGCTTCGCCGAGACACGGTTCAGAACCTCTGCCGCGGAGTCGGGTACTCGCGACGTATTAATGATGGGCAGCACCTGCTGAGCCAGAATCATGTTCTTCGGATCCTCCAGCACCACCAGCTTGTTCTGCTCAATCGCGGGGGTGGTCGAGTAGAGGTCAACCACCTGCACGGTGTCATCCAGTAGGGCCTTGACGGTCAGCGCGCCGCCGCCGTCCGAGAGGGGCACGAACTCGGCGGGAACGCATCCGTACTTCTCCTTCAGACCGGGGATGCCGTAGGCGCGCTCGGCGAACTCCGGGGCGGCGCCGAGCTTCAGGTTGGTACAGCGGGAGGCAAGGTCCTCGATGCTACGCAGACCGTACTTTTGGGCGGTCTGCTCGGTGACCACGAGCGAATCCTTATCCTCAGCCTCGGAAGCCTTCAGGGCGCGAATTTCAGCCACTGAGTCGCCCGTCTTAAGGGTGCCGAGTGCGGCGGGTAGCGCCTGCAGAATCTGCTCGGCGGTCGAAGCGGTTGCCTTCGGATCCAGGTAGAGCAGCAGATTGCCGGAGTAATCCGGGATAACGTCCACCGCACCGGAGGCGAGTGCCCCCAGGTACGCTTCGCGGGCGCCGATACTCAGCTGGGTGCGGACGTTAAATCCCGCCCGCGCAAGGGCTCCAGCGTAGATTTCAGCGAGAATCTGGGACTCGGCGAAGGCGGCTGAGCCGACGATGATTCCTTCGTGTTCGCCACTGAAGACTTTGTCGCCGCTGAGCCCGCAGGCGCTGAGGATACCCGCCATGCCGAGCGCTCCGGCGGCGGTGAGGGCAGTGCGACGAGAAACAGTGCGGCGCGAGAAGGTTTTAGGTGCCTGATTCATCGGGTTCATGCCTTCTTCCGGTTGATGGTGAGCCCCGCGGGAGTGAGTGCGCGCTGAATGATGCCCATGAGCGCGTCCACGGCGAAAGCGAGAAGCGCTACGAGCAGGGTTGCGACAAGCATGCGCGGGTAGTCACGCACGGCGAGCCCGTCAAAGAGGTACCTGCCGAGGGTTCCGCCGCTGAGGTAGGCGACGATGGTCGCGGTTGCGATGACCTGCACGAGTGCGGAGCGGAGCCCGCCGAGCATCATGTTGGCGGCAAGCGGGATTTCGAGGCGGGTCAGAATCTGCCATTCGGTGAGACCCTGGGCGCGGGCGGCGTCCACGAGGTCTTCGGGTACGGCGGCAAGGCCTTCAAGAACTCCGGCGAGCAGGGGCGCTGCCGCAATAATAATGAGCACGATCAGGGAGGGCAGGGTCGAGACGCCCAGCCAGAGTGCCAGGATGGTGAGCAGACCGAGCGCGGGCAGCGCGCGGGTGGCGGCAACGGTGCTCATGAGCAGATTGCTACGGCCGCGGTTGGTGCCGTAACCCGGGCGGTGGTGCCCAGCCCAGAGGCCGAGGGGCACCACAATGAGTGCCGCGCAGGCGGTGGCGAGGGCGGTAACACCCACGTGTTCAAGCAGACGCACGAGGATTCCGGTGCTTCCCTGCCAGTTGGCGCCGTCCATGAGGTAGACGAGGGTTCGTTCTATGACGTTCACGGTTTATGCCCTCCTCTCGGGGCTTCGGTGGCGGATGGGTGTTCCTGCTTGCCAGGGGGTAAAGAGCCTGGTCAGAAGGATAAGGAGCAGGTCGAGGACCAGCGCCAGCAGCAGACTGAGAATCACGCCAGCCAGGATTTCCGAAGGGATATTGCGCGCGAGCCCGTCGGTGAAGAGCGTGCCGAGCGAGGGCACACCGATGAGGGCACCTACGGACACCATCGCAATATTCGCGACGGTTGCCACGCGGATTCCCGCCATGATGACGGGCGCCGCGAGGGGCAGGTAGAGCTCCATCAGCGCCTGTCGGGGCGTGTATCCGAGGGCCCGGGCGGATTCGTGCACGCTATCGGGAACGGAGTCGAAGGCATCCGCGCCGGAGCGCACCATCAGAGAAAAGGAGTAGACACTCAGGGCGACAAGCACGTTCAGCGGGGAAATAATCGAGGTTCCCAGGATGAGCGGCATCAGCACGAACAGTGCGATGGAGGGGATGGTGTACAGCAGCGAGGAGAGGTGCATGAGGGTTCGCGCACCGAGGCGGCGTTCGGAACCGCGGTCGCGGCGGCGGCTCGCGTAGTAGGCGACCGGCAGCGCGACGAGGGTGCCAATCGCGACGGGCACAACGCCCTGGTAGAGGTGGCTGAGGGTCAGTTCGAGGATGCGCTGACTATTGGTGGCGACCCACTCCCAGTGCATGTCACTTGCCGCCAGGGGTGATGCCACTAGGGGCTGCACGGCGAGAGGCGGCGCCGCGAGCACAGTATTTTCTAGAAGGCTCATTCGCTTTTCTCACCTTCCACCGCGCTATCCTGTGCTTCTCGGAAGTCTGCAAGTCGGCGTGCGCGCGCCTGGCGCACCGTCTGTTCATCCAGCAGACCGGCAACGGAGCGACTCACGAAGGAGCACACAAAATCATCTGCGGGGCTGTAGAGAATCTCTTCGGGAGTGCCGAACTGGGCGAGGCGACCGCCCTCCGCGAAGACGGCAATGCGATCTCCCAGCAAGAGCGCCTCGTCAATATCGTGGGTGACGAACACAATCGTCTTGGCGAGGCGAGCCTGCAGGCGCAGCAGCTCGCGCTGCAGGTCGGTGCGCACGACCGGGTCCACAGCGGAGAAGGGTTCGTCCATGAGCAGGATGGGCGCATCGGCGGCGAGAGCACGCGCCACGCCCACGCGCTGCACCTGGCCACCCGAGAGCTGGGCGGGGTAGCGCTTGGCGTACGAAGAATCCAGACCGACGACCTCAAGCAGTTCGAGGGCGCGAGCCTGCGCCTCTTTGCGGGAGGCGCCGAGCAGACGCGGCACGGTGGCAATATTCTGCGTGACGGTGCGGTGCGGCATGAGCCCGCCCTGCTGCATGACGTAGCCGATGCCGCGGCGCAGCTCGTAAGGGTTCTTCTCGTGCACGTTCACGCCGTCAATGGTGATGGTGCCGCTATTGGGCTCTACCATGCGGTTAATCATGCGCAGACTAGTGGTTTTACCGCATCCGGAGGGTCCAACGAACACGGTAATCTGCCCGGCGGGGATGTGCAGATTCAGGTTCTGCAATACCGTGGTGGGTTCGCCGGTCCGGCTCGGGTAGCTCTTGGTGATGTTCTCGAAGCGAATTCCGCCTGCCGGGTTGCTGTCAGCGGCAGAATTCTTTGCCCAGGGAATCTGAGGCGAGTCCTCTTGGTGCGGGTGAGTTGAATTTTGGGCGGCTGAATTTTGGGCGGTCATGGGTCGGTGGTGCTTTCTGCAGTGACTATAGGGCAGGTGCCTCTGTATACAATACTGTATACAAAAAGGCGGCACCTCGGGGTTTTATTCCCAAGATGCCGCCTTTTCGACGGGCTTGCAGTATCTGCAACCGCAAAGTTTTTTTTAAAAACAAAACCCGCCCCACTGTAGAAGCCTGGAGGCGGATTTCGTGGCTCCGACCGGCGTCGATCCGGTGACCTTACGATTTTCAGTCGTACGCTCTACCAACTGAGCTACAGAGCCTTGCGTATTTACTTTTAGATACGCAATGACCGCGTCTTCGGATGAACAATCATCTGAACTTACGCGGCCAGAGCGACCCCGACGGGACTTGAACCCGCGACCTCCGCCGTGACAGGGCGGCGCGCTAACCAACTGCGCTACGGGGCCTTGTTGGATTCGGCAGGGGTATAATCTGCTTCTTCAACATGGCTTTGCAAATCTGAGGATTTGCAAGTACCCCCAACGGGATTTGAACCCGTGCTACCGCCGTGAAAGGGCGGCGTCCTAGGCCGCTAGACGATGGGGGCCTAGTCGATCGAACAGGTTCCGTTTTCTTCATCCCGTCGTTCGAACCTCCACTAGTCTATGACAGGTCTGAGGAGGTGCGCAAACCGTTTTGTTCGATTTTGCCCGATTTTGACCCCCATTTTCGACCATTTATAGCCTGGCACATACGTGTTTAAGCTTGTCAATGAGGATTCAGAAAAACTTCAAAAAATTTTAAAATTTCTTCACAACAACCCAAATCAGGGGCTTTTGGAGGGGTTTTAGCGACTTTTGGGCACCCATAAGAGCTTCAAAGAAGCCCTCATATCCGCCCTGATTTCTGCAGATTTGCCACAGAATCTTCCAAATTTTTGTTCCGAAAGTGCTCCGGGGAGAGCCCAAGGAAAGTCCAATGAGAGCCCGAAGACACCTAGGCAGCTTCTCAAAAGAATTCCGAGTGCCCACATCCAGCCCCTTAGGTCACCTCGCGGCAGCCTAAAACACCCCAAAATATCTCCGAAGAATTTTCACCAATTTATGGGCACCTCTATAAAAGGCACGGTAAGGGGGCGCAAGCAGGCACTACCCGCGGTGCAGAAACTTGAAAAGGAGTACCCCCCCCCACTCAGAGCACCCCTTGCAAAGAGCTTACAATGCAACCTTTAGCAAGGCCCGCCTTAGCCCCCACGAAGCCATCAAAAAGGTGCCCCGTAAAGCAAATACCCCAGAGAGTGCACCTAAATGAAAATATTCACTCCAGGGAATACAATAAACCGGCTTGTCAGATGCGTATTTTTCTCTCCGTGCAGGTAAATACGGAATTATGACGACACAGAAATATAAAGATTTGATAAACCTCTAGCGATTGACAAGGACTGATAAAAGCCAGCTGAAAATACCCCCTGAAATGGCTTGAAGCCCCCTCTTTGAGCACCGTACTATAGAGGACGTGAGGTCACTTCCGGACCTTGCACGGGGCCATTTCCGGAGCCCCAGACGTAAAGTCACCGCACATTACAGCACCGATAAACCGCATAGAGATCCAAGGGGGGATCCAGTGTCCGCAACGATGAACCGTCGCACGGCATTCCGTGCACTGGGCGTAGGCACCGCAACCATCGCTCTCGGCTGTGCAGTTGCACCCGCAGCGCAGGCGCAGCAGATGGCACATCCGCAGAAGGCAATGACTGCCGACCAGCAGCTCAAGCTGATTCTGCGCCGCCTGGAGCAGGTACCTGCCCGTTTGAAGTATGCGAAGCCTGGATCCTCCAACCGCGTCAATAGCGGCATTGAGAGCGCACTGGGCAACCTGACCACCGTCCAGGGCACTGACGCAGGCCGTCAGATTGCAAGCGCCAAGGCCGCTGTCCGCAAGTCTGATGGACGTGCCCACGCAGCGCTCTCCCCCGTTGGTGTTATCGCTTGCGTTGTCAGTATTGCAAAGTTTGTCATTCAGCTGGGCATCGCCATTTACAAGCTTATTAAGGCACTCGTTAACGCCTTCAAGCAGTGGAAGACCTTCAAGAACATCGTGAAGGCTGTCATTTCTGGTGAAGCCCGCAAGAAGCTGGGTACTGAAACTGAAACCGTACTCAAGGCCATTCTGGGCATTGAAGACGTCCTCAAAAAGTGTGCATAGTCTACACACCGTACGGCTATGCGCGTGTTTAGAGAGCTAATCTTGGTGTTTCTTTAGCTTTCTAGACCCCGTTAAGGGATGCGCCGCACGTGGAGTCACTGCATGGGCTCGCTGCGCGTCCGGGTAGCCGGAGGGTATGTCCTCGAGTGTCTTCGGCACCTACCCAACCCACCCCGCATGACCTCATGGTGCGGGGTGGGTTTCTTTAACTCTTCTTTTGGGCGAGCGCTTCTCGAGTTTCCTCCCAGCCGCTCCCCCGCCTCCTTATATACCTTCTTATATATAGACAAAAATCGACCCCGCACCGGCTCACGGTACGGGGTCGATTTCTATGTTCTACGTACTAGAAGATTACTCACCGCGGGAGATGTTGATCATCTCGTCGCGGTCCACAACCTTCACGCGGGCGCGAGGCTCACCGGCTGCGTCCTTGGATGCTGCGCCCAGTGCCTTCTCGTGGTCGTCCAGGCGGTGCCAGCCTTCCCAGGTGGTGTACTTGATGCCCTTGGAGTCCAGGTATGCGCTGAAGGTTTCTGCGTCCGGCTCGGGTGCGGTGTAGAGGTTCTCGCGGTCCTCAAGCAGGTGGGTGATGGTTTCCAGTGCGTCGGACTTGGTGGAGCCAATCAGGCCGACGGGGCCGCGCTTGATCCAACCGGATGCGTACAGGCCGGGAACGACCTCGCCGTTCTCGTCCACGACGCGACCCTCAACGTTGGTGATGACGCCGCGCTTGTCGTCGTAACCGATTTTGGGCAGTTCGGAACCGAAGTAGCCGATTGCACGGTAGACAGCCTGTACGGGGTAGTCCACGTACTCGCCGGTGCCGATGATGCCGCCCTTGCCGTCGAGCTTGTTGCGCTCCATGCGCAGACCCACAACCTTGCCGTCCTCACCCAGAATTTCGTGCGGGGACTGCAGGAAGTGCAGGTGCAGGCGGCGGGATGCGGTCTGCTCGTTGTTCTTCTGGTCTTCCAGCCAGCCGCGCAGGGTCTTCATCATGACCTTGGTCTGGGCGTTCTTCTCCATTGCTTCCTCGGAAGCAGCGTCGAACTGGAAGTCCTCTTCGTACAGGACGATGTCCACGTCGCGGGAGTGTGCGAGTTCGCGCAGCTCGAGCGGGGTGAACTTCATCTGTGCGGGGCCGCGGCGACCGAAGACGTGCACGTCGGTCACGGGGGAAGCCTTCAGACCCTGGTAGACGTTGTCGGGGATTTCGGTGACGAGCAGGTCGTCAGCGTGCTTGGAGAGGATGCGGGAGACGTCCAGGGCGACGTTACCGTTACCGAGCACTGCAACCTGCTCAGCTTCGAGCGGCCAGGTGCGGGGGTAGTCGGGGTGGCCGTCGTACCAGGAGACGAAGTCTGCTGCGCCGTAGGAGCCGTCCAGGTCGATGCCCTTAATGTTCAGGGGTGCATCGAAAATCGCGCCGGTTGCGAAGATGATGGCGTCGTAGTGTTCGCGCAGGTCGGCGAGGGTCAGGTCCTTGCCGTATTCGACGTTGCCGAAGAAACGGATGTCACCGCGGTCCAGGACCTTGTGCAGTGCGGTGATGATGCCCTTAATACGGGGGTGATCCGGTGCCACACCGTAGCGGATCAGGCCGAAGGGGGCGGGGTAGCGGTCGAAGATGTCGATGGCGACCTCGACGGCGCCGGTGCGGACCTCTTCAGACTTGGTGAGGATGTCGGCGGTGTAAATACCGGCGGGACCTGCACCAATAACGGCGACGCGCAGGGGGCGTGCTGCTTCAGACACGAAAATCTTCCTTTCGAAGTTCACCGTCAGGCGCCCGGTGCGGCGCGAACAGGCGGTGAGCTTAGTGTTCACTTCCTGCCTATTTTACCGGGGATTGACGGGTGTTCGGGGGCTTATATGTCTTCGCCCACTAAATAGGACAATTTTCTGTCACCTAATCCGGGGATGTCACCTAATCCGGGAGGGGCAGCACGGTCGGTTCCGGAACCCTGCGCACGCGGCGGGCATAAAAACTGCCCCGCCCTCCGAGGTGCAGGAGGGCGGGGCAGGGTGTGGAACACGCATCCGCGTGGGTTTTTGCTACCTCAACCGCGTGCGGGCGAGGAGTTGAAGGGCCGAAGCTTAGTAGAGTCGAAGCTTAGCGCGCCTCGACGGGGTACTCGGCGTCCGGCTCACCGGTGATGCGGTTACGCAGGTCGCGGCGAACCAGTTCGATGGACCAGAGCCAGATGATGTGGCCGAAGAATTCGGAGAAGTGCTCACCGAAGGGCTGGTTCCAGGGGGCGGGCACAATGCCCATTGGGGGGGCATGATGCTCCTGAGCTGTATATATGGTGTGTGTGGTGCCTCAACCCTACCGCAATCCCACTATTATTCCTAGGGTTTTCTCACATAAACCCACTTAAAGCCAAAAATACCTTTATTTTTATAGCAGTCTGACTAGTGTTTTTATTTTCTATGCAGTCCACAAAATTTTTACTGACAGATTTCACACAAAATGTCACATTGCCTCATGTATAGCTTGAAAGCGTCTCAATACCACTCCCCCTAAAGCCACCTGAGCGCGCAAAAGCCCCCGGCACGGCGAGAAAAACTCACCGTACCGGGGGCTCATAAAGCATTCGTGTGCGACCCGAAACGAAGACTGCGGGCGGTCGTTAGGAGGCGGGTACCGCCTCAAAGTTCACGGTCAGCTCGTCGCGCTCACCGAAGCGGACCAGGTGGCGATCCAGCACACCCGCCAGGTGAACCGCCTGCTCGTCGCTATCGGCGCGCACCTCCATGATGAGTGCGCCGTCGGTGGCGCGCAGGTCACCGTAGCCGCGGAAAATGCCGTCGCGGTTGAAGGTGAGGCGCAGTCCGTCGGGCAGTTCTGCGGTGCCGAGCTTGCGGCCCATGTGCGAGCCGAGCTGCTTGATGTAGCGGGCGGGTCGGTCGGTTGCTACGACGGCGCGCTGGCGTACCGGCAGGGATTCTGCAGCGGGGTAGTTCTCGGCAGACTGGTTTTCAGTGGGGGCAGCAGTGTTTTCCTGCGGAGTTTCAGTCACGGTGGACTCCTTCTCATCTATGCCGAAAAGGCTCACCACACTGAGACCCTGCATCCGGCGACACAATATTTCACCTCGAATATAACAGGCAGTTAGGGTTCACTAACTTAATATGTCCTCGTTGTTCGCGCAGGGTGAGAGATAATTACCGCCTATAACGCCGTCCAAGACAGACCCGCCGCACGAAAGCTGGGAATTTCCTGGATTAACGCTTAGAGAAACTTTAAACGTAGAATATTTCGGTAACAACAGTGTCACCTCCCCAACACACCGGGAAGTGGCACTTTTTTATGCGGGTCCGGAACCCCGGCGCCCGCCCCTACTAAGAGTATCTACGGATTTTCACGAATGTCTTCTGAGAACACCGCGGCTCCCCAGAACCCCAAGGCAGAAGCCAAGGGCGCACTGGACCGTTACTTCAAAATCAGCGAACGTGGCTCCACCATCGCAGCAGAATTCCGAGGCGGCCTCGCCACCTTCTTCGCGATGAGCTACATTGTCGTGCTGAACCCCCTCATCATCGGCCTCGGCAAGGACGCATCCGGCAACGCGCTCGGCGTACCGCAGGTCGCAGCAATGACCGCACTGGTCGCAGGCGTCATGACCATCCTCATGGGCGTCATCGCCAAGCAGCCCTTCGCCATGGCAGCAGGCCTCGGCGTGAACGCACTGCTGGCAACCACCATCGCCTCCACCCCCAACCTGACCTGGCCCGCCATCATGGGCCTCGTCGTCTGGGCTGGTGTGCTGATGACCATCCTCGTGCTGACCGGCTTCCGCACCGCAGTGTTCAACGCGGTCCCCGAATCGCTCAAGGTCGCAATCGTCGTCGGTATCGGCTTCTTCATTGCCTTCATCGGCCTCGTCAACGCGGGTATCATCCGCCGCATGCCCGACGCAGCAGGCACCACCGTGCCCGTCTCCTTCGGCGTGAGCGGCCACCTGCTCGGCTGGCCCACCCTCGTCTTCCTCTTCGGCCTGTTCCTCACCATTGCGCTGTTCATCCGCAACGTAAAGGGTGCAATCCTCTACGGCGTGCTCGCCTCCACCGCCCTCTCCATCATCCTGGAGAAGGTCGTGCCCTCCGGCAGCTCGCAGGTATCCCCCACCGGCTGGTCCCTGAACGTCCCCGTCTGGGACTCCAACACCAGCAAGCTGCCCAACTTCTCCCTGTTCGGCTCCGCTGACCTGTTCGCAGCCTTCGGCACCCTCGGCGGCATGGCTGCCGTTCTGCTGATCTTCACCATCCTCATCTCCGCGTTCTTCGACGCAATGGGCACCTCCGTCGGTCTCGCAACCGAAGCAGGCACCATCAAGGACGGCCAGATCGAGAACGTCGACAAGGTCCTGCTCGTGGACGCCCTCGGCTCCGTAGCCGGCGGTGGCACCTCCTCCTCCGCAAGCCAGATCTTCGTGGAATCCGCAACCGGTATCGGCGCGGGCGCACGCACCGGCTTCGCGAACGTCGTCACCGGCGCACTGTTCCTCGCCGCGATCTTCCTGACCCCGCTGGTCACCATCGTGCCCTTCGAAGCTGTTGCACCCGCAATGGTGTTCGTTGGCTTCCTGATGATCCGCCAGGCAGTGAACATCGACTGGAACGACTGGGGCCTCGGTATCCCCGCGTTCATGACCATCATCTTCATGCCCCTGTCCTACTCCATCGCGGACGGTATCGGCGCAGGCTTCCTGTCCTACGTCTTCATCCGCCTGGTGCAGGGTCGCGGCAAGGAAGTTCACTGGCTCATGTACGTGGTTTCCGCAGTGTTCCTCATCTTCTTCGCTAACGGCCTGATTACCGGCTGGATGCACTAAATACATCGGGTGCCTCACCCTCCCACGTGGAGGCGCGGGCACCGGCAGGGCGGGGTACCGGCACCTTCGGGCTGCCGGTACCCCGCCCTGAGCTATTCTCCCCTTTGCCCCGGTTGCCGATTCTGGTTGCGGGTGTAAGGGAAACACCACATCACCGACTGAACCGCCGCACACAACGCGTTTCACCGGCACAAGCTGAGCGGCGGCGCCTACAATGGTTGAACCATTGTGGCGCCCGGCATGGCTTTCACCCGTGAAACCGGCGGCGCAACAGTACACACCGAACAACATCAACGGATCCTCACATGTCTGAACCCCAGAAGGCGGCAGCGCCCACCAGCGCACTCGACCGCTACTTCAAGATTTCCGAACGCGGCTCCTCCATCGCCGCAGAATTCCGCGGCGGCCTCGCCGCATTCTTCGCCATGAGCTACATCGTGGTGCTGAACCCCCTCATCATCGGCCTCGGCAAGGACGCATCCGAACGCACCCTCGGTATCGCACCCGTCGCGGCTGTGACCGCGCTGGTTGCTGGCGTGATGACCATCCTCATGGGTGTTATCGCCAGGCAGCCCTTCGCCATGGCGGCTGGCCTGGGCGTGAATGCGCTGCTCGCCTCCACCATTGCCACCACCCCGAACCTGACCTGGGCAGACATCATGGGTCTGGTCGTTCTTGCCGGTCTGATCATGACCGTGCTGGTGCTCACCGGCTTCCGTACCGCGGTGTTTGAGGCGGTCCCCGAGTCGCTCAAGACCGCGATTGTGGTCGGTATCGGCTTCTTCATTTCCTTTATCGGCCTGGTCGACTCCGGCATTATCCGCCGCATGCCTGACGCTGCCGGCTCCACCGTGCCGGTGACCCTCGGCGCGGGCGGTCACCTGCTCGGCTGGCCCACCCTCGTCTTCCTCTTCGGCCTGTTCCTGACCATCGCCCTGTTCATCCGCAACGTGAAGGGCGCGATTCTGTGGGGTGTGCTCGCATCCACCGCGCTGTCCCTGATTCTGGAGGCGGTCGTCCCCTCCGGTTCCGTGCAGAAGGCGGCAACCGGCTGGTCCCTGAACGTGCCCTCCCTGGCTGACATGAAGTTCACCACCCCGAACTTCTCCCTCATCGGTTCCGCTGACCTGTTCGGCGCGTTCACCCACATCGGCCCGCTGGCCGCTTCGCTGCTGGTGTTCACCATTCTGCTGTCCGTGTTCTTCGACGCGATGGGCGTTTCGGTGGGTCTTGCCGCCGAGGCTGGCACCATGAAGGACGGCAAGGTTGAGGACATCGACAAGGTCCTGCTCGTGGACGCTTTCGGTTCCGTTGTCGGTGGTGGCGCGTCCGGTTCGGCGAACCAGATTTTCGTGGAGTCCGCTACCGGCATTGGTGCGGGTGCACGCACCGGTTTCGCGAACATTGTGACCGGTGTGCTGTTCCTGCTGGCGATTTTCATCTCGCCGCTGGTCACCATCGTTCCCTTCGAGGCGGTTGCCCCCGCACTGGTCGTGGTCGGCTTCCTGATGATCCGCCAGGCCGTAAACATTGACTGGACCGACTGGGGTCTGGGTATTCCGGCGTTCCTGACCATTATTTTCATGCCGCTGTCGTACTCGATTGCGAACGGTATCGGTGCAGGCTTCGTTTCCTACACCTTCATTCGCCTGGTGCAGGGCCGCGGCAAGGACGTGCACTGGCTGATGTACCTGGTCTCCGCAGTGTTCGTGATCTACTTCGGTATGGGCATCATTAACGGCTGGACCCACTAAGTCCAACGGAGCACATATTTGCTGAGGGCAGGTTCCTGAGGCAGTTGAGAACGTAAGTTTTCAAGCTGCCGAAGGGCCTGCCTTTGGTGTATCTGGCTCGCTCTTACACGTTCCTTATCGTGCCTGCGTGCGAGAAAAAATCATGGCAGAATCATTCCGTTTCCGGTATGATTCTGCCATGATGTCCGTTCAAGAGTATGCTCAAGAAGCTAAGGTTTCAGAGCGAAGCGTACGCGCCCGTCTAGAACGCGGAATGCTCCAAGGGCGTAAGTTGGGAAGCCGCTGGATTGTCGACGCCATTCCCGCAGCACACCGCAGTAATGCTGGCCGCCCTATTTCTTTTGAAGCATTCAACGCTTTGGCGCGTTACTGCGATGGGCAGTTGTCTGTTCTATCTGCTGAGGAACGCCGCAGGGCAAAAGAACGTGCCTCAGCGATTCAGGAACAGGGTCCAGCTTCTGTTGAACGATACCGAGCCCGCCGCGGGTTGAAAGTGCATCACCTGTTGGCTCCTCCCGCTGAAATTCCTGCAATTTTGGAAGACCCTGCGTTGTCGCTGACCGGCATTAGTAGCGATATTTCGCAGGTGTACGGCTCAATGGTTGACGCATATATCTCGCATCAGGATTTAGAGAACATCATTTTTCTGTACAATCTGCTTCCGGCGTCCGCAGATTCAGCGAATGTTATCTTGCGTGAATGCGATGAGCCGCCCCATATTCTGCCCCTGCATGTGGCGGTAGATCTTCTAGATTTGGGGGATCCGCGAAGTTCCGCTGAGGCAGAACGCATTCTTCAAGATTCTGTTTTCAGGAAGGCCTCTTAGTTATGACCGCATCCCCTATTTTGATTCCTGCTGTTGGGGGCAGAGCGTGCCTCTTGGCTTGGCCTGGCTGATATCTCAGATTGACTTTAAAAGCTTCTAAAAGACAGAAGCTAGCTAAAACAAGAAATGGCAGAATCGTTCCGGATTCGGAATGATTCTGCCATTTCTTTATGTGCTCGCACCCTGCACGAGACGGGGGCGGCGAGAGCTAGAGTTAGCGGACGTCACCATCCACATAGAACCAGGCACCGTCCACCTTCTCAAAGCGCGACAGCTCGTGCATGTTGCCCTTCACCCGCTCCTCCGCAGGAGTGCCCGGCACCGAACGGTAGTAGGCGATAAACTCCACCGTACCGGAGGCGTCAAAGGGACCACCCGAAGCACCCAGAATATCCAGGCGGTACCAGCGGATATCATCCTCCAGCTCCAGGGTGCCCGGGCGGGTACTCGGATGCCAGCTCGCCAACAGGTACGCCGCGTCACCCGTCGCAAAGGCAGTAAAACGCGAGCGCATCAGCTGCTCCGGCGCGGGCGCAGTCAGCGTGCCGGAGGCGGCAAACTCGCCCAGGAACCTGCCGCAGCAGGCGCCGTACACCTCGCCGCTCGAGCAGGGGCAGCGGTCGTCATGGTTTAGTTCAGCCTGGTTTAGTTCAGTCATGCCACCCAGTATAAGGAACGCACCGCATCAAGAGACCACAGCGCAGAGAAACGCCCGCTCCGCCGGGGATACTGTCCTCAGCAGAACGGGCGTTCTTGTTTTCAATCGTTAAGTTTGAGCGAACCTACACGGTACGCTTCAAGAGCACCGCTTATTCAGCGATTGCGCGAGCCGGGGTGTCAGCCGCGGAAGGCTTACCCACGTATGCGCCGCGGTACTTAGCAGCCGGGTGGCTGTCAGCGACCTTGGTGTGGCCCTTACCGAAGATGTTCTCACGCAGGGTGTTGCCCTCGTACTCGGTGCGGTAGCGGCCGCGCTTCTGGAGCTCGGGCACAACGTACTCGATGAAGTCCTCGAAGGAACCCGGGGAGACGTGGTACGCGAGGTTGATGCCGTCCAGGCCACCCTCGTCGATCCAGCGCTCGAGCTCGTCAGCAACCTGAACCGGGTCACCAACAATGACCTCGCCCATGCCACCGATGGTGGTGTGCTCAGCGATAGCCTTGCGGGTCCACTTCTTGTCCTTCGCCTGCAGGGTGAAGGGGGTCAGGAAGGACTGAATCGACTCGGTCTGCACGTAGTTCAGGACCTCGTCCTCGTCGAACTGGGACAGGTCAACGCCGGACCAGCCGCCGATAATAGCCTGTGCAGATTCGAGGTTGATGTACTTCTTGTACTCCTCGTACTTTGCCTTTGCCTTCTCTTCGGTCTCATCCACGATGACCGAGAGCATTGCGAGAATCTTGACGTCGTCGCGGCTACGGCCCTGCTCCTCGGCAGCGGCACGGATACGGTCGGTCACAACGCGGGTCAGGTCGGGGCGCAGGGCGCTGATGAACACAGCCTCGGCGTGCTTACCGGAGAACTTCTGACCGCGGCTGGATGCGCCAGCCTGGAAAATCACGGGGGTGCGCTGCGGGCTCGGCTCGGTCAGGGAGATGCCGGGCACGGAGAAGTACTTGCCCTTGTGGCCAATCGGGTGAACCTTGGAGGGGTCAGCGTACACGCCGCGCTCGCGGTCCTTGACGACTGCGCCGTCTTCCCAGGAGCCTTCCCACAGCTTGTAGCAGACGTCCAGGAACTCGTCAGCGATATCGTAGCGCTCGTCGTGCGGGATCTGGGTGGGCAGGCCCTGGTTCTCAGCAGCCGAGGGCAGGTAGGAGGTCACCACGTTGAAGCCGACGCGGCCCTCAGTGAGGTGGTCGAGGGAGGCGTAGCGGCGAGCCAGGGTGTAGGGCTGCTCGAAAGTAGCGGCAGCGGTCACGCCGAAGCCGAGGTGCTCGGTCACTGCAGCCATTGCGGAAATCTGGGTTGCGGGGTCATTCACGGGAACCTGAGCGGCACCCTCGATGGCGGGAGCGGCAGAGTTCTTGTACACGTCGTAGATACCGACCACGTCAGCGATGAACACGGCGTCGAACAGGCCGCGCTCAAGGGTCTTAGCCAGGTCAGTCCAGTACTTGATGGTGTTGTACTCGGTTGCGCGGGAGCGCGGGTGACGCCAGAGGTCGAAGCTCTGGTGACCGATGCAGGTCATCTCGAATGCGTTGACTACGATGCGCTTCTTCTGCTCAGCCATCGATTTTCCTTTCGCGAATGATCGGGGACGATCGGGTTTGTACCCTGCACCCCGCGCGCCGCCTCCTGATGCCTTCTGCGTTCGGTGGTGACCTTCGTGCAGGTGGCGCGTTCGCGCCGTACTTGCCTCTTTCCGTTGAGGCCAGATCATCATCTGGGGCACCCCGCTACGGGAGAGGGTTGCCGCCCGGCTAGCCAGAGCTTAGCGCCGGGACTCATGATCTCGTGGTTTGAGTGTACGGGGCGTACGGGAGGGAGGTCACGTTTGTGACGAAAAAATATTTTTGTGACGCGGAACCGAAATATTTCGTGACAAATGCGAAATATACGGTCACAGAAATTCATACGCGCCCGTCGGGTTGATTGAGGCGTGGCACAAACCATAGGGTGGGTAAAGCAAACCATCCAGAGCGACTGAGAGACCTGGCTCCACGACGTCGCAGCAACCGGCCCGGATTTATCCGCCCCGGTGCTAACGCCAGGACCGATGGAAGTGACATGACACTCAACAGTGCAGTAACTGACGCACCCACCAGTGAAAAGAACGGCCGCCGCGCCGTATCCACCGCCGCTGTCCCCCTCAGCTTCGAAAACGTCGGGCAGTCTTTCCCCGTACCCGGCGGAACCCACGAAGTTCTTCGCGGAGTTTCCTTCACCGCGGCTCCCGGCGAGATTATCTCCGTCATCGGCTCCTCCGGATGCGGCAAATCCACCCTCCTGCGCGCCGCCGCCGGCCTGAACCGCATCACCGCCGGCACCGTGCGTATCGGTGAGAAGTCGGTGACCGGCCTCGACCCCCGCGTCGCTATCGGCTTTCAGGAACCGCGCCTGCTCCCCTGGCGCACCGTCGCCGACAACGTGGCGCTCGGCCTGCCGCAGGGCACCAAAAAGGCTGAGGGTGAAGCATCCGTAACCCGCCTGCTCGACCTGGTCGGCCTGAGCGAATACGCAACCCACCGCCCTAAGGAAATTTCCGGCGGTATGGCTCAGCGCGTGTCCCTGGCGCGAGCGCTCGCCCGCAACCCCGGCGTGCTCCTGCTCGACGAGCCATTCGGCGCCCTCGACGCACTGACCCGCATCAACATGCAGGATCTGCTGCTGGACGTGCACCGTCAGGATCCGACCACGATTCTGCTGGTCACCCACGACGTGGAAGAGGCGCTGTACCTCTCCGACCGGGTCATCGTGCTCGGCAAGGACACCCCGGAGGCGCCCGCCACCATCCAGCGCATCGTGACCGTTGACCGTTCTCACCCGCGTGACCGCGCCGATGCAGAGATCACGGCGCTGCGTAGCGAACTGTTGGCTGAGCTCGGCGTGGAAGACAACGCCTGAATCTGCAGGCAACGCCAGAGCTGCCGCATTTCATCTCATCAACACATCATCATCTTCAGAAGCGAAAAGAACCATCATGACTTTCTCCCCGTCTCGCCGTACCGCCCTCAAGTCCCTTGCCGCTGCCGCCGCTTTCGCAACCCTGCTCAGCGGTTGCGCCGGTGAGGGTTCCGGCTCCTCCAACGCCTCCGGTGCAGCCGGCGGCGGCAAGGACACCGTGACCATTGACTACGCCACCTACAACCCGCTCTCGCTGATTATCCGCAAGAAGGGCTGGCTCGAGACCGCCCTGTCCGCCGAGGGTAAGAAGGTTGAGTGGGTCAAGTCCGCCGGCTCGAACAAGGCAAACGAGGCGCTGCGCAGCGGCAACATCGACGTCGGCTCCACCGCAGGTTCGGCGGCGCTGCTGGCACGCGCTAATGGCTCCCCCATCAAGGTCATTAGCCTCTACTCGCAGCCGGAATGGTCGGCGCTGGTGACCCGCAAGGATTCGGGCATCACCAAGGTCGCGGACCTGAAGGGTAAGACCGTTGCCGTGACCAAGGGTACCGACCCGTACTTCCTGCTGCTGCAGGCACTCAAGCAAGAGGGCATTTCTGCATCGGATCTGACCATTCAGAACCTGCAGCACGCCGACGGCCGCACCGCCCTGGATAACGGCCAGGTCAACGCGTGGAGCGGCCTGGACCCGATCATGGCTGCCGCCGAGGTGGAGAGCGGCGACGTGCTCTTCTACCGCAACCTGAACTTCAACACCTACGGCTTCCTGAACGCAACCGAGAAGTTCATTCAGTCCAACCCGACCGCCGCACAGACCATCGTGGACGTGTACGAGTACGCTCGCGCCTGGGCTAAGAAGAACCCCGAAGAGGCTGTGAAGATTGTTGAGGAGGAGTCCGGCATTAAGCACGAGACCGCCCAGGTCGTCATGGAACGCACCCACCTGGACATTGACCCGGTTCCGGGCGCAAAGCAGGTTGAGGTTCTCAAGGGTGTCGGCCCGATTCTGGTTGAGTCCGGCGACGTTCCTTCCCAGTCCGACGTGGACAAGGCACTGAACAGCATTGTGGATGACCAGTTCGCCAAGAAGGCTGACAGCGCAGCCGTCGAGAAGATCGCAAAGGTGGTTGAGAAGTAATGACCGCCGCAACCATTGCCCCCGCGAAGGAGAGCGCAGCCAAGCTCCCGACGCCGAAGCTACCCTCGAACCCCTTCGCGGGCAAGCAGTACCTGGGCCTGATCCTGCCCCTGGCGCTGATTGCCCTCTGGTACATCCTGAGCACGAACGGCGTGTTCACCCAGGTTCAGCTACCCTCCCCCGACCGTGTGGTCAGCGCCGGCATTGAGCTGGCGCAGCGCGGTGAACTGGGCCGTCACGTGGCGATTTCTACTCAGCGCGTGCTGCTCGGATTCGGCATCGGCGCGGTACTCGGCCTGGTGCTCGGATCGCTGATTGGTCTTTCGGCACCCGTGCGCGTGTTCGTCGCCCCGACCATCGGCGCTCTGCGCGCGGTCCCCTCGCTCGCGTGGGTCCCGCTGCTTCTGCTGTGGATCGGTATTGGTGAGAATTCCAAGGTAACCCTGGTTGCTATTGGTGCGTTCTTCCCGGTGTACACCACGGTTTCTGCGGCTCTGGCGCACGTTGACCCGAAGCTTGTGGAGGCGGCACGCGCCTTCGGTCTGAAGGGTCTGCGCCTATTCACCACGGTTCAGCTTCCCGCGGTCCTGCCGTCGGTAGTTTCGGGTCTGCGTCTGGCGCTGGCTCAGGCGTGGCTGTTCCTGGTCGCCGCCGAGCTGCTGGGTGCCTCCATGGGTCTGGGTTACCTGCTGACTGACTCGCAGAACAACGGCCGCACCGACCGCCTGCTGCTCGCCATCGTGGCGCTGGCGGTGCTCGGTAAGATTACCGACGCGCTGGTGGGCGTGTTCGAGCGCTGGGTGAAGGCAAAGTACCCCAGCAACTAATAGAAAAGCTCGGCGTTCACGCTGAGTTTTAGGAGAGATGTCCGCCGCGTGGTGGCTCCCGAAGGTGAGCTAATCATCGCTACGCGCCGGAAAAAGAAGTCGGCGGGGAAACCTGTCGCCTACTGAATGATGATGATGAATCCCGCCCCGCGCCCCACAGCAGTGAGCGCGGGGCGGGGTCTTTAAATATGTCGTTATATTACGAACCGATACACAGCATGCCGAATATGACGGTCCCCTTTGCTTCCTAGCCCGGAGCGCGCTTTACTAAGAAGGCAAACCATCCAGAGCGACCGAGAGACCTGGCTCCGTGACGTCGCAGCAACCCCCTCGCCAACGCACACACAGACCCCACGGTCACACAGACAGCGGCGCGGCGAGCAAGGGTGCTAATGCCAGCAACCGATGGGAGAAAAATGGGACTGCCCACCCCCTACTCGTTCACCGACCCGCTGAACCCCACCCCGAACCCCGCGCTCGAATCCGACGAGGCACGCGTCGCGTTCTGGGAGAAGCAGGCGCAGCGCCTCACCTGGGCTGAGCCCTGGCACACCGCGCACCGCTTCGAGAAGCCGAAGTCCCTCGGCTTCGATGAGGACGGCATCGAACAGTTCACAATCCCCGAAATTAAGTGGTTCGAGGGCGGCAAGCTGAACGTCGCCTACAACTGCGTGGACCGCCACGTGGAGGCGGGCCGCGGCGACAAGGTAGCCCTCTACTTTGAAGGTGAACCCGGCGACCGTGAGGCCATCACCTACGCCGAACTGCAGCGCCGCATCGCGAAGGCAGCGAACGGTCTGCTGTCCCTGGGCGTGCGCAAGGGTGACCGTGTGGTCATCTACCTGCCCGTCATCCCCGAAACCATTATCTTCACCCTCGCCTGCGCGCGTATTGGTGCGATCCACTCCCTCGTCTTCGGTGGTTTCTCCGCCGAGGCGCTGAAGTTCCGTGTGGAAGACACCGGCGCAAAGGTGCTCATCACCACCGACGGTCAGAACCGCCGCGGCAAGGTCGTTCCCGTGAAGGTGAACGCCGACGAAGCTTGCTCCGGTGAGAACAACATTGAGCACGTTATCGTGGTGGACCGCACCAGCGCCTCCGACCCGGTTGCGCACGCCGCTGTGCCGTGGACTGAGGGCCGCGACGTCTGGTACCACGACCTGGTGGACGACCAGCCGGATACCCACGCCTACGAACTGCACGACGCCGAGGATCCGCTGTTCATCATTTACACCTCCGGCACGACCGGTAAGCCCAAGGGCCTGGTGCACACCATGGCTGGATACCTGGTGCAGACCGCGTACACCCACGCTCTGCTCTACGATCTGCTGCCGGATTACGTGGACGAGAACGGCGTGCTGCGCCCCGACGAGCTGTCCGCCGTCAACGACCCCGAAAAGGTGGAATCCACCGTTCACTGGTGCACCGCCGACCTCGCATGGGTTACCGCGCACACCTACGAAATCTACGGTCCGCTGGTTAACGGCGTGTCCGAGGTGATTTACGAGGGTACCCCGAACACCCCGCACTACGGCCGCCACTTTGAGGTCATTGAACGTTACGGCGTGACCAACTACTACACCGCCCCGACCCTGATTCGTTCCCTCATGGGCGCATTCCCCGACGGCCCCGAGCCCGGCAAGTACGACTTCTCGACCGTGCGTCTGCTCGGTTCGGTGGGCGAGTCCATCAACCCGGAGGCGTGGCGTTGGCTGCGTCAGCACGTGGGTGGCGGCACCGCGGCGTTCATCGACACCTGGTGGCAGTCTGAGACCGGCTCGACCGTGTGCTCCCCGCGCCCGCACGACCCCGCCTTCGCACCCGAGGGTACCTACCCGGAGGGCACCCCGCACTGCACTCCCCTGCCCGGTTGCGCTACCCGCGCCGTTCCCGGTGTGTCCACCCGTGTGGTGGATGAGCACGGCGACCCGGTCGAGCCGGGCAAGCAGGGCTTCATCGTGGTCGATAAGATTGGCCCGTCCATGGCTCGTACCGTGTGGCAGAACCCGCAGCGCTTCCTGGATTCCTACTGGCGTCACTACGGCGAGCGCGGCTGGTTCCTCGCTGGCGACGGCGCGAAGGAAGACGAAGAGGGTAACGTGTACATCCTCGGCCGTATTGATGACGTGATTAACATTTCGGGTCACCGCCTGTCCACGATTGAGATTGAGTCGGCTCTGGTGACTCACCCTGCCGTGGTGGAGGCTGGTGTCTGCCCCGTGGAGGATGAGCTGACCGGTCACCAGGCGGTCGCTTACGTGACGCTCACCGATGAGGGTAAGGCCCTGACTGAGGATGAGCTGAAGGCGGCGCTGACCGCGCACGTGCGTGAGCACATTGGCCCGATTGCTAAGCCGAAGGACGTTGTGGCGGTTGCCGATATCCCGAAGACCCGTTCGGGTAAGATTACTCGCCGCCTGCTGGGCGAGCTGTACCAGGGCCGTTCGCTGGGCGATGTTTCTTCGCTGCAGAACGAGGAGGCACTGGGCCACATTGCGCAGGTGCTGGTGGATACCGGCCGCGTGAGCGAGGCTGTCTAGGCTCTGTTGCTGACTTGAACGCTAGACTGGCCTGAACGCTAGGCTGAGCTGAAAGCTGCATACAGTAAAGGTGCGGATACCGAATGATGATTCGGTATCCGCACCTTTTCGTTTTATAGAGCCGACAAGGCTCTTTATCGGCGTTGCGCCGCTTAAATCAGACCCAGCGAACGAGCGTGTTCGGCGGTAATGCCGCTCGGCTCAATGTGCTCGGGGCCCTTGTTCTTCTCCGGGTGTTCGGTCGCCTGGAAGCGAATCATCTTCAGGTCGTTTGCCGCACCCAGGTTCGTGATCAAGCCGTCACCGTTGAGGTCCACGGACACCGGCTCGGTGTCGATCTTGCCGTTGCCGTTAAAGTCAATCGGCTGGTCGGCGGGCTTGCCCTTGTACAGGAAGCCAGCCGCGCGGGGACCGAAGCCGCGCGCCTCGTACAGCTTCGCCTCGTTCAGCATGCGGTACTCGGCGGTGGAGTAGCCGAAGTAGCGGCTACCATCAGCCATGGGCACGCCGGTGAGGGTGTACTGGTAGTTCATGACGCTGTAGTAGTTGGGCTTGTAGTTGATTTCATCCCAGCCGCCGTGGCTCAGCGCGAGGTTGTGGCCGAGCTCGTGCACGAACACTGCCACGCGGATGTCACTGGTTGCCTTACCCCAGAAGTGCGGGCCAACGGTGACCATGAGGTTGCGGCCGCCGAAGTTAGCGATGCCGGAGGAGGTGCTGTTGTCGTAGTAGTCGCCCCAGATGACGTAGTGGAAGGTGCCTTCGCGGGCGGTGTTGAACTTACCTTCGGTTGCCTTGATGCGGTGGAGCGCCTTGAATTCGCTGTCGAGTTCCTGGTGGGTGATTTCGTTGCCACCGCCGAGGTTGTACTTGGCGCTGCGGGCGCTACCGGCGTCCAGGTGGATGTTCACGCCGGTGGTGCCGTCGGGGTTGCGTATGGGCAGGTCGGCGTAAATCTTGGTGATGCGGTCCAGCTCGTCTTCGCTGGGCAGCAGGCCGGGCATGTAGTCCATCTCGACGAAGATGTCCTTGTGGTTGGGGTTTGCGCCCATTGCGGGGAAGTCGACGTCGATTTTGCCGTCGCCGTCGGCGTCATAGCCCTTCAGCTCCCAGGTGTTGGGGATGCCGTCGCCGTCGATGTCGGGGCTGTAGGCGTTTGCTGCGGGGGCTGCGATAGTGCCCAGGCAGAGCACTGCGAGGGAGGCAAGCGTGACGCGTGCGCTCTTCAGAAATGCCATGTTGTGTTCCTTAGTGTGTGGTGACCGGTGGTGTTTCTGTGGAGTTTTCCGGGAGGACGTTCTCCTCGGTTTCCATGATGCTCCCGTTTCACGTGTTAGGTGAGCTGGGTGCCGTAACATTCATACTTTAAGGTAAAAGTTGAGATAATTTTGAAGATGAGCTGAATTACATTAGAGTATCAGTAATTCAACTCACATGCATCACCACATTCTTAATGACAAGAGAGATCCCATGACTTCTTCCTCGAACACCACTAATGGCCTGAACCGCCGCGCACTCATCAAGGGTGCCGCGTGGAGCACCCCCGTCATCGCAACCGCAGCGGCGGTACCCGCCTACGCGGCGTCCACCGATGCGCTAGAAACCCCGACCCTGAAGTTCGGTGTCTTCACTCAGGCGTTCAACTCGAACCCCGCCAACGACTTTGATACCCGCTACGGCCTGGACTCCTACACCGTGCAGGTACCCAACATCACCGCAACCTCCACCACCCCGCAGAGCCGCGGCGGCGGCACCTTCACCCCCGGCGGTAGCGTCGGCGCTGGCCTGTACGGTGGTGCGGGTCTGTGGATTTCCGCACCCGTTAACTCCAAGGGCGAGTTCCAGGGTAGCTCCTGGCTGTACCCTCAGGCGCACCTGCAGGTGACCTTCGAGTTCACTTTCCCCACCGCCGAGGATGTCACCGACCCGCTGCTGTGGGACCCCGAGAACGACGTTGAGATCCCGGCACTCGCTAAGAGCGAGGGCGGCGCGAAGACCAACAACCCCGCTGTGGCGGCATTCAATGGCATCGCATACACCGCGAAGTTCTACGAGCCGGTCATCGAGGACAACGTCTGGACCGGCGTACTGGACATCCGCACCTCCGACTACCTGGAAGCCACCGCGAAGGACGGCGTGAGCTACGCACAGGTGCTGGCTTCGCTGGTTCCGGTGTACTTCACCGAGGTGACCTCCAGCTACACTCTGACCACCACCGCTCAGATCACCAGCGGTAGCGTCGCAATGCAGCTGACCGAGGGCGGCGAGTACACCTTCAAGGACCTGGCAGGTTTGCGCGCTTCGGCAACTATCAGCCGCCCGTAGTTCTGGTGTATAGCTCAGCTGCTCTACCGTTGATGCGTCGCAGTACGACAGCGCAACGAGGCTAGATAACATCAGGGGCCCGGCATCCGTTATGGATGCCGGGCCCCTCGTCGTGTTAAAACCTTAGCTTCTCAGCCGCCAGTAGCTGCCACAGGTTAGTCCTTCGCGGGAACCAGACCCTCAGCACGCGCACGGTCGGCGGTCATCTCATTCTCTTCAATCTCTCCAGAGAACTTCTGCTCGGAAGGATTCGCACCGTCCTCGTTATAGAGCCCATCAGTAGCCGGCAGCTTTATATTCTTCATGTCATTCGGTGCGGTCAGGATGGTTTTCTCACCGTCACGGTTAAGGTCGACCGACACCGGCTCGTCGTCAATCTTGCCGTTGCGGTTGAAGTCGATAGCCTCCCAGGCGGGAACTCCCCTATAGTACAGGCCGTATGCATTGCGACCAAAGCCGGTTTTCTCATCCAGCTTGTTCTCATCCAGATCCTTGTAGGCACGGGTCGAGTAGCCGAAGTACTTCGTGCCGTCCGGGCGTTCTATGCCCCTAAGCTGGTAACGGTAGTTCATGATGCTCATGTAGTTCGGTTTGTAGTTCACCTCCTCGGTACCACCGTGACGCAAGCCGAGGTTGTGGCCGAGCTCGTGCACGAAGGTCGCCACGCGCACATCGGAGGTTGCGGACTTGCCCCAGAAGCGCGGGCCCACAGTCACAACGAACCCTAGACCGCCTATGTAACCCAGTCCTGAGGAACCGTATTCATCGTGGGCGTCACCCCAAATCATGTAGTGGAAGGCAGATCCACGGTCCGGGTCCATGTTAGCCCTTCGGATCTCGTACCACTTCTCCATGGTGCTATCCAGTTGCTGGTAGGGGACTTCGTTACCACCGCCGAGGTTATACTTGGCGCTGCGGGCGTTACCGGCATCCAGGTGAAGGTTGATACCGGTGGTACCGTTGGGGTTGCGAATCGGCATATTCGCGAAGATTTCGGTGATGCGGTCGAGCTCTTCTTCGCTAGCAAGCAGACCGGGCATGTAGTCCATCTCGACAAAGAGGTCCTTCTTCAAGGGGTTGGCGCCCATGCCTGGATAGTCAATCTCCAGTTTGCCGTCAAGGTCGCCATCGTACCCCCTCATCTCCAAAATATTACCGATTCCGTCGCCATCAATATCGGGGTTGTACGCCTGCGCTGCGGGGACAGCAACCAAGCTGAGCACAAGCATCGCCGCCGAGGCGAGCGCGGTACGTGCCGCGCGGGTAGAAAATGAGAAAGCCATTTGTATCTCTTCTCGTATTCGTTCGCATAAATGCGCGCGAGGACCCTCGTGATTATATGTTTGCCGGAGGCAGCGTTGAGTGAATTATTGGATCATTGGGCACAGTCTATGCGGAGAGTGTATATATGTGCGCTGCGGTGAGGCATCCCATACAAACATGGTGGTACGGGATGCCGCTTAAAGAACAGCGGATCATTGCGCCCTCACGAGGTTTTGGCACCTCAGGGCAACAATAATCCGCATCATCATACACAGAGTGCATCTAGATTTTCCCGGTATAACACCATTTTTCAGGTTTATGCACCAAATATGACGTAAAACCGTTCTGATAAGCCTTCTATTTGATGGTCTCCGCCTCAGTGTTCTGTGCGGCGCCCTTCGCCTCGGAGGTCTTCTTGGAGGCGTAGAACAGGCACACGACGGCGCCCACCGCCGCGGCAACCAGGGGCAGCATCATGGAATCAGCCATTGCCGCCGCGTAGGGTTCACGCAGAATCTGCGGAAGTACGCCTCCAGCAGCGCCGCCGTGAGAGCTACCGCCCGCTGCGGCAGCCGGACCCAACGCGGACAGGTGCGAGGTAATCGCAGAAGCCATAATCGTAGTAATCGCAGCCGAACCCAGCACGGACGCCATCTGGCGGGTCTCGTTGTACACGCCCGAACCGGCACCGGCACGCTGCGGCGGCAGGTTACGAGTCGCAGACACCGACAGCGGACCCCAAATGCAGGAGTTCGCCGCGCCCAGAATAATCATCGGACCAACCATCAGCCACAGGTTGCCGTCCGCAACCATCGTCGGGCGGAGCAGAGCAAAACCAATCACCAGCAGCGTAAAGCCAATCACGGCAATCCACTTCGGATCGTTACGGTTCAGACGCGCGCCCACCACCGGCGCCAACGCACCCGAGAACAACGCCATCGGGGCGGTCATCAACGCGGCCTGGGTCGGATCCAGGCCCTCCACCTGCTGCAGGTACAGGGTCAGCGGGAACGCCATACTGATAGCAACTACACCCATAGCGGAGATAGCCACATTCGACACGGAGAAATTACGGTCACTGAAGAGGCTCAGCGGAACCAGCGGCTCACGCGGGTTAATAGCCTGCCAACCAATGAACAGGCCCAGCACCAGAATGCCAGCAATAATCAGACCCCACACGCTCACCGCAATACCGGTACCCAGGAACGAATCGGTCATGATGCCCCAGTCGTAGCTAGCGCCTTCCTGAATACCGAAGACCAGCAGGAACAGGCCAACCGCCGAAAGCACCACGCCCAGCCAGTCGAAGCTGTGCTTCTTCTGCTCAAACACCGGCACGTTACGCCACGCCAAGAACAGACCGACCAGACCCACCGGAATGTTCACGAAGAAAATCCAGCTCCAATTCAGGGCATCCACCAACACGCCGCCCAGAATCGGGCCAATCAGCGAGGCGACACCCGCAGTCGCACCCCAGATACTCATCGCAACACCGCGCGCATTCGGCGGGAACATCAGCGTAATCAGAGACATGGTCTGCGGGGTCATCAGCGACGCACCCAGGCCCTGCACCACGCGGGCAGTAATCAGCGACTCAACGCTCGGCGCCAGACCACACCACAGGGAAGCGGCAGTAAAAATAGCCATACCAATCATGTACAGGTTCTTCTGACCGAAGCGGTCACCCATACGGCCGGTAATGAGCAGCGGCACCGCATACGCCAGCAGGTAGGCGCTCGTCACCCACATGCCCGCCGACAGCGACGCATCCAAATCCTGCAGCATGTGCGGCAGGGCGATGGTGACAATATTGCCGTCCACCAGAATCATGAAGAAGCCAACGACCAGGGACCAGAGAGCAGGCCAGGGCTTGTAGGGTGCCTTCGCCGGGTTACCGACGAGGGGCTCTTTCTTGGGGCGTGAACTCATGATCCTCCAGTGGATGAGCGTTGCGGGTACAGTCTGCGTGTTCAGCGTTGCCGCTGATAAATATCACCCCATCTTACTCCCCTTGTGGGCGTAGCTCCGGTTGCTCTACCCTAATTCAGCTGTTCACGACGCGTGCGAGGCAACCGGGCAACAGGCGCCCTGATGCCACCCCGAAGCACTCTGAACCCTCTAGACTGAAGCTATAGAAACTGACAGGGCGCCGCCAATGCTGGCGCGCCCCCATCAAACCACCCTCAACGAGACGACCCCGGGAGGACCCATGGGTTTCTTTGATTTCTTCACCGACCGCACCCCGGCAGAACCCGCCGAAATCCGCCTCGTCGCCTTCATCAACGGCAAAGTGCAGGGCGTGGGCTTCCGCTGGTGGTGCGCTGGAACCGCCAAGCCCATGGGCCTGACCGGCTACGCCGAAAACCTCGACGACGGGCGCGTGAAAGTCGTTGCGGAAGGTACCGCCGCCTCCTGCGCTCGCCTGGTGGATGTGCTACGCGGTGACGACACCGCGGGCCGCGTGGATGAGGTGCTCGTCGAGTGGGAGGAGCCGTCCGGCTCGTTCCGCGGCTTCGGCATTCGGTAGCGCAGTTTAGCTAGCCAACCTAGTTAGACCAGAGCTAATCAGACCAGAGCGCCGCGAACTGCGCGCGGGTCATATCGGCACGGCGCACCCGATGCTGCACCGGGTGGCCGTTCTCATCGGGGCGGCCGGAGTTCGGGTCAATATCGTCGTAGATGCCGGTGAAACCCGCCTTAACCGCCACCTTCTCAGAGGGCTCGTTACCCGCCAGGGCGGTCCAGCGGACGGTCTCCAGACCCAGGCCGAGCGGGTCGAAAGCGTAGCCGAGGACGGCTCGCAGCGCCTCGGTCATGTAGCCCTTGCCGCGCGACTTCGGGGCGGTGTAGTAGCCCAGTTCGGCGCGGTTTCCGGGGCTTTCGGGGGTGCCGTCAGGCAAGCGCAATTCAATGGTCCCGGCGAACACGCCGGAGGCGTCAATCGCCCAACGCTGGATCTGCCCGGCGGCAATCTGGCGTGCGGTGGTGAGCAGGTAGTCCTCAGCATCGGCGCGCGTGTAGTTCAACGGGAGGCGGGTGTAGCGGAGGGTTTCTTCGTCGCGGCAGGATTCCACGATGTCGGGGATATCCGCCTCGCGCATGTGGCGCAGGGTGAGGCGCTCGGTGATGAGTTCGGGCTGATTGGGCTCTGCGTGTGCACTGTGTTCGGGGGTCATGGTTCGAGCTTAAACCCTCGGGTTTGTGCGCCGGAAAAGCTTTTGTGAACATCCCAGAATATTCGGTGACGCAAATCACGACTTAATACTCGTGCTTTCACTCGCCATCACTTGATTATTATGAATTATTCATAATAGAATAGGTATCAAGCCCGCCCACTGGGCATCACTAGAACAAGCGCCGCGCAACGAATCCGCGCGGCACGAAGTAGAAAGAAGAACACCATGGCAGTTCTGACCATCGGCGACCAGTTCCCCGCATACGAGCTCACCGGCGTTGTCCCCGGTAAGCTGGCTGACATCGAAGCAACCAAGCCCGAAGACTACTTCACCACCGTCTCCTCCGAGGGTCTGGACGAAGACACCTGGCGCGTCGTCTTCTTCTGGCCCAAGGACTTCACCTTCGTTTGCCCCACCGAGATTGCTGCATTCGGCAAGCTCGCTGACGAGTTCGAGGCACGCGACACCCAGGTGATCGGTGTTTCCGTTGACAACGAGTACACCCACTACGCATGGCGCCGCTCCCACGAAGAGCTCCTGGACCTGCCCATCGTCATGGCATCCGACCTCAAGCGTGAGCTGGTTAGCGCACTGGGCATCCTGAACAAGGACGGCGTTGCAGACCGCGCAACCTTCATCATCGACCCCCACAACACCATCCAGTCGGTCTCCATTACCGCTGACTCCGTCGGCCGTAACACCGACGAGGTGCTCCGCCAGCTGGACGCACTGCAGTCCGACGAGCTGTGCGCATGCAACTGGAAGAAGGGCGCAGCAACCATCGACGCATTCAAGGAGATGAAGTAATCCATGAGCATCGATAACCTGCGTTCGGCTCTGCCTTCCTACGCGAAGGACATGAACCTCAACCTGTCCTCCCTGCCCCGCATCACCTCCCTGTCCGAGCAGCAGCTCTGGGGCGCAATCCTCGCAACCGCAGCAGCAACCAAGGTTGACTCTGTTGTTGTTGAGATTGCTGCAGAGGCTAAGGAGCACCTGAGCGACACCGCTTACGAGGCTGCTCTGGGTGCTGCATCCATCATGGGCATGAACAACATCTTCTACCGCACCCGTGGCTTCCTGAACGGTGCATACGATGACCAGCGTGCAAACCTGCGCATGCAGATCATCGGTAAGAACGGTGGCATTGAGAAGCTGGACTTCGAAATGTTCGCACTGGCAGTGTCCGCAGTCAACGGCTGCTCCCACTGCGTTGAGGCTCACGAGCACACCCTGCGTGAAGAGGGCGCAACCAAGGAGCAGGTCAACGACCTGATCCGTATTGCTGCAACCCTCGGTGGCGTGGCACAGGGCATTCAGCTGGCTGAGGCACTGGGCTAAATCCACTAAGCGTTAGAGCTTACACAGAAGCGGCGCATCCACCCCTTTACGGGTCGGATGCGCCGCTTTGTTTTAACTACTTTTGGCTGTCCGCAGAGCCAGTGCGGAGGGCGGCATCCCAGCTACTCGCCAGGCGCGTCACCGCGGCAACCAGAGCCGCCAAGTCCTCGGCGTACACCGGGATCGAGCGAACGCCCGCGCACCAGTCAATCGTGCCCAAACCCAGCCAGGGCTTACCGGGGAAGAGCTCTCGACGCAGCGCCACGCGACGCTTACCCAGGGCGCGGCGGCCGGGCACGTACCCGCCGCGGCTGATGAACAGCGCCTCGCGCCCCTCGGACTCCACCAGCGACTCCAGGACCCTCAATGCGGGAACCCAGCTCGGCTCCCCCACGCTCGCCAGGTCAGCCAGCTCGGGATACTCGCTCTCGTGCTCCGCCACGCTCACGCCCAGGATGTACTGGTAACGCACCTGCCCGAGCTCCTGCGGCAGGCCGCGGTCAGCGGTCTGAATCGTGCCGCACAGGTGGCGGACGACCGGCTCACCCTCGGCGTTCACGCCGGCCAGGGGCTCGCCGCCCCGGTAGATTGCGGGGCCGTCCAGGTAGAGCCCCACCGCGCCGGTACCCGTGATGTTGGGGCGCACCGACCAACCGGGAAGCGCCTCCTCCAGACGGGGTACGATCCCCTGTAGGACCCCGAAAACTTCATCGCGAGATACCGCCACGGCGGCTCCTTTCACCTTACGCAGATTTCGTCTAGTCCCAGCTTAGCGAGCGTTCCGGCTGCGCGAGGGCAACCACACCATGAGCGCCGACAGCGCCGCACCGGCAATGGCACACCATGTGGCGCCAAGCGCAAAAACAATCATGACAGCCTTGGGGGTGGAGATTCACTCATTCTACGCCCATCTTTTAGCACGTCCACAGGCTTCTTAGTTCCGTCTCAGAGCTCGTCATGAGCACCTTTCAAATAGGAGTAGGAGCGGCGGCGGGTCTACAATGAATCGGTGCCATATCAGGTGCGAGCACAGGCTGACAGAGCCGGATGCGGTGATAACGTCGTCACCCGACCCCGTGCGCCCCTCCCCCACAGGCACTCCGATACCCCCTCAGGTGCCCCCTCGCGGGCGCCCAAACGCAGACGCACATACGCACACACGCAGGAGAACGCCCATGCACGAGCTCTTTGACCCCGATCAGGTATTCCGCATCGTCGACATTGCCGCCGTTGTTGCTAACGGCCTGCTCGGCGGTGCTGTGGCGCGCGCCTTCCGGTTCGACATTGTGGGCTTCCTGCTGCTCGCTATTGCCTGCGGTATGGGCGGCGGCATGATTCGTGACGTGCTGCTGAACTCGGGCCTGCCCGTGGCGCTTACGGACGGCGGCTACTGGATCGGTGCGATCGGTTCGTCCATCCTGGCGTACAGCATTGATTTGAGTGCCCGCTGGGCGACCCGCACGCTACTCGTCGTGGACTTCGTGGGCATGGGATGTTGGGCGGCAACCGGCACCATCAAGTCCCTGAACCTGGGTCTGCACTGGCTGCCGGCTATCGCGCTGGGTATTACCACCGCAGTGGGTGGCGGCCTGATTCGTGACATCATGGTCAACCGTATTCCCGCGATCTTTGGCGGCAACTCCCTGTACGCGACCGTCGCCCTATTCGGTGCCGCAGAAACCGCCCTCGTAACCGGCCTGTTTCACCGCCCGAACCTGGCGATGGCGCTCTCCATCATCCTGTGCCTGGTGTTGGGCGTACTCTCCCACACGAAGAATTGGCAGCTGCCGACCACACCGGGTGGTCTGCGGGTGCACCGCCCGCGCATTCTCACGTTCTTCAACCGTGAGGAGAGCGCGGTGCACAACGAGGGCTGGTCGCCGGGTGACCCGCTCACCGACCAGCTGCAGGTGGTCAGCCCCGAGCAGCTGGACGAGTACCGCCGCGCGAAGTCCCAGGCGAAACCCAAGAAGGATTAGAAGAGAGTAAGAAGGATGGGTCGGTCTCCCTTGTAGGAGACCGGCCCATCCTTCTGTTATAGGCTCTGTTGCGGTGCCGACTAGATGGTGTACTCGGTGCTGTCGTACACGGTCAGGAACTTGCGGATGCGCTCGTCGTCCGAGGCAAAGAAGCCGTTCGGCTCACCGTTATAGCGCAGCGTGCCGTTTTCCAGGAACACGATGCGGTCCGCGACCTTCTTCGCGAACGCCATATTGTGCGTCACGATGACCAGGGAGCGGCCCTCCTTCGCCAGCTGCATGAGCACGCGAATCACCTCGGCCTCAAGTTCGGGGTCCAGGGCGCTCGTCGGCTCGTCGAAGAGCAGGTATGCCGGTTCCAGCGCCAGGGCGCGGGCAATCGCCACGCGCTGCTGCTGGCCACCCGAAAGCGACTCCGGGTAGGAGCCGGTCTTATCGGCTAGGCCCACCTTGGCGAGTAGCTCGCGGGCGCGCTCCTCAGCCTGCTTGGCGTCCAGGGTGCCGTTGAGGGTCGGGGCGAGCGCCACGTTCTTCAGCGCCGTGTAGTTCGGGAACAGGTTGAACTGCTGGAACACCATCGCCGAACGGGAACGAATATCACGCACCTGCGCGTCGGTGAGCTTCTGGCTGTAGTCCACCTGCGCGTCGTCAATGGTGAGCGTGCCGGACTGCGGGGTTTCCAGCAGGTTCAGGCAGCGCAGCAGGGTCGACTTGCCGCTACCGGAGGGACCCAGAATGACGGTGGTCTCGCCGCTGGGGATGTCCAGGCTAATGTTCTTGAGAACCTGCGTCTCACCGAAGCTCTTCGAGAGGGATTCCACGCTAAGCATTGCGGCTCCTTACGTAACGGTTGCTGTACTTCTCCAGCGCCGACTGTGCGGCGGTCAGCAGGGTGAAAATCACCAGGTAAATAATGGCGACCTCAGAGTACATTGCCAGCGGCTCGAAGGTACGCGAAGCAATCTGCTTGCCGGTCTGGAACAGGTCGACCATCGAGATGACCGACACCAGCGAGGTGCCCTTAATCAGGTCGATGAAGTTGTTGCCCAGGTTCGGCAGTGCGATGCGCACCGCCTGCGGAATCACGACGTAACGCAGGGTCTGCAGGCGGGTGAAGTTCAGGGTCGCTGCCGCCTCGAACTGGCCGCCGGGGATGGCCGCCACGGCCGAGCGGAAGGTTTCCGCCACGTACGCGCCGGTGTGCAGGCTCATCGTGATAATCGCGGCGCTCCACACGTCCAAGGCGATACCGACCTTCGGCAGGCCGTAGAAGACGATGAACAACTGAACCAGCAGCGGGGTGCCGCGGAAAATCCAGATGTACAGCCACGCCAGCCAGTTCACCGGCGCAAAGCGGCTCGTGCGCGCGCCGGCGGACACGATGCCCACCAGTAGCGCCAGCACGAAGGAGATGAGCGATAGCGGAATGGTCACTGCCACCGTTGAGGCCAGCAGCTGCGGCAGTGATTCTGCCCAGAGGTTGAGGTAGCGTTCCATGCGCGGAACTCAGCTCCTTATAAGAGTGTTAGTTCTTCGGGGAGAGGTCTTCGCCCACGTACTTTTCGTAAATCGCCTTGATGTCGCCGTTGCCCAGGTGCTTCTTCAGCGACTCGTCGATAGCGTTGCGCAGGGCGTCCTGACCCTTAGCCATCAGGATGGAGGAGTTGCTGCCGGTGCCCAGGTCGCCGGAGAGCAGGCGCAGGTTAGCGTCCGGGTGCTCCTTGAAGTACTCGGCGAAGGACACGGAGTCGTTCGCGGTCATCTCTGCGCGGCCCGAGAGGACCTGCTCGATAGCCTCATCGAAACCGGAAACAACCACGATCGAGGCGCCCTTCGCCTCCACCATCTTGCGGAAGTTCGAGGTTTCGGACTGCGCCGAGGAGTGGCCGGAAATCTCGCTCACGTTCTGCAGGGAAGAGTCCTTCTTCACGGCAACCTTCGGCTCCGAGTACAGGTAGGGTACGGAGAAGTCGTACTTCTGCTTGCGCTCGTCGGTTGCAGAAACATTGTTGATGACGATGTCGTAGCGGTCAGCGTCCACGCCAGCGATCAGCGAATCCCAGGGGGTCTCGATGAACTCGGCGGTCACGCCCAGGTCCTTGGCGATCAGGTCGGCGATTTCCTTCTCGAAACCGACCAGGGTGCCGTTGGACTCGTGGAAGGAGAAGGGACGGTAGGTGCCTTCCAGTCCCACGCGAATCTTACCGGCAGACTTGATGGCCTCCAGCTTGTTGGTGCTGGACGCGGAGGTGCTGCTGCTGGACGAACCGCACGCTGCGAGCAGAGCTGCCAGGCCGGTGAAAGCGGAGCCTGCGAGGACGGTGCGGCGGTTAATCATTGCGGACATATTGTTCTTCTTTCGTGTGGTGGTTGATGCTCTTGTAGCTGCGGGTTGTCACCCTGAGGTAACCCGGGGGCATCATGCGGTGTGCCCCTCTCTGCGGGTGCAACGCTGGCTATCGTACAGCTATTCCCGGTCGGAAAGAATTCAACGTAACATTCCGTCACAATCTGCGAGAGAGGAAAACCCGGCGGTCGGTACGCGTGTGTGCTGTGTACCGGCCGCCGGGCTCCACACTAGGATACCGGCTTACGGTGCGAAAGCGTAAGGGTAGGTTTACCTTAAAGCTGAACCGCCCTCCACAAGGGGCGATACTAAGCCCTCAATCCCGCCCAAAACACGCCGGACACTCTGCCGGACGCTACACCGGGCATAGCAGGAGGGGCGCACCCGGGAATCGCCCCGGGTACGCCCCTCCGCTTACTCTCATGAGTATGTCAGCGTCATAATGCGAGGTAACTGCAGGGCCGACGCCGTTTTTTAGAAGATTTTCTGCGAACCTACGCCAACGCAGTAGCTCTCGTTCTGCTCCACTAGAGCTTTTATCGCTTTCCATGCCTCCCGCTGACGACGGGTGTTTCCTTGCAAAAGGGCGACGTTAGCGAAGCTGACCAACATACCTTTCGGGTCCGCTTCGCGAAGGTCCTTAGCAAAAATTTTTGGCTTTGCCGAAGTGTCAGTAGTCGGCATCATCCAGAGACGAGAACCGTGAGCTACACGGTTTCGTAAAGTGGTCAGAGACTTAAGACGACCTTCAAAGTGCTTATGGTTTACGCCCATATACTCTGCGGTCTTTTTGTAAAGCAGCAGCTTTTCAGCATCTCCAGACTCGGTGGAGGTTTCTGAAGCATAACTTTGGACCACCGCATGGGAGAGAAGCCCCAAGGAAAACGAATCAACAACAGACCACAGAGGAAGTTCCTTTTGCATCATCTTTCGAAGCTCCTCAATGTCCTCCCAATCGTCCAAGTTTTCAGAGGGGGTTTTAGAGGAACCTTTTCCGCAGGATTTCCACCAAGCCTCGATTCGCTCGCGAACATACGGTTCACGGTATCGCAGGATGTGCCGCATCATATCTTTGATGAGCGCATCTACTGGCCTGTCCTGATTCATGCAGATATACGCATCCGGGTTGAGGTACTCATGGGGACTACGGTAAGTGCAAAATACGTCCACCCATGCAGCTCGAATCGCCTGTTCGCTCTGCCTCATGTACCCGTACAAGAGGGAAGAGACCGCAACATCCATACGCACAATATCTAAAACGTCCGAGATGTCTGGATTCTCAGGCAGAAGCCCCTCGTTCTTGTATTTGTTGTAATTACGAAAATATCCCAGAAGGTAGTGGAAATTAGAGCATGCAAGCATGTCTCGGTCATCGTCGCTCAGGGTTATTCCCTGAGGAAAATACCCCTTGGTAATAAGGTATTCCTTCTGCTCCTCTATTGAAGGTAGAAATACGCACGATTCCTTGGGCAATGCCGTTGCTCTCCTCACTTCGGTTCGCCGTAGAACCGAACATACAAAAGGACCCCCTCGAGATGCGCTTAGGTAAACCCAGAGGCGGAGGGGGGACTGTTAGTACAACCATAACATTGAAGCTACACGCTCTCAAGGAATCTGGGCGTTTTCCCTGGTCATCTTATGGTTGCTTATACCACTGCAACAGCATCAAAGAAGGAGGGGCACACCCGGGAATCACTCCGGGTACGCCCCTCCGTTCAAACGCTTGCAAGCGCCTGATTTTTGTAATTACAAGCCGCGGCTTATACAGCGCAGGCTGCTTACTTCGACAGCACCTGACGCTTCGAAGAAATCACGCCCGTATTGAAACCAGCCAAGTGCAGACCACCGTGGAAACGCGCGTGCTCAATCTTCACGCACTTATCCATCACCACGTTCAGACCGGCAGCCTCACCAATCGCGGCAGCCTCCTCGTTCCAGGAGCCCAGCTGCATCCAGACGGTCTTCGCGCCCAGGTCAACAGCCTCCTGAACCACGCCCGGCAGGTCCTCATTACGGCGGAAAATCTCCACCAGATCCGGAACCTCCGGCAGGTCCTGCAGCGACGGGTACACCGGCTGACCCAGCACAAGCTTGCCCTTCGCCGCCAGAATCGGGTTCACAAAATACAGCTTGTACGGCGACGCCGACTGCAGGTACGTCGCCACGAAGTAGGAGGCACGCGAAATCTTATCGCTCATACCCACAATCGCGATGGTGCGGGTATTACGCAGAATGTTCAGACGCTCGGGGGCGGAAGGACCCACCCAGGTACGCTTCTCGGTCATTACTTTTCCTCCTGAGCGGTAGCGGCGGGCAGGGAGCAGGATGCGCCAGCAACAGCCTCAGCGGCGGCAGCGTCCTCGGCGGCCTTGGCGGCGGCAACCGCCTCCTCGGCCTCCACAATCTTGTCTGCACTGGACTCGCCCACACGCTCACCGGCGTGGTTCAGGCCGGTCGCGTAGGTCAGCGCCTGGTCCAGGTCCCAGATGATGTCTTCCACATCTTCCAGACCCACCGAAATGCGGATCAGGTCCTCGCCCACGCCGGCGGCCTCAAGCTGCTCGCTGGAGAGCTGCTGGTGCGTGGTCGAACCCGGGTGCAGCACCAGGGTGCGGGAGTCGCCAATGTTCGCCAGGTGGCTTGCCAGCTGCAGCGCACCAATGAACTCGCCACCGACCAGGCGGCCCGAAGCCTTCTCGGTGCCCTTCACACCGAAGGAGAACACGGAACCAACACCCAGCGGCAGCAGCTTCTTCGCGCGCTCGTGGTGCGGGTGGTCGGGCAGGCCGGCGTAGTTCACGTAGGCGATGCGGGCGTCCTCAACCAGCCAGTTAACGACCTGCTTAGCGTTGGCGAGGTGCGCGTCCATGCGCTGCGGCAGGGTCTCAACGCCCTGCAGCAGGTTGAACGCGGCCTGCGGGCTCAGCGACGGGCCGAAGTCACGCAGCTGCTCGGAACGCAGCTTGGTCAGGAAGCCGTACTCACCGAAGTTACCCCACCAGGACACGCCATTGTAGGAGGGAACCGGCTCGGTCATGGACGGGAAGTTGCCGTTACCCCAGTTGAAGCGGCCGGACTCGACCACAATGCCGCCGAGGGTGGTGCCGTGACCGCCCAGGAACTTGGTGACCGAGTGAATGACGATGTCGGCGCCGTGTTCGAGGGGACGAATCAGGTACGGGGTGGACAGGGTTGCGTCCACGACCAGGGGGATGCCCGCCTCGTGTGCGACCTCTGCGAGGCCTTCCAGGTCGGCAACCTCACCGGAGGGGTTCGCCACGATCTCGGTGTAGATTGCCTTGGTGTTCTCGGTCAGTGCCGCCTTGTAGTCGGCGGGGTCGGTACCAGGCACGAAAGTGGTCTCAATGCCGAAGCGGCGCAGGGACACGTCCAGCTGGGTGACGGTGCCGCCGTACAGCTGCGAAGAAGCCACAATGTGGTCGCCCTGCTGGCAGAGCGCCGCGAAAGTGATGAACTCGGCGGCCATGCCGGAGGCGGTCGCTACCGCACCGATACCGCCTTCGAGGGAGGCGATGCGCTCCTCCAGCGCGGCGACGGTGGGGTTGGACAGGCGCGAGTAGATGTTGCCGTACTTCTGCAGGGAGAAGAGGTTCGCCGCGTCGTCAGCGTCCTTGAAGACGAAGGAGGAAGTCTGGTAGATGGGGACCGCGCGGGCACCGTGCTCAGCGTCGGGGGTGCCGCCCGCGTGTAGTGCGCGGGTGCGGAAGCCGAAAGTGTGTTCAGCCATTGGTTTGCTCCTGGTGTATCTGCCCGCCGGGGATGGGCGGGGAGTCGATAGTGGCTCGACTTTATACTGTGCCACCGTCACGGGGGCGCACCAAGTGCGGGTACCTATGTGTCGTTTATTGCGGATTATGACGGGGCATCATATCAGCCGTCATAACAGAAGTTGTTATGACGGTTGTTATGATGCGCGGTCAATGAGACCGACAGGAATGCCCGGTTTCAGACTGCAATTCCGGGGTTTTTAAGATTCAAGGCGCGAGGAAAATACCGCATCATATCAACATCATCGCAGAATCATAACAACATCATGACAAGTCTTGCCATGATGTTGTTATGACGTTGCGAAGAATAAATTCACAACATTCCTGCATAAAGTTGTACCGCTAAGTTTTAGCCGCAAGCCCACTCAAAGACGACCTGCGAGAAATCACGAGCGGCAAGCGCCTCCGGGGTAATGAGCCAGTTCGCTGCACCGACATCACCCCACATGATCTCAATCTCCTCGTCTTCGTTCTCCTCATTCTCCGACTCGGAGACAATAGTCAGCAGGTTCACCGTGTGGCCGCGCAGCTCCTCAAACTCATCGCGCGGGTCCTCCTGCACGAACGAAGGGTAGCCGCCAATATGCGAGTAATCCCTCTCCTCCGATTCGAAAGGACTAACCTCTTAGGACAGAGAAAATAATAAAAACTTGAAAAGGAGGTAATTCTCATGTCAAATACGAAAAGAACAGGACAAACGGCACTTTATGAGCGTTTAAATCGTGATGATGAAATGCAAGGAGAAAGCAATTCCATCACCAATCAAAAACAGCTGCTTGAAAGCTATGCAAAAAGAAACACAGTTTTGTAAATATCTATCACTATACCGATGATGGAGTAAGCGGAACGACCTTTGATAGAGAGGGATTTCAAAAGATGATAAAAGCAGTAGAAGAAAACAAAGTATCTACTGTGATAGTAAAAGATATGAGCAGGTTTGGCAGAGATTACCTCAAAGTAGGCTTTTACACCGAAATACTGTTCAAAGAAAAAGGAGTGAGGTTTATCGCTATCAACAACGGAATAGATAGTGAAAAACACGCAGGAAATATACAGACATTGAGGAACTTACAGCACCAATAATAAATGAGTATATAGAAAAAGTTGTAGTATACGAAGCAACAGGAGGAAGGCAAGGCGAAAATAGAAAGCAACAAGTCGATGTGTACTTTAACTTTACAGGCAACCGTCAAGTGGCACAGAAAGCTGATATTGAAAAAATGCCTTAAAAATGGTATAATATTACTGAATTATTGAGAGAGAAAAAATTGAATTTTGTGAGGAGGCAAGGCTTCTTGAAAGAATATATTATGAGTTTGGAAAAAGAATTTTCTTTGATAGAAAATGGTTTTAAAGAAGAAGAAAAAAGAGCCTTTGTAGATTATAAATCCAACGATAATAAATATGTTAAGAAGTTGGCATTTTTAGCCTATAAATCTGATACCTATCAAGTAAGAATGTACAGTGTATTTCTTTTTGGATATTTATCAGAACAAGATGATATTTTAGCATTTATGCGAGATGAAGTTTCCAAAGATGATAATTGGAGAGTTCAGGAAGTATTGGCAAAGGCATTTGATGAATTTTGCAAGAAAATAGGATATGAAAAAGCACTTCCAATAATTGATGAATGGTTAAAAAACAATAACCCTAATACAAGGAGAGCTGTTACGGAAGGACTAAGAATATGGACGAGTAGACCATATTTCAAAGATAATCCGAATGAAGCTATTAGACGAATTGCTGCATTAAAAGAAGATACGAGTGAATATGTTAGAAAATCGGCAGGAAATGCTTTAAAGGATATTAGTAAGAAATTTCCAGAGTTAATTAAAATTGAACTTAATAGCTGGCATATAGAAAGCAAAGAAATAAGTCAAGTCTACAGGTTGGCAAGTAAACTTATTAAATAACTCATAAAAACAATAATATAGCAACTTATGAAACAGTAAATCAAATTGGTTTACTGTTTTTTCTTTACTTAAAAGCAGAAAGGAGGACTTATGAAAGAAGAAAAAAGAGAAATAAAAACACCACCACATAAACAGTTAATAATGGATATTGGAAAGACAAAATATGCTGTAAATCTACATTTCAAGCAAGGTACAGGCGAAACATACAAAGATACAATACTAAAGTTAATCAAGAGAGAAACGGAGAAGATATAAATTTGTCAAAGAAATTTTGTTTATGTCCTTGATAAATCTTCCCAAAAGGCTCCGTCACCTCGTAGAGAGCTTCGCGGCAAGGCTGTTTCCACGACATATATCCAAGAGCATTGGGGTTGGGGCGCTTCACGTACCTCCATTACGAATGATCTGCGCCGTCTTGTGGAGGCGAAGCTGATTGTTCCTACGGCTCCGCCGCGTAGTAAGAACGTAAGTATCGCGCTGCTTAGACGTGCCCGATAAAAGGTACACAAAAAGGGAGAGGAAAATAGAGCGGTTATTCTCTATTTCCCTCCCCTGCGGCTACTCAGCCAAGACCTTACTTAGCCGCAAGCCCACTCAAAGACGACCTGCGAGAAGTCGTGGGCGGCAAGCGCCTCCGGAGTAATCAGCCAGTTCGCCGCACCGGCATCACCCCACATGATCTCAATCTCCTCGTCTTCGTTCTCCTCGTTCTCCGATTCAGAGACGATAGTCAGCAGGTTCACCGTGTGGCCGCGCAGCTCCTCGAACTCGTCACGCGGGTCATTCTGCACGAAGAACGGGTATCCGCCCACGTGGGAGTACTCTTCCTCCGATTCGAAAGGCTCCGTCAACTCGTAGAGAGCTTCGCGGCGAGGCTGGTTCTTATACGGGTTCTCGTGCGCTTCGGGCAGCAACTCATCCGGGTAGGTTTCATCCCACTTCGCACCAAAAACATCGTAGTAGTCGTAGCCGGAGGCGGTCACGCCCTGCTCACGCACCTCAAAGGTCACGCCGTACTCAATCTCGAGCGGGCCGCTCTCACAATCGAAACCACCGATAGGCCAGCCGCCTTCGTCCCAGTCCACGTTCGGGAAGGGCGCATCCGGGTTCGGCTCGCCCAGGGTCTCGTAGTAGATAACGCGGTGGTTCTTCTGCGAGAGCGGGTTCTCGTAGTCATAACCCCACATGCACTCGTCATCGTTCGGGTTAATCCAGAACTGCAGCATGCCCGTGCTCGGGAAGAGGTCATTCTCGGGCAGGTCAGCGCAGTTAATCTGCGCAATCATGCCCAGCGGTTCACCCTTCTCATTGGTCGGTGCGGATTCGCCAGCGGGCAGGTACGGGCGGCCACCAAACTTGGAGGCAGTCTGCGGCAAGGGATCGGCGGGAACGAAGGGCTTCAGCGCGATAGCCTTCTTGCGGGCACCCTCCTGGTTGAGCAGGTCGATAACGTGCTTCACCTGCTTTTCGATGTCCTTGAACGGCTTGTTGTCGAGCATCTTAGAATCTCCTCATTGATGATGTGAAAGTAGCGCAGTGTCTAGCCGCAAGCCCACTCAAAGACGACCTGCGAGAAGTCGCGGGCGGCCAGCGCCTCCGGAGTAATCAGCCAGTTCGCCGCACCAGCGTCACCCCACATCACGTACACGCCCTCATCGGCGTCCTCGCCCCACTCCGATTCGATAGTCAGCAGGTTTACCGTGTGGCCGCGCAGCTCCTCGAACTCGTCACGCGGGTCATTCTGCACGAACGAGGGGTAGCCGCCGATATGCGAGTAATCCCTCTCCTCCGATTCGAAGGGTTCCAGCAGGTTGTAGGAGGCGTCATCGCGTGCGTTCGGCTCCTCGGGTAGCTTCTGGTCCGGGTACATCTCGTCCCAGGCGTCAGCGAACTGGTCGTAGATTTCGTAGCCGCCATCCAGGAAGCCCTGCTCCCAGGTATCGAAGGCGAGCGCGTACTCGACAACCTCCTCAGCGGTACCCTTGCCGCCGCGTCCGAAGGGCCAGCCGTAGTCATCCCAGTTCACGATCGGGTACGGCGCCTCCGGGTTCGGCTCACCCAACGTTTCGTAGTAGATGACGCGGTGGTTCTTCTGCGAGAGCGGGTTCTCGTAGTCGTAACCCCACATGCACTCTTCGTCGTTCGGGTTGATCCAGAACTGCAGCAGACCGGTTGCCGGGTAGATGTCGTTTTCGGGCAGGTCGGCGCAGTTAATCTGCGCAATCATGCCCAGCGGTTCGCCCTTCTCATTAGTAGGTGCGGACTCGCCAGCAGGCAGGTACGGGCGGCCACCAAACTTGGAGGCGGTCTGCGGCAGCGGCGCGCCGGGGCTACTTACCTTCAGGCGAATCGCCTGCTTACGCGCGCCACGCTCGTTGAGCGCGTCAATAACGCGGCGTGCCTGCGCCAGGGTCTCTTCGGAGGGGTTATTCATCGGCATGATGTGCTCGTTTCGTCGGTGAATTAATCGGTGTGAAAGGTTCGGTGTGAAGGAGCGAGGCAACGGTACCGCGGCGCCTTCTACCCCCATTAGACCCTATTTCGGGCGGGCGCGCACCAATTCCGGTCACGAGTGCATCCGGCGGGTAGAAGCAGGTGCACAGCGTGCAGAAAGCCCCGCCTCCTCACCCTCATGCGCGGGCATGAGCGGCAAGAACGCGGGGCTCTCCGGTGATTCTCAGTGAATCTCTACACGAGACGATGAAAGGCTTAGAGCGCCTTCTCGATGGTCTCCAGAACGCCAAGCGCAGCAGCCGGGCCAGCGTTCAGGAAGAACATGTCAGAATCCACGCTGTGCGCGCGCTTCTCGGTGACAGCCTTGAGGGTGCTCCACAGCGCCTCACCGGTCAGCTTAGACTCATCACCGCCCTGCACACCGTAGAACAGGTAATCGCCGTCAGCCTGGTCAAGCTGCTCGGAGCTCAGGTCGACGGAGGTCTTCTCAACCTGCGCAGCTGCGGGGCGTGCCAGGGATGCATCCACGCAGATGGAGCCCACGAACGAGGACTTCGCGAAGATGCGGGTGCGGTCAGCGGAAGCGTACAGGAAGGAGAAAGTCTTCTCGCTGCCCGCCTTCTGGCCGACCGACTTCGCCTTGGTGTTGTACTCCTCCATGAGCTTCTCAGCCTTCTCGGTGGTGCCCAGCGCGGCGGCAATCAGCAGGAAGTCCTGCTTCCAGTTGATGCCGGTGCCCTCGGTGACCACGGTCGGCGCGATCTTGGCGAGGGAATCGTACAGCTCGTCCTTCTTGTTGGTGTTGTTGATGAGGATCAGGTCGGGCTTGAGGTTTGCGATGGCCTCAAGATCCGGGTCAGTGCGCTTACCGACCTTGGCGATCTTGTCGAGCTCTGCAGACTTATCGGAGAACTTGGTCTTCAGGTAGCTGGGGACCAGGTCGGCGTCACCGGCGGTTGCCGCGCCAACAGGCACGATGCCCAGGGAGAGCACGCCGTCGAGCTGACCGGTGGAGAGAATCACGACCTTGGAGGGTGCAGATTTGATGGTGGTTTCACCGCGGAAGTGCTTGACGGTGCGGGGGAATTCGCCGTCAACGGTGGTGGTGCCCATGCCGGAGGGCAGAGCGGAGGGTGCAACCTTCTTACCGGTCGCCGAAGCGGACGCGGAGGAAGAGGAGGAAGAACCTGAAGTGTTGGAGGAGCCGCAAGCCGCCAGGGCAAGGGCGCCAAAGGAACCGAGTGCGAGTGCGCCGAAGGAGCGGCGGGTGATCTTGTTCGTCATATTTGCCATTTTATTAGGATAGCCTCATATATGCATATGCGATACTTAATAATTATCTATTGATACGTTGAACATCCTCCGCCCGCACGGGAGCACACCGCTCCCCCACCACCTCCAAGGCATATGACCCAACAGACCACTACCTCTTCCGGCCCCGCCGTCAGCGAAGCCTCCCTGGCGAAAATTCGTGCTCTCTCCGCTTCTTCGGACGCCGTATCTGGCGCCTCCTCGGGCGGTCAGGGCGGCAAGTCCATCTCGCGTCTGGCGATTGCGCTCATCATTGGCGGCGTTCTGCTGGTACTGCTCTGCGCCCTGTCGTTTGCGGTGGGTTCGCGCATGTTCACCCTGGACCGCTCCATTGACGGTTTCCTCCACCCGGAGGCGAACACCATCGAATCGAAGCTGATTTGGGCAAAGCGTGCCCCGCGCACCGCCGCGGCGTTGCTGGTGGGTGCCGCATTGGCGGTGTCGGGTGTGCTCATGCAGGCGTTGAGCCGTAACCCGCTGGCTGAGCCGGGTCTGCTGGGTGTGAACTCGGGTGCTGCCGCCTCCGTGGTGGTGGGTGTGGGCGTTTTTGGGGTGTCGTCCCCGTTCGTTCAGCTGTGGCTGGCACTGTTGGGTTCGGGTCTGGCGGCGGCGCTGGTGTTCGTCATGGGCCTGGTGGATTCTAAGCCGAACCTGGATTCGACGGCGCGTCTGGTGCTCACGGGTGTGGCGGTGAATGCCTGCCTGGGCACGATTACCGGCATTATCACGATGTTTAATTCGAAGGCTTTTGATTCGCACCGCTTCTGGGTGGTGGGTTCGCTGGAGAACCGCACCTTTGAGCAGGTGCTCTCGGCACTGCCCTTTGTGGCGCTGGGTTTGGTGCTGTCGTTCATGCTGATTGGTCCCCTGCGTGCCCTGGCGCTCGGTGAGGATGCGGCAGCCGGCCTGGGCGTGCCGGTGACCATGGTGCGTGGGGCGACGATTATTGCGATTATGGCGCTGTGTGGTGCGGCGACCGCGGTTGCGGGTCCGATTGGTTTTGTGGGTCTGGTCGTGCCGCATGTGGTGCGTCTGCTGGTGGGCTCCGATATTGCGCGCGTACTGCCGCTCTCGCTCGTGTACGGCCCGGTGTTGGTGCTTGCCGCCGATATTTTGGGTCGGGTTCTGGTCATGCCCAGTGAGCTTGAGGTGGGTATTGTGACCGCCTTTATTGGTGCCCCGGTGTTGATGGTTCTGGTGCTGCGGTTGAGTACCGGTGCGCGCGGTGCGAAGAAGAGCCGCATGGGTGCAAAGGCGCAGGCGCACGAGGAGGCGGGCCCGCCTCACGTGTCGGAGCACGGCGCGCATCGTGCTCACCACCCTGTTCTGCACGGTTCGTCTGGTTCGAGTTCGTCTGGTTCGACTGGCGTATCTGGTTCGTAGGTCCCGGTTTCTGAGAGGTTTTATTGTGAGCGTTGTGTCTCGTTCTGTAGCCGGGTCTGTGCGTATCCCGGGGCGTTACCGCACCCCCATTCCGCGTACCCTGCTGGTGGTGGCGGTGCTGGTGGTGGCGGCGGTCGCCTCCCTGGTGTTTGGTAGTTATCAGATGAGCCCTGATCAGGTGTTTCGCCTGATTTTTCAGGGTGAGGGCACGGAGATTGAGCGTCAGCTGGTATTGAATCAGCGTCTGCCGCGTATGCTTGCCGCCGTGGTGGTGGGTGCGGCTTTGGGCTTGTCGGGCGCTATTTTTCAGTCGGTTTCGCGTAATGCTCTGGGTTCGCCGGATATTATCGGTTTCACGGTGGGTTCGGCGACCGGTGCCCTGTCGGTGGTGCTGATTGGGTCGTTGAGTTCTACCGGCGTGGGTATGGGCATGGGCGCTATTATTGGCGGTTTTGCGACGGCGGCTGTGGTGATGCTTCTTGCGGGTGCCCGCGGTGGCGCGACGATGGGTCAGAAGATGGTGCTGATCGGTATTGCGGTGAGTGCGATGCTCAGTTCCGTGAATGATTACCTGATTACGCGCGGTGACCTGGAGAAGGCGGAGGCGGCAAAGACCTGGCAGCACGGCTCGCTGAATGCTCTGTCGTGGAATCAGATGTCGGTTCAGGCGGTGCTGCTACTGGTGGCTATTCCGCTGGTTCTGTTGTTGACGCGCCGCCTGCGCGTCTTGGAGCTCGGCGACGATTTGGCGGCGGGTTTGGGTTTGCCTGTGAAGAGGACCGTGAACATGCTGGTGGCGGCTGCCGTGCTCCTGGTGGCTGTGGCGATTTCTGTTGCCGGCCCAATTGGTTTCTTGGCGCTGGTTGCCCCGCAGATTGCGCGCCGCCTGTGGAACACTCCGGGTATGGCGATGTGGCATTCGGCGTTACTGGGTTCGGTTATTTTGGTGCTGGCTGATTTTGTGTCGGCTCGTGCGTTGGCGCCGTTCCAGATTCCGGTGGGTCTGGTGACGGGCGCGTTGGGTGGCGTGTATATGCTGTGGTTGCTGTACCGTCAACGCTAGTTGCGCCGTCTTATTCCGTATGAGTGACCGGGTGTTCCCGATTGTGGGGGCACCCGGTTTTCTGTGTTTTACGGGATTTCACGGGGGGGGGTTCGCTGGGTTTCACGGGTGGTTTCAGAATTTTCCCAGTTTTACCCCGGGGTAGATTAAAAACTGCTTATCGTGTCAGGGGTCGCTCATAGAGTGTAGGTGTTGGAAGGGACGATCCTTCCAACCGGGCACGCCGTCTCCTCCGGTGTCGCCGCTAGGTTGATTCAGCATCTACGGAAGGAACGGTCATGGAAAACACCACTCACGAGAGCCAGTACGCAAACGCAGAGATTTCCTGCACCGCAGATGAGCAGCTGTGCCGTGATGCAGAGTTCAACCTGCTGATGCAGTCCGGCACCATCGTCCGTATGGAGCGCTTCAACGTGGAGGAGCTCCGCGCCGTTCTGGAGCAGCTGGTGGCTGAGGGTTCGTGCTTCCGCACCGCGCCGGTGTCTTCGACTATGGGCCGTGTGATGCGTCAGCTGACTCAGGGCGCTTCCGGTTACGAGGCGAACCTGGCTGAGCTGCGTGCGTCGGCGCAGAACGCGCTGCTGTTCGTGTTCCCCCTGGAGAAGGACCTGGAGATGTGCCTGCGCTTTGAACGTGTGCAGGGTACCGGCCTGGCGCTGACCCGCCTGGGCGTGAGCCCGGTCAATGGTGACCTGTGGACTCAGCACTGGGCGATGCGCGCGCTGGAGTGCACCGGGGGTGTGTTCGCGGTGGAGTCCGCTCCGGGTGCCTGCAATTTTGAGCTGCGCCGCGAGATGTTCTACGCGATGCTGTCGCTGGTTGAGCTGTCGACTTTGGGTCTGTCGGCTGAGCCGGAGGACTTCTACATGTTTGCCGATTCGGAGGCTGTGTGTAAGAAGTTCAAGCGTGAGCGTCGTGATTGCCGCCGCGCGATGCGTGCCCAGTACGACCGTGCCGCATAAGGTATATCGTTTATGCCTTATGCGGCATACGCGCATATCAGAGCCATTTATTCTTCTTGAAGAACCAGTAGAGGAGCAGACAGGAACCCACCATGAGTAGCAGTGCGGCCGGGTAGCCGAACTCCCATTTGAGTTCGGGCATGACCTCAAAGTTCATGCCGTACACGGAGCCAACGATGGTGGGCACCATGAGTAGCGCCGCGTAGGCGGAGATTTTCTTGGTGTCGTCGTTCTGCTGCTGACCAAGCAGGGTGTCGTGCACGCGCAGGGCGTTTTCAAGGGAGCTGCGAAGGTCTTCGAGGCGTTCTTTTGTTTGGGTTACGTGGTCGAGCACGTTGCGGAATTGCCGGGCGAGCTCGACCGCTTCTTCGTTCTTTTCTTCGTCGGATGCGCCCGGGTAGGGTGAGGGGTCGAGCGCGCCGGTGCGCATCCCTTCGATGATGCGGCCGATCATGGATTCGAGGGGTCGGCAGGCACGCTGGAAGTCGATGACCTGGTTGAGCAGTTCGTAGATACGCTGTGCGAGGGAGTTGGCATCTCGCCGCTCGCTGGTGGAGAAGAGGATGTCTTCGATTTCGTCGTTGTCGTTTTCGAGGCCGTCGAGCACAGGTGCGTACCCGTCGACGGTGTTGTCGAGGATGCGGTGCAGCAGTCGGGCGGGTGATGCGTCGGGGGTGGCGTAGAGCAGGTTGAACTGGTCGTTGATGTTGCGGTCGCTGCGTTGTTCGTCGCGGACGAGTGCGAGGGTGTAGCGGGGGCCGGTGAAGAGGTGCAGTTCGCTGAGGCGCACTTCTTCTTCTTTGTCGAGGTAGATGGCGGGGCGGATGACGGTGAAGAGGGAGTCGCCGTATCGTTCTAGTTTGGCGCGCTGGTGTCCTCGTCCGGCGTCTTCAATGGCAAGTTCGTGAAGGTTGAAGGTTTCTTGCAGGCCGTGCAGTTCGTGGATGCCGGGGTTGGCGTATCCGAGGGCTACGGCAGTGTCGGGTTGCTGGTAGGCGGTGAAGGTTTCTTCTTCGGGTGCGCCTACGCGGATGCGGTCGCCGCTGGGGTAGATGGCTCCGGTGATGTAGGTCATCGTTGTCCTCCTCTGTACGCTTTGGCGCCGCGTGTGCGGGGCGCTCTTTCCAGCATACGGGATGCGCCCCGCCCGGTCATGTGCACCGCGCGTGCACCCGGCATAGAAAAAGCCCCCGGAAGGCACCTGTAAGGCACCCTCGGGGGGCTTTCACGTATTGAATTATTGCGCTTAGTCTTCGTTGATGAGGTCGCGAACCACAATGGTCTGGTCGCGGTCCGGGCCCACACCAATCGCAGAGATACGGCAGCCAGAAATCTCTTCCAGCTTCAGCACGTACTTGCGGGCGTTCTCGGGCAGCTCATCCAGGCTCTTCGCGTCCGAAATGTTCTCGGTCCAGCCGTCGTAGTACTCGAAAATCGGCTTAGCGTGGTGGAACTCGGTCTGAGTCATCGGCATCTCGTCGTGGCGCACACCGTCAACGTCGTAAGCCACGCAGACCGGAATCTTCTCCAGGCCGGTCAGAACGTCCAGCTTGGTGATGAACAGGTCGGTAAAACCGTTGATGCGCACAGCCTGACGCGCCAGCACGGCATCGTACCAGCCGCAACGACGCGGGCGGCCGGTGTTCACGCCGAACTCGCCGCCGGTGGTGCGCAGGAACTCGCCCATCTCATCAAACAGCTCGGTCGGGAACGGGCCAGCACCCACGCGGGTAGTGTACGCCTTCTGAATACCAATCACGCGGGAGATGCGGGTCGGGCCCACGCCCGAACCAACGCAGGCACCGCCGGAGGTCGGGTTGGAGGAGGTCACGAACGGGTAGGTGCCGTGGTCAACGTCCAGGAAGGTTGCCTGGCCGCCCTCCATCAGCAGGGTCTTACCCTCGTCCAGTGCCTTGTTCAGCAGCTGGGTGGTGTCCACGATCATGGGCTTCAGACGCTCAGCGTAAGACATGAAGTACTCGACGATTTCGTCGACCTCAACGTGGCGGCGGTTGTACACCTTCACCAGCAGTTCGTTCTTCTGACGCAGTGCGCCTTCAACCTTCTGACGCAGAATCGACTCGTCCAGGATGTCCTGAACACGCACGCCGAGGCGACCAACCTTATCCATGTAGGCGGGGCCGATACCGCGGCCGGTGGTGCCGATAGCGCGCTTGCCGAGGAAACGCTCGGTCACCTTGTCCATGGTCTGGTGGTAGGGTGCGACCAGGTGTGCGTTAGCGGAAATCTTTAGGCGGGAGGTGTCTGCACCGCGTGCCTCAAGGCCGTCAATCTCAGCGAACAGAGCTTCGGGGTTAACAACCACGCCGTTACCAATCACGGGGACGGCATTATCACTCAGAATACCCGCGGGCAGCAGCTTCAGCTCAAACTTCTGGCCGTTCACCACCACGGTGTGACCGGCGTTGTTACCGCCGTTGGGCTTGACCACGTAGTCTACGCGGGGGCCGAGCAGGTCGGTTGCCTTACCCTTACCCTCATCGCCCCACTGGGCGCCCACAATCACGACAGCTGACATTTTGTGCTCCTTGAAAGCCTTGAAGATACGCACCGGATTTCACGGCGCGGCGGCGACCTACCGCCTCATGATCCGGGTAGGCACACCTCTTCTAATGATACCGTGCCCGCCCCTTTAAGTCCCGTGTGACGGGGCGGTAGGCGTGCCGGATACGGTGTCGGTGAGCCTCACCGGGCACGGCAACGCCCCCATCCGATATTCGGACGGGGGCGTTACCGGTATGAGCCGTGAAGACTACTTGATGATCTCGATGAAAGTCATCGGGTAGGTGTACTGCTCACCACGGTTTGCGGCCATAGCAGCCAGGCTGTGGAAGATAACCATCAGGACGGTCACAACCGTCGGGACAACCCACAGGATGATGCCCAGGATGCCGAAGGTCAGAATAATCAGCAGCCAGGAAGCCATGCTGACGAGCCACAGGGAGAAGTTGAAGTTGAACGCGCGGCGGGATGCTTCCTTAGTGAAACCGTAACCGGGCTTGTCCTTGTAGATGAACCACATGACCAGCGGCGCGAGAATACTTGCGGATGCGAAGGACAGCAGAGACAGAATCGCAGAAGCCAGGTGCGCGAGCATCGCCATGTTCTGGTCGTCCTTGGAGGAGACTACGTAACCGTTGGACGGCTGACCCGGCGCCTGCGAGTAGGAGGGTGCCTGCTGGGAGTACTGGTTGTACTGTTCAGGGTTCGGGTTCTGGGACATCGTTCTTTCCTTAATCTATCGATGAGTGGATACAGCTAATCGTTGAGGTGCGGCGGCAGGCTAACTCGCCGTTCTCGGAGGGTGCCCGCCTCGCTCTGCTTGGTCGCAACGCTCGTGATGGTTTCACCCTATCAAGGCAAAGTAAATGGAGTATTAACCCTCGCCGGACAACAGACGAAGAAACCCGAATATGACAGGGAAACATGACAAGGAAAAGACGCAACTTACCCCTCCACGCGGTCATATGTGCGTGGAGGGGCAGGTCGTTATACAGTTCGGGGCTGTGTGGTTTGGTCGTTAGTCCTGTTTCTCTTCATCGGCGAGCGCAGGATGCGCGGCGGGCTTATGTAGTGCGGCGGCCTCGCGTAGCTTTGCGTGTTCTTGCTTTTTCAACGCCTCATACTCATCGAAAAAACCCTGTTTCTTCGTGTATCCGTTGATGCCCGTGTAGTCGTCCGGCAGGCGGTTGTACACCAGGTAGTACCAGAACTCGACATGTGCCGTCTCTATTTTCTGGAGGAGTTCCCTCAGCTGGTTCTTACGCTTCACCGCCTGAACAATACCCACAATCCATAGGATCGGCACCACAAACAATGATCCCACACCGATAGTGATGAAGAAGAGCAGCATCGACATGCCGGCACTAGAATCGAACATGCTCACCAGAGGAACCAGCACAAACGGGTTCAGTATCAGCAGGACAATAAGCACGGTCTTCCAGAATGTGCGCTGACTCTCGATCTCTTCAATGTTGGAGCCAGCGAACGGATTATTGATGGGGACGTAGCCCACCGGTTGCAGCTTGGCTGCCCGAGAGGTGGGGTTCCCTTCGTCCTTGACCGGGTTCAGGTGAGCAGCGCACGCCTGCATGGGTGCGGACTCGTCCTGGGAACGATCCAGCAGGCGCATTTCGATAAGTTTCGAGTCGGGGATGCCGAAGAACGGCTCAGGAATAACCGGCAGAATAGCGCCCGGATGCAGACCGAGGTGTTCCAGCAGAATATATTCCCCGTAGGCGTGGGCAGCCCCTATTACCTCAGTTTGCGCACCAGGAGAGGGTGCGGGCTCAGTGGAGGCGAGCGCTACCGGGTGGTTCGCATCGTCGCCCTTGCGGGATTCGTGAGTATCTTCCGGGGTATCTTCTGATGCGTCTTCCGGCTCTTCGATGTCGTCGGTGTCATGAGAGTCTTTCCGCGCGGAGTCGTAGCGCTTGGGGGCACCCGGGTAGACGTATTCATAAGCGGGGTCGGGGTGCTCTAGCTCTTCGTCTTCGTTGTCGGATTCTTGGTGGAGCGTAGCGTCTTCATTTTTCTGCGTCTGCTCGCCCATGAGTAGCGTCATGTATTCCGGGATAGACTGGTCGGTGTCCCAGAGGGGCTGGTACGCCTCGTCTTTCTTTGCAGTTTCCTTCTTTGCAGTTTCTATATTTTCAGTGGGTCGGTCTGCCATGGTCGTCTCCTTCGCTTACCAGACATACTCCTAGTGGCACCACCGTACCAGCGTGCACTGGGCAGTCCCTTGAAACCTGCCTGATAAAAGCTGAGAAAAAGCCCCCGACAAGCGCCAACACGCACGTGTTAACACTGCCGGGGGTTCAACGTTATCAGGGGTCTACTGGGGGGCATTTGCGGGAAGCTACTCCGCTGACGCTGACAATCCCTCAGGCTCCCCCGCTTCGTCCGGGTGGGCACCCTCCTGCAGGGTGCAGTCGTACACCGGGTGGTACCAGAACGCACCGTACGTCGTTGCCCTCGCCACCGCCTCCTGCCGCTTCTGCGAGAGCTTCACCAAGGAGTAGATCATCAGTATCAGCCATATCAAAGGCGCCAGGAGCGTCGTCTGCACCGCAAGGGCGAGATAGAGTACGAGAAGTTGCAACGCCGCATCCATACTCACAATATTCACCAGTGGCAACAGTAAGAACGGATTGATGACCTGCATCGCCACCACAAAAATTACCCAGGGCATGTAGCCCCGCCTAGCTTTAGCCCAATCCACGGTGGCTTCGGGTGTACTTGCAGGAATGTAACCAATCATCCGCGCGGTCTCTGCCTCTTCCCCCGGCGTCTCTTCCCCAAGCGCGTCCCACGGAGCCACAGCGGCACCAGATTTATTCCACCAGCGCACTGAAGCCAGCTGCGTAGGCCCGGCATCACTCGACAGCGCATGAAGTAGCTGCATGGGCTGCAGGTTCGGGTCAGGAATACCGTAGACGGGTTCCGTTGCCACGGGCAAGGAAGTGTCAACGGTAGAGGGCTTCGTAGGCTCCGGCGGGCTCTGCGTCTGTGTTCCGTCAGTCGTGAGGCGTCCCGTATTTTCGGTTGTTCCCTCGCAGGCAGAGAGCGCTGGCTGGGTGGGCTCAGTGGCCTGGGCGGGCTGGGTGGAGGCGAGCGCTACCAACCGGTTGTCTTGGGAGTTCTCCGTATCATCCTTGTTATCGTCAGCATCATCAGAGGGTTCAGGCTCGTACTCTTCATACTCATCATCTTCATACTCGGGCTCTTCATCTTCTGAGTCCTTACGCGCAGAGTCGTAGCGCTTAGGGGCGCCCGGGTAGACGTATTCATAATCCGGGTCGGGGTGCTCTAGCTCTTCATACTCGTACTCTTCGGAGTCTTCGTGCAGCTCAGCATCTTCTGTGGTCGACGGTTGCTCGCCCATGAGTAGCGTCATGTATTCCGGGATGGGCTGGTCAGTGTCCCAGAGGGGTTGGTATGCCTCTTCGTGTTTCATATTTTCGTGATGCGTACCTTCACGTTTCGCGGTGGGGCGGTCTGCCATGGTTGTCTCCTTCGCTCACCTGACATACTCCTAGCGCACCCACAGTACCAGCTCATACTGAACAGTCCCTTAAAACCTGCCCGCCAGAATCTAAAAACCCCCGGACAAGCGCAAACACTCACGTGTTAACACTGCCGGGGGTTCAGTGCTGCCGGAGCTCCGAGACTCACGGGAAGCTATTTAGGCTGCATCCACTGAGTTTGGAACAGGAGATCCTTCCGGCAGGCAGTCGTACACCGGGTAGTACCAGAACGCACCGTACGTCGTTGCCCGCGCCACCGCCTCCCGACGCTTCTGCGGGAACTTCACCAGCGAATAAATCATCAAGCCAAGCCAAATAAAAGGCACCGTGAAAAACGAATACAGCCCGACAAAGAAATAGGCGCCAAAAACCTGCCATGCAGCCTGCTCATCCACCATATACAGCAGGGGCAGCACAAGGAACGGGTTGACCACCTGCAACACCACGCACAAAATCAGCCACCACACGTACCCGAGACGAGCCTTAGCCCAATCCACGGTGGCTTCCGGTGTACTTGCGGGGATGTAGCCAACAGCCCGAGCTTCGCCGGTGTCTTCCCCCAGTGCAGACAGACCCGGTGCAGACAGAGCCGCAGCGGTGCCGGGCTGATTCTGCCAGCGCACAGAAGCCACCTGCGTGGGTCCGGCATCCTTCGACAGCGCACTCAGTAGCTGCATGGGCTGCAGGTTCGAGTCGGGGATGCCGTAGACAGGTTCCGTCGCCACCGGCAGAGCGGCATCAACGGTGAAAGAATCCATCCGCCACTGCAGGCTCTGCGCCTGCGCTCCACCGGTCATAATGCGCCACCCATGTTCGAGGCAGAGCCAAGGTTCGGAGCGACCGGCGGCTGAGGAGTAGGTGCAACCGCCACGGAAGACATCGAAGACGCCGCACCCAGGATCCACTGCATCTCCTCGGCATCCTTAGGCAGGCGGTCGTACACCAGGTAGAACCAGAACGACCCGAGAGGCATGGCCTTCCACTTCAGTGCCCGATACTTTCGGCTCACTCGGAGTAGCGCAAAAAACAGCGCACCAACCCACAAGAACATGGGAAGACCCGCCGTCACCAGAGAAAGCATCAGGAAGAAATAGTAAACAAACCCGCCGAAGCGAGGGTCCTCTGTAACGGTAGCCAACAGAAGATAAGTCAGGGGATTAAACACCACACCCACGAAGAAGAGCACTATGAACTCAGGCCAGGCTTTCCACCACAGGTCTGATACACGCACCTTGCCCGCAAGTGGGGTCGCTGAGATATACCCGATGGGTCGCGGTGTACCCACTACTTTCCCCTCCTGCCAGGTGGGAAACACGCTTGGCACCTGCTGATCTGTGGCTGCGCTACCTTCCGTGCCCATGGGGGACATGCGGCGCATCGTGGGGCCTGGACGGCCATACAGCGGGCGGTTCAGCACCGGGTACCCCTCCGCGGAAGGGAAAAAATTCGCCGCCTGCACAGACGGCGCAGGAGCAGAAACCGCCAGAGTGGATGCCGCAGGATTGGGCGTTGCAGGGTTGGACACCGCAGAATCGGGCGCAGCAGGAACCGCAGAATCAGCAGTCGCGGATGCAGAACGAGCCTTCTGTATCTCCAGGACCTCCTTCACCGGCTCGGGAATATCCCCGGTCGGCGTGGGAACCGGCGTTCCGTGAAGTAGCAAAGCCGAGTATTCGGGGGCGGGCTGCTCCATATCCCAGAGGGGCTGATACTCGCTATCGCTCTTCTCGGTTGGGTTCTGAGGGTTTTTCGGTGCTTCGCGATGCTCCGCCACGGTGACCTCCTCCAATGCTTGTCTGCTGTTATGTGTCTGTTGTGTTGTCTACATTGTGTGTTCGATGCGCGGGGGCTCATCTGCTTAAGCCTCGTCCGATTCGTTAAGCCGCACAAGGCTCAGAATCCACGCCACAAACCAGATGATGCCGGGAATCCCCATGAGCCCTGCGCTCACCTGATTCACCGTCACAAAGAGAGCTGCGACGAGTGGCCCCGCCCCGAACAGGCCCGTAATGGAGAGAATCCCCGCCGCAATATAAGGATTCAGTACGGAAACGGCAAAGAACAGAAGCTTCGCCTCCCCCTTCTGAGATGAATCAGACGAACCGCCAAAACTCGTCACCGGCTGAGTAATGCCAATACGACGAGGCGAAGCGTAGCGCTCCTGGTTTGTTTTAGAGGGCGGGGCGCAGTCATACACCAGCCGGAACGTAAGCTTCTCCCCGGCCTTACGCCTCCAGATGAGCCGCACCATCACACCTAAGAAATTGATGAGAGCCCACAGAGAGAAAAAGAACAGCGTTAGCGGAAGAATACCGATGCTCAGCACCGAAAATCCTATGCCTGCCAGGTAAAGAGAACCTAGAGTTTCTTCGCTCAGGGTATAAGAAGGCAACAAGAAATATACGAAAGGATTCGCCGCGATAGCCAACGCCAGATATGCCAACGCCTCCACCACACGTCTACCAGTGCCAGGCTTACGGTAAGGAACCGGCACGGGGCTGTATCCGACCAGCTCGCCGCCGTGCTCCTCCGGCAATTCTCCTTGGGGGAGAGTTCCCTGAACATCATCGGCGTGGATGCGCATCAGTTGCGGGTTGGGGCGACCGTAATGCACCTGGGGTGCCACCTTCAAAACACGCTGATGAGGGGAAACGGGTTGGTCGTCGATGGGCTGGTTGTTATCGGCGGTCATGATTCCTCCTCATGGTGCGATTCAAAGATGCGGTGCAGCAACGCCGTGGCTGAACCACCGTCAAGCGGGGTGCACTCGTACACCAGCCGGAACTGAAAATCCTGCTGAATCTTGTGCTGCCTAACGAGCAGGCGCGTCGATTCGACGGCATCCCCAACAGCATTCAGAAACTTTCCTACGCAGAGGAGCAGCAACCAGATTTCTGCGACGAGGCCGACAAAGCCCACAATCAAAATCAGTGGAGGGAAATAAAAGAGCGGAATCAAAAAAATGACAAGTATCATCGCCATTTCCTCGCCCACTCCCCTGAAACCCAGGCTGAAAAGTATCGGGCTCATCAGCACGATAAAGAAAGATGACCAGAACACCATCCGAAGCAGCGGCCCCAGGACATACCAGGTGAAGCCGCTCCAGTCGGTGAAAAGGCTCTTCATATCCAAGGTTTCGGGTGGCTTTTCCATGGGGGCGTAGCCTACCACATCGCCAATCTGCCAGGCGGATGAGCTGCGCTCGGTGAGGATGCCCTGCACCTCTCCCCTATGGATGCGTTCTATCCGTGGGCCGGGGCGACCGTAAATAATCTGGGAGGACATCAGCAGAACAGAATCCTCAGTGGAAATGCGTCGCTTAACCATGGTTCGACCCTCCCTATCCCAACATTTTTGATAGATGTTCAATAGATGGTTTTACAGTAACAACCGAACCTGAAAAGAACCTGAACCCGAGTGCAAATGAAAAACGTGAAAAAGAAAAGGGTCGAACATGTCCACAATTTGATGCATTTAGAAGTAATAAACGCTTCACAAGCCATTTTGAGGTGTATCCTAGTTCACATCTAGTGTGTTCAAGTTCAGCTGGAACCCACCAGAACAACACCACAAGCCTCCCAGAAACACCCCGGGAGCCAAGCAAAGGAGCACCGTGACACACACCGCCTCCCCAAACCCCCGCGGCCGGTCGCATCGACGCCGAATCGGCAGCGGGCTACTCACCCTCAGCATGGCGCTGAGCCCCCTCGCGGCCCTGGGCACCACCGCCCACGCCGCGGAAGACCCCGACGCCGTCAAGCAGGTACTCAGCGAAAGCATGAAGAACGCCAGCGGCACCGTCACCGCCTTCGTCCGCTTCAAGGGTAAGGGCGCCTTTGAACAGACCCAGCCCGCAGGCGTACGCGCCGGCGTGCAGGCACCCGTCAACACCAGCTCACAGGTGCAGGCAATCGCCTCCCAGGTGCAGAGCCAGGCACAGCAGGTCAGTAGCCAGTCCGGCGCGCAGGTCCTCTACACCACCCACAACGCAGTACGCGGCGTGGCAGTGCGCGGTGACGCCGAGTCCATCAAGGCACTCGCCAACCGCCCCGACGTAGAGAAAATCTCACCCATCCTGCCCAAGTACCGCCAGAACGCGGGCGCCGCTATTGACGCAGGCTCCCTCGCCACCTGGACCGGCACCACCAACCCCGCCGGTGCAGGCGGATACACCGGCAAGGGCGTGAAGATCGCCGTCATCGACTCCGGCATCGACTACACCCACACCGACTTCGGCGGTAGCGGCAAGCTCGAAGACTACGAGAAGGCATCCAAGCTCACCGAGCTGCCCTCCGCAGACTCCGGACTCATCAACCGCACCAAGGTTGCTGGCGGCTACGACCTCGTTGGTGACGCCTACGACGGCAGCAACACCGCAACCCCCGACGGCAACCCGCTCGACTGCACCACCGGCGGCCACGGTACCCACGTGGCGGGCACCGCAGCAGGCTACGGCGTGAACGCCGACGGCACCACCTTCACCGGCGACTACAGCAAGCTCACCGCAGAGCAGCTCAAGACTATGAAGATCGGCCCCGGCGTCGCCCCCGACGCTGAAATCTACGCCTTCCGCGTCTTCGGCTGCAGCGGTAGCACCAACGTCGTTATTGAGGCGCTCGACCGTGCCCTCGACCCCAACGGTGACGGCGACTTCTCCGACCGCGTGAACGTGGTCAACATGTCCCTCGGTGGCGAATTCTCCCCGCAGGACGACCCCGAAGCCTACGCCGTTGACGCGCTCACCCGCGCCGGCGTGCTCTCCGTCATCTCCGCGGGTAACGCCAACGACTACAGCCTGCGCGGCGACACCTACTCCAACTCCGGGCACCCCGCCACCGCAGCCAGCGCAATCACCGTAGCTAACGCCTACGGCTCCACCCGTGCTGTGGATGCGGCAGAGCTGACCGACCCCGCCACCGGCACCACCCGCAAGGTACGCGGCGACTACAGCGTCTCCTACCCCTGGGCACAGGCGGGCACCAAGGAATTTACCGGTGAACTCACCGCAATCTCCGAGAACAACCGCTACGCCTGCAACGCCCTCAGCGCCGACGAAGCGGCAGCTGTAAAGGGCAAGTGGGTGCTCATCGACTGGGCTAAAGATGACGGTGAACTCGCCTGCGGCTCCAAGGTGCGCTTCGACAACCTGGAGGCGGCAGGCGCCAAGGGCGTACTGCTTGCAGGCCACGACGAAGAACCCGGCCTGGGTATTGCCGGTAACGATACCCTGCCCGGTTTCCGCCTGGCAGCATCCGCCGCTAAGGACCTGCGTGCACAGATCACCGCAGCAGAAGCGGCAGGTAAGCCCCTGACCGTGCGCCTCGGCAACGAGCTGAAGTCCTCCCTGCGCGTGGACACCGATAAGCTGGATCAGCTGAACCCCATGAGTGCCCGCGGCTTCCACGGCAGCTACGGCTACACCAAGCCCGACATTGCAGCACCCGGCTCGTACATCACCTCCGCGGCGGTAGCGACCGGTAGCAACTCCGTGACCTTCAGCGGCACCTCCATGGCGGCACCCTACGTGACCGGCTCCGCCGCCCTGGTCATGCAGAGCCACCCGACCTACACCCCCGCACAGGTCAAGTCCGCCCTCATGAACACCGCAACCCACGATGTGCGCACTGAATCCGGTGCCGCATACGCGGTGGACCGTGTGGGCGCCGGACGAGTCGACACCCTCGCTGCCGTGCAGTCGAAGTCCCTCGTCTACAACGCTGACAAGAGCGGCACCGTGTCCCTGAGCTTCGGCGTGCTCGAGTACGCACCGGATGCTGGCGTTCAGATCCTCACCCGCGAGGTGACGGTCGAGAACACCGACTCCGTGGCACACACCTACGCCCTGTCCTACGCTGAAAGCACTAATATTCCCGGCGTGGAATACTCCTTCCCCTCCGCGGTCACCCTCGCACCCGGTGAAACTAAGAAGTTCGAAGTCACCGTGCGCATCGACCCGTCCAAGCTGGAGAAGACCCGCGACGCAGCAATGGACACCACCCAGAACGCAACTGACTACTACACCGGCACCGAAACCGTTCCCGCACAGTACCGTCAGTACATTGCCAGCGCATCCGGCCGACTCGTCCTCACCGAAGACGGCACCAAGGCACTGCGCCTGCCCGTTCACGTGGCACCCAAACCCGTGAGCACCATGCACGCTGCCGAAGACACCGTCACCTTCACCCAGAAGCCCTCCAGCGACGAGGCTCAGAAGGCAGACACCGGCTGGACCAAGTCCCAGATCTCGCTACGCGGCACCGAGGTCAACCAGGGCGGCTACCGCTCCCTGCTCGGCGCGTTCGAGTACGGTGCGAGCGTGGACCGTGTGGCTCCCACCTCCCTGTCACTGAACAGCAACGTTAAGGCGAACCTGCAGTACGTCGGCGCTTCCTCGGATGCGCCCGCACTGAAGGCAGCCGGCGGCAACGCCGATGACGGCACCCTGCGCTTCGGTATCTCCACCTGGGCGAACTGGGATGTTGTCTCCTACGAGAACACCTTCACCGTAGAAATCGACACCGACGGCAACAACCGCGCCGACTACAAGCTGGTCACCGACCGCGCTAAGGGCCTGGACTACCCGCTGGTTCGCCTCTACGGCTACAAGAACGGCAACCTCGTCGAGCTCGGCTACTACCCGCTCAACGGCGCCTGGGGTGACGTGGACACCAACATGATGGACACCAACACCCTCATCATGAGTGCACCCCTCAAGGACCTGGGCCTGACCAGCGCAAACAACCCGGACATCCAGTACCGAGTCAGCGCAACCACCCAGTACGAGTGGGGTAACGTCAGCGAAACCGGCTGGATCAAGTACCGCCCCTTCAGCCCCAAGCTGTGGTTCAGCGGCGACTCCTCCGCCGTGGCTGGCCTCCACCCGGATGCCCCCACCACCACCCTGACGGCGCACCGCTCCGCTGACGCAATCCCCGCGCTCGGCGAATCCGGTACCCCCGCCAAGGCGCTGCTGCTGCACCTGCACAACGGCACCGGCGACCTCTCCGGCACCAACGGCGCCAAGGGCAACCGCGCCGAGGTGCTGAACATCAAGGAGCAGCAGACCGAGTACATCACTCCGTCCCGCTTCACCGATGTGAAGAACACAGACCAGTTCTACACCGAGATCTCGTGGCTGGCTCAGCGCGGCATCACCACCGGCTACCCGGACGGCACCTACCGCCCGCTGGAGTCCGTGGAACGTGGCGCAATGGCGGCGTTCTTCTACCGCATGCAGGGTTCCCCGCAGTTCACTGCCCCCTCCACTCCGAGCTTCAAGGACGTGCCCACCACGCACCCCTTCTACAAGGAGATTGAGTGGATGAAGGCTCAGGGCATCACCACCGGCTACTCGGACGGCACGTTCCGCCCCTCCGCACCGGTGAACCGTGACGCCATGGCTGCGTTCTTCTACCGTGCAGCGGGTTCCCCGCACGTGGACCTGCCCGCAACCAGCCACTTCAGCGATGTTTCCACCGATAACCAGTTCTACCGTGAAATCACGTGGCTGGCTTCGAAGGGCATCAGCACCGGCTGGCCGGACGGCACCTACCGCCCGGTGACCCCCATTGCCCGCGACGCAATGGCGGCGTTCATCTACCGCTACACCGAGAAGGTCGCTAACCAGGCCGGCCGCTAGACGGTAGCTAACCGGTAGCGAACAGTTCGGGTCCCCTCCCACCTCCTGCATGGGGTGGGAGGGGACCCGGAACCGGCAGGGTCCGGGGCCTAAAAATCCCGGAACCTCTCAAGTTTTGGTGGCGGTTTCACCGGCGGATGCACTCACTCGTCGTCTGCCGGTGGGGCCGCCTCCGCGTATCACCGATACACAACCACAGAGCACACAGCACTATCGAAAAATAGAAAATCCGAAGGAGGATTCCATGACAACGCCTCATGCGCCACGCCGCAGAATGAAGGCTGTCGGTGCGACCGGTTTGAGTGCAGCTCTTGCCCTTACTCTCGGCGTTCCCGCCACTTTCTCTGCAGCTCACGCTCAGAGCCCCCAGCAGGTCGAAGGAAACACTGCGAGCGCATCCGGTGACGCTGCCTCGCGTATCAGCCCGGGCCTGCAGAAGGCTGAAGGCCAAATCACCGTGTATGTGCAGTTCAAGGGCAAGGGCGCGTATGAGCAGACCCAGTCCGCGGCTGTTCTGGCACGTAAGGAGGCGCCGACAAACCGTCAGGCGCAGGTGCAGGCTATTGCAGCTCAGGTGCAGTCGCAGGCTCAGTCTGTGGCGGCTGCTTCTGGTGCGAAGCTGATGTACACCACGCATAATGCGATGCGTGGTGCGGCGATTACTGGTGATGCTGCGCAGATTCGTGCGTTGGCGGAGCGCCCGGATGTGGAGCGTATTTCGCCGATTATCGCGAAGGAGCGTATGAACTCCGGTAGCGAGATTGATACGAAAACTCTTGCCACGTGGACTCGTGAGAATACGGGGTACACGGGTAAGGGCGTGAAGATTGCGGTTGTTGACTCCGGTGTTGACTATACGCACGCTGATTTTGGTGGCCCCGGTACGGTGGATTCGTACCTGAAGGCTAAGGCGATGACGGAGCTTCCGTCTGCTGATTCGGGTCTGATTGATCGTAATAAGTTCATTGGCGGCATTGACTTGGTCGGTGATGACTACAATGCGTCGGTGGCTGAGAAGTCGACTCCGCAGCCGGACAATAACCCGCTGGATTGCCGCCCGGATGGTTTCGGTTCTGGCGGTCACGGCACCCACGTGGCGGGTACTGCCGCCGGTTATGGTGTGACGGCGAACGGTACGACTTACCGTGGCGATTACAAGAACCTGACGGAGGAGCAGCTGAAGGGCATGTCTATTGGCCCCGGTACTGCTCCTGAGGCTCAGATTTTGGCGATTCGTGTGTTCGGCTGCTACGGCAATTCGAGTGTTGTGATGAAGGCGCTCGATACCGTGATGGACCCGAATGGTGACGGTGATTTCTCTGACCGCGCCGATATTGTGAACCTGTCTCTCGGTGGCGAATTCGCTCCGGCTGACGACCCCGAGTCGTACATGATTAATACGATGGCGCGCCAGGGTGTGTTCACTGTGGCTGCTGCCGGTAACGCCAATAACTACAACGGTGTGGGTGACACCTACTCCGATTCGGGTAGCCCGGCGAATGCTGCTGCGGCGCTGTCGGTGGCGAACGCCTACGGCTCCACTCAGCCGATTGACCGTGCCCGCGTGACCACGAAGACTGGTTTGGAGTGGTTGCAGGGTGATTACTCGGTGAACTTCGATTATTCGAAGGCGTCCGCTGATCAGCTGCGCGGCGAGGTTGTTGCCGCACCGAAGCGTAACCGTTACGCTTGCGAGGCTTTCACCGCTGAAGAGGCGAAGGCTTTGAAGGGTAAGTGGGTTTACTTCGAGTGGGATCAGGACGATTTGACGTTCCCGTGCGGTTCGAAGGTGCGTTTCGATAACGTTCAGGCTGCCGGCGGTGTTGGCGTGGTGATGGCCGGTAAGGCTGAGCGCTACACAATCGGCATTGGTGGTAATGCGACCATTCCGGGTCTGCGTCTGACTGCTTCTTCGACGAAGGACCTGGAGAAGGCTCTGGCAGCCGGTCCGGTGACCGTTGAGATGAACCTGGACTACAAGGCTTCGGGCCGCGGTCCTCACTCGCACGCTTTTGATTTGAATTCCTCGAGCGCTCGCGGTCAGCACGGTTCTGATGGCTTCATTAAGCCTGACCTTGCGGCACCGGGTACTGAGATTGTCTCTGCCGCTGTGGGCACGGGTAATAAGGGTGTTTCCTTCACCGGTACCTCCATGGCTACCCCGCATGTGACCGGTATTGCCGCCCTGGTGATGCAGGCGCATCAGGATTACAACCCGCAGATGATTAAGGCTGCGCTGATGAACGGCGCGTCCACCCCCATCAAGAATGAGCAGGGTGCCCAGTACGCGGTGGATCGTGTGGGTACGGGCATGGTGAATGCTCGCGCCGCCGTGGACGCGAAGGTTATCGCGTACGATGCGAAGACCCCCGAGCGTGTTTCGACCGCGTTTGGTGTGCTGGAGTACACCCCCGATTCGGGTATTCAGACTGTTCAGCGTGAAATCGTTCTGGACAACACCGATTCGCAGGCTCACACCTACACTCTGAACTACGAGGCAAGCACGACCATCCCGGGTGTGGAGTACTCCTACCCGCAGCAGGTGAGCGTGGGTGCCGGTGAGCGTAAGAACGTGACCGTGACCGTGCGCATTGACCCGTCCAAGCTGGAGAAGACCATGGACCCGGCGATGAGCGCCGACCAGGTCGCTCAGGACTGGACGACCGGTAAGACTCTGGCTGCTGGTAAGCGCCAGTACATTGCGAGCGCTTCTGGTCGCCTGATTTTCTCTGAGAATGGCCGCGAGGCAATCCGCCAGTCGATTCACGTGGCACCGAAGCCCGTCTCGAAGATGCGTGTTGATGCGTCCCGTATTGATTACAAGGGCATTGCCGATAAGGAGTCCACAGTGACTCTGCGCGGTACGACCCTGAACCAGGGCGGTTACCGTTCGTTGCTGGGTGCGTTTGAGCTGGGTGCGGTCAGTGACCGTATTCCGACCGGTCAGCTGAAGCTGCCGTCGAACCAGTCTGTTGACCTGCAGTATGTGGGTGCCGCCTCGGATGCTCCGGCGTTGAAGGCTGCCGGCAAGAACCCGAACGATGGTTCTCTGTTCTTCGGTATTTCGACCTGGGGTACTTGGGATAGCATGCACTGGGGCCGTCAGGTACAGGTGCAGATCGATACCAACAACGACTCCACCGCAGACTACGTTCTGGAAGTGACCCGCGAGAAGGGTCTGGACTACCCGCTGGTGAAGGTCTGGTCCATCTCCGGTAACGCATCCACCGTGGTGGCACGCTACCCGCTGAACAACGCCTGGGGCGACACCGACACCAACATCATGGACACCAACACCATGATTCTGGGTGTGCCGCTGAAGGACCTGGGCCTGACCGCTGAGAAGGCTCAGACCATCAAGTACACGGTGCAGACCGACACCTGGTACAACGAGGGTAACTCCTACGTGGACACCACCTCGGCTATCGAGTACTCCCCCTTCAACCCCGGCGTTTGGTTCACCGGTGAGGAGTCGGGCGTACCCGGCCTGTTCGTGGACCGTGACGGCGGCCAGCTGACCGTTCACCGCAAGAACAACAACAAGGAGCGTCAGGCTCTGTTCCTGCACATGCACAACGCGACCGGCGACCTGAGCGGCCGTAAGACCGCGAACGGTGTTGCCGCTGGCGACCGTGCGCAGGTCGTGAAGGTGGCTCGCACCCTCCACGATGCGCGCTTCACCGACGTTCCGGCGGATAACCAGTTCTACCGTGAAATCACGTGGATTGCTGCCCGTCAGATTGACCGCGGCTACCAGGACGGCACCTTCCGCCCGCTGAACAACATGGACCGCGCAACCATGGCTGCGTACTTCTACCGTATGAGCGGCTCGCCGCAGTACACCGCACCGTCCACCCCGAGCTTCTCGGATGTTCCGCTCAACCACCCCTACTACAAGGAGATTGAGTGGATGAAGGCTCAGGGCATCACCACCGGCTGGCCCGATGGCACCTACCGCCCCGAGGGTTCGGTGAACCGTGACGCGATGGCTGCATTCTTCTACCGTTACGCGGGTTCGCCCGAGTACACTGCCCCCGCGCAGGCTCGTTTCACGGATGTTCCGACCGACAAGCAGTTCTACCGCGAAATCTCGTGGCTGGCTGAGCAGGGCGTGACCACCGGTTGGCCCGATGGTTCGTTCCGCCCCGTGGAGCCGGTACACCGCGACGCTATGGCGGCGTTCGTGTACCGCTACAGCACGGGTGTGCTGAAGGAAAGCCCTGAAATCTAGGGGCACAGAATCTAAGAACCCTAAATTCTAGGTTTCGTAAGGTTCTACCGCTGTAGGTGCTACCTCAGCAGGTTTCACCGAGGGAGCCGTACCGTTGCAGTTTCTGCGCGGTGCGGCTCCCTTTTTCTGTGGTTGGGTGCTTTGTTATTTACGCGTAATGTTCCGTAATACGAGTTTGACTAGGTTATATAAAGAATCGTTGAGACAATAAGTGAAGGTTTCTTCACCATCGGCATGAACCTTGACGTTCACGCCGCACAGACGCACTGGAGGCGCACTGGAAACACAGTGCAGACGCACCGAAGCACTCTCGGTGCAGAACCCTTGCCGTACAGCTCTCCGAGTAGAACTCTCGGCGCAGAACCTCGGCGCAGAACCTCGGCGCAGAAACCGCTAAGAAACGCACCATCACTAAAAAGGAGCATTCAGTGGCAACCTTCCCTGAAGCTACCCCCGCGCGAGCCGCCCGGCACACACAGCCGGGTCGCCTCAAGCAGCTGGCACGCAGCTGCGGCGCACTCACCCTGGGGCTCACCCTCGGGCTGACCGCCCTGCCGTTCGGTACCGCCGCCTACGCGGCACCGGGCGTAGTACGCGGCGCAGACCGGGACGCACCCCACCAGAACACCGGCACCGGCGAGAACAACAACGAAGTTCTCTCCCCCAGCCTGGACGGCGCCACCGGCGAACGCGCCGTGTTCGTCCGATTCAAGGGTCAGGGCGCGTACGCCCAGACCCAGCCGGACGCGGTCCGCTCCCGCGCGCAGGCACCCGTCAACGCGCAAGCACAGGTGCAGGCAATCCGCGCCAGCGTGCAGCAGCAGGGCGCCTCCGCGGCGAAGGAATCCGGCGCGCAGGTCCTGTACACCACCCACAACACGATGCGCGGCGTGGCGCTCTACGGTAACGTCGAGCAGATTCGTGCGCTCGCGAACCGTGACGATGTGGAACGCATCAGCATCATTGAGGACATGGCACCGCAGAACAGCGGCACCCTCATTGATACGGACACGCTCTCCGTGTGGGCGAAGAGCCCGGCAAACCCCGCCTCCACCGGCTACACCGGCAGGGGCGTGAAGATTGTCGTGCTCGATACCGGTATCGACTACACGCACGCCGATTTGGGCGGCCCCGGCACGCAGGAAGCCTTCGAGAAGGCGAAGGCATCCGACACGATTCCCGAGGGCACCTACGATCCGAAGAAGTTCCTTGGCGGCTACGACCTGGTCGGTGACGACTACAACTCCGGTAAGAAGGAAACCTCCACTCCCCACCCGGATAACAACCCGCTCGACTGCGGCGGCCACGGTAGCCACGTGGCCGGCACCGCGGCAGGCTACGGCGTGAACGCGGACGGCAGCACCTTCCACGGCGACTACTCCAAGCTCACCGAAGAGCAGCTCAAGGACATGAAGATCGGCCCCGGCTCCGCACCGGACGCCCAGCTGATTGGCCTGCGCATTTTCGGTTGTAAGGGCACCACCGCGTTCGTCCCCAAGGGCCTGGACCGCGTGCTCGACCCCAACGACGACGGCGACTTCTCCGACCGCGCCGACATCGCGAACCTGTCGCTCGGCAACGAGTTCGGCGTGTTCGATGAGACCGTGAACTACGCGGTCGGCTCCCTCTACCGCGAGGGCATCCTCTCCGTGGTCGCGGCGGGTAACGCCAACAACTACAACGCCGTGGGCGACACCTACTCCAACTCGGGCGGCCCCGGCACCAGCGCCTACGGCCTGACCGTGGCGAACTCCATCGGCTCGACCCAGCTGGTGGACCGCGTGAAGATTCTCGCCCCCGCGAACGAGGCGGACACCTACGGTGACTACTCGGTGAGCTTCGACTATTCGAAGGCAACCAAAGAGCAGCTGCGCGGTACCGTGGTGCGTGCCGCCTCCCGCAACCGCTACGCCTGCGAGGCATTCACCGAAGAGGAAGCTGCAGCACTGAAGGGCAAGTGGGCTCTCATCGACTGGGCGGACGCTGACGGCACCGCCCCCTGCGGTTCGAAGGTACGCTTCGACAACCTGCAGGCGGCTGGCGCGACCGGCGTGGTGCTCACCTCGAACACTGAGGTCGGTGACACCGCTATCGGCGGTAACTCCTCCATTCCGGGCGTGCGCCTGGCAAAGAGCCAGGTGGAGCGCCTTTCCGCGCAGATTGATTCGGGTGAGCTGACCCTGCAGCTCGGCGAGAACCTGCGCGACTCGATTCGCGTGCCCAACGGCAAGCTGGATCAGGCGAACACCTCCACCGCGCGTGGTCTGCACGGTTCGCACGGCATCACCAAGCCGGACGTTGCGGCACCGGGTACGAACATTTCCTCCATCGAGGTTGGTAGCGGTACCGGTTCGAGCGTGAAGACCGGTACGTCCATGTCCACGCCCTTTGTTGCCGGTGTTGCGGCGCTGATCATGCAGGCGCACCCGGAGTACGGTCCGCGCATGATTAAGACCGCTATCATGAACACCGCCGACCACCACATGCAGGACGCCTGGGGCAACCCCTACGCGGTGGACCGTGTGGGTACCGGCCGCATCAACACCCGTGCGGCGGTGGCTGACCGCGTCATGCTGTTCAACGCGGCACGCCCCGAACAGGTTTCGGACACTTTCGGCGTGCTCGAGTACACCCCGAACGCCGGTGTGCAGACCCTGCAGCACCGCGTGAGCGTCGAGAATACCGACTCGGTGGCGCACACCTACACCCTGAACTATGAGGGCAGCACGAGCATCCCGGGTGTGGAGTTCTCCTACCCGCAGTCCGTGTCTGTGGGTGCCGGCCAGAAGGCAACGTTCACCGTGACGGTGCGCATTGACCCGTCGAAGCTGGAAAAGACCCGCGACCCGTCCATGTACCCGAACCAGGATTCAGTGAACTACTCGACCGGTACGGTCACCATTTCGGGTGCCCGCCAGTACATTGCGAGTGCTTCGGGCCGCCTGATCCTGACCGACGCTGATTCGTCGGCTGCGGTGAAGACCCTGCGCATGCCGCTGCATGTGGCACCGAAGCCTGTCTCCGCGATGCGTGTGGCTGGCTCCGATATCGCCTTCGACGCGGAGGGTTCCGGCGCGACCGAGCAGCCCCTGACCCTGCAGGGTACCGCAGTGGATCAGGGCGGTTACCGCTCCCTGCTGGGTGCCTTTGAGCTGGGCGCTTCGAGCCCGCGCATCCCGACCGCGAAGCTGGGTGTGGGTTCGGATTCCCGCATGGACCTGCAGTACGTGGGTGCCGCCTCGAACGTGGCGGAGTTGAAGGCAGCCGGTGCGGACACCTCCGAGGCGCACCTGTCCTTCGGTATTTCCACCTGGGGTAACTGGCAGGAGGTGACCCCGCGCGGCACCTACTACGTGTTCGTTGACACCAACAAGGACGGCACGAGCGACTACCGCCTGCAGACCGTGCGTGAGAAGGGCCTGGACTACCCGCTGGTGAAGGTTTCTAAGCGCAGCAACGGCAAGTGGCAGGCCATTGAGAACGCCCTGTACCCGCTGAACGGCACCTGGGGTGATACGGACACCAACATCATGGATTCGAACACTCTGGTGATGACTGTTCCGCTGAGCGTTCTGGGTCTGGACCCGGACGCCGAGTCCACTGAGATTTCGTACTCGGTGACCACTTCTAGCGCGTTCTCCGCAACGACCGTGGTTGATACGACTGATTCGGTGGTGTTCAACTATGCGGCGCCGAAGCTGTGGTTCAGCGGCGAAGAGGCGGGCGTGCCGAACCTGTTCGTGGACGCGCCGGAGGCTCAGCTGGTGGCGCACCGTAACGGCGACGCGAAGAACGTTTCTGCACTGTTCCTGCACATGCACAATGCGACCGGCGACCTGTCCGGTACGAACGGTGCTGCGGGTGAGCGTGCGCAGGTTCTGCGTGTCTCGTCGAACTCTGAGGCTACCGCCGCGAGCGCGCACTTTACGGATGTTCCGGCGGATTACCCGTTCGTGAATGACATTAACTGGCTGGCTCAGCGTCGTATTACGACCGGCTACCCGGATGGTACGTTCCGCCCGAACGGTTCGGTGGAGCGCGGCGCGATGGCGGCGTTCTTCTACCGTATGGCGGGTTCGCCGCAGTTCACTGCGCCGTCCACTCCGAGCTTTAAGGATGTGCCGCGTGATCACCCGTTCTTCAAGGAGATTGAGTGGATGCGTGCCCGCGGTATTACGACCGGCTGGTCGGATGGTACGTTCCGTCCGAATGCTGCGGTGAACCGTGATGCTATGGCGGCGTTCTTCTACCGTTTTGCGGGTTCGCCGGCGTATTCTGCTCCGGTGGCTTCGCCGTTTAGTGACGTGTCAGCCGGTAGCCAGTTCTACCGTGAGATTTCGTGGTTGGCTGAGCAGCGTATTACGACGGGTTGGGCTGATGGTTCGTTCCGTCCGGTTCAGCCGATTGAGCGTGGCGCGATGGCGGCGTTCTTGCACCGCTATAACGTGCGTGTGCTGAATAACCGCTAATCGGAGCGTTATATTTGAGCGCTAAATACCCCCGGTGGATGCCGTACGCATCTGCCGGGGGTATTTGCTTGCCTCACGCTGCCCGAGGCGGCCTAGTTAGCGTTGGCGGGCTTCTTTACGGTTGAGCTTCTCAATGGCGGCTTCCACCTTTAACTTGCGGTGACTGAGCTTCCAGAGGCTAAAAGACTGCAGCAAGGTACTCTTACCAATCTCCACAAGGGAGGGCAGCCCCTGCCGGATGAGTGCCTCATTGATTTCTTCCTGGGTGGCGCCCTGCTCCTTCATCTGCTCGATGATGATGTTCGCCTCCGCGATTTTCCCGGAGGTGAGCGGGTGGTTTTCGAGGCTGGTTTCGATGTCTACGAGCTCGTCGTAGAGTTCAGTTTTTGTTTTTGCCATGGTGCTGTCTTCACCGTCCTTGGTTGACGTGTTCTGTGGCGTAGCGGGTGTGGGGGCGTTTTCCCTCATCACCGGCTGTTTTGAACGGTATTTGAACCGTATGTTCATGCTAACAGCTGCACGGGTTGTCGCACAGGTTTTTTACCGGTGAGTATGCTGTGTATTTTCAGGGCTGAAACGATACTGAACCCGCCGCGTGCGCCGCTCTGAACGCACCGTGTGGAACACTACCTCGCCTCCCTCGGCGGTTCACCGCACGGGCTATAAGGTGGAGCGTACACTTAAGTCATGCGTGAATTACAGGCACAGATCATCCGTGAAATGGGCGTCAAGCCCAACATGACCGAAGAGCAGGCACGCGAAGAAGTGGAGCGCCGCATCCAGTTCATCTGCGACTACCTGGAAGCCACCGGAAGCCGCGGCCTGGTACTGGGCATCAGCGGCGGCATCGACTCCACCCTGGCCGGTCGCCTCTGTCAGCTGGCGGTGGACCGCCTCAACGAGCGTGGCCGCACTACCGAGTTCGTGGCGGTGCGCCTGCCCTACCGTGTGCAGCACGACGAAGAGGATGCGCAGGAGGCGATGCGTTTCATCCAGCCCACCCGCTCCCTGACCTTCAACATTGCCGAAGCCGTGGATGGTTTCGACAGCGCCTACACTGCCGCGACCGGCGAGCAGATCAGCGACTTCAACAAGGGTAATGTGAAGGCGCGCGCCCGCATGATTGCCCAGTACGCGATTGCTGGCGACCCCGGCTACCTGGTGGTGGGTACCGACCATGCGGCGGAGTCCATTACGGGTTTCTTCACGAAGTTCGGTGACGGCGGCGCGGATCTGCTACCGCTGTACGGCCTGAACAAGCGCCAGAACCAGCTGCTGCTGCGGGTGCTGGGTGCGTCCGAGCGTCTGTGGGCTAAGCCTCCGACCGCTGACCTGCTGGACGGCGTGCCCGGCCGCACCGATGAGGATGAGCTGGGTCTGACCTACCCGCAGATTGATGACTACCTGGAGGGTAAGGACATCGACGAGGCGGCGGCTGAGAAGCTGGAGCAGATTTACCTGCGTAGCCGCCATAAGCGCACCACCCCGGTAACGATTTTTGATTCGTGGTGGAAGAACTAACGCGGAAGAACTAACGCTCTAATCAGCGTAAGAACCAATGTGAAAGCCCCGGGCTCCCATGTGGGAGTCCAGGGCTTTTACCATGCTTTTGCAGACCGAGGACTATGCCTTCTGTTCGGGCTGTGCGCCAGAAACCTGGGCAGCCTGAACATCCGAATCCTCAGAACCTTCAGTCTCAACCTCAGCCTCAGCCGGGGGTACCTTCGCGCCCCCGGTGGTGAGGAACAGTACCAGACCCAGCGCGCAGGCAAGCACCTGGGTGAAGGGGAATGCCCAGGTCAGGCCCTTAAAGCCGAACCACATGTTGCCGAAGTACACGGCGGGGAAGAACAGCAGCGCAATGCCGAGGGTCATCAGCATTGCCGGGCGGCCCTTACCGGACGCCTGGAACCAGGAGACGAACACGATGCTGACCGCGTTGAACACGGCGGCGAGCATGAGCGCAACCATGACCTCTTCACCGGTGGACACCAGACGCTCGTCGCCCACTACGGCGAGCAGTTCGCGGCGGAAAATCAGCACCGGAATGGTGATGGTTACGGAGGTAATGACAGACAGCATGGTTGCGGTGCGCAGCGCCTGCTTCACGCGAGCGCCGTTGCGGGCACCGTACGCGTAGGCGTACAGGGGGATACCGCCCATGCACAGGCCCATGCACAGCATTTCGGGGACCATGTTCAGGCGCATTGCCAGACCGAACGCCGCCACGGTGTCGTCGCCGTAGGAGGCGGCGAGGTTGTTCAGCAGCAGGGCGGCGAAGATCAGGTTGAGGCTCTGAATGAGCTCGGCGGCACCGACCGCGACCACGGGCTTGATGATGGCGGGGTCGAGGGAGAAGTCGCGGATGTTCGCGGAGAAGTTCTCACTCTTGCGCATCAGGAACTGCAGGTAGTACAGCATGGACGCGCCGTTAGCCAGCAGCATCGCCCAACCTGCACCGGCAATGCCCATGTCCATGACGGCGATGAACAGCACGTCGAAGATGCAGGTGACGACGGTGCCGACGATGATGCCGTACATCGACTGCTTGGCGTAGCCTTCGGAGCGTACGAGCTGTTCGAGGGTGAACATACCAATCGCGAGGGGCGCGCCGAGGAACATGAGGTGCACGTAGATGCGGGTCGGTTCGTAGGAGCCGCCGGAGGCACCCATGATGCCGGTAATTGGGTCGGCGAGGATAAAGCCGATAGCAGCAGCGATAACGCCGGCACCGAGCGCCGAGTAGAGCGCGAAGGAGGTGACGCGGTGGATTTCGTGGGCGGGTTCGCCTGCGCCGAGCTTGCGGGAGGCGAGGGTGGAGGCGCCCAGGCCGAACAGGCCGGCGATTGCCATGATGACGCCGAAGACGGGCACGCCGTAGCCGGTTGCGGCGAGTTCTTCGACGCTGCCGTAGTGGCCGACGAAGTAGGAGTTCACCACATTGTAGATGCTGGTGATGGCGAGGCCGAGCGCCATGGGCACGCCGAGGGAGAGGAGCGCCTTGAGGATGGGTGCTTCTTTGAGCAGGTAGATGTTCTGCGGGTCTTCGCTTGCGCCGTGCGGACCGTGTCCGCCGTGTCCTGCGGGTGCGCCGTTTTTGGGCGCGTTGTTTTCAGTCTGCTGAGGTGCCATAGATTCCTGTGGTTCTGGTCTGTGTCGTGCCCGGGGCGCGGTGAATGACGCGGTAAGAGGCGTGGTCCGCGCGAAAAACGGGCTAGTGTATTGTACCCCCTCCGCATGGTGGCGGGGCTAGGGGTTTAGACATAAAAGTAACGAGGCGCCCCTCCCCCGCTGTTGGGGGTGGGGCGCCTCGCCTCATACGTAGAAGACTGGGTTATTCGAGCTCGGTCGGCTATTCGAGTTCGACGGGGCCGAGTACGCGCAGCACCTCGATGTCCAGGCGTTCCTGGATTTGGTGCAGTACGTTCGTGTCGATTCTGCCTTCGTCACGCAGACGCTTGAGAACATCGCGCTGAACTTCGAGCACGCCCAGGCGCAGCTCTTTCTCCTTTTCGTGCGCTTCGAGCACCTTCAGCACGTTTTCGGGGGTGTCGTCGCCGTGCATGTGCAGGGTGTGCAGGTTACGGTACATACTCATGTGGAACATGTGTTCTTCCGCGATGCGGTCGATGACTTCCTGCGGGGCGTTGATGCGTCCACCAATTTCCTGGATGGAGTCGAAGGACTCGGCAATCATGGTGCGGATTGCTTCGTTCATCTCTTCTTCTTCGCTGTTGTCGACCGGCAGGTTCGCCCAGCGGATCACGGCGGGCAGCAGCATGCCCTGGACGACCATGGAGCACAGCACCACGCCAGAGACCACGAAGATGACGAAGTCGCGGTATTCAACACTCGCCGGGATAGACAGCGCCACCGCCAGGGACACGCCGCCGCGCAGACCCGCCATGGTGGAGACGACGCGGCCGCGGTGGGTGGTGCGCAGGGAACGCTGCTTCTCACTGCGGTCGAGCAGGCGAATCGTGAAGATGGACGCATGCAAGAACACGTAGCGGATGACCACGCAGGAAATCCAGGCAACCAGTACGGCGAGCAGGGCGACACCCCAGCTGGAGCGGTCGTTTCCAAGCACAAGGCCGGCGCGTTCCACAGCGGAGGGCAACTGCACACCGACCATGACGAACAGCACGGCGTTCATGACGAAGGTGACGAACGCCCAGGTGGGCAGGCCGTAGGTGCGGTTCTGCGGGCGGATGGTGTCCGGGCTGTAGTAGGTGAGGAAGAACGCCGCAACCACCACAGCGACCACGCCGGAGCCCTTCATATCGGGCAGAGGCTCAATCTTCTCGGCGAGAATGAACGCGATGAAGGGCACGGTCAGCATGAAGCAGGTGAACCACATCGGGTTGTCGATGTGGGCACGAATCTTGTTGGCTACCCAGCCAACCGCCAGGCCGACCAGAATACCGATGAGGAAGGAGAAGACGAACATGCCGGCCGCGTGACCGAGGGCGAGCTCTTGGCCGGCGGCTACTTGCAGGGCGAGGGCGAGGAGCACGAGGGTCGTGCCGTCGTTGATGAGTGCCTCCGCCTTGAGGGTGGTGATGGAGGATTTGGGCAGCTTGCCGTTGAGGGTTGCGACGGCGACCGCGTCGGTGGGTGCGAGCGCCACACCGATGAGCAGTGCCGCACCCCAGACGTACACGCCGGTGAAGGCGTGCAGAATACCCGCCACACCGAAAGCGGTCACGATGACCAGCAGGGTTCCGGTGAGAATTACGCCGCGGATGCGGGTGCGCGCTTCACGCCATGAGGTGTTGCGGGTTTCCCAGAAGAGCATGACGGGCAGGAAGATTTCGAGAATGACGTGCGGCGGCAGGCCAAGTTCCTGCACCTCATGCAGCTCGTGGGCGGGAATAATACCGATGGCCAGACCGATAAAAATCAGCACAATCGCGGGAGTGATATGCGTCTTGTGCGCGATGATAGTTCCCACCAGGATGGCTAGTGAGAGCGCGATGAGGGATTCAAGCATGCTGTTCCTCTGCTGGGGGTCTCCGGTGTACTTCAGGGGTTTAAAGAGTACACCCGCGGTTTTATTCCCGGCGCTCGCTGGCGGGGCTGTCTTATTCATGGGTGCGGTTACCTTTCATGACGTTTTGTGTCATTCTGACGTGAACTTGGGGTCGTACTGTGTCAGAGAACAGAAAATCCGACCCCGAGAGTGCGCGCGAACACTCAGAACGTGAGAAGATAAGGTCATGACTGATAACAACACCGTAACCGGCAGCCCGCTTGTTAAGCGCGGCCTGGCCGACATGCTCAAGGGCGGCGTCATCATGGACGTCGTCACCCCCGAACAGGCTAAGATCGCTGAAGATGCTGGCGCTGTGGCCGTCATGGCTCTCGAGCGCGTCCCCGCGGATATTCGTGCGCAGGGCGGCGTGGCTCGTATGTCTGACCCGGACATGATTGAGGGCATCATTGATGCTGTTTCGATCCCGGTCATGGCGAAGGCCCGCATCGGTCACTTCGTTGAGGCTCAGATTCTGGAGACCCTGAAGGTCGACTACATTGACGAGTCCGAGGTTCTTTCCCCCGCCGACTACGTGAACCACATTGACAAGCACCAGTTCAAGGTTCCTTTCGTGTGCGGTGCTACCAACCTGGGTGAGGCTCTGCGCCGCATCACCGAGGGTGCCGCTATGATTCGCTCGAAGGGCGAGGCTGGCACCGGTGACGTCTCTGAGGCTACCAAGCACATCCGCACCATTAAGCGTCAGATTGCTGAGCTGCAGGGCCTGTACAACACCATGCCCGACGAGCTGTACGTGAAGGCTAAGGAACTGGCTGCACCGTACGAGCTGGTGCTTGAGGTTGCTCAGACCGGCAAGCTGCCCGTCGTAATGTTCACCGCCGGTGGCGTGGCTACCCCCGCCGACGCTGCGATGATGATGCAGCTGGGCGCTGACGGCGTGTTCGTTGGCTCCGGTATCTTCAAGTCGGGCGACCCGGTTGCTCGCGCGAAGGCTATCGTGAAGGCTACCGCGTTCTACAACGACCCGGAGAAGGTTGCTGAGGCTTCTCGCGGCCTGGGTGAGGCTATGGTCGGCATTAACGTTGCTGACATTCCGGCACCGCACCGCCTGGCGGAGCGCGGCTGGTAATTCGTGCGCGCACCCCGCATCCGGGGTGAGTGTTTGATGAGGGGGTGGGGTTCGCTGAGGCGGGTCCCGCCCCTTCTTGTTTTGTTGTTTTTGTGAAGGGAGCGGTGATGGTTGAGATGGTTCAGCCTACCGGTGTTTTGCCGGGTGAGGGTTTGACGGTTGGTGTTTTGGCACTGCAGGGCGGCGTGAGTGAGCATGCGGAGATGCTGGAGTCCCTGGGCGCGCAGGTGCGTTGGGTGCGTACCGGTGAGCAGCTTGAGGGTCTGGATGCACTGGTTCTGCCGGGCGGTGAGTCGTCGACGATTGACCGCCTGACCCGTATTTTTGGTGTGCGTGAGCCGCTGATTGAGGCGATTTCTTCGGGCCTGCCGACCCTGGGTACGTGCGCGGGCCTGATTATGCTGTCGAAGCGTATTGATGATCCGGCACCGGGTCAGCAGTCGCTGGGTGTTTTGGATGTTTCGGTGGGTCGTAACGCGTTTGGTTCGCAGGTTGATTCTGCGGAGGTGCGCCTGCCGTGGCTGACCCCTGCCGGTGATGAGGTAGTTATTGATACGGCGTTTATTCGTGCGCCGATTGTGACCGGTACCGGTGAGGGTGTGCAGGTGACGGCTCGTCATGAGGGGAAGATTGTGGGTGTGCGTTCGGGCAACCTGATTGGTATTTCTTTCCACCCGGAGGTTACGGGCGATACGACGGTGCATGAGGAGCTGCTGGCTCTGGCACGCGAGGTGAAGGGCAACTAGCCCCTCCCCTCCCCCAAAAATAAGCCCGGTAATGAGCATTTAAGGAGTTGTGGCGGTGACCGTTGTTCGGTCACCGCCACAACTGTTTTTGAGTGGGCTTATGCGTGAGTGGGTTTATGGGCGGGCGCTACTGGGGGTTTGGGGCTGGGCCTTCCACTGCTGGTAGGCGCTCGTGGCGAGGAATCGTGCACGGTTTGCGTCGCTGAGCGTCTTGATGTCTGCGGGGGCTGCCTCGTACCACTTTTCGTAGAGACGAATAATCATCTCGGGGTAGGCGGCTTCTTCCAGGTCTGCGCGGTGGGGGATGAATTCGTTGCGGTTCTTGATGTCTCGGTACTCACTACCGGCGAAGGGGTCGGTGATTCCGACGCTGGGGTGAGCGTTGTAGGCATCGATGTTTTGGACGTATTCGGGGAGGGCGCTCCGCCCTGCTTTGAGTGCGGCGTGGCATTTGCTGTCGATTTCGCTGGGCTCAATCATGTGGGCGCCGTCTGCGAGGATGTGCCGGTATTGGATGTACGCGGGGTATTGTTCATCGGTGCGCGGGACGGGCTTGGCGGCTTCTGCTGATGCGAGATCTTCGGCGGAGTATGAGGAGCAGCTGACGGTGGGCGTGGTGCTTGCCGTTGCTGAGGCGCTCGCCGTGGAGGGTGAGGAGGTGCTGCTTGCCGCGGTGTTTGCACTACCGCAGGCGGCAAGGAGCAGGGGCAGGATTGAGAGAGCGGCGCCGTATCGCAGTGCGCTGTAGCGGGGGTTGGGGGTCCTGGATTTCTGGGTCATCATGTCACCTCATTGTGGGCTGGAGCATACCGAGTTGCCCCTCAATATACGGGTAGTTTTGATAGATGGTCAAGAGAAAAATATGTTTATTTTTTAAAATCCAACATTTCGGAAGAAAATCGGCGAACAGGCCTATTTAGCGCCTTGACCTGCGTAAACATGGAGACTATCGGACTCTTGAGGCAAATACAGCACCAAGACACCAGCATCAGATATTGCTATTTGCCCGATAATCAACAGAAGCCAACATACCCGGAGGGGCACGGCCGGAGTGCCCATTACGCAACCTCCAACTCGGTCAAAGCCTTACACCTCGAAGGCCCAACGCTACTGCAGAAGGAAATAAACAAGTCCCCTAACGTATTCCCAGAGCAGTAGCGAGATGACGCACTGCGCAACAAATGCGGCTATAGCTGCGGCGGTTGGCACCCAGTAGCTACGCTTAGAACATGCAATAAAAACTGCTATAAAAATAATGCATGAGACAATATCGGGACCCAAGAGAATGAATGTTTGCAAATCATATGGCCACAATATTCCATGCATATATTCCGTAGGGACTTTACATGGACTTACGATATGGTGTTTTAAAATTTCATAAGTCCCATACATTTTAAAAACTAAATATAGTGAGGCAATCCAAAAAATGCCTATGCGAAGCTTGACGCCCAGCCATATACTAAAAATCTGCCACAAGCTAGCTAATACAACTCCCACCACAAAGAAGGGCAAGTAGAAATAGGTACTTTGCCACCCAACACATGGTGAGACAAATCTATCGAAATCTGTATACAGGGCAGTTGGGAAAATATAAAAAAATTGCAATACAATGAGAAACAAGATATACAAAATTATTTTCTCATTTATGGCGAACATCTTATAAGTAGAATTCATGACGCCCTTTCCTTTCAGTAGCACCTTTCAGCAGCATAAAACGCTAGTAGTACAACACCGAACACATGGCCTCAATGTTGTTTTTTGTACCCACTAAGCCCAAAAGCCAATACTGGGATAGGTGGGCAAACCGCAAAATCTCCCCACTCTTACCCCGCCTACTTCATATTTAAGCAGGTCAGCGCTTTAAGACTACTGGGTAGCAGGCCTTGCGTCTAGAGTGTTGGTTTTAAAAATATGATGGTATTTTCCATTGACCATGTATCAAATATTTGGGTATGTTTAGACGCAATATATCGTTCCATCCCTCTTGTGAGGTGGTCTCATGACCCACACCCCTGTTTTTCTTTCGCTCCGTTCCAGCGGTCTACGACGCGGTGCCGCGTTGGCGATTCTTCCCATGCTTCTTGCTTCCTGCGGCAGCTCCACCAGCACGGCATCAAACACTCCCGCACCCTCGAATACGACCGTGGCTTCATCCCCGTCAGCAGCAAGCACCACCGGGTCCGACTCCTCTTCCGCGGCGAAGAAGACGTCTACCCCCTGCCTTGAACCTGACGAAACCGCGAAAGCTCAAACCCTCAAGCAGCAGGAAGCCATCAGCGCCGACCGCGGTACAGCGCTCCCCTCCTATGTCTCCGCACGGCATGTTGTGCGCAACCAGGCGAACTTCCCCACCCGCGCCGAAGCTGAATCAGCAGGAGCCGAGTGCCTGGCACTGTACGAGAAGAACAAGGCCGATCACGCCTACGCCGCAGCGTGGGTGCGCGCTATCGATGACAATAACGTGGCAAGCGGAAAGGTAGCCTCCGGCCCGCGCACTGACATCCAGAGCGCAGACCCCTACAAGGCAAGCAACTACGTCGATATTCGAGAGGGTAAGGAGTACTTCCCGACCCGACAGGAGCTGCTCGCGGCAAACTACCCCGAGAACTACATTGTTGCTTTTGAGTTGTGGGCACAGCAGGCACCCGCCAATGTGAAGCAGAAGAGCGACGCGAACCGTGCGGCCGCTAAGGATACTCGCTGGTCTGAGGTGGTAACCCTGCCCAGCCCCGACAACCCTGTCTAATCCAAACCTGTCTCATCTCCTGTCTCATCTTAAAAATAGTTGTGGCGGTGACCGTTGTTCGGTCACCGCCACAACTGTTATAGGGTGCAGGTTAGGGTAGGAGCGCCAACCCAAACTCAATAACAATCAGCGCGATAGCACACGCGAAGAGTACCCCACGCGACACATTGAACTTCTGCCAGAGATCATACAGCTGGCTGGGAATCAACCAAATAACGCACGCCCGAAAGGCAAGCGTCGTCAGGGGGCCACCCCACTGAATAATCATCAGGGCAAGAGCAAAACTCAGGCTGAGCATATCCAGGATGCGCCGGTGCTTTCGCACCTGCTCCCTCTCCTTCTGATAGCCAGGGTTGTTTAGCAACCTTGGTGGTGCTTTTTTCAGCTGACCCACAATGACCAAAACCACTAGCAGGAACACAGAAATATCGAAGAACATGGGAACCGCCTTTCAAATTGGGGTTCGCTCGCTACGCCGGTTACGAGCTGATGGCGCACCATCATTGGTGAAAACTTCTCAAAAACAAGTAATGTGCAACACGTATATTACGTATTGTGGGTTACTTTACAGCAAACATGAACCCTATTCAAGAGGTAAACACTCCCCCCCCCCCCCGAAAAGTTTTTTATAATTTTTTAATAATAAGGGCGCCGGGGACGGGAGGTTGCCGGCGCGCGTCACACTCCCGATTCTAGAAACGTGGGAGGGG
>NZ_CAUUDY010000003.1:0-169939 GCF_963544205.1 uncultured Rothia sp.
TGGAAGCTGTGTAAGGGTTACTATTTATAGCGTCCAAGTTTCGGGGCGCAGTTCATCTCTGAGGGGGTTTCTTTATGCCCGTGCGTTCAAAACGTTTAGTGTTGTGCACCCAGCTTCTGTGCCGCGAAATCCGCGTATTCCTGCACGTGCGCGCGAGCCTGCTTGGTCAGCGCCTTATTCTCCTCCAGGATGCGCGCCGACTGCGCCGCCATCAGCTCCAGGTACTGGCGGCCGCGGGTTTTCTTCCATGCAGTGCGTGCCGCCTCCAGCTCTGCAAAATCGTTGAGCGCCTGACGCTGCATCGTGTACCGCACCCACATAAGCACCAGAATCAGCACCAGCGGAATGAGGCACGCCCAGCTCTGCCACAGCCCGTACAGCGCCGCCGCAATAGCGCCCAGAATAATCAGTACCGGAGAAATCGAGACGATGGGGGAGTCCGGCTGGTTCTTCTGGTTCTTCACGAGCGATTCGCGCGCCATAGCGCGGAAGGTATCGGAGAAGCTGGACGGGTCGTAAGACTGGGCAGGCTCGGGCTGCTGGCTCTTTGCGGACTGGGGTTTGGAAGGCTTAGAGGAAGAGGGGCACATAGGAAACCTCATGGGGAGTATTGGGAAAGCGGTGTTTCACGTGAAACGGGGGAGTGGGCGGCGAGCACGCGCAAGAGAAAGCGGCTGGCAGGCGCGGCGCTCGCCGCGCCGCCGCCTCCGAAGCAGCTACAGGGAAGCCTCAATGAACTCGTACGCCTTATCCACGCAATCGGTGGTGACGGCCTTGACATCATCGGGGGAGTAGCTGAAAGACGCCGAACGGTCAGCGTAGCGGTGCATGTCGATGTCATTCCACGAGTCGCCAATCGTGTGCACCTCATAGGAGGTGCCCGGATGCTCGGACTGCAGGTACTCTACCAGGTGCTGCAGGCCGGTTCCCTTGGTGCAGGCGGGCGGCACGATATCCAGGAAGTCCTGGTTCTTGTGGCAGTCCACCGAATCGCCAAAACGCTCCAGAATCCAGGCGTACGCCGCCTCGCGGACCTGCGCATCCGGGATCCAGAGGGGTACGCCCACGTACTCGTGGTTCTGCAGGTCGCCAGCTTCCATGGGGGTAAACGCCGGCAGAATATTCGTCGAGGAGCCCACCCGGTCGCACAGGCTGTAATCGTTATCCAGGGTGGTTGCGAACAGAGCCACGCCGTCCACGGTGCTGAAATGCTCGTAGCACGCCTGCACAACACTCAGCGGAAGAGGCTGACGGTAAATCACCCGGTAATCCCGGTCGGTAATCACCGCACCCGTGTACAGCACGTGGTAATCAAAGCGGATGGCGGTCGGGTTCAACGCCAGCTGCGTGGCAAAAATGCTCTTACCGGTACAAGACACCGCCAGGTTACCCTCCGCCTGCCAGCGGGCAATCGCCTGCTCATTGGCAGGTTCCACGGCACGGTTAAACAGGATCGTGCCGTCCAAATCGAAAGCCATCAACTTGGTCATAAAAACTCCTTCACGGAAAAGGCCACATCGCCGCGAACTGCACGCCGCAGCCCACGAAAAACGCCCACGAAAAACGGGGGTGCCGCCGGTACTTCAAGTGTACCGACCGCACCCCCGCCACTTGAGATACAGCCCCTGAATCTCACGCCCTCATAGAAGGGTGAAAGGGCTCATCCCTCAGATTTTTTAGAGAGCCAGGAAGCCCAGGTACGAACCAAGGATACCCACGCCAAACAGAGCGAAAATCAACCAGATAGCGTTGACCTTCTTCTTCAGAAGCCACATGCACAGGAAGCACAGGGCCAGCGACGCAAGACCCGGCAGCAGGTCGTTCAGCACCGACTGAACGGTCACATCCACCATCGCGCCAGCCTGGTTCTTGTAGCTGGTCAGCGGTAACGGAATGTTCACGCTCGTCCAGCGGTACACCAGCGCACCCATCACGAACAGACCCATCACGGATGCACCCTGAGTGATCTTCTGCAGGGTGTTACCGCCAGCCTCAGTCACAATCTGGGTACCCTTCTCGTAACCGTACTTGAAGCCGTACCAGCGGGTTGCCCAACGAATCGCGGTCAGGCCGAAGAAGAACAGCAGCGGGCCCAGAATATTACCGGTCACCGCCAGGGATGCACCCAGAGCCGCCAGCACGATACGTGCGGTACCCCAGTAAATCGGGTCGCCCACACCAGCCAGCGGGCCCATCAGACCCACCTTCACATTGGTGATTGCTGCCTCGTCAATGTCCTTACCGGATGCCTTCTCACGCTCCATCGCAGCGGTCACACCCATAATCGAGGATGCAACCCACGGCTGGGTGTTGAAGAACTCCAGGTGGCGGGTCAGTGCCTCCGCCTGGTCTTCCTTCTTGGTGTAGAAGCGCTTGATGGCCGGAATCATAGAAACCGCGAAACCAATGGACTGCATACGCTCAAAGTTGAACGAACCGAGCAGGAAGGTGGAACGGATGTAGGTGTCGATCTTATCGCGCTGGGTGAGCTCGGGAACTTCAACGAGCTCGACGTTCTTGTTCTCAGTCATGATGATGCTCCTTACTCGAGCTCGTTATCGAGGTCGTTTGCTGCGGCTGCCGGTGCTGCGGCGGGTGCCTCGCTCTTATGGAAGAGCGGGTTCAGCTGGGTGTACAGCAGACCCAGGCAGGCGCCCACAATACCGATAGCAACCAGGTTGAACTGTGCCTGACCGGACAGGGTGGCGACGAGATCCTTCGCACCCTCGGTACCAGCAATCGAAATCGACTGGGTTGCCGGGATAGCAGCAGCGGCAATGAAGCCGAGGAAGAAGAAGGGCATGAGAGCCTTCGAACGCATCATGTTGATGACCATTGCGAAACCAACCACGGTAATCATGCCACCTGCGATACGCAGACCGGTGGTCACCTCGGCGGGAATCATGTCCAGCAGGCGGGTCAGCTCTTCGGAGCTAATCAGCGCCACAATAGCGGTCGGGATAGCCACGCGCAGACCCTGCAGAGCCATACCGCTAATGTGCATCAACTCAATACCGCGGAAGTTCGCCGTCTTCGCGAAATTATCAGCCTGATGCTGGAAGAACACCGTAATGGTACGAACGAAAATGGTCAGAACCTGACCTGCTGCCGCCAGCGGCACAGCAATCGCAATACCGGTGGTGATGTCCTGGTGACCCTGAATCACAACAACAGCGGAGATAGTGGACGCCAGAGCCGAGTCGGGAGCCATCGCCGCACCGACATTCATCCAGCCCAGTGCGATGAGCTCCAGTGCGCCACCGAGCATAATGCCGGTGGTCGGGTCACCCAGCGCGCAACCCATCAGGGTACAAGCGACCAGGGGGCGGTGGAACTGACGCTCGTCCACCACGGATGCGACGCCCGCAATGAACGCCACGAGAACAACGAGAATAAACGTCAGGGCGCTCATGCGTCCAGGCCTTTCTGCTTGAGGATTTTTGCCAGGTCAACCGGGGAATGGTTGGGCAGCTGCTGCACGGTCAGCTTCACACCGCGCTTAATGAGTTCGCGGTAGGCTTCCAGGTGCTCCTCGGAGGCGTACACTGCGTCCGAGAGCTGAACCATGCCGGTCTTGAAGGTGACGCCACCAACGTTCACTTCGTTGATCTTGACGCCTTCGTCGAGCAGTCGCACCACGTCAACGGGGGATTCTACGACGAACATGGTCTTCATACCGGTGTACTTGGGGTTGTTGTACACGCGGCCAGCCTTAGCGATGTCCAGGACATTGGTCTTCACGCTGGTCGGCGCGACCTGCAGCAGCAGGGACTTGCGCAGCTGATCGTGTGCCGCATTATCGGATGCCGCGATGAAGGTCTGCGGTGCGATATGCGGAACCCAGGTGCCTGCCACCTGACCGTGAATCAGGCGGGAGTCGATGCGGGTGAAGATAGCGTCCATGGTGCCGCCGGGAACCTGCTGAGCAGCCGGAACCTCGACCGCCTTGGTCTCTGCGGGCTTCGCTTCGGCGGGCTTGGCGGCTGCGGGCTGGTTCGCCTCCTGGAAGGAGCGAATACCCTTAGTGCCAGCCTTGTGCGCCTTAGCGACCAGGGACTTGAGGGTTGCGTTCTTACGGCCTGCGCCGGAGATGACCTCAATAAGCATCGGTACGTTGACACCGGAGACGACGTCGACGCCCTCGCGGGTGGCTGCGAACTGCGCACCGGCGTTGTAGGGGCTACCGCCGAAGAGGTCGACCAGCAGCAGGGTTTCCTCTGCTTCGGACGCCTCAACGATGCGGGTGTACTCTTCGACGAGATCTTCGGGGCCCTGACCCGGCAGGAACGTGACCGGGTGGACGTTTTCGAAGTTACCGAGGATCATGCCGGCGGTCTTCAGCAGAGCCGGAGCCGACTCGCCGTGTGCCGCCACAATGATAGTGACCATAGTGGTCCTCTCGTTTTCGTGACATGGTGTGTATAGGTCCCGTGAGGGGCCTCATAATTCTCAGATAGTAACACGTTGTTTTTGTGTTTTGTGGGTTTTTTCTGAGCATGCACACTTTAGGTTCTTGTGACATTTTTATCGGTGTTGGAATATGGGTTTTTGATGTCAAAACACGTATTTATTGCCAGGGTGTAAAAAATTTAAACAGAACACCGAAAAATGCTTGCCCGTGCGAAGGGGAATGCGTTACTCTCGCGAAAATTCGGGAATGTTGGCACTTTGCTGGTGGGCTGACGAGGTGTTTGATGTGGAATACATGGATCGCACGAGCGTGAGAAAATTATTTACAAAGAAAATACCGAACAAAAAAATGAGTGTGCGAATCAAAACATGTGGGATTAATAAAAAACCCACATTTGTCTGAGGTCTGTCCACAGAATGGTATTTCTGGAAGACGCCGCTATAAAGCGTCATTTCAAAATTTAAATCGACGCGCTAACGCGCGAAAGAAAACCCGGGAAAACGACATTTTAGTGACAGGTTGTATCTATAAATAGCGGCTCACCTTTAACGGCCACGTTCCGCCCGGCAGTGCTTCCCTAGACTCCTTGCTTTAGACTCTTCACTCGAAACCCTTACCGGAATTTCCTCACCGGGATTTCGGGCATAGAAAAAGCGACCGAGAACCCCCGGTCACTTCCTACAGAGCATACGCTACGCGTTAATGCCCCACATATCCCGCGCCAGGCGCGCAATATGAATCGTCAAATACGTCAACTCGTCACGAGTCAGGCTCTGCTTCAACTGCATCTGCAACACCAACAAAACCTTCTGTGCACACGCGTAGGCGCGCGGTGCATCCTCACGAAGAGCCGCCAACAGGCTCGGCTGCGACACCTCATCCTCAGCGTCCTCTGTGCGATTCGTGGAGGCGCGGCTCGCCCGCACAAACAGGTACCGCAGATGCGTCACAAAACGTGCCGCACTCATCGAATCCGGGTCGATCTTCTGCTCGTAGCTCGCCTCGATGATTTCAAAAACCTGCGCGAAAACCTCAGTCATGCGGAACGCCTGAGACATATCCGCCGTCGCAAATTGCGCATTGACCAGGTGCAACGCCAGGGGAATAGCCTCATTCGGATCCAGCTCAACCTGCAGGCGCTCGCGAACCATCGCCAAAACCTCGCGGCCGTACTCCACCTCGCGCGGGTAAAGAACAGTCACCTCCGGCGCCAGCGGATACTCCACCCGCACCCCATCACGCGCACGAACCACCGCATAATGCAGGTGATCAGCCAACGGAAGAATAAAAGAATTCGACAGCTCCAGCGCACCCTCGGCGCGAACCTTCGACTCCAGCTGCGTAGCAATCGACAGAATCTCCGCCGGAATCTCAGACAGCGTCATGCTCAGACGCTCACCCGACATGCCCTTCTCAGGCACAAAGGTCTGCTCCACCGCAGACGGGTCAATCAGCTGACCCTTACGCTTGCCAAAGGCAATGCCGCGACCAATCATCACGGACTCCTTGCCCAAATGATCCACCGTGAGGACAACATTATTGTTATAAATACGGCTAATGCGCATGTGTCCTCCTCTGCGGGTGTCGGGGCGCCTGTGTCGGGGTGGCACACTGAAACGATAAAAGGCGATTGAGTATCACCTAAGCTACTACAAATTTTACCGAAAGATTGAACCCGTATTGAAGGGTTAACGCGCGTGGTTGGGGTAATGGGCGGCGCGAAACTGTGCCCCAGCTGTGACGCGGGCAAGCATTCCATAAGTTTGCGGCTGAAAACCGGATCCCGCCCCACCGTGAACCCTAAATCGCGATACTCTTAACCACATGAGCAGTAAAGCAACCGAAATCGCCAAGAACCTTCCCGCACTCGAGCACCCGGACGGCAGCCCCATCCGCGCCCTCGTCGTCGACGACGAGGAAATGCTCAAGGAACTCGTCAGCATGGGTCTGAAAATGATCGGCTGGGATGTGCAGTCCGCCGGTGACGGCCCCTCCGCGCTCGCGATTGCCCGCGATTGGCGACCCGACGTGCTCGTGCTGGACATTATGATGCCCGGCTTCGACGGTCTGGAACTGCTCACCCGTATCCGTAAGTTCTACCCCGAGGTTCCCTGCCTCTTCCTGACCGCTAAGGACTCGGTCGACAACCGTATTGAGGGTCTTGCCGCCGGTGCGGATGACTACGTGACCAAGCCCTTTTCTATGGAAGAGGTCATGATTCGTCTGCACCGCCTGGTGCAGCGCTCCGGTGTCGCCGCCATTGATGATGCTGAGCTCGTTGTAGGCGACCTGGTGCTGAACCAGGACACCCGCGAGGTCACCCGCGGCGGCGAGCAAATCAACCTCACCGCAACCCAGTTCGACCTGCTACGCTACCTCATGGAAAACGCGAAGCGCGTGGTCTCCAAGAGTCAGATTCTCGACAATGTCTGGAACTACGATTTTGGTGGCCAGGCAAATATTGTGGAGCTGTACATCTCGTATCTGCGTAAGAAGATTGATGTGGGTCGCGAACCGATGATTCACACTGTGCGCGGTGCTGGTTACGTGCTGCGTCCCGCCGTATAGTTCTATTCTCTGCTCTTCATATGGCGCGGTATAACACCCGGTTATACCGCGCCATATCAGTTATATTCCGTATTTCGAATATAGAAAGAAAGGATGCTCGTGGGCTCCTACTCACCCAGTGAACCCGCCTCCTCGGATAACGAAGCAACCCGCCCCCTGCGCGCGGGTACTTCCGTGCGCGACGGATCCGTTCCCTCCCGCGGAAACTTCTTCGTGCGCCTACGCGCCGCTTGGAAGAGCATGAGGAACCCCGAAGCATCCCCCGAAGAACTGGGCTACGTACCCCACCTGCGTTCGCGCCTCATCGCAATCCTCGTGGCAGCCCTCGGCATTGCCTGCCTCATTATCGGCCTGTCCACCTATGTGACCCTGCAGAACTCCCTCTACCAGCAGGCGCAAAGCGACCTCAAAGAAACCAGTCACCGCGTGGTGCAGCCCTCATCTCGAACCGGCAAAAAAGAAGAGGTGGACTGTGATGATCTGCAGAAGAGCAGCTCCCTCTTTGCACCCGGTCAGGCGTCCGGAACCATCATCACCTGTGTGGAATCCGAAGGTGCCGTAGAAATCGCCAGCAAGCTTGCCAGCGACGGCACTATACAAAGCCTCTCCGCCAATGACCAGGTAACCCTCGGAACCATGGCGCTGAACGCCACCAAAGAAGAAGTCCGAGAGATCAAACTGGAATCCGGTCTGTACCTCGTGAAAATCACCCCGAAGGCTAGTAATACCGCCGACGCGCAGGTGGTCGGTATCCCGCTCGCCAACGTGCAGCAGACCCTCACCATTTTCGTGATTGTGGTGTCCCTCGGATCCATAGCCGTAATGGTCGGCGCCGGTGTGGCTGGCTCCTACATTATTCGCGGCACCATGAAGCCGTTGGAACGAGTCTCCGCGGTGGCGACCGACGTGGCGCACCTGGACCTGGAAGAACACACCATCTCATCGGCGGTGCGAGTGGAGCCGCGTGACTCCGACCCGCGTACCGAAGTGGGCGCGGTCGGCTACGCCCTCAACCAGCTGCTCGATAACGTGAACTCCGCCCTCGAAGTGCGCGAACGCACCGAGCATCAGATTCGCGCCTTCATCGCGGACGCATCCCACGAGCTGCGCACGCCCCTCGCCGCCATTAAGGGCTACTCCGATATGCTCCGCTGGACCGAACCGCTCAGTGAGTCCGGCCAGTCCTCCCTGGCGCGTATCGACTCGCAGACTGAACGCATGTCCCGCCTCGTGGAAGACCTGCTGACCCTCGCCCGCCTCGACGAGGGACGCGAACCCAAGCTGGAGCAGGTTGACCTGACCGAGCTGGTACTCGAATGTACCTCCGATATGCAGGCGGCAGCCCGCACCCACGAGTGGCACCTGAACCTGCCCGATGAGCCCGTCGAAGTGGTGGCGGATCGCTCCCAGATTCAGCGCGTGATTCTGAACCTGCTCTCGAACGCCCGCAAGCACACCGATGAGGGCACACGCGTGACCGCGGGCCTGTCGGTGGATGCGGCACGTCGCGAGGCTGTGGTCACCGTGACCGATAACGGCCCGGGTATTGCGCCCGAATTCCTGCCGAAGATTTTTGACCGCTTCACTCGCGCCGATAAGGCGCGCTCCGGCTCGGATGGAACCACCGGCCTGGGCTTGGCGATTGTGCAGGCAATCGTGCAGGCGCACGGTGGTTCGATTCAGGTGCAGAGTCAGCCGGGTCATACGGTCTTTACGGTGCGCCTGCCGCTGGATGCGCGTCTTCAGCCGGCTGCCTAGTCCGGCGTCTGATCAGCCGGTCTGGTTTGCTACCTGGTCCGCGTGCGTCCACTCTGTGAATGGCTGCTTGAGGGGGAGTGAGGTGTGCTGTGTGTGCACTCTGCTCCCCTTTGTGGTGCTTTTGCGGCTTTATGGTGGGTTGACGTGCAAAAACACTAAATTGCTTGTTGAGTAAACATTAAATCTGCACTTCAAGTTTATTGCCTGGAGTGCAAATATGTGGTCAATCTAACCCCAAAATAGTTACCCCCGGTGAAACAATGCGCGTATTGTAAAAAACATGGCTAATCTTGTTGAATCCCCCGCAAATATCACGGACAAGCGCTCCGCCCGCAAGGCGGAGAACCGCATCGCAATCGTTGAGGCAGCAGAAGCCCTCATCCTCGAGGGCGGCTACGGCGCCCTCAATGCAGAAGCACTCGCAGAACGCGCCGGCGTCTCCCGCCGCACCATCTTTAACCACTTCGCCTCCGTAGACGACGTGCTGGTCACCCGCATGAACCAGTACTTCAACCGCATCTTCGAAGAATGCGACTTTACCGTTTCCGGCGAAAACGCAAGCATGGAAGCTGAAATGCTCTCCATCGCCCGCAATGTCTTCATGAGCAACACCCTCGAAGAGTACATCGCACCCTTCGCACACCTGCTCTACGCCCTCGAAATGGACAGCCCCGCGAAGTTCGAGGAATACTCGCACGTCATCCTCGAGCGCACCTACGACATCTTCCTCGAGCGATACCTCGAGGCATACCCCGACCTGCCCTACCTGCGCGTGGCAGTCTTCGCCTCCAACCTCTCCGAAACCATCGGTGAAGGCGTCTACTACTACCTCACCCGCGCCGAAGAAGTAACCGCCAAGGTCGCAGCGGAAGCCCCCGAAGACACCCACCCCGAAGCACTCGCCATCGAAGCAATGCGCCAGTGCGTACTCGAGGCACTCGACTACCTGGGCCGCCTGGTCCAGGGCGAATTCGCAAGCTAAGCCCCATAGCATTCACGCTCAAAAACTCTCGCTTCGGGCACCTCATCTGCAGGTGCCCGAAGCGGGGTGTTTTTGCCCAAAAACAGGGGCGTCACCTCAGCATGCGGGTGGCAAAACAGGGCAACCACCGTATTCACACGCACCCAACGCACCAAACGCACCAAACTCTTCACTCACTCAACTTCAAAGGAATAATTCATGGCTACATGGCTCTACCGCATCGGTGAAGCCGCCGCCCGCCGTGCCTGGGCTGTCATCCTCACCTGGGTACTCATCATTGCAGGTGTAGCGGGTGCCTACACCGCGTTCCACGGCAAGCTCAGCAACACCTTCACCATGCCCGGAACGCAAACCCAGCAGCTCTCCGACGAGCTCGCCCAGCGCTTCCCGAGCGCCAACCGCGGCTCCGGCCAGATCCTTCTCACCACCGGTGACGGCACCGCCCTCACCGAAGAGCAGAAGCAGGCATTCTCCGCCACGCTGAATAAGCTCACCGCCGAGGTGCCCTCCGTGGATGCGGTCACCGACCCGTTCACCACCACCTCCAAGCTTGCCGAGGCGAAAAACCAGCTCGACGAGGCGCACGCCAAAATCGAGGCCGCTCCCGCCCAAATTGAGGACGGCAAAAAGCAGTTGAGTGCCGCCGCATCCCAGATTGAAGAGGGCACCAAGCAGATTGCCGAGAACGAGAAGAAGCTCGACGACTCGCAGGAGCAGATTACCGCTGGTCGAAAGCAGCTGGACGAGGCGCAGAAGCAGCTCGATGACGCACAGGCACAGCTGAAGGGCGGCTACGCCCAGGCGGAGGCGGCAGGCTCACCCGCCGAGATGATCGAGCAGCTCAACGCCCAGCAGGCGCAGCTGACCGAACAGCAGAACGCCCTCAACCAGCAGCGCGACACCCTCGCCGAGAGCCAGAAGCAGGTCGATGCGGGCCGCGCAGAGATTGCTTCCAAGAAGGACGAACTGGCTGAAGGCAAGAAGAAGCTGGACGAGCAGCGCAACCAGCTGCAGAAGACCGAAAGTGAGCTGCCCGCACAGCGTGAGCAGCTGGAGCGTCAGCAGAAGCTGTACGACTTCACCGCAGGCTACCGTATGGTCTCTGAGGATCAGTCCACGGCGATTGCGACCGTGTCGTTCAAGAAGAAGATTTTTGAGGTTCCCTCCGCCGACCTGCAGAAGGTCATGTCCGATATCGAGTTGGCGAACCTGCACGGGGCGACCGTCCAGTTCGACGCGAACCTGAGCGAATCCGCGCTCGGCGGCGGCTCGCACACCGGTGAGGTTGCGGGTATGGTTATCGCCTTCATCGTGCTGATGGTCATGCTCGGCACCTTCGTGGCTGCCGGCCTGCCGATTCTGATGTCCCTGGTGGGCGTGGTGGTGGGTGTGCTCGGCACGCTCTCGCTGTCTTCCATCATTCAGATGAGCTCCACCGCCTACACCCTGGGCCTGATGCTTGGCCTGGCGGTCGGTATCGACTACTCGCTGTTCATCCTGAACCGCTACCGCACGAACCTGCTCGACGGCATGCCGAAGGTCCAGGCGATTGCCCTGGCGAACGGCACGAGCGGTAATGCCGTGATTTTTGCGGCAAGCACCGTGATTATTGCGCTGGTTGCGCTGAATGTGACCGGTATTCCCTTCCTGGGCGTGATGGGTAACGCCGCCGCGTTCTGCGTGGTGGTTGCCGCCCTGATTGCGGTGACTCTCACCCCTGCGGTGCTGTCCCTGGCGGGTGCCAAAATCATGCCGAAGAAGCTGTGGGCTTCCATCGATACTCCAAAGAAGATTGAGGAGCGCCGCGCGCAGGATGCCGAGCGCACCGAGAAGCCGAACGGCTGGTTGCGTCTCGTGCTGGCGCGTCCGCTGCTGACCCTGGTGGTCGGTACTGTGGCGCTGCTGGTGGTTGCTGCACCCATGTCGCAGATGCGCCTGGGTCTGCCGGATGCCTCGAACTACCCTTCCGATAGCGCCGCGTATAAGTCGTACGCACTGATTAAGGACAAGTTCGGTGAGGGTATGAGCGCCCCGCTGGTTGCGGTTGCGCATACTCCCGCGAATATGAGCGAGGAGCAGGCTCAGCAGGTGCAGATTGATATCGCCTCCGCGGTGAAGGAGCGCGGCGGCGCGAATGTGCAGGCTGTGGTTCCCGGCGGTATGACAGATGACCGTACCCTCATGATTTTCCAGGTGATTCCTGCGCACAGTGCAAGCTCCGTGGAGACCGAAGAGCTCGTCCATAAGCTGCGCGCCGTAACCGTTCCGGTTCAAGGCTCTGAGGTGTCTCTCGGCATTGCGGGCCAGACCAGCGGCAATATTGATGTCTCCGAGGTGCTCGCGCAGAAGCTACCCCTGTACCTGGGCGTGGTGATGGGCCTGTCCTTCCTTGTGCTGATCCTGGTGTTCCGCTCGATTATGGTTCCGCTGGTTGCCTCGGTGGGCTTCCTCTTCTCGGTGCTGGCAAGCTTCGGTGCCGTGGTGTCCATCTACCAGCTGGGCTTCATGAGTTCCCTCTTCGGCGTGGACCACCCGGGCCCGGTGCTGTCCTTCCTGCCGACCCTGCTCATCGGTATTCTCTTCGGCCTTGCCATGGATTACCAGATGTTCCTGGTGACCGGCATGCGTGAAGCATACGTGCACGGTAAGGACGCGGCGACCGCCATTGTGAGTGGCTATAACCACGCGGTGCGCGTGGTGGTGGCTGCCGCGATCATCATGATTTCGGTGTTTGGCGGCTTCATCTTCGCTGAATCGACCATGATTCGCCCGATGGGCTTCGGCCTGGCGTTCGGTGTGCTCGTGGATGCGTTCATCGTGCGCATGACGCTGACCCCGGCGATTATGGCTCTGCTGGGCGATAAGGCGTGGTGGATGCCGAAGTGGCTGGACCGCCTCACCCCGAATATGGATGTTGAGGGTGCCGCGCTGAGCGAGAAGATTCAGCACGAGCGCGAGTCTGCCGCCGATTCGGGTAACAGCTAAAGCCTGGGTAACCGCTAAAGTATTAGTGTGCGTTTGTGCGCTGTTATAGCGCACTTTGAAGACTAATACTGAAGACCAATACGAGACGAAAGGGCAGGTGCACGGTGATGAGAAACCGCGCGAGTATCCGGCAGAGGATAGGAGGCGTTCTGAACCGTGTGCCTGCCCCTTTTCTTGTCTTTTTGGGCGGCGGCACGGGTGCGCTGTGCCGCGTGTACACCCCCGGCGGCGTGCTGGTGGCGAACCTGCTGGGTTCGTTCACGCTGGGCCTGCTGACGATGGTGTGGAACGCCTACGCGCGCCGTGACGGCGAGGAGCAGATTCACTCGTTCCGCCTGCTGTTCGGTGCGGGTATGATGGGCGGCTACACGACGTATTCGTCGATTGCTGCGGTACTGGCGCAGACGATTTTCCTGCCGTACACGGTGCACGGCGGGTATATGGTGCTGGCGATTCTGGTGCTGCTCGTGGGTGGTTTGGTTGCCGCCGCAGCCGGCATGCTGACCGGCCGTTTTGTGGCGTCCCGCCTGGTGCCCGCCCGTGATGCTGAGGAGGACCGCTAATGTTTTTCGCTCTGATGGTGTTCCTCTGCGGCGGTCTGGGTGCGATGACCCGCTTCTTCCTCGATAAGGCGATGTCGCCTCGCCTGCGCACGGAGTCGTCGATTATTAGCCCGGTGTTCGTCATTAACCTGGTGGGTTCGTTCCTGTACGGTCTGCTGATTTTGCCGGTATCGAATCCTCGCGCGCTGGGCGTGCACTATAACGCCACGGATCAGGTGGCGTTCTGGTGCACGGTGATTACGACCGGCCTGCTGGGTGGTTTTACGACCTTCTCGACCGCCATGGTGGAGGCGTTGACCGCCCGCGCTGAGGGCAAGATGGTGAAGTTCCTGATGCTCTGGCTGGTGCAGGTTGTGGGTGCGATGGTGGCTGCGATTGCGGGCGCGTTCCTGTTTGTGCTGTTGTTTGGTCGGTATATTGCGCCGGTGTTCCCGCCGGATGTTCTGTACTGACGGTATCGGCTGTAGCGGTTTGCGTGGCGTGCCGGGTGCTGTACAGGTTTTTCACAGTTTCGCCTAGGGTGAGCCATAGAGCTGTCTTTTACACTGGTGGTGAACGATATGCGGCGGGCATGAACAGACACCCGCTATATACCACCGGAAATATATGTAAGGACAGACATATGTTCAGGTGGGAAGCATATAACTCACTCTCACGACTTAAGGAACACACAGCATGCAGGAACTACTGAACAAACACATGATTGGCACCTTTGCCATCGAGATTGCGGCGCTCACCGTGGCGCTCTCCATCATCGGCTTCATTGGCATGCGACTGCGCGCCAAGAAGACCGGCCGAGCACACAGCATCCGCCAGTACCTGCTGACTGCATCCTTCGCACTGTTCCTTGCGTCGATTCTTTCGCTGACGCTGACCCCGATTGGTAGCGCGAATAGTGTCACGAACCCCGAACTCTACTACCCGCGCTTCTATGTGGGCTGGAGCTGGCAGCAGGCGTGGGACCTGACGGCTGGCATGGGTCTGCGCCGCTTCTTCACCACCGTGTACGCGCAGCTCTTCTTCAATATCGCGATGTTCATTCCGCTGGGCTTCTTTACTGCGGGCTGCCTGCGCTGGGGTCTGCGCGCTACTGCGCTGAGTGGCTTTGCGCTTTCGAGCTTCATTGAGCTGAGCCAGCTGACCGGTAACTGGGGTCTGGCGGGCTTCACCTACCGTACTTTCGACGTGGATGACATTGTGAATAACACTGCCGGCGCGGTCCTGGGTGCGGTCTGCATCTGGGTGGTGCGCGCGATTCAGAAGCGCCGCCTCGCTAAGCATGATCGGGTGCTGGCAATGGCATCCGCCGCGGTCTAGAACCCCTCCAAATTGGCAGACGTTTTCATAACATGATTGATATAATTCATGTTATGAAAACGTCTGCTCCTAGTCTCCTTCCTATCTTGCGTAGTGACCTGCAGGGTGAAGTGATGGCATTGCTGTTCTCTCACCCTGAGCAGCAGTACACGGTGTCGCAGATTGCTGATGCGACACGTGCATCGTTGCCGACTGTCTCCCGAGAGGTGAACCGTCTGGAACAGTCCGGCTTGGTGACCGTCCAGAATGTTGGCAGGACCCGTATGGTGCAAGCCAAGGTTGATAATCCGGTGGGCCAGGCGATGCGTCAGTTGATCCTGGTAACTTATGGCCCCGTTCCGGTGCTCCGGGATACTTTGCAGGGTGTTTCCAATATTGAGGGTGCCGCTATTTATGGCTCGTGGGCTAGCCGTCGTTCTGGGGTGGCTGGGCACGTGCCGAACGATATTGATGTGCTGGTTGTTGGCTCCCCTTCACGTCAGAAGCTGTATGAGGCTATTGATGATGCTGAGCAGAAGCTTGGCTATGAGGTGAACGTAAAGCGGCTATCTCCTGAGGCTTGGAATTCGCAGGATGGTTTCGTGCAGACTGTGCGGTCGCGCCCGATGGAGGTTCTCTTTGGGCAGTTGGAGGTGAATGATGTCGACGCTGAAGCCTAATGCCCCGACTCCTGGTCCTTGGACTGTTGGTCGGGAGCGCATGCTTGAGCTGATTAATGCCGGTGAGTTGGAATGGGTCGCTGTAAATCGTGAGCATGCTCAAGGTCTGTTGTTGCGTGCTCGCCGGCATCTAAAGACGGCGCATCGTCTGGTGGTTGATGATCCGGAAGGTGCCTATACGCTCCTCTATGATGCTTCGAGATTGGCGATGACTGCCGCCTTGGCGGTGCAGGGTCTGCGGCCGACTACTCGGGGAGGTCATATTGTGGTGGGTGATGCGTTGCGTGCTCAGCGAGGCCCTCATGATGTGGTGGGTAAGCTGTATTCTCGCTTGCGTCGAACTCGCCATGAGGTTGAGTATCCCGGTTTGGATTATGAGCCTATAGCTGTGGAAGAAGCTGAAGAGGCTTTGGAAGATGCAGAGTATATCGTTCAGGAGATGACTCTTTTTGTACCTAAGCTAGGACCTTTCTAGACTGTATTTCTTTTCGGCACCCCTGAATGAACCTCCTTCCGTGAGGTAGACGCAACGAACCCCTCATTTTCAGAACCTGAACAACATAAGTCAGGTTATGAAAATGAGGGGTTCGCCGTTTTTAGATGAAACCCTAGACAGGGGAGCCTAGATGAGAAGAGCTACTCGCCGTCGGTCACGCGGTTCACGACGCGGGTGCTACGGTTCTCCTTCACCTCTTCGGGCAGCAGGACCGGCATGGAACCGGTCGGGGTGTAGGTCGCTGCGCGTGCCGCCGCGGTAGCGTGGGTGTCCTCAAACTCGGGGACAACCTCGGAGCTAGGTGCGCGGTACAGGTGGCTGTTAGCCCACCACGCGAATAGCAGAACCACAACCGCCAGAGCGCTGGAAACGAACAGCCACGGGCTGACCTGACCCTCGTAGTAGAGCTTGAAGAACGCGCCACCCATGAAACCGCCAGCAATCGGGCCGCAGATCGGAACCCAGGCGTAGAACCAGCGCGAGGAACCCTTATCGTGGATGGGCAGCAGGGCGTGCATGAGGCGCGGACCGAAGTCACGGGCGGGGTTCAGCGCGTAGCCGGTCTGACCACCCAGACCGATGACGAGCACGGCGACCATGAAGCCGAAGGCGAGGGGCTTGAGCACGTCGTTGAGGTTGAGCGAGAGCTCCACGCCACCGCTGATGGTCGGCTTGAAATTCACTCCGGTGTACAGTGCCGAGAAGACCAGCATGAACGTGCCAATCATTTCGGAGAGGGCGTTGGTGAAGTAGTTGTGAATGGCGGGGACGGTGCCGAAGATGCCGAGCTTAATCTTCTTGTCGGCGGTTGCCTTCCAGTGGGGCAGGTAGTTGAGGTAGACCAGTCCGGCGCCGACCATCGCGCCGAGGACCTGGGCGATGATGTAGCCGGGGACCTTCTCCCAGGGGAATTCGCCGAAGGCAGCCAGGCCGATGGACACGGCGGGGTTCAGATGGCCGCCGGAGTAGGCGTGGGAGGCATAGACGCCGAAGGTGACGGCGAAGCCCCAGCCGAAGGCGATGGTGAAGAAGTTGTCGCCGTGGCCTTTGGAGCGGCGGAGTTCGACGTTGGCGATGACGCCGCAGCCGATGGTGCACATGATGAGCGTGCCGAGGAATTCGGCGAGGTAGGGGCTGATGGTGTACACGGGGTGTCCTTCAGGTAGTGAACTGCGGGTGGTGAACCGGGGTTCGACCGGGTGTGCAGTGCCGAGCGTGAGGGAGGTGTGGTTTTGTGTGGGTTATGTCGCCTGGGTGGCGTGTTTAACCTTTGGCATCTATGGAACCTTGAATACCCCTGGAAGACAATACTTTTGTGTTATTTCACCCTTAGACATAAGCGGTTTTTCGGGTTTTTCGTTTAAAAATAAATGTGGTGGACGAGGGGAAAAACGGGCATAGTCCACACCTTGGACTCATTCCATAAACCCATACTTAAACCCACAGCTCAACCCACAGGTAAATCCATGGCTCAACCAACACTTGAACCCCCACCTTCACTACCCGCCATCAGCACAAAAAATGCCCGGGCACCGTTGAAGGTGCCCGGGCATTTTCTGTAATTTTCGTGCGGCTCTCATGAGCCGCAGTGAGCTGAGTTTTATGCCGCTACACGGCTGCTACTTGGCGCTCGCCCAGTCGAGAATCGCCTCGAAGAAGCGCTCACATTCGCTCAGCTGCTCCAGCTCAATCCACTCGTTCGGGGAGTGCGCCTGCGCAATATCGCCGGGGCCGCAGATGATGCTCTGCACGCCGGCGCGCTGGAACTGGCCCGCTTCGGTGCCGTAGGTGACCTTCTGCGGTGCGTCGTTGGTGCCGAGCCACTCGTGGGCGAGGCGCACGATGGGCGCGTCGTCTTCGGTACCGAGGCCAGGTACGGCGGCGAGCAGTTCGTGCTTCACGCCCACGCGGGAGGTGAGGCTACCGGGCTCCGCGCCGGTGAGCTTTTCGGCGCGTGCGGCGCGTGCCTGCAAGTCGGGCAGGATGACCTCGGAAAGTTCGCGGTCAATGCGCTCGACGAAGAACTCGGTGGTCACCTGCGGCAGGGTGCGCACATCGTACTCTACGACCGCCTGCTCGGCGACGATGTTGTACTGCAGGCCGCCGTTTGCCAGGTTCACGCTGCCGGTGGAGTGGGGAATGATGAACGACTCGTCGAAGGGGCCTTCTTCTTCCCACTGGTCCGCCATGTCGGTGAAGAAGGTGATGAACTCGCCAGCGGCAGCAACCGCGTTCACGCCATGGGTGGCGAGGGAGCCGTGCTTGGGCACGCCGGTGAAGGTGACGCGGCCGCGGTGCGCGCCCTTGTGCGCGTCGATGATGCGCATGCTGGAGGGTTCACCCACAATCGCGTAGTCGGGGGCGAGGTCGCGCGCTACGAACTCCTCGATGAGGGAGGGGGCGCCGACGCAGCCGATTTCCTCGTCGTAGGAGAACGCGAAGTGCAGGGGAGCGCGCAACTTCGCCTCCGCAACGCGCGGCAGCAGCCAGAGCGCCACGGCGATAAAGCCCTTCATATCACAGACGCCGCGGCCGTAGGCGCGGGTACCCTCCACGCGCAGGGTGAAGGGGTCGGCGTCCCAGTCCTGACCGGCAACGGGCACAACGTCCGTGTGGCCGGAGAGAATAACACCGCCGCGGGTGGTGCCGTCCGCGGCGGGGACGGTAATGAAGAGGTTGGCGCGGGTGCCGTCCTCGTTGTAGGTGCGCACGCCGCTGTAGCCGTAGCGGGCGAACTCGGCCTCGATGAGCTCAATGAGTTCGAGGTTGGAGCTGCCGGAGATGGTGGGAATCGCGATGAGCTTTTCGAGCCAGGGGAGGGATGCGGGCTGGGTAGTCTGAGCCGTCATAACTATTCCTTCTGCGTTGTGATGCTGTGCGCTGTCATGTGTCGCGTGCGCTGTTATGTTCAGGGTACGCCGCGGGGCGGCATTCGTCGCCTCATGGTCGTCGAATACCGCCCCGTGACCCCTGCGCGGGGTTAGATGCTGTAGTTGTTCACGTTGGAGTGGTCACCCAGCGCGTGGAAGTTGCGCGAGTGGTAGACCAGCGGGGTGCCTTCGCAGTCGTTGCGGATGAACTCTTCAACCTGCGCGGTGAAGACGAGTGCGGGGCCTGCCTCAACGCGGCTGAGCGGGGTTGCGCGCAGTACGCGGCGCACGCCGTGGACGAGGGGCTCACCGGTGTGGACGAATTCCCAGGTGCTGGGGTCTTCGAAGCGGGGGTAGTCGTGGGTTGCGAAGTTCTTCGCGAGGGTGACATTCTCAGCGTCGAGCATGTGCACGAGGAAGGAGGAGGCAGCCGCGATCTTTGCTGCGGAGCCGCTGTTTGCCTTGAGGGAGAAGGCGATGATGGGCGGTTCTGCGGCGACGGAGGTCAGCGAGGAGGCGGTGAAGCCTGCGGGTTCGCCGTTTTCGTCGGTGGCGGTGATGATGGCGACGCCGGCGGGCTGGTGTCCGAAGGCGAGCTTGAACTGCTCGGAGGTGTCGGCGATGGGTGCCTGTGCTGCAATGGTTTCGGTCATGATCGACCCTTTCTTCTGCGGCTGCGTTTGAGGGTTCGTCCAGATGTGTATGCGTTGGGCGACCCTTTAGTTAAGGGGAGATATGTTTCAGGGTAAAGCTAATGGGTGCTGAACACCTTATTTATTGCCCTATGTTTCTTAGGTGCACCTTTCATGACGCGGGGCGCGAAATATTACGTCATATTCTTCGCCGTTTGGGGGCTTCCCGGAGGTGTTCTGCGGGATGTTCCATGGGGCACCCCGTGAAAGGTTCGGAACGCTTGGTTTTGGGTGCTGTCCCTCTCTCTTCCGCGGGGTTTCGCGGGGGTGAAGAGGGCTCTAAGGTATCCTTGCTTGGTACGCGAAAGCGCACCGACCCCCGTATTTGAGGGGTTTTCCGGTGCGTGAACTGTGGGGAGAAGAGGGTTAATGAGCTGGTTGGCAACTATTCCGCTGCTACTTTTTGCGGTCGTGTTGGCTTTTGGCCCCGGCTATGCAATGGGCTGGGCGCTGCGTGTTCCCGCACGTCTGCGCGTTTTTTATGCGCCGCTGCTGTCCTTCGCTTTGGTGGCTGTTTCCGCGATTGTGCTGGGTAAGACCGGTGTTCCGTGGAGCCTGATTTCTTTCGTGCCGGTTGGCGCCGTGCTGGTGGCTGCCGCCGCGGGTGTGATGCACCTGGTGGGCCGCCGCTGGCCCTCCGCCCTACCCGACGCCTCCAGCGAGGCCGCAGAGAACTGGGCGGGTAATACCGTGCCCCTCGCCTGGCCCGTAATCGGCGCGGTGCTGGGCGGTTTCTTGACCCTGCACGCAACCCAGCATATGGTCTTTGGGCCCGAGGCGTTCTCGCAGACCCTCGATAACTCATTCCATATGAACGCGATTCGCTGGATTCAGGAGCACGGCGACGCCTCCAGCCTGACTCTGGGTGCAATTGCCGCCGCGAATCAAGAACCTACTTTTTATCCTGCCGGCTGGCACGACTTCGTGTACCTGATTTACAGCACGACCGGCACGAGCATCGCTACGGCAACCATCGTCATGATTCTGCTGGCGGCAGGCATTATCTGGCCTTGCTCCCTGATTGCTATGTGCTTGAGCATTCCGCACCTGCGCCCCCTGCAGGCGCTCGCCATTCCGGCTCTGACTTGCGGTTTCTTTGCGTTCCCGGGTCTGCTGCTGTTCTGGGGTGTGCTGTTCCCGAACCTTCTGGGTTATGCCCTGCTGCCCGCGTTCGTGGCGCTACTGCTACACATGATTCAGCTCATGGCGCGCCGTGAGTACTCCTTCGTGCTGTCCCTGTCGCTGACGATTCTGGTGGGCCTGGGCGGTTTGGCTCTGGTGCATCCGAACGCGGTGGTTTCTGCCGCAGTGTTTGCTGTGCCCATGCTTCTGGGTGGCGTGGTGCAGGTGCTGCGCACCCGCGGCGGATCCACTCGTGAGCGTCTGGTGGGTACCGGCGTTCTGGTCGCTCTCATCGCCGGATGTGTCACTATCTGGTTGGCGTTGCGTCCGAGTGAGGAAGCCAGCGACCTGTGGACCGCTATCATGAGCGAGGGCGAGGCGGTCTACCAGTTCCTGTTCCTGGGCCTGGAGAACGCAAACCCGCTAGGTGGTAATTTTGCGCCCGCATATCTGCTGGGCTTCTTGGCGCTGTGGGGTGTTGGCTACCTGCTGTACAAGCGCCGTAACCTGTGGCTGATTGGTAGCTGGATGCTGGTCGGCTACATGTGGATCATTGCGGCTTCGGTGCCGCGTGGCGACTTCCGCCTGCTGATGGTGGCTCCCTGGTACACTGACCACTTCCGCCTGGCTGCTCTGGTGGTGTTCCCTGCAGTGCTGCTCGCTGGTATCGGCCTGGGCGGCGCCGCGGAGGGCATCTTCGTGCGCATCATGCACGCTATTCCGCGTGAGAAGCACGCGAAGGTTGCCCCGGCAATGATGGGTGTCTCCATGGTGCTGGTGCTCGCGGTTGCGGGCCTGTCCTCGCGTACCCCGGCGATGCACGACGCAACTCTGCAAGTGGCGGATAGGTACAAGGTGACCCCGACCTCCGACATCCTGAACCAGGATGAGATGAACGTCATTAACGAAATCCCGAAGATCGTGCCCAAGGGCGACACCATCGTCAATAACCCCTGGGACGGTAGCGCCTACATTTACGCGCTGGCTGACCGCCACCTGACCAGCTACCACTTCGAGTTCCAGACCTCCCCGAAGTACGCGGCAATCCTGAATGATTTGAAGGATGCCCGCACGAACCCGGAAGTCTGCCGCGAAGTGAACGAGTACAAGGCTCACTGGTATGTTCACCTGGAGAACCAGGGCAATTTCGGTCCTACTCAGCAGAAGAACTATGACGGCATGGTGGCTGCTATTGATACGGATGTTCTGACCCCCGTGTACTCCTCGGGTCCGATGACTCTGTACCGTATTAGCGCCTGCGATAACTAGAAGGTACGCGAGCACCCCTCATAAAGCGTATGTATCTCAGAGAATAAATGGTGCAGTCTACAATCTGTCGCCAAATCTGAGATGCCGCGGAACCACTGATATGATGAAAGCCGGTATGTCCACAAGGGCATGCCGGCTTTCGCACGCACGGTAAGACACAATCGTTAGGAGGGGTAACTGCCCTATGGGTTCTCCCACATCGTCCCTTACCCCCCGCACGTTCCCTCGTACGCTGGTGATTATGCCCGCCTGGAACGAGGAAGAAGCGCTACCCGGCACTATTACTGAGCTGCAGGAGACGGTACCTTTCGTGGACCTGGTGGTGGTCAATGACGGCTCCACCGACAACACCTCCGCCGTGGCTCGTGAGGCGGGCGCGTTTGTGATTGACCTGCCCTACAACATGGGTGTGGGTGCCGCCATGCGCACCGGCTACAAGTACGCGCAGCGCATGGGCTACGACTACGCCATGCAGGTGGATTCGGACGGCCAGCACCACCCCGAGAGCATCCCCTCGCTCATTGAGGCGGTGCAGGATTACGACATCGTGATTGGTTCCCGCTTTGCCGATGGTGCTGCGGACTATGAGGTATCCGGTCCGCGCAAGTGGGCGATGGGCCTGCTGTCGTTTCTGTTTACCCGCGCGGCGGGTACCCCGTTCACGGATGTGACCAGCGGTTTTAAGATTGCTAACCGCCGCGGTATCGACTTCTACTGCCGTAACCTGCCCGCCGAATACCTGGGCGACACGATTGACATCACCGCCATGGCAATTAGCAATGGTTTGAAGGTGCGTCAGGTGCCGGTGCATATGCGTGAGCGTCAGGGAGGTACTCCCTCCTCCGGTCCGCTGAAGTCTGCCATCTATCTGGTTCGTTCACTGTTTGCCTACGGCATTTCGGTGAGCCGCCGCCCCGAGGAGAAGTAGCCGTGAGCGCCAGTGTTTTCTTCTTGATCCTTGCCATTCTGGTCTGTACTTTTGTGGTGATTCAGGTACGTAACCAGCGCATGAAGGAGCGCTACGCCGCCCTGTGGCTGATTATTGGTGCCATCATCATTGTGTTGGGTGCTTTCCCGACTCTTCTCAATGGTGTGGCGGACTTCGTGGGCGTAGCCTTGCCGGTGAACCTGCTGTTCCTGCTGTCGATTCTGCTGCTGATGGGTGTGAGTATTCACCTGACCCTGGAGCTGTCGCGCCTGTCGGAGAAGACCCGCATCCTGGCTGAGGAAGTCGCCATTTTGAAGGCGCTTCAGGAGCAGCCGGAGGGTGCATCCGGTGCGAAGAAGCGTGACCAGCAAGATTCTTAGTCTTTATCTTTCAGTACTTTTCACCCCTTGTGAGTTGGAGTAATACCCCATGACCGTTGATATTCTGTTCCCTTACTACGGCGACGTCGCCATGATGAAGCAGGCTGTGCTGTCTGTGGTCGGTCAGACCAACCCGGACTGGCGCCTGATTGTCGTCGATGACGGCTACCCGGACGACTCGATTCCCGGCTGGTTCGAGTCCCTGAAGGACGAACGCATCACCTACATGCGCAACGAAACCAACCTGGGTGCGAACGCGAACTACCGCAAGTGCCTGACCTTCGTGGAGAACGAGCTGGTCACCGTCATGGGTGCTGATGACGTCATGCTCCCCAACTACGTGCAGTGGCTCGTGGACGCGGCGGCTAAGCACCCCGAGGCTTCCATCTTCCAGCCTGGCGTGGTTGTGATTGATGAGAACAACGGCCTGTCGAACACCCTGGTGGAGCAGACTAAGGCGTTCTACCGTCCCAAGGGTGAGGCTGTTCTGCAGGGCGAGGAGCTGGCCACCTCCCTGCTGCGTGGCGCGTGGTTCTACTTCCCGTCCCTGGGCTGGCGTAAGGACGCTATCGTGGGTACCGGCTTCCGCGAGGGCCTGAACGTTATCCAGGATATGGCGCTGATTCTCGACATTACGATGCGCGGCGGCTCCCTGTACTACGATCCGCAGGTTGCGTTCATGTACCGCCGCCACGGTGGTTCTGACTCGTCTTGGCGCGCCCTGGAGGGTACCCGCTTTGAGGAGGAGCGCCGCTACTACAACACCATGGTTGAAGAGATGAGCGCCCTGGGCTGGAAGAAGGCTGCTCGCGTGGCTCGTATCCGTTTCTCCTCGCGCGCTCACGCGCTGACTCTGCTGCCGAAGGCGGCTCTGGCGAAGAAGTGGCAGGGTGTTAAGAACCTTGCCGAGCACGTCGTAAAGTAAAGACTTCAATCTAATAGGTGCGACCAGTAGAGAACGGAGATAGCGTGGAATCATCGGCAGAGTCCCAGCCGAAGAAAATGACTCGTGGTCATTCGATGGCAATTTTGGGATCGTCCGGTTTAGCTGCACTATCTTCTCTAGGAATTACCGTTGTTGTGAAACGGTTTCTGGAGGGCGAAAGCCTGACGGAGTTCCTTCTCTTCTGGTCGCTCCTTTTTGCCCTCTACGGTGTGGTGGTAGGTATCCAGCAGGAAGCTACCCGCGCCGTGGGCACTGCACGCCGCGATGGTAAAACTGGGGCACGTATTGCCCCTATGGGTGCTCTGGTGGGTCTTATTGTGGGCGGTCTGACCTTAGTGACGAGCCCTCTGTGGGCTCCTGCTCAGATTCCCTTGAGCGGGTTTAACGGTGTGCTTCTTCTGAGTGTCGGTGTGGCCCTTTACGCCATGCATATGACTCTCTATGGTGCGTCTGCTGGTCAGGAAAGCTGGTACCTCTTCGCGAGCGTGTCGGGGTTTGACGCTATTTGGCGCATTGTGGCTATCTGTGCGGTTGGTCTGGTCTCTGCGCATCTCATCGGTCTTGAAGCCGCAGCGGTTTCTCCGGTACTTCTGTGGCTGCTGATGGTGCTTCTGCTGCCGGAGGCACGGCGAGTTTTTGGCTCTCGTGCGGATGTTTCATCGGGTCGGCTACTGTATAACTACACGCTGTCGATGGGGTCGTCGACTGCTAACGCGGTTCTTATGATGGGCTTGCCGCTTCTGTTGAACGCGAGCATTGATTCGAATGACTCGCTGCAACAGGTTATTTTGGCGGTTCTGATTCTCGCGATTTCGATTACGCGCTCGCCGATTATGATTCCTCTGCAGGCTTTTCAGGGTGTTGCGGTGTCTGCTTTCTTGAAGCAGCAGAACCATCCGTTGCGTGCTTTTGCGAAGCCTGCTGGTGCACTGTTGGGTGTGGGTCTTGTGGGCGCTGCAGCGGCTTATGTGCTGGGACCGTGGCTGTTTGGTCTGCTTTATCCGCCGAAGCCTTCAGAGGTTGAAGCGTACGCCGAGGTGGTGACTTCTCCGATGCTTGCGCTTCTGGTGTTTGCTTCTGCTTTCCTGGCGCTTTTGGTGCTGTCGGGGTCGCTGGTGATTGCGTTGAATATGCACCGCTCTTATGTGGCTGGTTGGGTGCTGGCGGCTGTGGTTGCTTGTGTTGTTGCGGTGTCGCCGTTGCCTCTTCTAACGCGCACTCTTCTTGCCCTGTATGCGGGTCCGATGCTTGGCCTGCTAGTGCATTTGGCCGCGATGGTGTGGCATGCGCGTTCTGCATCGAAGTAGTAGCAACGCTGAGATGAAGAGTATTTGATAAATAAATGATGAGGGGTTGAGCAGACGAATAGTTATGCTCAACCCCTCATTTTTTGTCGCATATGAACTGGCTGGGGTTGGAGGTGTCAGCCCGCTATCCCTACTTCACACTCTGTCTTCATGCTCTGTCTTCATACTCTGGGAACTTAGGTAACCCTATGGAAAACGTGCGGTACGCTCCCTACACTGGAAGGGCACATTGACAGACTGCGCGGGCCGCCCACACAGCCGCCCCGCCCCTCCCAACGGGTACACCACCGAAGGAGCCACCCATGAGCCGACGCACCGACGCGCCCGCCCGATCACCACGACGAGCCGCCCTCGCCAGCTGGATAGGCTCCGCCCTCGAATACTACGACTTCGCCGTCTACGGCACCGCCGCCGCAATCGTGCTCAACCGCATCTTCTTCCCCGAAGACACCGCCGCCATCGGCATCCTCAAGTCCATGGTCGTTGTGGGTGTCGCCTACGTGGTGCGTCCCTTCGGTGCCATGATTGTTGGCCCCCTCGGTGACCGTTACGGCCGCCGATTCGTCCTGATGCTCACCCTCTTCCTGATGGGTGCCGCAACCTTTGCGATTGGCTGTCTGCCGACCTATAGCCAGGCGGGTATTATCGCGCCGATTCTGCTGGTTGCCTGCCGTATGCTTCAGGGCCTCTCCGCCGCCGGTGAGCAGGCAAGTTCCATCTCCATCTCCCTGGAGCACGCCCACGAACACCAGCGTGCCTTCACGACCAGTTGGACCCTGCAGGGCACCCAGTTCGGCTCGCTGCTGGCGACCGCCGTGTTCATTCCCTTCGCCGCCCTGCCGGATGAGCACCTGCTCACCTGGGGCTGGCGCGTACCCTTCTGGCTCTCCGCATTCGTGGTGGTCACCGCCTGGCTGATTCGCCGTACCCTCTCCGAGCCGCCCGCCTACCTGCAGCGTGAGAAGCTCACCGAGTCCCCGCTCGTGCTGGTCTTCAAGCACCACAAGCGTGCCGTGCTCACCATCGCCGTGTGCGCCATGGTTAACACCGTGAACATGGTCTTCACGACCTTCGCGCTGTCTTTCGCCACGAAGGGTTACGGGCTGGACCGCAGCACCATGCTGCTGGTGCCGGTCGCCTCGAACACTCTCGGTTTGATTGCTATTCCGCTCGCCGCCATGCTCGCCGACCGGATTGGCCGCAAGCCCGTGTTCATTACCGGTGCGGTGGCTTCTTCCCTGGTGATGTTCCCGTACCTCGGCGCGATTACCGAGGGTAACTGGGTGGGTATCTTCGCCTACGGTGTGCTCATGCACGGCGCGCTATACTCCATGGCGAACGGCGTGTGGCCTGCCTTCTACGCGGAGATGTTCCCGACCCGCGTTCGCGTGACCGGTCTGGCGCTCGGTACCCAGATTGGCTTCGCAATTTCCGGAGGTGTAGCACCCGCCGTGGCGACCAGCCTCGCAGGTGCCGACCTGCATAACGCGGTGCTGCCCGCCGTGTTCACGGTTGCCATGTGCGTGCTCGTGGCATTGGGGGCTTTGACGGCTCGTGAGGGGTACAAGAAGACCCTGGCTGAGCTGGACGCATAGCCCGCAGAATATATTCCGTATATAGAATAAATACAGGTGGGGCTGGATAGACAACTATCCAGCCCCACCTGCGTGTTTAATTTTCTAAACCCCCTGCTGTGCCGCAATCAGCGCCTCAAAATGAGCCGCCATGCGCTCGGCGTTCGGTTCCAGCCCGGTGAAGAGGCGGAACGCATCCACCGCCTGACCCACTGCCATGTAGCCACCCGTCAGCACCTCGCACCCGGTGGCACGTGCCGCGCGCACCAGTTGCGTCTGCTGCGGCAGGTAGATGACGTCCGCAACCCACAGACCCTCGCGCAGCACCCCGGCATCCAGTGCCGACTCGCTCAACGGCATACCCGGATGCATGTGCATACCCACCGGGGTTGCGTTCACCAAACCCTGAGCTTCCAGTAGAGCTTCAATCAACCGCTCATCCTTGGTTAGCACCTCGATTCGGGTCTGCGGGAAGAGCCCGCCCAGCTGCTCCGCCAGCCCCTGAGCCTTCGCCGCGTCACGCTCGAAGAGACTCAGGCGGCGCACCCCCAGACGGCACAGTGCGTACGCGGTGGCGCTGCCGGCACCGCCGGCACCCAGCTGCACCACGTGCTCCAGGCGCGCTGGATCCTCCGCGACCTGCGGCAGGCCGCGCTTTAGACCCGCGATGAACCCCGAATAGTCCGTGTTGTCGCCGTAGAAGCTGCCGTCCTCGCGAATCACCACGCAATTGACCGCGCCCAGGGCGCGGGCGGCATCCGAGAGCTCGTGCAGGTGCTCCATGACGGACTGCTTGCACGGGTGCGTGATGTTGAAAGCGTTAAAGCCGAGTAGCGCCGCCGCATCCAGAAGCGCCGGTGCGGAGGCACCGTCCAGGTTCAAGGCGTCCAGGTCGACGGGGCGGTACAGGTAGCGCACGCCGTGCGCGTCCGCCTCTGCCTCGTGCATGGGAGGGGTCAGTGAGGAGGTGATGCCGTCACCAATGAGGCCCACCAGGAAGGATTCAGTACGCAAACTCATAGTTTCACTGTACGTGTCCGCCTCGTAAGATGCACCTACTTTCTTGAACCCGTACCAAATGCGCGCTGGAGTTGGGAAGAAGATAAAAATAATTTCTACGCCCACAAGAGCGATATGTCTGACAGAAACATCTCAAAGGTATAAGCTTGGTATAAGTACTCGCGCGCCGCATGGCGCACATGAGACCACACAGACACCGTCACAGTGAAGTGATACCGATATTCGGAGGATAGATTGTCAATGACTGACAAGGCTATGGCACACTTCGCTGGCGCCGATGCATGGGTCGAGCAGTATTTCCTGAACAGCCCCGAAGATGAGCGTGAAGAGTTCACCCCGGCAGAGTTAGAGGATTTGGCTCGCACCCACCGTGCGCTGGCTCAAATCCGTATGCCTAAGACCCCTGTCGTTGCCGCACGCAACGACGCATATAACACCACCCTGTACGTCGCGACTGACGACATGCCGCACATTGTCAGCTCCCTGACCGCATGCCTCGCCGCGCACTTTGGTGGTTTTGTCACTATTCTTCACCCCACTTTTCTTGCCGAACGTGGCCCGGACGGTAACCTCCTGAGCCTGCGTGGCACCGGCATGCGCGGCAACCTTGCCAGCGGCGATACCGCAACTCTTGGCGTGCCCTCCCTCAAGCTCAGCGATAACGCCCCCGAAGGCACCACGGTCGCTATTGAGTCCTGGATTGCGGTCCGCCTGACCCGCTACCTCACCGAGGAAGATCAGCGCCGCTGCGAGAAGGAAGTTGAGCGCGTCCTCGCTGACGTTCGCGCCTGCCACACCGACCTGGACGCTATGGTCACCCGCGTTTTCGACCTGGCGCAGTCCATGTATGACCTGCGTGGCGCAACTCTGGGCCACGGCGAAGAGTCCTACGCTGCCCACCCGCGCGGTGTGGAGCCTGCCTCCCGCGTGGAGGTGGCACAGGACTTCCTGCGCTGGCTGACCCGCGGCAACTTCGTGTTCATGGGTGTGAAGGAGCGCGTGCTGGACGGCACCTCCGGCACTATTTCCCTGGTGGACCGCCCCGGTTCGGCGCTCGGTATTTTGCGCACCACGGAGGGTAAGAGCCGCATCCCGCTTTCGGGTGAGACCCTGGAGCGCGCTCTGTTCCCGCGCCCGCTGTACATCACGAAGGCGAATTCCCGCTCCACCGTCGCACGCAACGACTACCTGGACTACATTGGCGTGCGCCGCTTCGACCTGAACGGCCGCGTGATTGGCGAGTACGTCATCCTGGGTCTGTTCACCCGCCAGGCGTACGCGCTGCCCGCCGTTGAGACTCCGCTGGTGCGTGAGCGTATCGCGATGGTGCGCCGCCGCCTCGGCTACCACCCCGGTTCTTACTCCGACAAGGCGCTTTTGGGTGCCCTGGAGGATTACCCCCGCCTGGAACTGCTGCAAGCTTCCGCCAATGAGCTGACCGAGACCTTCGGCGGCATCATGGGTCTGGAGGAGCGCCGCAAGACCCGCCTGTTCCTGCGTGCCGACCGGTTTAACCGGTTCATTACCGCTGTGGTGTACCTGCCTCGGGACCGCTACAACACGAACGTGTGCTCCCGCATCCAGCAGGTGTTCCGACAGGAATTTGATTTGAGTGCCATCGACCATGAGGTGTACCTGTCCTCCTCATCGTTGGCGCGTCTATTCTTCCGCATTCGGCTCACCAACCCCAACGATGTGCCGAAGACGGATCATCAAGCTCTCGAAAAGCGACTGCAAGAAGCCGCCCGCTCCTGGGTGGAAGCAACCGCAGCTGCTATTGAGGCATGGAAACCCGGAGCGGAAGGCCGCCGACTCGCATCAGCCTGGGCAGATGCGACTAGCGCAGCCTACCGAGCCGATTACACAGTAGAACAAGCAATCGAGGATATCGTGATTCTTGAATCTCTCTCGGGCCAGAAGCCCGCCGCAATCAAGGTTGAAGCCGGCGAAGCCAACACTACCCGACTGAAGACCTACCTGTCCGCACCTCACACCCTCACCGAGCTTCTGCCGGTTATGCAGAATATGGGCCTGGTCGTTGTTGATCAGAAGCCCTACGAGTTCAAGCCTGAGGATGGCGAAGACTACGGCTACCTCTACGACTTCGGAGTTGAATTCCCCGAGGGCGTGGACGCAAACGCTGTGGCTTCCCTCTACGAGGATGCCCTGAACGCATACCTGCTCGGTGAGCGCGAGTCCGATACCCTGGACCGCCTGATCCTGGCTGAGGGCCTGACCTGGCAGGAAGTACGCCTGTTCCGTGCCCTGAACCACTACCTGATTCAGCTGGGCCTGGGCTACACCCCGTCCTTCATGTCGAACACCCTGCTCGCAAACCCGACCATCACCAAGCACCTGGTCGAGTTCTTCGAGGTCAGCTTCGACCCGAACAACGGTCTCAACGATGAGCAGCGCAACGCGCGCCGTGAGGAAATCGAAGCAGCACTGGTTGAGGAACTGAACCAGATCCCCACCCTGGACGCTGACCGCTACCTGCGCTCCCTCGGCAAGGTTGTTCGCGCAATCCTGCGCACCAACGCATACCTGGCTGACCGTCCCGCACTCGCATTCAAGGTGGCACCGCAGGAGATTGACTTCGCACCCCTGCCCCGCCCCAAGTTCGAGATTTTCGTCTACTCCCCGCGCGTTGAGGGTGTTCACCTGCGCTTCGGTAGCGTCGCACGTGGTGGCCTGCGCTGGTCCGACCGCCGTGACGACTTCCGCACCGAGGTTCTGGGCCTGGTCAAGGCACAGATGGTGAAGAACGCTGTCATTATCCCCACCGGTGCGAAGGGTGGCTTCTACCCCAAGCAGCTGCCCGACCCCGCAGTGGACCGCGACGCATGGATCACCGAGGGCCGCGAGTCCTACAAGGTCTTCATCGGCTCCCTGCTGGACGTCACCGACAACCTCGCAGTTGGCACCGACGGCACCGAGACCGTCGTTCGCCCCGAGGGTGTTGTGGCACGCGACGCTGACGACTACTACCTGGTGGTTGCAGCGGATAAGGGCACCGCAGCATTCTCTGACACCGCAAACGCAATCAGCCTGGAGCGCGGCTTCTGGCTGGGCGACGCCTTCGCATCCGGCGGCTCCGTCGGCTACGACCACAAGGCAATGGGCATCACCGCACGCGGTGCATGGGAGTCCGTCAAGCGTCACTTCGCTGAGCTCGGCCACGACGCTCAGACCGAAGAGTTCACCGCAGTCGGCATCGGCGACATGTCCGGTGACGTGTTCGGTAACGGTCTGCTCCGCTCCAAGGCAACCCGTCTGGTCGCAGCATTCGACCACCGCGACATCTTCCTGGACCCGAACCCGGACGCTGCTGTCTCCTTTGACGAGCGTCAGCGCCTGTACGATCTGCCCCGTTCCTCGTGGCAGGACTACAACCGCGACCTGATTTCCGCCGGTGGTGGCGTGTACTCTCGCGGTCTGAAGTCCATCGAGATCACCCCCGAGGTGCGCGAGGTCCTGGGCCTGGACGAGTCCGTCACCGAGCTGGCACCGACCGAGCTGATTTCCGCAATCCTCAAGGCACCGGTTGACCTGATTTACAACGGTGGTATCGGTACCTACGTGAAGGCCTCCACCGAGACCAACGCACAGGTTGGCGACAAGGCTAACGACGCACTGCGCGTCAACGGTAAGGACCTGCGCGCCAAGATTGTTGGCGAGGGCGGTAACCTCGGCTTCACCCAGCTGGGCCGTATCGAGGCTGCGCTCAACGGCGTCATCCTCAACACCGACGCAATCGACAACTCCGCAGGTGTGGAAACCAGTGACCGCGAGGTCAACATCAAGATCCTGGTGGACCGCCTCGTGGCACGCGGCGAACTGCCCGTTGAAGAGCGCGCCTCCTTCATCGAGTCCCTGCAGGACGAGGTCGGCGGCAAGGTCCTCGAGACCAACGTCGAGCAGAACGTCCTGCTGCAGGGTGAGTTCCACGGTTCCTTCCTGGGCACCAACCTGTACAAGCGCCTCATGCACGACCTGGAAGAGCACGCTGGCCTGAACCGTGCCGTCGAGTTCCTGCCCACCGACGAGGAGCTGGACGAGCGCCTGGAGACCACCGGCGACCGCCTGACCCGCCCCGAGCTGTCCGTCCTGGCTGCGTACGTGAAGATTTACCTCACCCACGCACTGGAGCAGACCGACTTCGCGGACGACCCCTACCTGGAAGGCGTTCTGCGCAGCTACTTCCCGGCAGCACTCGTCGAGCGCTTCGGTCAGCACCTGGACTCGCACCCGCTGCGTAAGGAAATCATCTGCACCCGCGTCGCTAACGAGCTGGTGAACATCGGCGGTATCACCTTCGCATACCGCGTGATGGAGGAGTTCAACGTCGGTATCGATTCCGTCGCACGCGCCTTCATCGTCGCTCGCGAGCTCTTCGAGCTGGGCACCGCAGCTAAGCTGCACCGCGAACTGCCCCCGAAGACCCCGCTGGATGCATGGTTCACCGTTCTGCGCGACAACCAGCGCGTTCTGGATCGTGCGGTCCGCTGGTTCATCACCGAGCGCGGCGTGGTTGCTGGTACCAGCATCTCTGAGCTGCTGGAGACCTTCGGTTCCGTCGTCGAGATGCGCCACAACCTGCCCGAGTACCTCTCCGGCACCTCCCGTGCTCGCGTCCGTGCAAAGCGCGACGCAGGCGAGGCATGGGGCCTGCCCGAGGAGCTCATCGTCATCTGGATTCGCGGCTTCGAGGGCTACGCCCTGCTGGATGTTATCCGTTCGGCACGCGACCACGACTTCGAGGCATCTTCGCTGGCACCGGTCTACTTCGCAACCTACGACCGTTTCAAGGTGGACGAGCTGCTCGGCCTCATCTCGGACCTGCCCCGCAGCGACCGCTGGGAGATCCTGGCACGTCAGGCACTGCGCGGCAGCCTCTACGAGACCGCTGCAGGTCTGGCACTGTCCGTGGCAGAGGGCGCTAAGGGTGACTTCTCCACCGTGGACGGTGCGCAGAAGGCACTGGCTACCTGGATTGAAGAGCACCCGACCCGCGTGGGCAACATTGACCGCATCCTGAAGGAGATTGGCGAGGCCGCTCTCGACGCATCCGGTCACCCGCGCTTGGCTGTAGTGTCCGTGGCACTGCGTACTCTCTCGAGCGCATCCTAATCAGCTAAGACCCGTTAGGGTCGCCGCTTAGAGCATCCCGGTTCCCTCCCGGTTGGGGAGGGGCCGGGATGCTTTTGCGCAGGAGCATGTTGGGTGGGGACACTCTGCATAGTGACACTCTGTGTAGGGATACTCTGGGTGGAGACGCCCCCAAAGGTTATTGCACAATGTGCATATTGCTCAGAATGTCACACTCACTAGGCGTTTTGTGTTTTGGCATGATGCACATTATGGGGGTGTGTCCTAAATCCCTTCAAATATCAAGTAGAGGGTTAAGGAAACCAAAGGTTTTAGTTGATATATGCCGTATATTGATTCTCGGCGGCATCAGCGCAAGCCATTGGGACCCGGTACTTCACGGCACGACAAGTATTCCCTCTGGCACGTCACACGGTGCTGTTAAAACACACTGCCCCTAATCTTTACAATTATCGACTGAAAGTCTGCAAGATTGTCTACCAACCACGGTACTGAGGAAAAAAGCAACAACGCATGGCGCCTCCTCATTAACTTTCTGCTTTACGTCTCTCCGGTCGCACTGCTGACCACCATCTTCCCCATCGTCACTCCGACGATTAACCGGTACAACCTCGATGGTGTACCCCTGATTCAGGTGATCCTGGCAGCGTCCATTACCGTTCCTTGGCTCAGCCAGGCAGCCTGCCTGCCCCTTTACCGTGCTATCCAGATGGAGCACAAGAAGATTGCGGACGCCCGCGAAGGCCTGCGTATTCACGCTGAAACCCTTGAGCACCAGCTCAAGCGCGCCGAAGCACGCGCCGTACGCGCGCGTATGTCCGAACCGCAGTTCCAGGACATTACCGACCTGACCGCGTTCACCCGCAACTGGCTCTACCTCTTCTTCATGACCATGCCGCTGGTGTTGCTCTTCGCAATTCCGGTCGCCCTCGTCCTTCACTGGAGCCCGACTGCATTCGGTGCGTTCTTCGTTCTGGGCGTTCTTAACATTGCGTTCGCGCAGTTGCTGGTCATTCCGAACCTCGCGAAGAACCGCATCATCTGGTTCATCGCGTGGCTCGGCTACTCTCTTGCCCTGCTCTGCTACCCCATCATCTGGTTCCTGCCGCCGCTGGTTGGTTCGATCATCCTGCTGGTGAGCCTCGGCAAGGACCTGGTGCACCTGCTGCACTTCGCACGCATCCCGCTCAAGGACATTGCACTCGATGCCCTGCGCGGCTTCTTCACCGGCTCCATCATCTGGGCCGATAAGTACATGCTCTTCCTGGTCACCGGCGGCGAAATCAACGTCGTGGCAATCTACCTGAGCCTGATCCCCTGCGTTATCGCCTACAACTACTTCTTCGTGGTGGAGGCAGACCGCGTCAACGCAAGCATCCAGCACCTGTGGACCATCTTCGACCGCCTGCCCTACAAGGGTGTTCAGGCGGAGTCCTCGAAGGCTCTGCGCGCCTCCAACCACGCTATCCGCAACTCCCTGTTGATTTACATCGCCAGCGCTATTGTCACCGGCATCCTGATGTTCATCTTCCTGCCGCAGTCCTACCCGCTGGCGCTCTCCGGCCTGGTCGTGGCGTTCCTCTTCGTTGCAGTGGCACTGCTGATCTACCAGATTGAGTACATGACCATGTACGTCACCGTGCAGCTGCTCTCCGCAGCCCACCTGGTGCTGCTCTTCATCTCCTTCATGATCCTGCCCAACGAGACCGGCTACCTGCCCATCATCGTGGGCGAGGCAGTGCTCGCCTTCGCCTGCTACCGCGTCTACCGTCAGGCGTGGGCAGCACCCGAGTACTCCCTCTTCTGGCGTCGAGCCCTCGCCTGGTAAGAAACGCACGGTCCGCGAAAGATACATACGACAATGACTGAACAGATGTACCGAAACCACTACGCGCCGCTGCAGCTTCCGGCTCCCGGCCCCCACTACAGCGACCCCGAATACCCGGACGTTGACGTCGCCATCATCATGGAATCCACCTACCCCTACCTCAAGGGTGGTGTGTCCGCGGTGGTGCACGATATCGTCTGCGAAAACCCGGATTTGACCTACGGCATCATTCACATCGCCTGGGATAAGAACTCCCCCCACGAAGACCTCTACGGCATGCCCGAGAACGTCAAGTGGGTCAAGGTGCTGTACCTGAGCCTGGAAGTCAACCGCGAGGCCTTCGCGGAAGCCTGCGACCCCTCCGCACTGCGCATGAGCTTTGCGGAGCGTCAGGCGCTCACTCAGCGCCTGATGGACGGCTTCAGCGCCCTCATCGCTGGCGACGTGAACCCCCTCTGGAAGCTCTACGACGAGGGCATCAACCCCGCAACCCGCAGCTACAACCTCTTCGGCCTCTTCGGAACCCGCGAGTTCATGCAGGCTATTGCGGGCCTGGGCTTCTTCTCCGAGGTACCCTTCGGTGAGCTCTTCTGGAAGGTGCGCGACTTCGTCTCCATCCTCTTCGCAATCCTGCACGAGCGGATGCCGCACGCCCGCGTCTACCACGCCCACACCACCGGCTACGCGGCACTCATCGCCGCCGCAGCCGCACGTGACCACGGCACCAGCTTCCTGCTGACCGAGCACAACCTCTACATTCGCGACACCGTGAACACCAAGCTCGAACGCAACATGGCGAAGCCCGTCACCACCGACTACGCCTTCCTCAATGAGGAGCGTGAGCACCCCGGCCTGGGCCCGGTCACCCTCGACGAGCGTGCCTGGTGTGTCTGGTTCGTTGAGATGGGTCGCTTCTGCTACCCGAGCGCCGACATGGCAACCTACCTGTACCCCAAGGCGCTGGAAGAGGCACGCGGTATCGGTGCGCCCATCGACCAGATGAACGAGGGCGAGAAGGACCGCGCAATTATTCTGCCCAACGGTATGCTCATCGAGTCCGTGGCGGAAGCCTACTACGCCCGCCAGGCGGCACGTGCCCGCATCCTCGCTGAGGGTCGCGGCCACGTGTGGCGCTTCGTGTTCATCGCCCGCGTGGTGCCCATTAAGGGCCTGACCGACCTGATTCGCTCCCTCGCGGTGCTGCGCGATCAGGGCCTGGTGAACTTCCACCTGGACGTGCTCGGCCCCAAGGACCACCTGCCCGAGTACTACGAGCTGTGCCTGCGCACCATCGAAGAGCTCAACATGGGCGAGTACATCACCTTCCACGGCACCGTGAACGTGCGTGCGATGCTCGACCGCTTCGACCTGCTGCTCATGCCCAGCTACAATGAGGGACAGCCGATTGTGGCGCTCGAGGCGATGGCTGCGTCCATCCCGCTGGTCAGCACCGACGTGGGCGGCATGTCCCAGCTCATCGACGATGTGCTGGTCGCCCCCGACGGCCACGAAATCGGTAACTGCGGTATCTTGACCATCCCCGGCGATATTCACGGCTTCGCGGCGGCGCTGCGCACCCTCATGGAGGAGCCCAGCATCTACGAACGCTACTGTGTGAACGCCTACGACCGTATCGTCAGCTTCTTCCAGCTGCGACTGGTCATGGACCGCTACAACACGATCTACCGCGAGCTGGGCAAGCTGCCTCCTCGCGATCCCGAATTCGACCCGGAGTACGATGGCGAATAAACTCAACCGCTTGGGCGGACCCGGCAAGTTTGGTGCCTGGGTCCGCTACGGCGGCAAGCCCATTACCCAGCAGCAGCTTGATTTTGCGGTCAAGAACTACTCTGTCGCAATCCTGCAGCCCTGGGAACTGGACGCAGCACGCTACCTGAAGAAGCGTGCACCTCAAATGGTGGTGCTGGCGTATAAGTGTCTGTCTTCCACCCGCTCTTACGAGCCCGGCCCGATTTATTCCTCGGGTGTGTCTTACCCGCTGGCGCAGTCGATGGCGAACTCCGGTAAGGATTTCTTCGCGCACCGCCTCAACGGTGACCGCATCGAGTGGAAGGGCTACCCCAAGCACTTCCAGATGCAGGTGTGGAACGCCGACTACCGTTGGCACTGGGTGGACGCTGTGGTGCGCGAAATGCGCGACTCACCCTTCGACGGGGTCATGGCGGATAACGACGTGGAGAACGACTACTACGGTCTGGACCTGCCCATTCAGGGTGTGGAGTCCATGACGAAGATCCGTGAGCACCTGGATTTTCTGGTTGCCTACGCCGGTATTGAGCTGAATAAAATCGGCAAGATTCTGGTGCCCAATATTGCTGAAGCGCGTCTGCGCTGGGGCAAGTGGGAGCGTCACAGCGCCTACGGTGGCGGCTTTGAGGAGGTGTGGCTCGGCTGGGGTCCGAACGACTACCTGTCTTCGCCGTATGCCGTGATGCAGGGCCGCGAGATTGCGAACGGCTCGGCGGGCGAGGTGAAGCTGGGTGCTACTTTTGCGGGCTTGGGTGGCCGTAGTGCTGCCTCGCAGAAGAAGGTGACGATTCTGCGCACCCCGCTCAGTGACCGCAAGGCTCCGATTACCGGCACGGATGAGAACTTCCTCTACGGTTTGGCGGGCTTCTGGGTGTTCGGTGGAGGCGCCTTCACCGGCATCAGCGCAACCCACCACGACGCCTACGACGAGATTCCGCACGCCCCCGAGCTCTCCTACGACCTGGGGGACCCGGTCGGCGGTATTATCGCGCAGAAGACCGCGCAGACCCGCGCGTTTACGAACGGCTGGGCGGCACTGAACACCGGCTCAAAGGATGTGACCGTGAAGGTTCCCTCCGGTCTGGTGGATGCGGCGAACCGCCCGGTGCCCTCGAGCTTCACGCTGCGGGCGCATCAGGGTGTGGTGTACCGCCGTAAGGCGTAAATCGCCGCTTGCACAGTACCGCCTGTGAGCGTACTGCTAGCGCATATAACCTCATAAACAAACCCACCGGCAATATAGCCAAATGGCTATATGTACCGGTGGGTTCGTTATATGTGTGTCAGATGAGCTGGGGTGACCTACTTAGCGGGGTAGGAGGGCACGTCGTAGCCGCCCATACGCTCCAGAACGCGAATCACCTGGCAGGAGTAACCGAACTCGTTGTCGTACCAGACGTAGACAATTGCGGAGTCATCGGTCACCACGGTAGCCAGCGAGTCCACAACACCCGCGGTGCGGGAGCCCACGAAGTCGGTGGAAACAGCCTCGGGGGAATCCGAGTAGCCCACCTGGCGGCGCAGAGCACCGTCAATGGACTCGCGGCGGAACAGCTCGTTCAGTTCCTCAGCGGAACCTGCGGGCTTGGTCAGCTTCACGTTCAGGATTGCCATGGAGACATCCGGGGTGGGAACACGGATAGCGTTACCGGTCAGCTTACCCTCCAGCTGCGGCAGAGCCTTCGAAACAGCCTTAGCAGCACCGGTCTCGGTAATGACCATGTTCAGCACAGCGGAACGGCCGCGGCGGTCACCCTTGTGGAAGTTGTCAATCAGGTTCTGATCGTTGGTGAATGCGTGAACGGTCTCAACGTGGCCGCGCTCAACACCGTATGCGTCATCCAGAACCTTCAGCGCCGGAGTGATTGCGTTGGTGGTGCAGGATGCTGCGGAAAGGATCTTGTCCTCATCGGTGATAACGTCATCGTTCACGCCGAACACGATGTTCTTCATGTCGCCCTTACCGGGAGCGGTCAGCAGAACACGAGAAATACCGGGGCGGTTCAGGTGCTGCTCGAGGCCCGGAACGTCGCGCCAGCGGCCGGTGTTGTCCACCAGCAGGGCATCGTTGATGCCGTACTCGGTGTAGTCGACAGTGGTCGGGTCCGAAGAGTAAATGAAGCGAACCGGAACACCGTTAGCGATGATGGTGCTGTTCTCCTCGTCCACCTCAATAACGCCCTTGAAGGGGCCGTGGACCGAGTCGCGCTCCAGCAGGGATGCACGCTTGACCAGGTCCTTATCACCGTTCTTACGCACCACAACAGCGCGCAGGTTCAGACCAGAACCCAGCGGCGAGGAGGAACGCTCCAGCAGAATACGAGCCAGCAGGCGACCAATACGACCGAAGCCGTACAGCACAACGTCCTGCTCCTTCGGCTGATCACCCTGGTGGTTCACGGAGGAACCCAGCTGCTCGGGCAGCCACATGGACAGCTCGGGGGAGCCAGCCTCGTGATGTGCCTTGTGCAGAGCAGCAATGTTAATCGAGCAAGCGCCCAGGTTCAGCTCAGTCAGAGCACGAACCAGCTCGAGGGAGTGCGCGGGGTTCAGGGGCGCACCATCGATGTGGGATACGAAATCGTGCAGCTTCAGCAGCTCAATGACAGACTTGTTGACCAGGCTGCGGCCGTGAATGCTCAGCACCACACCGTTCTCGCGGTGGAGCTTACCAATGAGGGGGATCAGCTCCTCTGCGGTAGCCTCACGGTTAACCCAGGTAGCGGTTGCAGTCGTCACGTATGACCTTCTTCCTAACTTCGTCGTTGGAGGGTAGGCGCGACGATGCTGTCGCGTCAATACCGTGCCGGGCGTTAAGACCCGGCGTCGGTTTAAGTCTAACCCGTGTGAACCCCTCCAGACCCTCAAAATTAGCGATATTGAGGCTAAAAGTCAGAAGAGACAGAAGGCAGTTTGTGAACCCACACGGCAAGCCAACACAAGCCCTCAGAAGGGAAAGCAAAACCACTTTAAATACCCACAAAAACACACGCCACGAGGGCACAAACATGAGTAGAATTGAAACCATGTTGACTGTAATCGGTGAAGCACTCGTAGACGTCGTCCACCAGCACGACGGAGAAACCCACGCCTACCCCGGCGGATCGCCCATGAACGTAGCCGTCGGCGCGCGCCGCCTCGGCCACTCCACCAACTTCGTCGGCCACTACGGCCCCGACACCTACGGCAAGAGCATTGACGCGCACCTGGAAGCATCCCAGGTGACCCTGCCCTTCGAGCACAGTGCCGAGCGCACCTCCGTCGCCCAGGCAACCATCGGTGCCGACGGCGCAGCAGAGTACGAATTCGACATCACCTGGTCCCTCGACTCCGTCGCCGAGAAGCTCACCGAACTGGCACGCACCTCCGATGCAGTGCACACCGGCTCCATCGCCGCCATGCTCGAACCCGGCGCACACGTGGTCGCCGCAGCCTTCGAAGCAGCCCGCGACAGCGCCCTGCTCAGCTACGACCCGAACTGCCGCCCCACCCTCATCCACAACGTTGACGAGGGCCGCGCATGGGCTGAAAAGTTCGTCTCCCTCTCCACTGTCGTGAAGGCATCCGACGAGGACCTGCAGTGGCTCTACCCCGACCGCTCCCTCGATGACACCGCCCGCGCATGGCTCGACCTCGGCGCAGAACTGATGGTCATCACCCGCGGCGAAGACGGCCCCATCGCCTTCACCAAGAAGTACCCCGAGGGCATCAGCCAGCCCGCACACCGCGTGGAGGTTGCGGACACCGTCGGTGCTGGCGACTCCCTCATGGCGGCACTTATCGCAGGTCTGCTCGACCGCGGCATTGCCGGTCCCGAGGCGCGCGCTAAGGTTGCCGCACTGACCGCAGAAGAGATTGCTGACCTGCTGCGTTTCTCCGCAACCGCAGCCGGCATCACCGTCTCCCGCGCGGGCGCTAACCCGCCCACCCGCGAAGAACTCGACGCCGTACTCAACGGCTAAAAAAATTCACGCCTCGCCGGCGGATAGCTCACTCTGTCCGCCGGCGTCGCCATATCCACCCGCACCCCAACGCTGAGGAGCACCATGACCAACATTGGCACCGCGCCCCTGCCCCGCGAACCCTACGCGGGCATGCCCGAACTGCCTGAATTTACCCTGACCTCCACCGACATTCAGGACGGCGGCACCGCCCCCGAATGGATGCGCTCCGCACTCTTCGGCATTGCTGGTGGTCAGGACCGCTCCCCGCAGCTGTCCTGGAGCGGATTCCCCGAAGGCACCAAGTCCTTCGTGCTGACCTGCTTCGACCCGGATGCGCCGGTCCCCAGCGGCTTCTGGCACTGGACCGTCTCCAACATTCCCGCCAGCGTGACCAGCATCGACACCGGCGCGGAGGCACCCGCCGGCGCCCTGACGCACCGCAACGACGCCGGTGTGGCGGGCTTCCTGGGTGCTGCGCCTCCGGCTGGTCACGGCCCGCACCGCTACATCTTCTGCGTCACCGCCGTAGACGTGGAGAAGCTCGACATTGACGAGAACGCCACCCCCGCCGTCGTGAATTTCAACCTGCTCGGCCACGGCCTGGGTCGCGCGTTCCTGACCGTCACCTACGCGGAACCGGCAGCCTAGCGGCGCAGCCTCACTAGACCCGCGCCCTAACCAGCACCGACACCCCCATCACCGAAGGCAAACACTGCATGATTAAACTCATCGCCAGCGACCTGGACGGCACCCTCATCGGGCATGACTTCCGGTTCCGCCCGCGCACCCTGCGCGCCCTCGAGGCCGCTCGCGCTGCCGGAATTGACATCGTCTTCGTCACCGGCCGCCCGAGCCGCTGGCTCACGCCCCTGCGCGAACAGACCGACTTCGACTCCTACGCCATCTGCTCCAACGGCGCCGTGGTGTACCACCTGGGCGCGAACGAGGTGGAAGAAGTCAACGGCGCTGATCCCGCGGTGATTGCCCGCGCCCACGAGCTGCTAGAGCCCATGTTCCCCGACGCCACCTACACCCTCGAAACCGTGGATACGGTTTACATTCAGGGCCCGCACGACGGCGGCGAGGTGCTCGAGGGTGCCCGCGTGGTGGAGGCGAAAATCGCCGAAGCACTGGAACGTATCGGCTCAACCCCGGTCATTAAGTACCTGATTCGTGTGCCCGGCATGGACCCGGATATTCTGCAGGCGCGCGTGCATCAGGCGGTCGGTTCGCTCGTGTCGGTGACCCGCGGCGTGGTTGGCGAGCCGCTCGTGGAGATGGGCTCTAAGACCGTGAACAAGGGCAGGATCCTGGAGAAGTTTGCGGTGCGCCACGGCATTGAGGCGCACGAGGTCATGGCGTTTGGTGACATGCCGAATGACGCGGAGATGCTCTGCTGGGCGGGGGAGGGCTTCGCCATGGCGTCGGGTCAGCCAGCGCTCATTGCGAAGGTGGGGCGCACCTGCCCGCCCTTCGACGAGGACGGCGTGGCGCAGACGATTGAGGCGATGCTCGCCGAACGGTCCTAGCCGCTTAGTGCTAGCTATCCAGCGCGAGCCACCCAGTACTAGCCAGCCAGTACGAGCGACTGGGTGAGCCTCCGCAGACATAACTTAGACATAACGCAGACATAAACTTTTATGTCTACACATAAAAAATTTGAGTCTAGACATAAAAATTTATGTCTAGACTCAAATTTTTGTGTCTGATTTACATCTGATTTGTGTCTAAGCAAGGTAGTCGTTTGTACATAACACCCAGAAGACGCAAAAGCGGCCCGGATGGAAACCAATCCATCCAGGCCGCTTTTCTGCGCCCTACGCATCAGGAGAATCACTCCTGCCGGGCGGTGAGGAGCTTAGTGTCCCTCAGTGCTCTTCTCAGGGTCGAAGGGCTCCAGCGGGTCGCCAGCAGCCTTCGTGTACTTCGCGATGAAAGTCATCAGGTGGAAGATAATCAGAGTTGCCGCGGTGCCCAGAGCAATACCAGCGAAGGACAGCTCACCGAAGGTCCAGGTGTAGTCCGCAATACCCACAATCAGCGCCACAGCGGCGGTAGTCAGGTTGATCTGGTTCGAGAAGTTCACGCGGTTCTCGCTCCAAATACGTGCACCGAGCATACCGATCATGCCGTACAGAACGGTTGCGGCACCGCCCAGAACACCCGCGGGAACGGTTGCAATTGCCGCACCGAATGCGGGGAACATGGACAGCGCAATCGCGAAGATAGCCGCCACCCAGTACGCCGCGGTGGAGTACACCTTGGTCGCAGCCATCACGCCGATGTTCTCAGCGTAGGTGGTGGTACCCGAACCGCCACCCATACCGGCGATGGTGGTTGCCAGACCGTCAGCCATGAGGGCGCGACCGGAGTAGTCGTCCAGGTTCTTGCCGCTCATCAGAGCAACAGACTTCACGTGACCGATGTTCTCAGCCACGAGCACCAGAATCACGGGGATGAACAGGCCGGCGAGCTCCCAGTGGAACTCGGGGGTCTGGAACTGCGGCAGGCCAATGATGCCCTGGGTCTGCACAGCCTTGTCAATCTTGGAGAAGTCCACCTCACCGCGAATCACGGCAGTGATGTAGCCGATACCCACACCCAGCAGGATGGACAGGCGACCAATAATGCCCTTGAAGAGCACCGAAATCAGGATGATGGAGCACAGGGTCACCAGCGCGGTCACCGGTGCCACCATGAAGTTGTCCTTAGCGCTCTTCGCCAGGTTGAAGCCAATCAGCGCCACAATCGAACCGGTCACGACCGGGGGCATGAGCTTGGTGAGCCAGCCGGTGCCAGCGAACTGAACGATTAGGCCGACCAGGAACAGCGCCGCACCCGCCATGACGATACCGCCTAGGGCACCGGCCGGGCCGTGCGAGTTCATAGCAGCCGCCAGGGGTGCAATGAATGCGAACGAGGAACCCAGGTAGGAGGGGACGCGTCCGCGGGTAATCAGCAGGAACAGGACCGTACCGATACCCGAGAAGAACAGGGTGGTTGCCGGCGGGAAGCCGGTAATAATCGGCACGAGGAAGGTCGCGCCGAACATTGCGACCACGTGCTGCGCGCCGATACCGATGGTAATCGGCCATGCGAGGCGCTCGTTCGGGGCAACGAAGGAACCGGGCTTGATGCTGCGGCCGTCGCCGTGGATCGACCAGTCAAAGCCGAGAAGCTTAGAGATGCTCAAAGGGAGCTCCTGAGGTGAATGTGGTGGTGTATAAAATTCCACATCATTCTACGCGTATACAAGCGTGGGTCACAGCTAAACGGGTGTAAATATGAGCAGGGATACGTTGAGTGGTGCATATATTCTCTTATCGTGGGCTCTATATCGCGTATATAGCCCAGAAGGCATCAATACCCTGTATATGCAATAAATCGCATATACAGGGTATTGATGCAAAGAGCGAATAAAAACACTCACTACAGCTAGCTCAGTGGCTTAGAGAGCGTCACGCAGGTTCTCCAAGTGATCGTAACGCGCCAGTTCGTAACGCAGGTGACCCTCGGTCGGGGACTGAACCGGCAGGAACGTCGCCTCACGCAGGCGGCGAGCCGTCGGGGAATCAGCCACGTAACCGGCGCCTCCAACAACCTGCAGCTCAAAGTGAGTAGCAATGGTTGCAAAGTGCGAAACACCCAGGCGCAGGCTCAGCAGGTCACGACGCTCAGCACGCTCCGGCTCAGACGCCAGGCGAACCAGTTCCTCACGCAGGCTCTGGTACTCAGTTAGAATCAGCGGGAACTCAGGGCGGAACACACCCTGAGAGACGTCCAGGTGCTTAGCAGCCTCCTGCAGGGCGCCAGCGGCGAGACCCAGGCAGAACGACGACTGAACCAGCAGGAACGGCGCGGTCACATCGCGCAGGAACGCCTCAATGTTGTCGCTCAGAATGTCCTCGCTCGGAACGAAAACGTCCTCGAACTTCAGGGTGCCGGACTCGGTGCCGTTCAGTGCCAGCAGGTTGCGGTGGTAGTCAATGCTTAGACCTTCAACATCCTGGCGGACCGTCACGATGTAGCGGTTCGGGTGACTCTCCGGGGCGTTCTGCACAGCCACCGGAAGAACAATCACACCGCCCGGGTACAGGTTCGACGCCCAGGAGATAGAACCGTTCAACTTCAGACCGCCCTCAACGAGGGTGCCCTCAACCTTGATCGGTGCCAGGCCCGAAGCCTCCTTGTACGCCGCCGCCATGGCGGTGGTGCCGCTGACGGTCGCATCCGCCAGGCCGGCGGGCAGCTCGCGACCCACAGCGTCGAAGAATGCAATGGTGGAGCGGTGAGCCCACAGGGAGAACGCCGTCGAGGCATCCTCAGTGGCAAGGTCGAACGCTACCGAAACCTGGGGGACCAGGGAGCCGCCGTCGCGACCCAGGGTAATCAGGCCGTCCTTAGCGATTTCGCGCAGGTTTTCGAAGGGGGAACGCTCGCCACGGTCAACCGCGCTAGCGTGGGTTCGGGCGAGTGTGAGCACCTGCTCGCGCTGGGGGTAGTCGTAGAGGGGCTCGAGAGTGAACTCGGACATGGGGTTTCTCCTAAGAGGGGAGCATCGCGTCTATGCGTGCAGCTTGAACAGTCGGTCAATGGGGGTGCTGACGGCCTTACGGGCGCGAACAACAGCTTCTTCGTCGGGTGCGTCGTAGAAGCAGAGGCACTTGGCGGTGTCTTCGCGAACGTAGGTGCGCAGGAAGGAAACCTCGGGTACTTCAGCGTACTTGGGGGCGTTTGCCTTCTTGCGGGTCAGGTACTGTTCCATGGTGATTTCTGCGGGGATGTCCCACTCAACCAGGTAGTCTGCGTCCTTCTTGAGCTTCTTGATGTCTTCGAGCTCTGCGCCGACCAGGCGGACTGCGTCGGGGCCTTCGACGGAGGCGCGCTCACCGATTGCTGCGGCGAGGTCGGGGCCGAATGCGGTGTTCTCGGATTCGATGATGACGAAGACGATCTTGTGGTCTGCGGAGACCTGGGTTTCGATGAGCTCGGCGCCGTTGGTCAGGGACGAGTTGACGGTCTCGATGAGTGCGGTTGCTTCGTCCTTGGACGGCTGTGCGGGGGTCAGTTCTACCAGGTAAAGTGCCATGATTTTCTCCTCGGCTAAGGGTTGAAGGGTCGTGCCGGAAGGGGTTTTCCGACTCGTTCTGGAATCACCTTAGACCTGTGGTTGAGGGCTGTCTAGTAGATTTCTGTTCGTGGCTTAATGCGTCCCTTTTTGACCCTGTGTGTCGTCATGCGCGTTCATGTGAAGAAATAAATCGTCACAGTCCCGCGCAGTAGTTCCACGCGCGGGAACCCGCCCGTCACAGAGGGGCTTATTGAGACAATTGCCCCCGATTTTCTTATTAAGGCGCTTAATAAGAAAATCCGCGCGGATTGTCTCATTAAGGAAAACCCTCTGGAGCCCCGGCTGCGGGCGCATACACCGGTGCATGCACCAGCGCATACAGCGAGGGCCCCGAACCCTTGGTAATTCAAGGATTCGGGGCCCTAGCCTATATGCGTTCGCCTACACGCTCACGCCGCCCAAAAATAGCGAGTCAGCGGTCTAGACAAGCAACTTTGTGGCTACTTCACGCCGCGCATGAGCTTCTGAACCGGCTTGTGCACCAGGAACAGCAGCACACCGGTTGCGATGGTGATAATACCCATCCAGGTGAAGTAGGGAACCTCAGTCTCCATGCTGTAGAACGGCGCCAGCCAACCGGAGAGCACGGTACCCATTGCCACGGAGGTGAAGTACAGCGCCATCATGTTCACGCGGTGCGCCTTCGGTGCGAGCTTGGTCGCCAGCGAAATACCGACCGGCGAAATGATCAGCTCGGCGATGGTGCAGACAAACAGAATCAGCACGATCCAGCCGACATTCACGCTCTGAACGCCCGCCTGAGCGAGGAAAATCCAGAACGCCAGACCGATAATAATCAGCGCTGCGGAGAACTTCAGGGTGGTGACCGGCTGGCGGTCGCCCCACTTGGTCCACAGGGCGGAGAACATCATGCCGAAGATGATGATGAAGACCGGGTTGATGGAGTTGACCAGGTTCGGGGTCAGCTCCATGCCCAGAATGTTCCAATTGAGGCGCTCATCCGAGTACACCGCCATGACGGTGAACTGCTGCTGGTACAGTGCCCAGAACACGGCGTTTGCAATCCACAGGGGAATGAACGCGGTGACGCGGGAACGCTCATCGGCGGTGACGTCCTTGGCGGTCAGCATCTGCGCGAATAGGGCGATTGCACCGATGAAGATGAAGGCCATGACCCAGTTCTTGAGGTTGTCTGCGGTCATCAGGCCGGTTGCTAGCAGAATGCCGAGAACCACGATGATACCGACTAGTGCCAGGGCGAAGTTACGCTTCTGAGCACCGGTGAAGGGGGTGCCCACGTGGTGTACGGATTCGGGCAGGTTATTGCGGGTCAGCGAGTACTGGATCAGGCCGGCAGCCATACCGATAGCGGCAAGGCCGAAGCCCATGTGGAAGCCCCAGGTGCTCCAGCCCCAACCGGTCAGGAGCGGGCCGAGCAGTGCGCCGGTGTTCACGCCGATGTAGAAGATGGTGAAGCCTGCATCGCGGCGGGAGTCGTGGTCGCCGTAGAGCGAGCCGACCAGCACGGATGCGTTACTCTTCAGACCGCCGGAGCCGATGGCCACCAGCAGCAGACCAATTACCACGCCCGGAATGCCGGGGATGAGGGAGAGGGAGATGTGACCCGCCATGATGCCGATGGCGGAGTAGAAGAGGGTACGCTCGGGGCCGAGGATGCGGTCACCGAGGATACCGCCGAGGATTGCCATGAGGTACACGACTGCACCGTACGCACCGATAACGCCGGTGGCGAGGTCCTTGTCGAGGCCCAGGCCGCCCTTGTCGGCGGTGTAGTACAGGTAGTAGATCATGATGCCCTGCATGCCGTAGAAGGAGAAGCGCTCCCACATTTCTACGGTGAACAGGTTCGCGAGCATGCTCGGGTGGCCGAAGAAGGTCTTGGTGTCCTTGGGTTCGGCACCTGTGATGGTGTTGGACATGGTGAAAATTCTTTTCTGTTGCGCCCGGTTTTCTGTGTGACCCGGACAATATGTGTATAAGTGTATACCCTTGACCATGCATATGTATACATGCAACGCACCTATACTTCACAGAATGTACTCTCATGCAGTGCATGAAAAACCATTTCGATTTTTTCGTATGCATCATTCCGGGAACCCACAAACCCCCAAATACCGGGCTAGATGCGTCACACACCCCCAACGCGATAGAGTGGAACCACAACTATGCCCACCCGGCACCTTGCCGTGCCGACCGGCTCATTTTTAACCATTTCAAAGGAGAACCCTATGACTGCTGTACCCCCGGTTGACCCCCGCGACGTTCCCGCAGGCGCAACCATCATCGACGTGCGTGAAGACTACGAGTGGGAGGGAGGCCACGCGACCGGCGCTAAGCACATCACCCTCGGTACCCTCACCGATCGTCTGGCTGAACTGCCCGCGCCGGGCGAGGACTTCTACGTTATCTGCCACGGTGGCGGCCGTTCGAACCGCGCGGCAACCTTCCTGCGCGAGCACGGCTACGCCGCACACAACATCGCGGGCGGCACCAGCGCATGGTTCGCTGCCGGCCTGCCGATGACCAGCGAGAACGGCGAAGCTCCCGCGGTCGTTCACTAAACCGTTGGTTCGCCTGCACGCCATACAATGGAGTCCGTGACTGAAACTTCCGCGGACTGTATTTTGTCTACCCCGAACGCTCCTGCTTCTGCCTCCCCGTATGCCCTGCCGAGTATTCTGCAGAGCATCCCGTGGGATGCGCAGACGCGGGAGCTTGCCGTGCGCCCGCTTCCTTTCGCGGTGAACTGCGAGGAGGCGTACCCGCTGTTAACTGCTGGCGCTGAGTATTCGTTCTGGCTGGATTCGGCGCGCGAGGAGTCGCCCATGTCGGTCGCCTCGTACGTGGGCGTGGTTCCGGCGCAGCTGTCGCCCCTGCGCGTGGATTCTGCGCGTGCGGCGGCTGAATCTGGCGGGGAAGACCCCTTCGCCCAGCTGGAGGCGGCGCTCGCCTGCGCACCGCGTGTGCACCCGGATGCGGCGGCGGCAACCGGTCTGCCCGCGGGTTTGCGTGGCGGTTACGTGGGCTATTTCGGCTATGAGGCGCGTGCCGCCATGGGCATGGAGCACGGCCACCCGGTGCCCGGCTACCTGCCGGCGCATGAGGCGCCGACCCCGGATTCTCTGTGGTTGCCGGCGGTCCGCTATCTGGTGCATGAGCATGCCCGCCCGGGGGTTGCGGCGCGTAGCTGGCTGGTGGGCGATGAGTCGTGGTGTGAGGCGGCGGAGCGGCTGCTGAGCACGGTGCTGGCTCCGGCGCTGAGCGCGGTGGGGGAGAGTGCCTCAGATAATGCCCCCGTAAATACCCCCGAGCTCACCGAGCCCCTGCTCTTCCCGGCACCTGCCGCGGAAGCCTACATGGATGCCGTTCGCACTAGTCAGCGCGAAATTTACGAGGGTAACAGCTACGAGGTGTGCCTTACCGCGCAGACGGTCGCGCGCATCCCCAATCCGAGCCCGGAGCTTTTCTTTGAGCTGTACCGCCGCCAGCGCGCCCACAACTCGGCACCGTATGCGGCGTATCTGCGGTGCGGTGATTTTTCGGTGCTTTCTTCTTCGCCGGAGCGTTTTTTGAGCGTGGATACGCACCGCAACGCGCAGACCAAGCCGATTAAGGGCACGATTGCTCGCGGCGCCACCCCGGAAGAAGATGCCGCGGCGGCGGCATGGTTGCGTACCGATGAGAAGACCCGCGCCGAGAACCTCATGATCGTGGATCTGCTGCGTAACGACCTGTCCACGGTGTCTGACCCGGCGTCTGTGCGCGTGCCGGTGCTCATGGGCGTGGAGAGCTACTCGACCGTGCACCAGCTGGTGTCCACGGTCAGCTCTCGTCTGCGCGAGGGCGTGAGTGCGGTGACCGCCGCGCGGGCGTGCTTCCCGGGCGGCTCCATGACAGGTGCGCCTAAGCCCTCGACCATGCAGATTATTGAGGGCCTGGAGAATCGCGCTCGCGGCGTGTATTCGGGTGCCCTGGGCTTTGTGTCGGCGGATGGTTCGGCGAACCTGTCGATTGTGATTCGCACGCTCGTGGCGCACGATGAGGGCACGGTGACTCTTGCCGCCGGTGGTGCGGTGGTTGCCGATTCCGATCCTGCCGCCGAGTATGAGGAGATGCTGACGAAGCTGCGCGCTGCCCTACCGCCGTCGGTGGGTCGCGTGGTGGAATAGCCTAGTGCCGGGATAACGCGGTAGTGGGATAGCGCAGGATAGCCTGCGCCGCCTGCACGTGAGCCGCTACACTGGAACTATGACTAAGCTTTCTGAAAACCTCCCCATTGAAGAAGCCCGTGAACGCCTGCGCCAGCTGATTATGGAGCTGGCTGTGGTGCGCGGGCACGTGGTCCTCGCCTCCGGCAAGGAAGCCGACTACTACGTTGACCTGCGCCGCATCACCCTGCACCACGAGGCTTCTCGCCTGGTTGGTCAGGTCATGCTGGACCTGCTGGATAAGAACGGCATCGAGTTTGAGGCTGCTGGCGGCCTGACCATGGGTGCTGACCCGGTGGGTACCGCGATTATGCGTGCCGCTGGCGATCAGGACCGTGCGATTGACGCGTTTGTGGTGCGTAAGGCTCAGAAGTCTTACGGCATGGGTCGTCAGGTGGAGGGCCCCAGCGTTGAAGGTCGCCGCGTGGTTGCTGTGGAGGACACCTCCACGACCGGTGGTTCGGCGCTGACTGCTGTTGAGGCGCTGCGTAAGGCTGGCGCTGAGGTTGTGGCGGTTGCTGTGATTGTTGACCGTGCGACCGGCGCTAAGGAGCATGTGGAAGAGGTTGCGGGCGTTCCGTGCCTGTACGCGTACTCGAAGGATGAGCTGGGCCTGGACTAGTCTCTACTGGCTTGGGCTAGGACCTCGTGATTTTTTAGACGTTCCGCTGTGGCGGGTGAACCCGTGCCGCTGGCTACTGTGTGTGGCTGGTGGTGCGGGTTTTTGTCTGTAAGATGGCTCTGTGGGCGCCGGTTGTGGCGCTGGTTGTTGGCGTGAAGGTGGTTGTGATGGTTGAGAATCGTGAGGCGGCTGAGGCCGTGCCCGCTGAGGCGGCTGTAGCTGAAGCTGTTGAGGGTACTGAGCAGGGTACTGCCCGTTTTGAGGTGGGTGTGGGCCCGTGGGAGGGCCCGTGGCCCGAGGGTGACCATTGGGATGAGGAGCTGCTGCGTGAGGGCGACCGCCGTAACGTGGTGGATAAGTACCGTTACTGGTCGATGGACGCGATTATTGCTGACCTGGATACGCGCCGCCATGATTTTCATGTGGCGATTGAGAATTGGCAGCATGATTTGAATATTGGCACGGTGGTACGCACGGCGAATGCGATGTTGGCGAAGGAGGTCCATATTATTGGGCGTCGCCGCTGGAATCGTCGTGGTGCGATGGTAACGGATCGTTATCAGCATGTGCGTCATCATCCGACGATTGAGGATTTTGTGGCGTGGGCGCAGGGTGAGGGCCTGGAGATTATTGGTATTGATATTTTTCCGGATTCGGTGCCGCTGGAGACCTATGACCTGCCGAAGAAGTGTGTGCTGGTTTTTGGTCAGGAGGGCCCGGGCCTGTCGGAGGAGTTGCATGCGGCGGCTAGGGATACTCTGTCGATTGAGCAGTTTGGGTCGACGCGTTCGATGAATGCGGCGACGGCTGCGGGTATTGCGATGCATGCGTGGGTTCGCCGCCATGTGTTTGGTCAGATTCCATCGTAGTTTGGCGGCTGTTTATGAGGTGTTTAAAGGTTCCGATGCGTTGTGTGCGCGTCGGAACCTTTTTGTTGGGGGTCGGGGTGGCTTAAACCACGCATGGAATTACCTAGGCGTGTTAGTGTTAATGCAAATCACAGGAGATGTGAGAATCGCACTCTCAATTTCGGTTTGGGACATGCGATGGATTTCCTGGCTTCGGCTCGCCAATGGTTGCGGGTTGTGGATATGAATGACCGCGACGTCATTCCCCTGAAAGGAGTCGGTAACAATGAAGAAATCTGCTGCCCTACTCGCCTGCTTTGCTTTAGCTTTAAGTTCCTGTGCCGCTGCGCCTAAAGATACTAGCTTCAAAGCCCAGCTAGATTTTGAAAATAACTATATTACTCTTCCGCTCGACGAATACGACAGGAGTGACCAGGCCCTAGATATAACGGGTAGGGCGTCATTGTTGATTCGTAAAGAGTGCTATGCGAAAAAAGGATACGATTTTGAAATTCTAGAAAACGGCTGGGTTTCTGGCGATGCCTCCCAGTACGGCTCCTGGAATGTGAAGCATGCGGCGAATCATTTTACGTCCAGCAAAGTCAGAGAAGAGCAGTATAGGATTTATGAGAGCATCCCTGAAGACGTCAAGGACAGCTGCCACGAAGAGCATCGGGAAGAACTGGATGCGCTCAAGTTTGATGAGGCTCATGAGGAAAAGTACCGCCCCGTCAATCGTATCCGTGGCGAAGCGTACCAGCGTGCGCAGGGTGACCCTGAATGGAAGAAAGCCCGCTCAGATTGGTGGGACTGCCAGCGTGAGAAAGGGTTGACGCCTCGCACCGGGGACGGCGAATGGACGAGCAAAGAAACGGCCAGAATGGCCAGTCTGAATTCTGATGATCCCAAAGTGTTGGAGGAGGAGATCCGCCTGGCAACCATTGAAGCTCAATGTAGCGAGAAGGTGAGGTTGGCTCAGCGTTTGGGTGATCTTGAGGCGTCCTATCAGGGGCCTTTGATTGAGAAGAATCAGGCGCTGCTGAATAATTTGAAGGCTGAACGTGACGCGAAGATAGCCAAGGCGCGTGAAATCATCGCCACCCACCAGTAGATATCAGCGACAAGCAGATAGCAGGCCTTGGGATAATTGGGGTAACTCCGTTTGAACGCTACAACGAGGTATGGAGGAGGAAAAGCCTATGCGTAAGGCTCTCTCTGCGGTAACAGTATTCTGCCTGCTGGGGGCGTGCGTATCCTGCTCCAACAGTGCCGAGCGGGACACCTCACGAAAAGCTGTTCTCGACTATTCAAAGAACTACATACACCTTCCGCTGGACGAGTACGCCTTGGATGAACTAACACTCCGTACGGTGAGCACGGCGTGGCATACGCTCATGTCTGAATGCTACGCGCACCACGGGCAGTCCTACGCCGTACCCTCAATAGACACCCCGCAACCGGGAGGCCTATACGGCAACTGGAACGTTGAGTACGCCAAAAAGTACGGGTACTCCCAGAAGGAATCCCGAGGCTCAGACGATTCAGCAGTGGACGACATCAACACCCGGTGCCAAGAAGAGGTGAAAGCCGCATTCTCTGATGTTGAACTTGATCAAAAAGAATACCGGTTTGTAGGAGAGCTCAACTCACAGGCATACACCTACGCCTCCCAAACCGATGAGTGGAAAAATATTCGCTCAGAATGGTGGACCTGCCTGCGTGAACGCGGGCTAACCCCCAGGGAAGGGGAGAGCGACTGGACGTCCGAAGAAAGCGCACATCTCATGACCTCCTCCCAAGGCAACGAAGAAGCTAAGCCGGAGGAAATTCGCCTCGCAACCATCGAAGCTGAATGCAACCAGAAGGTGGGTATGGCTCAGCGTTTGGGTGATCTTGAGGCATCCTATCAGGGGCCTCTCATTGAGAAGAATCAGGCGAAGCTCAACCAGTTGAAAGCAGAAAAAGAAAAGCGTGTGGCGAAGGCACGTGAAATTATCGCCACCCACCAGTAGCCACACCCGCTGAAGGGCAGAACGGGCGAACCAGCCGCAGAATGCTCACAAGTTGCCCATAAGAAAATCCGCGCACAAGAATCTGTGCATAAGAAAATCGCACAAGAAGGAGCCGGGGAGTGTTACCACTCCCCGGCCCTCACTTTATTCACTCTCAACCTCGCAGCCTACGCCAGCGCACCTACAGGCTCGCCAGCTCAAGGCCACTCAGCGTCAGGCTGCTAAGCCCTTTAGCCCACCGGAACGTTAACGTTCACAAGCGAGTACAGATCCTTCGGATCATCCGGGCTAGCAACCAGGTCAATGAACTGCTGCAGGTCGGTGTCCTGCGTGGCCGCACGGGCGTAACGCAGACCCGAGAAGTCAGCAATCGCGAAGCCCACCGAATCAAACAGGGTAATCTGCTCATCCGACACGCGGCCCGGCTCCTCACCAGTCAGAACCTTCCAGAACTCCACCACCGGGAAGTCCGGGTCCTTCTGCTGAATCTCGCCCTCAATGCGGGTCTGCGGCGGGAACTCAACAAACACGGTGGAGCGGTCCAGAATTTCGCTTTCCAGCTCAGTCTTGCCGGGGCAGTCGCCACCAATAGCGTTCAGGTGCACGCCGGGCTTCACCTGGCGGTCCAGCAGAACCTTCGCCTGCTGCTTATCGGCGGTGCAGGTGGTAATAATGTCGGCACCCTCAACAGCCTCATCCACGTCCTTAGCCAGGTGGATGCGGAAGCCCAGCGGCTCCAGGTTGCGGCGGAACTTCTCCATCGCGTGCGGATCAACGTCGTAGACGGACAGGTCCTCAATGCCGAGCACAGCGCGCATACCCAGCGCCTGGAACTCAGACTGCGAGCCGGTACCAATCATCGCCATCTTCTTGGAGTCCTTGCGTGCCAGGTGCTTAGCAACCATGGCGGACACGCCAGCGGTACGCAGCGCGGTCAGCAGGGTCATCTCAGCCAGGAACACCGGGTAGCCGTTGTCCACGTCAGCGAGCAGACCGAACGCGGTCACGGTCTGGAAGCCGCGTGCCGGGTTCGACGGGTGGCCGTTCACGTACTTGAAGGAGTAGGTGATGTTGTCGGAGGTGGGCATCAACTCAATTACACCGAAGGGGGTGTGGGAGGCGACGCGCGGGATCTTGTCGAAGCTCTGCCACTTCTTGAAGTCTTCTTCGAGGAAGTCGACCATGCCGGCAATGATGTTGCCTACGCCGTCCTTCTGAATCCACTTCGCCATCGAGGCGACGTCAACAAATTCCACCGCGTGTGCGCTAGGACGTTCAGTCATGATTTTCTCCTTTGAATATCTGCACAAAACTTCTTTGTGCATCTGGTGGTCACTGCGGATATCTATTATCTCAAAATATATTGCAGGACACACCGTATTAGAAATGCTGTAAATATGTACTTTGCTTTATGTATTACACGGATGTAATACGGAGCGAACACGAAAAGACGTGCGGGGAGGGGGTTCTAGAACTCCTGGAACCTACAGGCTAGGGTTTAGAACCCCCTCGTTGCCTCGACCGGGATTTCACTGGGATATCGCCGGGATTGGAGGCTGCCGGTCGGGTTAGCGTCCCTTCGGCTTGTCCTCGTCCTCAAGGTCCAGCTCACCCAGGTCAATGTGGGTACGAGGCTCCGAAACGAGCTTCTTCACCACGGGGCGGGCAGCAATGACAGGCACGGAACCGGTGTAGCCTTCACGGACGCGAGCAATCTCGTTGACGCGGTCACGAACCGTGTACCAGCCGATAATCAGCAGCGGGATAACCACCAGCAGCGATGCCAGGGTGTAGGTACCCACCGGGTAATCCAGAGCCATCAGCACCAGCACAACAGCGAGGAACACCATCACAGCCCAGTCGCTAAAACGACCGCCGGGTGCGCGGTAGTTGGGGCGCTTGTACTTGCCCTCGCCGACCATCTTCAGGTACTTCTGGTGCGACATTGCGATAGCCGCCCAGCTAGCCATGGTGCCCACCGACGCGATGTTCAGCACGACCTCGAACGCCTGCTCGGGAACGAAGAAGTTCAGCACAACACCGAAGAGGCCAACCACACCGGTCAGCAGAATACCTGCCACCGGAACACCGGAGCGGGACACCTTGGTGGTGAACTTCGGTGCCGAACCCGCAACACCCATCGAGTGGAGGATACGGCCGGTGGAGTACAGGCCAGCGTTCAGCGAGGAAGCAGCCGCGGTAATAACGACCAGCTGCATAATCGGTGCGGTACCGTCAATGCCGATCGAGTCGAAGAAGGTCACGAACGGCGACTCTGCATCCTTGTACGCGGTGTAGGGCATGAGCAGGCAGAGCAGAACCACGGAACCAACGTAGAAGATCGCGATACGCCAGATCACGGTGTTGATAGCGCGGGGGATAACCTTCTCAACGTTCTTGGTTTCACCACTGGTGGTGCCGACCAGCTCAATACCGGCGTAGGCGAACACAACGCCCTGAACCACGATAAGAGCGGGAAGAATACCGTTGGGGAAGAAGCCGTCATTGGCAGCGATGAGTTCAAGGCCGGGGCGGACGCCGTTGATGGGTTCACCGAAGACCAGGTACCAGATACCTACCGCCATGAAGGACAGCAGGGCAAGAATCTTAATGAGTGCGAACCAGAATTCCAGCTCACCGAAGAGCTTAACGGAGATGAGGTTCAACGCAACGGTGATGACAACGACGATGAAGGCGCTGAGCCACTGGGGAATGTCTGCGAAGAACTGGTTGTATCGACCGAACCAGCTGATGTAGATGGCGATGGCGGTGGCGTCTGCAACGGCGGTCATTGCCCAGTTCAACCAGTACAGCCATCCGGAGACGAATGCGGCCTTTTCGCCGTAGAATTCGCGGGTGTACGAGACGAAGGAGCCCGAGGAGGGGCGGTGAAGAATCAGCTCGCCGAGAGCACGCAGAATCAGGTAGCCGAAGAAGCCGATGACGGCGTAGATGACGGCGAGCATGGGGCCTGCGTCCTGCAGGCGGCTACCGGTGCCCAGGAACAGGCCGGTACCGATAGCGGAACCGATGGCGATCATCTGGAGCTGACGTGCGCCAAGCCCCTTGTGAAAGCCTTCCTGTTCGTGTGCGAACGGGTCGTCCGTCGGGGGCTTGGTGTGCTGATCCGCTGCAGAGGTCTGCGGATTCTTGTTTGGTGAGGTGCTCATGCTATACCTCCTTGGATAGTTACGTCTGAAGCACGTGTTACATGAAATGTGGTTGGGAACACGTCTGTGAGTTGTAACGACTATAGCACGGCAATTTAGGTAAATATAACCCGCGTCACGTAACAATTTATATACATATAATGCATATCTTATGAATATATTTGGTTCATGTTGTATTGTGTGGTTTTAATTGTTTTGTGAAATAGATTAATTGCGCAATATATGCCAAAAATCAATTACCCCACCACCGCACAGCACAAGAGCACCCACAACGGGGTGCTCTCACAACCTATTCAAAACGGGGACCTAGCCCTCCATCAGGCGGTCAATCTTCGCCCGCAACGCGCGCTCACGACGATTCAACCACCACCAACTCGGCCAACGCATCAACGACTTACGGCCCACCTGTACGACCGAGGGGAGCTTCCCCTCCGCAAGCACCACATCAATCTCATGGTCACTCGCGCCCGCATCACGCATTTTCTCCATCAACTCAAGGGATTTCGCCATATCGCCGTGCCCCAAAACATGCCGACTCTTACGCTCCAGAACCTCATCCAACTGGGCGCGCACGGGCGCAATAGCCGCCGCATTCGGGTGCTCACGCTCAGCACGACGCTGCGCCTGGCGGGCACGCTTCTCACGCTTCGCGTCGAGCTGTTTCGGATTATTTTTAGCGCTCGCCTTGCTCATGGGAGGTTCCTTTCGTCGCGTCCGGGTGATGTGTACGCTGACCTGCACGCACAGAGCACATCAAGTCATTAACACCTCTACTTTACCGCGGTAATTCGCGGAACTCTCGCTGCAGTAAACCCAAAAAAACCCACAAAAAATTAACGATAAATAAGTCGTATCTTGGTAAAATAGTGCGAGTAGGAGGCGTCTCGCGCGCCAACAAAAAATGGTGAACCGGCCCAACATCGGTAACCGGTCGCATCTATCCAAGGAGTCAGCATATGGCTATTGCAACCCCCGAAGTTTACGCAGAAATGCTGCAGACCGCGAAGGAAAAGGGCTTCGCGTACCCCGCAGTGAACGTGACCTCCTCCCAGACCCTGAACGCTGCTATCCGCGGCTTCGCAGAGGCTGGCTCGGACGGCATCATCCAGGCATCCACCGGTGGTGCAGCATACTGGTCCGGCGCTTCCAAGAAGGACATGGTCGTTGGCTCCCTGGCCTTCGCAGCATACGCACGCGAGGTTGCTAAGCAGTACGACGTGAACATTGCACTGCACACCGACCACTGCCCCAAGGACAAGCTGGATGGCTTCGTTCTGCCCCTGCTGGCAGAGTCCGAGAAGGCTGTTGCTCGCGGTGAAGACCCCATCTTCAACTCCCACATGTGGGATGGCTCCGCTATCTCCCTGGACGAGAACCTGAAGATCGCTGCTGAGCTGATCGAGCGCACCTCCAAGGCAAACATCGTGCTTGAGGTTGAGATTGGTGCCGTTGGTGGCGAGGAAGACGGCGTTGAAGGCGCTATCGACGACTCCCTGTACACCACCGTTGCAGACGCAATCAAGACCGTTGAGGCAATCGGCCTGGGCGAGAAGGGCACCTACATGGCTGCTCTGACCTTCGGTAACGTTCACGGCGTGTACAAGCCCGGTAACGTTCACCTGCGCCCCGAGTTGCTCAAGGAAATCCAGACCGAGGTCGGCGCTAAGTACGGCAAGGGCGACAAGCCCTTCTACCTGGTCTTCCACGGTGGCTCCGGCTCCACCGAGCAGGAGATTGCAGACGCAGTGTCCTACGGTGTTATCAAGATGAACATCGACACCGACACCCAGTACGCATTCACCCGCCCCGTTGCTGGCCACATGTTCAGCAACTACGACGGTGTGCTGAAGGTTGACGGCGAGGTCGGCAACAAGAAGACCTACGACCCCCGCGTTTGGGGTGCAGCTGCAGAGGCAGGCATGGCCGCACGCGTGGTCGAGGCTTGCCAGCAGCTCGGTTCCGTCGGTACCTCCATCAAGTAAGGTACTGTTCGCCCGCCGCAGCGCCTATAGTCGCTGCCGGGTGTGAACCTAAGCTTCGTTAAGCGAAAGCGGTGCCCGCTTCCTCAGTACGAGGAGGCGGGCACCGCTCTTTGTGTATGTAGCTAGAACCGCGCGAATCTAGTATTTGCACCGGGTCTCAGCGGGGCAGCGCGGGGTTTACTTGCCGCCGCAGCCGCAACCACCGCATCCGCAGCCGCCGGACTTTACAGCCACCGAACCGGAGGTGGGGATACCGTCGCCAGTGTCGCCGCCCATGAGGTTCACGCGGTTGCCAATCTCGGGGCCGCCAACCGGCTGGGGTGCCTTACCCGCCAGGGTTGCCGCGAAACCTGCGGGCTCCGCCAGGGGGCTCAGGTTCGGGATCATCGACGCCGCCGGGGAACCGGAGGGGCCGCACGCCGCCGCTGCCGCGTTCGCCTTCGGCTGGGCGACCAGGTGGGCGCGGGAGAAACGCTTAATCTGCTCGGCGGTCGGGTACGCGAAGGACACCTTCACCTCACCGTTGACCAGCATGAGCGGCAGAACCTCGCGGCCGTTCATCTCAATCTGCTCGGCAACCGGTGCGCACTCTTCAAATGCGGACGGGTAGGAGTCGGTGGAGTACACCTCAATGTCCACGCCCGAATCCAGCGCCTCCTGCGCTGCACCCAGGAAGATGGAGCGCTCCATATCCTGCGGATCCTCCGGGTTCTCGCCGGGACCCGGAATAAATACTTCAAGAACGGTTTCAACCGCTTCAGTCATCAGTTTTCAGCCTTTTCTTTCTTATCGGCACCGGCTCGGGGGAGGGGTGCCAGTCCTTCACTAAGTGTACTCGCGACCTCAAGAGTGCAGAAGTGTGATGTGAAGTTCCAGAATTGCGGAATATTTGCAGAATTCGAGTCGAATGACCCTCAGCTCGTGAGCTGCGGGTTCAGGTGTTGTATTCTGAGTGCATATGCACCGGAGTGTGCGAACCCTGCGTTTAGGCAGGCGCCGCCCGGTGTGAAACCAAGAAGGCAACGACGCCCGCATCCGACGCGGACGCATCAGCGCTACAAATACACGCTATTCATAGCGCCACACGACCAGAAGGAGCATATATGTTCGGTTTCGGCAAGAAGAAGAAGGAAGCTGCCGCACAGGAAGCATCGTCCGCAGACGTCTACGTCGCACCTGTTACCGGCGAGTACCTGCCGCTGAGCGAAGTCTCCGACCCCGTTTTCTCTCAGGGCGTTATGGGCGACGGCTACGCAGTGAACCCCACCGCAGGCACCATCGTCGCACCCGTTGCAGGTACCATCGCACTGATTCAGGACACCCTGCACGCATTCATGCTCCGCACCGAAAACGGCGGCGAGGTGCTGGTCCACATCGGTATCGACACCGTTGAGCTCGGCGGCGAAGGCTTCACCAAGATCGCTAACGTAGGCGATAAGGTTGAGGCGGGCGCACCCATCATCGAGGTGGACTGGGCAGCTATCGAGGGTCGCATCCCCTCCAAGGAAACCATGGTGATGATCACCAACACCGCAAAGTTCAACATCTCCAAGGACTCCGAGGCACGCCGCCCCGTCGCAGCCGGTGACCGCGTCGCTCAGGCATCCAAGAAGTAAGCTGAACCAGCGAAAATAGCTCAGCTTCAATAAGGGGAATACCCTGTGAAAAACGTTTAACGCAAAAGGTCGCGTCCTGCAGGCTCAATCGGGCTACAGGCGTGGCCTTTTTCGTTACACGAGAAATTTTTTAACACCGTATTAAAAGCCGCCACTAAAAGCGGCGGAAAAGGAGGAATACCCAGCGCAGCTTGCACTGCGAGCAAGAATGAGGCGCAAATAATACCCTATTTTCCTGTGAACGCTATGAAGAACCGATAAAAAATCGTTATTCTACTTAGAGTTGCAGTTTGAGTTGAGAGAATCCGGACCCTCAGCTATAAACCAAAACTTCAATGACCAACCACACACATTACGCTCAACTCATAAACGAAAAAGGACCACTACGGTGACTGCATTCCCGAAAATCTCCAAGAATCTGAGCCGCCGCGGCTTCATCGGTGCCTCCGCACTGGCACCCGCCGCGCTCATGCTCCAGGCAGGCGAAGCCCACGCCGCAGCCAACACCCGCGCACAGCTCGCGGCAGTACACAGCGGCTCCCCCGCCCATCAGCTGCTCTACAAGACCGATGAATTCTTCATCGCCCACCGCGGTGCCGGCAACATTAACCCCGAGCACACCGCCTACGCCTACGCAGAGTCCGTACGCCGAGGCGCCCTCGCCGTCGAAATTTCCGTACGCACCACCAGCGACGGCCACTTCGTCTGCATGCACGACACCAACATCAAGCGCACCACCGGTGCGGCCCTGGACGTGCGCGGCCACACCCTCGCCGAACTGCGCCAGCACAAGGTCGACATGCGCAAGAACCTGGGTGAGAAGATTGGCCTGTACGACATCCCCACCCTCGAAGAAGCCATCGCAGCAGTTGACGCTGTACCCGCAGGCGGCGAATACGCCTCCGTCGGCGGCAAGAAGGTCGTACTGTTCCTCGAAGCGAAGGACGGCCCCGCACAGGCAGGCCTCGTCAAGTTCATCACCGACCGCGGCCTGCAGCGCCGCACCGTCATCAAGATGTACCGTGACGGCAACGGTGGCTTCAAACCCACCTCCCGCTACCTGAAGCTTGCCAACTCCGCAGGCTGCGCCACCTGGTGCTACTTCGACGGCGGCGACCCCATCGACAAGATTTCCGCAATGGCACGCCACGAAAACGTGGACGCCATCGGCGTACCCTACTACGAGAAGCCGACCGGCGCTTCCCAGGGCTCCATGAGCGAGGAGAACGTACGCGCCCTCACCGGCCTCGGCAAGGCAGTCATCGTCTGGGAAATCCACCGCCGCTCCGCCTACGAAAAGTACAAGGCACTGGGCGTGAAGGGCTTCATGTGCCCCGACCCCTACTGGGTGATCGGTGACCCCTTCGACGCCAGCGTCAAGATTAAGACCGGCCAGCGCCCCCACGGTATGCTGCCCGCCGACCCCTCCGTCGCAGCAGACATGCCCGACCTGACCGGCGCAGCCATCGTGCACAACCAGCGCTACGACGAATCCGTACTGCTCGGCCCCCTGGCGAACTACACCACCCGCGAAAAGTACACCCTCGACTTCTCCATGAAGTGGACCGGTGCAGTGCCGCAGCAGGACGGCCACTATGGCTACATTGCGTTCGGCCGCGAACACGACGGCGCCTTCGGCATCGGTAAGAAGTTCTCCGCAAAGCAGGAAGACGGCACCTACGTGCTCGCCTTCCGCCCCAACTACCGCGGCGGCTCCGTGGCGCAGATTCTCTGCTTTGAACCGAACCAGACCAGCCCGCGCGTGCTGCACACCATGAAGCTGCGCCAGAAAGTCACCACCGGCCAGGCACTGAACTGCAAGATCGTGGTGAACAAGAACAGCTTCTACTACACCGTCAACGGCCAGTACTCCAGCCCCATCAACCACAGCGCCTACCGCGGCCCGTACGTACACTTCGGCCGCTTCCACGGCACGAACGATGGCGGTCCCCTGGAGCTGACCCGGATCGAGGCACGTCAGTCCTGGGTTTGAGAGCGCAGGTGGGCTTAAACCACCGCCGAGCACCCCGCAACTCGCGGCTCACCACCGCGGAGAGCGAGGCGCAGGGCTTCGCGGATGCACACCGAGCATCCCTTCCGGGCTAGGCCTCCCATAACCCCCCAGCTAGGACCCTCGCGTGCTGAGCGACGCACCGAGCGAGAATCCGTCCCGAAGGGGGCTGCATCCGCAGCGGATGCAGCCCCCTTCGGCGTGCTCGGGCGGCGGGATGATTGGTCGGGCGGGGGAGAGATGGGCAGCGGCGGCGCGCACAGGCACTCCGCGCGCGTTTTGGGGCGCGTAGCGGGCCGCGGGGCAGGGGAGAGGACGGGGACTAGAATTAAAAGCGTCAGAGTCGACCGCACCGGCCGCCCCAACCCGAAAGGCACGCCATGACCACCTCACCCGAAAGCTCCGCCTCCGAGAGCGCTACTTCCGAAAAGCCCGCCGCGAAGTCCGCCGAGCTACGGGGCCGCGCCGAACCGCACATGCAAAGCATTAACATGCCGCAGCGCGAACCCATCGACCCCTACGAGCGGCCCTCCTACCCCTTCTTCTACGTGCCCACCGACCTGCTCCTCGGCGGCAGCTGGGTCACCGGCGACAACGGCTCCTTCCCCGTACACAACCCCTCCTGCGGCCAGATTCTCGCGCACGTCGCTGACGCCAGCGTCGAACAGGGCATCGAAGCACTCGACGCCGCCTGCGACGCCCGCGCCTCCTGGGCGGCAACCAGCCCCCGCGAACGCGCTGACATCCTCAACCGTGCCTACACGCTCATGACCCAGCGCACCGAAGTCATCGCCCGACTCATGACCCTCGAAATGGGCAAACCCCTCGACCAGTCCCGCGGCGAGGTCGCCTACGCCGCGAACTACCTGCGCTGGTACGCCGAAGAAGCCGCCCGCAGCTTCGGCCGCACCGCCGTCGCCCCCGAATCCGGGCTGCAGATCACCACCGTACGCCGCCCCGTGGGCCCCTGCCTGCTCATCACCCCCTGGAACTTCCCGCTCGCCATGGCGGCACGCAAGGTCGCCCCGGCGCTCGCTGCGGGCTGCACCGTGGTGCTCAAGCCCGCCTCCCTGACCCCGCTCAGCTCCCTGTACTTCGCGTACCTGATGCGCGAGGCGGGCCTGCCGGATGGTGTGCTGAACGTGGTGACCACCTCCCGCACCGGCGACGTTGTCTCCGCGCTGATGGCTGATGAGCGCCTGCGGAAGGTGTCGTTCACCGGCTCCACCGCCGTGGGCCGCACCCTGCTCGCGCAGGCCTCGCAGAACGTTCTGCGCACCTCCATGGAGCTGGGTGGCAACGCCCCGTTCATCGTCTTTGAGGATGCGGACATCCCCGCCGCCGTTGAGGGTGCCTACGCGGCGAAGATGAGGAACATGGGCGAGGCGTGCACCGCCGCCAACCGCTTTATCGTGCACGAGGACGTTGCCGAAGAGTTCACGCGCGCCTTCGTGGAACGCATGGAGGCGACCGTCGTGGGTGATGGAACGGTCGAGGGAACCGATTGCGGACCGCTAATTCAACCTTCAGCGGTTGAATCCATGCTTTTTATGGTGGAAGACGCCCTGGGCAAGGGTGCGCTCCTCGCCTGCGGCGGTTACATTCCCGAGCTTGAGGAGAACGTTCCGAGCGATACCGGTGGCATGCCCAAGAACCTCAACAAGGGCAACTTCATTCGCCCCACCGTGGTGACCGGCGTGACCGATTCGATGCGCGTGTGGCGTGAGGAAATCTTCGGCCCCGTCGCCCCGATTACCACCTTCGGCGGCTACGGTGAGGAGGGCGAACACACCGCTCTGAAGCTCGCCAACGACACCGAGTACGGCCTGGCGGCGTACGTGTACACGAGCAACCACCCGCGCTTTACGCGCATGGCGGCGGGCCTGGAGTTCGGACTGATCGGCTACAACTCCGGCGTGATCTCGAATGCGGCGGCGCCCTTCGGTGGTGTGAAGCAGTCCGGCATGGGCCGCGAGGGCGGCCCCGAGGGTCTGGAGGAGTACACCGAGCTGCAGTACATCGGCGCGCCGAACCCGTTCGCCGGGTAAGGCTGTTCGCCAGATACGGCGGGATGCCGGTTACGGCGAACCCTGGATACGGTGAATTCTGAATGTAGCGAAGCCCCGACGGGTACCCGAGAAGGTGCCCGCCGGGGCTTTACGCTGTCTACATTATGCGTGGGTGCTAGAGCTGACTCTGCCTAGAGCTGGGACAGGGGTTATAGCTGGCACGGGGCTTGTATCTGGTGCAGGGCTTAGAGCTGGCGCAGTGCGAGCAGCTCGCGGCTGAAAGCATCTGCGGGACCCTTGCCGCACGAGTTGGGGCGCGGCTCAAGGGCGACCCGCTCGAAGAAGGTGACCCAGGTGCGTCCGTCGGTGTGGGAGGTGAGTGCCGCCTCCAGGGTGGGGTGTTCGGCGGTGTCTACCGCGGGGTCGATACCCGCCTCGAGGAGTGTACTCAGTGCCTCCGCTACCGATGTTTCACGTGAAACCAAACCTCCAGAGGTTACTTCTTCACCCTTTTTCTCCAGTTCGAGGCGTACGGCAACCTCCGCTGCCTGCTCCACCGGGGTATCCGTGCTGCGGCCTCGCAGGCCGTGCAGCGACGGAATAGAACGACCCGCCAGCGACAGGTACGCCGCCAGCGCCGAAGGCTCCGAGAGGCGACCGTAGGTGTAGCCGGTGGGTAGCATAATGCCAACCGGGGCAAAGCGGTGACCACCCGTGTGCGAGCACTCCCAGACCATATTACTAGGCAGGATATCCGCCAGGTGCGCCGCAATGGGTCGACCGCGCAGGGCACAGCAGCGGTCGCGCTTGGAGTGGGTGCACACGAGAATGGCGGGGGAGTCCATGAGCTCCGCGCCGGTCGCCTGAATCAACTCCTGGGGGTTGCCCAGGGGTAGGTCGAGAAGCTGTTCGGGGGTGCTCACGTTGAACGAGTAGAGCTTCTCCTCACCCGGGGTGCAGAGCGCGTAGAGTACCCGGTGGGTCGGGTTGCCGGATGCATCCGGCGCGCCGTGCAGTACGCGCCCCGCCCTGCCCGTCTGGCGGATCAGTAGGAACTTCAAACCCGCCTGCGAGACTGCCTCGCCCAACGCCTCCGAAAGCTCCTCGCCGAGGGCGGAGCCGTCCAGCACGTCGCGACCCCACTGGCCCACGTGTTCGAGCGCAAGCCATGCGGTGGCGCGTCCGGCGGTGCCGCCGAGCGCCTCGTCGTTGTAGAGGGAGCAGGAGTCTGCCGGGATGCTCGTGGCGCGGGTGCGTGAAGAGAGCTCATCGGCGTGTGCGGCACGCAGGTTGTTCAGCTCGGCGGGGTTGGTGGCGCGCGGCTTGGGGGTTGCGGGGGTGCAGGATTCAGTCATAATTCCTCGATTCTACGCCTGCAGATTGTGAGGGCACTATAGTGCCCAAAAATTGCCGATAAACCCAAAAGACAACCGCTCAAGGGTGATTTTTAGGGTCTATCGGGCGGTCAACTACTCGGGAAGGAGCGCCAAAGCAACGCGATAGAGGCGGTCCTTCTGGTTGGAGTTACCGAGGAAGGAGCGGAGCATGTAGCCCTGAAAAACCATCATGAAGGCGTCCGCGGCGTCACGGGCGTAGTCGGTGATGAGCGCCTCCTGTTCGGGGGTGCGCTGTGCCGGATCGGGGTTAATCTCGTGCAGAACGCTCAGCTGTTCAGTGGCCCAGGGAGTGAGGGTCTTTACGATGATGCCCTGCAACAGGGGCATGACGTCTGCGGTTGCCCTGGCGATTTCGGGTGCGTGGAGCGATTCGAGGCGGATGCGCAGCATGGCAGAGAAATTGTCGTTTACCAGCTGGTTCGTGTGGATGGTCTCGAGAATGTCCTGGGGCCCGGCGCCTTCGGGGAGTGCGGCGTAGAGATTTTTGACATTTTCGAGGCGCTCGTTGATGGCGGTGATGAGGATGTCTTCTTTGCCGGAGAAGTGCGAGTAGATAGACCCGGAGGACAGCCCGGAGGCTTTGATAATGTCGCTCATGGAGGTGTTGGTGTAGCCCTTTTCGAGGAAGCAGCTAATGGCGGCTTCGATGATTTGGGCTCGGCGTGCGGCTTTGGTGGCGTCTGTTAGTCGGGGCATGGTTCCAGTCTAGGGGGTGAGGCTAAAGAACGCGTAAACACAACGCTGATTCTTTTTGTGACTTTGTAAACAAAATAGCTATTTCGTTTGTACTCAGTAAAAACCGAGAGTAGAGTTCTGATTCGTAAACGAAATACGCATTTTGTTTGGAGATTGTCATGAACAACGAAACCGCCACCGCAGTCACCGCGGAATCGGTGACCGCCGCAGCCCCCGAGCGCGCATCCCAGAAGATTGCGGCCAAGAGCATTGCAGAAGCAAACGCGCAAGAAACCACCGAGCGTTCCTCCTGGATTAAGGTCATCAGCACCTCCGTACTAGCATCCTTGCTGGTAGCACTCGTCGTCCTAGCCTTCACTTGGCCTACCAAGACCATGGAGGCAAAGAACCTGCCCGTCTCTATCGCAGGCCCCGAGGTGACCGTCAGTCAGTTTGAACAGTCCCTCAAAGATAAGGGCATTGAGACCTTTGAGCTGAAGCAGGCATCCTCCCGCGAAGAGGCTGAACAGCAAATCAAGCAGCGCGAAACCTACGGCGCAATTATCTTCACCGAGGGCGCCGCTCCCGAGGTGCTGACCGCACCAGCCGCGAACGCCGCAGCAACCCAGATGCTCAACGGTGTTGCCACCCAGCTGAACGCGCAGATTCAGCAGAAGGCACTCGCCGCTAAGACGGAAGCCCTCACCCAGGCGGTGCAGGCGGGAGGTGAGCAGGGTGCACAGGCTGCCGCCCAGCTGGAGCAGATGAAGGTGCAGGCCGAGCAGGCATCCGCAATGGAGGTGAAGACCACCGCAGTGGTGCCCCTGAGCGAGAGTGACTCCTCCGGTTCCGGTATCGCTATCTCCGCATTCCCGCTGGTCATTGGCGGTATTCTCGGTGGTTCCTTCTCCGCACTGCGCGTGAACGGCACCTGGCGCCGCTTCGCCACCGCAACCCTGTACGCCGTCATCGGTGGTGCACTGACCGCCCTGATTCTGAGCACCTGGTTCGGTTTCATCCCCGGCGACTTCGCAACCCTGTGGGCTGCGTTCGGCGCTACCTACCTGGCGACCGCCTTCTTCATTGTGGGTGTGGGTGCACTGTCTTCGCCGCTGATTGGTCTCGCTGTAGGCGCGGTCATCACCATGTTCATTGGTAACCCGATTTCGGGCGCAAGCATGCCGAGCGTGTTCCTGCCCGGTGCGTGGGGTCAGATTGGTCAGATGTTGGTGCCGGGTGCTTCCTCGACTCTGCTGCGTTCGATTGCGTACTTCCCGGAGGTTGCAACGAGCGACCAGTGGCTGGTGCTCGGTTCCTGGGTTGCGTTCGGTCTGCTCGCCGGTGTCATCGGCTGGGCTCTCAAGGAGCGCCGCACCGCAACGGTGGAGGCATAACCACCGCGGGTTAGACCGCCGGTACAACGTAGCTGACGCAACATAGCCGGTACAACGTAAGAAGGGTGTGTGCCGTGTTCACTGAACACGGCACACACCCTTTCGGCATACCGACTATTACCGACTGCTATTCGCTGTTACTGGTTGTCGAGCACGTACTGCTTGAACTGCTCGTCCCGGCGTTTGAATTCTTTGAGCTCATTCTCCAGGGCGGCCTGGTTCTTGGCGACGAGCGGCTTCTGGTACTGCGCCTCCAGGTCGTAGAGCTTCTGCGAACGGCCCACATCCTGATTGCACTGCGCCTCGATAGTGGCGATTCGAATTTCTTCTTCGGAGGCGACGGCGCTCTGAGGAATATTCTTCGATTCTTTGACGGTCATCTCACTATCAGGGGTGAGGCCCTTATCCTTGACGCATCGCTTCCATTCGTCGTCAAGAGATTTTTTGAGTTGCCTATCCCCAGCGGCGTTTCGAGCGTCGGTCTCCAAACGTGTATACGTGGTGGAGCCGAATGGTATCTCTCCAATTTGCTTCATCTCATCGACGGCGCGCTGATAGCATTCGGTGCGGACATCCTTCCCAGGGTCGGAGGAGGGCGCAGGGGAGGACAGATCCAGCGTATTCGATTCATTGGGCTCGTGGAGGCCGTATTTTTGGGCGCGCTCAACATTCCAGATTCCGTAGGTCCTGCCGTAGTTCCTGCCGGCCCCCTCGGTGCGGACAAACATCTTGTAGTGCTGCCCGTGTTCGGCAAAACACTTTTTGCGTGCCAGCTCAAGGGCCTTGGTGAAGTATTCGTCCTTACCGGTGGTGTCGTATGCATCCAGGGGTAGGATTACCCGATCATTTTCTACGTCGAAGATTGCTCGGGCGCTTTCGTCCTTCTCTAGAGAAGGGCCGAAGGAGCAAGAAGACAGCACAGTGCTGATGAGGGCAGCCGCCAGGAGCTTTTTCAAAGCTGACATGGTGTATATCCAATCTGTTACGGGAGCCCGTGGCGTCGCGGCCACAACCCCCCCGTAGACCACGCGAACTAGGTGGCCTTGAGAACACTTCTTGAGAAGGTGACTTAACAATACCCCTAGTGGATGCGGGTTTGCGCTCAATAGCTTGGTGCGTGCAATAGAAAATTTTCTGCCGCATGGCGGCTTCGGTGCCGGTTGCGGATTTGCCCGGTGAGATTGCGGTGAGATTGCGCAGGATAGGCGGGCGCACCTGATTTGGTGCCCCGCCCGCCTCGCGCCACAATGAACACATGACCGCAGAAGACACCAACGCACTAACCAGCGCCAGGCTCGACCTCTGGCTCTGGTCAGTGCGCATCTTTAAAACCCGCTCCCTCGCCGCCGACGAATGCAAAGGCGGCCACGTGCGCGTCAACGACGCCCCCGCCAAACCCTCCCAAAAACTCAAAAAAGGCGATATCGTCAAGGTTCGCTACCCCGGCTGGGAACGCGTCTTCAAAGTCGAAAAACTCCTCGTCAAACGCGTAGGCGCCCCCATCGCCGTCACCTGCTACGAAGACCTCTCCGGCCCGCGCCCTGCCTACCTCTCCATGCCGCCGGTCGCCAAACGCGAACGAGGCAGCGGCCGCCCCACCAAGAAGGAACGCCGCGCCCTCGACGAACTACGCGGCCGAGGCGCCTAACCGCGCATCTCGCACGCCTATCTCGCAGAGTGCACCCCGCCCCGCGCGCAGGCACCCGCCGCCGCGGCGGGGAGTAGCCTAGAAGGATGAGCACACAGAAGCACCCGAACAACGCGTCCGGCCAGAACGCCGTGAACCCCAGCGCGAATGCCGCCGCGAACACCTCCGAGCCTTCGCTGAACCGGCGCATCCTCGCCCTCGCCGTACCCGCCTTCGGCGCGCTCATCGCCGAACCCATCTTCGTGCTCACCGACTCCGCCCTCATCGGCCAGCTCGGCAAGGCAGAACTTGCGGGCATGAGCATCGCCGCCACGCTCGTCACCACGGTCGTGGGCCTCATGAACTTTCTCGCCTACTCCGTTACGCCCGCCGTGGCGCGCGCCTTCGGAGAGAAGAACCTGCGCCGCGCCTGGCAGATCGGTGTGGACGGCGTGTGGGTCGCCTTCGGCCTCGGCATGCTCCTCATGATCGCCGGATACGCCTTCGCAGACCCGCTGCTGCGCGGCCTCGGCGCGACCGACGAAACCATGAGCTACGCCCTCGACTACCTGCACCACTCGCTGTGGGGTATTCCGCCGATGATGATTATCCTCGCGCAGGTCGGCACGCTCCGCGGGCTGCAAGACACCGTCACCCCGCTCAAAGTCGCCACGGTCGGCACGCTCGTGAACATTATGCTGAACTGGCTGCTCATCTACCCGGTCGGCTGGGGCGTCGCCGGTTCGGCGACCGGTACCTCCCTCACCCAGTGGGGCATGGCTGCCGCGCTCGGTGTGGTCATGATGCGCGGCACCCGCGAACACGCCGTCCGCTGGGCACCCGACGTTGCCGGCATGCGTTCGGTGCTCTCTCTCGGCTCCTGGCTTATGCTGCGCACCCTGTCCATGCGCATCGCCTCCCTGCTGACCGTGTTCGTCGTGGCACGATTCGGCACCGAACACACCGCCGCATACCAGCTCGGCATGGGCGTATTTAACCTCTTCCTCTACGCCCTGGACTCCCTCGCCATCGCCGCGCAGGCGCTACTCGGCAAGGAACTCGGCGAACGCGACCTCAACGTAGAATCCGAACGTGCGAAGGTGCGCCAGTTGAAAAACCGGCTGCTCCGCATGAGCCTCATCTACGGCGTCATCACCGGCCTGATCTGCCCGCTTATCGGCTTCTTCGGCTCCTGGATTTTCACGCAGGATGCGCAAGTTGCGTTCCTCTTCACCATCGCCACCGTCATCATTGCGCTCGGTCAGCCCATCGCCGCGTACGTGTTCACCCTGGACGGCATCCTCATGGGCGCGCAGGACGTGAAATACCTGGCAATCGGCTGCTTCATCATGCTCGTCATGTACGTGCCGGTCATGCTCGGCCTGCACTGGGCGGTCGGCGCCGGTGCCATGGATGCGCTCGCCGGGTATTGCGGCTTGTGGGCGGCGTATATTCTGTACTTCCAAGGAATCCGCGCGGTCATTTTCGGCCGCCGCGCCCGCTCGGATGTGTGGATGAAAGCCGGTGCCTAAACCCTTCGAGCCTGACTGCTTCGAACATACGTGCTCTGGGCGTAATGGCTCACAATTAGACCGCCCGCACCCTCCGCAGGTGTAGCATGACAGGATATTGAAACCCTCATGCAAAGGATGAAACCGTGACCGTAACCCGCGAAGAAGCCCTCGAAATTTTCGCCCGCCGCCGCGCAACCCGCGCCTACGACCCCGACCGCCGCGTCAGTGACGAAGACTTCGCCGCAATCCTCGAATTTGCGCGCCTGTCGCCCAGCTCCGTCGGCACCGAACCGTGGAAGTTCCTGGTCATCCAGGACCCCGAACTGCGCGAAAAGCTCAAGCCGATCGCCTGGGGCATGGCGGGCGCCCTCGACGACGCAAGCCACGTGGTCGTACTGCTGGCGAAGAAGGGCCTGCGCTACGACACCCCGTGGATGCGCCGCACCCTCGAAGGCCGCGACCTCACCGAGGAGCAGATGCAGGCTGCACTCGAACGCTACGGCAACTTCCAGAAGAACGACATGAAGATCCTGGAAAGCGACCGCGCACTCTTCGACTGGGCATCCAAGCAGACCTACATCGCCCTGGGCAACATGATGACTGGCGCCGCAATGCTCGGCATTGACTCCTGCCCCATCGAGGGCATGGACTACGAGGCAGTGAACGAGCTGCTCGCTTCCGCCGGCCTGTTCGACCCGGAAGAGTTCGGTGTGTCCGTGGCTGTGACCTTCGGTTACCGCGCCCACGAAATCGCGCCGAAGAGCCGCCGCTCCATCGAGGACCTGGTCACCTGGGCGTAAGGTTCTTGTCGGGTTCTCGGCGAGGTTTTCTTGCCGCCGCCCGTGAAAACTAAATATAAAGAAATGCACCGCCTTTACACGGGCGGTGCATTTCTTTATATCTTTTACCGTGCAAAAAGCACGGTGAGATGCGCTTTTGAAATTTTCGTTTGAAATCGCGCGAGGCAATTCATTCTGTATAACGGCGGGGCGCTACTTCCTAAACGCCGTCAGACGCATAGAATTCAGCACCACAAATACCGAACTAAACGCCATTGCCGCAGCCGCAATCATCGGGTTCAGCAGGCCCGCCACAGCGACCGGAATAGCCGCCGAGTTGTAGGCGAACGCCCAGAACAGGTTCGACTTAATGGTGCGCAGCGTAGCGCGGGAGAGGCGCAGCGCCGTCACCACTGAGGCGACATCCGAACGGGTCAGCACAATATCTGCTGCCTCCGCGGCAACGTCCGTGCCCGAACCCATCGCAATGCCCAGCTCAGCAAGAGCCAGCGCCGGGGCGTCATTCACACCGTCACCGACCATCGCCACGCGGTGACCGGCAGCCTGCAACTTCTCAATCACCTGCGACTTACCCTCCGGGGTCACGCCGGCATACACGTTCTCAGCCGAAATACCGACCTTCGAGGCGACCGCCTGCGCAACCTGCGGGGCGTCACCGGTGAGCAGGATCGGCTCCAGGCCGAGCTCACGCAGCTGCGCCATGGTTTCTGCCGCCTCCGGCTTGGGGGTGTCGGCAACCGAAATCATGCCGACCGGCTGCAGAGCGGAGGCGCTGCTCGGGGCTTCACCGTTCGGGGCCTCATCAGGGGCCTCGCCGCGGGCAACAACCACGGTCGTCAGACCCGCCCGGCGAGCCTGGTCCAGCAGGGCCAACTGGCTCTCGCTCAGCTGCGCACCGGCTGCCTGCAGGTACTCGGGGGTACCCACCACAACCAGCTGGGAGGTGCCATTCTCGGCACCTTCCTGGGCGCTGCTCAGCACGCCGCGCACGCCTCCGGGGACACCCTCAAAGCCGCTCACGCTCGGTGCCGAAGCGCCCTCCGCCAGCACGCCCTGTTCGCGGGCGAAACCGGCAATCGCGCGGGCAATCGGGTGCTCGCTCAGCGCCTCCACGGCGGTTGCATCACGCAGAACAGACAGGGAACGCTCGTTCTTGGAATCTGCGGATTCCGGCGAAATACCGGCAAGGTCACCCGCCGACTCATAATCACCGAAGGTGCCGTAGAACGCCACGGACATCTCGCCGGTCGTCACGGTACCGGTCTTATCCAGCACCACGCGATCAACCGTGCTCGTCGCCTCCAGCACCTGCGCGTTACGAATCAAAATACCCAACTGCCAGCCGCGGCCCGTACCCGCCAATAGAGCCGTCGGGGTCGCCAAACCCAGGGCACACGGGCACGCCACCACCAGCACCGACACCGCCGCGTTGAACGCCGCCGCACCGTCACCGGACACCAGCCACCAGCCGACCAGAGTCAGCGCCGAAATCGTCAAAATCACCGGCACGAACACGGCAGAAACACGGTCCGCCAGGCGAGCAATAGGAGCCTTCGTCTCCTGGGCGCTCGCCACCAGCTCACCCATCTTCGCCAGGGTCGTCTCGGCGCCCACGCGGGTCGCACGCACCGTCAACGAACCCGAAGTGTTCACCGTGGCACCCGTGACCGTATCGCCCGGATGCACCTCAACCGGCACGGACTCGCCGGTCAGCAGGGACGCATCCACCGCGGAGGTACCCTCGACCACCACGCCGTCCGTGGCAATCTTCTCGCCAGGGCGCACCAGGAACAGGTCGTCCGGCATGAGGTCCTCCACCGGAACCTGCACCTGCTTGGTCACGCCCTGCTTATCGGTGCGCAGCAGAGTCGCCTCCTTCGCGCCCATGTTCAGCAGGGTGCGCAGCGCCTCCGAGGAGCGGTGGCGGGTGCGGTGCTCAATCGCGCGACCAATCAGCAGGAACAGCGTCACCGTGGACGCCGTATCAAAATACAGCGGCGCATGGTTGCCGGTAAATATCGACCAGAAACTACCGTCCGTATGATGCACATGCGCCGTCAACGCCGGGTTCATGAGCAGCTGCGCCAGCGAATAGAAATACGCCAACACCACGCCGAGAGATACCAGCGTATCCATCGTGGACGAGCCGTGACGCGCATTAATCAGCGCCGCACGGTGGAACGGCGCGGCACACCAAAACGCAACCGGCGCCGTCAGAACCGCCACAACCCAACCCCAATTCGGGAACTGGAGCGACGGGAACATCGAAATCAAGAGAACCGGCACACCCAAAATCGCTGCATAAATAATGCGGTCAGTGAAGCCGTCATTCATGCTCGGAGTGCTGTGATGGCCGCCGCCGCCGGATGCGCTCGCGTTCGTTCCAGCGCCCGCGCGCGGCCCGTTCTTGAGGTGCGCCGTATAGCCGGCACTGTTGATGGTCTCAACAATCTGCTCGTCGCTCACACCCTCGGGCACGATGACGCGCGCCGACTCCAGCGGCAGGTTCACCGCCGGGTCAACACCAGGGATTTTGCGGAGCTTACGCTCCACACGACCCACGCAGGATGCACAGGTCATACCCTGAATATCCACGTGGATAATTCGGGTCGACTCCGTTGATTTTGCGGTCGTTCCGGCTGGATTAAAAAGAGAGCGCTCACTCTGTGATGAGGGCTTCTGGGGTGCCGTTGAAGGCTGTGTAGAAGACACAATACTTCCTCAAAACTCAAAACGGGAGGGTAGAAAAAGGCGCACACCGAGTGGAGGAAGGGCCTCAAAGAACCCCGCCCCGGACGGTGCTTGGTGCAGTATCGGGACGCGGTATCGAGCGCGCGCGAGGGTGAAAGCTGCGGGTAAAACCGCGAGGCTGTAAACGCGGCGGCGGGAGTAATGCTGCGGCGGCTTAGTGGTCGCCGGGCAGCCCATCCGGCCTGCTCGTATGCGGACGAATACCGGTCACCTTCGCGCCACGATCAGACACACCGTAGGCACGCTTCACGGCAGCCCGCGGGAATGGCGAAGCATTCGCCTTCTCACGCGCCTTCACGCCCTGCTCATGCTCGGCGGAACGCTTATTCGCGCTCGTGCCGCTACGTCGCGCCGCACCGGGTGCATCCTCACGCGCCGTATATTCGGGGCTCTGCTTCACCCACGAATCGACCAGTGCCGCATCCAGATTCATCTGCCTGGCCACGCGGGTGATTGCGTCGCGCAGGTGCATGTTTTCGGTGCCGACAAGGGTGCGAACCGCGCCAACAACCATCGCAATGTACTGCGGAGGGTAAGCCATGATGACTCCTAATCGAGCCGGCTGCCGTGCTAGACGGCGGGGGTGAAGCCAGCCTCTACGATAGCGTCTGCAACAGCCTGGGTGTTGAGGGTGCCCTCGTGCTCAATGATCACGGTGGAGACGCCGTCCTTGACGACGTCCACGGTCACGCCGGTGACGCCGGGAACTTCGTTGACCTCTTCGCTGACGCTCATAGCGCAGTGGTTGCAGGTCAGGCCGGTTGCCTTAACGGTGGTGGTGCTCATGATGATTTCCTTTCGGTAATGGGTTGAAAACTTGGGGCCGCCGAGTGGTTTGCGGCGCGTTTAGCTGCGCATGAGGCGGGAGATCGCGGCGGTTGCCTCTTTGACCTTGGCCTCTGCGATGGTCGGGTCGCCGGTGCGTTCGGATTCGACGGCGGCGCCGGTCACGCAGTGGCCGATGTGCTCTTCGAGCAGGTTCAGGGAGACGGCGTGGAGCGCCTTAGAGACCGCGGCAACCTGGGTGAGGATGTCGATGCAGTATTTATCTTCGTCGACCATGCGGGCGATGCCGCGGACCTGCCCTTCGATGCGGCGCAGTCGCTTGAGGTGCGCCTCTTTGTTGGAGGCGTAACCGTGCTGGGTTTCGGGCGCCTCGCCGCCGCAGCATGCGCCGGTGCGCGCCTCGGACTGTTCCTTGGCGGGTGCGTCGGATGCGGTGCTGACCTGGGCGGATGTGCTGTGGCAGCACTGGTTGCTAGTGGTTTCCATGACTCCAGTATATACCCTAGGGGGGTATATCGCAAGGGGGTGTTACGAGTTGTTACGCGGTATGGGGGCGGGGGTTTGTCGATAGGGGGATTCTTCGATAGGTTACGGCCCTGTCGATAGGTTAGTGACTTTAACGCGGGTTAAAGACCCACGGTGAAGGCACTAACCTATCGAAAGTTCTCCTGGTCCTCCCTTATGAACGGCGAGAAGCCACATGTGTTTCGAGAAGCCACCAAAGAAGTGGCTTTTCGAAACACATGTGGCTTCTCAGCATAAGACCCACGGGGGCGGCCCTACATGTCGGGCCAGTCACGGTGCAACGAATACTCCGTGTCCCCGTCACCGTTATCATTCAGGTGCCATCGCTGGCCGGTACGGATGTCGGCCTTGCGCAGGCGCGGGTTCGGATTATCCTTCTTACCCATCGTCGGATCGTTCTTGCAGCCCCAGCGAGTGTCGTCGTAGCTGCAGTCACCTGCCACGCGGCCCACATCAACCCACCACACACGCACCAGCAGCGGGTCACTGGTTGCCTGCGGGGTCACCATCATCATCTGCCACGGGCCACCATCCACGCGGAAACGAGCCGTGTAGTGTACGGTCGCATACGCATGGAAGTTACCGGAACGCTGGTAGGCGTAGCTGGTATCCGTCTGCCTCGGACGCTCACGAGGGTAGGTGGTAACCGGTTTGCCAGCGGTGTAGTTGGTGGCAGTATCGCCGTTGCCGTACTCGATGACATAGGAGGAGGGCATGAGCTCAATTTCGACGTGTCCGGCGAGCATGTCTGCTTCGAGGCGGTAGGGTCCTCCGTCATTGACGTAGAAGTTGATCTGGTCGCCCTTGTAGACGTTGGGGTCGCCTTCTGCACGGCCGGTTCCTGCGGGATTGTTGTAGGACTGGTGGAGGGTGGGCTTACCGGGCTCTAGCGACTCTGCAGCATGGCGAATTTCCGTCATAACTTCTTCGTAGGTCGGGCCGGTAGGACCCGGACTGTCGGCACTGGTCAGGGTGCGGGTATCGTTGGGGACACAGGTTTCTGAGGTGCGGCTATATTTGCCAAAGCCGCCATCGATGTAGGTTCCATCGTCACGAACGATAAGATTGTTGAGTTTTACGTTTCCAATCTTTCCGCCCTTACCTACGCAACCAAGGATGTTAGAGTCACTCTTGGAACGAATTAGGGTCATGCCGTTAGCGCCTTTGGAGGCGTAGGTGCTAGGTTCTGAATTTGATGACTGAGATGGGTAATTTCCGTCATTTATATTTTCTGAGGTATGACCTGTGTTTCTATTGCCTCCGCTTTTGTCTTTATATTTTGTATTCTTAGTGGTTTGACATACTTTGGCGCTATTTTCAGATGAACATTCTTTTGTCGAGTCGCTACCTAATGCCGGAGCGATTGATGAGCATACAATATTTATTCCAATAATTATCAATGAAATATTTTTAATATTCTGTCTCATGTTTAGTCCTCAACACTTACATAATCAATGATTTCCCATTTTTGACCGTTGTGCTTCAGTTCAAATTTGAAGGTATCATCAGTTTTGTCATCATTGGTCCAGCTAACCCAGCTCCCATCAGACTCAACAAAGATCTCACGATCCCATTCGCGATAGGCTTTCCAGAAGTAGGTTTCACCGTCTTCGGACCAAGGGTTTCCATCGGCTAGAAAATGGTCGATTCCACCAATGATCCATCCGCCGCTTTGATAAAGCTCTTCTGCATTTTTATACTCTTCCAATTCACGTTTGAAATTTGGCGAGATGAACTTGCGAGCCATCGAGTAATCGCCAGTTTGAGTGCCGTAATTTGCCCACAAAATCCAGGCATCCATCGTCTTGCGCATGCCCTCCAAAGACTTTTCGTTGTAGCCGTCCTCCGGAACGTTAGGCTTCGGTACATTCTGTGCCGGACCGTACTTATCAGCAGGGCGGTATTCCCCATCCGGCGCCTTCGAGCCGCCCGAGTAGCCTCGGACAGTAGAGGGGGTTGCTGAAGCTGATGCAGATTCAGATGCCGCAGCAGAAGTAGATGCCGATTCGCTCGGCGCGGCGGAGGCGGTGGCTGCCGCCTCGTTATTTGCCTGCTGGCCACATGCCGCAAGCAGGGCCCCCAGGCCCACAAGTGCGCCGCTGCCCAACAGGGTACGGCGATTAAAGATGGTCGAATCCATAGAAGGTACGCTCCTATCGTCGGTGATGGTGTGATATATGTGCATGTCGGGCCGTTATTCACGGGCCTCATTGACTGCCGGAAGAAAACAGCCCCGTAGCGCGCCCATCAAGCGCATCAATGCGCTGTGGAACACTACAGTTACCACCCTACCGCATGTTTGCCGTCGTTTGCATTCTTTTGAGGATGATGACGGTGGTTGGTCATTATTCGGGCTTCTCAATGTTTTATGTATCAAATATCTCTGCGCCCGCGGAGGTGCCACGCCTGCAGAATTTGTGCCATGGTTTAGCGTCTTCTGCCATGGTTTTTAACTACGACCAAAGACGCTAACCTACGGCACAAATCCGGAACTCATGACCGAATCCCTCTCCGCACCAGGTAGGTGAGAGCTGGTTATGGGTTATGACTTAGCTTTTTCGTCGATAGGTTAGTGTCTTCACCGCGGGTTAAAGACCCACGGCGAAGACACTAACCTATCGAAAACCTCTGTCTAAAAAGCAGGCGGCCCCGGACGCACACGCATCCGGGGCCGCCTGCTGCAGTTATTTACAACCTATGAGGCAATCTTCGCGATCTGGAACATGGACGCCGGCATTGGGCGGTCCAGCGACCAGCGAATATGCATCGGCTTAGACCCCTCGTGAGAAATGTATTTCACGGTGCCCAGGCACATGTAGGGTTCGGGGCCAAGCCCGTTCTCCCTGTGCTGGCGGGCAAAGAGCACGATGCGTCGGCCTCGCTCCTCATGATGCTGGAAGAGCTGCCCCGTTGGGCTTTCGGGGGTGGTTGCGCTCTGCGAATCCCACGCGAACTCGTCAGTGCTGATGGCGTAGTCCTTGTACATGGTGGCCGGCGAGAAGTGCTTCTCAGACTTCTCGAGCGTCACCAGTAGCGCGGTGGTGTTCGTCGGGTCGAACGGTACAACACCGTTGACCACGCCGCCGGGTACCTTGAAGTTCTCCTCCTGGCCGCCCAGTCCGGCGAATAGTTCCTCGCGGGAGTAGAGGGCGTGAGTGCGCAGGGGAATGCCTTCGCCCTCAAAGAGCGGCAGGGTGGAGACGGTATCCGTGGAGGCGTTGAAGCGCCAGACGCTCTCTATCTCCTGCAGCATGCCGCGGTTCTTGCGCAGAGTCGCCATGCCCTCGTCGAGGCTGAACTTCTCGGTGGAACCGTCCCACTTGGCCTTCGGCCAGATGGAGAACAGCAGCATCCATGCGTGGCGGCGCTGTTCGTCGGTCATGTCCTGCTCCAGGATGCCCGTGTTCAGCAGCTCCAGGTAGGCGTTAATGCGGAACGTGTCGTGCACGTGCGTGAGCGCCTTGACGCGCTTATTCGTTTCGACGGACACGTTGTCGTGGAAGGGAACCACCAGGTCGGGGTACAGTCCACTCGCGGCCTTGAGGCTGGTCCAGGTCGTTGCAACAGGCTTAGTAATACCGGGTAGGGGCACCTTGCTGCTACGGCCGTAAATCTGGGGCAGACCCATGCTGTAGCGGTTGATGAAGTCAATGACGGTGGGGTCAATATCGGTGCCCGCGGAGTTTCTGCGCATATCTTCCAGGTAGCTCTTAGCGGTGTCGATAAGGGCATTCTGGTTCATGCGCAGGGACTCACGAATCTTCTGAATGACCTGCTTCTGGGTCAGCTCATCCAGGTGGAAGTGGCAACCGGCCGGCAGCTCGGGGCTCTTAATGTCCTGCTCGGTCAGGGTGCCCTGCCGCACAAAGGCGCGGTACTTACTGTGAACCATGAAGTTCTTGTTCTGGTGTCCCACGAAGTCGAGGACCGTCAGAACAGACTTCAACGGTGCACGGCGCAGACCGCGGCCCAGCTGCTGCAGGAAGAGCGTGAGCGACTGGGTGGGGCGCAGCATCAGGAGCGTGTCGACGCTCGGAATGTCGACGCCCTCGTTGAACAGGTCCACGGTGAAGATCGTGGTCAGCTCGTGCGCTTCGTCTGCAAGGTTTTTCATGACTTCGGCGCGGCGTTCGGCGGAATCCGTACCCACCAAGAAGTCAGCGGGAATACCCACCTCGTTGAACTTCTGCGCCATGTATTCGGCGTGCTTCACACTCACGCAGAACCCGAGCGCCTTCATGCGCAGGGGGTTGTCGACCTTCTCGCGCAGCTCCTCCACGATGATGCGCAGGCGGCGTTCAGCCTCGCCCTTGGTGTACAGGTTTTCCAGGGCGTTCTCGTCGTATTTGCCGCCTCGAACGTCGACGCGGCGCAGGTCGGTGCCGTCGGCAATACCGAAGTACTGGAAGGGTACGAGGAGGTGGTCTTCGAGCGCATCCCACAGACGAATTGAGGTCGCCACGTAGCCGCCGAAGTACTTGTCGGCGATGTTCACCCCGTCTTCTCGCTCGGGGGTTGCGGTCAGGCCAATAAATTCGCGGGGCTCAAAATAGTTGAAAACTTTGTCCCAGCTGGCGGCCTTAATGTGGTGACATTCGTCCATGATGATGACGTCAAAATAGTCCGGTGCATAATTCTCAAGGGCGGCACCTGACAAAGTTTGAATGGTCGCAAAAACTGCCTCGTTATATTCGGGCTTTTTGCCGCCGGTCAGGAGCTCACCGAAATTACCTTTAAGCATGACGTCACCGAAAGTGCGGCGCGCCTGGTCGAGAATTTCTTTGCGGTGCGCAATGAAAAGCAGCTTCAGCTTTTTGCCGTACTGCTCGCAGAGGCGCCTGTAGTCGAGAGCTGAGAACACAGTTTTGCCTGTGCCGGTTGCGGCCACGGCGAGGTTGCGGTGACGTCCCTTAGAACGAGCGTTCTGCATTTCTTCGAGCATACGCGCCTGATGCGGGAACGGGTGCACATCCAGCAGAGACGAGTCGATATCGTACTCCAGGCCCTTGCTCTTGCGGCCAGTAATATCGGCCTTGGCCAGGGCGGTGTCGAGCTCCTGTTTCTCCTGGTCAGTAGCGGTATAGAGGGTAAAATCACCGCTCTTCCAGTAGCTCTCGAACAGGCCTTCAAACTGGCGGATCAGGCCGGGCGTAATCGGGCTGGAGATACGTACATTCCACTCCAGACCGTCAGTGAGCGCAGCGCTGGAGAGGTTCGAGCTACCCACATAGCCGGTAGACATGCCGGTATTGCGGTGGAACAGCCAAGCCTTCGCGTGCAGGCGGGTGCTGTCGCCCTGGTAGCTGATTTTCACCTCCGCGCCGTACTCTTCAACGAGGCGGTCAATAGCCTTGCGGTCGGTCGCGCCCATATAGGTGGTGGTAATAATGCGGAAAGGAATACCGCGATTTTTAATAGCTTTAAGCTGCTCACTCAAACTATTAACACCAGACATTTTCAGAAAAGAGCAGAGCAAATCTACACGGTCTGCACTTTCTAATTCTTTCTGAATTTCAGTATTGAGATTCAGGTCTTTAGAAGTATTCGTCATCAGAGCGACATCGCTCAGAGGAATATCGGGGCGCGTAGTTTTTGCGTCAGTGAGGGCGAGCTCGCGCATCTGAATTACGTTGCTGTCATCATCGGTCAGCAACGAATCGTTCTGCTCCTTGGCCTCCTGCGGTAGGAGCTCCATCATGCGGTTGACAAGTTCCACCTGGTCGGCGGGAGTTTTGAGGCTTTCGAGGGCGGGGGCCAGTTGGGTAGCGAAGAACTGGGTGAGCAGTTCGGGGATATTGTAGTCGTCCTTTTTGAGGATTTCTTCCTGCCATTGCGCGCCTTCGGGGATGGCGCGGCCCATGAGCGATGCGCTCTTGAGGTGTTCGTAGAGCCCCAGGGGGAGAGTTTCGTCAGTCGTGGTCATAGCAGCAGCCTAGCAGCCCGGACGGTTTGGCGCTGCCCGGGTGGTCACTGGTTCGGGGCGAGGAGCGGTGAAAGTCTGTAATTACAAAAATTCTCTACCCCGCCTCCTCCATGAATTCTTCCTCGAAAAGCCACATGTGTTTCGAGAAGCCACTTAACATGTTGCTTTTCGAAACACATGTGGCTTCTCGGCGCAGTAAAGGTAAAAGTCAGCACAAAAAACCGCCCCGCCCCATACACGCAACACACCAGCCCACATGCTATTGATTCGCATCACACGCCAGCGTTCTTAGGTATCCTTGGGATAACACTCAGACAGAAGCCTGCCCTCCACCTCGAAAGGGGCCGCATGAAAACCTTCTGGACCAACCTACCCCTCACCATCCGCGCCGCAGCTATCTTCTGCTACGCCTACACCGTGGTGCGCCTCCTCAACCTCTTCGCCGAGGTAGGCACCGCACCGCTCACCCCGCGCACGCTCCTTGACGGCGCCTTCACCGCTGCGGTCGTCGTCGGCGCTCTCGCCCTGTACCTGGGTAATGCCCTGGGTGCCGCTCTCCGTGCCCGAAGGGAAGGCTACGAGCCCCGCCCGGTCGGCATCATCGTCGCCTACGCCCTCTTCGTGGCGGCGTGTGCCTACCTTGCCTACCGCCTCATCGCTTACACCGTGGAGGCGGGGCTCACCTGGCTCTTCCCGCCCGCCCTCGGCCCGGTGCTGACCGCCGTGGGCATGGCTGTTCTTGGCGTGATTAACTATGTGCGCCTCCGCCGCAAAGCCTAACCGGAGGAGCGGTCCCAAAAAATCCCTGTAATTACAAAAAATCTCCCGCACCGGGTGGAGCACACCTCCAAGGCATGCCCCGCCCAGTGCGGGAGATTTCTATATCAGCGGAACGCCGCAGCCTTCACGCTACAGCGCCGCGTGCACCTTACAGGCTCTGCGCCTGAATTGCGGTAATCGCAACGGTGTTGATGATGTCCTCAACGGTGGTGCCGCGCGACAGGTCGTTCACGGGCTTACGCAGACCCTGCAGAACCGGGCCCACAGCGGCAGCACCCGAAGACTGCTGAACAGCCTTGTAGGTGTTGTTACCGGTGTTCAGGTCGGGGAAGACGAACACGGTAGCCTGACCAGCAACCTCGCTGCCGGGCAGCTTGGTCGACGCAATCGACATGTTCGATGCAGCGTCGTACTGGATCGGGCCCTCGACCGCGAAGTCGGGGTTCGATGCGCGCACAATCTCGGTTGCCTCGCGCACAACGTCCACATCCGCGCCAGCGCCGGAGGTGCCGGTCGAGTAGGACAGCATAGCAACCTTGGGGGTCACGCCGAACTGGCGTGCAGTCTCTGCGGATGCCTTCGCGATGTCGGCGAGCTGCTCTGCGTTGGGGTTCGGGTTCACTGCGCAGTCGCCGTAGACCAGAACGCGGTCTTCCATCAGCATCAGGAAGACGGAGGACACGATCTTGGTGCCGGGGCGGGTCTTGATGAACTCGAGCGAGGGGCGGATGGTGTTCGCGGTGGTGTTCACAGCACCGGAAACCATGCCGTCGGCGATGCCCTTGTAGACGAGCATGGTGCCGAAGTACGAGGGGTCGGTCATGCGCTCGCGAGCAGCCTCAATGGTGACGCCCTTGTGTGCACGCAGCTCAGCGTAGGTTGCTGCGAAGTCTTCGGTGTACTCGTTGTTTTCGATGTCGATGATGCGGATCGAGCTGGGCAGTTCGATGCCCTCGGCCTGGCAAATCTCGGCAATCTTTGCGGGGTTGCCCAGCAGAATCAGGTCGCAGAAGTCGCGGCGTGCAATGATCTCGGATGCACGCAGGATACGCACGTCGTAACCCTCGGGCAGGACCACGGAGCGGCGGTTTGCGCGTGCGGTCTCGATGAGGTTGTGCAGGAAGCGCAGCGGGGTCATGGATGCGGGGCGCTCAATTTCGAGGCGTGCGAGCAGTTCGTCCTTGTTGACGTGCTCGTCCCAGCCGCCCATTGCTGCTGCGAGCTTGCGCTGGTGGCCGCTTTCGAGGGCGCCACGGACGCGGGAGACTGCGCGTGCAGACTTGAAGGTGTCCTTGGTGGTGGACAGCACGGGGAACGGTGCGTTGTCGATGAGGGAGCCGACTGCGGTGTTCTTGCCGGGCAGTGCGTCCAGGCCGCCGGTGAGCAGCACGCCGGAGGGCGCCGGGAAGGTCGGTGCCAGTGCGGACGCGAGGGTTGCTGCAACGATGTCTGCACGGTCGCCGGGGACGATGACGAAGTCGCCGTCAACGAACTGGTTCAGGAAGTTGGAGACGTTCATTGCTGCGACCTTGATGCCGTGAATATCGCGGCTGAGGTCTTCTGCCTTGATGCCTTCGGTGTCGAGCTTGAGGGCCTCGGCAACTTCACCGACGGTGGGTGCGTTCAGCTCGGGGATTTCGGGCAGTACGTAGACGGGCAGGTTTGCGTCGCCGCGCTTGACGGACTTCTCGATTTCTTCGCGCAGTTCGGGTTCTGCGCGGCCGACGATGATGGCGAGCAGGTCTGCCTTGGATGCGAGCAGCTCGGTGCGTGCCACGTCAACGGCGGTGACTGCTTCCTCGACGGTTGCTTCCTGTGCGCCGACGATAGCGACGACGGGCAGGCCGAGGTCGCGTGCAATCTGGACGTTCAGGTCGAACTCGACGGAGAGCGCGTTAGCGGGCAGGTAGACGCCGTCGACGATTACGACGTCGCTGTTTGCTGCGACCTTCTCGTAGGCGGAGACTGCGCGGGCGGAAATCTCTTCGGTGTCGCCTTCTGCGATGAGTGCGAGGGCGTCGGTCATGGAGACGGCGCCGCCGACCTGCTCCTCAGCGAGGCCGAAGTGCTCGCGGATGAGGCGTGCTACGGGGTCGTCAGAGATGGTTGCGCCGTCGAAGACGGGGCGGAAGAAGCCGACGCGGTCTGCGCGCTTGATGAGGGAGTCTGCTAGGCCCAGGGCGACGAGGGACTTGCCCGAGTTCTGGGACATAGCGGAGAGGTAAAGACCGGTGGTCATAGTTTTACTTTCCTTCTATGCGGATGTTCGGCGCTGGGTCCCGCGGCTGCGCAGGGGTGTATGTGCTCCTGTGCGCGGGTGCGTCGAGCTTATAGGTCATCTTCTATCTTAAGGCGTTGTGGGGGTGGCGCCTAACAGGGGGTGCGGTGCGCTGCGTCATGTGGGCGGGCTGTTCCCCTGTTTGGGTGCGCTGTTTAGGGGTTGAGGATGCGTGTGTATCGTACGCTGTGGCCGGGCTCCCAGGCGCCGCGTGCTTGGAAGTACACGCCTTCGTTGTGGTAGCCGAGGCGCTCGTAGAAGGAGAGCGCTCGTTCGTTTTCTGCCATGACCCACAGGTAGGAGTTTTCGTCCGGGTAGATGACGGACTCGTAGAGTGCCTGACCGAGCCCGGTGCCGTGTGTGTGGTTGAGGGTGTACAGGTGCACGAGTTTACGGGTGCCTGCGGGCAGTTCGGGGAGGGACTCGGCGCGTTCGAGTTCCCAGGAGGAGGGTTCGCACAGGGAGAGCGCCAGGCCGACCGGCTTATCCCAGTCGATGCGTGCGCCGATGGAGCAGGAGAGCCCGCCGTCGGGGGTCCAGCCGGGTACGTCGTAGGCGAAGAAGCCGCGCACGGTGGGGGAGGAGAGGTGGCGGTGGAAGTCTTCGAGGTATTCGTTGCGTTCGGCACGGTGGCGGGCGGTGAAGCTTTCACCGAGCGTGTCGAAGTAGATCGGGTCGTAGGTTTGCTCCATGCAGTCCAGCTGCAGGTTGACGTATTTTTCGGCGTCGGTCGGTTCAATTGGTGCGAGCGCGTAGCGGCCCTGACATACAAATCCCATGGGTTCTAGTCTACTCAGCCGGCCCCTGTGGAGGCGGTTTGCCGCGGGTGCGTACGCTAGGGGCGTGCGGGGCTGTTGCAGAGCGCTCTGTTGCCTTGAGGCTTGTCGGCTAGTCTAGTGGGTATGGCGAAAAAGAGCAGGGCACCGAAGAAAGCCCAAAAGGCGCAGAAGCAGCAGAAGAACCGCATCGACGATACTGAGAGCACCCCCGTGCAGGGTGCCGCCGCTGGCGTGTACCCGATCTCTACGGGTGAGGCGGAGCTGGTCCCCGACGGCTACCATGCCGACGGCTGGCTGCTGCTCATTAATGGTGTGCAGTCTTCCCACGTGATTGTGGGTGAGCCCCGCCAGCTGGATTTTGAGTACATGCGCTGGATTGCGGCGGTCGTCTCCTCGCATGTGGAGGAGCACCTGGACGCCGCGAAGCTGCGCATCACCCACCTGGGCGGCGGTGCGTGCTCCATGGCGCGCTATTTCGCTGACCTGTACCCGACCAGCCGCAACACGGTTGTTGAGCTGGATGCCAAGCTCGCCGAGTATGTGCGCGCCTGGTTCGACATCCCCAAGGCGCCGCGCGTGAAGATTCGCGTGGGCGAGGCGGGCGCCGTCACCTCCACGTTTGCCCCGGCTTCCCGCGACGTGCTGATTCGTGATGTGTTCGCCGGGGACACCACCCCCGAGGCGCTCACCACCGTCGAGTTCACCCGCACCGTCGCCGAGTCGCTGGCGCCCGGCGGCCTGTACATCCTGAACTGCGGCGACGGGCCGGCGCTGACCGGTGCCCGCGCTGAGGCGTCCGCCCTGCTTGAGGTGTTTGAGTACGTGTGCATCGTGGCGGATTCGGCAATGTTGAAGGGCCGCCGCCGCGGCAACGTCATTATTGCCGGCTCGCACGCGCCCCTGCCGGAGGCTGGCTCCGTGCAGGCTGCCGCTATCGCCCGTGAGCTCATGGGTGGAGGCGTGCCCGCCCAGTACTGGGACACCGCGCGGGTGCGCCAGTTCGTGAGGTAGCGGTTCCAGCCGTGATTTAGGTCTTTCGGTCATGACCTAAGTTTTTCGGTAATGACTTAAATTTTTCGACCATAGGTTAGCGACTTTGGTGGGGGCTTTTAACTACCGCCAAAGACCGTAACCTATGGCCCAATTCGGCGCCCCCTCCACGGCAGACGCTACTATAGTGGCATGCGATACACCTACCTTGGCCCCTCCGGCACCTTCACCGAATCCGCCCTGCTGAGCGTCCCCGGCGCAGCTGACGCCGAACGCATCCCCGCCACCAGCGTGCCTGACGCGCTCGCACGCCTGAATGCGGGCGAGGCGGACGCCGCCATGGTGCCCATCGAGAACTCCGTGGAGGGCGGCGTGAGCGCCACCCTGGACGCTATCGCAGCCAGCGAGGGTGTACGCATTATCCGTGAGGTGCTCGTGCCGATCCGCTTCGTGCTGGTCGCCGCAAAGCCCCTCAACATTGAGGACGTCAAGACGATTTCCACCCACTCGCACGCCTGGGCGCAGGTGCGTGGCTGGGCGCAGGATAACGTGCCCACCGCGGCGTACCTGCCCGGCTCCTCCACCGCGGCGGCGGCTGTTGGCCTGCTCGAAGAGGGCTGCACCTACGATGCGGCAATCTGCTCCCCGGCGCTACTCGCCTACCACCCGGAACTGCACGTGTTGCAGGACAACATCGGCGACAACAAGAACGCCGTCACCCGCTTCGTGTTGCTCTCCCGCACCGCCGACATCCCCGAACCGACCGGCTCCGACAAAACCACCCTGACCGTGCCGCTGCCCGCCAACCGCGCCGGCGCCCTGCTCGAACTGCTCGAACAGTTCTCCGTGCGCGGCGTGAACCTCTCCCGCATCGAATCTCGCCCCACCGGCGAAGGCATGGGCTCCTACTCGTTCAGCATCGACGCCGACGGCCACATTTATGAGGCACGCATGCGCGATGCACTGCGCGGCCTGCACCGCGTCTCCCCGACGCTGAAATTCCTCGGCTCCTACCCGCGCGCCGACCACGAAAATACCGAGGTCGACAGCATCCACTCCGATGCCTCCTTCGACGCCGCGCACGAGTGGGTCGAGTCGCTCTTCCCGAACGGCCGCCCCGCACAGCTGCAGCGCCACTAGCGGCACCACTAGCCGCCCGCCGCTAGATACCCCCTCATAGATACCCGTGACCTACCCGCGCCCCACCAGCGCAAACCCCGCCCACAACCCACCTCAAGATTAGGTAGGATAAAACAGTGATTGATATTAACCTCCTCCGCGAAAACCCCGATGTCTTCCGCGCCTCCCAGCGAGCACGCGGCAAGGACGAAACCCACGTCGACCGCATCCTCGAAGCCGACACCGCACGCCGCGCACTCATCGGCGAATACGAGAACCTGCGCGCCGAGCAGAACGCATTCGGCAAGAAGGTTGCTAAGGCACCCAAGGAAGAAAAGCCCGCACTCGTCGCACAGGCGAAGGAACTGGCCGCCCGCGTCAACGAGGCGAAGGCAGCCTCCGAAGCGAAGACCGCCGAATACGAGGAACTGATTAGCAGCATCGAGAACCTCATCATCGACGGCGTGCCCACCGGCGGCGAAGACGACTACGTGGTCGTCAAGAAGGTCGGCACCCCCCGCGACTTCACCGCTGACGGCTTCGAGCCGCGCGACCACCTCGAAATCGGCGAGCTCGTCGATGGCATCGACATGGCACGCGGCGCGAAGGTCTCCGGCGCACGCTTCTACTTCCTCAAGGGCCAGGTGGCACGCCTCGAGCAGGCACTCATGTGGATGGCGCTCGACCTCGCAACCGAGCACGGCTTCACCATGATGACCACCCCCACCCTGGTGCGCCCCGAAATCATGAACGGCACCGGCTTCAACGTCAAGCACGACGATGAAATCTACCGCCTGGAGCGCGACGACCTGTACCTGGTCGGCACCTCCGAGGTGGCGCTCGCCGGCTACCACACCGACGAAATTCTCGACTTTGAGAAGGGCGCGAAGAAGTACCTGGGCTGGTCCTCCTGCTACCGCCGCGAGGCTGGCTCCGCAGGTAAGGACACCCGCGGCATCATTCGCGTGCACCAGTTCAACAAGGCTGAAATGTTCGTGTACTGCCCCGTCGAGCAGGCAGAAGAGATGCACGAGAAGCTGCTCGCCCTCGAAGAGGAAATGCTGCAGCGCTGCGGCCTCGCATACCGCGTGATTGACACCGCCGCAGGCGACCTGGGCACCTCCGCAGCCCGCAAGTTCGACTGCGAGGCGTGGGTCCCCACCCAGGGCACCTACCGTGAGCTGACCTCCACCTCGAACTGCACCACTTACCAGGCGCGCCGCCTGAACATTCGCGAGCGCACCCCGGACACCGTGGACGAGGCAGGCAACGTGCGTAAGGGCCGCACCCGCTCCGTGGCGACCCTGAACGGTACCCTGGCGACGACTCGCTGGGTGGTTGCCCTCCTGGAGACTCACCAGCAGGCAGATGGCTCTGTCCGTATTCCGGAAGCCCTTCGCCCGTACATGGGTGGCGCTGAGGTTATCCCCGCAGTAGCTGCTGAGTAAGGGATTGCCCGCCCGCTAAGGCGTATCAAAACCAGCTGAAAAACCCGCTCACCGCGTAAACGGTGGGCGGGTTTTTGCGTATCCCGGTAGTCTAAGAACTATGCCTCTATACCGTAAGCTCCTTGGTGTTTCCGCGGCGGCGGCTCTGACCGCCTCCGTCACTCGTGCCCGCCGTGAAGCGCGCCGACGCGCTATCGAACTGGGTGCGCCCTTCGGCGTTCTGCCGACCCTGCCCACCGGGCAGGCGCAGCGCGTGGGCGTGGTGTACAACCCGAGCAAGCCGGGTGCTGCGGCGGCTATTGAGATTCTGGAACGTACCCTCGCGGCGAATGGCTACCCGCAGGCGCTGGTGCGCACCACCCGCGTGGACGAGCCCGGTTCCGAGGTTGCCCGCGAGCTGATCGCTGAGGGCGTTGACCTGCTGATTGCTGCCGGCGGTGACGGCACGGTGCGTGCTGTGGCGGCGGCGCTGGCGCATCATGAGGGGCGCAAGCCGCGTCTGGGTATTCTGCCGATGGGTACCGGTAACCTGCTGGCGCGCAACCTGTATATTCCGGTCAGTGACGTGGCGGCGTGCATTGATATTGCGCTTAACGGTGCAGGTCAGACCGTTGATGCGATTGAGATGACGACGACGAGCACCACCGGCGAAGAAACCGAACACACGTTCTTTGTGATGAGTGGTGCCGGCTTTGACGCGCTTGTTATGAATGACACGAACGAGGATATTAAGGCGAAGTTCGGTTGGGTGGCGTACGTGCAGTCTGGCATGAAGCATATGCTGGGCAGGTCGCACCCGGTGAGTATCAGTGTGGACGGTGGGGAGCCTCGTATTTTGCCGATGCGTTCGGTGCTGATTGCGAATTGTGGTCGCCTGCAGGGTGGTATTCGCCTGGCGGATATGACGGATGTGAATGATGGCAACCTTGAGGTGATTGTGGCGTCGCCGCGTGACCTGGTGGAGTGGGGCCTGTTGTTGGCGAAGGTTACGCGCCGCACGATTTTGGGTTCGCCGCGTATTGAGTTGCCGGTGATTCGCCACTTGGTGGGTTCTGAGGTGGTACTGGAGTTCCCGGACGGTGCGCAGCCTGTTGAGGTGGATGGTGACCCGGCGCCGTCGGCGTACCGCATTAGTGCGCGGGTGCTGCCTGCCGCCGTGGAGGTGGCGGTCCACCCGGACGTGCTCTAACAGGTGTGGTTTGCTTGCGCCCGTTTTGAGGAATCGCCCAGGTGGGTGACGTATTCTCGGATTGTTGATGTATGCACCGAGTACGTCAGGAGACAACCACCTATGAGCAACCAGCCGGCACTTCAGCAAACCGCACCATATCTTTCGCATCCCGCAGATTATCTGCAGGAGAAACCGCGCCGTGGCTTCTGGAAGACTGTTCTGCGTATCATCGCCTGGGGCATGTATGTTGTGAGCGTGCCCGTGTGTTTGATCGTAACGGGGGTTGTTATCGTCGGCCTGGTGTTGCTTGGCGGCTCGATTGATAACGTGATTCTTCACTTTGTGGTCATGCTGGTGATGCCTTTTGTGGCTCTGGTCCTTGGCTGTGTTGGGCTGTATTTCTTTGGTGTGAAGATTATTGGTGGCCTTTTCATGTATTCGCGGGCTGATAGCGAGGTGGAGGACCGCAGTGAGCGTTTTGTGATAGGTACGTACGAGCTCTTTGCTGAGATATTTTCGGGCCTCCCTGACATTGACTTCTTCTGACGGAGGCGGCGTCTAGGGTCTGGCTCCTAGAGTTGGCATAAACCTATAAACGCGGTGGGGCACGACCTAATGAAAGGTCGTGCCCCACCGCGTTTTATTGCCCGTACGGGCTGTTAGCTTTTAGGAACCCCAGGTGATGAACTCGTCGGGGTCAGCCTTGCCAGCTTCAGTAGGAGTAGTAGGAGCCCAATAGTGCCAGTCACCATCGTGCCACTCCATCACAATATCGGCAGACCAGTACGTAGCCGACGGGGTCTTGATCAGCAGTCGCACCGTTGCACGCTCCGGGGTGTAGGAGATGTAACGGTAGCCGGAAATGTGGAGAACCGGAGCGGTCGTAGTGTCCTTCTTGCGGAGTTCGCGGAGCGTATCGGCGCCGGGGCCAACAATAGTCGGCATATAGTCCTTCGGGGCCTCAACCATCTGAATATAAGCCCAGGTTGCGGCGTACAATCCGCCTTCAGCCGAGTGCTCGAAGCAGTTACGGATCGGGGAGTTCGCCATCGGACCGGCGGTCTTCGATACCGGACCCATCCAACCCCCATCAGTGGTTACCCACGTGGTGTCCTTGGGGGCTGCATCCAGTACTGCCTGGTCGTCTGAGGCGCCAGCGCCGCAGGTGCCTGCCGCTACCGTTGAGGTGGCCTTCGATTGAGCCGCACCGTTCGAACCGCCCGCGGCGGAGGTGTTGGAATTATCGCCGCCGCGCGGAATGAGCACGATGACCAGTACGACGAGGAGGGCGACGACGGCTGCTGCCAGTCCGAAAGCCCAGCGGGGGATGGTGACTCCGCCTTTGTTCTCCATAACAATCTCCAAAATACGTAGACCCCACAATTCGGGGCGCGACAAACCCACCCCCAGCAGGAGGGCAGAGATTGAATGAGTGATGAGAAACTATGCGGTGCCGCAGCAGAAGCGTCTGAGCCAGAACACAACATCGAGGACTGCAAGACGAAAAAACACGGCGGCACGTGGTTATCGGTGTCAAAAGATACCCTATCATGCCTACAGATATCCTGCAGGCGCTCGCCCTGAGCTACCATGATATGAGCTGGACTGCACAAAAACACCGAATTTCTACCGCTAATCCGGTGCGAACCATGCACCCACTACGCGTCAATGCCCGACGCAGACACTAACCGTAGGCGGTCGTAACGCTACACAGCCTAAGCATATGTCCCGCCTAGACGCATCACACCGATACATAGATACCGTTCATCAGAGAAAGCCCCTCTCCATGACCCGCAAAATCACCGCAACCGCCGCTGTCCTCGCACTGCTCGCCAGCGGCTGTTCCGCTAGTACTGATAGCTCCGCACCGGGCGGAACCCTCATCACCGGCGGCGCCTCGACCGCAACCAGTACCCCCAGTCCTACTACTACTCCTGCACCTGCAACCACCACCGCAGGCCGCACCCCCACCGTTGCCGAGGTGACCGCCTCCCCGAGCGCAGAGGCAAGCACCACCGCAGCATCCACCATTGCGGCAGCGACCCCGACCCCGACCGTGAGCCTTGACCCCTCACCCCTGGCAGGAACCGGCGGTGGACCCCAGCAGCCCTCCAGCGTTCCCACCCTCAACAGCATCACTGACGAAGACCGCGGTCGTGCCCTTGAAGCCGCGAAAGCAATCGTCGCCGCCTACACCAGCGGCAAGCCGTACAAGGAATGGTCAGAAGAGCTCTACCCGATGGTTGACCCCGAAGTGCAGAATGAGTACGGGCCTAACTCGCGTATTGACCTTTTGAAAGGAACCGTAATCAGCGCTGAACTGGTTGATGACCCGACCCTGAAAGTTCCTGGTGGGGACAACCCTTACTGGCTTACGGTTAGCGTGCGAGTCGAGGGAAGCCTTAGCCCCGCCTACTATGTGCGTTTGCACCGTACCGCGGAGCGACCCAATAAGTGGAAGGCGTCTCATATCCTTGAACCGCAGGGCTACAAGCTCTTTGTTGAAAAACGACTGAAGGAACGGAATAAGTAGAGCGGGGGGGGGCACGGCTTCCCGCTAGGATGCGCCCCTGCAAGGGAGGCTAAGTCGGGGAGCCCCCCCGGTACCCTCAAGTCGCCCATATGTGACTTGGATTATGAAAGAAATCGCGGATTTTTTCACTATTTCCTGAAAATCAGAGGGGATAGTGAAAAAATTGGCGATTTTTTACACTATTTTTCTCGTAGTCCACCTCGGCGTAGTCATCGCTTCTAGATGCTGTGACTCGGCAAAAATCCCGATAGCTAGTGGACCAACCCGCAAACGTAGAAACAGGGGAGGGGAGGCACCAGAATGTGTCTTCTCCCCTGAGCTGTAGTTAAACAGAAAAGGCACCCATCGAGGGTGCCTTATGCGCAAGGTCCGAGCTTCGACCAGAATCCACCAGTACACCCCGCTACGGCTCACCCGTTATACCTCCTCGCCTTGCGGCGATTGTCTCAGGGTTCTTGTGTTACCTTGCTAGTTCCAACTATACCTAAGCTCTGAAAACACGACCAGTAACTAGGTCATTCCTAACAACCCGTCAGCCGGTCACGACAATCGAAAAGAAAAGAGCCCACCAAACCGGCGCCTCCTGACCCCGTTAATGCCCTGATACCGCCCGCGACAAAAACCCCCGTTAAAAACACAGTCGGGACCGTCTCGCACGCAGGCTCGAAAAGTGCGAGAATGGAGCAGAAAAGAAAACTACGAAAGAGATACTTTCATGCTTATTCTCGTTGTGAACGCTGGTTCTTCCTCCCTGAAGTACCAGGTGCGTGACACCTCCCTGCCCGAGGCAGAGCAGATGCTGACCTCCGGCCTCGTCGAAAACATCGGCACCGACGTCCCCAACCACGAAGTCGCATTCGACATCATGTCTGAGAAGCTCGAGCCCGTCCTGCACGGCCGCGAGCTGCAGGCAGTCGGCCACCGCGTGGTGCAGGGTGCAGAGAAGTTCACCCACCCCACTCTGCTGACCGAGGAAGTTGTCCAGCAGATCGACGACCTCTCCCCGCTGGCACCGCTGCACAACCCCGCACACGCTCAGGGTATGCGCGCAGCAATGCACAAGTGGCCCTCCCTGCCGCAGGTTGCTATCTTCGACACCGCGTTCCACTCCACCATGCCTGAAGAAGCATGGCGCTATGCAATCCCCTACGACCTGGCTGACAAGTACAGCATCCGCCGCTACGGCTTCCACGGCACCAGCCACGAGTACGTCTCCCACGTTGCAGCTGACATGCTCGGCATTGCACGCGACGAGTTCAACGGCATTGTTGCTCACCTCGGTAACGGCGCGTCCGTGACCGCTGTGAAGGGCGGCAAGTCCGTCGACACCTCCATGGGCTACACCCCGCTGGCTGGCCTGATTATGGGTACCCGCTCCGGCGACATTGACCCCTCGGCACTGACCACTATTCTGGTTCGTGAGGGCATCGACGGTGCCCGCCTGGACACCATTCTGAACAAGGAGTCCGGCCTGCTCGCACTGGCTGGCTCCAACGACATGCGTAAGGTCGTTGAGGCTGCACAGTCCGGCGACGAGCGTGCACAGCTCGCACTGGACATGACCTCCTACCGCCTGATGAAGTACATTGGCGGCTACAACCTGGTTGTTGGCGGCGCGCAGGCACTGATCTTCACCGCTGGTATCGGTGAGAACTCCGGCGACTTCCGCAAGCTGGTCCTGGACCGCCTCGGCCCCCTGGGCATCAAGTACAACGAGGAGGAGAACGGTAAGCGTTCCCCCGAGCCGCGCGTGATTTCCACCGAGGATTCCGCTATCAAGGTGCTGGTCATCCCCACCAACGAGGAGAAGGCTATTGCTGAGGCTACCGAGGAACTCGTCAAGAGCCTCTAAGCCCCACGCACCCCGCCGTGTAGGCGGTTGAATATAGGCAGTCCGCTGCAGTTCCCGTTCCGTACGGTGCTGCAGCGGACTTGTTTTGTGGGCATCCATTAGCATGAATATATGTGGTCCAACTTACTTTACAATGCAATATTACGGCAATGTGGCATGTATTGCATGTGTATCATTCATCACTTAGAGAACAAGAATGAAAGTTAGTTGAAAGTGTGGGTTTAGATGCTGCATAAAGTGTAAACTTATTGCTTGCTTGGGAAAGTTGTGCAAGGGGGGGGTTGAGTGCATTGATTCGCAACATTCCAACATTGATGGCAGTTAAGGTTGAGGGTGAAAAAAGATTGATAATCCTAGATTAATTCTGTTAGGAATTTTTTATCGATCCAAGTTGTTGCACAATATGAAACAATAAATACAAATTTTTGTGATTCCATATAAAGCGTGTTCATATAACGAGTGTTCATCGAAAAGAACTGAAGCGGACTTATAGCCGCAAAAGAATTCTGAGAGCACACTCTGAACTGTACGTTAAACACATACTGCGATAACTTTTATATCTGTATATTTTATGCAGAAATAAAGTGGATCAATGTGCAAAACTCATTCCAATTGAGAGAGACTTGGTAATGGATATTCACTCGACTAAGAGCCACTCCGAACAAAGTGGAAAGCTGATGGGCCGTCGTACCCTGGTCAAGGGTGCAGCATGGGCAACGCCCGTTGTGGCAGCAACCGCCGTAGTGCCCGCCTACGCCGCATCCAAGAACCCTTGCGAATACGGCACCATCGTATCCGTGCCCTGGGGTGAACGTGCCAACCGTCGCCGCTACAAGGGTACCGTGAATGAAGAATACGAATGGGCAGTAATGCCCACCTCCAACTGCAGCCCCCAGCCGCAGACCTACTTCATCGACAACACCACCCCCGAAAATAAGCTTGCTTACCCCTGGGGTCGTTACGAGGGTGTGAGCGACTTCCCGCCGATTTACCCCCCGAACGGCAAGGACACCCCTGACTACACCTCCAAGGACGGCGTTGGTGGCGTTGGTGGCGGCGTTATCATCAACGTTCGTGTTGAGAACGTTGCAGGTGACGTCTCCTATGCACCGACCCCCACCGGTGCGGACCGTTTCGCATTCGGTGAGTCTGACGCAAACCGCAAGAACAACATGTACTACGCCGAAGGCTACAAGGGCAAGGGCGCAAACCCCCCGGTTGTTCGCCTCAACGACAACTACAAGGGCAGCCGCTCTACCTACATCGCTCACGGTAAGTACAACTACCTGCACTTCCCGGATGGTCCCCGTCCTCCCAAGGAAAACAGCCCCCTGTGGACTTACGCATACGGTAAGCACTACACGACTGCTGAAGGCCGCGACGGCTGGTCCTGGGATATTCAGGTGATGGCTAACATTACCCACCCCAATGCTGGTCAAGACGTTGTGTCGTACATGACCTACCTGCGTAAGCACACCTACGGTGACCCCGCGCATCAGTCGGCAAAGGTCATTCCGGTGCAGTACCGCGTTATTGTGACTTCCCCCTGGGGTACTGTCACTTATCTTTCGGCAGCTGTTTAATATCAGCTTCCATTAGGTCTGAATGGAGTAGTGACCCATTCGACCTACTTCAATCTTGGATTGAGATTTATATATTGTGATGTTTATTTGAGTATAAAGTTGATGGATTTTTAGTGTATTAGGGAGTGGTGTCCCTAATAAGTAGACGCTATTCTTCTGTCAGCTTTTGGAGGGACCGGTTCCGCACCACGTGTGCGGAACCGGCCCCTCTGCATGCATCAATAGGGAGAAAAGCTAAGCATTGTATCTCTTGGCGGGCTATTGCAGGGAAGATGAGAAGTGGTGAGCGTTCCGTGAGAAAAAGCGCATTCACATTCACTAGTAAGTGCCCAAAAACGATAGAGTGGAATCAGATAACACTCGATACGAAGCGGACGAGACATGACTCAACCCCCTGAAAACCACCAGCAGCCCGGTGGGCAGTTCAACGCCCAGCCCGGCCAGCAGGCATTCCACGCCCCCGGTGAGCCCCTCCCGCAGGACCTCTCCGCCGGCTGGCTCCCCGAAGACGAGCGCCAGAAGCCGGTCAGCCCCCTGCCCCAGCCGAAGCTCTTCGCCTACCAGTCGATGCTGCCGCCGAAGGTGCTGCACGCGCTGCGTCACCCCTCCGAAATTCCGTGGCTGGTCGCCGCCTACGCAGTCACCGCGGTCGGCTACATTGTGCTGTTCATGGCGCTGGCTGACCTGTTCAGCTCGATGATGCGTTACGTCTTCAACTCAACCGGTGAAGGCTCGGTTCGAGTACCTTCCGGCAGCACCTCCGCAAGCCTGGAAGACCTGATTTTCCAGACGGTTGGTCTGCTCATCCTGGGCCCCATTGCCATCTTCATTGTTCGTGCAATCTACTACGCGCAGCAGCGTGTTCGCGGTGTGCGCATCACCCCGACCCAGTTCCCTGAGGCGTACCAGATGCTCGCCGAAGCAGCGGAGGCGGCGGGTCTGCGCCGCGTGCCGGACGCGTACGTCATCCTCGGTAACGGCGTGATGAACGCTTTCGCGGCAGGTCACGGCTTCCGCCGCTACATCTGCCTGTACTCTGACCTGTTCGAGATCGGTGGTAAGTCCCGTGATCCGGAGGCGCTGCGCTTCATCATTGGCCACGAGGTGGGCCACATCGCCGCAGGTCACGTCGGTTATTTCCGTCTGATTTTCACTACGCTGTTCAACCAGATTCCGGTGCTGTCGAGTGCGCTGTCCCGCTCGCAGGAATACACCGCCGACAACTTCGGCTACCGCTTCTGCCCCGAGGGCGCTGAGGGTGCCGTCAAGGTGCTTGCGGCAGGTAAGTACCTGAACAAGCAGGTCAACTTCGATGAGCTTGCCGACCGTGCCGTGACCGACCGCGGTCTTGCCGTCTGGTACGTGAACCTGCTGGCAAGCCACCCGATTCTCACCTGGCGTGCGCACGCGCTGCGTGACCGCACCCAGCCGGGCCGCCTGTTCTGGCGCCCGACGGAGAACCCGGTCAAGGATGCCGCACCGCGCGTTCCTGTGCTGATTCCGGCGTCTGAGCCGGTGCACATGTGGCCTGACCCGATTCAGTCCACCGAGTTCATGCGTGAGCACCAGGACACCTGGGCTGACCACACCCTGGAAACCGTGGACGTGTACTCCAAGCCCGAGAACGCCCCTGAGTTCGACGCGAACTCTACGCTGTTCGCTGGCTGGCTCACCGAGCAGGCTCGTGCCTTCCACGGTCAGCGTTGGGATGCGTACGCTGCCGCCGGTGGCATGCCGGCACCGGGTGCGCCCGGTGGCCCGCAGGCGCCCGCGCCGGGTCAGCCGTCTTACGGTCAGCAGCCCGGCTTCGGTCAGCCTGCCGCTGGTCAGTCTGCTCCCGAGCAGCCTTCTGCCGGTCAGCCTAACGGCCAGTCTGAGCAGTATGGCTACGGCCAGTACGGCAACAACTCCTCTGAGGGCGGCTCGTACGGTTACGGCTTCGACGGTGATAAGAAGTAGCCACTGAGCCTACTCTGAACGCCTCATCTGAGCCGCACAGCTCAATAACCTTCACGAACCCGTCGGGGTGCTAACGCACTCCGGCGGGTTCACTCGTTAACTACCTCCCGCGTGACCCCCAGGTGAGAAGGCGCGCCCGCCACTGCATCCGCCGTGTGCCGCAGTTCTAGAATGGAAACCATGCTTTCATCACTTCGCTCCATCAAACTCGACCCGCTGCTGACCATGCTCATTACCGCGGTCATCCTCGCCATTATCGTGCCTGCGCGCGGCGACTTCGCCGAATGGTTCAGTACCGGAACGAAGTTCGCGGTCGCCCTGCTGTTCTACCTGTACGGCGCTCGCCTCTCCACCGCGGAGGCTATTCGCGGCCTGACCCACTGGCGTCTGCACCTGATGATTCTGAGCTGCACGTTCGTGCTGTTCCCCCTGGTCGGTTTGGCGCTCTCCCCGCTGCGTTTCGTGCTCGGTGATGGGCTGTACATGGGCATTCTGTTCTTGACCTTTGTGCCCTCGACCGTGCAGGCGTCGATTGCGTTTACGTCCATTGCGGGCGGTAACGTGGCGGCGGCGATTGTGAGCGCTTCGCTCTCTTCGATTGTGGGTGTGGTGGCGACCCCGCTGCTCGCCATGCTGCTGATGAACACGGGGCATATTGAGTTCTCCGGCACGGTCTTCCTGGATATCGCTATTCAATTGTTTTTGCCGTTCGTGCTCGGTCAGCTGACGCGCCGCTGGGTGGGGGAGTTCGCCAAGAAGCCGACCACCAAGTGGCTGGATAAGTTCTCGGTCATGATGATTGTGTATTCGGCGTTCTCCGCCTCGGTGGTGCAGGGCGTGTGGACGCGCGTGGCGTGGTGGCAGATCGTGCTGCTGGTCGTGCTCATGGCGATTATCGTGGTGTTCATGCTGTGGCTGACCGACCAGCTGGCTAAGCGCCTGGGCTTCAACCGCGCCGACCGCATCACGATTCAGTTCTGCGGTTCGAAGAAGTCGCTGGCGGCTGGTCTGCCCATGGCGATCATTATTTTCGGTGCGGGCTCGCTGGGTCTGATGATGCTGCCGATCATGATTTTCCATCAGGTTCAGCTGATGATTTGTACCTGGCTTGCGGGCCGCTACGCGCGCCTGGATGTGGTGGGTGCAGCCTCCGCGAAGGAAGTTCAGTAGGGGCTTGAACCCTGTCTGCTGGGGTTGCTTGCCGGGTGCTATTGGGGTCCTCTGAACCTGTGAGATAAGCCTCTGATGAGGGGTTTTAATGGGGGACTTTGGGCCGTATCAATCGGTTTATGAAGTGATATGGCGCGCACTGCCAAAAATTCCCTGACTAGTGCATTTATGTGCAAAATGTGGTATTTGTACTGGTCAGTTGGGTTTTTGTGGGGTATGTGCACTCCACTGCATAAAAGTGACCGAGGAGACAATCAACACTATCGGGCGTTGAGCGGCGAAAAAGCCCCAAATTTGCCCTAGAATGTTTTGTCGTGGGTTAGACAGATTCGCATCCTGTATGCAAGAATTTATGACTCACATGGGAACGGTTGAGATTCACTCCCTCACACCGCCCACGAGCGTTGATGCAGCGGATTCACTCCCCGCCCGCATCCCACACCGGAAGAGACTCACTCACTCAACCGGCAGGAAGCTCAAAATCACTTATTCACTCAGACACAACTGGATACACTCAGCTTAACGACGCGCATAGGAAGAACTCTATGCGCTAATCGCTGTTCTGTATCCGCCAAGAAAGAGGACACACCATGGCTACCATCATGAGCGTGAACGTATGCGATTCCAAGTACAACGCTGATCCGACCGGCGTACGAGACTCCACTAGCGCTATCCAGAAGGCTATCGACGATGTTGCTGCCCAGGGCGGCGGCTCCGTGGAGATTCCCGGCGGCATGTACCGCGTCTCCTACCCCTTCCTTGAGATGAAGCACCGCGTCGAGATTTTCGGCCACGGTCAGGCAACCCGAATCGTCGCTTTCACCGACAAGAGCATCCCGTCGTCCAAGAACGGTAGCTACGAATGCACCGGCGTTTTCCACACCGGTAGCTACACCACCCCCATGAGCGGTGGCACCAACCAGAACAAGCCCATGCGTATGGGTGTGCGTGACCTGTTCATCCGCACCAACAAGTACAACCTGCCGCTGAACTCTAAGAGCAACCAGATTTTCCTGGAGAAGCACACCCAGCCCGTCGACAACGTTGCAGGCGTCATCTTCCACACCCGCATTGCGGACGCTAACCCCGGTGAGCCGGACGCAGTTCCCACCCTGTCCAACATCGAAATCTGGGACACCGCCATTGGCGTTGCCATCCTGGGCCTGGACGACCAGGGCATGAAGATCGACAAGCTGCGCATCCGCCAGACCCTGCGCCAGGGCCTGCTCGTCGGCAAGCCTGTCGGCCACCCGCTGCGTGCCCGCGAGGGTGACACCCCCGGTGCGGCAGATAACAAGTTCTCCATGATTGACGTCTCTGACGCAAACATGAGCTTCGGCACCTACGCGGGTATCGAGATTTACACTTCTCAGTCCAAGTTCGAGGCGTCCACCAGCTGGTTCAACAAGCGTAACCAGGGTAAGAACGCCCTGTACGAGGTGAAGACCCGCCACGTGGGTGCGGGCTGGTTCATTCAGGGCACCCGCAACATGTTCATTGGCTGCACCGCCCAGGAGAACGCCGGTCACGGCTGGCTCGTGGAGTGGGGTAACAACCAGTTCATTGGCTGCCTGGGTGAGTCTTCGAGCTTCCAGGATGCTGTTACCGGCGGTGCTCGAGGTGACGAGGCGGCGAACTGGTACATTGGCCGTAACGCACGCGGTAGCCGCTTCGTGGCTCCTCGTTCGCACAACCCTTACAGCTGGGCGAAGGCTTCCCTGTACGGTTTCTACATTGAGAACAACATTCGCGATATGCACATTACGACTGCGTCCGCGAAGGATGACCGTATTGGTGATAACAACATGGTTGGCCGCCGCGTTCACGTGACCGGCGCGATGGGCGATAACGTGCTCATCGAGGTGGACCACATCCGCCACGCAACCTTCGCGCCGAAGCAGCTGGAGAAGCGCGGCAACGGCGTGTTCATGGGCTAACCCTCGCGGGTTGAGCTGCGCGGGCTGAGGCTCGTGATTACAAAATCTTGAAACGCATACGTCTGAGGGGCGGGGAGTAATCCCCGCCCCTCAAGCGTTTACCCCGCCCACAAAACAGCTGAAAAACCGTAGAAAAACGGGGTAGGGGAGCGGGCATCACAGTGCCCGGTCATCGCCTCCACACGCGCAATGCGGTACCCTTGAGCAGGAGGCAGGTCTGCCGGTGCATAGACCCACACACGCCAAAACACCCGCAGAAATGCGCCCAACACACCGCACCACACAAACTCAACACTGCACCCACGCAGCACCGTATTCACTTACAGCCGTATTCACTCAATTCACTCACCCGCGCCGCCTTCAGCACCGAACGCGGTACCCATCGAAAGAATTGAGCCCCTCATGCCCGATACGCCCATGAGCATCAACGCCATCAACTATGGCGCAGACCCCACCGGTGCCAAAGACTCCACCGCAGCCATCCAGCGAGCAGTCGACGCTGTCGCCGCACGCGGCGGCGGATCCGTAGAACTACCCCGCGGCATCTACCGCGTCTCCTACCCCTTCATCGACATCAAGCACCGCGTCGAAATCTTCGGCTACGGCTCCTCAACCGTCGTCATCGCGCACTCCGACCGCGCCATCCCCACCACCACCAACGGCCATACCGAATACACCGGCGTGTTCCACGTCGGCAGCTACACCACCCCCGTCTACGGCAACTACAACGCCAACAAGCCCATGCGCATGGGCGTGCGCAACCTGCACATCCGCACCAACGCTGCCAACACCCCCATCAACAGCTACCCGCTCGACGCGCACACCGCCCCGCTGAACAACGTCGCCGGCGTCATCTTCCACACCCACCTGACCGGCGACCAGCTCAACGAACCCGACATCGTGCCCGTTATCGCCGGCGTGGAAGTCTGGGACACCGCCATTGGCGTTGCCGTGCTCGGCCTGGACGACCAGGGCATGAAAATTGACGATGTGACCATCCGCCGCACCCTCAACCAGGGCCTGCTGCTCGGCAAGCCTGCCGGCCACCCCCGCCGCCCCAACGAAGGCCAAAACTCCGGCGCGGCAGACAACAAGCTACGCGGCGTAGACGTTGCCGAAGCGAACCTCAGCGGCGGCTCCTACGCCGGTATCGAGGTGTACGCGGCACAGGCGAAATTTGAGAACTGCTCCAGCAACAGCAACCACCGCACCAGCAACAAGAACGCCCTCTACGAGCCCGCCACCCGCCACGCCGGCGCAGGCTGGATCGTGCAGGGCGAACGCAACATGTTCATCGGCTGCACCGCACGCTCCAACGCGGGCCACGGCTGGATTATTGAGTGGGCGCACAACATCTTCATCGGATGCGAAGCGGAAGGCTCCAGCTGGGCTGGCACCGTCAGCGGTGCCGCCCGCGCCGACGAGGCCGCCAACTGGTACATCAGCCGTAACGCGCGCGGTACCCGCATGGTCGCGCCCGTCTCCTACAACCCGCCGGAGAAGCCCGCCTCCCTGTACGGCTTCTACATTGAAAACAAGATTTACGACCTGCGCATCACCGAAGGCACCGCCAAGGACGACCGTATCGGTGACGGCAATATGCTTGGCCGCCGCGTGTACATTACCGGCGCAATCGGCGCGAATGTGGTTATTGAGGTCGAGGAGCTGCGCCACTCCACCTCGCCCGCCGGTCAGCTCACCAAGGAAGCCTATAACGTGATGCGCGGCTAGCGGGGCTAGTAGACACGCCCGAACCGGTTCAGGACTTTTCTGTGAATCGTGATGCAGGGGCGTGTGCCCTAGTGGACGCGTTATACCGCGATATATCAGCTAAAAATCAAAGCAGCTGCGAATGGAATACATACCATTCGCAGCTGCTTTGTCATTTAGAACAATGTTTAATTTTTAGTTGATAAAAGTCTCAATTAAATATTGAATAAAATATCAATATGTACTTTAAACTTTCTATGGCGGTGTAAAACAGTCCATTCACTGTGCACCACCATAGCCGTGCGACAGCATGCGGAACACGCACATCATTGGTACACACCAAAACCGCGTATCGCCGCACGTCAGCCCTTATTCATTGCCGCTTCTCACTATTCCTCAACCCACTCCTTTCCCCTTTTCCTATTCGCTCCATTGGCGACCCCGCGGTCGACCCAAAAATCGGTTCCTTCCGGCCGGTTCCCAACCACAATTACATAAGGACAGCCCATGCTTCCGGTTATCTCCCGAGTCCTCACACCCACCACTCGCGCACGCCGCATCTTTGCACTCACTCTCGCACTCGCCCTCGGTGCCGTACCAGTCACCTCCGCGGTGAGCACACAGCCTGCCGCCGCAGAACCCGCAGTGAACCTGCAGCTCGTCATCAAGGCACAGCAGCCCAAGGACGACCCCGCATACCTAGAATGCGTCGCCACCTTTGTTGGCACCATGAGCGCCACCCCCGGCGTGTGGGCGGTCTGCCACGGCTACCTCGACAGCGAAGAATACACCGTCACCCGCCGCCACAGCACCGCAACCGTCACCCGCGGCCAGCTCGTACGCATGCTCTACCGCATGGCGGGATCGCCGACCGTCAAGAACCTGCCCAAGACCTCCCCCTACAAGGACGTGGCAACCACCGACCCCGACTACGCCGCGTACATTTGGGCGGCGGATGCGGGCATCACCTCCGGCTGGGATGACGGGCTCTTCCACCCGGATGACTACGCCACCCGCAACACCCTCGCCGCGTTCCTCTACCGTGCCGCAGGTAGCCCCGATGGTGCCGCACGCATGCGCCAGATTCGCCGCCCGCTACGTGCCGAAGCTAAGAAGGTTGAGCAGTTCAAGACCGAAAACCGTTGGGCAGCCCGCACCCTCGGCGCCTACCCCGAAGTCGACCGCAACGGTGACGGCGCAGTAGACGTGGTAGACCCCACCAGCCCCCTGTACTTCTCCGACGCCCTGTACATGCTCAAGGCGTACGGCGATAAGGGCCTGAAGGTCGTGGGCACTCCCGTCGTTGACTAGGAAGCCGTTGACTAGGAGTAATACCGACTAGATTCAGCGCTAACTAGATTCAGTGCTAACTAGCGCATATATTCACCGCCCGCCGGTGCGACCCAATGGGTTGCGCAGGCGGGCGGTGCGCTGTTCCGGCAGGTTGCGAGCGCCCGTGCCGCCGCGCATGCCGCCGCGCAATCGCCTCTGTGCAATGAAAGGCGCCTGCGCTGCACCCGCTAAGCTAGAAGGCATGAAGATTGCCACCTGGAACATCAACTCAATCCGCGCCCGCGAAAACCGCGTCGAAGACTGGCTCGACGAACACGACGTTGACGTGCTCGCCCTGCAAGAAACCAAAACCAAAGACGAAACCTTCCCCTTCGACCTCTTCGAATTCATGGGCTACGAGGTTGCGCACTTTGGCCTGAATCAGTGGAATGGCGTGGCAATCGCCTCCCGAGTCGGCCTGGAAGACGTGCAGCGCGGCTTTGATAACCAGCCGCACTTCGGCAAGCCCGGCGAACCCGAGGTGCTGGAGGCGCGCGCTATCGGTGCGACCTGCGGCGGCGTGCGCATCTGGAGCCTCTACGTGCCCAATGGCCGTGGCCTGACCGACCCGCACATGGACTACAAGCTCCGCTGGATGGAGGCGCTCCGCCAGAACGTGCACAACGAACTGGCCGCTAACCCGCAGTCGCAGCTGGCCCTGGTCGGTGACTGGAACGTCGCCCCCGAAGACACCGACGTGTGGGATATTGACTACTTCCTGCGCAACGAAATGACCCATGTTTCCGAACCCGAACGCCGCGCCTTCGCCGCCCTGCTCGAAGAAGGCATGGTGGACGTAGTACGCCCGCACACCCCGGGCGAGTACACCTACTGGGACTACCAGGCGGGCCGCTTCACCAAGGATGAGGGTATGCGCATTGACTTCCAGCTGTTCTCGCCTGCGCTCGCCGCACGTGTGGAACGCGCCTGGATCGATAAGGTGGAGCGCGCCGGTGAAGGTGCAAGCGACCACACGCCGGTCGTGGTTGAGATTGCCGACTAAGCCGAGCGCCTAGCTTGCCGTAGAACCGCGTGCAGCAAGGAGGCGGGGGAGGGGTCCCTCGCCTCCTTGCTGTATCTGCAGGTGCTTCTGTTCCTGTGCGCCTGCCCTTGTGTGTCTGTCCCTGTGTTTCTGTTGATATTTCGGGGTTTCTGTGTGGCTTAGTTGAAAAGTTCGGCTAGACGAACTATTGTTAAATTCCGCCCGGGACGACAGGCAAAAGCGCATTATGATGCCTGCGCAGACACAACCGTGTCCCTGTTGCCCCGGCGCGGCAAATTCCACACATCAACCACATGCTCAAACCCGTGACTTCCAATGAAGGATGCCTCATGAACGCTTTCACCCCCGCAGGCAGCAACGCACGCCGCCTCATCCAGGCGCTCTGCGCCGCCCTCGCACTCACCCTGCTACTCGTGCTCACCGGTTGCGGCGCCACTGCTAGCACCACCGATAGTGCTAAGAGCAGTAGCGGCAAGAAGACCGTGCTCACCACCTTCACCGTGCTCGCAGACATCGCCCGCAACGTGGCAGGCGACGACCTGAACGTCGAATCCCTCACCAAGCCCGGCGCAGAGATTCACGAGTACGAGCCCACCCCCTCCGACCTGAAGAAGGCGCACGCCGCCGACTTGGTGCTCGACAACGGCCTGAACCTCGAATCCTGGTTCGCCAAGTTCGTTGAAGAATCCCACGCCAAGCACGTGACCGTCTCCGAGGGCGTCACGCCCATCTCCATTACCGAGGACGCCTACGCGGGCAAGCCCAACCCCCACGCCTGGATGAGCCCCAGCAACGTGCAGAAGTACGTGGACGTGATGATTCGCGAATTTAGCGCCCTCGATCCGGCCCACGCCGCCGACTACAAGTCCCGCGGTGAAGCCTACAAGAAGCAGCTGCAGGGCGTGCGTGACGAGCTCGTCAAGGAAATCTCCACCCTGCCCGAGAACCAGCGCGCACTCGTCACCTGCGAAGGTGCCTTCTCCTACCTGGCGGCAGACGCGGGCCTGAAGGAAAAGTACATTTGGGCGGTCAACTCCGAACAGCAGGCGACCCCCTCGCAGATTTCCTCCGCGATTGATTACGTGCGCGAGAACCAGGTGCCCGCCGTGTTCTGTGAATCCACCGTCTCTGACAACCCGATGCGCCAGGTAGCCGACGCCACCGGCGCACGATTCGGCGGCGTACTCTACGTGGACTCGCTCTCCGAGGCGAACGGCCCCGTGCCCACCTACCTGGACATGATCCGCTACGATGCACGTACCATCGTTGCGGGCCTCAAGGGCAACTCCTAAACCCGAATAAACCCGGAATAAACCCGGGTAAACCCCAAACCCCCGATAGGATAGGAGGGGCGGTCGCCTTCACGGCTCCGCTCCTCCCACGCCGTTAACACTCGCTCACACAGCACCCACTCACACCCACCCACTCACCACCACACAAGCAAGTACACCCGTCGCACGCATACGGTGACCACCAGAAAGAACACAAGGAATGAGCACTCTTCTCAGCTGCGAAAATGTGCACGTGAACTACGGGCCAGTCCGCGCCCTCACCGGCGCATCCTTCACCCTGGACACCGGGCGTATCTGCGGCCTGATCGGCATGAACGGCTCCGGCAAATCCACCCTCTTCAAAGCCATCATGGGGGTCGTGCCCGTGCACGCCGGCAACATCACCCTCGACGGGCAGCCCGTCGGCGGTCACCGCGGCAGCCGCGGCAAGAACGCGCACCACCGCGCCGGACTCGTCAGCTACGTGCCGCAGAGCGAAGAAATCGACTGGACCTTCCCCATCTCCGTGCGCGAGGTCGTCAGCATGGGGCGCTACCGCAACCTCGGCATCACCCGCCGCCTGCATGCCGCAGACCGTGCCGCCGTGGATGAGGCGCTCGCCCGCGTGGAACTGACCGACCTTGCTGACCGCCAGATTGGGGCGCTCTCGGGCGGTCAGCGTAAGCGCGCCTTCGTGGCACGCGCTATCGCCCAGGGCGCCCAGCTGCTGCTACTGGACGAGCCTTTCGCCGGCGTGGATAAGCGCAGCGAGGCGATGCTCATGCAGGTCATCAAACAGTTGCGTGACGAGGGCGCGACCGTGCTGGTTTCCACGCACGACTTGGCGACCCTGCGCCAGTTCGCCGACGAGGCGCTACTGCTACGAGGCGATATTCTGATGCACGATACCCCCGAGAAGGTGCTCGCCCCCGAGAACCTGGTGCGTGCCTTCGGCATGGAAGTGGACGCCGGCGCGCCGACTGCTGCCTCCAGCGCTACTACCTCTGGCACTACTACGATCAGCTCTGCGGAAGGGAAGAACTAAATGGACATCCTCAACTTTCTGGTGGAGCCGCTGACCCTGCCCTTCATGCTCCGCGCATTCGTGGTCACCGTCATCGCCGCCGCCGTCTGCGCCCTGCTCTCTTGCTGGCTCGTGCTGCTCGGCTGGTCGCTCATGGGCGATGCGATCTCGCACGCGGTGCTGCCCGGCGTGGTGCTCGCCTACATTTTTGGTGCGCCCTTCGCGGTGGGTGCGGTCATTGCCGCGCTCGTGGCGGTGGCGCTCATCGGCGGGGTGCGGCGTAGCGGACGCGTGCGCGAGGATGCCGCGATCGGCATCGTGTTTACGACCTTGTTCGCGTTCGGTCTGGTGCTGATTTCGGTTACGCCGTCGAATACCGACCTGAACCATATTCTCTTCGGTAACGTGCTGGGTGTGTCCTGGTCGGACGTCTGGCAGGTCGCTATCCTCGCGGTGGTGGTTGCCGCCGTGCTGCTGGTCAAGCGCCGCGACTTTGTGCTGTACGCCTTCGACCCGGGCTTTGCGCAGGCGGTGGGGTTGCGTCCGCGTCTGCTCGGTGCGCTGCTACTCATTATGCTGGCGCTGACTTCCGTGGTGGCGCTGCAGATTGTGGGCGTGGTGCTGGTCGTGGCGATGCTCGTCATCCCCGGCTCCACCGCGCGCCTGATAACTGACCGGTTCGTGCCCATGCTCGCGGTGAGCGTGGGAGTGTCCCTGGTGGGTACGCTGACCGGCCTGTACGCCAGCTACCACGCGGATGTATCCCCCGGCGGTGCCGTGGTCGTCACGCAGGGCCTGCTGTTTGCCCTGGCGTACGTGTTCGCCCCGCGCTACGGTCTGCTGGGCAGGATGCGAGCCCGCCGGCTCAGCACTGGTGCAGCGAAAACTGAGCCCTCAGCTTCCTAAAACTAACTCAATACAGCGCTAGGCGGAGGCCCCTCACGGGACCTCCGCCTAGCGCTATTTTCTGAAATTCTAGGGTGCCACTACCGCCCTGTATCTAGCGCACTGTGCGGGACACGAATAGGGAGGCGGTCGCCTCCGCACCCAAGGGAATAATCGTGCCGCCGGGCTTTACAGCACCGGCCGCGTCCGTTTCGTGCAGGTTGCCGGAACCGGCACCGACCACGCTCACGTTCACCGCCTCCGAGAAGGGTGCACCCTCCTCAATGTGCAGGCGCACACCGGGCACAAAACCGTGGCCCTGCAGGTAGCGCAGCAGGCGCGGGTCGTCATCGTTAATGCGTTCGAGCACGACCGTTTCGCCGGGTTCGCACTGGCTCAGCGGCACGGTCTGCGGAAAACTAATGTGCCCCGAAGAGTCGGGGATTGGGTCGCCGTGCGGGTCGCGGGTCGGGTGCCCCAGCAGGGTGTCGATGCGGTCCACCATGAAGTCGGATACCGCGTGCTCCAGAACCTCCGCCTCGTCGTGCACACGGTCCCAGGTGTAGCCGAGAGTCTCCACGAGGAACGTCTCGATGAGGCGGTGGCGCCGAATCATTGCCAGCGCGTAGGAGCGGCCGGTTTCAGTGAGCTCAATAGCGCCGTAGGGCTGATGCTCGATCAGGTCGGCGGCGGCGAGGCGCTTGAGGCCGTCAGATACCGAAGAAATGCGCAGGCCCATGCGCTCTGCCAGGGCGGATGCGGTGGCAGGGGTTTTGGTCCATTCTTCGAGGCTCCAGATTTCCTTGAGGTAGTTCTGGGTGCTGACGGAAAGTTCTGAAAGAGGCATAAAGATAAGTTTACCTTTTCTCGGGTTTTGCCCGCCGGGATGATGGTTGCGGAAGCGGTGAAAATCCAGGCTTAAAGAGCGTCCCGCCCGGCGGTTCACCCCTGGCAGGGGGCGACCATCACGGGCGGGATCGGGTGTTCGGTTCCGCGCTGGCAGGTACGAAAGGCTGGCAGGCACGAAAGAATGAGGGGTGCGCGGCGGCGGTTAGGTGGCGCGGCGGCGCGAACGGTCAATGCGGGTCAGCAGCTCGATGAGTGCACCGCGTGCCGCCTGCTCCTCGTGCCAGAGGGAGCGGACGAGAGTGCGACTGACCGCCTGGGTGGTGATGCCGAGTGCGGTTGCGGCTGCTTTCTGCTGGCCGCGCACGCCGGGTACGAGCAGGTTGACCACGCGCCATTCGGCGTCGGTGCGGTCGGCGCATACGCGGTAGAGCAGGCGTGCGGAGCCTGCGGCGAGGTCTGCGAGGTGGCGGTTGTCGGCGCTGACGCTGATGCAGCGTACGGGTGCGCCTCCCTGTGCTTCTTCGACGGCGAGGCGTGAGAATTCGAGGGCGTCGCCGGTGCAGTCGGTGGTGCTGACGGCGCCGAGTGCGCCTGCGAAGCGGGGGATGTTGAGCTCGCCAATTCCGATGCCGACCCAGAAGCCGTTATCGCGCGCGGCAATGAGCGCCGCGTGTAGTGCGTCGCTGGCGCGGTCGAAGGCGCCCTGAATTTCGTCAGGGTATGTCTGGGCGAAGGCAACACGCGGGTTGAGCTTTGCGAGTTCGTCCGACAGTGCAGTGAGTGAGTGCTGTGCGGAACGTTGAATAAAGGTTAGAACGAACACCTTCCTATTATGCCGTAAAACCTTCAACAAGCGGCGTAAGGTTCGCCGTAATACCGGCAACATTTAAAGCCTCAAAAATACGCATTGATAAGGGGAATTATCGTGAGTGTGCACTGTGTGCAGAAATCCTCAAAAGGACGTAGAACACCCCCGAAAGGCAAATAATTTTCATGCAAGTGCACGTTGAATTATTCGCTTTCGGGGGCGTTGAGTGGAGTTGATAGACGGGGCTACCGCGGAACTACTGTGCGTTCGTTACCTGCGAGATATGCGGCAGTTGACGCAGCGGCTTCTGGAATACCATCACCACCAGCGACAGGAAAATGAACACCGCGTAGAACAGCGCCGTGTACGTAATACCCCAATCAACAATGAGGAAACCAGCCAGCAGAACAGCCAGCGGGGTCAGCGCCATGTTCGGGATGCCCTGCACCGAGTGCACGCGACCGATCATGTGCTCCGGGGTGGACGCGTTGATGTACGCAATGATGCTTGAATTGAAAGAGGGAAGCACAACACCCGCCAGCACAATCAGTAGGCACACCGCCCACAGCATCGAATGAACCACCGGCAGCAACAGGTAGCATGCCGACATGATAGCCAGGGAGGTGATACCGAGCGGGCCAAGCGCAAACTTCTCGGTCAGCGGGCCGACCAAGAACGAACCGAGCAGCACGCCCACGCCGAAGGCGCTCGCAAAAATACCGATGAAAAGCGGGTGTGCACCCTCCAGGGTGTAGTAGTAGATGAAGGTCAGCGGAATACCGACCGTTCCAAAGTTCGCAAGCGTTGAAACGAACGCAATGGACACCAGTACCTTGTTCTTCAAGATGTACTCGAAACCGGCTTTTGAGTCCTGCCAGAAGCTGGTTTTCTCGCCCTCCTCCTCTTCCGCGGGCTGCCGACTAGCGCCGTAGGTCTTGGGTGCAACGATGAACGCCAGCAGGTTGACGACCGCGTGAACAGCGGTCATGAGCACGGTCGAGAAGCCAATAATGATGCCGGCGACCGGGCCGCCCAGCAGGTTGGCGGTGGACTCGCGCGTCTCACCCATACCGGAGGCGTACCCCAGGTGTTCCTTGGGGACTACGCGGGTGATGATGGACTGTTCACTCGGGTAGTCGAAGGTGGAAATGATGGCGGCGAGAGAAATCGTGATCACCAAAACGTAAATGTTGGTGACGTTGAAAACGAGGTAGAGAAGAATCGCTATCCAGGACAGTGACTGGCCAATACAGGATAGTGCCAGGCACTTTGAGGGGCCGATTCTGTCGACCCATGTTCCAGATACCGCTCCGGCGCAGGTGGCGAGAACGCCCGCGACGAAGAGGGTGATACTCGCAGCTTCGGGGGAGCCGGTCAGCGCCAAAATAATGATGGGCGTGGTGATATAGCTCATCGAGTCTGAGAGCTGGTTGGCTCCAATGGCGAAAAGAGTATTTCTAAAATCTTTATTCTTGAGTAGCTCGGTGTTGACACTCATGGGGGCCTCCACGATGGGGTTTAGGGTGTCGCGCGGCGTGCAATCCGCCGTGTGCAGTTCGTCGTGCGCAATCGTATGAGTGAATACCCTGACAGTCGGCTGTGTCTGCCTGTATGTGCCTGTTTCTGCTTGTGCCCGCCGGTCATGATGGGTGGTTGAGGATGCACGGAGCGGCTCATCGGGAGCCACCCCCCGCACAAAAGTGTGTCGCGCGATACTTTAGATTCTATAAGAGACGTGAATCATATGCGTGAAGGCTAGTTGAAAAATTTTTCTCATTTTGAGTATTGACATTAGGGTTAGTCTGACTATAATTCATTCTTGGTGCTTTCCGTGGCTAAACCTTCGGGGGCTAAACCCTGACTAAACCTCAGCTAAACCCGATTCCGGGCACGCCAAAGACCCCCGCAACGCAGCGGGGAACTACTCAGCGGCGCGCTACTCCACCAGACCTGCGAAGCCCGACAGAGCCAGCACCTCCTCAACATCCTGCGGCACCGAACGCGCCACCCACGGCGAATGCACCAACACCGCCCGCCACTGACCGCGCGACACCGCCACATTCAAACGATTCGGCGAGAGCACAAACCCGGCACCGCGCCCAGAATCAACCCGCGACGACGCCAACGACACCAACACCACCGCAGCCTCCTGACCCTGGAACTTATCCACCGTACCCACACGCACGCCAGCACCCGAAGAATCCGCCAGTCCAGCGGCAATCAGCGCCTCACGCACACAATCAACCTGCGCGTTATACGCCGCCACCACAATACAATCCTCCGCCGCCAACGGGCGCGGCTCAGCACCGGCCGCCGGAACCCACTCACGACCCAACAACTCGCGCACGCAATTCACCACCGCCTGCGCCTCCTGCACAGAACGCACCGAACAACCCGCATGCTCCACCGGATACGACACCACACCCGGCGCAACACCCTGCAGAGCGCGACCAGCCGTCGCCGCCGCGCTCGCCAACGCGCCATCATACGACAGCCACGAAACCCGCTCGCACAACGCCGAATCCATACGCCACGACTCGCCCAAGAAATAGCCAAAACGAGGATCCAACGCCGCCGCACCGTCAGACAACCAGCCCAACGCCGAAACATCCACCGGGTACGGGTGCACACCCGTCGACACCTGCGGCAACTGCTGCGGGTCCCCCAGTAGCAGCACCGAACGCGCCGCACGAGCCGCCGCCACCGTATTCGTCAGCGAGAACTGGCCAGCCTCATCAACCACCAGCACGTCCAGCGACCCGGCAGGCACGCGACGCTCACTCACGTAATCCCACACCGTACCGCCAAATAGCAGGCCGCCAGCACCAGAAATCAGCTCCACCAGCTCAGAATCAGACACCTCAGACCACGGTGCGTCCGGGGTCACCGACTTGCCGCGCAGACGCACCGCACGCGAAACATCAAAACCATCACGGGCACAGCACGCCACCATGAGATTCTCAATCACCGCATGCGACTGAGCCACCACGCCCACCTTCGCACCCTCCGCCACCAGGCGCGCAATCACGTGCGAGGCGAGGAAAGTCTTGCCCGCACCGGGAGGGCCCTGAACCGCCACATAGGAGTGGTCGAGGGCGCGAACCGCCGCGTGCACGGCATCCACCGTGGGCAGGTCAGAGGCGTGAAAATCAACCTCACGGGGTAGATTTTCTGCATTTTTAGCGTTCGAGGCGCTCTTCTTCAGGCGCGGCGCGCGGCGGAACAGCAAATCCGCGGAGGCGCTCTCCACACCCGTCAGGGAAGCCGCTGCATCGAGCACGCTCGGCAGGGCGCCGGGGGAGGCGGGGGCATCGGAGGGCTCGGAATCTTCATCGGTGATAGGGCCGCTAGGCATGAGCGCGCTAGGCATCAGAGCACTGTCGAAAAGCAGCCCGTGCACATCGGCCTGCAGAGCCGCCTCAATCGTCGCCGTAGACACCGGATCGCCAGGACCAATACCCGAAGGCAGGGCACCGTGCGGCTCATCCTTCACGCGGATGCGCTCCTGCAGAAGCACCTCCAAGAACTCGCCGGTCGACCCGCCAGCAACCTCTGCGGCAGTCTCTTCGGGGTCCGCAGAATCCTCGGATCCGGCACGGAAACCGCCCTGCGCCACCGCCAGCACACGCATGCCAAAGAAACCCGTCGCCGCCAACTCGGCGGGCACACGCTCACCCGGATTCGACGCACGGAAATAATTCAGCTGCGACTCCATACGGTCCAGCGCAATCTGCGGGCTCACCCCCGCCTCATACGCACAAAACACCGCACGGTCAGAGGGCGCAATCACCAGGCTCGGGTCAGCCTCAATTCGCGCACGCAACAGGCGCACCTGTGCGCCGCGCACACGATACCAGCCGGGGGCGTCCTCAACCTCGGTGGGCTCCTTCATGGCGGCGGCAAGCGCTTCCAGGTCTGCGGGGGTGTTCAGAAGAGCGTGCGCATGCTCCGCCGAAAGTACCTGCACCCGGTCAAGGTACGCGTAATCGCGGCTCGCCACCCACGCCGTCGGGCCGTCCTCCAGGCGGCGAATGTGCTCACGCCAGAACGGGGCGCGCTCACGGCGGTGGTAATTCGTCATGGACAGTAGCATCGCCGCCTCAAGCTCACCGGCGCCCCAGCCGTGCTCCGCCGCGTGCTCTTCGAGGGAGGCGAGCTGGGCATCTAGCAGGCATTGCAGGCGGTACTGTTCGCTGTCGTTCTCCACGGCGGCGGGCACCCGGTACATGACCAGATGCTCCTCAGTCTCCCGGTCCTCGGTGGCGTCTTCGGCAGTGTCTTCGGCGATGAGTTTCGGGGCGTCGGTCGCGAGGGCAAGAGATGCCGCTGTGTTCAGGTATGTGTTCAGGCATGCCGGGCACTCGCCGCAGGTCAGAAAATGCGGGATGCGCTCGGCAAGGTCCGCCGGTTCCACACCCTCGTTCAGCGCCTGGGTGAGCGAGAGGAGGCGCTGCTCCTGCAGGCGGATGAGCGGCAGAATACGCGCCGAATCAACCCGGTGAGGTTGACCGGCGGGGGAGGAGAGTTCAGTATGCTCCGATTCGGGTTCCGCGCCGCGCTCCAGGCAGAGGTCGAGGCGCACCGCGTTCTTGGCACTTTCGGTGGCGCTCTCAGCGGCACTCTCAACGGCACCGGCGGTCAGCAGGTGAGCCGCCAGGGCACCGCGCAACAGTGCCCGATGCGCCGCCTCACCCAGATGCGGGGTGCAGACGATCTGGGCGGTATTGCTCTCGGCGGTGCTGTTCGCAGCCGGGCAGTCGAGGCGGTCAAGCTCCACCGTGTAGGTCAGCCCCGCCGCGGAGGTCGCCACCAGGGGTACCGGGTGCACTGTGCCGCCCGCATGCTCACCGCTGACTACTGCACTGCCGACCATGCCACCTTCGGTCAGCACTCGCAGGCACTCGCGGTACGCCTCGCGGGCGCGCTCGGACTTCTCGGCGGTCGGGCACGCAGACTGCTTCTGCGCACGCTCCTGAAGCTCGGTGTAGAGCCGCAGCTCGCAGATGGAGGTGGCGGTCAGATCAGCGAGGGTGAAGGTAAGGTCCATGGTGACTTTTCTGCTGGAGGAGAGAGAAACAAGGCGGGCGTGAAACCCGCCGGGTAAGTGGGTGGGAGCTCCGGTTGAGGAGCCTGTCGGCGCCCCGAGCCACCCCTTGTCCCGAGAGATCTTGCCCCGAGAGGTTGATTTTCAGGTTTCACGTGAAACACTACATAAAATCAACCTGCACGGGGTGATTTAGGGGGTCTTTGCTGCTTCTGTAGTAGCGTCCACGGAAGCTTCCGGCGCGCTAGAAGCGCTAGAAGCACTAGAAGCACTCGGCGCGGTCGAGCGGTTCGCAATCGCCGCCGCCGCGGCGTCCACGCGTTCCTTCGCGGCGGGCAGCGCATCCGAGCCGCCCAGATCGTTCAGAATAATCGCGAAAATCAGGCGGGTGCCGTCGGGTCGGGTCGCCACACCGCACAGCGAAGACACCGTGTACAGGGTGCCGGTCTTCGCCTGCACAAAAGTGCGCGCGTGCACGGCGTTCGCCGCACCAAAACGGTCGGTCAGGGTGCCGCTCACGCCCGCCACCGGGAAGGTGCTCATGAGTTGCTCGGCGTGCTCGTCGGCGTTCATGAGCGCAATAACCTGCACGAGGGTTCGGGCGGTCACGCGGTCCGTCAACGACATGCCGCACACGTCCGCCTGCACCAGGTTTTCAATGTTCACGCCGGCATCCACGAGCGCCTGGCGCACGGTTTGCTGTGCCGCTTCGCCGCTGCCTTCCTTACCTGCGGCGATGGCGGCGCAACGGCCAAGCACCTCAGCCAGGGCGTTATCGGATTCGAGCATCATGTGCTGCGCCTGCTCCAGCAGGGTTGCCGACTCGACCGCGGCGATTTCAACCGCTTCCGCAGGGGCAGTGCGGCGCTCCGCGAGGGTGAAGCTCAGCCCGGACTCCTTACCGGCGGTGTTGAGCGCATCCACGTACGCCTGCTGGGCGGCAACCGCCGCATCATCCGGGCGTACCGGGTTGCTTGCGGTCGACTTGCCCGGCACCGTGTGCGATTCGAGCGCAATCGGGTGAATGGGCGTGATCTGGCCGGATGCCACGTCCGCAGCATCCCAGCCGGGGTTCACGCTGGGGCCGCTGAAGAAGGTGCCGTCCAGGTAGACGGGCAGCGCCGCGGTCGGCTTTTCGCCCTCGTTCAGCGCCTTCACGGTCAGTTCGGCGAGGGTGCCCAGGCCTGCGCGTCCCACAATCTGCTTCGGGTTGGAGGCGCCCGCACCGAGCAGGGTGTCGCCGCCCGCCATGAGGTACAGTCCGGCGGTGTCGCGGGTGACGCGGGTGCGCAGGCGCGCCTGCAGGTTCGCGTAGTGGTTGAGCGCGAACAGGGTCAGCACCTTAAAGGTGGAGGCGGGCACACGCGCGGTGTCGGCGTTGGCGGCGTACAGGTCGACGGGTGCGGTGGTCGCCTTGACGCTGGGCAGGTTGCCGTCCATGCCGGTGACGAGCAGGCTGTACTGCGGGTAGGTGCCGTCCGCGAAGAGTGCGGTGAGGGCGTTGCGTAGCTGCTCCTGTTCCGCTTCGGGCAGTGCGGGGGCGAGGGCCGGGCTCGGGGTAGCGCTCGGGGTTGCGGAGGCGGTCGCCTCGGCGCTGCCGGATGCACTGCCGGTGGGGCTTGCGGAACCTTCGGGGCGTTTCTGCTCGGTTGCGGCGGATCCGCAGGCGGTGAGGAGGAGCATGCCGCCGAGGGTGAGGGCGGCGCGGCGGGTGAGGGTGGTGGTCTGTGTGCTGGGCTTGTTGGAAGGCATCTTTTGAGCATAGCGGGCGGATGGCTTACCTATCGAATTTGCGCGCCGGTGTTGGAACACTCCTGCCGCGTTCCTCCCTCCCTTCACGAACCCTATCTGCCCTGCCCGGCACGGCGGCGGGTCGCGCTGGTGTGCGCGGGACCAGGCGGAACGTTAACAGTGGTGTGAGCGTGGTAAATTACGCTGGTTTTGGCGCCGAATACGCGGTTTCGGTGTGCGTGAACGGGTTACAATGGGTGAGTTCAACACCTAACTTTCGCACCTTGCGCGCCGAAGTCGCCGCGAAAGTGACTCTAACTCACGAGAAAGAAGGTTCCGATGGAACTCGACGTCACTATTGAAATTCCCCGCGGCTCCCGCGTGAAGTACGAAGTGGACCACGAGACCGGCCGCCTGCGCCTGGACCGCGTGCTGTTCACCTCCATGCAGTACCCCACCGCTTACGGTTACTTCGAGAACACCCTGGGTGAGGACGGCGACCCGCTGGACGCAATGCTGATCCTGGACGTTGACGTTGTTCCCGGCGTGCTGGTTGAGTCCCGCCCCGTTGCAGTGTTCAACATGACCGATGAGGCTGGCGGCGACGCTAAGGTTCTGTGCGTTCCCACCGACAAGCGTTACGACCACATCAAGTCCCTGGCTGATGTTCCGGAGCAGCTGAAGGCTGAGATTCAGCACTTCTTCGAGCGTTACAAGGACCTGGAGCCCGGCAAGTGGGTTAAGGGCGAGGGCTGGGAAGACCTGGCTGCTGCTGAGAAGATGGTCCAGGAGGCTATCGACCGTTTCGCAGCTGAGGGTCACTAAGCTGCCGCACCGTTAGGTGCACCCGGTTTTTAGAGGGGGCGTGTTCCCCGTGTCCGGTTCGTGCGAGTTTTCGTGCGTGCTGGAGGCGGTGGGCACGCCCCCTTTTGCTGTGCCCGTACTATTAACACGGGTGCCGCCATGGTTGCCCTCTACAGGTAAACCGTAACTTCTGATAGGACTGGTTCATGCAGAATGGACGCGCAGGACGCCTGCACCCCGCCGTCGGCACTGCCCGCCGCCACCTCGCCGCCGCCCTCGAAAAGCTCCTCGGCGCAGGAAGCATCAAAGCCACCGGACGATCCCGCACCGCCTCCACCGCGGACGCCGCCGACCTGCCCCTGCTCCTGGTCGCCTGCAGCGGCGGCCCCGACTCCCTCGCACTGGCAGCCATTGCCGCGCACTTCGCCCGCCGTGGCGACGTACGCGTAGGCGCCATCATCGTCGACCACGGCCTGCAAGAAAACTCCGCCGCAGTCGCCGCGCAGACCGCGCAGACCCTCACCGACCTGGGGCTTCACCCCGTCATCACCGAAAAAGTGCAGGTTCCCGTCGGCAACATGGGCCCCGAAATGGCGGCGCGCACCGCCCGCTACACCGCCTTCACCCAAGCTGTCGAAGCCACCGGCGCCCGTGCCGTGCTACTCGGCCACACCCTCGACGACCAGGCAGAAACCGTGCTGCTCGGCCTAAGCCGCGGCTCCGGCACACGCTCCCTTGCCGGTATGCCGCCCGTGCGCGTCGAAGGGGGCGTCACCTACCTGCGCCCCTTCCTCGGCCTGCGCCGAGCAGACATGCTCGACATCTGCGACGCCGAAACCCTCACCCCCTGGATCGACCCGACCAACACCGACCAAACCCTCATGCGTGCCCGCATCCGCCACAGCGTGCTGCCCTACCTGGAGGAGCACCTCGGCGGGGACGTCGCCCGCTCCCTGGCGCGCACCGCCTCCGTAGCCGGCCCCGATGCCGACTATCTCGACGAGCAGGCGCAGGCAGCCTACAAGCAGGCGCTTCTACCCGCCGGAACCGCCGTGCGCGGCATCGAACGTGAGGACGCCGTGCTGCTGGATCGCGCGCAGGTGGCGGAGCTGCACCCGGCGCTACGTTTGCGTGTGCTCGCGACCGCCTGCAAGGCAGCCAGAGGAGAGAACCCCAGCTTCGAGCGACTGCAGGCGCTGGACTCTTTCACCGCCGAATACGCGGTAGCTGGGCCCGTTCAGATGCCCGGTCACGTGAGCGCGTACCGCCGCCGCAAAATTGTGCATCCGGCAACCGGTGAACGCCTGGACGTGCTCGTATTAGTGCCAACTCGACCCTAACTAGGTGCCCAGCTAGATGCCTGTGGAGCGCCCTCAGCACACACTATCTGCGTGGTGAGGTGCGCCGCGGCGCCGTTTTAAGCCATACTTAAAGCGAACACCATCCACATTGTCCGCTGTGGGAAGGCATGAAACCCCGCCCCCGGGGCCCCGGCGGAGGCGCAGAGCGTCTAAAAGAATACGAAGGAATACATCGTGCAGGCTATCGACGTGCAGGACGATATCAAGAACGTTCTCTTCAGCAAGGAAGAGATTAACGCGAAGGTCGCCGAACTGGCGGCGCGCATCGACGAAGACTACGCCGGTAAGGACGTGCTGTTGGTGGGTGTTCTCAAGGGCGCCATCATGATCATGGCTGACCTTTCCCGCGCTCTCAAGGGCCACTACACCATGGACTGGATGGCTGTTTCTTCTTACGGTTCCGGCACCAAGTCCTCCGGCGTTGTGCGTATCCTCAAGGACCTGGACACCGACCTGGTGGGCCGCAACGTCCTGATTGTTGAAGACATCATTGACTCCGGTCTGACCCTGGCATGGCTGCAGCAGAACCTGATTTCTCGCGGCGCAGCTTCCGTTGAGATTTGCACCCTGCTGCGCAAGCCCAAGGTCGTCAAGGCTGACGTTGAGGTCAAGTACGTCGGTTGGGACATCGAGCCCGAGTTCGTTGTTGGTTACGGCCTGGACTTCGCTGAGAAGTACCGCAACCTGGACTGCGTCGCAACCCTGCACCCGCACGTTTACTCCTAAGCCTTCACCTCAGCAACCATGCTGTAGGTGGTTACGCCCCGCCTCCTCACGCTTGTGGGGGAGCGGGGCGTTGCTGTACCCGGCGGCGAATGTACGCGGAGGCGGATGTACCCGGCGCAGAAGATGCACTTTCACCCCCGCCGAGTGCTACAACCCTTTAGCCCGCAGGTGAAATAGAGAAGCCCGGTACCTAGCCGCCCGCCGGGGTAGGGTACATTTAAGGTTGCATCGTTGGGTGTTCCGGCAGGCATGCCGCACCCCAACGGGTTACAGCCGCAACGTAAGGACAAAGCATTGGCGCAAACCCCCAATACTCCGCAGAAAGGCTCGGAGGGCTTCCTGAAGAAGCTGATTAACGGCCCCTGGTTCTGGCCGGGCGCAGCTCTCGTGATCATGCTGGCTTTCCTCATGGCCTCCTTCTTCACTCAGCCCTCGCGTCAGGTGGACACCAACGTGGGTCTTCAGCTGCTCAACGACCACCAGGTCAAGAGCGCAAAGATCTACGACGGCGACCAGCGCGTCGAGCTGCAGCTTAAGGACGACTACAAGAAGGGCAACGACAACTACGGTAAGTCGGTGCGCTTCTACTACGTGCAGCCCCGCGGCGAAGAAGTCGCTAAGGCAATGGAATCCGCCGAGCTGGAAAGCTACACGGACCAGCCGGTTGAGCACAGCTTCCTGAGCTCCCTGGTGTCCCTGCTCCTGCCGATTCTGCTCTTTGGTGTGCTCTTCTGGTTCCTGATGGGACGAGTCGGAGGCGGCTCATCCGTGATGAGCTTCTCCAAGTCCCGCGCGAAGAAGTTCACCAAGGACAAGCCGGAAGTCCGCTTCAGCGACGTCGCCGGCGTGGACGAGGCGCTCGCCGAGCTGGAAGAAGTCCGCGAGTTCCTGGCTGAACCCGAAAAGTTCACCCGCCTGGGTGCAAAGATCCCCAAGGGCGTTCTGCTGTACGGCCCTCCCGGCACCGGTAAGACCCTGCTCGCCAAGGCTGTGGCGGGCGAGGCTGGCGTGCCCTTCTACTCGATTTCTGGCTCTGACTTCGTTGAAATGTTCGTGGGTGTGGGTGCGTCCCGCGTGCGCGACCTGTTCAAGGAAGCGAAGAGCGACCCCGCCGCCATCGTCTTCGTCGACGAGATTGATGCTGTTGGCCGCCGCCGCGGCGTCGGCATGGGCGGCGGTAATGACGAGCGTGAGCAGACCCTGAACCAGCTGCTGGTTGAGATGGACGGCTTCGACGGCAACTCGAACGTCATCGTCATTGCGGCAACGAACCGACCCGACGTTCTGGACCCGGCGCTGCTGCGTCCCGGCCGTTTTGACCGTCAGATTGGTGTGGACGCCCCCGACATGCAGGGCCGCGAACACATCCTGCGCGTTCACGCCGCAGGCAAGCCGATTGCTAACACCGTTGACCTGGCACAGGTCGCTAAGCGCACCCCCGGCTTCACCGGTGCTGACCTGGCGAACGTCATGAACGAGGCGGCTCTGCTGACCGCCCGCGATAACGGCAACGTGATTGACGACCGCGCTATCGACGAGGCAATCGACCGCGTCATGGCTGGTCCGCAGCGTTCCTCGCGCATCATGAACGAGCACGAGCGTAAGGTCACCGCATACCACGAGGGCGGTCACGCCCTGGTCGCGGCGGCACTGCGTAACTCCGCGCCGGTCACCAAGATTACGATTCTTCCGCGCGGCCGCGCCCTGGGTTACACCATGGTCATGCCGCAGGACGACAAGTACTCCACGACCCGCCACGAACTGCTCGACCAGATGGCGTACGCGATGGGTGGCCGTGCGGCTGAGGAAATCGTCTTCCACGACCCGTCCACCGGTGCGTCTAACGACATTCAGAAGGCAACCGACACCGCCCGCAAGATGGTCACCGACTACGGCATGAGCGCCGTGATTGGTTCCGTGAAGCTCGGCGGCGAAGACACCGAACCGTTCCTCGGTGGCGGCGGCGCTTCGGCACGCAACTACTCCGACGCGACCGCGGCAAAGGTTGACGCTGAGATCCGCGCCCTGCTGGAGCAGGCACACGATGAGGCATTCCAGATTCTGCTGGAAAACCGCGATATTCTGGACCGCCTGGCGTTCGCCCTGCTGGAGAAGGAAACCCTGCTCGAGAACGAGATTGCCGAAATCTTCAAGGATGTTCGCAAGCGCCCCGAGCGTGAGTACTGGTACTCCAAGTCGACCCGCGAGCGTACCGACATCCCGCCGGTGAAGGCACCGAGCGAGCTGGCGAAGGAAGCCGAAAAGTCTGAGGAAGCACCTGCCGAGGCGCCGACTGTTCCGGTAGCACCGGCTGCACCCGCGCAGCAGGTCCCGGTAGCACCTACGCAGCCGTTGCCGCCTCAGGCGCCCCTCAGCGACCCGGACGCCGACCCGACCGTCGCAATGCCCACCCAGCAGTACCCGAACTACCCCGCCCCTCCGGCGCAACGCCCGGAGAACGGCACCCCGAACCAGAATGGAGCAGAGAATGAGCGAGGCTAAGAACGCCGTCGACCAGCCGCGTATTGAGGCTGCCGTCCGAGAGATTCTGCTCGCGATTGGTGAGGACCCGGACCGTGACGGTCTGCAGCAGACCCCGGCCCGCGTGGCGCGTGCCTACGCGGAGTTCTTCTCGGGCCTGCACCAGGACGCCGGCGAGATTCTGGGTACGACCTTCGATATCGCCCACTCCGAGATGGTGCTCGTGAAGGACATCCCGTTCTACTCGACCTGTGAGCACCACCTGGTGCCCTTCCACGGCGTGGCGCACGTGGGTTACATCCCGGGCCCGGACGGCAAGGTCACCGGCCTGAGCAAGCTCGCTCGCGTGGTGGATATGTACGCTCGCCGCCCGCAGGTGCAGGAGCGCCTGACTACGCAGGTGGTGGAGGCTCTGGAGGAGCACCTGAACCCGCGCGGCGCGATTGTGGTGATTGAGGCTGAGCACATGTGCATGTCGATGCGCGGTGTGCGTAAGCCGGGCGCAAAGACCGTGACCAGTGCGGTACGCGGTGCGCTGATGAACGGCGCAACCCGTGCGGAGGCGATGAGCCTGATTTTCTCGCAGCGCTAAGCGCACGATAGACACGCTAAAAGGGGCGGAGGTGAAAACCTCCGCCCCTTTTAGCATCGCCAAAGTGCTCCGAGAGTGTGTTCTGAGCCGGGTGCCTTCTGCGGCCGTGGCGGCGCCGATAGTGCCTTACCGCAGAAGCTAGAAGAGCCCCACCACTAACGCTGCAGGCGACCCTTCGCCTCGCTCGGATCATCCCAACCCAGGGCAAGCGTCACGATCAAGCCCACGGCAATGAAACCGCAACCGGTTGCGGTGCCGAAAGCAATCCAGCGGACCGCGGGGGCGCCTTCAGCAAGCACAATGGTCACAAGCGCGGCAAGAGCCACCAGGGACAGGATCCAAGCGCCGGTCTTCATATTCACAATGAGTCACTTCCTAGAGTATGTATGTGTATGAGGTGCCCAACCCACACCGCTGTGACGCAGGCAGAGCATACCCTCCCAGGATACCCCTAAATCGGTATGCCATATGCAAATATGGCGCGCTGTGTCATCCGGCAGATTCGGTACGATTAAAACCATGACCGAATCCACACACACCACCCGTGTAGCACCCCTGCCCTGCGACGCGCTCGCCGCCGAACGCACCCTCGTCATGGGCATCCTCAACGTCACCCCCGACTCCTTCAGCGACGGCGGCCAGCACTACGCAGCCACCGACGCCATCGCCCGCGCCGCCCGCATGATTGCCGAGGGCGCCTCCATTATCGATATTGGCGGCGAATCCACCGGCCCCGGTGCCGTGCGCATCAGCGTGGAGGAGGAGCAGCGCCGCATCCTGCCCGTCATCGAGGCAGTCGCGCAGATGGGCACCACCATCAGCGTTGACACCATGAACCCGCAGACCGCCCGCGCCGCCATCGCCGCCGGTGCGCACATCATCAACGATGTGTCCGGTCTGAACGTAAGCGACGAAATGATTGAAACCGCCGCCGAGCTGCAGGTGCCGTACATCCTCATGCACGCCCGCGGCACCTCCCAGACCATGGACAGCCTGGCGGAGTACCCGCGCGGCGTGGTTACCGAGGTTGTGGAGGAGCTGACCGGCCTGCGTGAGCGTTTCCTTGCCGCCGGTGTGCTGCCGCAGAACCTGATTCTTGACCCGGGCCTGGGCTTCGCGAAGGGCGGCATGCAGGATTGGGAGCTGCTCGCCGCCATTGACGAGCTGCAGGGCCTGGGCCACCGCCTGCTCATTGCCGGTTCCCGCAAGCGTTTTATCGCCAACGCCCTGACCGCGGCGGATATGGCGCTGGCTGAGCGCCTGAACGCGAGCGGCTTTACCGCAACCGATGCGGGCGAAGCTGAACGCGAACTGTGGCAGTCGCTGTCGGAGCCGCGCCCGGCTGAGCACCGTGCCGCAGCCTCGGCGGCGGTAACCGCCCTGGTCGCGGCGCGCGGAGTGTGGGCGGTGCGCGTGCACGACGTGCCCGCCAGCGTGGATGCGGTGACGGTCGCCTCCGCACTGCGTTCTGTCAGCTAAACCTCGCTCGCCGACTACCCGAATACTTTTAGGAGACCCCAATGACCCAGGCAGATTACGCACGCCACGACCGCATCGCCCTCACCGGCATCACCGCCAAGGGCTACCACGGTGTGCTCGACTTTGAGAAGCGCGACGGCCAGCCTTTCGTCGTGGATGCGACCCTGTACAGCGATTTTTCCGCCGCCGCTGCGACGGATGACCTGACGAAGACCACGAACTACGCGCTGGTGGTGGACCTGATTCACCGCCACATTACGAACGGTTCGCTGGATTTGATTGAGACCCTTGCCGTGAATATCGCGGAGGGTATTCTCGCGATGTTTGAGCACGTTGAGGCGGTGGAGATTACCGTGTCGAAGCCGCAGGCGCCGATTGAGTTGCCGTTCGGTAACGTGGCGGTGAGTGCGTTCCGTGAGCGTGTTACTGAGCGTACCGCTGAGGGCGGCCGCTAGTGCTGGGCACCCAGAAAACCGACACGCAGAAGCCCGATACGCAGAAACCCAGCATACAGAGGCACCGCGCAGTGCTGGCACTGGGCTCGAACCTGGGCGAAAGCGAAGACACCCTGGAGCGTGCCGTCGCCGACCTGGTGGCGGGCGGCGTGCAGCTGGTGCGCGCCTCCGGGCTGTACCGTACCGCCCCGGTGGGTGGCCCGGTGGGTCAGCCGGATTTCGTGAACGCGGTCATTGAGGTGGCCACTGACCTGGGCGCCTACGAGCTACTGAAGCTGTGTAATGCGGTGGAGGCGGCGCATCACCGTGAGCGCCTGGTGCGTTGGGGCCCGCGCACCCTCGATATTGACGTGATTGACTATGACGGCGTGATCTCTGAGGATCCGGTGCTGACTTTGCCGCATCCGCGGGTGCAGGAGCGTGCTTTCGTGCTGGTGCCGTGGGCGCAGATGGACCCGCAGGCACACTTGACGGTGACCCGGCGTGCGGAGCCTTCGGGGGAGCGGCCGGATGAGGTTCCTGCGCCGCTGAGCCGCGAGGTCGTGAACGTTGCGGAGCTGTCCCGCACGCTGCTTGGGGCGGATGAAGACGCTATCAGCTATATGCGTGAGATGCAGGTACCTGATCAGCCTTAAATGTGGCACTCTGGAAGGTAGAGGAACCTACCGAAAGGAAACACCGTGAAGCCCCTGAGTTATCGGGCGATTATTGTGGCGGCTGTGTGCGGTGCCGCTGCCGCTCTTATGGTGAATTCCGCGATGATTGGCGCCGGTTTTGGTGAGCTGAATTTTTCGTGGATGCTCGGCGCGGTGTGCCTGCTGGTTGCGGCGGGCGCCGTATGGCTGGGTGTGCAGGTGGCTCGTTATCGTCGTATTCAGACGCGTGAGAAGGTACCCCATATGGGCCCGATTCTTGCGGCGCGTGCGGTGGCGTATGCGCAGGGTTCTATCATGACCGGTGCCCTGTTGACGGGCTGGTGCGCTGCGATTCTTGGTTACCATGTGGCGATGGTGTCTGTGCGCGGTTTTTCGGTGGTCTTTTGGGAGGTTCTTGTTAATTGTGTGGGCAGTGTTGCCCTGCTGATTGCTGGCCTGTGGGCTCAGCATTGTTGTCGTATTCCGCCGGAGGATGATGAGGATGCGGCCTCCTCTTCCGGTGCTGTAAAGCCGCGAGAGGGAGGAACCTATGTCGGCTCCTAACCAGAATAGTTATTCGCCGAATGGCCAGTATGGGCAGGACGCCCAACAGGGTCAGTATGGTCAGCCTGTTCAGCAGAACCAGTACGGACAGTACCAGCAACCCTACGGTCAGGCTGGTGCCCCGTATGGACAGCAGAGCCAGTATGACCAGCAAGCGCAGTATGACCAGCAAGCGCAGTACGGTCAGCAGGTTCCGCCCGCTGCCGCGTACCCGAACGCGCCTCAGCCGGTTCCCTCGCAGCCGGCACCTTCCCAGCCGGTAAGCTCCCAGCCGGTTCCCTCGCAGCCCGTGCCGGAGCCGCAGTGGGTGCCCGCCGCCTCCGGCTACCTGACGGTTCGTTTTGTTCACACTATTTCTGCCCTGGCGCTCCCGATTCTTGCGGGTGTTGCCCTGTATTGTGCGGGTGCGTTCTTCGGCGGCCCGGAGGTGCTACGCATCGTCGGTCTGGCGGTGGTCGCGGTGTTTGGTGTGTGGGGTCTGTGGTGGATTCTGACCACTCCGCGCCGTACTCGCGCGCTCGGCTACGCGCTGGAGTCGAATCACCTGATGGCTCGCCGCGGTATCGTGTTCCGTTCGATGAGCTCCATGCCGTACGGTCGCATCCAGTATGTTGATGTGGATTCGGGTCCGCTGGAGCGCATGTGCGGTGTTGCCCGCCTGACGGTGCGCACCGCAGGTACGACCACCGGCACGATGGTGCTGTTTGGTATTCCGCTGAACGTGGCGGAGGAGCTGCGCGCGGATCTGGTGCGCCGCGCCGATGAGCGAATGGCGGCACTCTAATGAGTACCCCGGTTCCGCCCAACCCCGCGTCGCAGGCACCGCAGCCTCCTGTGTCTCAGGTACCGCAGGAGCAGAAGTGGTGGCGTGCCGATATTCGCACGTTCATCATGAACCTCTGGTTCATTATTCTGTTGGCGTTTGGTTTCTTCCAGAGCATCATCCTGAATATTCTGACGACCCCGCCGAATGAGTGGGGCGCGCGCCTGACGCAGGCATTCGACGAGAACAGCAGCTATTTCAGCGCGACGTACTCGCAGCTCATCGGCTTCGGCGTGCTCATGCTGATTCTGGTTGGCGGCTCGATTGATTGGTGGTTTACCCGCTACAGCCTGGACGATTTGGCGATTCACCGCCGTAGCGGTTTTCTGTTCAAAAAGAACCGCACGATCCGCCTGGAGAGCGTGCAGAGCGTGGACATTTCGCGTCCTCTGGTGGCGCGCCTGCTGGGTCTGTCGGAGCTTCGTTTTGAGGTGGCTGACGGCTCTTCGGAGGCGCTGCACATCAAGTACGTTTCTGCCCGCAAGGCGGAGGTTCTGCGCCGCACCGCGATGGCGAGTATTAACCTGCTGCGTTCAGAGGCGGCTGGCCGCCCGGTCGACGTGCTGCCCGACAGCATGCAGATTTCGGCGGAGCGCATGCCGGATGCGAATCAGCTGCATCACCCGTTTGAAACGTCCTATGAAGCGTCTTATGGCGCACCCGCGCAGGACGGCACCCAGCCCGCTCATCAGCAGGAGGCACCTCAGCAGGGCGACTACTCGCAGTCCGCACCCGTGCAGCCCGCACCCGAGCAGGGCATCCAGCAGTCCGGTACTCAGTACCCCGGCGCATCCCGCCGCGGCGCTCGCATGCCGATGCCGGTCGCGGCTGACCCATCGCAGCCGCCGATTTTCCGCATCTCGAATGTGCGTCTGGTTGCCTCCATCATGCTGGAGCATCTGGTGTGGCTGGTGCCCGTCGTGAGCCTCATGCTGGGTGCGGCCGTCTTCGCTGCGGTGATAAGCGGCGAGAACCCGTTCTTCATTTTCATGGCGTTGCTACCCGGCACCTTCGTACCGCTGCTCGGTTACTTGGGTACGTTGTGGGCGCGTTTTGATGGTGCCGCGAACTTCAAAATCACCCCGAGTGGTCAGGGCGGGGTGACCCTGCGGTACGGTTTCACCGGTACGCACACCCAGAACGTGATGGTTGAGCGTATTCAGGCGCTGGCGGTGGAACAGTCCATTCTGTGGCGTGTGTTCGGCTGGTACCGCATCAAGATGACCATTGCCGGTATCGGTGTTGAGCAGAACGACAACCAGAAGCTGGTGACCCGCAATGTTGCCCTGCCGGTTGGTAATAGGCAGGAGGCGCTGATGGTGTTGCGTCTGCTCCTACCCGCCCTGGATGAGGCGCAGGCGCAGGTGCTGCTGGATACCGCCGACGGTTCGCTGAAGCGTCAGCAGCCGCAGGTTCCGGCAATGATTGTGACCCCTTCGTCGGCGCGCTGGATGGACCTGCTCACCTGGAAGCGTAACGGCGTGACCACGGTCGGTTACACTGCCGGTTCGGCGCGGGCGACCACCCGCATTGATTCTGATGTCGCACGCGCGAGCGTTGGTGAGCATACGCGCGGTGACCTGTTGCTGATTCGTGGCGGCTACTTTATCCGCACGCTGTCGATTGTGCCGGTCGACCGTGTGCTGAGCGTGAGCTGGGGGCAGGGCCCGCTGCAGCGTGCTTTCGGATGCGCGAGCGTGCATTTCGGTACGGTACCCGGCCCGGTGCGCACCCTCATGATGCACCTGCCGCCGCGCGTCTGCGAGGACTTGGTGTGGCTGATGACGGTTCGCCTGGAGGGTATTGAGCCCTACTACCGCGTACCTGAGCCGGTACTGAGCGGGCGCCCCTAAGCCAGCCCGCCAGCTCAGCTAACCCGCTAGCTCAGCCAGACAACTAGCAAAACTGCAGAGCGCATCCTGCCGTCGGTGCTCTTCGTGACACCGGCGGCAGGGCCTGCGTGAAAGGGAGAATATACTTAAAGCCGTGATACAGCATTCAAAACCTGCGCGTTTGGGCATTGGAATTATTTCAGCCGGGAGGGTCGGATCCGTCCTCGGTGCGGCTTTGCGCGCCTGCGAACACACGATTGTGGGTGTTCACGCGGTGTCTGAGGCTTCTCAGGAGCGTGCCGCGATGCTGCTTCCCGATGTGCCGCTGCTGCCTGTGGAGCAGATTGCCGAACGTAGTGAATTGCTGATTCTTGCGGTTCCCGATGATGAGCTGCCGGGTCTTGTCACCTACCTGGCGTCCTCGGGAAGTATTACCGCCGGTCAGATTCTGGTGCACACCTCCGGCCGCCACGGCACCGAGGTGCTCGCACCGGCGACCGCGCTGGGCGCTATCGGTTTGGCGATTCACCCCGCCATGACCTTTACCGGCATGTCCGTGGACCTGCAGCGCCTGAATGGCACCTGCTTCGCCGTGACCGGTCCGGCGCCGTTCATCCCGATTGCTCAGGCACTCGTGGTGGAGATGGGCGGCGAACCCGTGCACGTTGCCGAGGCTGACCGGGCACTCTACCACGCAGCCCTGGCGCACGCCGCGAACCACCTCGTGACCATCCTGGGTCAGTCCCAGCAGATGCTCGCATCCATCGGTATTGAGGACCCGGCACGCTACATGGGGCCGCTTGTTCGAGCCGCCGTGGACAACGCGCTCGCCAGCGGCGAGGGTGCCCTGACCGGGCCCGTGGCACGTGGAGACGCAGGCACCGTGAAGGCTCACCTGCATGCTCTGAATGAGTACTCAGAGCATGAGAAAACAGGTGATATTACAGACTCTTATGCCGCTCTGGCACACGCAACCGCAAAAAGAGCGCATAATAGAGGTTTGTTAAACGATGAACAACTGGGACGAATTGAGAATCTGCTGGGTGAGTCTTCGGACCGCAACCACCCCGGCGATATTGACGATTCAACCCCCGAAAACAAGGAGTTCTCGTCATGACTGAGACTTCGAAGCCCCGAGTCGTGACCACCATTGCGGAGTTCCGCACGGCAATCACCGAATCTCTTGCCGCAGCGCAGGAGGAACTGGACCGGGCAGCCCGCCAGGAGGCGGAGCAGAACGGCACCGCAGTTCAGTACCAGAACGCATCCCTGGGCTACGTGCCCACCATGGGCGCCCTGCACGACGGCCACGCAACCCTGTTGCGTCGCGCCGCTGAACAGAATGATGTAGTGGTCGCCTCCATTTTTGTGAACCCGCTGCAGTTTGGCCCCGGCGAGGATTACGAAGCATACCCGCGCACCCTGGAGGCAGACGCTGCCCTGGCTGGTGCCGCCGGCGTGAGCATCATCTTCGCACCCTCTGTGGAGGAAATGTACCCCGATGGTGACCCGCTGATCCGCATTTCGAGCGGCGAGCTGGGCACCAAGTTTGAGGGTGCGACCCGCCCCGGCCACTTTGATGGTGTGCTGACCGTGGTGAATAAGTTCTTCAACATTATTCGCCCCGCAGCCGGTAACCACCCGGTGAATGCGTACTTCGGTCAGAAGGACGCTCAGCAGTACATCCTGATTCAGCGTATGGTTCACGACTTTAACCACGACGTGACCATGCGTCCGGTGGCGATTGTGCGCGACGATAATGGCCTGGCGCTGTCTTCGCGTAACGGCTACCTGTCGGATGAGGAGCGCGAGTCCGCCCTGGTGCTGTCCCGCACCCTGGCGATGCTGCGTGAGAATTCGCTGAACCGTGGCTTCCACGAGATTGATTTGGAGGGTGCGCGCGAGCGGATTAATTCCACTCCCGGCGTGCGCCTGGATTACTTGGAGTTGGTTGATCCGATGACTTTCGGTGAGCCGACTGAGGAGTCGGAGCGAGTGCTGGCACTGGTTGCTGCGTTCGTTGGCCCGACCCGCCTGATTGACAACATGGACCTGCGCTAAGCGTTCGCTCGTTTAGAAGAGTCCCCAACACACTACACAGATAGGTATCACCGTGAGCACTGAGCACACTGCCGCACCGGCGATTGCTGATATGTCCGAGCAGATGCAGATTCGCCTGGAGAAGCGCGCGAAGCTGATCGAGTCCGGTCGTGAGGCATACCCGGTGGGTTTGCTGGATTCTGAGGGTAACCGCGTGGAGCCCAACCACATTGAGGATCTGCGCGCCGAGTACGACCCGAAGCTGGAGTCCGGCGAACTGAAGGCTGGCGACGAGACCGACCGTGTGGTGCACGTGGGTGGACGCGTGGTGTTCGTTCGTAACACCGGTAAGCTGTGCTTCGCGACCCTGCAGGGTGGCACCGAGGGTAAGCGCATCCAGGCGATGCTGTCGCTGGCTGAGGTGGGCGAGGAGTCCCTGGCCGAGTGGAAGTCCCTGGTTGACCTGGGTGACCACGTGTTCGTGACCGGCCGCGTGATTGTTTCTCGCCGCGGTGAGCTGTCCATTATGGTGACCGACTGGAAGATGGCGTCTAAGGCGCTGCGCCCCATGCCGGTTCTGCACAAGGACCTGAACGAGGAAACCCGCGTTCGCCAGCGTTACCTGGACCTGATGGTTCGCGAGGAGGCTCGCGAGCTGGTGAAGAAGCGCGCCCTGATTACCCGCACCGTCCGCCGCGTGCTGGAGGATCACGGCTACATTGAGGTTGAGACCCCCGTTCTGCAGCTGGTGCACGGTGGCGCGACTGCTCGCCCGTTCCGCACCCACCTGAACGCTTTCGACCAGCCGATGACCATGCGTATTGCGACCGAGCTGCCGCTGAAGCGTGCAGTGGTTGGTGGTATTGAGCGTGTGTACGAGATTGGCCGCGTGTTCCGTAACGAGGGTGTGGACTCGACCCACAGCCCCGAGTTCACCACCCTGGAGTGCTACGAGACCTACGCAGACCAGTTCGTGATGGCTGAGCGCATGAAGGAGATTATCCAGAGCTGCGCGAAGGCTGTTGGTACCGAGCGTATTGAGACTGAGAACGGCACCATCGACCTGTTCGGTGAGTGGAAGTGGGTTGGCGTGTACCCGGGCCTGTCTGAGGCTGTGGGCGTTGAGATCACCCCCGAGACCGACGCTTCTGTTCTGCGTGAGATTGCTGAGAAGCACGAGGTTGATATCGACCCGAAGTGGGACGCTGAGAAGCTGGTGACCGAGCTCTTCGGTGAGATTGTTGAGCCGACCCTGGTGAACCCGACCTTCGTGTACGATTACCCGCCGAGCGCTCAGCCGCTGGCTCGTCCGCACCGTTCCGGTGAACCTCTGATTGAGGCGTGGGACCTGATTATTGGCGGTATGGAGCGTGGTACCGCGTTCTCCGAGCTGATTGACCCGGTTATTCAGCGTGAGCGCCTGACCGCTCAGTCGCTACTGGCTGCTGCCGGTGATGATGAGGCGATGGAGCTGGATGAGGACTTCCTGCGCGCCCTGGAGCACGGTGCACCCCCGATGGGTGGCCTGGGTCTGGGCATTGACCGTCTGATTATGCTGCTGGCGGGCGACCAGGATCCGGAGCGTCCGGGTACTGTGGTGCGTCAGCCCGGTATTCGTGAGACTATTCTCTTCCCCTTGATGAAGCCGGAAGCCTAAGCTTTAGCTTTACCTTGAGAGGCGATAATGCGGCGGGTGCCGCGGGTACGGTGTGTACCTGCAGCACCCGCCGTTTTGTGTGCACTGTTTTGCACGGTGTATAGCGTGTGCTGTGGGCTTAAATTGGTATTTGCACAGGTCAGAGGCTTTTTCGGTGCTTTTTTGTTCCATTCTGGTGCCGATTTATGCTGCTCTATTCGTTCTGGCGGGGGTTTCTGTTCTTATACACGAATGTGTCGTATAGAAAAGAATGAGGTGCTGGGATAGGGGCAGAATTTCGCTTTTGAATGGTTCGGAAATGTGCAGCATGAATGGTCTATTGTGGGTGCCTGTGTGAGCAGTGTATTTCCTGTAGATTGTTGGGCGGTGCTGGGTGCGCATTATTTGATATTTGTCTCCGTGTGTGCGCAAGAGAATCCAAAGTATTTGCACTCCAAACTGCACATTAATGTGTGGGGTGGGTACGGATTTATGCGGAGACGAACGGAATGGATATATCGCTCAGAGCGATCAGCGCATTATTTCAATATTCAGGATATTTTCGGAATCTTTAATATATTTCTGTTACTATGTGAAAGAAAATTAGTACATAAATATATCCGGCACACTATTTTCTCAATCTCCGATAGAGGCTTTTGGGTTTAATCCACAGGATATATGCAATCAGATGAGGAGGTGCCTCAATGGCACAGAAGGTTCGCATCATCCTTGAAGACGATCTCGACGGCGGCCCCGCAGACGAAACCATCCGTTTTGGCCTGGACGGTGCTCACTACGAGATCGACCTGTCCTCCGCTAACGCAGCTCGCCTGCGTGACGCTATCCGCCCCTTCGTGGCAAAGTCCCGCCGCGTGCAGGGTACCGCTACCCAGCGCACCCGTGCACCCCGCGGTACCGCTGCTCCGGTCAAGCGCAACCCCGAGACCGCAGCAATCCGTGAGTGGGCTAAGGCTAACGGCCACAAGGTCTCTGACCGCGGTCGTATCCACCAGGATATTCAGGACGCATACTACGAAGCAATGAAGGCTCAGGGCTAAATAGTTCAGGCTTATGCATTGTGCATTACTGGAGGGGCTGGTTCCTTAGAGTTCTATGCCTCCGGTATTCAAGGCGGACGGTGTTCTCACCGTCCGCCTTTTGTTATGCCTTCTTGTGCATGCTGATATGTTCTGCATATCTGAATAGGGGAGGGGATGTTTTGTTTCAAAATCCAATTAACTATTTACATGTAAAATATATTGGGTGTCCTGATGGTACATTCTGCGCAATGATGAGAGGGATGTTGGTCAACCGTAACGACATATCCTGCATTTGGAAACTGCGTTCATTTAGATTTCATGCATCGGCAGGAACACTAAAGGTGTTAGCGCATTAATCTCTTCGGCACTGTTGTTATTTGCTGGGATATTCACTTGGTATGGGCCGCGGTGCATGCGCTGAATGGGGTAGAAAATAATAAGCGTGCTGCCCGTGTGCTGTCGTGGAGATTTGCCATGATACTTTCCTGATGTCGAGATGATTGTCGGAGGAAATTCTGCTGTAGATTGCCTGGGAATTATGTGGAAATATTCTGCCAATAATCGAGCTGTATATATTTTTGCGAATTATTGAAATTTCTCACGCAAACATATAAATTTTTAAAAATTTCTGCAATATATTCACGCGCGTGCAGAAAACTAGGGGTTTCAGTGTGGGTCTGTGTGGCTTTTTGTGGGTTCTGCTCTCCCAGGCGCCCTCGTATCGGCTCTAGTACCCCTTAGGGCCCACTTGCAGAGCCTCCGCACCTGCTTTCCGACCTCTCCCTCACCTGTGGAGCTACTCCTTGGAACCTCCCCAAAATCCCGCGGAACCCCCTCCTAGGCGCCCGAAAACACGCTCAAAACGCCCCGAACAGCTCATCTGTTCTCTTGATGGCGAACAGGCGCCCACACGGGGGGCATAAACCCGCAGCTCAACGTACTCTTGTATCAATAGGAAAATGCAAGGAGTGCGTAAATGTTTGAACGCTTTACCGATCGAGCTCGGCGCGTTGTGGTGCTTGCCCAGGAAGAGGCACGCATGCTCAACCACAACTACATCGGTACCGAACACCTGCTGCTCGGTCTGATTCACGAGGGCGAAGGCATCGGTGCCCGCGCCCTGGAATCATTGGGCGTTACCCTGAACGCAGTACGTGAACAGGTTCAGGACATCGTCGGCCCCGGCCCCCAGGCGCCTAACGGCCACATCCCCTTCACCCCGCGCGCGAAGAAGGTTCTCGAACTGTCCATGCGCGAGGCTATTCAGCTGAACCACGGCTACATCGGCACCGAACACATCCTGCTGGGAATGGTTCGTGCAAACGAGGGCGTGGCAAACCAGGTGCTGGTCAAGCTGGGCGCTGAGCCCGCTACCGTGCGCCAGGCCGTTATGGACCTGATTTCTGGTTACCCCGGCAACAACTCCGGCGATAAGGAAACCGCCGGCGTGGGTGCGGGTAACTCTCGCGAAGGCACTCCCGCGGGTTCGACCATCTTGGATCAGTTCGGCCGCAACCTCACCGCAGCAGCACGTGAGGGCGAGCTGGACCCGGTCATCGGCCGCCACAAGGAGATGGAACGCGTCATGCAGGTCCTCTCCCGCCGTACCAAGAACAACCCCGTGCTGATTGGTGAGCCCGGCGTCGGTAAGACCGCCGTCGTGGAGGGCCTGGCACAGGCTATCGTGCACGGTGACGTCCCCGAGACCCTCAAAGACAAGCACCTGTACACCCTGGACCTGGGCTCCCTGGTCGCAGGTTCCCGTTACCGCGGTGACTTTGAAGAGCGCCTGAAGAAGGTCCTGAAGGAAATCCGCTCCCGCGGCGACATCATCCTGTTCATTGACGAGATTCACACCCTCGTCGGTGCAGGTGCCGCTGAGGGCGCGATTGACGCTGCCTCCATCCTCAAGCCCATGCTGGCTCGAGGCGAACTGCAGACCATTGGTGCAACCACCCTGGACGAGTACCGCAAGCACATTGAGAAGGACGCCGCCCTGGAGCGCCGCTTCCAGCCGATTCAGGTTGAGGAGCCCTCTCAGGAGCTCGCCGTGCAGATCCTCAAGGGTGTGCGCGATAAGTACGAGGCACACCACCGCGTCACCATTACCGACGAGGCTATCGAGACTGCCGTGAACCTTGCGGCACGCTACATCTCTGACCGCTTCCTGCCGGATAAGGCTGTCGACCTGATTGACGAGGCGGGCGCACGCCTGCGCATCAAGCGCATGACCGCACCCCCGGAAATCAAGCTGCTCGACGAGAAGGCCGCCAAGCTGCGCCAGCAGAAGGAAGACGCCATCAACTCCCAGGATTACGAGAAGGCCGCAGGCCTGCGTGATCAGGAGCAGAAGGTCCTGGCTGAGAAGGAAGAAGCCGAGAAGGCATGGCGCGAAGGCGGCGACGCATTCGGTACCGTGACCCCCGAGGTTATTTCTGAGGTTCTTGCCGCTTCCACCGGTGTTCCGGTCTACAAGATCACTGAGGAAGAGTCCAGCCGCCTGCTGACCATGGAGCAGGAGCTCCACAAGCGCGTCATCGGCCAGGAGCACGCTATTGCGGCACTGTCCCGCGCTATCCGCCGTACCCGAGCAGGTCTGAAGGACCCGCGCCGCCCCGGTGGTTCGTTCATCTTCGCCGGCCCGACCGGTGTGGGTAAGACCGAGCTCGCCAAGGCTCTGGCGGAGTTCCTGTTCGGTGATGAGGATTCGCTCATCACCCTGGATATGTCTGAGTACCAGGAGAAGCACACCGTCTCCCGTCTATTCGGTGCGCCTCCCGGCTACGTTGGCTACGATGAGGGCGGCCAGCTGACCGAGAAGGTCCGCCGCAAGCCCTTCTCCGTGGTCTTGTTCGACGAGGTGGAGAAGGCTCACGCCGACCTGTTCAACTCGCTGCTGCAGATCCTGGAAGACGGTCGCCTGACCGACTCGCAGGGTCGCGTGGTGGACTTCAAGAACACCGTCATCATCATGACCACCAACCTGGGTTCGCGTGACGTGAACCGCCGCATCCCGGTTGGTTTCCAAGCGATGGATGATACCGCAGCCGACTACGAGCGCATGCAGGCACGTGTGATGGAGAATCTCAAGGAGCACTTCCGCCCCGAGTTCCTGAACCGTGTGGATGACATTATCGTCTTCCCGCAGCTCTCCGAGTCTGAGATTCTGCAGATTGTGGACCTGTTCGTGGGTCGCCTGGCTAAGCGCCTGGCGGAGCAGGATATGTCCATTGAGCTGACCAACGCTGCGAAGGTCCTCATGGCGGCTAAGGGTTACGACCCGTCCATGGGTGCTCGTCCTCTGCGCCGCGAGATGCAGCGCAACATTGAGGACGCCCTGTCCGAGAAGATCCTCTTCGGCGACATCAAGCCCGGTGAGAAGATCACCGTGGACGTTGAGGGTGAGGGCGACTCCGCGAAGTTCGTCTTCTCTTCTCAGCCGATGAAGGAGCTGGCTCTGGACTCGGTGCAGGAGCTGAACGAGGGCGAGTCTTCCGAGGCTCCCGTAGCTGAGGCGCCTGCCGCTGAGGGTCAGGGCAACGACTAAGCTCTGGAATAAGTCCTAGGTAGCTAGGCTTAGTGCACTAAACGCCTGAGGGGCGGTACCGGATACTTCCGGTACCGCCCCTCAGGCGTTTCTATGCTTTTATAAGCCCCCCAGGAGCCTCTAGGAGCCTTTCTGCGGCGGGTACTAGAGCGAGACGAGCACAGTATCACCCTGGGCGACTTCGCGGGCGAGAGAGTCCGCCAGAAGCCCCGCGTAGCAGCGCTGCAGCTGCTCGGCAACGGGGGAGAGGTCGTACAGCGCCTTCAGCGGGCGATGCACCGCGGCGGGTGCATCCGCCGGGAAGGCCAAGTCAGGCGAAGCTGATGCACCAGTGACCGCAGTGGTGCCTGCACCCAGGATGAGGTCGCGATTCACCGGCTCATGCGCCGCACGCAGCACCGCCATAACCGCCCCGCGCACCTGACGATCCGTGCCGTGCCAACTCTGACCCTTGGGAGTGTAATCCGCCTCCGGCTTGCCCGCCGCAATCCAGGCGCACAGATCCTCCACCGGGCACAGCTTGCAGCTCGGGGACTTCGCCGTGCAGACCAGCGCGCCGAGCTCCATGGTCGCCGCGTTCCACAGGCAGGAGGTGGGGGTGTCGGCGGGCATGAGTGCCTCCGCCAGGCGAGTCTCAGTCGCCGTCAACGAGCGGGAGGGTAGTGCCTTGCCAGACACGGCGCGCGCATGCACGCGGCGGATATTCGTATCAATCACTGTGGCGCGCAGACCGAACGCAAACACGCTAATCGCCGCCGCAGTGTAGGAGCCCACGCCCGGCAAATCCAGCAGTGCCTCGTAGTCGGCGGGCACCTCACCGCCGTGCTGTTCCACAATCGCCACAGCGGCACCGTGCAGACGCTGCGCGCGGCGCGGGTAACCCAGGCGGCCCCAGGCGCGCACCGCCTCCGAGGCGGGCTCGGCGGCAAGGTCGGCGGGGGTGGGCCAGCGGCGCATCCATTCCTCCCACACGGGTAGAACACGCTTGACGGGGGTCTGCTGCAGCATGAACTCGCTGACCATCACGCCCCAGGGGGTGCACTCGTCGCGACGCCACGGCAAATCGCGTGCCTGGTCGAGGAACCACTGGTTGATTCGGTGGTGGAGCGCCTCGGTATTCGTGCCTTCGGGCAGGGTAGGTTCGGGGCGTGTGCGTGCGGTGCGTTTGGGCTCTGAGGTCATCCGAAAAGCCTACGCCACAGGGCATATATTCCCAAAACCGCATGAACAGAGTTCACTGTGAATCTCAGGGTTAAACCCGGTATCCTTAAGGGTATGTCTGAAAATGGTCCCGTTCTGCCTCCCGAAGTGTACCGCCGTCGTCGTATCGTGGCGGTCATTGCTCTGCTCGCTGTCATTCTGCTGTTGGTCGCTGGCGTGACCTCCATGGTCGGCATGATTAATGGCAAGAAGGACGCTACCGTAGCCTCCACCGCGACGGCTTCCGGTGCACCCTTCCAGAGCTTCAGTGCTCGCCCCTCCGAGACTGCTTCGGCAACCCCGTCCGCTAGCGCGACTGCTTCGGCAACTGCCTCGGTAACCCCTTCGGTGACTGCATCTGCAGCACCCACTGCAAGCGCGACCACCGCTACCCCCGTAGTCACCCCGGCCACCCCCGCACCGGCTCCCTCGGTGACCACCGCGGCTGTTGTTGCGGCGTGCACCGCGAACGACCTGAAGGTGACCGTCACCCCCGCGAAGCGTACCTTCGCGGCCGGTGAGCAGGTGTCCTTCCACGTGACCTACACGAACTCCTCGAAGACCCCCTGCGCCGTGGGCGGCGAGGGCACGAACACCGGCGTGGACCTGAACATCACCTCCGGTGCGGCTCAGGTGTACACCCGTAGCCTGTGCGCGGCGACCGCCGTTCAGAAGTCTGAGGTGGCCGCAGGTGCCGAGGGCGCAACCGATCTGGCGTGGGACCGTAAGATCAACGTTCTGGGTTGTTCCTCCGCTTCGACCGCTCAGAAGGGATCTTATTGGGCGACTGCCACGGTGAATGGTGTGACTTCGGCTCAGGTGAACTTTGTGATTCAGTAGTTCACTTCTATAGTTTTCGCCCGTGAATGGGCGTGAGAAGCCCCCGTGCTGGATAGTCTTCCGGCGCGGGGGCTTCTCGTATGAGCTTTTATCTGGTGATTACTTGGAGGTGCGAGGCTTGGCGAAGCGGCGCTCGCCCAGGTACCCAAGCAGACTACCGAAAGCGGTCCACTGCAGTGCCGCCAACAGCAGGGTGGACAGGTCGGTCACCTCAAAAGAATTGGGGATGACCTTGAACCACAGCAGCGGCAGGTAAATCAGGAACAGGATGGGGGACGCCCACACGAAGAACGGGACGGGGCGCTTAGCCGACGGATACTTAGCTCGTGAGTACGACATTGTGACCTCCAGGGGGTGTCATGATGCATGAGACATCAGGGTGCGGAGAAAACTCCGCTGTCACTACATCATAATGCAAAAGGTTCTCGTGAGGTCGGAAAAAGCCCCGTGCTGGATAGTCTTCCGGCACGGGGGCTTTGCGTATGGGTCTTTCTTAGAGGTACTTCTCCAAGCTGCTCTCCGCCATGCGGGACAGCTGCTCACGCACCGTGCGGGCACGAGCCTCACCCACACCGTCCACGGCGCGCAGATCCTCAAGGGATGCCGCCATGAGAGCCTGCAGGCTGCCGAAGCGCTCCACCAGACGCTCAGAAATAGCGTTCGGGATGCTCGGAATACCGGCGAGCAGACGGAAACCGCGAGGCTGCAGGGGGAACTCCAGATCGGGGTTCTCGCCAAAGCCGACAGTGCGGGCAATCGTGCGCAGATCCACGATAGCCATATCGTCCAGGTTCTGAAGTGCCTCAACGCCAGCGGTAATCAGCTCGTCGTTCACCTCGGGCAGGTAATCGCGCAGAATCAGGTCGTTAGCGGTCATCTCGGGGGCGCGCAGCTCCTCCAGCTGCAGGGCAATCAGGCGGCCGTGCACGCCGAGCTCCAGCACGTAGTGGCTGACTTCGCGGATAATGCGGTTCACCATCTCCATGCGCTGCAGGGTCATCGCCACGTCGCCCAGGGAAACGTTCGACTCAATCTCCAGGGCAGACAGGCTGGAGAGCACCGAACGCAGACGCTTCTTATAGCTTTCAAGGGTCTGAATCGCCTGGTTTGCGCGAGCCATCAGGTACTGGCTGTCCTCAACCATGTAGCGGGTGCCGTCAACGTACACCGAAATCACGGACATCGAGGCACTCACCGAAATCACCGGGAAACCGGTCTGAATGGCGGTGCGCTCGGCGGTGCGGTGGCGGGTGCCGGACTCGTTCGTCTCAATGGAGGCGTCCGGCATGAGCTGCACGCCGGCGTGCAACAGGCGGGTGGCGTCGCGGTCGCAGATGATAGCGCCATCCATCTTCGCCAGCTCGCGCAGGCGGGTTGCCGAGAACTCGGTGTCGATGTTGAAACCGCCCGAAGACAGGGAGGATACGGTGCGGTCGGATCCGAGTACGATGAGTGCGCCCGTACGGCCACGCATGATGCGTTCCAGGCCCTCGCGGAGCTCGGTGCCGGGGGCGATTCGGGCGATAGTTTTAAGCAATAGGTCACTATAATTCATCTGCACAAAAAACATTGTACCCGTAAGGGTGGTTATTGAGCCAGGTCAGGGGCGGAACGGCGGGCTAAAGTGCCTTAAAAGCGAACGTATATTCTCGATATTTATACGGGAGTGCACGAGGTGAAACTATCTGCATTTAAGAGTAAAAATGTGTTCTGCGGTACCCCATTTCGCCCTGACCAAACACCGCGCACCATATCGCCCCAGACCCTAAAATAGACCCATGACCGCGCGCACGAAAAACACCAAAACCGCACCTGCCTACCGCTGCACCGAATGCGGCTGGACCACCGCCAAATGGGTAGGCCGATGCGGCGAATGCCAAACCTGGGGCACCGTCGAAGAAGCCGCCGGGGGCACCCGTGCGCGCACCCGCGCCGCATCCAGCGTGCAGAAACCCGCCCAGCCCATCGCAGAAGTCGACTCGCGCGTAGCTGCCTACATGAGCACCGGAAACCCCGAATTTGACCGCGTGCTCGGCGGCGGACTCGTACCCGGCGCGGTCATCCTCATGGCGGGCGAACCCGGCGTGGGCAAATCCACCCTACTGCTGGATGTTGCCGCCACCTTCGCGCGCGGCACCGCCGGAAATGCGGGGCAGCAGGGGGCGCAGAATAATCCGGTGCAGAACACCCAGCCGCCGCACCCGGTCCTGTACATTACCGGCGAGGAATCCGCCGCGCAGGTCAAGCTCCGCGCCGACCGCATCCGCGCCATCGCGGATACCCTCTACCTGACCAGCGAAACCGACCTCGGCACCGCCCTGGCGCATATTGAGCAGGTCAACCCCTCCCTGCTGGTCATTGACTCCGTGCAGACCCTCGCCTCCGCGGAAGTTGAGGGTAGCGCCGGCGGCGTGACCCAGGTGCGTGAGGTTGCCGCCTCCGTGATTGCCGCCGCGAAGGAACGCAATATGTGCACCCTGCTCGTGGGCCACGTGACCAAGGAAGGCACCATCGCGGGCCCGCGACTGCTCGAGCACCTGGTGGACGTGGTCTGCCAGTTCGAGGGCGATAAGCATTCGAATATCCGCATGCTACGCGCGATTAAGAACCGCTTCGGACCCACCGACGAGGTGGGCTGTTTCGACATGCACGAGGACGGCATCGCGCCGGTGCTGGACCCCTCCGGCATGTTCGTTTCGAGTACCCCGCACCCGGTGGCGGGCACCTGCGTGACCGTCACGATGGAGGGCCGTCGACCCCTGCTCGCGGAGGTGCAGGCGCTACTGGATCAGGCGGTGGCGCCCGCCCCTCGCCGTACCGTCTCGGGCCTGGATTCGGCGCGTATTCAGATGCTGTTGGCGGTGCTGCAACGCCGCGCCGGGCTGAACGTGGGCAAGCTCGACTGCTACGTCTCCACGGTGGGCGGCGCAAAAATTGCCGAGCCCGCTGCCGACCTGGCGTGCGTTATGGCCCTTGCCTCGGCGGCGCAAAATAAGCCGCTACCGCGCAAACTCGCGGTCTTCGGCGAGGTCGGCCTGGCGGGTGAGGTGCGTGCCGTGCCGGGCATCCGCCAGCGTATCGCGGAGGTGGGCCGCCTGGGCTTCACACACGTGTTGGTGCCCGCCTCCCCGACCGGTGTGGGGGACGTGCCCGAGGGCGTCACCGTGCGTGAGGTAACCACCCTGGGTGAGGCGCTCGCGCTGCTCTTCCCGCAGAAATAGTCACCCGCGCATCAACAGCATAGAGATAGCAGAGGAGGGGGCTCCCGGCTGGCGTGAATGCCGCCGGGAGCCCCTCCGTTGTGCGTCTTGGTGGGTTGCCGCTGACCCTGCCAGAACCCTGCTAGAGCCCCGCTAGGAGGAGCGGCTCTCCTCCTCGTTCTCGTGCAACATAATGTTGATCGAGCGGGTGTTGAGCTTGTTCGTGTGGTGGGTGTTCACCGCGCTATCGGTCACGTCATCAACCACCGTGGAGTCGTCCATGTCAGCGTCAACAATCGGGATTGCCGAGGTGCGCGGTGCATGCTTCGTGACCGCCTCGCCGAGGGGTACCAGAACCGCCACGGCATCCTTGTGGGACAAGCCGGTCGCCTCCAAAAAGTCCACCACAATCAGGCGGAGCATCAGCACCAGCGACTCGCCCTCAAAAGTCGCCACACCCATGGTGCGCGGCTCGAGGGTGCCGGCAAGCTTGATCATGCGCTCGCGTGCCGCCATCATGTAGTGCTCGCGTTCGCCTTCCGTCGGGGCAGACATACCCAGGCCGAGACTCTGCGCCGCCAGCGACAGCTCAGTCAGTGCGTCACTAAGCGAGAGCTGCGCGGCAGTACGCAACTGCACGTGGTGAATCGTGGACGCCATACGACGGTTGAGCACGCGGTCGTTACGAATCGCCAAATCCACCGCGGCGAGGGTCTTCGCCATGCGCGCCAGCTCGCCCTTGCTCTTGCGGCTATTCCAGGACAGCTCGCTCATGCCCTGCGCGGTAATCAGGTCACCGCGGCATGCATCGTAGAGCGGCTGCAGGGCGCGCGCATCGAGCAGGCTCTGGTACGCCTTGTTGTAATCGTAGTAGCGGATTGCCTCGGAGGAGAGCTGGAAAACCTTCGCGAACGCATCCATGAGAGCCTGCGCGCGGGCACGCGGGTTCTTACGCGGGTCGCGCGGCATCAGGTACATGGCGAGGAACGCGAAGGCGCCACCGACAATGCCGTCAAAACTGCGGGTGAACGCATCGTCAGGTACGGGCAGTAGCAACGTGAAACAGGCCTGGAAGCTGAGCTGAATCGTAAAAATAATGCCCTTATCAATAAATCGGGCAATAATCACGGTCAAGAAAAGCACCACTGCCGCCTGCCAGGTACCGTGACCGAGCAGGATCAGCAGAAGGTCGCCAATGAGAATGCCGAGGGTCACGCCGAAGGATACCTCAAGGATTCGGCGGGAATGCTTAGCACCGCTTACATAGCCGAGGGATACGAGGGCAGCGACCGGCGCGAAAATGGGCTCGTGGTGGCCCAGGATGTGCTCAGCGAAAAGCCAAGCGCCCATAGACGCCGCAACAATCTGCACAGACTGAAAGAAGTCTGCTCGGACTCGATGAACACCCTCACGGATGAACTGTCGGGTGTTCTGTTCAGTAGTGCGTAGAATGTCTGCGAATCGTGCCATGGGCACCATCATACCGGCGCATATGCGGTGCACAAGGGGGTAGGGGAGTGTTGGGTTGAAGTGTGAGAGACCCCGCGCCCCGAACCCCGCTTAGCGCCCCGGCTTGGGCGGTTTTGCGTGCCGAAACCTCAGCTTGCGTGCCGAAACCTCAGTGCAAGGGGCTTAGCCGCGAATCTAGCCGCGGAGGCGCCGCGCCACCCTCGCCAGCAGACCCGGCTGGGCGGAATGCGTCTCGGCGGGTGCTTCAGAATCAGCCTCAATGGTGATGGGGCGCGTTTCTTCTGCACCGTGTGCCCCGTGAATACCGTGCGCGCTGTACCCGCCGATTGCGCGGGCGCGCTCGAGCTGCCGGCGGTGCTCGGCATCCCAGGAGTGCGCCCGGTCAGACATCGCCCACTCGAACCCTGCGGTGAGGGAGGTTTCGGTGAAGAGCTCGCGGGCGGCACGGACGGTCGCGCCCAGCGGTTCGGGGAGCGCCGGGACCTGCTCCACGGTGGGGAAGGGGGCGGGGGCTTCTGCTTCGCCGTGATTTTCTGACTCGCCGCGAATTTCTGCGTCGGATGCAAGAATCTGCGCGAGCAGGTAGGCGCGCTCAGCTCGCAGAACCTCCAGTAGCTCGATGCGGCGTGCATCCGATGCCACCGCCGCGTACCGCAGGACGGCGGCAACCATCAGCTCGGGAACCCCACCGGCGAGCATGCCCAACGGCAGGGTGAACTCGCCCAGCCCGTACTGGCGCAGGGCGCCGCCCACACGCATCTGCGTGAACGCATCCGGCACGAGGGCGAGCACGGGAATACCCGCCGCGGCGGAGAACACCGCCGGGTGGTAGCGGCTGGTCAGGGTGAACGCCGCCGCACGGTGCACGGCGATGCTCTGGTCGGCGTGCAGAACCGGTAACAGGGTCGTCGGGGTGGAGGGGCTGAGCCGCTTGGCGATGCGCTGGTGCGCCTGAATATCGCCGCTTGCAGGGTCTTGCGGGTCACCGTAGTGGCTCAGGAAGACGGGCGTGTAGCCGTGCTCGCGCCACATGCCGTCGAGCAGGCGCGCGATTTGCTGTGCCTGCTGGTTGGTGCACTCGTTGACGGTCACGCAGACGTAGTGCTCCGGCAGCTCATTCAGTGCCTGACCTGCGGAAATACCCTCCGCATAGTGCAGGGTACGCGCCGGGGAAGCCACCCGATAGTTGGTGGCGTCATCTACGCTCAGACGCGCGTCAATACCCCGCTCACGGCACCAGGCGAGCGAGGAGCTTTCACGCACCGTCACCGAACGGGCGGCGCGCAGCATGCGCTCCAGAACCTGCGCATCCTCGGGGTTGAGGACCGGGCCCAGGGACTGACCGGTCACGTACACGGGCACGCCCGCATGCTCGGCGGCACGTACCGCGGCGGCACGTTCGTAGAGCAGCCAGCCGTAGCGGGAGTTGAGGTTACCGCCGCCGGAGACCACGACCGCGTCCATGGCGGCGATGGAGCCTGCGAACTCCACCATGCGCTCAACGGTCTGCTCCAGCGGATGCAACACCTCGGGCAGTGCCTGCACCTGCGGTAACGCCACCAGCTCGGCGGTGGAGGGGCGCTCCCGGTTGGCGTGCAGCTCCACCAGGATGCACTCGAGCGCCGCAAGGGTCAGCTCGCGTTCAGCCGGTGCCCAGGGAAAGAGGAAGAACGGCAGGTACTCGTAGGGGGCGCCCGCCTCATGAGCAGCCGCGCCGATATAGCGCGCTGAATGGCCCACATCGCGGGTCATGAGGGTGACCGCCGCGCCGCCTTCGGAAAGCGCCTGGGCGCTCGCAATGGTCATGGCTTCGTCGCCCACGTGGTAGGTGTGCTGGCCGATATCGCCGATGACGAGTACGCGCGGTGCTTCATTAAAGTGCGGTGCTTCAGTAACGGGCGGCGCTGTAGAAGAATGATTATTCTCTGTCACGGCTATGCGTCCTTCTCGCCGGTAGAACCTGCCTCAGTACCGCGACGAGCCTGAGAACGCTGATTGAGCGAACGCTGCGCAAAGGAACGCAGTGCACGGCCCGGTGCGCGCAGGTACTTCAGAACCCGCAGGCGCTCCTCAATGCTCTGCTGGCGGGACTCAATAGCCTGCTGACGAGCCTCAATACGCTCCAGGCGGCTCTCAATAGAGCGCAGAATGTCCAGGGATTCACGGGTCAGATCGTGCCCGTCAATGACGCGGCGCTCCAAGTCAGCCGCCAGATGCGCCTGGTACAGGTACGCGCCCGGTCGGGCACCCGCCTGCAGATCCTCGCGGATAGCGCGGGCACGCACCATCGAATCGAAGCGGGCGTGATCAGCCTGACGCTTCACGCTATTCGCCTCGGAGCCCTCCGCGTCGGGGCGCAGCGACCAGTACGCCAGCGGCTCATCCACCAGCAGAATATCTGCAACAGAGGCGGCACGCATGTTGAACTCCCAGTCGCCGACCACCGGCAGGGACTCGTCATAGAAACCGACCAGCTCGTGCAGGCTGCGGCGGTACAGAATGCCAATCGGCACGGCACGGTTCGTGCGGAACAGGAACTGCAAACCCACGCCAGGTAGGCCATCGTGGAAAATACGCTCCTCGTACACCTCGAACTCGCCATCGGCGTTTTCGCGTTCGTACCGCTCCACAATGCGGGTGGTGCACATGAGCGCGCCGCTCTCTTCCAGCGCCGCGACGGTGCGCTCCAGGAACTCGGGTGCCCACAGGTCGTCGTCATCGTGAATCGCCACGAATTCGGAGGTGGTCGCCGCCAAACCGGCGTTGGATGCCGCCTCCATGTTGTCGCCGGCGGTGGTCAGCAGTTGCACGCGGCTGGAACCCTGCGCATCAGAGCCCTGCATACCCAGCGGGGACGCCTCAATAACGGCGCGGGTCGCCTGCTCGTTACCACCGTCGTTAATCACGCAGACCGTGTAGTCAGTGAAGGTTTGCTGCGCAATATTCTCCAGGGCGCGGCTCAAGAAGCGGGGGCGGTCCTTCGTGCGGACCAGAATAGCTACGGTAGGAGAAGACATAACCACAATCAGTCGAGGGTGAGTGGGCGCGTGCCAGCCCAAGAACTCAACCCATTATGAAGGTGTGCACTGTTCAGACTCAACCCGCTGCCCGGCTATCCCGCGGCAGTGGACACGGTGGGGCATGCAGCGTCCCCAAAATCTAGTGGATGGACTGTAGCGCCACCATTGCCAGCACTCCGAGCACAAAGCACGCCGGAATGGTTACCAGCCACACCAGAAGAATCTGCAGAACAATCCTGGACTTCAACGCGTTAAAACGCTGGTTCACGCCCGCGCCGAGCGCCGAGGCGGTCGCCAGGTGCGAGGAGGAGAACGGCACCTGCAGCAGGAAGTAGCCGAGCACCTGCACAACGGCGGTGGTGCCCTGGGCGACCGCGCCGCGGAAGGGATCCAGACGCACCATCTTGTAGGCGAAGGTGTAGCCGATGCGGCGGCCACCGGTCAGCGTGCCCGCGCCCAGGCTGAGGGCAATGACGAGGGCACCCAGCAGCATCCCGCCCCTGGTGAGGGATTGGAGTAGCGCCGGGTCCATGATGCGTTCACTCAGCAGCGCCCACAGCAGCAGATACAGGTAGCCGGTCTGCAGGCCGTGCAGCAGCGAAATCGCGGAGGCAGACACCGCCAGCACCTCGCGGGCGTGCTGATTCACCAGGCGCGGGTTATGCCCCACCACGAGCCGGTAGAACGGCACCACCATCAGCCAAGACAGCAGAAAAATCAGCGGCGGCAGGTAGAAGAGCGGCAGTAGGGTCGCCCCAAAAATATGCGGCAGGAAGGCGAGGGAACCGAAGGCTTCAGCACCGTCCTCGAGTTTCGTCTGGGTCCACCAGCTCACGCCGGCGAGGGCGCCCACCAGCGCGTGGGTCGAGGAGGACGGCAACCGCAGGAACCAGGTGAGCACACCCCAAATAACGCAGACCAGCAGCGCCGCAACGATGCCGTTCAGGCCGGTGGTACCGTCCGGGGCGCTCACCCACGAGGCGGAATACTCACCGAGCAGCAGGAACGCACCAACAACGCCGAGCACGTTGAAGAGCGCGGCAAGGTACAGGGCGGAGCGCTCGCCGAGGGCGCGGGTACGCACCGGAATGGCGACGGCGTTTGAGGCGTCGTGCAGAGCGGTGATGTAGACCGCGGCAATGAAGGCGCAGCAGGCGAGAAGACCCAGGAGCATTAGGATTCCTGAACGATGATGCGGCCGATTTCGGCAGACACATCACGCATAGCGTTGGAGGCGGCGGTCAGCTGCGCGAGGAAGGTGGCGTAGCGGCGGTACCGTTCGGGGGTGTAGCGTTCGGCAATGTACGCGTCGTATTCTTCGGCGGTGCGCAGTGCTTGGCGGGAGATGCGCAGCATGTCCATCCAGTAGTTGTCGAGGCCGCGAATATCGGCGAGTTTGGGGATGACGGCGGCGGTCAGCACCGCCTGACGCTGAATAATGTCCAGGATTGAGGTGATGTGCGTGGCGAAGCCGTCAATGCTGTGCAGGGATAGCACGTGTGCGGCGCTGGTGAGTTTCTCAACGGCGTTGGTGAGCTTGCGTGCCAGCGTGTACAGGTCTTCACGCGGGATCGGCGGGGAGAAGGAGCTGCGCACTTCGGTGAGGGTACGGAACAGCAGGTTGGTGGAGTCCGCCTCGTGGGTGAGCATGCGTTCGAAGAGTTCGGGGTACTCTGCGACGGGGGAGCCGACCATTTCGGAGAGCAACGCGGCTGCCTCACCGACCTGCGCTGAGATTTCAGCGAGGGAGGCGAGGGATTCGTTAGCGTGGGGAAAAAGTCGGTGCAGCATAGTTCCCAGTCTAACCAGTATTAGGGGTTGCGGGTGCGCACAGCTCGTGGGTATCTCACGGGCACCCGGTTTTCATGCGCAATCGCGCCGAGCTGACAGTGGCTTCTTGACCGGGTTTAAACAAAAACGGTGGGGGTCGATTTCTCGACCCCCACCGGAACGTTTAGGGATGTCGGGTTGGGAGCGCCTCTCGGCGGAAGGCCGCTCGAAGCGGCTAAAGATTTGGAGCCCGGGGCTACCTATTAGCAACCCGACATCTTGTAATTATTATCCACCCGCACCCGGCGCAGAGTCAATCGAAAACAGGCTTTTCATGCCTGTGCGACCCAATGTGGAACCTGTGCCAATTCGCGGCACGAACCCGCATTTTTGGGCGGCTAAACGTCGCAGAAGACTAGAATGCTTCGAGGTTGGTCTGCGATTTTTCCTGCGCAGAATCAGCCCCGGAACCCCCGTTAGCTTGCTGACCAGCCTCAACGGCGCGCAGCTGGGCGGCGACCGCCTCCAAATCGTGCGCAATCTGCTCCATCTGCTGAGCCTGACGCGGCAGGCGTGCACGACGCTCCACCGCCTCACGCTTCACCTCGTGGCTACCCGGAACCGCACCATCCTGCCCGGCAGAGCGCGCATAATCGGCGCGAATACCCAACGCCACCACGTGCGCAAACGCGGCGCAGCGTTCCATCGCAATGTCCATATCGCCGGTGTACAGGCCCGCCAGAATCTCATCAATCGTGTGGACCACCTCATCGGCACCGGGCGGGTCGGGAACACCCGCGACCACGTGCGAACGGTAATCCTCCGCCATGCCCAGCTCAAAAGCGCGGCTCACCCCGCGCGGCGAACGATGCACCAGATCCCGCAGCCAGTACATGCGCCACAGCGCACCCGGCAGGGAGTGGGCGCTCGCGTGCGACCAGAGTTCGGCGAGCATCTCAATACCGTAGTCGTCGGTGAAGCTGACGAGCCGTTCGGTCATCTGTTCATCGGTGCCGCGTCCGCGCATCAGCAGGATGCGTGCGGAGGCGTGTGCCGCCTCCTCGCGTGCGGCGGGGTCCATGCCGCCTTCGTGGCGTTCAAACTTTTCGGCGGAGTAGAGGACGGGGCGGTGGTGGGTTCGGTGTCGTGCGCGCCCGGAGGCGCCGGTTGATGCTGCGGGTGTAGACATAGGATTTCCCAGTGTACCGTTCATCGGCTGGGGGCCGGTAGTGTATAGTATTTCTATCTGCACACTTTCAATTTTGTGTGGATAGGAGCGCCTTTAGCTCAGTCGGTAGAGCTACGGACTTTTAATCCGCAGGTCGTGGGTTCGAGCCCCACAGGGCGCACTAGCCGACCCGTCGCCTCCCGCTTTGCGGGGGTCGGCGGGTTTTTGCGTCTTCACCCTCATGCGTGGGCTTTTCACCCCGTGTTGATCCCGTGTGGTGGGGCGTATTCTGCCGGGTTGGCCTGGCAGTTTTTAGTTCGTGTACGTTGACCTGAAAAGATGAGGAAACCCCGTGAGCGTCACCATTAAGAACCCTGAAGAGATTACGATTCTTGCCACTGGCGGCACGATTGATAAGTTCTATTCGGTGGCGGGCACCATGGATATTGGTGAGCCTGCCGCTAAGGACCTGCTGGACCGCGTGATTACTGATATCCGTTTTGATATTCGCCCGCTGATTGGTAAGGACAGCCTGGACATGACCGATGAGGATCGTGCCGAGCTGACCGAGGCGCTGAACGCTGTTACCAACGACCAGGTGCTCATCACTCACGGTACCGACACTATGCCGGAGACCGCCCGCTACCTGGTGGAGCACGCTGACCTGGGCGATAAGGTTGTGGTGCTGACCGGCGCGATGCAGCCCGCCGTGATGGCTCGTTCGGATGCAGGCTTCAACCTGGGTGCCGCTATTGCCGCCCTGAACCTGCTGGAGCCGGGCGTGTACATCAGCATGAGCGGCCGTATTTTCCCTGCTGAGAGCGTGCGTAAGGACCGTTCGCGCGGTATTTTTGAGGGCTAGTATGGCTGATTCCGCTCGTATGCGGAGGGGCGAACCGGTTTCTGCCGCCGAGCTGGCGCCGGTGGCGGGTTCCTCGGATCTTGTGCCGCAGGAGCATATGTCCCAGGAACATATGTCACAGGCGCAGCTGATGCAGTTGCAGGCGATGGAGGAGCTGGAGCAGCAGGCTGACGAGTTCTGGAATGTTGCCAGTGAGTATCCGCTGCCGGCTAAGAACCTTTACCTGGTGCGTGTGTTCCTGCTGGTGGTTCCTTCGCTGATTATTGTTTATTACTTCATTCGCGTCACGCTTTTCCCGATTGGTGCGGTGCCGCTGGTGTACCTGGTGATGCACATGTGGCTTGCCATGATTTACCGGGCAAACCGTTCGGTGAAGCTGGTGCTGCTTGCGAATGTGGCATCCGGGGCTGCGGCTGCCATCATGACGGCGTTCTTCACCTATGTACTCGTGGCCTTGCACGGCCCGCAGACTCTGCTGGACCGGGTGGGCATGTTCTATACGGTGACCCTGCTGACGGTGATGGCTTCCTTCGCGTTGGAGGTTCTGTTCTCGCTGTTCTATAGTTTGGCGGTTCGCAGGAGCCTGCGCCGTAGCAAGCGGAAGAAGGCGGAGGAAGAGCACCAGAATGCAGAAGAGCAGAAGGTAGCAGAGCCGAACGCGGAGGTTTCGCAGGCGGCGGAGCAGGGCTAACCTGCGCCTCAACAGGAGGCAATTAATGATGCTGGGCGGCGTTGCCCGCGGCGCCCAGCTACTGCTCAGATTCCCTTAAAGTACGCGTGATACGGTAGAGACAGAAACACGATCCGCACCTGCCAGGAGGCCACTCATGGGCGCTACACACCTGAATACAGATGCCGCTTCATCCGAGGAACGCCCGGATGAAGACCTCAGTATGCAGACTCGCTTTCAGGCGCCTATTCGTCACGTGACTCCTGCTACGCCGGAGGTGTCCGTTCCGCTGAACGTGCCGCCGGTGGTGACTGGTTCGCATCCGGTTATTTCGGCGACTTCTACCGTCATCATTCAGGATGGTACGAACCCGCCGATTGTGGTGCGTACGCACCCGACGGGTCCTCTGCCGCCGTTCCCGGGGCAGGGTCAGGTTCCCGCTTTTCTGCGCACCTACACCGCTGAGGAGGTGGAGGAACGCAAGCAGAAGCTGAGGAAAAACCTCCTGGCTCGCGCTGTTATTTTGTGTATTTTGAGCCTGGTTGAGGGCCTCATTATTTCTCAGTACACGCAGCCGTTGGCGATTTGTTTTGGGTTTGTTGCCGCTCTCTACCTGGTGGTTCAGATGTGGCCGCTGGTGCGCCCTCCCCGCGATTCGGCGGACGCCTCCGTGTATAGCGTGTGGGCGATCTGTTCGCTGATTGGGTATATTGCGGTGGGTTTGGTGCTTTCACCCATCACGTTCCTGTTGTTGATGCTTGACTGGGCGGGTGTTTCGTTGGGCCTTGATCCGATGCTGGTGCTTGTGCTCTTGGGCTTGGTCTGGTTGAGCGAGGTCGGTTTATCGTTGCTGACCATTTACCGCTTCAATAATTTGAGGATTGCGATGGCGAATCAGGCAGATTCGCCGTCGTTACCTGACAGTATTTCTGCGACGGTTGACCCGTCCATTTCTGCCTAAAGTTTTTGAGGCGGCGCGGTAGACGAACGCCGCGCCGCCACCCACACACCACACACTCGCTCATACATCTTCCGCACACTATCAGCCGACATTCGAAAGATTCAGCTATGTCCGCCGTTGAGTCCTCTCCGCCATCCGCTCCGAACACCACCCATCCTACGAAGCCTGCCACCCCGACCCTCGTGTCTGTGGCGGGTTGGGTTCTGCTCGCTATTGCTGTGGGTTGGCTGGTGCTGATTGGGTACACCGGCGTCACCTATGCGACGACGCAGCTGGCGCACCTGTCAACCTGGCGTGCCCAGTCGCTGGTGGAGGCGCAGGCGTACTACCCGGTGATGTTCTTGCTGGTGAGTGCGTTCGGTAACGTGACGTTGCATAGTTTTTGTACGGTGGCGTATCTGCGCGGTTATCGTTGGGCAGCGCTGGTGCTGTCGGTGGCGTTGGCGTTGGGTGTGTTGGCGTCCCTGCTGATTATGCTGGCGGTTGCGGCTCTTCTGGGTACGTTGAATGGTGCACCGAGCCAGGATGTTGAGCTGCTGCTCAGTAGCGCTTCGCCGTTGTATACGCCCGTGTATATTGCTGCGCCGTACATGCTGGTGTGCGTGGTGGCGTTGGCGTTGGTGTGGTCGCGTCAGTCGCGTTCTTACATGGAGGCGCGCCGTGATTGGCGTTTGCGCCGCAGCGAGGACTACCTGATTTAGCCTTGCAGATTCTGGCTGCGGGTCCCGGACCTGCAGCTCACCGATAACTTTATTCACCAACCACCGTTAGGATGACCCGTGCACCCTACTTCCGAACCTTTGCACGAATCCTCATCGCAGACTAGCCCCGCCGCCTCCACTGCGCCTGCCGCCCCTAAGGTGGTGCTCCCGCCGCGCCCGAAGACGCTGCGCGGCGTCATGTGGTGCGCTACAGCCATTATTGTTTTGTCCGCAATCCAACGTATCTATGTATCTATCCATAACGAGGTCCCAGACCGCGTTATGGAAAATATGCCTGGCATCATCATTTCAGGCATATTTGCTACCTTCATCTTCTCTCTTATACCGATTTTCGTCCTCCGTCGACTGTGGAAGGGCCGTAGATGGGCGTACTTCCTCACCCTCTTCGGTAGTGCTTTTGTGGTGTTTGTCGGGGCGATGAGTTTGCAATCTTTCATCTCGGCTGATTATTTCTCCAGGCTGGCGGATGAATCGTTGACTTCAAGGCCCCGAGACTACGTAGTTTCCATTGTGGTGAGTGACATTATGGGAGCTTTTCTTACGGCCTTCTACCTTCTGATAGTTGTGCTGCTCTTGAGCCGCTCCACCAGGTCGTTTATGGCTACTGCGAGGTTGGCATGGATAGAAGCACGTGAACAGGTGAACGCCGCTGACGGTTGGATCGTTGTGCATCAGGACACAGAAACGCGTGCTCACCTGGAAGAAGAGCAGACATGTCGGGAAGAGAAAGAAGCTAACCGACGGGCTGAAGAGGCAGTCGCACAACAGTACAAGACGACCCACCGCAAGGATGCACGGAGGAATTCCCGCAACGAACAGCGCGGCTACAAGGATACTTCCGTGTACACCGAGGAAGGCTACCGCCTCAACTAGGGCGTTTGTCCCAAACGGCACCACTATCACCAAAAGGTTTAGAGCATGAAAAGGGTGGGGATACCAAACGGTATCCCCACCCTTTCGCGTTAAACATCGCAATCTTCTAGCTGGTAAAACCCTTTGAGTTGTCTAAAAGGTTCCAGTCTTTCTATAAAAAGCCCTATTCCCCTCGAAGGGCTTACCCTATACTGAAAAAGTATTATTCTCTCAGCTAACTACATCAAATAACTCTTTTAGGTAGGTTTCACTTAAATTTACCTAGAAAGTGGAACAACCACCGATTTGCGCACCATAGTGCGAGCATACGAGAGAAAGAACGACGATGTTTAACAACGCTTCCGGCACCTCAGTGGGCACGCTGGCACCCCAGGCAGCTCAGCCTAATGCCGCAGCACCGAACTTTCCGGCACCGAACTTCGCAGCACCCGCAGCAGTGGCACCTCAGCCTCCGGTTCCTGCTGGTTCCCGCCCCGTGCACGGTGCGCCTAACCCTCAGGTAACCAGCAATCTTCCCCCGCGCCCCCTCGCCATCAAGATTGTATTCATCTTCATGATTGTGTTCCTGTCTACGTATCCCCTACAGCCTATTGTGGGTTTAGAGTTCACGTTCACGTATATGCTGGCAGGCACGACCATGGGGCTTACGATGATCTTCCCCATTGTTTTTGGAGCATTCGCTGCTGGGCGCCTCAATGATGGTTATCAATGGGCACGAAAGGCGATTATTATCGAGGGCGCACTACGCATGATCCTGGATCTTGTGTTTGTAGCTCTCTTCTCTCACGTTTTATTGGACAACGACAACCAATCAGCAATGTATAAAGTGATGTTTTTTGGCCCGTTTATGTCCTTTGAAGTCTTGTATGCAAAGCTCGCTTTTGATTTCATCAGCCGCATCGTGATTATTGTTCTTCTCTGCCAGCCGCAGGTGGGGCGGTACATCCAATTGCGTGGAGACCTGCGACGCATGGGCGTGCGCTAACTCGTACTGCAGAAGACATAACCAATCGGGGCATACCCCGCCCACCCCCTAATGCAGGTTTCGCATGAGCCTGCAGGGGGATAGAACAATCACTTAAACAATCACCGGCTCACGCATCAGCGTGGGGCACATACAAGAAAGAACGACGATGTTTAACAACGTTCCCAACCCGCCGGGCGCCAATCCGGCACCGCAGGCAGCTCAGCCCAATAACGCTATGGCACCGAACTTTCCGGTTCCGGGCGTACCCGCTCCTTCGTACGGAACACCGGGCCCCTACGGGGTAGTCTACGTCCCTTCACAACCTGCCGCTCTGCGTGCGGCAATGGGCTGCGCAATTGCTGTGATGGTATTGGCAGCCCTAGCATCCCTCTACATGATGGCCTGGGATGGTGTGGATTTTAATGATTTCTCATGGATTGGCTTTACCGCTATCGGAGGACTCGTCGTCTGGCAGCTCTGGCAAGGAGCCCGATGGGCGCACATACTGGTCATCGTTGACTGTGCGCTATACATCCTCCTCACCCTATCGAGCGTACTAATGCTCCCTGTTTTGAGCCGGGCTGGTATGCCCATCCTAGAAGTGGCGAGGACAGCAGGCGCATACCACTATGGAGATCCCACTGTCATGGTTCTGCTGGTTCTAGGTAAGACCGTAATTGATGTTGCCTTGCACATCGCCATCCTTGTTCTTCTGACCCGACCGCAGGTCTTGCAGTACTTCAAAGCTCATGAGGACTTTAAAAGCATGGGCCTAAAGTAACCCCGCGGAGGTGTAGCTCGCTTCCGGGGCGTCGCCTCCACAGGGGTTGAGAGAACACAAAAGGGTGGGGATACCAAACGGTATCCCCACCCTTTCTCGTCCCCGGCTCAGTAGCCGAGAAGGACTCACGTATTACTCAGCAGATTCCTGCTTCGCCTTCGAACGGCCACGCAGGTACTCGATAATAACCGGCACCACAGAAACCGCCACAATAATCACAGCAATGTACTCAATGTTGTTGTGCACGAACGGGATACCGCCCAGCAGCACACCCGCCAGACCAATCGAACCAATCCACGCAACCGCACCAACAACATTCCACAGGTGGAACTTCTTACGGTCGTACGAAGAAATACCCGCCGCAAGAGACACAAACGTACGAACAATCGGCACGAAACGACCCAGAACCAGAGCCAAGCTACCGCGCTTCTGGAAGAACTCCTCGGTAGTGTGCAAGTTCTTAGTGCTCAGAATCTTCGCGTCATCCTTGAAGATCTTACGGCCGTAACGGGCACCAATCTGGTAGCCAACCTCAGCGCCAGCAATAGCAACCAGCACCAGGACCGGGAAAGCAACCCACAGGGACAGGCCCATCTGCTCATGAAGCATACCCAGAGCAAAAATCAGGGAGTCACCCGGAAGAACCGGGAAAAGAACACCGGACTCAATAAATACGATAATTGCCGAAACAACCAGAACCCAGGGGCCGGTATCGAGCAGGAACTGCTCAAGGTCGAGGCCCAAGAGCGCAACCGGAAGATGCGCCAAAGCGGTGGCAAGAAAAGTCATGAAAAATCCTGAACTGTGAGTGGACCGCACACACGGATCGGCGGCGGAGTAACACCAGCATAGAAAGCGTACCTATGGTGAACATTGCGCATAACTATGCGGAGGCTGTGTATTACTGGCACAATTCTACCGGCATTTACGCTGGACGCACGGGTGAGCGAGGCGTAAATCTCCCCACTCGCACAGCGAAACTACGCGAGGTGACGCGGCGCTCGCATGCCTCCCCAAGAAATGACCATCAGCAGAGCCGTGCGATACGGGGTGTGACATGATGGGAAGAGAGCACGGCGCGTCGCGGCGTAGCGATGACCCCAACCACCCACCGTTGGAGAGAACCATGAACCCCCAGCAGTCAGCTTCTAGCCCCGCGGACTCCCCGCGCGCTGATTCCCTGCACTCTGACCCTCTGCACGCTGAAGCCCGCGAAGTGTTGCGCCGCCTCACCGGCGTTCCTGATGCTGAGTTCCACGATGGCCAGTACGAGGCGATTCGTGCCCTCGTCGCTGACCGAGCCCGCACTGTGGTGGTGCAGCGTACCGGCTGGGGTAAGTCCGCCGTCTACTTCATCTCCTCCCTGCTGTTGCGTGCCCGCGGTATGGGTCCGGCGCTTATTGTCTCCCCGCTGCTCTCCCTGATGCGTGATCAGGTCGAGGCGGCATCCCGCGCGGGAGTGCGCGCTGCAATGGTAAACTCCGCGAATGTCACCGAATGGGACGAGATCCGCACCCGCCTCGAAGCTGATGAGCTTGACGTGCTGCTGGTGGGCCCCGAACGCCTCAACAACTCGGCATTCCGCGAGCAGTGGCTACCGTACCTGCTGCCGCGCCTGGGTCTGCTCGTCATTGATGAGGCGCACTGTATTTCTGACTGGGGTCATGACTTCCGCCCCGATTACCGACGCATTGGTTCGCTCATTAAGTCTCTGCCGGAGGGTGTGCCGGTGCTGGCGACTACCGCAACCGCGAACGACCGTGTGAGCCGCGATATCGCCGAACAGCTCAGCACTGACACCGCCCCCGTGCACGTAATCCGCGGCCCGCTATCCCGCGAGTCCCTGCGCCTGGGCGTGCTCACCCTGCCCAATGAGGCGCAACGCATCGGCTGGCTACTCACCCACCTGAACGACCTGCCCGGATCCGGCATTATCTATGCGCTGACGGTTTCTGCGGCAGAAGATACCGCAAACGCTCTGCGCGCCAGCGGCTACGAGGTGCTCGCCTACACGGGTAAAACCGACCCGGATGAGCGCCTGGTTGCAGAACAGGCACTCAAGGAAAACAGGGTGAAGGCTCTTGTTGCGACGAGTGCCCTCGGTATGGGTTTTGATAAGCCTGATTTGGGTTTTGTTGTGCACCTGGGTGCGCCGTCATCTGCGGTGAGCTACTACCAGCAGATTGGTCGTGCCGGTCGAGGCGCCGCCAATGCGGATGTTTTGCTCCTGCCCGGTCGTGAAGACCGCGCCATTTGGGAGTACTTTGCGACCGCCTCCATGCCTAACGAGGAGCAGGCGCTGGCGGTGCTTGATGCCCTGGCTCAGTCCCCGGAGGGATTGAGCATTACCGCTTTGGAGGCGCGCGTTCAGCTGCGCCGATCCACCCTGGAGCTTCTGCTGAAGGTGCTGGATGTTGAGGGTGCCGTCGTGAAGGAAGGCAACTATTGGCGTCGAACCTCTTCGCCGTGGCGGTACGATAACGCTCGCTATGCGGCGGTGGCGCAGGCGCGTGTGCTGGAGCAGAACGCTATGCTGGAGTATGAACGCACTAGTCAGTGCCGTATGCTTTTCCTAGCTCAGCAGCTTGATGATGCTTCCGCTACCGCTTGTGGCCGTTGCGATGTGTGCGCGGGCCCCTGGTACCCGGTGGAGGTCCCTACTGAGGCGCTGCAGGCGGCACAGAGCAGCTTCAACACGGTCGGTGTGCCGTTGCAGCCGCGTCGCATGTGGCCGAGCGGGTTGGATCAGCTGATGGGTGCGGATGCACCGCGCGGTCGTATCCGCCCGGAGGAGCAGGCTGAACCCGGTTATGCGTTGGCGCGTCTGAGCGACATGGGGTACGGCACTCGCCTGCGTGAGCTTCTGGCGACGAATGAGCTGGGTGAGCCGGTTGATTCTGAGGTTCCTGCCGAGCTGGGTCGCGCCTGCGTGAAGGTGCTTGCCGCTTGGGAATGGTCTGAGGCGGGTCGTCCGGTGGCTGTGCTGACTCTGCCGTCGCCGGTGCGTCCGCGCTTGACTCAGTCTTTGGGACGGGGACTGGCGTCGGTGGGTCGCCTGGTGGATTTGGGTCAGGTTTCTCTGGTGGATGAGCCCCGTTTCTTTGGCGGCAATAGCGCGTTCCGTTGCGCGGACGTGTTGCGCTCGTACCGGGTTCCTGCTGAGGTTCTGGACTACGTGCGTGAGCATCAGTGCCCGGTTCTGCTGGTTTCTGATGTGGTGGATTCACGCTGGGCGTTTACTGCGGTGGCGCGTGAGCTACGACTGGCGGGTGCCTCTGCGGTGTATCCTTTCTCTTTGGCTGCTACTCACTAGTCGCGCTCGGTAATGCTTCAGTTATTCCCCTGACGAGGATTTATGTCATATTCGGAATATTCAAAATTAACGGTCACTGACGGTTCCTCCGCTGCGCTCAGCGATATTCCCGCTCGCCCCGAACACCGCGAGTGGATGGTGCGTGCCCTCGTTGAGGGTGCCGCCGCAGGTGAGCGTGGAGAGATTCCTATCGGTGCCGTGGTGGTGGATGAGCGGGGTATCATTATCGGTTCGGCGGGCAATACCCGCGAGCAGGAGCACGACCCTAGCGCCCATGCGGAGGTGAATGCGATTCGTCAGGCGGCGGCACATCGTGGGCAATGGCGCCTGGACGGGTGCACCCTGGTCGTGACGGTTGAGCCGTGCCTGATGTGTGCCGGCACGATCTTGGCGTCGCGCGTTTCGACGGTGGTTTTTGGTGCCTGGGAGGAGAAGACTGGCGCTGCCGGTAGTCGTTATGATGTACTGCGTGACGGCAGGGTTGCTCCAGCTCCCGAGGTGTATGCGGGGGTGCGTGCTGATGAGTGTGCGCAGTTGATGGTGGACTTCTTTAAGGAACGCCGCCCCTAGCTGTCACCCGTGGTGTCGCCTCAGAAACTGTTTTGTATAACGCGGAAAGCTGCGTGAGAACGCGTGGCTTTCCACGTTATTTGTACGAAACCACCCATTTATTTGAAAAATACTTCAAAAATTTCAAAATTGGTACCCAATTTCGAGCAAAAAGCCCACTACATCACACATGTCGGGGTCTACCATATATAGGCACTGGAGCCTCCGTCTGCCCGCGATTGAAATTAACACCCCGCGCACAGTCTGCTGAGGGCTCCCAGAAACTCACCCGAATCATCCATTCTCTGAGGGGATTTAACCGTGTTAAGCGTTGACAATATTTGGGCAAAAGGGCGCCACACTCCGCTTTTTGACCGCACCACCTTCTCAGTGGGCGAGGGTGAAGTCATTATTGTTCAGGCGGATAGCCAGTTGGAGCGTACTTCTCTTGCGTTGGCGCTGACTGGTCGCCTCCCCCTCTCCGGCGGCACGATTAGCTGGAGCACGGGTGATGAAGAGCCCCGCCGTATTTCGATGAAGCGTCTGCGTGCTCTCAGCAGCGTGGTGGACTCTCCTGATGTGACCGCTCCCGAGCAGCATATGCGTGTGCACGATTACGTGTCGGAGATGCTTTCCTATAATCTGCCGATTTTTGGTCGTTCCCGCGCGAGCCGCTGGCTGAAGGAACGCGGCCTTGAGGAGCTGGACGGCCTGTGGATGGACGAGATTAGCGGCGAGATGAATATTGAGCTGATGGCTGCTTTGGCGAAACATAGCCCGTCTGATTTGTTGGTTTTTGATACGCCCTCGCGCCACCTGAACCATACCTATATGTGGCTTCCCTTCCTGGAGGAGCTTGCCGCTGATGAGGATCACCCTCGCACTGTGGTGGCTGTTGTTCCGCATATTTCTGAATCGTGGCATGGTGCGCGTGCTGTGGTTGGTCGCGCCCCTGAGGAGGAGCAGCTGACCTCTGCTGAGGATGTTGAGTCTTCGATTGAATCCCCCGAACATGGCGAAAGCGCTGAGAAGGAGTAAGAATGACTGTTCTGCGTGTGGCTCTTGTTGAGCTTAAGCGCCTGACCAGCGGTGTTTTGCCGGTTCTGGTGCTGCTTGCTATGTCCTGTATTCCGCTGTTGTACGGTGCCCTGTACCTGTACGGTAACTGGGATGCTTACGGCAATGTGAACGGCATTGTGGGTGCTCTCGTGGTTGAGGATGAGGGCGCGACGGATTCTGAGGGTCAGCGGGTGAATACCGGTGATGACGTGAAGAAGAATCTTCTGGATGCTGGCACGTTTGATTGGCGTCAGGTACAGACTCGTGCTGAGGCTGTCGAGGGCGTGGAGAACGGTACTTATGACTTTGCGATGGTGATTCCGAAGGATTTTTCCCGCAATTTGCAGAGTGCCGGTTCGTTCAAGCCTGATGCTGACGGTAAGACGGGCACTATTGATGCGCGTTCGGCGGGTATTGAGGTCATTACGAATGACGCGAATAACTATGTGCTGACGAATATTGTCACGAAGGCGGGCACTGCGGTGCGTGATTCGGTGGCTGAGAAGGTCGGTAATTCGACGGCTAATTCGCTGTTGGCTAGCTTCACGACCATCCATTCGAAGATGGGTGAGGCCGCTGATGGTGCGTTGAAGGTGAATAACGGTACGGTGAAGCTGGCTGACGCTATCACTCAGCTGAAGGATGGTACCGCCACGGTGAATGATGGTGCCGTGAAGCTGAAGGATGGCACCTCCTCCCTGGCTGATGGCCAGTCCCAGCTGTTGGACGGTCAGAAGCAGTTGGCGGAGGGCGCCGCGAAGCTTGCTGATGGTGTGTCGACTTTGGATTCGGGCGCCGCGAAGCTGGATTCTGGCGCGTCGAAGCTTGCTGATGGTGCCTCGAGTTTGAAGGATGGTTCGTCGACTTTGGCTTCGGCGGCGGCGTCTGCTTCTGATGGTGCATCGAAGCTGAAGGACGGCGCGGCGACCCTGGCTGAAGGTACTGCGAGCTTGAAGGATGGTTCGGCGGCGGTTGCGAAGGGCGCTAATGATTTGGCGTCGGGTATTCATCAGCTGCGTTCGGGTATGGATCAGGCTGGTATTCGTGAGTTGCCGGCTGAGCTGAACGCGATGTGCATGCGCCTGCATGAGACGGATACTTCTGCTGGTAGTGGCGATTTTGGTCGTGACTTGTCGAATACTGTGGTGTCTGCGAGTGCGCAGAAGGTTCGTGCTCGGGTGACTCCGCTGGTTGAGGCGGGTACGTTGACTCAGGAGCAGGCTGATCAGCTGGTGGCGGCTGTTGATTCTGAGGAGACGAAGAATGAGGTTGCTGAGCTGAATCAGAAGGCTCTGCAGTCGCATCTGGCTACTCGTGATGCTGCCGCTGCTGATGCCCTGTCGAAGTTGAGCGCGTTGAAGTCGAGCCATTGTGTGTCTGATGGTACGTCGTCGACTGCGGCGAAGATTCAGACTTTGGTTTCTGGCGTGGATTCGCTGGATTCTGGTGCTTCGTCGTTGGCGAAGGGCGCTTCGTCGGTGGCTGATGGTGCCGCTCGTGTGGATGCGGGCGCATCCTCGTTGGCGTCGGGTTCGGCGACTTTGGCGGATGGTAATTCCAAGATTGCTTCGGGTGCTTCGAGCCTTGCGAGTGGTTCTGCGACTCTGTCCGGTGGTGCTTCTGAGCTGAAGGAGGGTACTGATTCTTTGAAGAACGGCACTGCCGAGCTGAAGGATGGTAGCGGTACTTTGGCGGAGAAGGAGCAGTCTGCGGTTGAGGGTCAGCAGAAGCTGGCTGATGGCGCGAATGAGCTGAAGGATGGTGCGTCGAAGCTTTCTGATGGTACGGCGAAGCTGTCTGATGGTTCTACTCAGCTGAATGATGGTGCTTCCGAGTTGAAGGATGGTACTTCGTCGCTGGAGAGCGGTCTGGCTTCTGGTGCTAAGCAGGTTCCGAGCCTTGCGCCGACTGATCAGGCGAAGGTTGCGGATACGATGTCGAACCCTGTGACTTTGTCGCATGAGTCGCTGGCGTCGGGCCGTAACTATGGTGAGGGCATGGGCCCGTTCTTCATGTGTCTGGCGCTGTGGATTGGCGGCCTGATGCTGGTTCAGACGCTGCGCGTGATGAATAACCGCGCGTTGGCTTCGCATGCTCCATCGATTCGTGTGATGCTCGGTAGCTGGATGCCGTTTGGCCTGGTGGGTATTGCTCAGGCGACTCTGATGTTTGTCGTGATTAAGTTCGGTTTGGGCTTTGAGATGGCTCACCCGTGGCTGGTGTGGCTGTTCCTCTGCTATGTGGCTCTGGTCTTTACTGGTTTCATTCACGGTTTGACGGTGATCTTGGGTGCGCCGGGCAAGCTGGTGGCGTTGGTGATTCTGATTCTGCAGTTGATTACTGCGGGTGGCACGATGCCGTATGAGACTCTGCCGGAGTCGATTCGTTGGATGCATGACTTCTTCCCGATGGGTTATGCGGTGACGGGCACGCGTCGTTTGGCGTATGGCATTAATGAGTCGAGCCTGTGGGGCATCATGCTGGTGTTGACTCTGTGGGGTCTGGCTGGTTTGTTGCTGGGTTACCTGGGCACGCGTCGTGATCGTACGTGGTCGTTGAAGAAGCTTGCGCCGGAGATTGAGGTTTAGGCGCTCTGCTGGCTAGCACCGGGGAAAACTGTCTAATAAAATAGAGATATATCTGCAAAAAGGGAGGGAGGACTTCTGATGTTGCAGCGCCCAGTCGCTGAAGCTGCAAGTCGTCGTCCCGGCCGTACTGGTAAAACTCAGTTGAAGTTGTTCAACGCTGCCATGGATATCATGACCCAGAAGGGGCTTGAGTACGCCACTGTTGAAGAGGTGGCTGCCCGGGCGGGTGTTTCTAAGGGAACTGTTTATTACAATTTCGGTTCTAAGAAGACCATGGTGGATCAGCTGGTCCAGTACGGCACGCAGTTGCTGCTGAGCGATGCGCGTCGCGCGGCGTCGGTTCATTCTGATCCGCGTGAGGCGTTGCGGAGTGCTATTCGTGCCGCGTTCCAGTATCTTGAGGACCGTCCGGGTTTTACTCGGATGTGGCTTGCGGAGGCGTGGAAGGGCGCGGATGGTTGGACCGAGGCGATGAGCGATAACCGTTTGGATCTTCTGAATTATTTGGAGGAGATGACGGAGGCTGTGGCTCGCCGCTATACGGTTGATACCGCTCAGAATCCTCGTGCGATTGCGATCTCTATGTTCGGCGCGATTTATATGCTTGCCATGGATCGTGAAGTGCATCAGGCGGAGCGCAATGCTGAGGATGCAACGCGTGCTGTCATGCTGGTTGTAGATGGGTATATCCGTCATTAGTCGGACCTTTTGTGGTCTGCGGACGTAGCCGGGACTTCGGTGTCGGGTGTCGAAAAGGGCACGGTTAAAGGGGCCGTGAAAGAGGCGACACCCGGCTGCCGTACGCGCACTATATGTGGGCTCGTTCTTGCCCTCCTGTTGGGGGTGTGCTATAGTTTTCCACTGTTGGTGGTGTGTCCGAGCGGCCGAAGGTGCATCACTCGAAATGATGTTTGGTGTAAAAGCCAACGGGGGTTCAAATCCCTCCACCACCGCACCAACGAAAACCCGTCGAGATTCGTCTCGGCGGGTTTTTGCATGCCTGGATTGTTTTGGGGTGGTGTTGGCGGGTGCGTTGGTGGGTGTTTGTGCGGTGGTATTTACTGTGTTTTATAGGGTGTGTGCCACTTCGGGGGCTTTCCCGGTGCTTGCGGTTTCGGGGCTGGGTAAAATCGTATTATGCGTATTAAGATTCTTGACCACCCGCTGGTCTCTCACAAGATTAGTGTTCTGCGTGATAAGAACACTCCGTCCCCGATTTTCCGTCAGCTGGTTGATGAGCTGGTGACTCTGCTTGCCTATGAGGCGACTCGCGAGATCCGCGTGGAAGAGGTTGAGGTTGTGACTCCGGTGGCGACTACTACCGGTGTTCGTATTGCTGATCCGAAGCCGCTGGTTGTTCCGATTCTGCGTGCTGGTCTGGGCATGCTGGAGGGTATGACTCGCATGGTTCCGACCGCTGAGGTTGGCTTCTTGGGCATGGCTCGTAATGAGGAGACCCTGGATATTGTGACTTATGCTGAGCGTCTGCCGGAGGACCTGACTGGCCGTCAGGTGTACCTGCTGGATCCGATGCTGGCTACCGGTGGCACTCTGATTGAGGCTATTAAGTTCCTGCGTAAGCGCGGTGCTGAGTCTGTGACTTGTGTGTGTCTGATTGCTGCTCCTGAGGGCATTGCTGCTCTGGAGAAGGGTGTTGAGGGCATGGAGAATGTTGACCTGTTCTTGGCTGCTCGTGATGAGCGTCTGAACGAGAAGGCGTACATTATTCCGGGTCTGGGCGACGCCGGTGACCGTCTGTACGGTCTGGCTGAGTAATAGCCTGGCTGAGCGAGCTTATTTGCTTACGGTGAGCGGGCGCCTCTGCATATGTATGTGCGGAGGCGCTTTGCTACGTCTTGTGAGTATTCGGTGGGTTGCGTGCCGCGGTGTGGCGGTGCGTGTCTAATGCGTCCGGGGCTTGGGTGGCGATGGTGCTGCTGGGTATCGGTGTGGGCTTTGGGAACACCTCACCTATAGTGTGACAAGTAACACAATTGGGTGTCTGGGGTGCTTCAAAACTTCAAGCGTATTCACAGCCTCACATGAAAATGCAGGGTATGACCCATACATAACAGAAACCGTGAATATTTATGTGAGAAAAAAGCTAAAAGCCTCACGCTCTGCTTGAAACCTCCCAAAATAGGGCGGGGTATTGTACTCCTGTTACCGCCAGAGGTATATCCACTATGCTGAATCCGCTTGATTTATCCGTCAAATAGGAGAAATATTAAGTATGAGGATTGAGACTCAAACAGGTATTGGGGACTGTTTGACTCGGCGTCACTTCCGGCGCATCCCACACCATGTACGACTGGGATCCCGTACACAGACTTTGAGAGAAGGTTGAACCATGTCAGGTGCTGTACCTGGATATGTCCACATCTCCCAGCGCGGCCGCGCCGCTAAGCGCCAGGTCGTGCAGCCTCAGCGTCCCGCTGCTCAGGCCGCAACGTTGCGTCCGATGACTTTCTCAGCTGGCGACCCTGCCCACAAGCAGGCTCAGGAAAATGAGGCACGCGGCTTCGTGCTTTACGTGGGTTTGAATGAGGAACTTGCCGCTGCAAACGGCACCTCCCTGGTGCGTATCGTTCAGGATTTGCGCACCTATGCACACCATCTGGCACCCGAGTCGGAGTCCTACGCTGCTGTGGCGTTGGCTCCCGTGAACGCTGAGGGTAGCGACCTTGAGGTGGTGCGTAATGCGCTCGGCGATCCGACCGCAATGTACATGCATCCGGAGGCGAATGTCGCCCGCGAAGCAGAGACCACGAACAGCCACTCCTCGGGCGTTCTGATTGACCTGGCGCGCCGCGAGGTGTTCCTGGACGGTGAGCCGCTCATGCTGACCTTCAAGGAATTCGAGCTGCTGGCGCACCTGGTAGAGAATTCTTCCCGTACCGTGGGTCGTGAAGAGCTGCTGAAAGCGCTGTGGAGCTCGGGTGACGAGCATCCGCACGAGCGTACGATTGACGTGCATATTCGTCGTCTGCGTTCGAAGCTGGGCCGCCTGTCGGGTACCGTGCGTACGGTGCGCGGTCAGGGCTACCGCTTCTTTGAGCACCCCGAGGTCGTTGTCTGGGCTGCTCCGGAATACTCGATTTAGCGTGTACAGAATTTAGCTTCTGTAGAGTGCACCCCGGTGTGCTGGCGTGATGCCGGTGCGCCGGGGTTTACTTATGCCTGCTTACTTGTGCCCGCTTGCTTGTGTCTGCGGGGCTCGTTCACGTGGCGGTGTGCAGCACGTGTTGGCGCCCTCTAGATAGAATGGGTGTATGGCTGAAAATTCTTCCAACACTGCATCTGGCTCGCACCGCCGCGGGGTTAAGCGTCTGATTATTATGCGCCATGCGGAGGCTGATTGGGGTCTGAATGATTTTGATCGCCCGCTGACGAAGCGCGGTCATGAGCAGGCTGCCGCTGCTGGTGCCTGGTTGGCTTCGCGCGGTTATATTCCGGAGCAGATTATGTCGTCGTCGGCGTTGCGTACTCGCCAGACGACGACCTGGGTTTCGGATGGTTTGGGGGCGAAGGCGCCTACTGCTCATCTGGATGAGGGACTGTATGAGGTGTCTGCGTCCCGCATCATTGCGCGTATCAATAGTGTTTCTGAGAATGTTCATTCTCTGATGGTGGTGTCGCATCTTCCCGGTGTGCAGGATGCCGCGCAGCGTCTGATGAGCCCCGATTCTGACCCGAATGCGTCCATGGATGTGTACTATGGCTTCCCGCCCTCTTCCATTGCGGTGTTTGAGGTACCGGGGGAGTGGGCTCTGCTGGATGGTGCGGATGCGCGCCTCGTGGATTTTAAGAACTTCTAGGTCAGGAGCTTCTAGACTTCGCGCCCGAATATAGTGGGCATAGCAAAAGCCCCGTACCAACCGGTACGGGGCTTTTAGTGGCGGAGACGGGGGGATTTGAACCCCCGGTCGAGTTTAACCCCGACCCTTCATTAGCAGTGAAGTCCATTCGGCCGCTCTGGCACGTCTCCACGGTGCGCTCGTGAGCGCATCCCTATAAGAATATAGGCTGTTTTGCGCTTGGTCAATTCGGCTTGTGTAGCAGGTGAGGCGTAGGCAGGGGAGGTAGGCCTCTAGGCGTGGACTACCGGTTGTAAACATTGAGGCTCATACACATTTTCGATACACTGCATGTGTCCAACCGATAAATAGAGGGCACCTCTGATGTTTTATCTTCCGATCCAGCACATCAGAGGCACCTCATCACTCAGCGAAGCGAGAAATCATGTCTGAAAACCCCAACAACCCCCAGCCCCAGTTCAACCAGGACCCCCAGTTCAGCCAGCAGGCACCCCAGTATGGTCAGCAGGCTCCGTACGGTCAGTCGGTCCCGACCCCCGAGCAGCAGGCTCAGGCAAAGAAGGCGCAGACCCTGTCCATTGTCTCTCTGGTGAGCGGCATCGTGGGCCTGTTCATCTTCGGCTACATCCTTGGTGTTGTGGCAATTGTGACCGGTCGCCTGGCTATGAATAACCCCGAGCTGAAGAACCGCGGTATGGCTATTACCGGCACCATTCTCGGTATCGTCGGTATTCTTCTGATGCTCGTTCTGAAGATTTTTGTAAAGTACTAGAACAGACTGTTCAAAGCGGTTTTATAGTTTGTGAAAGCCCGCGAGCGCCCTGTGCGCACGCGGGCTTTTGTGCGCTCTGTAAAGCCCGTGCCCAGTGCATCAAAGTGCCATTGTGCGGGGTTGCATAACGGGCTTAGTTGTACCCGTCCCATTCATGGGTTAGGGTGAATTAGGTTTAACACACACCAGCCGTACGAAAGTGAGATGCCATGTCTCAGAATCCGCGGGGCGCTGACCCCTACGACTACAACCCGGACTACAACCGTCTGAACGAGCAGTACAACCAGAACGGTCAGTATGGGCAGAATACCCAGTACGGACAGTACGGGCAGGGTTCATACGGTCAGTACGGCCAGGGCTCTTATGATCAGTACTCCTACGACCAGTACGGTCAGAATTCGTATGGGCAAGACTCGTACGGCCAGAATCAGTACGACCCGTACGGTCAGCAGTACCAGCAGCAGTACCAGTACGGTCAGCCCATGATGATTCCCGTGGGTATCATTCACAAGACTCCCGAGCAGCTTGCCGGTGAGAAGGCTGCTCAGACTTCCACGGTGCTCGGTATTATCAGCTTGGCTTGTATTGCGACTCTCAGCTGGTGGATGTTCGGTCTGCCCTCCCTGATTCTGGGTGTTATCGGTATCTTCAAGGCGAACGAGGCGGAGCGCTACGGCGCGGCTGCTTCGGCTGGTCGCATCATGAACTGGATTGGCGTAGCCATTGGTGGCATGTTCTTGGTGCTTTTCGGTGGCGGTATGCTGCTGGCGATTATGCTGGCTCTTTCGGATTCTGCCGCAAATTCTAAGCTCGTGGAGACTGTACAGATGTTGACGCTTTTCTAAATACTTTCGCCCTCGCTGGAGGGCACACGAAAGCCCCGTTCCTCATGGTGAGGCGCGGGGCTTTGCTGTATGTATGCCGTGTGTTTCCTGGATTGGGCTCGACATGCTTGTTCCCCAGGTGGGGGAGGTCTAGGGTGAAGTTAACACCCGGTATTGAAAGGTCGTGGATGCGATGTCGTCCTACTACCTGCAAGAGCCCAACCCCTTTGACTCAAGCTTTGGGTACAAAGGGTTGAAGCAGAATAAAAGCACGAGCGAACACTATGATGACTACAACCCGAATGACCGCTACGACCCTGATAGTCGGCCCCCGCTGACACCGCTCTCACAGAAGAGAAGAGAGTCTTTTGAACGGGATTTGGGGGAACGCGCATCCCAACTCTCACTTGCCTTTGGCGTGCTCAGTCTTGTCAGCGTTGCGGTATGGGGCTGGTGGCTTTTCGGTATTCCGTCTGTTGTGCTGGGTACTCTTGGTCTGTGGAAGGCTAAGGAAGCAGATCGCTACGGTGCGATTCCTGCCGCGGGTCGCGTATTGAGCTGGGTTGCCATCGTCAGCTTCGTGCTCGTGAACGCCTGGACACTGTGGGTGTGGCGCACCAACTAACGTGTATGGATTCTGAAAGGTTGTGGATGCGATGTCGCACCTACCCCAAAACAGTGAAGCCTTCGATAACAACCCCGAATACGCCAAGCCCCACCGGGGGAGCGACAGCGTGCAGTCTGGTACGGACGGCCAGCCGCTACCCGCGAGTGAGTTCTCTCCGAGCGTGTGGAAGATGGGCGCTGGTGAAAAAGCCGCACATCTCTCCCTGATTTTCGGTGTCTTCGGTATGCTTACTCTCGCCCTAGCGTTTTGGTGGGTTTCCCATGGCTTTGGTATCGGCATGCCAATAATCATTGCTGCGCCGTTACTGAACCTCTTGGGTCTCTGGCAAGCACGAGTGGCAAGACAGCACGGTGAGGACGCCAACGTGGGTCTATTTCTCAGCGGGATAGGAATGGTCATTGTCATCGCCATCGTCGGCTTCATCATAATGATTGGGTTTGCTCTGTACGGCTTCAATGATGCAGGCCCGTCGAGGAGCCTGAACGCTCTCTTACTTCGATAGACACGTAACACCCGGTATTGAAAGGTTGTGGATGCGATGTCGCAGCTACCCCAAAACAATGAAGCCTTCGATAACAACCCCGAATACGCCAAGATCTACCAGGCGAACAACAGCGTGCAGTCCGACGCTGACAGTACGGACGACTGGGGACAATCTGTAAGCGAGCTACTACCTCCCGACGTGCAGAGGGAGCAAGCCGGTAAAAGAGCAGCGAAATTTTCCCTACTTTTTGGCTTCCTCGGCCCGCTGTCTTTCGTTCTAGGGTTTCGGTGGTCTGCCTATGGCTATGAAATCGGTTCACTCCTGGCTCTCACTGCCCCATTGCTAAACATCTTGGGTATCTGGCAGGCGTTCGTGGCACGACGATACGGTAAGCGCGCCATCGGTGGTCTGCTTCTTAACGGGCTGGGGCTATGCATTTTCATTGGTATCGTCGCCCTGATCATCATGATTCTGAGTGCTTTGTCTGGATTAAATGATTCAGGCCCGTCGAGGACCCTGAACGCTCTTATGCAGTACTGGAACTAGCCTCGAGAACTCAGAACCTTGAACACGAAAAGCCCCGCTCCTCATGGTGAACTGCGCCCCGAAACTTGGACGCTATAAATAGTAACCCTTACACAGCTTCCA
>NZ_CAUUDY010000004.1:0-150319 GCF_963544205.1 uncultured Rothia sp.
TGATTAAGATCATCAAGTCCGGTCAGCTGTTCCGCCGCCGCGTGGTCACCCACGACGAGGCTGTTGCTGAGATGGCGAACGAGCCGTACAAGCTGGAGCTGCTTTCCCTGAGCCAGGGCCCCGGTTCTGGTGCGGAGGCTGCCGAGGGCGCATCCGTGGAGGTCGGCGAGGGTGAAATCACCATCTACGACAACGTGCACCCGAAGACCGGCGAGACCGTCTGGAAGGACCTCTGCCGCGGCCCGCACCTGCCGAACACCAAGCTGATTGCTAACGGTTACGCCCTGATGCGTGCCGGTGGCGCGTACTGGCGCGGTTCTGAGAAGAACCCCATGCTGCAGCGTATTTACGGTACCGCATGGCCGACTAAGGAAGAGCTGGTGGCGTACAAGGAGCGCATCGCTGAGGCGGAGCGCCGCGACCACCGCCGCCTGGGCCGTGAGCTGGACCTGTTCTCTTTCCCGAAGAACATTGGCCCCGGCCTGCCGGTGATTCACCCTAAGGGTGGCGTGATTAAGCGCGAGATGGAAGACTACGTGCGTACCCGCCACATTCAGGAGGGTTTCCAGTACGTCAGCACCCCGCACATTTCGAAGGAAGACCTGTTCTACACTTCCGGTCACCTTCCGTACTATGCGGATGGCATGTTCCCGCCCATGGAGCTGGATAACGGTCACTACCGTCTGAAGGCTATGAACTGCCCGATGCACAACGAGATTTACCGTTCTCGTGGCCGTTCGTACCGTGAGCTGCCGCTACGTTTCTTCGAGTTCGGCACCGTGTACCGTGATGAGAAGTCGGGCGTGCTGCAGGGTCTGACCCGCGTGCGCATGATTACTCAGGACGACTCGCACTCGTATGTGACGAAGGAGCAGGCACCGGACGAGGTGCGTCACCTGCTGAAGTTCATGCTGAGCCTGCTTGAGGACTTCGGCATGACTGACTTCTACCTTGAGCTGTCGACCCGCGACACTGAGGGCGATAAGAAGGATAAGTTCATCGGTACTGATGAGCAGTGGGAAGAGGCTACCGCGGTTCTGGAGCAGGTTGCGAAGGAGACCGGCCTGGAGCTCGTTCCGGATCCCGGTGGAGCTGCGTTCTACGGCCCGAAGATTTCGGTTCAGGCGAAGGACGCGATTGGCCGTACCTGGCAGATGTCGACCGTGCAGTACGACTTTAACCAGCCGAGCCGTTTCGGTCTGGAGTACCAGGCTGCTGACGGTACCGTGCAGGAGCCGGTGATGATTCACTCGGCAAAGTTCGGTTCGCTTGAGCGCTTCTTGGGCGTGCTGACTGAGCACTATGCGGGTGCGTTCCCGGCTTGGCTCTCGCCGGTTCAGGTTATTGGTGTTCCGGTGGCTGAGGCCTTCAACGACTACATGACCGAGATCGCGGATAAGCTGCGCGCTCACGGTGTGCGTGTTGAGGTGGATTACGGTTCGGATCGCTTCACGAAGAAGATTCGTACCGCCTCTACCGAGAAGGTTCCGTTCATTCTGATTGCTGGCGGTGAGGATGCGGAGCACGGCGCTGTTTCGTTCCGTTTCCGCGGCAACAAGCAGGAGAACGGTGTGCCTGTGGATGAGGCTGTGGCGCGTATTGTGGAGCATATCCGCAACCGCGTGAACGAAGACCCCAAGCCCAGCACTGAGGCTGCTGAGTAGTACTAGGCTTTCTGGTCTAACTCATATATAGAAACCACTCCCTTTGCGGCGACAAGCTGCGGAGGGGGTGGTTTTTTGTGTCTTGAGGAGGCGCGGGTGGGGGAGTGCGGTGGGGTGTAGAAAGTTGTGTTGTGGGGGAGTTTTTTAGCTCCAGAGTGCTAGCGTGGTAGTAGGGCGAACGTCCATGGTCATTCAGAAAATGGGTAGCTGGATGGCTTTGAAAATGATGTATCGCTGTTGATTGTTGAGGGAGCACGAGCGTATGAAGTCGAATAAGTATGTTCCTGTTGGGATGATGTTCTTGATCCTGGCAATTATCTTGAACGTAGTGTCAAATGTCAGCGACCTAGTGCTTGGAATTCTCTACGGCATCTCAATAGCAGTATTGATTATTGGGCTACTTAATAGTCGAAAATAGGTGCTGTAACAGACAACATCTGACCCGGTGGACTATCACATAAGATAGCCCGCCGGGTCCCTTCTTTATACGGTTGCTATGCGCTTAGCTCTGTTAGCAGGTGGTGCGTTCCAGCAGCTGCAACACGTTCTGGTAGGTGTGGCCGGTGCGGGCTGACTGCGGTTGACTGTGACCAGCTAAGCTGGCGAACTGGCACCGAGCCTATATATAGACCCCCTGCGGCGACAAGCTGCGGAGGGGGGGTAGTTTCTTTGTGCGCTTTGAGGAGGCGAAAGTGGGGAAGAGCGGGTGGGCGTAGAAAGTTGTGTTGTGAGGGGAGTTTTCCCTAGTCCGGGTGAGTATCGTCATGCTAATGTAAGTGATGGCGCTAACGTTCGTTGCTGTTCGGAGGTGCCGGTAATTGTACGATTCGGATAAGGATGTCTGAATGCTAGGCATGTAGCGCAGTGGGTTAATGCCAAGAGGTAGGATATGCAAAACCTAGGAGGAGTACCGGTAAATATAACTAATATTTTAATTTTAGTATTGTAGGTCTTTAGCAGTGAAGGAATAGTTCGTGGCGGAACAAGATAAGGTGGAGAGTAGTACCTCTCCTGAGTTTGATGAAGTTATTGATACCCCAGCTGGAGGATTGTATATTAGGCATAATAAAAAAGAAACTTATTTCCCTCAATATGTGACAAATATTATAAAAAAGGAAACTATTCTTGAAACGTTAAAAGAAAGTTCAGATAGTGATTTGAGTCTATCTTGGGGCGGGTATAATGTAGAAGATTTGCATAATGCGCTATCTACAGAAAATTGGATGGAAGTACTCGATACTTGTACATTGAATTGTAAAAGGGATAGTGTTATCCGACTCCTGGATAAGTATGTTGCTTTAAGCATCCCACCTTATTTGCAGGAGAATTACACATCAAAAGATGCTTTTAACACCATTAAAGATTGTCTATGTTCAAAATGTGGACCTAAAGTAGGGATGATTGTTTACTACATGGAACTCTTGGACACGGAGAGCTTAATCCGCCAGGGGTATCTTAATGAATTCTTGAATAGTTTTATTGAATATAAGAATTTCGGTATGCAAGGGAAGGAGATGTATGGAAAGTATACTATGCAAAATATACGCAGATACATGTCCAATCATGACTTGGAAGTGACTAAAATATCAGGAGGCATATTTAATCTAGACAATTTTAATGAATGGCTTCATCAGGCTAAGGTGAATTATTTTTATAAAAATAACTCAGCAGGCTCAGTTGATGCATTAAATGAATGGACTACTCCAGTACTCTATAGTGCCCCTGATGGCTCTGGGGGTCGAATTAAGTACAAATTACCAAATCTATTCTCATATGCAAATACTTCTCTCTATATAGATAAGAACCGCGATAAAATAATTGATTATTTTATTGATAATAGGAATTCTATTTCTAAATTTTTTGAAAATGATGTTTATGATGATTATGTAAAAGATGAAATTAAAGCTGATTTACTAATTGGAAAAAGTAAGAGATTTACAGTAAAAATTCAAGATTTTCCCCGCTCTGTATATACTCATAGTATTGAATGGATTATGGGTGGAAAATTAGAGGCTAAGAGAAGCTTGAATAAAAAAAGTTCAACGGCTGATGCTAAACCTGGTTATGTGAGTGACTTAAATTTTGGTAATAAACTCGACCTCCTGATGAGGGTTTCCCAAAATGGAGAAACGCATGGTATACCAGTTGGAACTCTTGTAAGCCGGATTGTTGCTGAAATGTATATGTGTAAGTTTGACGAGAAATTACTTTCAGAAAAAAAATTATCTTTCTCTCGAGAATTTGATAAAATAACTTTTGGGTATGATACTGACTATGAGCTGATGGAAATTAAGCGCCTGGTCCATGATTTGAGTAATAAGTATTCTTTAAGTTTGTCTGAGATATCTTCGGAATGCGGTAGCTTTCCATTTGTTGAAGCTAGCTATAAAAATATACTTAATTATTTTGATTCATCTCCTTTGTGTTATGAAGTAGATATACAATCTAAAAATATTAAAAATGTAGAGTTGTCTATTAGGCGTCAAATATATCAGTTTATTGATTATTGTGTATCGGAGGAGGGTAAAGGAATCGAAGGTAGCTTAGAGGCAATGATTCCTGCTTTGGTTTCAAGTATTCGGGATGGCTCTATCAACTCATTAATGGATAGAGTTTTTGAGACCGATGAAGAAAAGGTTGAGTCCCTTCAGAGAATTTTGGTTGAACCAAATTATTTTACAGATTTGAGTATTTTTGAAAAACTGCTGGATGTCTGCGTATTGTATCCTAGAATTACTCAGAAGTACATTGACTTCTCGCAGTTTATGGTTGACCTAGCAGCTGCTGATACCAGTTATAAAAATTGGGGGCTTAAAAAATCAATTCGCGAGAGTGTTGCTAAATATTTTTCAAAAGCATTTGAAAATCTTTCAAGCAGGATTGGGGATATTCTAGACCAGGGGCATAGTCAGGAATTGCATTCACTGTTGAACCTATTTATTGTATTCGATTACGATAAGAATCATATGAGTAACCTTGAGGTAAAAGAGATTTGTAAAGCAATTATTTCCTCTGGAATTGATGATATAAATATGATACTTGCTACAATGGTTTACTATCGTAAGTTCGATTGCTTTGATGATATTCTGGAGGACTCGGCAAAAATTTTGTGGAGAAGTCACTATATTACGTGTGGAGAAAGTGATAGTGAGTATGTCGAAGATAAAAATTGGCATAAGAAGCTCTGCTCGTGTGGAAAAGAATTTTCGGGAGAGTTCTGGATGTATAGATATTTTATGTATTCATTGAATAGTGAGCGAATGTTCTCGGGTGATGAATCTATTGTTGATATTAAATATACGCCTCAATATGGATATGGATATGGGTATGAATATGAAGATGAAGGCGAAGATGAGTATGGTGGTGGATATTATTTCATGCGGCGGAATATTTGGAATGATTTAAGTTATGGTAAGGGCGAGGAGGAGAGCCAAGAGTCTGGTATATATTCTTCGTTCCAGGAATCTTTGAATAGAGTTAGGTCTAATTCGAAGGTATCACTCAGAAATCATTTTAAGTTTAGGTTGACTAAAAAAGAAGTTGAGTCTCGCCTAAAAAATAAAAATGAACGCCGTGGCATGATTGTCCATAAGTTTTATAGAGAGATGCTGGATTCAGGGGTTAGGATTACGGGCAAGGGTAATAAAGATTTGGATTCCGGAACATATGGATTTATGTATGGCTTAAGTAAGTAAATATCTATCCAATACCAGGTAGTGTAAATTTACGGTACATATATACTGGATAGGTTGAAGATTATCGCGTAAAACATACAGTAAGGACCCGGCGGGACTATCACATAAGATAGCCCGCCGGGTCCTCCTTATGAATTCATAGCCCAAAGGTAGCTTGCACTGTTTTCCACATGTAGTCTTTTTCTTGCTTCCGGGGCTAGTTTTCCACAGATTGCCGAACGGGGCGCACACGCTCCTCAAAATCACGGTAGGGTTCATATACCCACATGAAGGAGCGACAACCATGGCGAAAAAGAAACGCCTCACATCCGGTGAGAAATTCTACTGTCGGTGCCCCAGCTGCCGTGAAACCTGGGATTACCCTCCCGTCATCTCATACCTCGACGATGAGAACACCCTCCGCATCACAGACCGCCACACAACCTGTAGCGCTACTGACCCGGCGCGGGATATGGCGTACAACTTCAGCATCGCCCTATCCTGCCGCGACGAAAAGACACAGGATCAGTACTGGCAGGTGATTCGTGGCTGTTCCTCTCACCGGAACTTCCACTACCACCGCTACAAGTACCGCAGCGACCGTTCCGTAGTCGAAGAGAACCGGCCCCTGAATAGTATTATGGAAAGCAACGTCGCTTACGAAGAAGCAACAGCCTTTATCGTGGAAGGCGCATTTGAAAGGATTGAAGAATGGCAAGCATTGAAGTGATGAAAGAACGAGCTCGCATCGCGGGACGCTTCAACCTGTCTGCCCGCCGCAATCCAGAACACCGCGCACTTGTAGCCCTAGCGGCTCAACGTGCCGGAGGAGAATGCCACGTCATCCCCGCCGCACCCGGCGAGAAAGTCGCTGACGTCTTCCGCCGCTCCCGTAACGTCGCCGGAGAATCAGCCGTCATCATCGTCACCGAAATCAACGGAACGCTCTACGCCCAGATTATCCAAGCCGAACGCGTACGAAACCTCGGACAAGACTCACGCGGCGTAACAACCGTAGCGAGCGCATCCGGCGTGACCCAGCCGGAAACCGCGCACGAAGACCTGACAATTGGCACCTTCTTGCAGTACGCACAGATGATTCCGAACGGCTCAGTCGTCCTAGAAAGCGACTTGAGCCCGGTGCAGGCAGTGGCGCAGAACGCACTTGGAGCCCACCTGGTCACTGCCTAAAGAAGAGCCTAGACGAACCGAAACAGACAAAGAAGGAACCCGGCGGGCTATCACATAAGATAGCCCGCCGGGTCCCTTCTTTTGTCAGCTTATGCGCTCAACCCTTGTTAGCGGGTGGTGCGTTCCAGCAGCTGCAGCACGTTCTGGTAGGTGTGGCCGGTCGCCTCCGTCATACCTTGCTCACAGGTGCGGTTAGCCGAAATGTATGCGGCGAACTGTTTCTGCTCGCTCAGCTCCGTAGCCTCCGCCTCCGTAGCGCTTGCAGTCAGCTCGGGGTGCAGCATACCGCGGTCACCCGCATAACCACAGCAACCCCAGTGCTTCGGCACGTACACGTCGTCACTCATCGCGTTCGCAATCTTCTCAAACGCAGGCTGAGTACCCAGGTGAGTCATGGAGCAGGTCGGGTGCAGAGCAACCGACGGCAGAGGAGCGGACACGGTCAGCTTATCCAGCATGTTGTCGGCGGCGAACTGAACCGCATCGTACATGCGCAGACGCGAGAAGTCCGGCTCACCCGGCTTCAGGCCGTTCACGATCTTGTGCTCAAGCGCCTTAATAACCTTCTCACGCATCACCTCAAGGCCCTCAGTACAGGACGAAGCGTCACACACGACCGGCAGGAGGCCACCGTCAGTAGCCTCCCACAGGGACTTCAGCACACGGTCGCTCATGATCGAGTAGCCGTCGGTGAAGCCCTTCGACTTCCACGGGGTGGAGCAGCACATCTCACCAATATTGTCCGGGATGCGGTACTTCACGCCGGCACGCTCACACAGGCGGATGAACGCCTGAGTTGCGTTGACCGGGTCGTGCTTGCCGTCGCCGTCCACACCGCCGAACATGGAGTTCACGCAGGCGGGGAAGAACACAATCTCAGCGGTTGCGTCCTTGTGCGGCTTACGTGCCGGGCCACCGACCGGCAGGTCCTTCTTGTAGGAAGGAACCATGTCGTCGCCCATGACCTTGCGGGCAATGTTGGTGGTACCGTGCACCACGGGGAACGGCAGCTTCTTAGCCACAGTCAGGGACTTACCGGCAACCTTATCCATGATGCCCCACTGCTGTGCGGCGATCTTCCAGCCGGTAGCGGCCAGCTTGTCCTGGTTCTCGGAACGCAGGCGGCGAATCAGGTCACCGGTGTTGATGTTCACGGGGCAGCGGGTCTGGCACATGCCGTCCACAGCACAGGTCTCAATGCCGTAGTACTCGTACTCCTTACGCAGGCGCTCAGCGAGTTCGTGGTCGCCGTTCGCCTCAGCAGCAGCAATCTCACGGCGCAACACAATACGCTTACGGGGGGTCAAAGTCAGGTTACGGGAGGGGCAGACAGGCTCGCAGTAGCCGCACTCCACGCAACGGTCGACTTCTTCCTCAACGGTTTCGGCGACCTTCAGGTCGGTCACGTAGTCGGTGTCCGGCTCAGCGAGCAGAACGCCCGGGTTCATGAAGCCCTTCGGGTCGATGAGGCGCTTAATCTGGCGCATCACGTCGAAGAGTTCATCACCGAACTGGCGGCTCACGAACGGCGCCATGATACGGCCGGTACCGTGCTCAGCCTTCAGCGAGCCGTCAGCGGAAAGGATCAGCTGAACCATTTCTTCGGTGAAGTCGCGGTAGCGGTCCAGCTGCTTCGGGTCGCGGAACTGCTCGTTCAGCATGAAGTGGATGTTACCGTCCTTCGCGTGGCCGAAGATCACGGAGTCCTGGTAGCCGTGTGCGTCGAACAGCTTGGTCAGGTCGCTACAGGTGTTACCCAGAACCTCGACGGGCACGACCACGTCTTCGAGCAGTGCGTTGGTGCCGGAGCGGCGGTTACCAGCGACGGTGGTGTACAGGCCACGGCGTGCAGCCCACAGTGCGTTACGCTCGGACAGTTTGCTGGTCATCGACACCGGCGAAGCCACCGGCAGGCTCTTAAACATGGGCGCTGCGGCGGCGGCAAGGTCGTTCAGCTCCTGCTCGGAGTTGCCCTGGAACTCAACCAGCAGCGCGGCGTGATCCTTCACGTCGATGGCGGCGAGTGCCTCCGCAGCCTGGCCGGTACGCTGAGCCACACGAATACTGGTGGCGTCCATCAGCTCGACGGTTGCCAGCTTGTTAGCAACCAGTTCGGGCACGGAGCGTGCCGCGTCAATCAGGTTGTCGAACACGAGCAGGCCGGTGGAAATGTTCTTCAGAATCGGCAGGGTGCGGTAGGTTGCCGAAGCAACGAAGCCGAGGGTACCCTCCGAACCGATCAGCAGGTGCTGCAGAATGTCCACGGGGGTCTCGAAGTCGACCAGGGAGTTCAGGCCGTAACCCATGGTGTTCTTCATGGAGTACTGCTGGCGAATCTTCGCCATGGACTCGGGGTTCTCGAGCACGCGCTTGCGCAGGCGCAGCAGGCCCTCGTGGATTTCGGGTTCGAGGGAGCGCAGCTTCTGGTCGGCGTCCGGCTCAGCGGTGTCGATGATGGTGCCGCTGGGCAGCACGAACACCATGGAGTCCAGGGTGTTGTAGGTGTTGTACTTGGTGCCCGACGACATGCCGGAGGAGTTGTTCGCGACCACACCACCGATGGTGCATGCGGACCAGGATGCCGGGTCGGGGCCGAGCTTGTAGCCGTAGGGTGCCAGGTAGTTGTTGACCATCATGATGGTCGCGCCGGGCTGCACGCGAACCTTCTTGCCGTCTTCAAGGACCTCAATCTTCTTGAAGTGGCGGCGGGTGTCGACCATGAGGCCGTCGCCGCTTGCCTGGCCGGAGAGGGAGGTGCCGCCGGAGCGGAAGGTGAGGGGCAGGCCGAGGTCGCCGGCTGCGCGGAAGATGTTTGCGACGTCTTCGGCGGAGTCGGGGCGGATCAGGCCGGCGGGCACGAGCAGGTAGTGGGATGCGTCGTGGGAGATTGCCAGGCGTTCGAGTTCGGAGACGCTGGATTCGACTGCCTCGGCGCGCGCGTCAGAGAGTAGGCGCTTGAGGGTGTCTTCGTAGGGGGACTTGAGTGCTTCGGACGTGTTTGACACGACGGTCATGATCTTGCTTCCTTACTGGTGACAGGTGTGCGAATGCTGTCCTTATTCCAGTATCTTCCTTTGAACGCCGTCTTTTCTGGTTAGTTATGGCTAAGCTTGGCGACTACTTGTCACCATATTGGGCGGTCATCATATGCCGGGTATTAATCTGGTTTTCCCTTGTATTTATTGGTCTCCCGTGGGTTTTTGTATGAGCCTGAAGGAGACAGCTACCCTGCTCGCAGACCGATTTGGAATTTTTTAGGCGCGCCCGCCGAGCGCCGTAACATTCCAGCTAGCAAGATAAAGAAAAACGTAGGGCGGAAAGCTACATGCTCTCCACCCCACGCTGCTGTAATAATTTAGGCTTCGTCGAAGAAGTCCTCGTCAATCCTCTTGAGGGTGTAGGTTCGTTCCACCTGCACCCCGATACCATACTTCACCATAAGACGGGCCAGCTGATCACCATCTACCAGGACCACTGAGGTGCTGCCGCTGAGCTTCTTGGCGAAATCTCGAGCATCGGTGGTGAAAGAGCTCGAGGTGATGAAAACACCTTGTGTGCCCTCTGCATGTACCGCACCGACAAACTCCTGGATAGCCGGTCGGCCTACGGTGTTCTTTTCACCGTATCGCTTGGCCTGAACGTAAATCTTTGACAGGCCCAGTGCGTCCTGGTCGATGACTCCATCGATACCGCCATCACGGGATGTCTGAGTGACGATACCACGCTCTTCGGCACCGCCGTATCCCATGGCAAGCAGAACATCTACCACCAGTTGTTCAAAAGCATCGGGAGAGATGGAACGTACGCGCTCCAGAATATCGTGCACGAGCGCAGACTCCAGCTGAGCGATACTCTCATCAATGAGCTCTTGGGGAGTGCTCTCATCTACGTTCGTCGGTTCGGATGTGCTGAGGGCTACATTAGGTACGTTGTTCTTCGCGCCGCTCTTAGACAGCTGATTCGGGGTTCCCGAGGCGGAATTCGACTTAACACTGCGAACAATCTCCGCGACAATCTCAGAAGGGAGGCCTTGAGGATACTGAGCGGTAAGTTTCTTGCCCTCGTCTGAAATCTTCTGACGGCCGCGGCCCGGCGATTCGACGGCTCCCCACTGCTTGAGGTAGGTCAAACCCCAGCTAATGCGGTCCACATACACGAGGCGTCGACCGTTCGACATAAGCTCCTTCATCTGGTCAGGAGAGAGTGCGGAACGTTCGGCGACGGCGGCATAAATCTCCTTATTACTGCGCTCGCGGCCGTCGGCCAGGTAGTTCAGAATAGCCGGAATGAACTCGTAGAACTTGGGCACTACAACCTGAATATGGTTGGGTGACTGAGCGGTCATAGGTATCTCCATTGATTAATAACGGCGGGTAGTCCGCTCTTAATATACCTCTAATACAAAAGATAATCGTTGTAAGGTCCGTTAGTTTTCCCTTGTGCAGGATTTATTGGCGTTACGTTGAATGGCGCTGCGTCGAGCTTTTAGGCACGCCCGCCGAGCGCCGTAACATTCCAGCTGGCAGTGCTATCGGGCGTCACTACGCCACAGAACAGGGGAGAGCCCACCGAAGCACGCACACCCAAATCCTCCACAAACACGCGACCACCCGCAGGCACACTGCGCTCCTTACGGTCCACACCCGCACAATACACCGTCATCTTCACATCCGAACGGTTCTCCACCGCAACCGAACCGCCGTCAGCCGCCGTATCGTGCACAAAACCGCGGCTGCCCTGCATCTGAATCTCGCCAACCTCAGCGCCCTGACTCGTCAACGGCACACCATCAGGCGCCACAAACTCACCCGAAGAATCAACACCCGCCGCACGGACCGACACCATCCACTGAGCATCATCAGTCAGCTGCGACGTCGACGCCGTCACACGCGCCGAACTATACGGCACACTCACCGCACCGGCAGACTTCGCGGAACCAGAAGGGCCGGTACTAGAAGGGCTAGGTGCCGTCGTGCTGACTGTATTGCGAACCCACACGCCTGCACCCTCACCCGAACCGCCAGCAACCACATCAACCTGAGTGCCCGAACCGTCCGCGACTGAAACCTTCATGGTGCCCTCAGGCTCACCGCGACGCTCAAACTCCACATACGAATAAGTAGCGGGAGCCGCCGGGCCCTCAAAGACCGCCTCCTCAACGGTGCCGCGACCCGTAAACAGGCGGAAACCCTCAGAATCCTGAAGTACTGGCGCCGTCGCGTGGCTCACCGCGGTCGGCTCGCTCGAAGCCTCAGCAGAAGCAGAAGGGGAGGAGTTCAAGGTGGCGCACCCACCCAGGGCGGCGGCGAGCGCACCCGACAGGCAGAGGCTAGCGCCCAGCTGACGGAAGCTCAGCTGGCGGAAGAAGACGGGGCGAGAAGCAGAGGAAGTGGTGTGCTGGTGAGTCATGGGCACTCCGATGTGCGGGGCAGCAGCGCTACGTCAGCAGCACAGCCACAGTGGTTGGTACACCACATATTGTGTCAGGTTAAATGCTCGCCGTGCAAAAACTGCGGCACAGTGTAAAGACCACCGCGCAAAGAGCACAGCGCAAAGAAATAACCGGGCGAGGATTGCAAGGCAGAGTATCATTCACACTATGGATAAGGCGGAACAGAACCAGACAGATAACACGGCAGCGAACAGTACAACGCCCAATAAGTCGAGCAGCCCGACGGGTGATGCCCCCGTGCACGCTGAAAGTGCTGCATCTGAAACCTCTGCATCTGAAGCCGCCGCAGAGAATACGGCACAGGCTGGTTATACCCAGGCGGCACCGGCAGAAACTAGCGCAGCCAAAACTGAGGCGAGCCCTGCAGCAGCAAACACCGTCCAGGTAGATGCCATGCGCCTGGACAGCACCCACTCCGTATACTCCACCGACCTGGACCCTGACGACGACTATGAAGAGGTCGTCGAAGAGTACGCCACCACCGATGCGCCGGACGGCACGCACCGCGAGGAACGCCGCATCACCCGCACCACGCATCACCCGCGCGGCAAGCAGGGCGACCAGAAGGGCACCCAGGGTAGCCCTGATGGCGCCCCCGAAATCATCGACGCGGGCGAACCTGAAACGCACACCACGACCATTCGCACGGTCACCCGCACCGTCACGGACCCGCCGCGTCGCGCCCCGCGCACCCGCCTCTTCCGCACGCTCAGCAAGAACCGCGGCGAGAAGAACCTGGCGGCGTGGGAGGACCGCACCTCCACACCCATGTTCGTGGCGTCCGTGCTGTACCTGCTCGCGTTCGCCGCGCCCATCATGAGCACGCGCATTCAGGAACCGTATGACGGGTACCTCAATATCATTCAGCTAATCCTGTGGGGCCTATTCGCCGCCGACTACTGTGTGCGTCTGTACCTGGCGCCGCGGCGACTCTACTTCATCACGCACAACCTGATGAACCTGGCGATTGTGCTGCTGCCGGCGTGGCGTATTGTCAGCTTCCTCGCCATGATTCACCTGACCGCCAACCGCCAATACAAGCGGCTCTCCGAGCTGGCGATGAAGCTCTTCGGCTACACCGCAATCTTCATCATCATGTTCGCCCTGGCGATCTATTCGGTGGAGTCTTCCGAGCCGGGGTCGATGATTCGTGACCTGCCCACCGCCTATTGGTGGACGTTCACGACCCTCGCCACGGTCGGTTACGGCGACGTCTACCCGATTACCGGTATTGGCAGGGTTATCGCCGTGGTCGTCATGCTGTATGGCGTGGGTATGGTCGCAGTCGCGACCGGTGCGCTCGCCAGCTGGATTATCGAAAAGATCGGGGGAATGGAGGAACAGGAGCACCCCGCCACGAAGGCTGACGTGGACGATCTTCGTCAGGAGATTTCTGAGTTGCGTGCCCTGCTAGCTCGTGAGTATGCGCGCCGTGAAGCCCACGACTGCACGCTGCGTGAGGTCGTGGATGAGGAAGGCGTGCATCCGGTGCCTTCGGAGGCAGAGGCGGCACGTAGCACCGGTTTCGCCGCTGCCGAATCTGGTTCTGCTACTTCGACCGGCACCTCACGCGCTGCACGGGCTGATGATTCCGGCGAGGCTTCTGCTCCTTCGGCTTCGCATGAGGTTGCGGTGCGTGAGCAGGAGCCGGTCGCTCTGCTGGAGGAGACCCGCCAGACGTTCACGATTATTCGTGAGAAGTTCTCGCTGCGTTCCCGCAAGCAGTAGCCCGCTCACACATAGCCTGCTCACAGTAGCCGGGCGGCAGTGAAGATATCGGCGCAGGCATCAGCGCAGATATGGCAGTTCGGTTGAGGCTCGGCACTCAAACCCACACCGCCCACACGTTGTGGCGGTGGGTTTGGGTGCCGAGCCCACGTGAAGGTGGAATCAAGCCCCGCATATGCCGCCGAGCAGGATATTTTGCCTTGTCGATGCAAAAATAACCCAGGCAGAGCGCAAATTGAAGGCTGCACATGCGGAAAACACCTCAACTAAAGGTTGAATGTGACCAAACTATCTTTTAAAAGTGACTGTCACTAGTGAAACTCCTAGCCAGAGCCTATAAACTATCTACCGTGCCGGTTATCGAACGCCCTGTAGCCCAACGCGCTACGGGGTTTCGTTATATCCCCACCTCACTCACGGGGAGGCGTCACTCAACTCACAAACTCACTCAAACACATACACTGTTAGGACACGTTCGTGGCACCTAAGTCCACCCTGGGCGCGCTCGCTCTACTCGTCGGCGCGCTCTCCCTCACCGCATGCGCATCCGCGCCGGATAACGCCTCCGCAAGTGCGGTTGTTGACCCCGCAGCTTTTGAAACGGCTGAACCCAGCGCTGTTCCCGCCCCCGGCGACGCTAGCACCGGAATCAAGGCGGCGGCTAGCGTCTCGCACGACCCGTCGATTCACCCGACCGCAACTCAGCCCACTGCGACCCCCGCACCGGACAACACCAGCGACCAGGAGCCTGCCGCGACCGCCGCATCTGACGCGACGGCTGTGCCCTCTTCCGTGCTCGCAACCCGCTCGACGGCGAGCGCTGACGGCACCTGGGTTCAGCAGGACTCCACCAACCTTGAGAACTACATGGACGCCGTTATCCACGACGGCGTCATCGAGGTGACCTACCACCTGAACCACGAAGAGCTGGCGACCCCCTTCTGGGTTGGTACCTTCGAGGCGAAAGACGGCAACTTCAGCTACATTTCCCGTGTGGACCGCGCGAAGCTGAGCCACGCGCCGTACGCCTCCGACAAGGAAACCAAGGAATTCACCATGGAGAACGGCGTGCTGAGCTTCCCCATGACCTATGAGGGCGCCACCCGCATCGTTCACCTGGAGAAGCAGGGATAGCCTGGGGGTATCTCGCGTGTAGCCCGCATGTCGGAGGGGCATTCCCGTCAGCGCGTGCGGGCTATAGAATGGGACTATGAGCGAGAACACGACCCCCGAGCACGGCACCGCAGCCTCGGTGCAGGATTCCTTCGAGCTGCCCGGCGCACCGGACCAGTTCCAGCGCCTGTGGACCCCTCACCGCACCGCCTACGTGAGCGGCGGCCAGAAGGATTACACCGAGAAGACCTGCCCCTTCTGCACTGCGCCCAGCCGCAGTGACGAGGAGTCGCTGATTGTGCACCGCGGTGAGCATGCCTTCGTGATTCTCAACCTCTACCCGTACAACCCCGGTCACCTACTGGTCTGCCCGTACCGTCACATCCCGTTCTACGATGATGCGACCGAGGCTGAAACCATTGAGATTGCGCAGCTGACCCAGCTTGCGATGAAGGTTCTGCGCGAGGTGTCGCATAACGACGGCTTCAATATCGGTATGAACCAGGGCAAGGTGGGTGGCGCGGGTATTGCTGATCACCTGCATCAGCACATTCTGCCGCGCTGGAGTGGTGACACGAACTTCCTGCCGATTATCGCTCAGACGAAGACCATGTCCCGCACCCTGGACGACATGCGTGTGGCTATTGCGGAGGGGTTTGCTCGCCTCAGCTAGGGGGACAGCGCCGCTAGAAACTTCGGTCCGCTAGAGTGGAATGCTATGGACTACCCCAACCTGCTTGAGAAGGCTTTCGACGAGGCTGTACCCGGTGCATCTGCTGCGCCTGCCGCTGGTCATGATGCCACTACCGGTAATGAGGCCGCCGCCGGTGATTCTGCAGGTGCGCCGCAGCTGCTCATCTGGAGGCAAATCCGCTGGTCCAACCGCCGCCCGCTCATCGAGGTGGAGCCCGTCGTGTCCGGCGGGGTTGCGGAAGGAGCTCATAACCGGGCATCTCAAGCGGCCGGGGAGAGCGCCCCTATCCAGGAAAGCAGCCCCCCGCAGGTTTACCGCCCGAGCGGGGTTCGCGTGCAGATTCCGTTGACCCCGGGCGCCTACCTGGGGTTGCGCATTCCGCGCGATAGCGAGGGTGAACTCTACCGCTACTGCGCTGGATACACCACCGGCACGAGCAATGATGCCGCCCCCGAGACTGGGGGAGCCTCCGCAGGAATCCGCCGCGTACCTTGCCCCGAGGGCACCCGCATCCACCGCGGCCAGCAGTGCCCGCGTTGCACCGCCCGCGACGAATTTACCGCCCTGCACAGCGCGCACCTGTACCCCGGAACGCTCACCGAATCCATGCGCGCCTACGCCATGCTGGAGCACCGCCTCTACATCGCGACCTTCCCCGACGGCACGCACAAGGTCGGCACCAGCTCCCTGCACTCGACCCCGCGCCGCCTGGATGAGCAGGCGGTCGCCACCGCCACCTACATTGCGCTCGCACCTGACGGCCTTGCCATTCGCCGCGCCGAGGACGCCGTGACCGCCCTCGCGAAGATTCCGCAGGTCAAGCAGGTGGCGAGCAAGTACCGCGCTTGGACGAACCCGCTACCCGGCGCGCAGCTTCGTGTTGCCCATCAGGAGGCGGTCGCCCGCGCCCGCGAAGCGCTCACCGAACTTGCGCGCACCGAGCCGGAGGTGCCGCTCACCGCCCTGGATGAGCCGTGGATTCCGTCGCTCGCCATGAACCGCCCCTATGCGGCGTTGCGTGCGCAGTCACCCGAACCGCTGGCACCGTGTGACCCTGGCTTGGAGAGCGGTTCGGCTGGTTTCTTCTGCACGGGTGCGGCGGGTCAGTTTTTGAGCGCCCACACCGGCGATGCTGACGCGGCGTTCCTGGTGAATACTGCCGCGTGGCGGAATGTGCTGGTGGAGCCGGCGCAGGAGTTTACGCGGGTGAGGGTGCAGGGCTCGCTCTTCTAAGAGGGCTCACGGCTCCAAGCCCCTGCGCGCCGTTCCAAAGCCCGTAGCTCGAAAACCCCGGCGCCTCATTTCACTACCACGTACCAAAACCCCGCCCCGTCCGGCATGAGCGAACGAGCCCGGCGGACCAATCAGCCGCTGGCGTGCGTGTACTAAAATGGTAAGCATGTCCAAACCCCTCATTCGTCTTCTCGGCCAGGGCGTACGCGCCGCGACTAAGCTTCGCGGCGGCGGCTCCGCCTTCCCCGGCCTTGTCATGGAAAAATTGCACCCCGACTTCGTCGCTGAAGAGCTCGCGAAGCTGCCCTACGGCGTGGTTGTTGTCTCCGGCACGAACGGTAAGACCACCACCACGAAGATGGCTGTGCAGCTGCTTGAAGCTCAGGGTCTGAAGGTTTTCACTAACCGCACCGGTTCGAACTTTGTGCGCGGTGTTGCCGCGGCACTGCTGGGCGAGATGACCCTCGGTGGCAAGCTTGACGCTGATATCGCTGTGCTTGAGCTGGACGAGGCGCACGCTGTGCACTTCGTCAAGGCAGTCAAGCCCGACTACGCTCTGCTGCTGAACGTTCTGCGTGATCAGCTGGACCGCTTCGGTGAGATTGACACGACCCGCCGCATGCTGGCGACCGTCGCCTCCGCAACGACCGGTACCGTGGTGCTCAACCGTGAGGATCCGCGCATCCGCTCCCTCGCTGAGAACGTGCAGCCGGGTGTGACCGTCAAGTATTACGGCCTGGATGAGTCCCTGCGCTCGTACTTCCCTTCGGATGATGAGATGCGCGGCGGCACCGTCGCGAAGGCAACCCTGCCCGAGGCAGACGTCACCCTGACCGCGTTCTCCGGCACCTCCGCTACGTTCGACCTGGCGGGTGTGGAGCGAGTCGGTGAGATTAACCTCTACGGCATTTACAACATCTTCAATGCGGCTGGCGCTATGGCGCTGACCCGCGCCGTCATGGGCGAGAAGCTCAACGAAGATAAGCTCATCGCGGAGTTGGCGAAGATTACTCCCGCCTTTGGTCGCGGTGAGACCCTGAATGTGAACGGCCGCCCGCTGCAGCTGCTGCTGGTGAAGAACCCGAGCGGTTTCCGCTTGTCCCTGGCGAGCGCGAACGCTGACGACTACGCCACCATGATTACGATTAACGACCAGTATGCTGACGGTCGTGACGTGTCGTGGCTGTGGGATGTCGACTTCGATAGCTTGCAGAAGACCGGCGTGCAGATGGTTTCGGGCGTGCGTGCCTGGGATATGGCGCTGCGCCTGGAGCATGACGGCGTGAAGGTCGATGAAGTCAACGAGAACCTCGCCGATGCACTCAAGCAGTTCATTGCCTCCAGCGGCACTGCGCCCATGCGTATTTTCTGCACCTACACCGCAATGCTGGCTCTGCGTGAAGAGCTCGCAAAGATTACTGACGTTGAGAGGGTCTCCTAATGACGGCAACTCACACTTTTGAGGGCACCCCCGCGGCAGGCCCCAATAACGGTAAGACTCTGCGCATCCTGCAGCTGTACCCGCTCGACATGAACATTTACGGCGACTGGGGCAACACCCTGGCGCTGGCTCGTCGCGCGCAGGCACACGGCTTTGACGTGCAGATTCTGGACCACAACCCCGGTCAGCCCTTCCCGCAGGATGTTGACATTATTCTGGGCGGCGGCGGCCAGGACTCCGGCCAGTCCGTGATTCAGGACGACCTGCACGCGAATGGTGACACCCTGCGCTCGCTGGCTGAGGACGGCGTGCCCATGCTCGTCATCTGCGGCCTGTACCAGCTGTTCGGCAAGGAGTTCCGCACCCGTGAGGGTGAGGTGCTGAAGGGTATCGGCATTTTTGATGCGCACACGGTCGGCGGCGATGACCGCCTGATTGGCAACATTGTTGAGGAGTCTGAGGAGTTCGGCACCGTGATTGGTTTTGAGAACCACTCGGGCCTGACCTACCTGGGCGAGGGCTGCACCCCGCTGGCGACCGTTACTAAGGGCGACGGCAACAACGTGACCGATACGTACGAGGGTGCGCGCGTGCACAACGTGATTGGCACCTACCTGCACGGTTCGCTGCTGCCGAAGAACCCGAAGATTTCGGACTACCTGATTGAGCAGGCGGCAAAGCGTAAGTTTGGCGAGTTCACGCCGAACACGATTGACGACTCGCTGGTGGAGAAGGCACGCGCTTCGGCTGCGTCTCGCCCCCGCTAGCAACCTATTCCGGGCGGTGGCGTGCACTTTTTGAGGTGGTGTGCGCCTCCGCTACGGTATAGTTGATTGAGTTATAGTACAGTGCGCGGGGCGTTTCGCCGTGTCCGTGCAGAGGTTTTGACTAAGGGAGATACGAATGTCGGGTCACTCTAAATGGGCGACTACTAAGCACAAGAAGGCCGCTATCGACGCTAAGCGCGCGAAGGCTTTCGCGAAGTTCATTAAGGCAATTGAAGTTGCAGCACGTATGGGCGGCGCTGATATTGCTGGTAACCCCGCTCTTGACCTTGCTGTGTCGAAGGCGAAGAAGAACTCCGTTCCTAACGACAACATTGACCGCGCAATCAAGCGTGGCGCTGGCCTGACCGGTGAGACCATTGACTACACCGAAATCATGTACGAAGCACGCGGCCCGCAGGGTACCGCTCTGTACATTGAGTGTCTGACCGATAACCGTAACCGTGCAGCGTCTGAGGTTCGCCTGGCTGTGACCCGTAACGGCGGCACCATGGCTGACCAGGGTTCGGTTGCGTTCCTGTTCGAGCGTAAGGGCGTTGCTGAGGTCACCAAGACTGACGGTCTGACCGAGGACGACGTTCTGATGGCTGTTCTGGATGCAGGCGCTGAAGAGGTTCTGGACGAGGGCGACGTGTTCACCGTTGTTTCCGCAGCAACCGACCTGCCCGAGATCCGTAAGGCACTGGACGAGGCTGGCCTGCAGTACAACAACGATGACCCGGTCTTCCGCCCGACCATGCAGGTTGACCTGGACGCTGAGGGCGCTAAGAAGTTCCTGAAGCTGGCAGACGCTATTGAAGAGCTCGACGACGTTCAGAACGTCTACTCGAACGCTAACGTCTCTGACGAGGTTATGGCAGAGCTGGAAGCTGAGTAATCACTCGGATTCTGATATCTGATGCTTGAAGAAGCCGCTCCTTTGACCGAGCCGCCGCACGATGGCTGGCTGGTTGGGGGAGTGGCTTCTTGGCGTCTGGGGATGTTGCGTTTGAGGGCGCGCGGAGTACCGTACTTGCGGTGACCGTTCCCGTGGCGTGCCCCGGTGCCGGGTGCTAGGATTCTGGAGGACTGGAATCTAGAGATTCTCTAGGGAGTTTGTCGAAAGGGGAGATGATGGCTGCCGCTCAACCTGTCGCACGCGATAGCATGCGTGAGAACCGTACCGCCGCCGCTGTGGAGCGCGTGCCGGGTGCCACCCGCATCATGGGTGTTGACCCCGGTTTGACCCGTTGTGGCTTCTCCATGCTCGATATGACCGCCGACCGTAAGGCGCACTTCGTGAACGTGGGTGTTGCCGGTACGGTCCCGGCGGAGTCCCTGGACCAGCGTATTCTCTGGATTTTCAACGCCGCCTCCCACTGGCTGGACACCTATAAGCCGGATGCCCTGGCAATTGAGCGTATCTTCGCGCAGGAGCAGGTGAACACGGTGATTGGTACGGCGCACGCCTCGGGTGCGGTGATTTCTGCCGCGGCAATGCGCGGCGTGCCGGTGTTCTTCCATACCCCCTCGGAGGTGAAGGCGGCGGTGACCGGTAGCGGCCGCGCGGATAAGGCGTCGGTGGGTCGCATGGTGACCCGCATTTTGGGTCTGGATTCCATGCCGAAGCCCGCCGATGCTGCCGATGCCCTGGCGATTGCGATCTGTCACGGTTGGCGTGGCGGCGGTATTGGTTCGGGCATCAATATGTCTGCTCAGACGCAGACTCACCAGGGTTCACGCCCGGCGCAGGCGCGTCGCGGTGGGTCGTTGACTCCGGCGCAGCGTGCCTGGATGGAAGCGGAGGCGCGCGCTCGCCGTTAACTGGTGGGGCGTGTGTGAGTCTTCTGAGCGCGCGCAGGTATTCGCTAAGAAGTTCGAATATATGCTTGATTTCAGAAGAAATATTCTAATATACTTGTAGTGTCTCCCCGTTGAACTGGGGGAGTGCGTTCTGTGGGTGCCGGAGTGCCCGGTGCCCTCACACTGCCGCGATCCCTAATCCTGGGCGCGGTGTTGAAAGGTGGAGAGAAATGATTGCATCCCTGACCGGTCGTGTGGCTCAGGTGGGCCTTGATCACGCGGTGATTAACGTGAACGGTTTCGGCATGCTCGTGTACGCGACCGCGCGTACTCTCTCCAAGCTGCGCACCGGCGAGGAAGCTACCGTGCTGACCACCATGATTGTGCGTGAAGAGTCGATGACTCTGTACGGTTTTTCGGAGCCTGCCGAGCGTGAAGTGTTCGATATGATGCTTTCGGTTTCTGGTATTGGTCCGCGTATTGCTCTGGCGGTGTTGAGTGTTCACACTGCCGCTGAGGTGGAGCGCGCCGTGGCGACCGGTGACGATAAGGCGTTCACGAAGGTTCCCGGTATTGGCCCGAAGGGTGCCCGCCGTATTGTGCTGGAGCTTGCCGGCAAGCTGATTCTCAGCGATGGCCAGACAGATGAGCTGCCGCTGAGCCAGGGCATTGTCTGGAAGCCGCAGGTGCTTGACGCTCTCACCTCTCTGGGCTGGAGCGAGAAGGACGCTTCCGCCGCTATTGACGCTTACGTGCAGCACAACCCTGCCGCAGAGACTGAGCCGGTGGGTGTGGCTCTGCGCGGTGTGCTCGCCTCCTTGGGTACTCAGAACACGGTGGGCCGCCACTAGACGGCGCGCCCTGCTCGATGTATCCCACTCAAACTTTTGTGAAAGAAGAATTCTATGAGCCAGAATCCCTATGAGCCGCAGCTCTCTGGCGGGTATTTTCCCGGCCAGGTGCCCGGCACTCAGGCGTCTTCAGCTCCCGCCCAGCGCCTCGTTGCGATGGAAGAAGAGCCCGAAGAGAAGATGATTGAGGCGGCACTGCGCCCTAAGTCCCTGGACGACTTTGTGGGCCAGCGCCGTGTGCGTCAGCAGCTGTCCCTGGTGCTGGAGGCTTCGAAGATGCGTGGCCGTAGCGCCGACCACGTGCTGCTCTCGGGCCCTCCCGGTCTGGGTAAGACCACTCTCGCGATGATTATTGCGGCTGAGATGGAGGCGCCGCTGCGCATCACCTCGGGCCCGGCGATTCAGCATTCGGGTGATTTGGCGGCGATTCTGTCCTCGCTGACTCCCGGTGAGGTTTTGTTCCTGGATGAGATTCACCGTATGAGCCGCCCGGCTGAGGAAATGCTCTACATGGCGATGGAAGATTTCCGTGTGGACATTGTGGTCGGTAAGGGTGCGGGTGCGACCTCCATTCCGCTGGAGCTGCCGCAGTTCACCCTGGTGGGTGCGACGACCCGTGCGGGCCTGCTGCCCGGGCCTCTGCGCGACCGATTTGGCTTTACCGGTCACCTGGAGTTCTACTCGGTGGAGGAGCTGGAGCTGGTGCTGCGCCGTAGCGCCGGTCTGATGGATATGCAGATTACCTCCGAGGGTTTCACGGAGATTGCCGGTCGTTCCCGCGGTACGCCCCGTATTGCGAACCGTCTGCTGCGCCGCGTGCGTGACTGGGCGCTGGTGAACGGCGTGGATCGCATTAACGCGCGTGATGCCGCAACCGCCCTGGACATGTACGAGGTGGATTCGCGCGGCCTGGACCGTCTGGACCGTGCCGTGCTGGAGGCGCTGATTCACAAGTTCGGCGGCGGCCCGGTGGGTCTGTCCACCCTCGCCATTGCGGTGGGTGAAGAGACGGAGACCGTGGAGACGGTTGCCGAGCCGTACCTGGTGCGTGAGGGCCTGATTGGCCGCACCCCGCGCGGTCGTGTGGCTCTGCCCGCGGCGTGGGAGCACCTCGGCCTGGAGGCGCCGGAGATTCAGCTCTAGACCCGTGCTAGACCGTGCCGGTCAGAGAATCCGGCTAACGCATCCGGCTAAGACACCCGATAAGACATACAGTAAGTAGCCCGTGGGAGGTGTTCGCCTCCCGCGGGCTCTTCTGTGCGCTCTCTGCAACTCTTCAGCAGGCGCGGCAGCTCTTTTGCAGGCTCCAACGGGCTCTGCCGCGCTTCATCAGCGACATAAAATTACGCCGAGAGAGTCCAAAACTCAGGTAAACCTCACAAAAACGCTGGTTCGGGGCGTTAAAGCCCATGCTCTCGCGTAGGATGGATACGTACTGTATCTACGATTCCACACCTTCTGGTACGCTCAACCCTCGCGGTGAGCGGCACGGGTGCGGATGTGAAAGTGAGACCATGGATTTTAACCTCCTGATTATGATTGCCATGATGGCGCTGCTGGCTTGGATGATGTTCTCCGCCCAGAAGCGTCAGCGTAAGCAGATGGAGGAACTGCGCGCAATGCAGCAGTCTCTCGTCCCCGGCACCCAGGTGATGACCGGTTCGGGTATCTACGGCACCGTCGTCAGCACCGACCTCGACAACAACAAGTTGCAGCTTCAGATTGCGGACGGTGTTGTTATCACCCTGGCACTGAACGCGATTATGGCCATTGTTGAGGAGGAAGCCCCCGCGGCACCCCTGACCGAGGACGTGTACGAGGCTACCGCATCCGAAGCTCCCGCTTCCGATACCTCTTCTGATACTGCTAAGTAATTCAGCGCGTATGAGCCCGGCGCCCAGTGAGCGGCGTCGGGTTTTCGCGTTACGGAATCTGTAGAACACTCAATACTATTCACACGAAGAAGGAACATTATGGCTAAGCGTTCACCGCTTGCAGCCGCGCGAGGGGCGCTCCTCTCGATGGTCCTGCTCATGGTTGTTATGGCTGCCGGTATTTTCGGCAGCACCTACTCGGGAGGTTCTTGGGCACCGAAGCTCGCCCTGGACCTTTCGGGTGGTACTCAGATGATTCTTTCTCCGAAGGTCAATGGCTCTTCGGATGAGAACGTCTCCCAGGAGCAGTTGAACCAGGCGGTTGAGATTATTCGTCAGCGCGTTGATGGTGCCGGCGTGTCGGAGGCGGAGGTTACCACCTCTTTCGGCTCGGGTAATAACGTGGTTGTTTCGGTTCCCGGAACGATTAGCGCTGAGACTCGTCAGCTGATTCAGGCGTCTGCAAATATGACGTTCCGCCCGGTGCTGGTCTCTGGTGCCGGTACTGCGGTGGCTGAGGATGCCCGCACTGCGGACGATAAGCTGCCCAAGCCGTCTGCGGAGCCGACTAATGGTTCGGACCGCAACTGGATTACTCCGGACCTGTACAAGCAGTACGAGGCGAAGGACTGCACCGCGGCGCGTAACGAGGACGCCGATAGCGCCGATCCGACTAAGCCGATGGTGGCGTGTTCCACTGACGGTCATGAGAAGTACATTCTGGGTCCTGTGGAGCTGAACGGTAGCGATATTTCGACCGCAAGCCACTCGCAGGAGACGAGCGGTCAGGGCGTGACCACGGGTCGTTGGGCTGTGAACATTCAGTTCAACGATGCTGCTCGTGAGAAGTTCCAGAACATTACGTCTCGCCTGAACGCGATTCGTGCACAGAACGCAACTGATGCGCGTGCCCGTTTCGCGATTCTGCTGGACGGTAAGGTGCTGTCTTCGCCGGTGTCGCAGGCTGTGATTTCTGATGGTAAGCCGCAGATTACCGGTAACTTCACTGAGCAGGAGGCGAAGGCTCTTGCCGATCAGCTGAAGTACGGTGCCCTGCCGATTAGCTTCACGATCCAGTCGGAGCAGCAGATTTCTGCGACCCTGGGTTCGGAGCAGCTGCGTGTGGGTCTGCTGACCGGTCTGATTGGTCTGCTGCTGGTGTTCGTGTACTCGCTGTTCCAGTACCGTCTGCTGGGCTTTGTGACGATTGCGTCGCTGGTGGTTGCGGGCATCATCTCGTATGAGGCGATTGCGCTGCTGGGTTGGGCGTTGAACTACCGCCTGTCCCTGGCTGGTGTGGCGGGTCTGATTGTGGCGATTGGTGCTACGGCTGACTCGTTCATCGTCTACTTTGAGCGTATCCGTGATGAGATCCGTGCGGGCCGCACGATCCCGTCGGCGGTGAACCACGGTTGGCAGCGTGCATCCCGCACTATCCTGGCGTCGAAGGCTGTGAACCTGCTGGCTGCTGTGGTGCTGTACGTGGTGTCGGTTGGTTCGGTGAAGGGCTTCGCGTTCACCCTCGGTTTGACTGCGATTGCTGACCTTGTGGTCGTGTACCTGTTCACCCACCCGGCGCTGACTCTGCTGGCGAATACCCGCTACTTCGGTGAGGGTCACCGCCACTCAGGCCTGTCGCCTGAGTCGCTGGGCGCTACGCCGCTGTACCGTGGTGCCGGTCGCCTCCGCAGCCCGGAGGAGAAGCAGCTGAGCATTGCTGAGCGTCGCCGTGCAGAGCGTGCCGCCGCGGAGGCTGACGAGTCTGCTTCTGATGAGAAGAAGGAGAGCTAAGCATGGCTACCGATGTGAAACCTAATGCTTTTGCCCGCTTCGGTAATGACCTGCATTCGGGTGCCCGCTCGTACCCCTTCGTGGGTAAGCGCCGCCTGTGGCTGCTGTTGGCGGCTGTGCTGATGGCGGTGTCGGTTCTGATTCCGTCGGTGAGCGGCGGCTTCAACCTGGGTATTGATTTCCGTGGCGGTTCGGAGTTCGTGGTCTCGAAGACCGCGCACGTTGATACCGCTACGGGTGAGCGCGTTATTCACGAGAAGGCGAAGGACGCCTCCGATGTTCGCGTGACTAATATTGCGCCGGGTACGATTCGTGCCCAGATGAGCAAGCTCAGCGATGATGAGACTCTGCAGGTAAAGGCGGCTCTGCAGGAGGCGTACGGCGTCTCTGAGAATGACGTGACCTCCTCGTTCGTGGGCCCGACCTGGGGTGCGGATGTGACCCGTCAGGCGTTCTGGGGTCTGGTCGCGTTTGTGGTGCTGGCGCTGATTGGTATGGCGTTCTACTTCCGTACCTGGAAGATGTCGCTGGCGTCTATTGCGGGCCTGTTCTTCACCGTGGTGGTGACGGTTGGCCTGTACGCCGCGTTCGGCTTCGAGATTACTCCGAGTGCAATTATTGGTTTCTTGACGATTCTGAGCTACTCGCTGTACGACTCGGTGGTGGTGTTCGATAAGATTCGTGAGAACACGGACGGCGTGCTTGAGCGCCGCGACACGACCTTTGCCGAGCAGATTAACCTGGCGGTGAACCAGACCCTGGTCCGTTCGATTAACACCGCTATTGTGGGTGTTCTGCCGGTGGGCGCGATCCTGTTCATTGGTGCGTTCATCCTGGGTGCGGGTACTCTGCAGGACCTGTCGCTGTCGCTGTTTGTGGGTATTCTGGTGGGCATGTTCGGTACGCTGTTCGTGTCTGCGCCGCTGTATGCTTCGCTGCGTTTGGGTGAGGCTCATATTCGTGAGCACACCGCGAAGGTGGAGAGCGGCAACTTCAAGGACGCTGAGGATGCTGACGAGGCTGAGGATGCTGAGGGTTCGGAGGAGTCCGCTGAAGCTGCTAAGGCTGAGAAGTCCGCGAAGTCTGCTGAGGAGTCCAAGGATTCTGCCGAGGACGAGAAGGCAACCGAGAAGCCCGCTAAGAAGCTGGCACGCGCAACCATTGAGATTCACCGCGTGAACCTGAACGGCTAGCCAGCGTTCCGCCAGCGCTACTGGCGCCGCTAACGATAGGGGAGTCGATACCGAGAGGTGTTGGCTCCCCTTTAGCGTGCCCAAATATTTCTCACACAACGCGCTCTGGCGTGTTAAGGCGTGTTAAAATGTCGCATAGTTTGGCGCGTTCCAGGCCGCTGGGTAGGATAAGAAGTGAAGATACTGTGCGCTCGCGTTTGAGCCTGCTGATGGCTGGTTTGGCCGGTATAGCCCTCAATGATGAGGAACCTGAGTGTGCGGCTGATTATCTCGAGCCCGAAGGAGCCTGGAATGAGTGCAGAACCTGCCGTGAACGCTAACGCTGAGAACCCCGCAGGGACCGCCGAGAAGCCTGCGGTTCGACCCGCCGGCCCGATTCCTCTGCCTGAAACTGATTCGTCTGATGCGAAGAGGAAGCGCGGCTCGCACCGCGTCATGGCTGCTGGCGGACGTGTGCCGAACCGCCTGGTTTTCGGTAGCCGCAGCAGCAAGATGGAGGCGTCCGATTCGCACGGCGGCACCATCCGTTTCTCCCCGATGATTGCCCCGGTCGTACGTGCCGTGCGCCGCTACCACCCGGATGAGGACATTCAGGTGCTGCAGCGCGCCTACGAGGTGGCGAACCGCTGCCACGAGGGTCAGAAGCGTAAGAGCGGCGACCCGTACATCACCCACCCGGTCGCGGTGACCGCGATTCTTGCGGAGATGGGCGCGACCGGCCCCGTGCTCGCCGCCGGCCTGCTGCATGACACGGTGGAAGACACCGACTACACGATGGAGCAGCTCACCGAAGAGTTCGGTGAGGAGGTCGCCTACCTGGTCGATGGTGTGACCAAGCTGGACAAGATGACGTACGGCGAGAACGCCTCCATCGAGACGATCCGTAAGCTCGTGCTGTCCATGAGCAAGGACATTCGTGTGCTGCTCATTAAGCTTGCCGACCGCCTGCACAACGCGCGCACCTGGCGCTTTGTGCCGCAGGCTTCTGCCGCGAAGAAGGCGGAAGAGACCCTGAAGATTTACGCGCCGCTCGCGCACCGCCTGGGCTTGAACACGATTAAGTGGGAGCTGGAGGACCTGTCCTTCGCCGCCATGAGCCCGGAAATTTACGCCGAAATGGTGCGCATGGTTGGCGAACGCACCCCCGCGCTCGAAAAGTTCCTGAACGAGGCGCGCACCAAGATTACGGAGCGCCTGTCACAGGTCGGCATTGAGGCGACCGTGACCGGCCGCCCCAAGCACTACTACTCGATTCATCAGAAGATGAAGACGAAGGGCCGCAGCTTCGACGAGATTAACGACATCCTCGCGGTGCGCATCATGGTCGAGGAAGAGGCGGAGTGCTACACCGTGCTCGGCCACGTGCTGTCCCTGTGGCCGTCGATGACCGGCCGCTTCAAGGACTACATTAAGAACCCGAAGAACAACAACTACCAGTCGCTGCACCTGACCGTGTACGGTCCGGGTAACCTGCCGCTTGAGATTCAAATCCGCACGTACAAGATGCACGAAGAGGCTGAGTACGGCGTGGCGGCGCACTGGCGTTACAAGGCGGCATCGCGCGGCGAGAAGGTTGCGCCTCGCGCAGGTGCGCCCGCGAAGGACCCGCAGGAGCCGAGCACCCAGACCTCGGCGATGATGAACGTCGGAATCCTGCAGTCCATTGCCGAGATTTCGAACTCCAACCCGGAGTCCGAGAAGTTCTACGAGTCCCTCGCTGAAACCCTCGACACCGACGAAATCGTGGTGCTCACCCCCAACGGCGAGGCAATCGCCCTGCCGAACGGATCCACCCCCGTGGACTTCGCCTACGCCATCCACAGTGAGGTCGGTGACCGCACCGTGGGTGCGAAGGTCAACGGCCGCCTCGTGCCGCTGCACACGGTCCTGCCCACCGGCGCGACCGTGGAGATTATGACCACGAAGAACGAAGACGCCGGCCCCAGCGAGGACTGGCTGAAGTTCGTTCGTTCCTCGCGCGCTCGCACGAAGATTCGTCAGTACTTCGCTAAGGAACGCCGCATGGAGGCGCTGCTCGCCGGCCGCGAGATGCTCACCAAGAGCATGCGCAATAGCGAGTTGCCGCTGCAGAAGATGATGAGCCCGGAGATTATGACTCAGGTGGCTCAGCTGCTGCATAAGAACGATGTGGCGTCGCTGTACCGTGCGATTGGTGAGCACGAAATCTCGCCGAAGCTGGTCATTGACACCCTCGTTGAGGTGCACCGCGGCGACGAGCCGGCACCCGAGGTTGAGGTCAGCGACTTTGACGAGACGCTGCTGAAGTCGACCCGCAAGGCGATTGGCGATAACGGCGTGGTCGTGCCGGGTGCTGAGGGCGTGCTGACGAAGATTGCGCGTTGCTGCACCCCGGTCCCGCCGGATGACATTATCGGCATTGTGACCCGTTACAACGGTATTTCGGTGCACCGCCGCGACTGCCCGAACATGCGTAACGCTGACGAGGAGCCGCGCGTGACCACGGTCGAGTGGGCGTCTTCGCCGTCCGCTACGTACCGTGTGCAGATTCAGGTGGAGGCTTTGGACCGTAAGGGCCTGCTGAGCGACCTGATTCGTGCGATTTCTGAGTCGGGTGTGAACATCCTGGATGCGCGCGTGCACACCTCGGAGGATCGTACCGTGGTGGACCGCTTCGCCCTGGAACTGGGTGACCGCTTCATGCTGGAGCACGTGCTGAACGTGGTCCGTAACGTGACGGGCGTGTACAAGGCGTACCGCCTGACGGGTGCGAAGCCCTCGGAAGCGTAGGCTCTTTAGAAATATCCTTCGTGTGTTGATTTTGGGGTGCTGGTTTTTGTACTCTGGAGTTAACCGTTCGGCCCGCTACTCTTGATGGAGTAGACGGGCCGGATTTCTATTTTCTGGTCTTTATGTTCAGAAGCCACTTGTGTTCAACACATGTGGCTTCTCGCTGTTTAGGGGGGAGGGGCGGGGGAACTTTCGATAGGTTAGTGTCTTCGCCGTGGGTCTTTAACCCGCAGTGAAGACACTAACCTATCGAAGCAGCCAATGGCTCAGCGATGACGAACCGGCGAGTACGGGGTCGGGGGAACCCGTATACTGAAAGAGTTCGCGCCGCCGGGTAGTCCCCTCTGCACAGCCCCGATTTTCGGTCATGGGTTACGGATTTGTGCCATAGGTTAGTGTCTTTGGTCGTAGTTAAAAACTATGGTCAAAGACACTAAACCATGGCACAAATTCTGCAGGTGTAGCCCCTTATCTTGTCAGGGGTGCCCCGTACCTTTGGTTATAGAGTACGTAGTAGCATTGGCAGTTTTTCGTACTCTTACAATTTCAAAAGAAGGGAATAATTTTGTATAGTTTTGGTACGGTCGTAGCAGTTACAGCTCTTTGCCTGGTTTTATCAATTGCCTGGACTATTTTTGATATTGTCCTTGAAGCAACTGGATATTACTGGTACTCTGCTGCAAGGCGAGAGATCATTTTAAATGTTCTGAGTTATTTTGGGATAGGTAAGGAAACTAGGACTGAATACTGGAAGCGATTTGGAAAGAAGGAACTTAAGAATTTCGCTTATCAATTACGTCACCCATTTAATCTGTTTCCCAGGAAAGATTTAGAAAATGACTTTATTGATAAGGTTCAGTATTTCATTAAAAAGCTGAAGATAACTCAAGTGCTACTGCTCGGAATCGATGCATGAATTCACTGAATCAGCTGAAGAAAATGACTAACTTATCTCCCAAAAATGATTCATTCCAGGAGGTTTATGTATCTCTGAAAGAATTCTATTCTACAATTGAAGTTTGGGAAAATGCCAGTGAGATTAGCATTGATGACGCTCTGCACCTTATTAAAGGAATGGGCTTCTTAGAGAAGTGCTCCTGGATAAAAGCGAGGTGGCAGGTCGGGTACTTCACTCCGTTAATACGTGAATTTATTGATTATGCTGGTAGGGGAACGACTATCGGGTTGTTTATTGGCTTCACGATTGCCTTGATTCAAGGAGAACCCTTTGGGGTTCTTACAACAGCGATTCCGGTGGTTGGTGCCATTCTCGGAGCGAGCTCATATCTGGTATATCTCGATTTTGTAAAATATATGGTAGATGACGCTGAAGAGGGGAACCATAAAAATACTCAAAAGATAATCATCAAATCTAGTATTCGAGTTTTTTGCATGTACTTACTCGTCACCGCAACTGCTCTTTTTCTGAACTTCTTATATGGAATAGCACTCACTAGATAGTATTTAACCTCAGGGGTGTGCTGCCGTATTAAGTGAAAAGGTGTTTTGCTACACTTGGATTGTAGTGATTAAATGTGATTATAGGTTCTATGAAATAAATGCAGACGCCAATCTATGTAGAAAATTGGTTCATGAGTTATAACTTCAGTCATAATGTATTGACTTAGGAGAGGTTTTAGCTCGTAGCCAAGATGTTAACCTATCAAGCAATCTGTTGACCGGTCGTGGAATCTGTGCCACCGCGGGCGCGAATATAACCCCCGCAGACATGCAGAAGCCACATGTGTTTCGAGAAGCCACGATAATGGTGGCTTTTCGAAACACATGTGGCTTCTCGGCGTTATTTAGACCGTTTTTAGGCTGTCGGCTAGACCTTAGTTGCCGAAGCCCTGCAGGGTTGCTGCCCAGGCGCGGCGCGCCTCCAGAGCTTCCTTAGCCTTGGCAATCTTCTTGGAGTCGCCGCCCTTCTCAGCTGCTACGAGCTCCGCCTCCAGCTCGGCGAGGGAATCCTCGATCTGTGCGAGCAGGGAGTTCGCGCGTGCCGCCTTGGCGGGGTCGTTGCGCTTCCACTTTGCCTCTTCGGCGCCGTTGATTTCGTCCTGAATGCGGCGCAACTCGCCGTCGATGCGGCGCAGGTCGTTGCGGGGTACGCGGCCTGCCGCATCCCAGCGGTCCAGGATCTTCTCGAAGGCTGCCTTCGCGCCCTCAATGTCCTCGACGGGCAGGAGTGCGCGTGCTTCTTCGAGCAGTGCTTCCTTGACCTTGAGGTTTTCGGCGTAGACTGCGTCCTGCGCTGCTTCGGCTTCGTTGCGGGCGTTGAAGAACACGTCCTGTGCCGCGCGGAAGCGTGCCCACAGCTTGTCGTCCTCGCGACGGTGGCCGCGGGGTACCTGCTTCCAGGCGCGCATCAGGTCGCCGTATGCGCGGGAAGTCTCAGACCAGTCAGTCGAAGTCGACAGCTCTTCCGCGCGTGCAATCAGCTCTTCCTTGGCGCGCTTGATGCGTGCGTTGCGGTCGTCCAGCTGCGAGAAGTGCGCGCGGCGGTTGCGGTCAAAAGTGGTGCGGGCCGCGCGGAAACGCTTCCACAGCTCGTCCTCTACGCTCTTTGCCAGGTGAATTTCGCGCTGAGCCTTCTTCCACGCCTCGAACAGTTCGTTCATGCGGGAGTGGGAGTTCTTCCAGTGAATCTGGTCGGGGTCCTGGCCGGCAATCTGCTCGGCTTCGGCAACGATCTCTTCACGGGCGGCGAGAGCGCGTTCACGGTTTTCGGTGCGTGCCTGCTGCTGCTTCTCGCCGAGTTCAGCGATCTGCTCTGCGAGGGAGATGAGGCGCTTCTGCAGGCCGGAGTAGTCACCGACCATGTTGCGCACACCGATCTGTGCACCGATGGAGGTGATGCCCTTCTGCAGGTCTGCGGCGGGGGCGTTGTTGGCGAGGCGGGATTCGAGCAGGGCAACCTGCGCCTCGACGTTTTCAAACTTGCGGGCGAAGTAGCTGAGCGCTTCTTCTTCGGAGGCGCCGGGCAGCTGGCCTACTGCGTATTCTTCGCCGTCGACAATGACGAAGACGTGGCCGTCCTCGGAGACGCGGCCGTACTGGCGTGCCTTTTCGAGGTTTACAGTGTCGTCGGGTTTGGTAGTCACCGCTATAACTCTTTCACTCGGGGGTGCTGGGGGTGGGGCGCCTTTGCGCTGTTCCCCGTGGTGGGCACCCGTTTGGGTGTGCGTGTGCACCTCCTAAGCATAGCCTCTGTGGGGTGTGTGTGAGTAGTGTCTGGTCGTGTTGTGTTGTGGGCGAACCTTCACACGGACGGTTTGCCGCGGCTTTACGCCGGGTGGGGCGGGGGAGTGGGTGCTGTGCTGGGGTGGGTGTTGGTATGATGGGTAGATGTGCCCGGCGTGTTCCGGGGTTTTGTTGTCGAGTTCTTTGTCAAGGAGTATCGAGTATGGCTCGCAAGGCTTCGCTGTCTGGTTTTCCCGAGTATCTTCCGGCTGAGCGGTTGGTTGAGAATCATGTTCTGGACACTTTGCGTGAGACTTTTGAGTTGCACGGTTTCTCCCCGATTGAGACTCGTTCGGTAGAGACTATTGAGCAGCTGCTACGCAAGGGTGAGATTGACAAGGAAGTTTACGCAATTTCTCGCCTGCAGGAGGACGAGGCCGCGAAGGCTAAGGAAAAGCTGGCGCTGCACTTTGACCTGACCGTGCCGTTCGCCCGTTACGTGGTGGAGAACGCCGGCTACCTGAATTTCCCGTTCTCGCGTTACCAGATTCAGAAGGTGTGGCGTGGTGAGCGTCCGCAGGAGGGCCGTGCCCGCGAGTTCACTCAGGCTGATATTGACGTGGTTGGCGACGGCGAGCTGCCGTTCCGTTACGACGTGACTCTGGCGCTGGTTGTTGTTGATGCGCTGTCGAAGCTGCCGATTCCTGAGTTCAAGTTGCGTGTGAATAACCGCAAGCTGGCTGAGGGCTTCTACCTGGGCCTGGGTCTGACTGATACTGCGGCTGTTCTGCGTTCTATTGACAAGCTGGAGAAGATCGGTGCTGAGCGTGTGGCTGAGGAGCTGCAGGCTGAGGCTGGTGCGAGCGCGGATGCTGCCGCTGCCGCCCTGGAGCTGGCTCAGATTCGTACCAAGGATGCATCCTTCGTGGAGCAGGTACGTGCGCTTGCCGCTAAGTACTCGGTGGAGCACGAGCTGCTGGATCAGGGTCTGGCTGAGCTGGCCGAGGTCATTGAGGAGGCGTCCCGCCGCGCACCGGGTAAGGTGCTGGCTGACCTGTCGATTGCTCGCGGCCTGGACTACTACACCGGCACCGTGTACGAGACCGTTCTGGTTGGTCACGAGTCGCTGGGTTCGATCTGCTCGGGTGGCCGCTACGAGTCGCTGGCTTCTAACGGTAAGAAGACTTACCCGGGTGTTGGCCTGTCGATTGGTGTGACCCGCGTGGTGGCTCGTATCCTGTCGCAGGGTTTTGCGCAGGCGAGCCGTAAGGTGCCTTCGGCAGTGTTCGTTGCCCTGACTAATGATGAGGGCTGGTCTGCTGCGAATGATGTTGCGGATGCACTGCGCGCCCGCGGTATTGCCTGCGAGGTGTCGGCGAACGCGGCGAAGTTCGGTAAGCAGATTAAGTACGCTGAGAAGCGTGGCATTCCGTTCGTGTGGTTCATTTCTTCGGATGAGTCGGGCGCCCCGGTTCACGAGGTGAAGGATATCCGTTCGGGCGAGCAGGTCGCTGCTGATCCGAATTCGTGGATGCCGCCGGCTGAGGACCTGCACGTTCAGATTGTGCGTGCTGAGGGCCTGTAAGTATTAGGGGCTGTAATGCCTGCGGTGTTTGGCCGCTGTAATATCTGGCTGCTGTGATTATTTGGTTACTGCAAGCCTGCATATGGATGTGTACCCGCCTGGTGGGGAGGATGTTGACCTCCCTGCCGGGCGGGTCTTTTTGTCGTCATCTTTTGGTCCTGCGAATTTGTGCCATGGTTTAGCGACTTCTGTCGTAGTTAAAAACCATGGCAGAAGACGCTAACCTATGGCACAAAATTTTTGGGATACAACCTGAACCTGTGGATAGCGGATATTTCCATAAAAACAGCGAAGTTATCCACAGATTTCACGAACATGCCCCACAACTTCACAGAGACTGCCAGGATAAAGTCTATGAACACCGCAAATATCCTGAACCCTCAAACCCTAGCCGCACAAGCCCCAACCACACGTACCGCCGAGCTGTATCCTCTCGTGCTCACCACGCGCATCCTCAACTCACGAGGTATTGGAACCCGGCATATCCGCGCGATGGTAGCGGAAGGAACCCTACAACGTATCCAGCGAGGAGCCTATATCTACACCCGCGATGCCCAGTCGCTCACTCCGGATGAGCGGCTTGCGGTACGGTGCATTGCCGCCCACCTCATGGGTCTCCAAGGGGTCTTCTCGCACTCATCAGCAGCTGCACTTTGGGGTCTTGATGTACTCAATGCGCCTTCAATCGTGCATGTGTACAGTACCGCGACTAGTCCATCCGATAGAGGGCGTATCTGCAGACATAGGCGAGGTTTTGACCCTAATGCGGTGACCGCAATACCCGGTACCCCCGTCATGGCGACAACGGTGGCTCGCACGCTACAGGATTGCGCTCGCACCATGCCCTTTCGGGAGGCGGTAGTCCTCGCTGACTCCATCATGCGGCGGGGACTCTTGAAACCCCACGAGGTAATCGAGATTCTGCTGAATCTTACCGGCTACGGCGGTTCCTCCGGGCGCGCTCTGGCACAGGCGGTGGATGCATCCAGCGAGTCGGCAGGCGAAAGCCTCACCCGGTGCCTACTCATGGAACACAGGCTGCCCCTCCCCGTAACGCAGTACCCGATTTCGTGCGAGGGCCGTAACTACCGAGTGGACTTCGCCTGGCCCGAGGCGCGGGTGATTCTCGAGTTCGACGGTGAACAGAAATACGTGGACCACCCCGGCAGAGACCGGTACGAGGCGGCCCGTGACCGTGCCCTAGCCCGCGCCGGGTGGAGAGTTGTGCATCTGACGTGGGCTGATATTTTTCAGAAAGAGCGGGAAGTCATCACCCATCTTCGGGGGCTACTTTTGCGGTAAGGCCAAGGTTACAAATTTCGACCATAGGTTAGCGTCTTCTGCCATGGTTTTTAACTACGACAGAAGACGCTAAACCATGGCACAAATCCGCACCCCGCCTCCTCAACTCATTTTCTGACCCCCGACCTGCCCGGAGGGGATACAATATATGAGGCGCACGCAGTGTGCGCATATCATCAACCGCGAGTACCCGGCTACTGTCTATAGTCGTGAGGTGCCCGCTATGAAAGGAATGTCTGTGCTTCGCACTCACACCAACGGCGAGCTGACCGCCGCAAACATTGGAGAGACTGTTACCCTGACCGGTTGGGTGGCTCGCCGCCGCGACCACGGTGGTGTCGCCTTCGTTGACCTGCGTGACCGTGAGGGTGTCACCCAGTGTGTTTTCCACAATGAGGCTGATTTTGAGCACCTGCGCAACGAGTATGTGCTGCGCGTGACTGGTCTGGTGACTAAGCGCCCGGAGGGTAACGAGAACCCGAACCTGGCGACTGGCGAGATTGAGGTTGAGGTGTCCACCGTTGAGGTGCTGAACACCGCGGCCCCGCTGCCTTTCCAGATTGACGAGCACGTTGAGGTGGGTGAGGAGGCGCGCCTGCGCTACCGCTACCTGGACCTTCGCCGCCCGGAGCCGGCTCGCATCATGCGCCTGCGTTCGGACGCGAACCGTGCAGCACGCAACCTGCTGGCTGAGGACGGCTACATTGAGGTTGAGACCCCGACCCTGACCCGTTCCACCCCCGAGGGTGCACGCGACTTCCTGGTGCCGGCTCGTCTGGCTCCGGGTTCGTGGTACGCTCTGCCGCAGTCCCCGCAGCTGTTCAAGCAGCTGCTGCAGGTGGGCGGTATTGAGAAGTACTACCAGATTGCCCGCTGCTACCGTGACGAGGATTTCCGCGCCGACCGCCAGCCCGAGTTCACTCAGCTGGACATTGAGGCTTCGTTCGTTGATCAGGAAGACGTCATTGACCTGGGCGAGCGCATCGTTGAGGCTGTGTGGAACCTGATTGACGTGAAGGTTCCCCGCCCGATTCAGCGCATGACCTACAAGGATGCGATGGAGAAGTACGGTTCGGACAAGCCCGACCTGCGCTTCGGCCTGGAGCTGACTGAGCTGACTGAGTACTTCAAGGACACCACTTTCCGCGTGTTCAAGGCTCCTTACGTGGGCGCCGTTGTGATGCCCGGTGGTGCTTCTCAGCCCCGCCGCACCCTGGACGCTTGGCAGGAGTGGGCTAAGCAGCGCGGCGCTAAGGGTCTGGCTTACGTTCTCATTCAGGAGGACGGCGAGCTGACCGGTCCGGTGGCTAAGAACATTACCGACGCTGAGCGTGCTGGCCTGGCTGAGGCTACCGGCGCGAAGCCCGGCGACTGCATCTTCTTCGCTGCTGGTGAGGCTAAGGCTTCCCGCGCGTTGCTGGGTGCTGCTCGTGTTGAGATTGGTCACCGTACCGGCCTGATTAAGGACGGCGAGTGGTCCTTCGTGTGGGTTGTTGACGCCCCCATGTTCGAGTCTTCTGCTGAGGCTACTGAGTCCGGTGACGTGGCTCTGGGCCACTCCGCATGGACCGCCGTGCACCACGCGTTCACCTCCCCGAAGCCCGAGTTCCTGGACACCTTCGACACCGACCCGGGTTCGGCTCTGGCGTACGCTTACGACATTGTCTGCAACGGTAACGAGATTGGTGGCGGTTCGATCCGTATTCACCGCCGCGACGTGCAGGAACGCGTGTTCGCTGTGATGGGCATTGGTGAGGAAGAGGCTCAGGAGAAGTTCGGCTTCCTGCTGGATGCGTTCAAGTACGGCGCACCGCCCATGGGTGGTATTGCGTTCGGTTGGGACCGTATTGTGTCTCTGCTGGCTGGCGTTGATTCGATCCGCGAGGTTATCGCGTTCCCGAAGACCGGTAACGGTTACGACCCGCTGACTGCCGCACCTGCACCGATTACCCCGGAGCAGCGTAAGGAAGCTGGCGTTGATTTCAAGCCGAAGAAGAAGGACGAGGAGTAATCTTCTCTAGTCTTTGGTCGTGCGCCCCGGTTGGGGTGTGAGGTGTGCGGCGTGAACCTGGTGGGGCATTGAGTCTTGAGCTTTGAGCTCCGAGCTGTGAGGCTCGAGACTTGAGCCTTGCCGGGGTCGCCGTTGAGGGTGGGCTGTGTATTCTGCTGGTGCAGGGTCGCAGCCCACCTTTTGTATGAACTGGCGTGCGTGCCGATTTGTGCACTAGCCGAAGGGGAGGGGAGTATGCGCATCCTGATTGCCGGCCCGAGCGGTAGCGGCAAGACGACGTTTGCGGCGCGGTTGGGGCGCCTCCTGAACATTCCGCATACGGAGATGGATTCTTTGCATTGGGGCCCGGACTGGACTCCGCGCCCTAGTTTTGAGGCGGACGTTCAGGCGCTTATTGAGCGGCCCGCGTGGATTACGGAGTGGCAGTATCCGCAGGTGCGTGGCCGCCTGCTGGAGCGTGCGGATGTGGTGATTTATCTGCGCTATAGCCGCGCGGTGGTCATGTGGCGTGTGGTTCGCCGGACGGTGCGGCGCGCGGTGACGGGTCAGAAGCTGTGGGCTGATAACGTGGAACCGCCGCTGTGGAATATTCTGCGGGACCCGGACAACATGATTCGGTACACGTGGAGGAGCTACCCGCACGTCGGTGAGCTGCTGGCGGAGGCTCGCGGGCAGCATCTGCAGAAGCGTTTTATTGAGTTTCGTACCCCACGGGCGGCGAACCAGTTTTTGCGTGCCGTGCAGCTGCGCGGCGTACTCTGAGGCGGCTGATTATAAATCGGCTGCCTCTAAACCAGCCGCCGCGAATATTGAAAGAGATGTGCGAGCCCGGCGAGAGCCGGCTCCAAATGAAAGGTGAACGATGCGAGTAGTTATTCAGCGCGTAACCCGCGCGGCGGTGCGCGTGAACGGTGAGACGGTCGGCGCGATTGACCGGCCCGGCTACCTGGTGCTGGTTGGCATCACCCACGGCGACGGTGCGGCGCAGATTGCGAAGCTTGCCGATAAGACCGCGAACCTGCGCCTGCTGGAGGGGGAGAGGTCCCTCCTCGATGAGGGTGCGCCCGTGCTGGCAGTCAGCCAGTTCACCCTGTACGGGGACGCGAAGAAGGGCCGCCGCCCCTCCTGGTCTGCCGCTGCGCCGGGTCCGGTGAGTGAGCCGCTGTTCAACGATTACGTTCAGGCGTTGCGTGAGCGTGGCCTGTACGTGGAGACGGGCGTGTTCGGTGCGGACATGCAGGTGGAGCTCGTCAACGACGGCCCGGTGACCCTGATTCTCGACAGCGAGACCCTCTAAAAGCGGCGCTTTCGATAGGTTAGTGGATTGCTCCTGGGTTTATAGCCTTGCCCAGGGGTTTAAAACCCACGGCGAAGACACTAACCTATCGAAACCCCATCGAAAACCTGTGTGGCGTCACGCCGCGAGCTAAATCCGCACCCCGCGCCCACCTCAAGCCTGCAAAACGATAGAGTAAGACTATGGCTGATTCCCTCTTTGATCTTGAGCTGCCCGACGACGGGGACCGCGTGAGCCTGATTGGTGCGCCCGCCGAGGAGCCCACCTCCTCACGCGCCTCTGCGTCGCGTGCGCGCTCTGCCCGTTCGGCGTCTCGTGCACCCCTGGCGGTGCGGATGCGTCCGCGCACTATTGATGAGGTTCTCGGCCAGGAGCACCTGCTGACTCCGGGTGCGCCTTTGCGCGTGTTGGCGGGGGAGAACGCCGGCCCGGCTGGACCGTCCTCGGTGATTCTGTACGGCCCGCCGGGTACGGGTAAGACCACGCTGGCGCACGTGATTGCACGCGCGCCGGGTCGTAAGTTCGTGGAGCTTTCAGCGATTACTGCGGGCGTGAAGGATGTGCGCGCGGTCATGGATCAGGCGCTGCTCGACCGCGATATGTACGGCACGACCACCGTGCTGTTCCTGGATGAGATTCACCGTTTCACGAAGGCTCAGCAGGATGCGCTCCTGCCCGGTGTGGAGAACCGCTGGGTGATTCTGGTGGCGGCTACGACGGAGAACCCGTCGTTCAGCATTATTTCGCCGCTGCTCTCGCGCTCGCTGCTGTTGCGGGTTCATTCGCTGGAGCAGTCCGATATTGAGCACCTGATTGACCGTGCGCTGGCTGACCCGCGCGGTTTTGGCGGCGCGGCGGTCATTGATGCGGATGCGCGCGCCCACCTCGCGGCGGTTTCCGGAGGCGACGCTCGCCGCTCCCTGACCTCGCTGGAGGCGGCAGCTGCGATTGCGTTTAGTGAGGCTGAAGCTGCGGGAAATGCCACAGCAGAAACCAGCCCCGCAGAAACTGATGTAGCAGAACCCACCTCTGAAGAGACTGACCCCGCCGACCCCGATACCGCCAACTCGTCCGAGGATTCAGCGGGCTCAGCGGACCCGGCGGGGGAGAAGGACCCGGAATCTGCCGCGCCCGTGCGCATCACCCTGGCGCACGCCACGGAGGCGGTGGACCGCGCCGCGATCCGCTACGACCGTTCGGGTGACCAGCATTATGACGTGGTGAGTGCGTTCATCAAGTCCATGCGTGGCTCTGATGCGGATGCCGCGGTGCACTACCTGGCGCGCATGCTGGAGGGCGGCGAGGATCCGCGTTTCGTGGCGCGTCGCATCATGATTTTGGCGAGTGAGGATATTGGTTTGGCTGATCCGCAGGCGTTGCAGGTTGCGACGGCTGCGGCGCAGTCGGTGGCGCTGGTGGGTATGCCGGAGGCGCGCATCATCCTGTCGCAGGCGGTGATTTATTGTGCGCTCGCGCCGAAGTCGAACGCCGCCTATAACGCGATTAACCGCGCGATTGCGGATGTGCGTGCGGGTGCTTCGGGTCAGGTTCCGGTGCATTTGCGTGATGGTCATTATGCGGGGGCTAAGCAGTTTGGTCACGGTGAGGGGTACATTTATGCGCATGATGCGCCGGGTCATGTGGCGGCTCAACAGTACCTGCCGGATACCCTGCGCGGCACGGTCTACTATGAGCCGACTCAGCATGGTTTTGAGCGCACGTTGACGGAGCGTCGTGAGCGTATCCGCAGGATTCTTGACGGCGGCAACTAGCCGCACGGAGGGGCCATGCCGTTTCACCGCGCGAACTAGCCGCGGCGCGCGCTTGCCGCGCAGACTAGCCGTGCTCATTAGCCGCGCGGACTTATCACGCAAACCACCCGCGCCGGCCCGTCTATAGGACAGCAGACAGTGAGCACACGCAAAATGCGGTGCGCAGTACCTCGGTCGTACTGCGCACCGCATCAGAGTTTGAGTTGTGATAGATGTCTTGACCGTCGGCCAATCCCGGAAGGGCGGACGCCAAGCTTGTACGCCTAGTCTAGGCGATGCGAGAGCTCGAAAGCAAGCTAATCCCATAGATTCACAGGTTAAAAATAACGGAATGATTACAATCCAACATCTACACCCGGCAATTTTGTGGGGAAGGCTCCCCTAAATGCTTCTGACGGGTGCAAATATTCCCCGTGGGGTTCGTGTGGGTATATGTCAAAAACCCACACAAACGGCAATTTAAACTAAAGATTCCCCAAAAGGCTGGTAAAGCCGGGGCGCATCCGGTAAGCTTGACGGGTCTGGCAATTGCTATGCCTGCATCCGTGCGAGCATGAGTAATGTAGCAGCGAGGTACTCTGCCTCGCGCTCTCCGCCTCACCGCCGCGCAGCAACGACCGAATCGGTCGCGCGCGGGCCAACGGCGAGGTTACCCGAGGAGGCCAGTATCCAAACAGACTGAGGCCCCACCCGTGAGGGTGCAGGAGCCTCACATAGAAAGGTAGATTGTGGCTAAGCACAACCGCACCCGCCGTACCGTGCGTCAGTCCCGTGCCCTGGGCATTGCACTGACCCCGAAGGCAGAAAAGTACCTCGAGCGTCGTCCTTACGGCCCCGGCCAGCACGGCCGTGCCCGCAAGAAGGCTGACTCCAACTACGCTACCCAGCTGAAGGAAAAGCAGCGTCTGCGCGCTCAGTACAACATCCGCGAGGCACAGATGCGCCGCGCATACCTCGAGGCAAAGCGCCTTGAGGGCCAGACCGGTAAGAACCTGGTCGAGCTGCTCGAGACCCGCCTCGACGCCCTGGTTCTGCGTGCAGGTTTCGCCCGCACCATTGCTCAGGCACGTCAGATGGTTGTTCACCGTCACATTCTGGTTGACGGCGTTCGCGTGGACCGCCCCTCGTTCCAGGTCAAGCCCGGCCAGCTGATCCACGTTCACCCCAAGGCTGAGAAGACTGTTCCCTTCCAGGCTGCGGCTGCTGGCGAGAACCAGGCAGTTCTGCCCGAGGTTCCGGCATACCTGAACGTTGAGATCGAGAAGCTGCACGCAAAGCTTGAGCGTAAGCCCAAGCGCGAAGAGATCCCCGTGATCTGCGACGAGCAGCTGGTCGTTGAGTACTACTCGCGTCTGGCATAATCTCGATTTTTCGAGAAGCAACCCGTTCCGTACCGTTTCGGTGGGGGACGGGTTGTTCCCGTTTAAGGGCCCGACTTAGGGTTCTGCCCCTCGGATGCGGGCTTCGCCTCGGCTCATTGGGGAACCTGTGAATTGTTCAATCCTGGGAGTTTCATGAGAGTTTAAGGGGCGCGAGAAGGAATTTTCGACTAGAATAAGGGATTGAACTGTGTAGGCAGTCCGACCGATGCGCCACGGCGGCGCGCCGGTGAGTACGACTATTGACAAGCACCATGCGTTACGCGAAATGAGGTACAGATGACTGGCGGAGATATTGCAGGCCTGATTGCGGCGGGAGTTTTCGCGATTCTCGTGGCACTGCTGGCCCTTCCCATTATTCGCCTGACCAAGGTGTTTGATGAGCTGATCGTGACGATTCGTTCGCTCAACCAGAGCACCGCGCCGCTCATTGAAGAGGTGACCCGCACCGTGGTGACCACCAACGAGCAGCTCGAGAAGGTTGACGACATCACCTCGAACGTTTCGGATGCCTCCGCGAACGTTTCGGCCCTGTCCTCGCTGGTGACCTCGACCGTGGGCCAGCCGCTGATTAAGGTGGCTTCCTTCTCTTACGGCGTGCGCCAGGCTTTCCGCGGCGGCAACAAGTCCGGCCAGCAGGGTGGCACCTCCTCGACCGCGGGCGGTGAGAACTAATGGGTCTGCTCCGTTCCGTTCTTCTGCTCGGTGCCGGTGCCGCGGCGGGCTACCTTGCCTCCCGACGAGCCTCCTCTTCCGAGCCCGCACAGCGTACCCCCGGCAGCGCCCTGCTCAAGCGTGAGCACGGCGAGCTGGCCCTCAACCCGGAGTCTCAGATGGGAAAGTTCTTCGATTCGCCGATTGGCAAGCCCTTGCAACCCTACGCGCTGAAGGCCGTCGAGTTCGCTGCTCGCGTGCGCGAGGGTATGCAGGAGAAGGAGATGGAGCTCAACGCCAAGGTGGAGCGCCAGAAGCAGGACCTGCGTCCCGGTTCCCTCGACACCTGGGATCGTCAGATGAGCTCGGCTGAGATTGAGTCCACGAACCGTCGTTTGGCGGAGCGTGAGCTCATTGAGGTGGAGGCTGAGATTGCCTCCTTGGAAGAGGCTCAGAAGCGAGCGCGTGAGCAGCGTATTGCGCGTGACCGTCAGCTCGGCGACGGCTTCTTCAACTAGGTTTTAAAAGGTGGTGCTTTTGTCCGTTAACCACGGTACGAGGGTGGCTCGATTAGCCATTTTGCTCTCGGACAGGCACCATAGGTCAGTAGACTAATTTAGAATTTCGCACAGATTACTCTAAGGAACGAGATGCTCTCACAGGAGATTTCCAAGCGCTGGATCGATTTCTTCGCTTCCCGCGGCCATACTGTGGTGCCTTCGGCATCGCTGATTTCGAACGAGCCCGGCGCTATGTTCACCATCGCCGGTATGGTGCCGTTCATTCCCTACTTCCTGGGCCGTGAGACCCCTCCGTTCTCCCGCGCGACCAGCGTGCAGAAGTGCATCCGCACCCTGGATATTGAAGAGGTCGGTAAGACTGCGCGTCACGGTACTTTCTTCCAGATGGCCGGTAACTTCTCCTTTGGCGATTACTTCAAGGAGCAGGCGATTCCCTTCGCCTACGAGCTGCTGACCACCCCGCAGGATCAGGGTGGCTTCGGCCTGGATCCCGAGCGCCTGTGGGTCACCATCTACGAGGGTGACGACGAGGCCTTCGACATTTGGCACAACAAGGTGGGCTTCCCGGCCGAGCGTATTCAGCGCATGGGCATGAAGGAAAACTACTGGTCCACCGGCCAGCCCGGCCCCGCAGGCCCCGACTCCGAGATTTTCTACGACCGCGGCCCCGCCTACGGTAAGGAAGGCGGCCCGGCGGCTGACGACGACCGCTACATCGAGATCTGGAACCTCGTGTTCATGCAGTACCAGCGTGGCGAGGGCATCGGCAAGGACGACTTCGAGATTCTGGGCGACCTGCCGAAGAAGAACATCGATACCGGCCTGGGCGTTGAGCGTCTGGCCATGCTGCTGCAGGGCGTCGAGAACTTCTACGAGACCGACCAGGTGCGCCCCGTGCTGGATGCAGCGTCCAAGCTCTCCGGCAAGAAGTACCACGGCTCTGAGTCCGCCGAGGACGAGGGCTACGAGGACGACGTGCGCATGCGCGTGGTGGCCGACCACATCCGTTCTTCGCTCATGCTGATTGCTGATGGCGTGACCCCCTCGAACGAGGGTCGCGGCTACATTCTGCGCCGCCTGATGCGCCGCGCGATTCGTGCGATGCGTCTGCTGGGCGTGACTGAGCCCTGCCTGCCCGTGCTGTTCCCGGCTTCGCGTGATGCGATGAAGGGTGCGTTCCCGTACGTTGCTGACGACTTCGAGCGTATCTCCCGCATTGCGTACGCTGAGGAGAAGGCGTTCCTGCACACCATTGAGACCGGTACTGAGCGTCTGGAAGAGGCTGTTGCAGCCGCTAAGAAGGATGGCTCGAACTCTGTTTCCGGTGCTGAGGCGTTTGCTCTGCACGACACCTACGGCTTCCCGATTGACCTGACCCTGGAGATGGCCGCTGAGGCTGGCGTGAAGGTGGATGAGAAGTCCTTCCGTGAGCTGATGGCTGAGCAGCGTCACCGTGCGCAGGCTGACGCTAAGGCGAAGAAGGGCGCGTTTGCTGACCTGTCCGAGCTGCGTAAGCTCGTGGACGAGCGCGGCTCCATCTTCACCGGCTACACCGAGCTGCGTACTGAGACTAAGCTGCGCGCAATCCTGGTGGACGGCGTGTCTGTTCCCGCCGCTAAGGCTGGCGACAAGATTGAGGTTGTCCTGGACGAGACCCCGTTCTACGCGGAGGCTGGTGGCCAGGCAGCTGATACCGGCATGATTACCGGCAACGGCTTCATTATTGACGTTCAGGACGTTCAGCAGCCCGTGAAGGGTCTGAGCGTTCACCGCGCCGTTGTGCGTGAGGGCGAGGTTCACACCGGTGCCGATGTTGTGGCACAGGTTGACGTTCAGCGTCGCCGCGACGGTGAGAAGGCACACTCGGGTACCCACATCATTCACGCTGCCCTGCACCAGGTTCTCGGCAACGAGGCTACCCAGCGTGGCTCCTTCAACAAGGAAGGCTACCTGCGTTTCGACTTCGCGTGGAGCGAGGGTCTGTCCGAGTCCGCTAAGCGTGAGGTTGAAGAGGTCGCTAACCTCGCTATCCGCGACAACCACGAGGTGATTACCCGTGAGATGCCGCTGGCTGAGGCTAAGGCTCTGGGCGCTATGAGCCTCTTCGGTGAGAAGTACGGTGACGTGGTGCGCGTTGTTGAAATCGGCGGCGAGTTCTCTCGTGAGCTCTGCGGTGGCACCCACGTTGGTTCGTCCGCTGAGATTGGTTCGCTGACCCTGCTGACCGAGGGCTCTGTTGGCTCCGGTAACCGCCGTGTTGAGGCTCTGGTGGGTCTGGATTCCTTCAACCACCTGGCTGCTGAGCGTACCCTGGTGAACCAGCTGACCGGCCTGATGAAGGTTCAGTCTTCCGCTGATCTGCCGGAGAAGATTAACCAGACTCTGGCTAAGCTGAAGGCTGCTGAAAAGGAACTGGCTCAGCTGCGCCGCGAGAAGCTGCAGGCTGAGGCTGGCAAGCTGCTGGAGAACGCACAGACCATTGGTGCTGTTCGCGTTCTGGCACATGACGCTGGCGAACTGGACGCTAACGGCGTTCGTGAGCTGGCTCTGGATCTGCGTTCGCGCTTCGGCTCCGAGGCTGCGGTTGTCGCCGTGGTGGGTGTGGCTAATGGCCGCCCCGTCGTCCTGGTGGCAACCAACGAGGGTGCTCGTGAGGCTGGCGTAAAGGCTGGCGCTCTGGTCCGCGTTGCTGCCGGTGTTCTCGGCGGCGGTGGCGGCGGTAAGGACGACGTCGCTCAGGGTGGTGGCCAGGACGCATCCAAGATTGGTGCTGCACTGGACGCTGTCCGCGACGCTATCGCACAGGCTCAGGCCTAAATATGGCAGAATTCCAGCGCGGAGTGCGGATGGGTGTCGATGTGGGTAATGCCCGCGTCGGCACCGCCCTCAGCGACCCCGACGGCATTCTTGCCACCCCGCTCAAGACGTTGCGCCGCGACGCGAAGAAGAACTCTGACCGCCGCGTCCTGCGTAAGCTGATTGAGGTGAACGAGGTGGTGGAGGTGTTCGTCGGCCTTCCGAAGACCATGCGTGGTGGGGATTCTCCCTCCACTGAGATGGCTCGGGAGTACGCTCAGGCTCTGCGCTCCGAGCTGGATTCCGAAGAGAAAACACACATTAACATTTGGCTGGTGGATGAGCGACTCACCACCGTGAGCGCTCACCGTGCACTGCACGAGGCTGGGGTATCCAGCCGAGACTTCAAGACTATGGTTGACCAGGTGGCGGCTGTGAACATTTTGCAGTACAGCCTGGACGCCCTCAAGGCAGGGCAGTCCGTAGCCGGGTACAAGGTGAGCGATCCGGCCCACGAAGAGAACCGATCGCACGAGTTAGAAGGGGCTGCGGTTGGTGCCGTCAATGAAACGGAGAACCTTCAGTGACCGAAAAGAATAAACATTCCGAGGAACACCCCGAAGAGAGCGGTCTGGACCTTTTTCGGCCGACGAAAGCCGATGAGGAAAAAGGCATTACCGGCATTACCTTGGAGCACGAGATTGTCTCTGTAGCGACTCTGCGTGCTCGCAAACGCCGTCGCCGCGCCATCATGCTGAGCGCCATGTCGCTCTTCGTGGCGGCCCTGGTGATTATTTCTGCCGCTTTCATCACGCGGTACGATCCGTTCAAGACGCGCGACTACTCCGGCGGCGGTAACGGCACGACCGTGACCTTCACGATCCGCTCGGGCCAGTCCACCGCGCAGGTGGCGAACGAGCTGGAGGCGGCCGGCGTGATTGCCGACGCCGATAAGTTCGTCGAGGTGTACAGCAAGGAAAGCAACGGCAAGTACCTGCAGCCGGGCACCTACGAGCTTCAGCAGCACATGAGCAGCTCGAGCGCAATCAACACGATTATCGAGGCGAACAGCAACGTGCTGTACCTGGCGATTCCGCAGGGTAAGCGTGTGAACGAAACCATCGACCTGATCGTTTCCGGTTCTGACGGCGCGTTCACCCGTAAGCAGGTGGAAGAGGCCGTGCAGAACTACACGCAGTACGGCGTGCCGAGCAACTTCCCCTCGATTGAGGGTTGGCTGCACCCGGGCGAGTACCGATTCCCGAAGGACACCGACATCAAGAAGGTCATTCAGACCATGGTCGACAAGACCAAGGCCGACCTGAAGGAAGCCGGCGTGAGCGGCGATCAGAAGACCTTCGAGGTGCTGACCATCGCCTCCATCGTGGAGCTTGAGGCTCAGCCGAAGGACTACGTGGCGGTTGCGGGCATCATCGAGAACCGTCTGAACAACCCGGATGGTGAGACCTCCGGTCTGATTCAGTCGGACGCAACCGTGACCTACGGTCTGGGCATCCGCTCCTACCATCTGACGGAGGAGCAGAAGGCAGACAAGAGCAATAAGTACAACACTTATGCGAATAAGGGTCTTCCGAAGGGTCCGATTGGTTCCCCGCAGCTGGCTTCGATTAAGGCAGCAGCGGCTCCTGAGAAGAACCCGTACTACTACTGGGTGACTGTGGACCTGGACTCCGGTGAGACGAAGTACTCCCGCACTTACGCTGAGCACCAGCGTTACGTTGAAGAGTACAACCAGTGGTGTACTAAGCACCCGAACCGCTGTAGCTAAGCTGTAGCTAGTCGGTTCAGCCGGTAGCTACGATTTGGTGGCTTCGGCGTGAAGGTTCCTTGCTGAGGCGGGTACCGCCTCCACGAGAGTGGGGGAGGTGCCCGCCTTTGCTGTACCCGCTAAAATGGGAGGTGGCCCCCGCGGCCGTCCCTGTACCCAGCGTTGAGAACGACCCCCGGCGTGAGAGCGAAAGAGAGCCGATGAAGACTGAACCGTATCGCGAGGCCCCGTATCTTCGCCGTGCCTACGTGCTGGGGCACCCTATTGCGCATTCGCTGTCGCCTGCGTTGCATCGTGCGGCGTATGACTTTTTGGGTGAGGCGAATCTTGAGTACGATCGCCGCGATACCCTGCCCGATGATTTGCCGGCGATTATGCGCGGCGTGCGCCACCCGAAGGGTACGGAGGATGCACCGTATATTGCGGGCCTGTCGGTAACGATGCCGTTGAAGACCGCCGTCATCGAGTATTGCGATGAGCTGAGCGAGACTGCCCGCGTGACCGGTGCGGTGAATACGGTGTATCCGCGCGGCGAGAAGGTGCTGGGCGATAACACCGACGTGATTGGCATTGTGAACGCGCTGCGCCACGCCGGTTTGGAGCCGGACCTCAAGCGTGATGAGCCCGCCGTCGTTGGTGGGGGAGCGACCGCTATTTCCGCCCTGACCGCCCTGCATAAGCTGGGTTACCGCCGTGTGAGCGTGTACGCCCGTTCGCTACATAAGCTCGGTAGCGTGCAGGAGGCGGCAGATCGCCTGGGCGTTCAGCTGGAGCAGGTTTCCCTGGCTGAGCTGCCGCAGAACCTTGCTGAGCGCGGCCATCACCCGGTGGTGTCTACGCTTCCGGCGCATGCGGCGGACGAGTGGGCGAGCCAGCTGACCGGCTTGAAGGGTGCCTCCGCGACGCACCGCCCGGTACTGCTGGATGTTGCGTATAACCCGTGGCCTTCGGTGCTGGCGAGCGCCTGGGAGGCTAACGATGGCACGGTGGTTTCTGGTCTGGAGATGCTGCTGTACCAGGCGGTGGAGCAGGTTCTGCTGTTTACCGGTCGTGAACTGCAGCCCGCCGAACTGCTGGGTCTAATCAACGCGATGTGCGCGGCGGTTGATCTTGCGCCTCGCGCTTCCGTTTCGTGAAAAAAGCGTGCTTTCATTCGCTCAGCAAACGGGCATTTTATACACTATTTATACACGTGAAGAATTATTATTCCTTCTTCCTGCGCTTCGGTGCGGGTGCGATGAAAAGAGGTTAACCTATGGCCCTGCGTTGGCTCACTGCCGGAGAATCCCACGGCGAGGCGCTCGTCGGCATTATTGAGGGCGTACCCGCCGGTGTGGAACTCACCAGCGACATGGTGCGTGACGCCCTGGCTCGCCGCCGACTCGGCTACGGCCGCGGTGCCCGCATGAAGTTCGAGGAGGACCGCGTGCGCATCCTGGGCGGTGTGCGCCACGGCCTGACTCAGGGCGGCCCGGTCGCGATTGAGATTGCAAACACCGAGTGGCCCAAGTGGACTGACGTGATGAGCTCTGATCCGGTGGATCCGAAGCTGATTGAGGGTCGCGCACGTAATGCGGCGCTGACTCGTCCGCGCCCCGGTCACGCTGACTTTACCGGCATGCAGAAGTACAACTTCTCTGAGGCTCGCCCGGTGCTGGAGCGCGCTTCCGCGCGTGAGACTGCGACTCGCGTGGCTCTTGGCGTGGTTGCCGCCCAGATTTTGAAGGCTCTGGGTGTTGAGCTGGTTTCTCACACCGTGGCTGTGGGTGGCGTGCACGCTCCCGAGGGCGCCCCGGTGCCTTCGCCCCGCAACGTTGACCAGCTGGACGCTGACCCGCTGCGCTGCTTCGACAAGGCAACCTCCGACGCGATGGTTCAGCGCGTGGACGAGGCTCACAAAGACGGCGAGACTCTCGGCGGCGTGGTTGAGGTGCTTGCGTACGGTATGCCTCCCGGACTGGGTTCGTACGTGCACTGGGACCGCCGCCTGGACGCGCGCCTTGCCGCAGCACTGATGGGTATTCAGGCGATTAAGGGCGTTGAGGTTGGCGACGGTTTCGCGACCGCTGACCGCCCGGGCACTGCCGCTCACGACGAGATTTCCATTGGTGAGCACGGCGTTACCCGCGATACCAACCGCGCAGGTGGTATTGAGGGCGGCATGAGCATTGGCGACCTGCTGCGTGTGCGTGCGGCAATGAAGCCCATTGCGACCGTGCCGAAGGCTCTGAAGACCATTGATACTTCCACCGGTGAAGAGGCTCGCGCCCACCACCAGCGTTCGGACGTGTGTGCTGTTCCCGCCGCCGGCGTGGTGGCGGAGGCCATGGTCGCCCTGGTGCTCGCTGAGGCTGCACTGGAGAAGTTTGGCGGCGACTCGATTGGTGAGACTCGCCGCAACATGGATTCCTACCTGGACGCCATTCCGGCGTCTCTGGCGTGGGAGTCTAACGTGGCTGGTTGGGACGCGTAGTGCCCCTTCCGGTTGAGCCTGCGGGCGTTCACCCCGTCGCGTCGAGCCCCCTTGCGCGTATTGCTGCGGCTGCGCAGCGTGCGCGAGGGGGCGCTTCGCCGCGCCCGGAATCCGGTGTATCGGAGTCCGGTGCCGCGGTGGAGGCCGAGCAGGCTGTATCCGCTGAGGTTACTGCGCGTGAGGCGGGCGCTTCTGGTTCTTCTGCAGCTTCTGAGGCAGGCTCCAAGGCTGCCGCTTCGGTTTCTGCTGCCCGCGCGGCGTCTCGCGTGCCGACCCCGGCTGACCTGATGCGTTCGGGTGTTCGCCCCCTGCCCGCCGCTGCCGCGAGCACGCAGGGTGTGCGCCTGTACGCCTCCTCGGTTTCTGAGGATGCCGACCCGGCGCTGGGCCTGGACGAGGACCTGCGCCTGAAGCTGCTCAGCGCCCTGCAGGGCATGGGCACCGCTCAGGAAGAACCCCGCGAGGAGTCCGTGAAGGCGGAGGCTCCCAAGCCTGCCGCGCCCAAGCCTGTTGCGCCGAAGTCCGCGGCACCCAATCTCACTGCCCCCAAGCCGGCGCCTCCGAAACCTGTAGCACCGAAGCAGGCTCAGCCTGTTGAAGCAACGGGGGAGAACGTTGCTGTTTCTGCGCCTGTGCCCGCGGCTGAACCCGCCAAGCCGGTCCGTCCGACCCCGGCGCTGTTCGGCAAGGTTCAGGTTGCCGCGCCCGCAGCACCCGCCGCAGAACAGCCTGCAGAGAACCCGGCGGGGGAGAAGCCCCTCGACGCGTCCGAGCTGACCGCAACTCCCGCTGATTCTGCAGTATCCGTCGAAGCTTCCGCACCGGCTGAATTTGTCGCGCCCGCAGAAACCCCCGCAGACGCGCTCGCAGAAGACGAGTCCGCCTGCGGCGCTCGCATCCACCCGCAGCAGGTGCGTGAAATGCACGAAAACTTCGCGGAACGTTCCCGCCCCATCGTGCTCATTGGCCCCATGGCGGCAGGTAAGACCTACATTGGTACGCACCTGGCGCGTTTCTACGGCTACGAGTTCCTCGACGCTGACCAGCTGATTGTGGAACGCTACGGCGAAGTCTCAGAAATCTTCGAGATCTTCGGTGAGGCGCACTTCCGCGAGCTCGAACGCAAAACCATCGAAGAGGTCCTTACTTCGCCCGTGTACCGCAACACGGTGTTTTCCCTGGGCGGTGGCGCGCCCATGACCGACTCGGTCGCGGAGCTGCTCAAGGACGAATGCGTGGTGTACATCCTCGTTGATGCCGAGACAGTCACCCCGCGCATTACCGGCAACAAGACCCGCCCGCTGCTGCAACCGAACCCGGTAGAGCGGTGGACCGACATTTTTGAGCGCCGCCGCAGCCGCTACGAGGAGCTGGCTCACTTCACCCTGGACGCACGAGGCGGCCGCCCCATCACCGAGATGACCGCCGAAATCCAGGCGTACGTGACCGCAACCCGCGCCTCCCGCGCGCAGCGCCCCCAAGCTTAACCCCTCACCTGTGAAAGGACACATGATGAGCACTCAGCCCACCCCCACTTTCGGTGCCTCCGGCGCGGAAGATATTACCCGCATCCCGGTGACCGGCAGCTCCCCGCGTGAGAACTATGAGGTTCTCATCGGCCACAATCTGCTCGGTAAGATTCCCGAAATTCTGGGCAACCGCACCAAGAAGGTGCTCGTGATTCACCCGCGTGCCCTGCGTTCCACCGGTGAGCTCGTCATGGAAGACCTGCGCGCCATGGGCTACGAGTCGTTCAGCGCCGAAATCCCGGACGCCGAGGAAGCCAAGCACTACCAGGTGGCGGCGTTCTGCTGGCAGGTGCTCGGTCAGAACGACTTCACCCGCACCGACGCGATCATCTCTGTGGGCGGCGGCGCTATTACCGACGTTGCCGGATTCGTTGCGGCAACCTGGCTGCGCGGCGTGCGCGTCATCCACATTCCGACCACCCTGCTCGGCATGGTGGACGCCGCCGTGGGCGGTAAGACCGGCATCAACACCGCCGAGGGTAAGAACCTGGTCGGCGCGTTCTGGCCGCCCGCCGCAGTGCTCTGTGAGATTGGCACCCTGCGCACCCTGCCCGAGCACGAGCTGCTGACCGGCATGGGTGAGGTCGTTAAGTGCGGCTTCATCGCCGATCCCGAAATTCTTGACCTGATTGAGGCAAACCCGGACGCTGTGCGCGACTCGCAGTCCGCCGTGATGCGCGAGCTCATTGAGCGCAGTGTGCGCGTGAAGGCTGAGGTTGTCTCCGAGGACCTGCGCGAGTCCGGCCGCCGCGAAATCCTGAACTACGGCCACACCCTCGCCCACGCCATCGAGCGCAACGAACGCTACCAGTGGCGTCACGGCGCGGCAGTGTCCGTCGGCATGGTCTACGCCGCCGAACTGGCGCTGGCAACCGGCCACGCCGACGAAGAGCTCGTGGCACGCACCCGCCGCATCCTCGAATCCCTGGGCCTGCCCACCTCCTACAAGGCAGACGCATGGCCCCAGCTGCTTGAAGCAATGCGCCGCGACAAGAAGGCACGCGGTAACCTGCTGCGCTTCATCATTCTGGATGGTCTGGCCCGCCCGCGCGTCTACGAGGTGCCGGACGATTCGATTCTGTACATGACCTACCAGGAGATTACTGAGTAGGTGGTGAGTCCCGTACATTCACCGGAAGCACACGCCACGCGACCGCCAGCATATGGCAGTCAGCGCGCGGCAGCCGGGCGGGGTGTCGCAGATTCTGTGGCGCCCCTGCTAGGCAAATTCGTGCGCATCCTGTAGAATGTACGGGACATATTTTTGCTCATTGAAAACTTAGCGCCGCGCCGGGTACCACTACGGCGTGGGCGTCGATGACACGAAGGAGAGCCCCATGGCATCCACTACCGATATTAAGAACGGCGCCGTCCTGAAGATTGACGGCAACCTCTGGTCCGTCGTTGAGTTCCAGCACGTTAAGCCCGGTAAGGGTGGCGCGTTCGTCCGCACCAAGCTGCGCAACGTTACCTCCGGCAAGGTCGTCGACCGCACCTTCAACGCTGGCGCTAAGATCGAAACCGCAACCGTTGACCGCTCCGACTACCAGTACCTGTACCAGGACGGCGACGACTACGTCTTCATGGACATGAAGACCTACGACCAGATCAACGTTCCCGCAACCGTTGTCGGCGACGCAGCAAACTACATGCTCGAGTCCCAGACCGCAACCATCGCAATGCACGAGGGTAGCCCCCTGTACATCGAGCTGCCCGCATCCGTGGTCCTCGAAATCACCTACACCGAGCCCGGCCTGCAGGGTGACCGCTCCACCGGCGGCACCAAGCCCGCAACCGTTGAGACCGGCTACGAGATCCAGGTTCCCCTGTTCCTGGAGACCGGTACCAAGGTCAAGGTTGACACCCGCACCGGTGAGTACCTCGGTCGCGTGAACGACTAATGAATTCGCGTACTAAAGCCCGATTGCGCGCCCTCGAAGTGCTCTTCGAGGCGGATCAGCGCAACGAAGATTATATTGAGGTACTCCGCCGCCGCCGACTGTACACGGTTGCGCAGATTTCTGCTTACTCTGAGGAAATCATTCGTGGCGTTCGCGACCACGACGAAGAGATCCGCGAGTTTGTTGAGACTTACGCCCGTGACTGGTCCTTCGAGCGTATGCCCGCCGTGGACCGTGCCGTGCTGCGTATTGGCACTTGGGAACTTCTGTACAACGACGATGTTCCGGATGCTGTCGCAATTTCTGAGGCTGTCGGTCTGGCGCGTGTGCTGTCCACGAATGAATCTCCGAAGTTCGTGAACGGTCTGCTGGATAAGCTCCGTCAGGTGAAGCCGACCCTGCTCGCGTAAGACGTCCCACCGCGGCCTGACCGCTAGCCCGCAGCTGGTTGGTTTGCTGCCGTTGAGGATGCGCCCGCAGGGGAGCGTACGTGAAACCCCCGCCGTACTGTAGTTCGCTACAGGACGGCGGGGGTTTTCTGTGTCTAGGTTGCGTTTGGTTGGTGCAGTTCTGCGTGGGGTTCCGTATTGGGTGCGGATGTGCTCGCAGGGTTTGTTAGCAACAGTCGAGGCTTCACCGGACAACGCGGGCGGGGGAGTGCCCCCTCTGCGGCGCTGAGCGCCTTGAGGACGGAGCCCCCGCCCTGCGTGTCCGGTATGCGCCTCTATGCATACCTCAGATATGCCCTTGTCTGCACCTATATGAACGGAACATTGCCAAAATGGACAAATAGCGAGCCAGGGTGTGTGCTCCGTGGGTATATGTTAGGGTAATGGCATCAACCGATAACATTCCGCTGAATTCCACACGTTGTTGCGTGGATAATTCTGCGGTTTACACAACCACACACCAGAAAAGAACCAACAATGATGTTTAACCGTAGTTCTATTGCCGCGCTCTCTGCGGCGATGATGCTCACCCTGTCCGCTTGTTCCGGCGGCGCGCAGGTCAGCGCAGAATCGAGCGCTTCCACTTCCGCGAACGCTGAATCGGCAAGCGCCGAGGCTTCCGCAACTCCCACTGCTTCGCCCACCCCGACCGGCCCGTCTGGCTCCGAGATTGTGCTGGTTCGCCCGAGCGTGGACACCAATAATGATTCGAAGGAAGCTGAAAACGCGGCGCTTGTCGCAGCGTACGCCGTATTGGACCAGCATCTACGTGTTAAGAACGCCTGGTTGCATGGAGATGTGGAACATACCAGCGATGAGGAGCTACTTCAGTACGTAGATAAGGGTATTTTCGAAAGCGTTAAAAAGCAGGCAGAGTCTATGCATGAGCTCTCAGTATCCTCCCCTGTGGAAGGCGATATTATCTTCCGTGATGTTCGCCTTCCCTCTATCTACAATTTGGAGCACTCTGACGGTTCTAAGCCTTCGGAGCCTAACGCGGGTATAGCCGTCACCTTCTGCGAAGATACTAGAAATGTTCGTCTGTCTGACGGGTCTAGGCTGAACGTTAGCCAAACACGGAGGATTTTTATTGTTCGACGTGATGACGGGGCATATGTTCTTGGCAATATCGATATTGACCACAAAGGTTGCGACTATGAGGAAGACGAAGTCGTCTAGCCTCCGCACCTGATGTAATGGGACGCATACCGGGCACGCGAGGAGGCTACCTCTGCTAGTGTTGCTCGATATGCGCCTCCAACAGTCACCATTTCCATAGCCGTCTTTATCGGCACAACCACACACCAGAAAAGAACCAACAATGATGTTTAGTCGTACCACGCGTGCTTCTATTGCCGTGCTCTCTGCGGCAATGCTCCTGACCCTGTCTGCATGTTCCGGCGGCGCGCAGGTCAAGGCAGAATCGAATGCATCCACTTCCGCGAGCGCTGAAGCTTCCGCAACTCCTACCCCTACTCCTTCGCCTACCCCGACCGGTTCTGAGGTCGTTGAAATCCGTGCCGCCGTTGACACCACCGTTGACTCCGAAGAAGCGCGAAAAGCTGCAGGAGAAGCAGGTAAGCAAGTGCTAGCTCAGGACGTGCGTCTTCGAAATGCCTGGATGCAGGGGGATCTGGAGCATACCAGTGAAGAGGACCTCGCTAAGTTTTTGGAACCGAAGGGTGTTAAAAGCACCCTGGCTGGTTTTGCTGACTTACGTGAAACACTTCAGGAAGGACCGTTTGGCGGGCAGATTGAAATTCGCGATGTAGAAGTAGTCGAAGTATCTGCCTCAACGGACCAAAATGGGCAGAGCACCCCTAACGCCGTTGTTCGTGTGCAGTATTGCGAAGACTGGGGAAGCCTTCGCTGGCCCAATGGTGAACCTGTTGTTGATGGTTCTCCCTCATCGCCTGCAGCAGAGGAATTGCGTGAGAACACTATGATTCGTCGACCAGACGGTGTGTTTGTGATTCAGAGCGGACGCAAAGCCCAAGGTGACTGCAAGCCCTCGCAGCACTAACGCTTTCAGAAATGGGAAGGTAATTGAAGAGCATCTGAGTGTGCTTCAACTACCTTCCCACTTCTATTTTTGGCCTCATGCTATAGACGTGCTTCTGATATCCCCGCAGCCCTCTCACTGTGAGGGGTCGCCTCAGCGTGGGCGGACTCTCGCCGAACCTGAACGTAGCCTGTGAACTGTGGTACCCTACTAGAAGCACAAAACCTTTAAATCCGTCCCGTGAGGCGGGGAAGGAGACGGCTATGCCTGGGTCAACTGTACCCACATCCGGCGCGAATCAGGGGCGAAATCTAACCGCAGCCCCCCATTCGGCAACCCCTCAAAGCACCTCCGAGGACGCGACCACCGTCGGCCGCACCATCCTCAGCGAGGACGAAATCCGCCGCGCCCTCACCCGCATCGCCTACGAAATCATCGAAACCAATAAAGGCGTAGAAAACCTCGTACTCATCGGCATCCGCTCCCGCGGCGTGCCCCTTGCCGTACGACTCGCAGCCCGCATCCAAGCCATCGAGCCGAACTTCAACGCAGAAACACGAATCGGCGCCCTGGACATCACCGCCTACCGCGACGACCAGCGAACCGGCGGCACCACCTCCCCAGAAAACGCGGGGGAAAGCATCATGCCCACCATCGGCATTGAAGGTAAAACCGTAGTTCTCGTTGACGACGTCCTCTACTCCGGCCGCACCGTACGCGCCGCCCTCGACGCACTCAACGCCCACGGACGACCCGCCCTCGTACGCCTGGCAGTCCTCGTAGACCGCGGACACCGGCAACTACCCATCCGCGCCGATCACGTGGGCAAAAACCTGCCCACCAGCGCCAGCGAAACCGTGCGCGTCGTACTGACTGAAACCGACAACGCAACAGACCGAGTTGACATTATCCAGCTGGGAGGGCTCTCATGAAGCATCTGCTCGACACCCGCGAACTAACCCGCGAAGAAGCCATCGAAATCCTCGACGTCGCCGACTACATGGCGCAGGTCAAGGCCGAAAACCGCACCCTGAACGTGCTCAACGGCAAGACCGTCGTCAACCTCTTCTTCGAGGACTCCACCCGCACCCGCCTCTCCTTCGAAGCAGCGGAGAAGCGCCTGGGTGCGGCGGTCACCAACTTCTCCGCTTCCGGCTCCTCCCTGTCTAAGGGCGAGTCGCTCAAGGACACCGCGCAGACCCTCAAGGCAATCGGCGCGGATGCGTTCGTGATTCGCCACTCCGCATCCGGTGCACCGCAGCGCCTGGCGGAGGCTGGCTGGACCGACATTCCCGTGCTCAACGCGGGCGACGGCACCCACGCGCACCCCACCCAGGCGTTGCTCGACGCCGTGTCCCTGCGCCAGTACAAGGCAGAACGCGACGGCCTGGACAGCCCCCGCGGCACCGACCTGTCCGGCATGCGCGTGCTCATCGTCGGCGACATCCTGCACTCGCGCGTGGCGCGCTCCAACCTTTGGCTGCTGCACACCCTCGGCGCGCAGGTCGTCTTCGTCGCACCGCCGACCCTGCTGCCGCTGAACACCGCCTCCTGGGTTGAAGAGGCCGGCGTGGAAATCTTCCACGACTTCGACGAAGCTATCGCCACCAAGCCCGACGCCGTGATGCTGCTGCGTATCCAGAAGGAACGCATGAACGCCGCGTACTTCCCCTCCGCAGAGGAGTACACCGAGCTGTGGGGTCTGACCGCTGAACGCTTCGCAACCCTGCAGGCGCAGCCGCAGCCGGTCGCAATCCTGCACCCGGGCCCCATGAACCGCGGCCTGGAAATCTGCACCGAAGCCGCCGACGCCACCAACTCCTGGGTCCTGCGCCAGGTCAGCAACGGCGTGGCGCTGCGCATGGCGGTGCTCTACCTGCTTCTGACTGACGGCTCCAGCGCCAAGCTCTACGCCGGCGACGAATCCTAAACGACCTTCCTAACGAGAGGAACCAACACCATGAGCAAGTACCTGATCAAGGGCGCAAGCCTCTACGGCGAAAAGGTCGCCGACATCCTCATCGAGGACGGCGTGATTAGCCGCATCGCAGAGAACATTGACGCCGCAGACGCACAGGTCGTCGAGGCGGCAGGCCAGGTGGCACTGCCCGGCCTGGTCGACATCCACACCCACCTGCGTCAGCCCGGCTATGAGGCATCCGAAACCGTTGAGACCGGCACCCGCGCGGCAGCCCTGGGCGGCTACACCGCAGTGTTCGCCATGGCAAACTCCCTGCCCGTGGCAGACACCGCCGCAGTGGTTGAGCAGGTTGACCGCCTCGGCAAGGAATCCGCATGGTGCCGCGTGCAGCCCATCGGCGCTGTGACCGTGGGTCTGAAGGGCGAGCGCCTCTCCGACATCGGCGGCATGGCGAACTCCACCGCGAACGTGCGCGTGTTCTCCGACGACGGCATGTGCGTGTACGACCCCGCCGTGATGCGCCGCGCTCTCGAATATGTCAAGACCTTCGACGGCGTTATTGCGCAGCACGCGCAGGAGCCGCGCCTGACCGAGGGCGCCCAGATGAACGAGGGTAAGGTGTCCGCTGACCTGGGTCTTGCCGGCTGGCCCGCCGTCGCTGAAGAGGCAATTATCGCCCGCGACGTGTTGCTGGCTGAGCACCTGGACTCCAAGCTGCACATCTGCCACCTGTCCACTAAGGGCTCCATTGAGGTTGTGCGCTGGGCTAAGTCCCGCGGCGTGAAGGTGACCGCGGAGGCAACCCCGCACCACCTGCTGCTTACCGACGAGACCGCACGCACCTACGACCCGGTGTTCAAGGTGAACCCGCCGCTGCGCACCGAAGAGGACGTCATGGCGCTACGCCAGGCAGTCGCCGACGGCATCATCGACGTAATCGGTACCGACCACGCACCGCACCCGGCAGAGACCAAGGAATGCGAGTGGGCGTGCGCCGCGAACGGCATGACCGGCCTGGAGCAGGCACTGTCCATCATCCAGATGACCCTGGTTGACACCGGCATGATTACCTGGCGCGATGTGGCTCGTATCCTCTCCGAGCAGCCCGCGAAGATTGGTCGCCTGGACCACGAGCAGGGTCGCCCGCTTGCCGAAGGCGAACCGGCAAACATTGTGCTGGTCGACCCGAAGGCAACCCGCGTCATCAAGCCGGAGGAGCAGGCAACCAAGGGTAAGAACAACCCCTACCGCGACATGGAGGTGCCCGGCTCGATTCGTGCAACCTTCTACGCTGGCCACCCGACCGTGCTGAACGGCGAGCTGGCAACCCCGCGCAAGTAACCCGAGCACGTAAGTTCGCGCAGGTTTAGTTCGCACCGCTGAGTTTGCGCGACTGGCCCGCGAGGCGAACCGCGTAGTGACCGTGCCTGGCGGTGGTGGGTTTTGCGCCTGCCACCGCCTCGCCGGGAGGTTCAACCGCGCCGGGAGCACCGCCCTCCAACCCCATCAACCCAGGCCGAGAGAATCGACCGAGACCCCAACCGAAAGAGAGAACCTTCGTGGGAAAGTTCCTGACCGCCGTCATCTGCATCGCCCTGGTCGCCCTGTGCATCTACGGCATGTGGCACGGATGGCGCTCACGCCTGGCACGCCAGGCGAACATGTTCGGCTCCCTCAAGGAAGTTCCCGAACGCTACGAGGGCATGACCGCTGACGCCGCTTTCGAAGGCGAGTACGTCAGCACCACCATTTTCGGTAACTGGCTGGACCGCGTGGGTTTCGATTCGCTCGGCTTCAAGAGCAAGTCCACCCTGCTGATTTACCCGGACAGCATCATCTTCACCCGTAACGGCGCGAAGGACCTGTGGATTCCGGCGAAGAAGCTTGCGGTCATCACCACTGACCGCGGTATGGCGGGCAAGGTTGTGGAGAAGAACGGCCTGGTCGTGATTGGTTGGACCCTGGACGGTCACCGCGTGCAGACCGGCTTCCGCACCCGCTACGCCGAGGACAAGCAGGCGGTACTGCGAGAGCTGCGCCGCATCGCCCCGAATGCGGTGGATGCACCCGAAAAGTGGGCGGCAGAACCGGAAGCCTAACCGGTATCGGGCACAGCCCGGACCAACATCCCCGGCGCACCCGCACACCCATAGATTTAGTCCCACGGCAGGCGAACAACCCGCCGAAGGCATCGTAGACTACCCCGGAACCTGCACGGTAGAGGCCGTACAGGAAGCGGGGGAGAACACCAGAGAAAAGGAAGAAGAGCATGACTGACATGACACGATCCGGCGCCCTGCGTACGGACCGCGCGCTGCTCGTCCTGGAGGACGGCACCGTCTACCGCGGCTACGGCTACGGCGCAACCGGCGCGTCCCTGGGCGAGGCGGTTTTCTCGACCGGCATGACCGGCTACCAGGAAACCCTGACCGACCCCTCCTACGCGGGTCAGATTGTGGTTCAGACCGCTCCGCATATTGGCAACACCGGCGTGAACAAGACCGACGCTGAGTCCCGCAAGATTTGGGTTGCCGGCTACGTGGTTCGCGACGCTGCACGCGTGGCATCTAACTGGCGTTCTGAGCGCACCCTCGACGAAGAGCTCATCGAGCAGGGCATCATCGGTATTCAGGGCATTGACACTCGCGCCCTGACCCGCCGCCTGCGTTCGAGCGGTTCGATGCGTGCGGGCGTGTTCTCCGGTGAGCACGCAGAACGCCCCGAGGCTGAGCTGCTGGAGGAGGTGCGCGCCTCCGAGCCGATGGCTGGCCGTAAGCTCGCTGACTCCGTTTCGGTTGACACCGCCTACACTGTTGAGCCGCACCAGTTCAACTGGTTCGCACCCCCGGTCGCGACCATTGTCGCCCTGGACCTGGGCATTAAGTCGATGACCCCGCAGCGTTTCGCTGAGCGTGGCGTGCGTGTGCACGTGCTGCCCGCAAGCGCAACCCTCGAGGACATCTACTCCCACAACCCCGACGGCGTGTTCTTCTCCAACGGCCCCGGTGACCCGGCAACCGCTGACGAGCAGGTTGAGCTGCTGCAGGGTGTGCTGCGTAAGGGCACCCCGTTCTTCGGCATCTGCTTCGGTAACCAGCTGCTCGGCCGCGCCCTGGGCTTCGGCACCTACAAGCTGCCCTTCGGTCACCGCGGCATCAACCAGCCGGTCATGGACAAGACCACCGGTAAGGTTGAGATCACCGCGCAGAACCACGGCTTCGCTGTGGACGCGCCGATTGGTGACTACGTGACCGCACCGAACGCCGAGTTCGGTCAGGTTATGGTCTCCCACGTGGGTCTGAATGACAACGTGGTTGAGGGCCTGACCTGTAAGGACATCCCCGCGTTCTCCGTGCAGTACCACCCCGAGGCTGCTGCGGGCCCGCACGATTCCGCCTACCTCTTTGACCGTTTCATCGACCTGATGGTCGCAACCAAGACTGCAAAGGAAGCATAAATGCCTCGTCGTACTGACCTTAATAGCGTCCTCGTCATCGGTTCCGGCCCCATCGTCATCGGTCAGGCTGCGGAATTTGACTACTCCGGTACTCAGGCGCTGCGCGTGCTGAAGGAGGAGGGCGTGCGCGTCATCCTCGTGAACTCGAACCCGGCAACTATCATGACCGACCCCGAGTTCGCGGACGCCACCTACATTGAGCCCATCACCCCCGAGGTGATTGAGAAGATCATCGAGAAGGAAAAGCCGGACGCAATCCTGCCGACCCTGGGTGGTCAGACCGCACTGAACGCGGCCATCTCCCTGGATGAGCGCGGCGTGCTCGCCAAGTACAATGTTGAGCTCATTGGCGCGAACATTGAGGCGATTAACCTCGGTGAGGACCGTGAAGCATTCAAGGGCGTGGTAGAGCGCGCCGGCGGCGAGTCTGCACGCTCGGTGATTGTTCACTCCATGCCGGAGGCACTGGAAGCCGCTAAGGAGCTGGGCTACCCGATGGTGGTCCGCCCCTCCTTCACCATGGGTGGTCTCGGCTCGGGTATGGCGTACAACGAGGAAGACCTCTACCGTATTGCCGGCGCCGGTATTCAGTACTCGCCGACCAGCGAGGTCCTGCTGGAGGAGTCCATCCTCGGCTGGAAGGAATACGAGCTGGAGATGATGCGTGACACCAACGACAATGTCGTGGTTGTCTGCTCCATCGAGAACTTCGACCCCGTGGGCGTGCACACCGGTGACTCTATCACCGTGGCACCCGCGCTGACCCTGACTGACCGTGAGTTCCAGAAGCTGCGCGACATCGCGATTAACGTGATTCGTGAGGTTGGCGTGGACACCGGTGGTTGTAACATCCAGTTCGCGATTGACCCGAAGACCGGCCGCATCATCGTCATTGAGATGAACCCGCGCGTGTCCCGTTCTTCGGCGCTCGCGTCGAAGGCTACCGGCTTCCCGATTGCGAAGATTGCGACCAAGCTGTCGCTGGGTTACACCCTGGATGAGATTCCGAACGATATCACCCAGAAGACCCCGGCGTCCTTCGAGCCGACCCTGGACTACGTGGTCGTGAAGGTTCCTCGCTTTGCGTTTGAGAAGTTCCCGGCTGCTGACCCGACTCTGACCACCACCATGAAGAGTGTTGGCGAGGCTATGGCTCTGGGCCGTAACTTCACTGAGGCTCTGCAGAAGGCGATGCGTTCGCTGGAGCAGAAGGGTGCGTCCTTCTCGTTCAAGCCGCTGTCCCTGTCTGAGGCTGAGCTAGCTGAGCTGATTGAGAAGACTAAGGTTCCGACCACTCAGCGTATCTACCAGGTTCAGCAGGCTCTGCTGGCTGGTGCTACCGTGGAGCAGCTGCACGAGGCTACCAAGATTGACCCGTGGTTCCTGGATCAGCTGGTGCTGCTGAATGAGGTGGCCGGCGTGGTTCACGCTAAGCGTGACCACCTTGACCCGGAGACCCTGAAGCTGGCTAAGCGTCACGGTTTCTCTGATGCTCAGATTGCCGAGATTATCGGCTCCTCCGAGGACGTTGTGCGCGGTGTTCGCCACGCTCTGGGTATCCGCCCGGTCTTCAAGACTGTTGACACCTGCGCTGCTGAGTTTGAGGCGTTCACTCCGTACCACTACTCCTCCTACGACCTGGAGGATGAGGTTGCGCACCACGAGAAGCCCTCGATCATGATTCTGGGTTCGGGCCCGAACCGTATCGGTCAGGGTATTGAGTTTGACTACTCGTGTGTGCACGCTTCGCTGGTGCTGCGTTCGCTGGGTTACGAGACCGTCATGGTCAACTGCAACCCCGAGACCGTTTCGACTGACTACGATATTTCGACTCGCCTGTACTTCGAGCCGCTGACCCTTGAGGATGTGCTGGAGATTGTTGAGTCGGAGCGTCGTACCGGCGGCCTCATGGGCGTGTTCGTGCAGCTGGGCGGCCAGACTCCGCTGAAGCTGGCTCGTGCCCTGAAGGATGCGGGCGTGCCGATTCTGGGCACCACCCCCGAGGCTATTGACCTGGCTGAGGACCGCGGCGAGTTCGCTCGCGTGCTGGAGGAGGGCGGCCTGATTTCGCCCAAGAACGGTACCGCGTTCACTTTCGAGGGTGCTAAGCGCATCGCTGACGAGATTGGTTACCCGGTTCTGGTTCGCCCCTCGTACGTGCTGGGCGGCCGCGGCATGGAGATTGTCTACGACGAGGCTAACCTGGCTCGCTACCTGGAGAACGCTACCGAGGTTTCGCCCTCGCAGCCGGCTCTGATTGATAAGTTCCTTGAGGACGCTATCGAGATTGACGTTGACGCCCTGTTCGACGGCGAGGAGCTGTACCTGGGCGGCGTCATGGAGCACATTGAGGAAGCCGGTATTCACTCGGGTGACTCTTCCTGTACTCTGCCTCCGATTACTCTCGGCCCGGACATCATCGCGAAGGTGAAGGAGGCTACCGAGAAGATTGCTCGCGGCACCGGCGTGCGCGGCCTGATTAACATTCAGTTCGCGTACGTGTCGGAGAACCTGTACGTGATTGAGGCTAACCCGCGTGCGTCCCGTACTGTTCCGTTCGTGTCGAAGGCTACCGGCGTGCAGATGGCTAAGGCTGCTGTGCTGATTGGTCTGGGTAAGACCATTGCTGAGTTGAAGGCTGAGGGTTACCTGCCGTCGAAGATGGATGGTGCGTCCCTGCCGCAGGAGACTGCGATTGCTGTGAAGGCTGCGGTTCTGCCGTTCGCTCGTTTCCGCACCCCGGAGGGTGTTGTGGTGGATTCGCTGCTGAGCCCGGAGATGCGTTCGACCGGTGAGGTTATGGGTCTGGACAAGCACTTCGACACCGCGTTTGCGAAGGCTCAGGCTGGCGCTGGTTCGCCGCTGCCGACCTCCGGTAAGGTGTTCATTTCGGTGGCTAACCACGATAAGCGTAACGTCATTATTTACGCGAAGATGCTGGAGTCCCTGGGCTTCGAGATTGTTTCGACCGGTGGTACCGCTGAGATTCTGCGCCGTAACGGCCTGAACTCGGTGATTGTGGCGTCGAAGTTCGCTGAGGCGAATGGCGACCACTCGATTGTGGACATGGTCCGCAACGGTGACATTGACCTGATTCTGAACACCCCTGCCGGTGGTGCTGCTCGTAGCGATGGTTACGAGATTCGTGCCGCTGCGGTTTCGGTGGGCTGCCCGGTCATGACCACCATTTCTGAGTTCGCTGCGGCTGTTCAGGCGATTAATGCTCTGCGCGAGCACAGCTGGGACATTATGAGCCTGCAGGAGCATGACGTTCAGCTGGCTGCCGCTGTGGATGCTCGTTCTGAGGGTGGCGAGGCGTAATGTCCGCTGCTTTTGGTGATCGTCTGGCGAAGGCGATGGCGGAGCGCGGCCCGCTGTGCGTGGGTATTGACCCGCACCCGAACCTGCTGGAGCAGTGGGGTCTTGAGGATTCCGCTGAGGGTCTGGCTGCCTTCACCGAGGCAGTGTACGAGGGTTGCGCCCCGTTTGCGGCGGCGTTGAAGCCTCAGGTGGCGCTGTTTGAGCGTCACGGCTCTGCCGGTCTTGCCGTGCTGGAGGCGCTGTTCGCCCGCGCTGCCGCTGATGGTGTGCTGATTGTTGCTGACGCGAAGCGCGGCGACATCGGCTCGACCATGAAGGCGTACGCGGATGCGTGGCTCGGCTCCTCCTCGCCGCTGGGTACCGATTCGGTGACCCTGAGCCCGTACCTGGGTTTTGAGTCGCTGCGTCCGGCGCTGGATTTGGCTGATCAGAATGACCGCGGCACTTTCGTGCTGGCGCTGACCTCGAACCCCGAGGGTAAGAGCGTTCAGCACGTGGGCGCCTCGGAATCCGAGGGCGCTGTGGCTAAGCGCATTATCGCTGCGGCTACCGCCGAGAATGCTTCCCGTCAGTGGGAGCAGATGGGCCCGTGCGGTCTGGTGGTTGGCGCGACCGTTGGTCAGGCGCTGGTTGATTTGGGTATTGACCTGAGCGTGTTCAACGGCCCGATTCTGTCGCCCGGTTACGGTGCGCAGGGCGCTTCGGCGGCTGACCTGTACCGCGTGTTTGCGGGCGTTGAGTCGCAGGTGCTGGTGAATTCCAGCCGTGGCGTGCTGGCTGCCGGTCCCTCGGTTGAGGGTCTGGCGAAGGCTGCGCAGGCGGCTCGTGATGACCTGTTGGCGGCTCGCGGCGCATAGTTCGCGTGTTGCGTGAGGGGCGTGTGCTCCGGGTGGATTCTGTTGAGAGTCTGCTCGGGGTGCGCGCCCCTTTTGCGTACCCGGTTTTCGGTATCCAGTTTCCGGTACCCGATTTCTGCCCCGGTAGCGTCGCTGTTTTGGCCGTTTTTGCCCCCATTTTCGGGTACATTTTGATGCATATTTTGTCGCCGCGCACTCGCACCGGTGGGAGTTTGCTCACCTCTGTAGCGGGGGAGTGGGCATCCATCAAGACTCGTACCCGCGGTTCCGCTTTTGATAGGGCGAATACTCCGCTATGCTATAGGGGTACTCCCCGATATTTACGTGCTGACGTGCGTAGACGCATTGTTGGTGCGAGGGTGAGTGCCGCGGGTGGAACGAGGGTTCTCGCGCTATCCGTGTTACATTAGTTGATAAGTAAAATTCTATAACTCGCAGAAATGGGGGACCCAACCATGCCGCTGACTCCGCTAACTGAGGATGCGCGCGCCTCCGCCCGCGAGAAGGCAGTACTTGCCCGAGCACACCGCCAGGAAATTAAGCGTGCACTGAGTGAACGTGAACTTTCCGTGCGTCAGGTGCTTGATATGGTCGATACCGACCCTGCACTGGCTAAAATGCCGGTGGGGCAGATGCTGCGCGCACTTCCGGGCATTGGTGCCGTTCGCGCTGAACGCATCATTGAAGAACTTCATATTGCACCGACTCGCCGCCTCGGCGGCCTGGGTGTACACCAGCGTCGCAAGATGGTGGAGTACTTCAACCGTAATTCGCGGTATTTGAACCGTGCACGTCGTAAGACTGCTGGTCAGTCTTCCGAGTCTTCTCAGTCCTAACACATCGTGCCTTCAGCCGATGAAGGCACAGTAAGGAAGCTATGTCTCAGCCGACTCTCACCGTACTGGCTGGCCCCACTGCTGTTGGCAAGGGTACGGTGTGCCAGTACATTCGTGAGAACTACCCGAATGTGTGGTTCTCTGTTTCCGCTACTACTCGTGATCCTCGCCCCGGTGAGGTTGACGGTACTCACTACTATTTCGTTTCGATGGAAGAGTTTGACCAGATGATTGCTGACGGTCAGATGCTTGAGTACGCTGTGGTGCACGGTAAGAACAAGTACGGTACTCCGCGCGCTAAGGTCCAGGAGGCTCTGGATGCTGGCCGCCCGGTGATTCTTGAGATTGACCTGCAGGGTGCTCGCCAGATTCGCGAGACCATGCCTGATGCTCGCCTGATTTTCTTGGCTCCTCCGAGCTGGGATGAGCTGGTGTCGCGTCTGGTGGGTCGAGGTACCGAGAGTGAGCAGGAGCAGGCTCGTCGCCTTGAAACCGCGAAGGTTGAGCTGGCTGCTGAGAAGGAATTTGACGTCACGGTCGTCAACGACACTGTTGAGCGTGCAGCGAAGGAGATTGCTGAGCTGATTGGCGCCGCCTAATCTGCATGCTTTGCGTTCGCGGTGGGGCTAGAGTTTCTTCCGACCTGTGGTTCTGCCGTGAGGCGTTGTGAAGGGTGGGGGCTCCGAAGAGTTTTCTTTGGGCCCCCACCTTTTTGTCTGCCTTTTGTCTGGGCTGGTACGTGCGTTTTAGCCGTTGAGAGGGTAGAATAGTTCTTTAGTTTTGACCGTGCCCTCAGTCTGCCCGGTTTGCGCCATTGCGCGAACGGTGTGCGGGGGTGTTCGGTACGTACATTCCATCAAGCTATTTGGAGTTTTTAGTGGCAAACGAAATCAAGGAACACGAGGACTACAACTTCGTTGACGGTGTCGCTCCCGAGGGCATCGTGAGCCCCAGCGCTGACGCGCTGATTGAGAAGGCTGAGTCCAAGTACGGCCTGGTGATTTTCGGTGCCCGCCGTGCACGCCAGATTAACGCGTACTACGCTAACCTGCAGGACAATACTGCTGCGCACGTTGGCCCGCTGGTTGACGCTGAGTCGAATGAGAAGTCCCTGTCGGTGGCAATGCGTGAAATCATTGCTGACCGTGTTGTGGCGGAGCACCGCCCGGACGCAAAGTTCGACGAGGACGGCTACCCGATTCCCGAGGATCTGTCCGCTGTGATTGATTTCAGCGCGGCTGAGTTCCCCGGCGCTATCGAGGAGGAGTACATCCCCGCAGGTAGCGAAGAGGTTATTGCTATCGAAGAGGTTATCCTCGACGAGTCCGCTGAGTAATCTGCTTTTTACAAGGATTCTTTGACGTACCATGCGCATTATCGTTGGTATTGGAGGGGGCATTGCCGCGTATAAGGCGGCGATGCTCCTTCGTCTTTTTGCGAAGAATGGCGACGAGGTGATCGCCATGCCCACCCCGAACGCGACGAAGTTCGTGGGTGTTCCCACTCTGGAGGCGCTGAGCGGCAACCCGGTTTCGACGGATGTGTTTGACCGCGTGCCGGAGGTGAACCACGTGCGTCAGGCAGAGCAGGCTGACGCTGTGGTGATTGCCCCGGCGACTGCTGACCTGCTGGCTCGTTTGGCGGCTGGTCGTGCCGATGATTTGCTGTCCTCTACGGTGTTGACCACGCATGCCCCGGTGATTTTGGCGCCTGCGATGCACACCCAGATGTGGGAGCATCCGGCGACTCAGGCGAATGTGCAGACTCTGCGTTCGTGGGGTTATCACGTGATTGAGCCTGCGATTGGGCGTTTGACGGGCCCGGATTCTGGCCCGGGTCGCATGCCTGAGCCGGAGGACATTTTCGCGGTGGCTCTGGATGTGATTGCGCGCTTCCCGAAGGGTCAGGTGCACCCGGTGTACACGCCCGGTTACGCGCCGACTGAGCCCCTGTACACGGGTACGGAGCAGGAGCGTATGGCGGCGGCGCGTCAGGCGACGCTGACCTCGGCGCTGCTTGGTCAGGTTGAACCCATCCAGGACGCTCAGAACTCCGAGGCCGCGTGCCCGGCGGCTGCGTCCGGTCCGCTGTCTGGCCGCCTCGTGGTCATTACCGCCGGCGGTACCCGTGAGGCGCTGGACCCGGTCCGCTTCCTCGGCAACCGTTCCACCGGCAAGCAGGGCGTGGCGCTCGCGGAGGCGGCACGCGACCTGGGCGCGACCGTGCACCTGATTGGTGCGAACCTTGAGGTTCCGGCGCCGGAGGGCGTGCAGGTGACCCGCGTGGTGAGCGCCCTGGAGCTGCGTGAGGCGACCCTGGAGGCGAGCGCGGCGGCGGATGTGCTGATTATGTCCGCGGCGGTGGCTGATTTTAGGCCCGCTGAGTTTGCCGAGTTCAAGATCAAGAAGAGCGCCGATTCTGAGGACGCGCCAGTAATTCAGCTGGTGCGTAACCCGGATATTCTGCGTGAGGTTGTGGTTCGCCGCCAGCAGGCTCGTGAGGCGGGGGAGAGCACTCTCGGTCCGAAGCTCATTGTTGGTTTTGCGGCGGAGACCGGCTCGGCGGAGAAGACCCCGTTGGAGCTGGGCCGTGAGAAGCTGCAGCGTAAGGGCACGGATTTCTTGGCGGTCAATACGGTGGGTGTGAATCGTGGTTTCGGCACGGACGATAACACGATTACGCTGCTGTCGACTCTGAATGATGAGGCGCCGGTGTTCTCCGGTTCGAAGAAGGAGCTGTCGGTGCGTCTGCTGGAGCATGTGGCGGCGTTCCTGCCGGAGCTTTCTGCCTAAGAGTCCTGGCGCGAGAATCCCGGCGCGTCCGCGTAGCTACTCAGCTAGTGCGCGCTCGCTTACATCTCTTCAGAGCCCGTGCGGTACCTCCTGTGAGAGGTATCGTGCGGGCTTTGCTGTACCCCACAGCAGTATTACCGCGCGAGGTTCTTAGCAGAGTTCTTAGCTGGGGGGCTGAAACCTGCGTGGCTCTGCCGCCCGCCTCCTTCTGTAGAAGCCCGTATAGAGCATTATGCGCAAGCACGTGTGATGCGGGTTTCTTTCTCCTGGGGTTCCTTCTGGGGTTCCGCCGGGGGAGCGTCTCATATTTCTGTCATAGTGGTGAAATTTCTGACCGTACCCCTGAACCGTCAGATAAAGGTCTAGTATCATGGCATAGAGAGTATTTCGCGTCGAAGGGGAAGAAGCACCATGCCCGAGAATCAGAGCAAGCCCGCCACGGTACAGCCCGCCCAGAGCGAGGAGCGTCCTCAGATTCTGGTCATTACCGGTATTTCCGGTGCAGGCCGCAGCACTGTCGCAAATGTGCTGGAGGATGAGGGCTGGTACGTTATCGACAACATCCCGCCGCAGATGCTCGGTTCCCTGGCTGAACTGGTGACCCGCGACGGTGCACGAGTGCCGAAGGTGGCGCTCGGTATTGACGTTCGCGCCCGCGCGCTGTTCTCCGATCTGCCCGCAGCGATTGAGACTCTGCGCAAGTCCGATATTGACTTCTCCATGCTCTTCCTTGATGCCAAGGACGAGACCATTATTGCCCGCTACGAGGCTCAGCGCCGCCCGCACCCGCTGCAGGGCGAGGGTCGCGTCCTCGACGGCATCCGCGCTGAGCGCACTCTCTTTGAGGGCCTGCGCCTCGCTTCTGACCGCACCATTGACACCACCGGCATGAACGTTCACGAGCTGGCTCGTACCGTGCGTGAAATGTTCGCTGAGGGTGCGGATAAGAAGCTGAACCTGACCGTGATGAGCTTCGGCTTCAAGTACGGTGCGCCTTCGGACGCTAACTACATGGCTGATATGCGTTTCATCCCGAACCCGCACTGGGTTCCGGAGCTGCGCCCCCTGACCGGTCAGGACGCCCCGGTGCGCGACTACGTGCTGGAGCACGCCGGCACCGAGGAGTTCATCAGCAACTACCTTGCGGCTCTTCGCCCCGTGCTTGAGGGCTACCGCCGTGAGGGCAAGTACTACGCCACCATCGCAATTGGCTGCACCGGTGGTAAGCATCGTTCCGTGGCTGTGACGGAGGAACTGGCTCGTCGTCTCTCTGCTTTCGGTGAGCTGAACGTGAATGTTCAGCACCGTGACAAGGGCCGCGAGTAAGTTCCGCCCGGCGCGTCCCAACCACCGCGTCGTGTTTCATTAGCCGCCGTCCGGCCCCGCACACCGTGGGGCCGGCATACCATTCCTTCCGGGTATGTGAGGTATTACTATGTCCACCCATTCGACCAGTTATGACACTCAGGGTATTCCGCGCCTGCCGGCTCTGCCGACTCAGGCGTTGCGCTTGTTGAAGACCACGCACCGTTCGCCGAAGGTTACGGCGATGGGCGGCGGCCACGGGCTGTACGGTTCCCTGTCTGCGTTGCGCCATGTCACGCCTGATTTGACGGCTGTTGTGACGGTTGCTGACGATGGCGGTTCGTCGGGTCGTTTGCGTGAGGAGATGGGTATTCTCCCTCCGGGAGATTTGCGTATGGCGCTTTCTGCGCTGTGTGATGACACCGATTGGGGTCGCACGTGGCGTGATGTGATGCAGCATCGTTTTAGCGCGCCCGAGGGGTACGAGGGTGAGTTCCCGCTGGATTACCATGCTCTCGGTAACCTGCTGATTGCGACTCTCTGGCAGCTGCTGGATGACCCGGTTGCCGGTCTGGACTGGGCGGGTGCCCTGCTGAATGCGCGCGGCCGCGTGCTGCCGATGGCGCTGGATCCGATGGTCATTTACGGCACCGTGCTGCGTGAGCATAACGGTGGCGGTATTGAGCGCGTGAAGGTGGTCGGCCAGGTGAACCTCTCTAAGGAGGAGCGGGTTCACGATATTGGTCTGACCCCCGAGAATGCTCGCCCCTGCCCGGAGGCGCTCTCCGCTATTGAGGAATCTGACTGGATTGTTTTGGGACCGGGTTCGTGGCGTACTTCGGTTCTGCCGCATCTGCTGCTGGACGCTCAGCGTGAGGCGATTATTCGCACGGAGGCGCGCCGCTGCGTGGTCATGAACCTCTCCGACGATAAGGAGACGGTCGGCTTCACCCCGGCAACTCACCTGGATTTGTTGCGCCAGTACGCCCCGAAGCTTCACCTTGACGCGGTGATTGCTGACGCCGACATGCAGGCTGATCACCGTTCCGAGCTGGAGCGTGAGGCCTCTGCGATGGGTGCGAAGGTTGTGTGGGCGCATCTGCGTTCGTCCGCTCAGCCGAATGTGCACGACCCGCTGAAGCTTGCGGCTGCGTATAACGAAGCGTTTGAGCTGAGCGCCTAGCGCTTTGGCAGGCACATCCTAACGCTCAATCCTCACCGGTTTGCTTCACCGCGCGTGTGCGGTGTGAGTCCGGTTGTTGCGCGCGCCTCTCCCGCATTTCCCCGAATTTATAGACTCTTAGACACTACGCCCAGAAGGACCTGTTCATGGCATTAACCACGCTCGTCAAGGACGAACTTGCCAACTACGAGGCAACGAAAGTCTCTGCTCGTAAGGCAGAAATCTCTACGATTCTGCGTTTTACCGGAGGCCTGCACATTGTCTCGGGGCGAATCGTGGTGGAGTCTGAAGTCGACCACGAGGCAACCGCCCACCGCATGCGCCGCACCATCGCCGAGATTTACGGCCATGACTCCGAGCTGACCAGCGTCAGCGGTGGTGGTCTGCGTCGAGGTGGCAGGTACATTGTGCGCGTGGATCACGGCGGTGAGGCGCTGGCTCGCCAGACCGGTCTGCTGGATTTGCGTGGCCGCCCGGTGCGTGGCCTGCCGCCGGCCGTGGTGAACGGCTCCCTGCAGGACGCGGAGGCGGTCATGCGCGGTGCGTTCCTGGCGCACGGTTCGCTGACTGAGCCGGGTCGTTCTTCCTCCCTGGAGATTACCTGCCCCGGCCCGGAGGCGGCGCTCGCGCTGGTGGGTGCGGCTCGTCGCCTGGACATTATCGCGAAGGCACGCGAGGTGCGCGGCACCGACCGCGTGGTGGTCCGTGACGGCGAGACGATTTCGCAGCTGCTGGAGCGTATGGGCGCGACCGGCACCCTGACCACGTGGCGTGAGGCGCGCACCCGTAAGGAGGTTCGTGCAACCGCGAACCGTCTGGCGAACTTTGATGACGCGAACCTGCGCCGTAGCGCCCAGGCGGCTGTTGCGGCGAGCGCCCGCGTGGAGCGTGCCCTGCAGATTCTGGGTCATGAGGCGCCGGATCACCTGCGCTATGCCGGTGAGCTGCGTGTGTTGCATAAGCACGCGTCGCTGGATGAGCTGGGTCGTCTGGCTGACCCGCCGATGACGAAGGACGCTATTGCGGGCCGTATTCGCCGCCTGCTGGTGATGGCCGATAAGCGTGCTTCGGAGCTGGGTGTTCCGGGTACTGAGCTGCCGCGTGAGGACTAAGCAAAGACTAGATTCTGGTCTTGTGCGGCGCGGGCTGCGCGTGTGGCTGAGGTGTTTGTGACGGTTTTATGACAAACCCGAACCCGCCGTTTTTAAACAAAAACCGCATATTTTTCAAAAATGAGCCTGTGGATGGCTCCTTTCTCGTTGCGAGAGCGGAGTTATCCACAGGTTCTTTGTTCGCGCTCGTGCGTTCGCGCGCGTGAGCCTAGGGTAGGGGTATGACGAGCATGACCCCCAACCACGAGCAGAACCACCTGCAGAGCCCGAGCCCTGAACAGGACAACGGTGCTGTGCAAGACAACGTATCCCAGCAGGGCGGCGCGCAGCGTAGCGCCCGCTCCCTGATGAACAGCCTCTACTGCAGCCCGCGTGCCCGCAAGAACGGTGCGCCGGATGCCGAGGACACCGTGCCGCTGGCTATTGCCGCTGAGGTAACGCCGGTGGAGGTGCCTTCCGGTGAGGTAGCTTCGGTGGAGACATATACCGAGGCGTCGCAGGGTGAAACCTCTCAGCCCAAGACTAACCAGCCCGCACCTACCAGCCAGTCCGGCACTAGCCAGCCCGAGGCATCCCGCCCGGAGTCGAACGGCTGGGCTGACTGGGACCAGCAGCCCGACTGGAACGAAGTGGACGACTGGGCGGAATGGGAGCAGGCCGATCAGCCCGGCACCACCCGCAGTACCCGTTGGGGCTTGTCGCCGCGCGTGCTGCTTCTCGTGGCGGTGTTGGCGCTGGTTGCCGTGGTGTGGGGCGTGACCCAGTTTTCGGCGGCGCCGCGTGCCGAGCAGCTTGCCTCCCCGAGCGCTTCCGCCGAGTCAGTGCAGGCGGTGGGTGCCCAGCAGAGCCCCGGCGCCCAGGGTACTGCCCAGCCGAGCGCTAACCCGAGTAAATCCGCGCAGGGTGGCGCCTCCGGTGAGGCTACCGTGCGGGTGCACGTGGCGGGTGCCGTGAACAACCCCGGCGTGTACACTCTGCCCGCGCAGGGTCGTGCCGTGGATGCGATTGCCGCCGCCTCCGGTGCCGCTGCGGATGCTGACCTGGACCGTGTGAACCTTGCCGGTGCGCTGAGTGACGGGGTGCAGATTTATGTGCCGCATCGCGGTGAGACGGCTGCTCCGGTGCAGATTCAGCCCAATGGCGGCACGGCAAATGCGGGTCAGGGTACCGCGGCGAATGGTGCCTCCCAAAACGGCACTGCACAGAACGGTGCGGTGCAGAGCGGCAGCCAGCCTCAGCCTGCGCGCACGCTGACCGCTTCGGGGAACGCGCAGAAGGGCTCAACCCCGGTGAACATTAACACCGCCACCGCTGAGGAGCTGCAGAGCCTGCCGCGTATTGGTCCTGCGATGGCTCAGCGCATTATTGCCTGGCGTGAGGCGCACGGCGGCTTCCGTAGCGTGGATGAGCTGGATGCGGTGCCCGGCATTGGTCCGTCGATGCTGGAGAATCTGCGCCCGCTGGTGACGGTCTAATGTTCTCGCGCAACCGCCGGGAGCCGCACAAGCCCGCCGCACCGCACAAACTCAGCGCACTGCAAAAACCCAGCGCACCGCGCAAACGCGCGGGGCAGACAGGGGAGCGGAAGCTCTTTCCCGGCTCCTCGCGCCTCACCCGGTCCGCGACTACGGCGTATCGCAGTGCCCGCTACCGCTGGAGCATCGGTGCTGAACGGTGGCGCACCCGCCGTGATGAGCAGGAGCTGCGCGCCCAGGGAAGCCTCATTCACCTGGACCTTCGCTTGACGTTCACGGTGCTGATGCTGTGGGTGTTTACCGCGGCGGCGCTGACTGTGGGCACGTGGCGGGTGGTGCATCCGCTGGCGTGCGTGCTCATTGCCCTGCTCGGGTGCCTGGCGATTCTGCTGTTCTTCCCGCCGCGCGCGGTGATGCCCTACAGCCTGCTCTTTCGCACGACCGGTCAGCTGGTTTTTCTGGCGTGTATTGTGACGGTTCAGGCGGTGCTTTTGTGCGCTACGGGGGTGGATGCGTCCCGCGCCACGCTGCAGCAGGCACAGGGTGCCTCGCTTCGTCTGAATGGCACGGTGGAGCAGGTTCGCCGCGTGGATCCGCGCACTACTCTGGTGGTCATTAAGCTGGAGGAAATTCAGGGGCGGAGCGTGCGGGCGCTGGTGAATGAGCGGGTACGCGTGTACCGGCGTGACGGTTCCGCAAAGAGCACTGCGCAGCGTCTGGAGGCACGTTCGGAGGCAAGCTCTGCGGCTAGTGTTTCTGCGGCTAAGCATCAGGGGAGCGGCACCAAGCGCTCGCGGGCGATTTATCCGGGGATGAAGGTGACCGCCCTCGGAACGGTGGAGTTCAACGGTTCCACGGCAAAGCTGAGCGGCGCCACCATTTTCCCGATGCCCGCACCCGCCTACGGCGCCGGGTCGAACGCCTCGGTCGCCGCCAGTACCGCGGAGGAGCCGTACCTGTCCACGCTCAAGGAACAGCTCCGAACCCGCGCCCTGGACACCCTCGGCACGGAGTCGGCGGCGCTGGTTTTGGGTACCGCCTACGGGGACGACTCGCTGATGAGTTCCACCGCGCGGGAGGACTATAAGCTCAGCGGGCTCAGCCATATTACGGCGGTGTCCGGGGCGAATATTGCCATCGTGTTCCTGGGTGCGTACCGGCTGGCGTTGGCGATTCGCCCGTACCGTTTCGCCAGCGCGTACCTGCTGTTCCGCTCGTGGAGGCAGCGGCTGCGGGGGAGAGTCGCAGCTCATTCTCGCCGCCCCGCGTACCCCCGGAATCCCGCCCAGCCCGAACACTCTATCCAGTCCCAGCAGCCTACCCCGCCAAACACCCACACCCTGCCGCCGCTCGTGCATCGGCTCAGCACCCTCGCTATTCCGCACCGCGTCATGGTGCTGTGCGGGGTTGCGGCGGTGCTCGCCTACGCCATGCTGCTGGATTCTGAGGGGTCGGTGATTCGTTCCCTCGCTATGGGTCTGCTCGGTGCGTACGCGATGCTGCGCGGTTCGGGCCGCCAGTCCCTAGCGGCTCTGCAGACTACGGTGCTGATGTGTCTGCTTGCCGCTCCGCACCTCGCCGTGGACATGGGGTTTGCCCTGTCGGTGACGGCAACCTCCGCGCTGATTCTGCTGGGCCCGCCTCTGATTCGTCTGCTCATGCGCATCATGCCGGTGTTCTGCGCGGAGATGCTCGCCGCGCCGATTGTGGCGTCCCTGTGGTGCACTCCGCTGATTTTGGCGATGAGCGGTACGGTGCCGCTCTACTCGGTTCCGGCGAATCTGCTTGCCGCTCCTTTGGCGCCACTGAGTATGCTTGCAGGGCTGGCGGCGCTCGGATTCATGCTCCTGAATCTGCCCACGCTGGCGGAAGCGTGCCTTCGTGCCGGTGGGCTTGCCGCGCAGGGCATCGAGTGGGCGGCGCACACTGCCGCGCATGCGCCGGGCAACCCGTGGGAGCCCGGTTCGAGCGTGCCGGCGGTGGTGTGTAGCGCCCTCTGCGTGTTGGCGTTGAGCATTGCCCTATGGTGGGTGGATGCGCGCCGCTACCGTGCGGTCACGCACCGGCAGTATCTGCGGGTGGTACCGCGCACCGCGCGCTCCAATCAGCCCGCCCGTTCCTAACCGACTAACTGCGGGCATCTAACCGTGGGCATCAACCTCTGACCGACTACCGCTAACCACCGCTAGGAGGCATATGAGAAGAAAACGCTATGATGGATACTCGAGACTCTACCCACGCCGCACCCCCGTGCGCAGTGGGGCCGAGTTCAGCCCGTACCCTGCAGATAAAGGCGAGTGATAAGCGTGTCCGAGCGTAAGCGTTCAACCCAGCGTGGTGGTTCCCGAGGCTACGCCCGCCGAGGCGGCCCCGCCCTCGACACCGCGTGGCGTACCGTCACCCCGGCACCCGCCGTCATGCTCTACGGCCCGGAGGAGTACTTCGCCTCCCGCGCTGCGGCGCGCCTGCGTGAGCTGTTCCGCGAGGCGCACCCCGAGGTAGATCGAGTTCAGATTAACGCCGCCACCTACACGGCGGGGGAGCTGACCCTGCACGCTTCGCCCTCCCTGTTCGGTTCGGCGAAGATCATTGAGGTTGAGAACGTCGCCTCCATGAGCGACGAGTTTTTGACCGATACGCTCGCCTACCTGAACGCCCCCGAGCCGGACATCATGCTGATTCTGAACCACTCGGGCGGTAACCGCGGCAAGAAGCTCATCGACCTGGTGCGCTCCCAGTTCGTGCTCATCAATTGCAAAGCGCTCAAGACCGACCGTGAGAAGAGCGAGTTTTTGGCGGGGGAGTTCGCCGCCGCCCAGCGCCCCATTACCGGCGGTGCCCTGGCGCTGCTGACCGCTGCGGCCTCCGATACTGCGGAGCTTGCCGCCGCCTGCCAGCAGCTGCTCTCTGACGTGCCCGGCGACATCACCGAAGAGGCGGTGAACCGCTACTACGGCGGCCGCACCGAGGTCACCGCGTTCCGTGTGAGTGACGCCGCGATTTCCGGCAACGCCCCGGAGGCACTGCGCCTGCTCCGCCACTCCCTTGCCACCGGCACAGAGCCGATTCCGATGCTCGGTGCGCTCGCCATGCGCATCCGCAATATTGCGCGGGTACACCACGTGCGTTTGAGCGCTAACGAACTGGCGCGTGAGGTGGGCATGTCACCGTGGCAGGTTGAGCAGGCTCAGCGTGACGGCCGCCGTTTTACCGGCGCCCAGCTGGCGCATATTGTGCAGCTTCTGGCTGATGCGGACGCCCAGCTGAAGGGCGAGTCGCAGGACGCGGTGTATGCGGTGGAGCAGGCTGTTTTGGCGATTGCTCTACCTCCGCGCCTGTAGTGCATAATAGAGCCCATGCTCGAAATTCTGAAGAAAATTTTCTTTGCCCTGCTGCCCTTCCTGCAGAAGGCGGCAGAGGATGCCCTCAACGACGCTACTGCGTCTAAGGGCGGCTCCGAGTCCTCCCAGAAGAGTGAGTCCCGCAAGGATGAATCTCGTCAGGGTGAGGCTCGTACCTCCGGCTCTTCGGCGCCTAAGCCGAGCGCCCCGAAGTCTTCCTCGGCACCTAAGCCTTCCGCGTCGGCTTCGACCGTCGCATCCGACGGTTCGGACTACCCCGGCGATTACCGCGACATGATCAACTTTGAGTACTCGCCCTCCCTGGACGGCGACGCTGACCCGGGTGAAATCGTGTGGACGTGGGTTCCTTTCGAGGAGGACCACTCGCAGGGTAAGGACCGCCCGGTGCTTCTGGTGGGTCGTGACGGTGAGTACCTGCTGGCGCTGATGATGACCAGCAAGGACCACAATAACCGTGAGCACGCTGACCCGAACTACCTTGATATTGGTTCGGGTCCGTGGGATCCGCAGGGCCGCGCTTCTGAGGTGAAGCTGAACCGTGTGATTCGTGTTCGCCCGGATGCGATGCGCCGTGAGGGCGCGATTATGCCGGAGGATACGTTCCGCTTGATTGAGCGTGCGTGGACTCGCCATAACGGCTAATACCCTGTGCCGGTAATTTCACCGGCGACCGGTGCCGATTATCTGCGCCGTATGTGGGGGCTGCGTGTAGCGGTTTTCACAGTATTTTTCTCTCCGCGGGGGTCTGTCGTGGAGGCTGTTCATCTGGTATTATGTGTGGTTGAGTGTCCGATGGTCATCGGGCACTGCTGGCCGGTTGCCATAGGCATCCCCACGCCGCTCAGTCGATGATCGGCCAGCGTCGCCCTCACCGACCAATAAGACAAAACAGAAAGTTTAATTGTGGCTAACATTAAGTCTCAGAAGAAGCGTATCCTCACCAACGAGAAGGCTCGCCTGCGTAACAACGCTGTAAAGTCCGAGCTGAAGACCGCGACCCGCAAGGTCAAGGCTGCTGTTGAGGCACAGAACAAGGAAGCAGCTGTTGAGGCTCTGCGTTTTGTGAACCGCAAGCTGGACAAGGCTGTTTCCAAGGGTGTTCTGCACAAGAAGACCGCTGCAAACAAGAAGTCCGGTCTTGCTACGCTGGTAAACAAGGCTTTCTAAAACTTGCGGGGTACCTAAGTACCTCTCTGGTTTAAGGGCAGAGACCCCCTGTGTTCCCCCTCCTCTAAGGGGAACGCAGGGGGTTTCTTTATGCCCCATTCTTGGCACGGATTCCCTGCCCAGATTCGGGGGAGGCACCCGCCCGGTGACGAAACCGCTTGCGGGTCGCGTGGGAGCCCGTATAGTGGGAACTATCAGCGGCACCGCACACCGCCCGCCTATCATGAGCGCCCTAAGCGGCGTTGCACATAGCGCCGGTGTGGGCACACATTTTTGCATATTATCAGGAGGTTCCCCATGAGTAGCGAGATTGCAGAAGAAGCTTACGATTATCGTGAAGACCCTGAATATTGGCGTGCTCCGTTCGATTTTACGAAGCCCACGTTTGATGTAAATACTCCGGAGGGGTGGATGCGAGCTGAGTTGAATGGGCGTTATTTTAATGCTCCGGCGGCACGCCCCGGTGCCGAATATGAGTGGGGTCTGGCAGAGATTAAGCGTAGGTATGAAGCGCAGGAATTCCCATTCGACGATAGCGAAGTAACCCTTTTGTATCGTGAGAAGGTAGCTAATGGTGAGTTGCCGGATGTTTATGCTGGCACTCCATACGATTTGGCGCTTCTGCCTTTCTAAAACTTGCGGGGTACGTGAGTACCTCTCTGGTTTAAGGGCAGAGACCCCCCTGTGTTCCTCCTCCTCTAAGGGGAACGCAGGGGGTCTCTTTTATCTGCTTACCTGCTGTAATGAATAGCAGCTCAAAGTAGGGAGTAAATGGAGACCGAGTTGCTTGCTAGATATGCTCCTGCGCTTCAGCAAATGCAGTCAGCTGTTGTTGCTACATGTATGTCCAGGTAGTTAATGCTGTAGCTACCTGCCTCAATATCATCAAACTTACAAAAGGGCCGCCGGTTCTCGATATTGAAAGCTCGAACTATTCAGGAATCTCAACATAGAGAGTTTCTTCCTTCCCACTGACTTCGATTTGGAGGTCCAGACTCGTAACGAATGCTTTATGAGGTAGGCACAGATTAATCGGCTTACCGGGGTGCACCTCCTCTGGAATTCTAGGAAGCTCATCGGAGTAATCGGAGTAATAGAAGTATTCGTGGTTCAGCACTTTAAGAATCTTGATAGAGCTTTCAGTCTTATTACGTAATATGTAGTAGGGGTATCCAGGTGCTTTAGTCAGTTCCAAGACAGGTCCGCGCAGACTGGACGCAATATCTGACATCTGCTTGAGCAATTCCTCCGCTTGCTGAGCTCGTTTCTCTGCTGCCTCTGCAGAACGCTTAGCCTGGTTGGCCTGTTCTTCTGCAACCGTTACAGAACGCTGAGCCGCATCACGCATATCTAGAGCTGCTTTGTGCACTTCGTCTGCCTTCGCCTTCGCTTCTTTCGATTTGTTGGAGAAGTACCATGACACCACTGTGAAAATAAAAGAGGCGGTCGCCGCACCCGCAGATACCCAGGTAGGAATATTACTCATGCCAATCATTTTACATTTATCACACTTACAAGATGAGTCCAATCATGACGATGGCCTTGGGTAGAGCATAATTACATAGCAGGTAGCTGGCCATATTGATTGCGTACACGGAACGCCCTATAGGTACCCTACCTTCCCCAAATCGCCTCCTGAAAATCAGACTTATAGGCAAAATAATTCTCGTAATCTGTGTTGCAAATATGATGAATGTACCCCTGTCACGGTAATTTTCCTAGACACCTCTGCCACAGAATAAGGCAAATAGATGGCCTCGTACCTGTATCGGTACGAGGGCATCTATTAGGACTCAGCGGGTCTCCCCGTCGGTAGGGCATATACCAGCACGAATACTTGCTTTAGCCAGATTTAGCTGGAATCTGAACGTAGATAGGTTCATTTTGGTCCGCAATCTGAAGAATTAAATTTGACGGTAAGGGAATCTGTGCTACGCCTCCTAAATGAATGTCGAGTGATTCACCTGGATTGAATCGTTGGTGAATATCATCGCACCAAACAAATTCATCCTGGTTTACAACTCTAAGCACATCTAAAGAATGCTCGCTGATGTTTTGTAGTTTGTACCGCATTTCTCGGACATGAGTTAGCTGAAATTTAGGGCGCCATAGGTTAGCCGCAATCTTAGACTGCGACTGGGATTGGCTCTGTTGTTCAGCAACAAGCTGCTGCATCTGCTCGAGTGACTTCTCAGCCTGTCGGACTCGTTCCTCTGCAGCTTTACGCGCCAGTTCAGCCTGGTTAGCCTGTTCTTCTGCAGCCTTTGCAGAACGCTGAGCCGCATCACGCATATCTAGAGCTGCCTTGTGTGACTCCTCTGCCTTCGCCTTTGCTTCCTTAGAACTAATAGCTTGACGTCCTGCAAAAATCGCCGAAGCAATGGCAGCGGCTGCCGATATGCCAGAAATAAGATTTGCTATAAATTGTGAGTCCATACCAGCCATCATAACCAGTCACACCTCACCATGACAGGACACACTGCAACATGTGAAAGACTAAACGCAACTGCGGGTGAATGATGTATTCGTACTTGATGATTCGGTACTGAATTTTTTAGCAGGATTATGGGGAGGCGCCCGCCCGGTGACGAAACCGCTTGCGGGTCGTGGAAGAGCCCGTATAGTGGGAACTGTCGGCGGTACCGCACACCGCCCGCGCCTATCATGAGCGCCCTAAGCGGCGTTGTACATAGCGCCGGATAAAACGCGAGAGCACCGCCGATACACACCACACAACCACCGACCACGAGCTAAGGACAATGATGAGCCAGCCGAACTTCCCGCCCGCCCGCCTCTTTGACGTTTTCGCCAAGCCCGCCTCCACAGAACAGCCCGCGAAGAAGGGACTGCTCGGCAAGCTGCGCCTGAGCGAATCCTCCGAGGAAGACAACTACACGACCGTCATGCTGGTCGGCTTCAACTCCGCAAAGGAACCCCCGGGCAACGGTGAGGACGCCCTTGACGTGATTCACCGCGCGTTCGACCCGTGCGATGAGAGCCCCGGCTTCGACATGGACGACTTCTACGACTATGCTTCCGTCGCCCCGCAGCTGCAGAACAGCGACGACTCCGAATCCACGGTTCTGGTGTGGCCCAAGATGTTCTACAACATGGTCACCATCCCGGAGCGCCGCCTGCGCCTGCTCGTGGTGACCGGCCCCGCCCCCAGCCTGTGCATGCAGCGGTTCATGACCCGTTTCTTCAAGTACGTGAAGAAACTCCACGTGGACCACGCGATCTTCGTTGAAACCTTTGAGGATCAGGTGGCGCACACCCGCCCGTACCCGTACACGCTGACCACTCACGACGAGAAGCTGGCGGCGATCCCCGGTATTCTGCACGAGTATTTCACCGGTTCTACCTCGGTGACGATGGCAATGTCTGCGCTCGCCGCCGAGCACAGCCTGCGTTCCTCGGTCATGCTGCGTATGAGTATCCCGTGGTATCTGAGCTTTGACCAGCAGAACCCGCGCGCGGTCGTGAGCCTGATCGAGGCGCTGGAAGTCATCCTCGGTATCAAGGTCGAGTCTGAGGAGTACGACCGCCTGCGTACCCACGCTGATGAGTGGGAGGCGGAGCTCGCCGAAGAAATGGCGAAGGACTACGAGAAGGTCGAGCTGGTGCGTGAGATTGAGCAGAAGATGGATTCGACTCTGCGCACTGTCTCCGGCGAGGTGATTGCCGAGGATATTGAGGGCTACCTGGATTCCCTCAGCGGCGCCTCCGAGGGCGTAAATCCTGCCGATGATGGTGCGGATTCTGCGGAGGATTCTTCGGAACGCTAGGTCCGTTCGCACATATGGCGCGGGTATGGGAAAATGATAGGTAACTATGCCCATACCCGCAGCCAGCATCTCGAAAGGATGATGTGATTGGCACCCATGTCGAAGAACCCGCCCGTTCCGGCGGCGACCGACCCCGCGATTATTCGCAACTTCTGCATTATCGCCCACATTGACCACGGTAAGTCCACCCTCGCAGACCGTATGCTGCAGGCTACCGGCGTGGTTGCCCCGCGCGATATGAAGGCGCAGTACCTGGACCGCATGGACATTGAGCGTGAACGCGGTATCACCATTAAGTCTCAGGCTGTGCGCATGCCCTGGGACGTTGACGGCACCTCCTACGCGCTGAACATGATTGACACCCCCGGCCACGTGGACTTCACCTATGAGGTGTCCCGCTCCCTGGCTGCGTGTGAGGGTGCGCTTCTGCTCGTGGACGCCGCCCAGGGTATTGAGGCTCAGACCCTGGCGAACCTGTACCTGGCGATGGAGAACGACCTGACCATCATCCCGGTGCTGAACAAGATTGACCTTCCTGCGGCTCAGCCCGATAAGTATGCTGAGGAGCTGGCGAACCTGATTGGTTGCGAGCCGGACGAGGTTCTGCGCGTATCGGGTAAGACCGGTGAGGGTGTTGAGGCTCTGCTGGACCGTATTGTGGAGGCGATTCCCGCCCCGCAGGGTGACGCATCCGCCCCGGCGCGTGCCATGATTTTTGACTCGGTGTACGACTCGTACCGCGGCGTGGTCACCTATGTGCGTGTTGTGGACGGTAGCCTGCAGCCGCATCAGAAGATTAAGATGATGTCCACCGGCGCTGAGCATGACCTGCTTGAAATCGGCGTGATTTCCCCGGAGCCTGTGCCGTCGAAGGGCCTGGGTGTGGGCGAGGTGGGTTACCTCATTACCGGTGTGAAGGACGTCCGTCAGTCCCGTGTGGGTGATACCGTCACCTCCGCCGCGAAGCCTGCGCAGGAGTCCCTGGGCGGTTACGAGGACCCCAAGCCGATGGTGTTCTCGGGCCTGTTCCCGATTGATGGTTCGGACTACCCGGCGCTGCGTGACGCACTGGATAAGCTGAAGCTCAACGACGCCGCGCTGATTTACGAGCCGGAGACTTCTGCCGCTCTGGGCTTCGGTTTCCGCTGTGGCTTCCTGGGTCTGCTGCACCTGGAGATTGTGCGTGAGCGCCTGGAACGCGAGTTCAACCTGGACCTGATTTCGACCGCACCGAACGTTATTTACGACGTGGTGGATGAGGCTGGCAACGCTAAGCGCGTGACCAACCCGAGCGAATTCCCCGAGGGTAAGGTCGCGACGATTCGCGAGCCCATGGTGGCGTGTACGATTATTGCCCCGAGCGAGTACATTGGCGCGATTATGGAGCTGTGCCAGGCTCGCCGCGGCCAGATCGGCGGCATGGATTACCTGTCCGAGGATCGTGTGGAGATGCGTTACCGCCTGCCCCTGGCGGAGATTGTGTTCGACTTCTTCGATCAGTTGAAGTCCCGTACCCGCGGTTACGCGTCGCTGGACTGGAAGTTCGACGGCGAGGAAGAGGCCGACCTGGTGAAGGTCGACATCCTGCTGCAGGGTGAGAAGGTGGATGCGTTCAGCGCCATTACTCACCGCGATAAGGCGTACTCGTACGGCCTGATGATGACTTCTAAGCTGCGTGAGCTGATTCCTCGCCAGCAGTTTGAGGTGCCGATTCAGGCGGCTATCGGTTCGCGTATTATTGCCCGCGAGAACATCCGCGCGATGCGTAAGGACGTTCTTTCGAAGTGTTACGGTGGCGATATTTCGCGTAAGCGTAAGCTGCTGGAGAAGCAGAAGGAAGGCAAGAAGCGCATGAAGATGGTCGGTCGTGTGGAGGTCCCGCAGGAGGCCTTTATTGCGGCACTGTCTTCGAGCGAGGAGAAGGAAAAGAAGAAGTAGCCTTTCGCCGCTGTAGCTTTTCCGGCTGTGTGCTGACCTGTTGATTGTGGAGAACCCGGCTGGTGCCTCGTGTACCGCCGGGTTCTCTGCACGCTGTCTGTTGATGCGCCCCGCCTTGATGCCACCCGCCCGCTGATACTACCCGCGTAACCGCACGCGCGGTGCCCACATTTGATCCCCCGACCTCTACATCTAGTTCCAGGAGGCAGAATGCCCGCCCAGCCCACCGGCGACCCCGCACCCCGCGACGGGCGCATCCCCGCCACCAGCGCCGCAGGATGCGAAAACCGCGACTTCAGCCTCTACGTACACATCCCCTTCTGCTCCGTACGCTGCGGCTACTGCGACTTCAACACCTACGCCACCGAAGACTTCGGCGACGGCATCGGCCTCGGCACCTACGCCGACGACGCCATCGCAGAAATCCTCTTCGCCGCCCGCACCCTCGAGGCATCCGGCGTCGCAAAACGCCCCATGCACACCGTCTTCTTCGGAGGCGGCACCCCCACCAAACTGCCCGCCCGCGACCTCGTGCGCATCCTGCAGGCAGCCATCGACGTATTCGGTCTCGTCGAAGGTGCAGAAGTCACCACCGAAGCGAACCCCGACTCCGTGACCCGCGAAGACCTGCAGACCCTCAAGGACGGCGGCTTCACCCGCGTCTCCTTCGGCATGCAATCCGTCGTCCCCGAGGTGCTACAGGTACTCGACCGCACCCACATACCCTCCAACGTGCCGAAGGTCGTCGCCTGGGCCAAGGAGGTCGGCCTGCAGGTGTCCGTGGACCTGATTTACGGTTCGCCGGGGGAGAGCCAGCAGCAGTGGGAGCAAAGTGTTCGCGCCGCAATTTCCTACGAGCCGGACCATATTTCCGCGTACTCTCTGATCGTGGAGGACGGCACCAAGCTTGCCGCGCAGATCCGCCGCGGCGAATACACCATGCCCGATGAGGACCTCATGGCGGACATGTACCTGCTCGCCGAGGAGCTACTCACCGAAGCCGACTACAACTGGTACGAGGTGTCCAACTACTCGCGCAGCGAGGACACCCGCAGCGACCACAACCTCGCCTATTGGCGCAACCAGGACTGGTGGGGCATCGGCCCCGGCGCGCACTCGCACGTGAACGGTACCCGCTGGTGGAACGTGAAGCACCCGGTGCCCTATGCGCAGAAGGTGCGTGCGGGGGAGTCCCCGGCGGCGGCACGTGAGGTGCTGGACACCGCCACCCGTGCTTTTGAGACGATTATGCTCATGATCCGTGTGCGTGAGGGTTTGGCGATGCGCGAGCTACTCGCCGTGCACGATGAGGCGCAGCTGGGCGCCTCCCTGCGCTGGCTGGTTTCTCAAGCTCTGATTGAGCCTGATGCTTTGAATTCTCAAGCTGAACCTGACCCTGAAGCCCACGTGCGACTAACCCTCAAGGGTCGCCTGCTGGGCGATGCGGTCACCCGTGAGCTTCTCCCGGAGGTCTCGGAAGAGCACGAGGAACACTAAGAAGCATTGGTCTGACAAGGGGCTTTTCAATCGGGGCGGCGTTCCGGTTCTGGTCTGTCGTAGCTCCACTTGATGCTTTTCTCTAACACAGCCTGCGAATGGCGTGCGCCCCGGTATTGCCGTAATATTTCGGTGATTTCGGGGTGTTTTTGCGGGTCTCAAAAAACTTTTAAAAAAATTTTTTGGGGCTATTTGGAGGGACTTTGGGGGAGCATCACACCTTACACCGGTGTGCTAATTGTTCGCATTTGTGCTGGACTAGCCGAAAGAATTTTCCACTCCTTCATGCCACTTTTAGAGTGCGTATTTTTCGATTACTTTCCCGAGAAAAAATTTTCCAAAACACCCAATTTCAAGTTGTGGTTGAAGGTTACGCTGTGCCATAATAGGTCATGGCAGGACGGTATATGTCTAACAGCGTGTTCTCGTCTTTGCTGAAGTTGAGTGAATACGGTTGTGGGCTCCTGGTAACAGGGGCCCACGATCGTTTAACAACGATTATCTACAGCACCATTCGGTAGAGTTTGCAGTAATTCACGCGCACAGGGTAAAGAAGCCCCACTTAAACGTAGAACGCCCCGCACGTTGTGTGCGGGGCGTTCAAACGTAAAAGCTATCAGCGCGGTTCTGAGACAGCGCGGTTTAGGACTCTGCAGACTCTGCGTTCTCGGTGGAGTAGAAGCGGTCCAGCAGGCGCGGGTTCATACGGTAGCTGTACGGCTCACCGCGGTTCACCTCAATGCCAGCGCGCAGCGACGCAATAGCCATGAACAGCCACACGAGCGCACCTAGAACCATGGCAATGTTGCCCATGCCGGGCAGGAACGACACGACCCACAGCGCCACCAGAGCAATGGAGGGTAGGAGGGTGAAGTTCATTGCCTCGCGAGCCTCCTGCTCAGCGAAAGGCGCGTTATTGCGGCTGACGTAGAAAACCGCAGCGGAAGGGATGATGCCGAGAATGCCGCCGAAATGCGCGAAAGTCGCACGGTTGCGGTCCTGAATCACGCTAATCTTACGGGTTTTCTGAGGCCCGGTTGCCGGGCGAACATCGTTAGTCACGAAAATCCTGGTTCGATAGAAGTTTCTTGTGGTGATCACCTAAGCCGGTGGAAATACCCTCCGAAGAGGCAAATCGTTTGAGCGGTGGTGACCGGAGTGTAGTGATGGTGCAACATAAACCCACAGGGTCAATGCCACATGCTCAACTATTGTACCGCTTTAGCGGGTAAAACCCACAGGATAATGCCCTCGAGGGAAAGGTTCTGAGCAAATTCACACCTGCGCCCGCAGACGGGGGCGCAATAGCGGATTTCGGGTGCGGTTAGGCACCCGGCTCGGTGAGAAAATCGATGAGCGATTCGACCGGGCCGAGCAGGGTCGGGTCCAGGTCTGCGTAGGAATCAACGCGGGAGAGAATATGCTTCCACGCCTGCGCCACATCCGCCTGCGTTTCGTGCGGCTGACCCAGACGACGTAGCGTGCCCTTCTTGAAGTCCTCACCGCGCGGTACCTGCGGCCACGCCTTCAAACCCAGCACCGACGGCTTGACCGCCTGCCAAATATCAATGAACGGGTGGCCCACAATCTTCACGTGCCCGGCGGCACCCGGCACGGCAAGCGCCTCCGCAACGATGCGCTGCTCCTTCGTGCCCTCAATCAGGTGGTCGACCAGAATGCCCAGGCGGCGGCCAGGGCCCGGCGCGAACTCACGAATGGCACCGGCAAGGTCATCCACACCGTGCAGCGGCTCCACGACAATGCCCTCAACGCGCAGGTCGTGGCCCCAGACCTTCTCGACGAGCTCGGCGTCGTGCAGACCCTCAACCCAGATGCGGGAGGCGCGCGCCACCCGAGCCGGGGCGTTCTTCACCGCAATAGAACCGGAACGAGAAATCGTGCGCTTGGGCTCCTTCGCCGCCACCGGGGCGACAATCTCAACGGGCTCACCCTCAATCAGGTAGCCCGGACCCAGCGGGAAGTTCTTCACGCGGCCCTTCGCGTCCTCGAGCCCAAAGAAGAGTGCACCACCGATGCGTTCAGCCTTCACGACCTCACCCACCCAGCCGTTAATATCCTCAATGAGCAGGCCGCGCTGCAGCGGCACCTTACGCGGAGACGGCGCCTGGCGGCTCATGCGGGCGGCGTTTAGATCCTGGGCACCCCAGCCGTAGGGGGAGTGGTGGGTACTCAACGTATTCTCCTTCGGGGCAATTTTCGCAGGCGGTAGGGGCACAGATACGGTAGGACTACGGAGCCGATTTCAGGGGTGCACGCACCGCAGATTAAGCGGATAGCGGGAGCGACCCCCATTCAGCCTAGCCATTGTATCGGGTCGGGGGTAGTATCCCCTAGAATTGATACGACCATTGTTGGCGGTGCACTCATCGAGCACCGCCATCGTCTCGAGAGGAAGGAAACGCATGAGCCACTACGATACTCTCGGCGTATCGAAAGACGCCAGCCCCGAAGAGATCAAGAAGGCGTACCGAAAGAAGGCACGCCAGCTGCACCCCGACGTGAACCCCTCCGAGGACGCAGCCGAAGAGTTCAAGCGCGTCACCCTCGCCTACGAGGTGCTCTCCGACCCCGAAAAGCGCCGCAACTACGACACCACCGGCGACGAACAGGGCCGCGCAGGCTACCCCGGAGGCGGCGGCTACCCGGGCGGCGGATTCAGCGGCTTCGGCGGTTTCGAGGACCTGCTGAACATGTTCACCGGCGGCGCGGCAGGTGCCCGCGGCCCCGCATCCCGCACCCGCCAGGGCCAGGACGACCTGATTACCGTCTCCATCACCCTGGAAGAAGCCGTCTTCGGTGTTGAGAAGACCATTGAGCGTCGCTCCGCCGTGACCTGTAAGTCCTGTAACGGTGAAGGCACCGCAGAGGGCACCCAGCCCGAAACCTGCACCACCTGCTCCGGCCACGGCTTCATGCAGCGTCGTGTGCAGTCCATCCTCGGTACCGTCATGCAGCAGGTCGAATGCCCCGACTGCCACGGCTACGGCACCGTCATCAAGACTCCCTGCGCCGAATGCCACGGCCAGGGCCGCGTACGTGAGGACGTTCCGCTGACCTTCAACGTTCCCGCCGGCGTGCACGACCAGGCGCGTATCCGCCTGCGCGGCAAGGGCGAGGCAGGCCTGTACGGTGGCCCCAACGGCGACCTGTACATTGACCTGAACGTCAAGCGCGACAAGTACTTCAGCCGCGAGGGCGACAACCTGGTCACCACCGTCAACATCCCCATGGCTGCGGCGGCACTGGGCACCACCATCCCGCTGAAGACCTTCGACGGCGACCAGGAAGTTGCGATCCCCGCAGGCACTCAGAGCGGCGACGTGATTACCCTCAACGGTCTGGGCGCAACCGTGCTCGGCACCGAGCGACGCGGCGACCTGCTCGTACGCGTTCAGGTGGTCACCCCGACCGACCTGACCGAAGAGCAGCGCGAGCTGCTGCGCCAGTTCGCGGCACTGCGCAACGAGCCGCTGAACGAAGGCGCGCAGGTTAAGCAGCGCGGCGGTCTCTTCTCCCGCCTGAAGGACCAGTTCAAGTAGGATTCCTACACCAAGCTCAGGATGCGGCGGGTGCGGTACTCAACCCGCACCCGCCGCTTTCCTGTCAGTACCTTTCCTGCCAGCACCGCGCTACCCGCGCTTAACTTCGCACCGATTTCACACGCCACCCGCACACTACCGGCATCTGTAAGCCGCCCCTCAAGGAGAACCATGAGCGCCCCCATCTTCTACATCAGCACGGAAGAATACGACGCACTCACCCCCGGCGCCGTCCACGCGCTCGGCGGCTCCGAAGGCAAGCACGCCCTCGTCAAGCGCCTAGAGCTCGGCGAACGCATCGACCTGGGTGACGGCACCGGCCGCCGCGCACTCGGTACGGTCGCTTCCATCAACGCGGACGGCGTGAGCGTGCAGGTGCAGGAGCTGAGCGAGGAACGTAACGTGCCTTCCATCTACCTGGTGCAGGCGCTTGCGAAGGACGGTCGCGATCTGCTCGCCATTGAGACGGCGACCGAGCTGGGCGTGTACGGAGTGCTGCCGTGGAGCGCGGACCGTTCGATTGTGCGCTGGAAGGGAGAACGCGCCGCCAAGGCGCACACCAAGTGGCAGAATACGGTGACCGCCGCCGCGAAGCAGTCCCGCCGCGCGCTCATTCCCGAGGTGTACGACCTGTACAGCACCACCGACCTGGTGGAGCTCATCGAAGAAGTTGCCGGCTCTGAACAGTCCGCCGCCGTGTTCATCCTGCATGAGCAGGCGACCGAACGCCTCAGCGCCCTGGCACGCAAGCTTGTAGAGGCAGAGAACCTGCCCGAAGAGATCTACCTGCTCGTCGGCCCCGAAGGCGGCATCAGCGACCGCGAAGTGCAGCTCTTCACCGACGCCGGCGCGCAGCTGGCACTACTCGGTGACGAGGTGCTGCGTTCCTCCACCGCCGGCTCTGCCGCCATGTGCACCCTGAACGTGGTGCTGGGCCGCTGGTAGAGCGCCCGCTACTGGATTCCCTCTGGTAGCACCCCTCTGCTAGAACCCAGCTGACAGAACCTAGCCGGTGCGTGGTGCATCACGCGCATCTATACTTGTAAATACATCACTAGCCAAGGAGCCCATATGACTACCTCCCGACCTCTCTCGACCGCGCGCACCGTATCCTTCAAAAGCGCCGCAGAAATGATCGCCGTGCTCGGCCCGCAGGATGCGCACCTGGCGATTATCGAGGACTACTTCGAGCAGATTAGCCTGCGCCCCAAGGACCTGGACGTGCTCATCACCGGCCCCTCCGAGGCCGTCAACACCGCCGCAAAGCTGCTGAACGAGCTGCGCGTGCTCTCCAGCCACGACACGCAGATTACCGTGCAGGTCATTCACCGCCTCATGGGCATGCTCGGCGAGGAGCTGAGCAACCCGGCGCACTCGCTGTCCACGAGCATCCTGTCCACCCGCGGCACCACGATTCGTCCCAAGACCATTAACCAGAAGAAGTACGTGGACGCCATCGACTCGAACACCGTGATCTTCGGTATCGGCCCGGCGGGTACCGGTAAGACCTACCTGGCCATGGCGAAGGCAGTGCAGGCGCTACAGACCCACGAAGTGAACCGCATTATCCTCACCCGCCCCGCCGTGGAGGCCGGCGAGCGTCTGGGCTTCCTGCCCGGCACCCTCAACGAGAAGATTGACCCGTACCTGCGCCCGCTCTACGACGCGCTGCACGACATGCTCGAGCCCGAAACCATCCCCAAGCTCATGGAGGCGGGCACCATCGAGGTCGCACCGCTGGCCTACATGCGCGGCCGCACCCTCAACGACGCGTTCATCATCCTCGACGAGGCGCAGAACACCACCGCCGAGCAGATGAAGATGTTCCTGACCCGCCTGGGCTTCGGGTCGAAGATGGTCATTACCGGCGATATTACGCAGGTTGACCTGCCCGGTGGCGCCGCATCCGGCCTGAAGCAGGTGCGCAACATTCTGCAGGGCGTGGAGGACATTCACTTCAGCATCCTGGAGTCCTCCGACGTAGTGCGCCACACCCTGGTCTCGAATATCGTCTCCGCCTACGACCAGTGGGGCGAGGACCAGAAGGCTATGGAACGCAAGCGCAACCGCAAGGTCAAGCGCGCCACTATCGAGGCCGCGGCCGAGAAGCTTCTGGACCGCGCCGGCATCAACGGTGGCTCCGAAAAGAACGCCGAGAAGGGCCAGGCCAACGCCGATAACGCACAGACCACCCCGGAAGGACACTAAACGGTGGCAGAGATCGAATTCGACTGCGAAGAACCCGCAACCGGTGCAGGCGAGGTGACCGACGCGTTTGTCCGCGAATCCTTCGAGGCGGTAGACACCGAGGTGCTCACCCGCCTCGTCGAGCACGCCTTCAAGCGCATGCACCTTGCCGATGACACCTACCTGTCCATCGCCATCGTGAACGAAGACGAGATGGAGCGCGTGCACATCGAGTGGATGGACCTGCCCGGCCCCACCGACGTGATGAGCTTCCCCATGGACGAGCTGGAACCGGGCACCCCCGAAAACCCCTCCAGCGGTATGCTCGGCGACATCGTTCTCTGCCCGCCCGTCGCCGCACGTCAGGGCGCGGATGCGGGCCACAGCACCCTGGACGAGCTGTGCCTGCTCACCACCCACGGTATTCTGCACTGTCTGGGCTACGACCACGGAACCGCAGAAGAGGAAGCCGAAATGTTCGGTATTCAGCGTTCCATTCTCGAAGAGTTCCTGGGCCGCCCGGCACCGGTCGAGACCCGACACTAGGGGAGCGGCATGGGTATTTTCATCTCGATTCTGCTGGCCGCCGTAGCGCTCGGCTTCACGGTGGTGGCCGCAATTGCCGAAACCGCGTTCACCTACCTGCCGCACAACGAGGCTGAGGAGGCCGTGGAGGCGCACCCTGACACTCTCGGTGCGCGCGTCCTGCAGCGCACTCTCGACGGTGACTCTGAGGCGTACACGCACCCGCTGCGCCTGACCCGCCTCATTGCGGCAGCCACCGCGGTGCTCGCCACCATGACCTTCCTGCTGAACCTGGTCGAGGTGCACGCGCTCGCCGCCGTGCTGACCCTCGTAATCGTTGCGCTGGTAGGTTACCCGATTCTGCATGTGCTGGCTCGTACCCTGGGTCGTAACCGCCCGGTCGCGTCGATTCGTGTGCTGGCGCGACCGGTGCACTACCTGTCGGTTCTGCTGAGCCCCGCTACCGGTCTGCTCGATCAGCTCTCGACGCGCATCGCCCCGGCCCGCGAGGCGGAGGCCCCCGCCGGCGTGTTCGAAGAGGAGGAGCTGCGCGAGTTCCTGGAGCGCGCCTCCGACGCCGAGACCATCGAGGACGACGAGGCGCAGATGGTGCAGTCCGTGTTCGAGATGGACGACCTGCGCATCCGCTCGCTCATGGTGCCCCGCACCGATATGCTCACCGTGGGTCGCGACGTGCCGCTGCGCGAGGCGCTGAGCCTGTTCCTGCGTTCGGGCTACTCCCGCATGCCGGTGATTGGCGATTCGAGCGACGAGATCCTGGGTATTCTCTACCTCAAGGATTCGATGCGCGCCTACATTCTGCACTCCGAGGCCCCCGAGGGTACCCCCATGCCAACCCTGGTGGAGATCATGCGCCCGGCCCGATTCGAGCCCGAGACGAAGCGAGCCATGGACCTGCTGCGCGATATGCAGCGCGAGTCCACGCACGTGGCGATTGTGGTTGATGAGTACGGCGGAACCGCCGGCCTGATTACCCTGGAGGACCTCATCGAGGAGCTGGTCGGCGATATCTCTGACGAGTACGACCACGAGCGCCCCGAGTACACGCTGAACGATGACGGCACGTTCCGTTTGTCGGCTCGTCTGGGTGTTGATGAGCTCGGCGAGATTTTCGGTATCGACCTGGAGGATGAGGACGTCGACACGGTTGGCGGCCTGCTCGCCAAGCACCTGGGTATGGTACCGATTGTTGGTTCTGAGATTGAGATTGACGGTATTCATATTCGTGCGATTGGTTCGTCGGGCCGCCGCCACCAGGTGGATATGCTGCAGGCCTGGTACGAGCCGCCTCGTGATGAGCAGGAGAACGCTGAGGGTTCCTCAGAGGCTCATTCTGCTGAGGTTGCTGACCTTCTCACCGTGGATACCGAGCCGCCCGCTGTGGTTGAGCCGCATGCGCATCCGGACCTTCCGGGAGATACCGCAGAGGCTGAACCTGCCACCGACAAGCACGGCAACCGCTAAATATCGAACGTAGACACCGCATCATCCCATACACACTTTGAGCCAGCCCGCCGCTGCCCCGAAGGCGCAGGCAGATGAGGCTGACACCCCACACACCCCGCACGGGGTTTGATAAGGAGAAACACAATGGACCAGGAGTACACCCCGCTCGATTTGAGCTCTCTTGACCTGAACGCCCCGCTGCCGACCTACCCGAAGGATTTCCGTTCGGGTTTCGCGTCGCTGGTGGGCCGTCCGAATGCGGGTAAGTCCACTCTGACGAACGCTATGGTTGGCCAGAAGGTGGCTATCACCTCGAACCGTCCGCAGACGACCCGCCACACGATTCGCGGTATTGTGCACAAGGACGAGTACCAGCTGATTCTGGTGGACACCCCGGGTATTCACCGCCCCCGCACCCTGCTGGGTGAGCGCCTGAACGACCTGGTGGCCGGCACCCTCTCGCAGGTGGATGTGCTGGGCTTCTGCATTCCGGCAAACGAGAAGATCGGCCCGGGTGACCGCTACATCGCCTCGCAGCTGGTAGCTTCGAGCAACAAGCCGGTCGTCGCAATCGTGACCAAGGCCGATACCGTGAACTCCGACGAGCTGCGCGAACAGCTGCTGGCCGTCGAGGCCCTCGGCGAGGAGGTCATGAGCGCCGAGCGTGCCCAGCGCGCAAAGCGTGCGGCCCACCGCGCCCAGAAGAAGGGGGGTAAGGGCGGTAAGAATGATGCTGTGCCTTTCGCGAAGGGTTCGGGTCCTGCGGCTAAGCGCCGTGCGGGTGAGGTGTCTGAGCCGATGCCGGTTGATGGTAAGGGCGGCTGGGCTGCGATTATCCCGGTGTCTGCTGTGAAGCATTTCCAGGTGGATGCGGTTGCTGACCTGTTGGCGCAGTACACTCCGCTGTCGCCGCCGCTGTACCCGGAGGGTGAGCTGACCGATGAGCCGGAGGCAACCCTCATTGCGGAGCTGGTGCGTGAGGCGGCTCTGGAGGGTGCGCGCGAGGAGCTGCCCCACTCGATTGCTGTGACGGTTGAGGAGATGGAGTTCCGTGAGGGCCGCCCGGCGGATAACCCGCTGCTGGATGTGCACGTGAACCTGTTTGTGGAGCGTGAGTCGCAGAAGTACATCATTATCGGTAAGGGTGGCTCGAATCTGCGCAAGATTGGTACGAAGGCTCGTGAGCAGATTGAGGCGATGCTGGGTACCCGCATTTACCTGAATATTCATGTGAAGGTTGCGAAGGAGTGGCAGTCTGACGCTCGTGCGTTGAACCGCCTGGGATTCTAGTAGCTTTCCTGAGCGCACCGCCCTGAGAGGTTGCCCTTGGGGGCGGTCGCGCATCCCTAGTTTTCGCCCGGTGGCTTGCAGAAATATGTGCATGCCTCCGGGTGAAACTTTTCACTCTCATTCGGCGCTCATAGGGAAGAGTGTTACTCTGAGAAAGCACTTGCTCACCGGCAGAAAGAGAAAAGGTATGCCCCAGGCACCTCGTTTACGAAGCACCGGTCGTCATATGCGCACGACGGTGCTGACTTCAAACCGCAATAAGTGGATTGCTCTGCTTACCGCGTGCATGCTCGTCATTGTTGTTGGCTTTGGTGGCGTGTTGGCTCTGCGTATGCGCAATAATTTGCATACTCAGGAGCTGAACATCAGCAATTACAAGGATGGCCTGGAGAACGGCGCCTTGGACATTCTCGTGATTGGTTCCGATACCCGTAAGGGCAATAACGGCGCGTACGGTAATGAGGATGACCGCAATTCTGAGGCTCGCGCGGACGTGATGATGCTTCTGCAGATCAGCAAGGACCGCAAGAACGTGAGCGTTCTGTCGTTCCCGCGTGACTTGATGGTTGATGTGCCGCAGTGTACTGATCCTGAGAGCGGTACCGTGTACCCGGCTGAGGAGAACGTTCAGATTAACGAGTCTCTGTCTCGCGGCGGTGCCGGTTGTACTGTGGCGACCATTAGCAAGCTGACCGGCGTGAATATTGACCACTTTATGCTGGTGGACTTTAACGCTGTGAAGGAGCTGTCGAAGGTTGTTGGCGGCGTTCAGGTTTGTGTGGACGCTCCGATTGATGACGAGTACAGTGGCCTGAAGCTTCCTGCGGGTACTTCCACTGTTGAGGGTGAGCAGGCTCTTGCGTTCTTGCGTAGCCGCCACGGCTTCTCGGATGGTTCCGATATTGGTCGTATTCAGGCTCAGCAGGGCTTCTTGTCTTCGCTGTTGCGTAAGGTGAAGAGCGAGGGTACTCTGTCGAATCCGGGCCGTCTGATTAACATTGCTGAGGCGATTACTCAGAACGTGACGGTGGATAAGAACCTGGGCAATATCAGCACTCTGGTGGGTGTTGGTGCGGCTCTCGGCGGCGTGGACCTGTCGAATGTTGTGTTTGCGACGGTGCCGACTGAGCCGTGGAGCCAGGATGAGAACCGCCTGCAGGTTTCTGCGGATGCTGCGAATGTGTTCCAGCGTCTGCGTGACGATAAGTCGCTGAAGGAGGAGAAGGCTCCGGAGGCTCCGGCTACTTCTGCCGCTCCGGTTCAGCTGGATCGTACGGTTCCGGTGAACGTGTACAACGCGACCGGTCTGGATGGCCGCTCGGCTACGATCGCTTCGGTGATTGAGGGCCTGGGCTACACGAATGTTACTCCGGGTACTTCTGCTAACCCGACGAACTTCACCACGGTGTTCTACTCGACCGGTTACGAGGCTGAGGCTCAGGAGATTGCCGGCAAGCTGAACGTCACCCGCGTGGTGGCGACCGAAGAGGTTCAGGGCGTGTCGGTGACGATCGGTACCGACTTCCCCTCAGGCGAGGCCATGGAGAAGCAGGAGGCGGCCATCGCGGGTAACGCGAGCGGCCAGACCGCCGACCAGAACAAGTGCCAGACCGCCTTCGCCTTCTAGGGGTTCGTACCCTACGGAGCTGTCTCCGGTGAGTGAAAGGGGGGCGCATCCGCCATTGCGGTGGGTGCGCCCCCCTTTCGTATGCCCGGGTGCATGACCGCGCGCGTGGCCGGGTGCAGCCGTCGACCTCGTTTTCTTCCAGATGATGGACGGGCCCGGCGGGCTCGGCGGTAATCTTTTGCGGGCTGTGATAGCGTGGAGGCATGACCACTTACGGTGAGAGCATGCGCGGCGCGCACCGCCCCGCAGTGAACCTGCTGCTTATTCGCCGGAACGGGGCACGCTAGAATCTGCCGCAACCGTTCCGGCTTTTTGACGCGGCATCTCACCTTCGCATCTTTCGCGATGCACCGCCTTGAACACGGCAGCCGGGGGACCGATATCCCGGCAGGTACGAGCCCCGGAACTGGGGTAGAGCGAGACGGACCAACCCACAGGAATTCATGATGAAAAACCACCAGAAGCCCAGCCCCATGCCGGTACACAAGTACCGCCCTTTCCACGAACAGATTGTTGTTGACCTGCCGGACCGCACCTGGCCGGATAAGGTCATTGAGAAGGCTCCGCGCTGGTGCGCAGTGGATCTGCGTGACGGCAACCAGGCGCTGATTGACCCCATGGACACCGACCGTAAGCTTGCGATGTTCAAGCTACTGGTGAAGATGGGTTACAAGGAAATTGAGGTGGGTTTCCCCTCGGCGTCCCAAACTGACTTTGATTTTGTGCGCACTCTGATTGAGGACGGCCACATTCCTTCGGATGTGACCATTCAGGTTCTGGTGCAGGCGCGTGAGCACCTGATTGCCCGTACTTTTGAGGCGATTGAGGGCGCACCGCAGGCGATTGTGCACTTCTACAACTCGACTTCCGTGTTGCAGCGCCGCGTGGTGTTCCAGCAGGACCAGGAGGGCGTGCTGGACATCGCCCTGCAGGGTGCGCGCCTGTGCCGCAAGTACGAAGAGCAGATGATTTCTGATACTAAGGTCATCTATGAGTACTCGCCCGAGTCTTTCACCGGCACCGAGCTGGAGTATGCGGCTCGCGTGGTGAACGCTGTGGCTGAGGAGCTGGAGATTGGCCAGAACGGTCGCGAGCTGATTGTGAACCTGCCCGCTACCGTTGAGATGGCTACCCCGAACGTGTACGCCGACTCGGTCGAGTGGATAGACCGCCACCTGAACCACCGCGACCACATCGTGCTGTCGCTGCACCCGCACAACGACCGTGGTACCGGCGTGGCTGCTGCTGAGCTGGGTTACCTGGCGGGCGCTGACCGTATTGAGGGTTGCCTCTTCGGTAATGGCGAGCGCACCGGTAACGTTGACCTGGTGACCCTGGGTCTGAACATGTACACCCAGGGTGTGGATCCGCAGATTGATTTCTCTGATATTGACGGTATCCGTAAGACTGTTGAGTACTGCAACCAGCTGAAGGTTCACGAGCGTTCGCCGTACGGTGGTGACCTGGTGTTCACCGCGTTCTCTGGTTCTCACCAGGACGCTATTAAGAAGGGCTTTGAGGCTCTGGAGCGTACTGCTGCTGAGGCGGGTAAGACTGTGGATGAGGTGTACTGGGAGGTTCCGTACCTGCCGATTGATCCTCGCGACCTGGGCCGTACCTATGAGGCGATTATTCGTGTGAACTCGCAGTCCGGTAAGGGCGGTATGGCGTACCTGCTGAAGCAGGATCACGGTCTGGATCTGCCGCGTCGTGCGCAGGTTGAGTTCTCGAAGATTGTTCAGGCTCGTACCGACGCTGAGGGCGGCGAGATGACCAGTGAGAAGCTGTGGAACATCTTCGCGGATGAGTACCTGCCGGCAACCGACCCGGGGAAGCGTTGGGGTAAGTACCGTATTGAGTCGATTAACATTGATTCGGCTGATACCGGTGCGACCACTCTGCGTGTTGCTCTGAACATTGATGGTCACACCTACACCCGTTCCGCTTCGGGTACCGGTCCGGTGGATGCTCTGCAGAACATCCTGTCGGGCGAGGGCGTGGATATTCGCGTGATGGATTACTCGGAGCACACCATGTCGTCTTCGTCGACTGCTAACGCGGCTTGCTACGTTGAGGCTGCTGTTGGTTCTCGCGTGCTGTGGGGTATTGGCGTGGACAACTCGACTACTCGTGCGGCTTTGAAGGCGATGATTTCGGCTGTGAACCGTGCGCTGCGTGATGAGCGTCAGGCATAAGCGGATTAGTTAGCCGCTAGCTTTGTGTCGTGCAGGTTTGTGGGTGACCGGCTGGCTGGTGACCGTTGACCGTGCATGATGCGGGGGCGGGATGCATACTGGGAGTATGTATCCCGCCCTTACGCGTTAATGCGTGCTGGTGTTGCGCATCGGCGGACTGCGGGACGGATTAGGCGAATAGTCTGCAGAGAAGGAACTCTCATGAAAAGCTACGCGATGGTGTTTAGCCCCGTTGATGCGGCGGGCACCGATTCTTCTGCTCGTGCATGGAATTATGAGATGAGCGGTGGTGATGATACTGCTCTGCCTGCCGGTTCCCCCGAGGTGTGGGAGGCTGGCTGGGTAGGTTCGACCGGTCCCGGTATTGAGCAGGATCAGTGGCCGCGCAGTACGTTTACTGGTTTGCCGATGCAACACATTTTTACGGTGAGGCTGCCGGGGGAGTACCTGCCGGATGCGCAGAAGTATCCGGGCGTGGTGGCGTTTTCGTTCTTTGCCGGTGATGGTCAGTTCGCTGAGGATGAGGCGACTGAGGGTGTTGCTAATGCTGCAAGTGATGACCCGTTTGAGGTGCAGTATGCGCAGGCGCGGGTGCATCCGTATCAGTTGTTGTTGCGCGATATTTTGGATGCCGAGTTTGCGGTGCTGTACCTGAATGAGGAGGAGTTCTCTTCCCGTACGGAGCCGCCGCAGGATGTGCGCCGGCCCGGTGAGCATCGTGGTGAGGAGGAGAGCTTCAGCGCCTGGGCTTTGGCGGATCGTCAGCAGCCGCTGGATCGTAAGCCTGCTCTGCTGGGGTGGGTTCCGACGGATGACCCGAATGCCGGTAAGGTCCCCAGTGATGTGTTTGAGAATGTTGACCCGCAGACCGGTTATCTGAGTCCTTTCGATTGGGATGCGGAGGATTCGGCGTGGTTTGAGTGGGCGGAGCCGCTGATTGCAGTGAATACTCACCTGGGTGGCACTCATTTTTATGCGCAGGCTCTGCCGGAGGGTCTGACGGCTCGTTATATTGAGTTCGACGAGTTTGATGTGCTGAATTTTGGGTGCGGTAGCGCTGTTTTTGATTTTGAGACCGGTGTTTTTGACTGGTCGTGCGGCTAGTACGCTCACACATTTGACGCACTTTTGACACGCAGCTGAGCTGTGGATGCACCGCGGTGTACCGCCCGAAACGGCACCCCGAGCGTTTCACAGTGTGGACGGGCAGGTTTGCGGAAGTTCCACATCACCTTCGGCGAACTGCTCCGGGCGGGCGTGCCTCCTGTATCCTTGAATGCGTGGAATGGATTCAAGCAATTATTTTGGGCTTCGTTCAGGGCCTCACCGAATTTCTGCCGATTTCTTCATCGGCGCATCTGAACATTGTTGGCCAGATCCTGCCGGAGAAGGCTGACCCGGGCGCCGCGTTTACCGCAATCACCCAGCTGGGTACTGAGACTGCGGTTCTGATTTTCTTCTGGCGCGATATTGTTCGCATCCTGAAGGCGTGGTTTGGTGCTCTTGCCGGCCGCGTGCCGCGTAACGACCCGGATGCCCGCATGGGTTGGCTGATTATTATTGGCTCCCTGCCTATCGGTGTTCTGGGTCTGCTGTTGGAAGACTACATTGACACCCAGTTCCGTAGCCTGTGGATTGTGGCGACCATGCTGATTGTCTTCGCAGTGTTCCTGGGTCTTGCGGACCGTTTCGGTCGTGAGCAGCGTGAGCTGAAGGACCTGACTTTCCGTCACGGTCTGCTGTACGGTTGCGCGCAGGCGCTGGCGCTGATTCCGGGTGTTTCTCGTTCGGGCGGTACCATTACCGCGGGTCTGTTCATGGGTTACACCCGTGAGGCTGCGGCACGTTACTCGTTCCTTTTGGCGATGCCCGCCGTGTTCATGTCCGGCCTGTACAAGACCTTTAAGGTGGTCACTGGCGAGGAGGCGACCGGCTACTACGGTATCCCGTCGACTATCGTGGCGACCATCGTCGCGTTCGTGGTGGGCTACCTGATGATTGGCTGGTTCCTGAAGTACGTGTCTTCGAAGTCCTACGGCATTTTCATTTGGTACCGCATTGCGCTCGGTATCCTGATTTTCGTTGGTCTGGGCACTGGCGTTCTGAACGCTACTTCTTCGGCGTTCTAAGGCTTTAGCCCTCAGCGTGATATGACATACCCGTCCGTGAGTTTCTCACGGGCGGGTATTCTTGTTTAAGTAGATTTTTTGGCACCCGCATGCCCGTAGGTTGGGCGGCGGGTGTGGCGCGTCCACCGGGTGTGGGCGTTTTTACGGAAAGGAAACCCATGCGAGCTTGGGATGCCCCGGCCTCTGTGACTTTGCCTGGTAAGGCTGCGCTGCCGCGTATTTTTGATACTGCGGCTGGTGAGATTGTTCAGGTTCAGGAGGATAAGGCGGCGAGCCTGTACGTTTGCGGTATCACCCCGTACGACGCGACGCATATGGGTCACGCCTCCACCTATGTTGCTTTTGACCTGCTGCACCGCGCCTGGCTGGATGCGGGCGTGCCGGTCACCTATGTGCAGAACGTGACCGATGTGGACGACCCGCTGCTGGAGCGTGCGACCGCCACGAACGTTGATTGGCGTGAGCTGGCTGAGGATCAGACGGAGCTGTTCCGCACCGACATGAAGGCGCTGAACGTGATTCCGCCGGCGCACTATGTGGGTGTGGTGGAGTCCATTGAGTGGCTGTTCCCGCTGATTGAGGATTTGCTGCGCCGCGGCCTGGCGTACCGCGTGCCCGGTTTCACCGACGAGCAGGGCGTTGAGCAGCCTGACGGTGACGTGTACCTGGACTTGAAGGCTGTGCGCGAGCTGCCCGCTAACGCTGAGGGCTACTCGTGGGCGCCGGGCGAGGTCTGCCACTTGACCCGTGATGAGATGCTGGAGATTTTCGCTGAGCGCGGCGGCGACCCGAACCGTGCCGGTAAGCGTGACGCACTGGATCCGCTGCTGTGGCGTGTGAAGCGTGAGGGCGAGCCGAGCTGGGACGCCGGCGAGCTGGGCGCGGGCCGCCCCGGCTGGCACATCGAGTGCACGATGATTGCCCGCCAGTTCGTGGATGGTTCGCTGACCGTTCAGGCTGGTGGTAACGACCTGACCTTCCCGCACCACGACCTGGGTGCTGGCCATTCGTGGGCTGTGTCTGCACGCCCGCACGCTAAGCATTACGCGCACACCGGCATGGTCGGTTTGGACGGCCACAAGATGAGCAAGTCCCGCGGCAACCTGGTGCTGGTTTCGCGTCTGCGTGCCGCCGGTGAGGATGCGAACGCGGTGCGTCTGGCGATTATGGGTCAGCATTACCGTTCGGATTGGTTCTGGACTAATGAGCTGCTGGAGCACGCGAAGGCTCGCCTGGACACTTACCGTCACGCGGTGTCGATGGCTGAGGGCCGTGAGGGCTCTGAAGGTGTCACCGATGAGGCGGCTGTTGAGCTGCTGGGTGCTGTGCGTGAGGCACTCGGTGAGGACCTGAACGCACCGGCGGCACTGGCGGCTGTGGATGCGTGGGCTGTGAAGGCTCTGGCGGACACCACCGTCGGTGGTGGCGCGCTGGTACGTGACATCCTGGCGGCACGCCTGGGCGTGGTCCTCTAAGGAACTCAAGAAACGTTAAAGCGCAGGAGCGGCGCTACGGTGTGAAAGCCGTGGCTGCCGCCCTGCGCTTTTCTGCGCCTCCAATGGATGCGCCAGCTCTCTACCGCGGCATAATAAAACCGGGCGGGGGAGCCGCCGCATTATCACGCTTGCGGGGTAATGCGCCACAGCCGATTTGCAGACTCCGCTAAAATAGAAAAGGACTTTTTCCGTCCATAGTTCGCCGCGACGGCGAACAACACAGACTGACCCAAACCCGAGGAGAATCACCCCGTGAGCAGCGGCACCCCCACCCCCACCGGCGCAATCAACCGCCGCGGCCCCTTCCGCCCCGGCGAGCGCGTCCAGATCACTGACGAACGCGGCCGCATCACCACCATCACCCTCGCAGAAGGCGGAGAATACCACTCCCACAAGGGCTTCCTCAAGCATGACGACCTCATCGGCGCACCCGAAGGCACCGTCATCGCCAACACTCACGGCATCCTCTACCAGGCGCTGCGCCCCCTCTACAAGGACTTCGTGCTCTCCATGCCGCGCGGCGCAGCCGTCGTCTACCCCAAGGACGCCGCCCAGATTATCGTCAAGGCTGACATCTTCCCCGGCGCGCGCGTCGTCGAGGCAGGCGTCGGTTCCGGTGCGCTGTCCATCGCCCTGTTGCGTGCGGTTGGCGACTACGGTTGCGTGCACTCCTTCGAACGTCGTGAAGAGTTCGCAGACGTCGCCCGCGGCAACATCGAGACCATGTTCGGTGGCCCCCACCCGGCGTGGAAGCTGAGCATCGGCGACCTGCAGGACACCCTGCCGCAGGTTGAAGAGCCCGGCAGCGTGGACCGCGTCGTCCTCGACATGCTCGCACCCTGGGAGTGCCTGGACGCTGTGGCGGAGGCGCTCGCACCCGGCGGCGTACTCATCTGCTACATTGCGACCGTGACCCAGATGTCCCGCCTGGTTGAAGGCATGCGCCTGGACGGCCGCTTCACCGAACCCGAATGCGACGAAACCATTGTTCGCGGCTGGCACGTGGAGGGCCTGGCGGTTCGCCCCGACCACCGCATGGTTGCGCACACCGCGTTCCTGGTGGTTGCCCGTCGCCTGGCTGACGGTGCGGTGCGCCTGGCACCGAAGCGTCGCGCGTCCAAGACTGACTTCTCTGAAGAGGATATGAACGCGTGGATTCCCATGAACGTGGGCGAGCGTGAGGTGACCGATAAGAAGATTCGCCGCGCAGCCCGCGATGCGAAGAACCTTGCCGCTCACGCCGCACGTGCGAATGAGATTGCGCTTGAACAGAACGGTACTGCGCAAAACGGCGCAGATGCTGAAGCGACTGAGTCCGCCGAATAATTTGAACCACCTTTGACCTGCGGGGGCACGGGCGTTGCCTGGAGCCCCCGCAGTGCACCCACCAGGCTACTCGCCCCGCCCAATACCCCGCACCGAGTAGCCGTCGACAAGGACGAACAGCTAAAGGAGCTACCGTGTCCACCCACGAATCTGCAGATCAGGCAGGAACCCCCCAGTACGGCACCGCCCACAGTGCAGCCAGCGCGGCACCGCACTACTCGGCTGCTTTCGGGTCGACCTCCCTGCCCGGCAGTCAGCCCGTCAGCGCGCAGGAGTATGACGCCGTGCTGCGTCGACTCTCCGCGGCGGAGGCAACCCGCGACAATATGAGCCGACAGATTCGTGGTGCGGGGGAGAAGAACCGCAAGCTCGTTGAGGCAATCACCAGCATGCGCTACCAGGTGGAGCGCCTGCGCGCCTCCCTGTCGCAGAACGTCATGCCGCCGCTGAATTCGGCAATTGTGTTGGCGGTGCATGAGGGCCAGACCATGACCTACGAGCAGGTCGCGGACGATAAGACCCCCGCCGAAATTGACACCTACCTGGATGTTCAGGTGAGCGGCCGCATGATGCGTATTCCCGTGTCCCCGCTCATTGACCTGTCAACGCTGACCCCCGGCATGACCGTGCTCCTCAACGACAAGACCGAGGCGGTCGTTGCCCTGGACACCGAACCCTTCGGTGACGTGGTGACCGTGCGCGAGGTACTGGATGAGCAGCGCGTGCTGGTTGATACCTCTTCGGGTGCTCAGCAGGTGGCGCGCGTGGCCGGTTCCCTCGATATTGAGCAGCTGCGCACCGGCGACGCGGTTACCCTCGACACCCGCACCCGCATGATTACTTCGCAGGTGCCCGCATCCCGCTCACAGGAGCTCGTGCTTGAGGAGATTCCGGATGTCACCTACGAGCAGATTGGTGGCCTGGGTGCGCAGATCGAGCAGATCCGCGACGCCGTGGAGCTACCGTACCTGCACCCCGAGATTTTCGAGCGCTACCACCTGGCACCGCCCAAGGGTATTCTGCTGTACGGTCCTCCCGGCAACGGTAAGACCATGATTGCTAAGGCTGTGGCGAACTCCCTGGCGGCTCGTGCGGCGGCGCTGAACCCGGGTTCGAATACCCGCGGCTACTTCCTGAACATTAAAGGCCCCGAGTTGCTCGATAAGTTCGTCGGTGAGACGGAGCGCCAGATTCGCGATATTTTCGTTGCCGCCCGCGAGAAGGCCGAGGCCGGTCACCCGGTCGTCGTGTTCTTCGACGAGATGGAATCGCTGTTCCGCATGCGCGGTTCGGGCCGTTCCTCCGATATTGAGACGACCATCGTGCCGCAGCTACTTGCCGAAATTGACGGCGTGGAGTCCCTGCAGAACGTCATCGTCATTGGTGCGACCAACCGTGAAGACCTCATTGACGCTGCTGTGATGCGCCCGGGCCGACTCGATCTGAAGATTCGCATTAACCGCCCGGATGCCGCCGGTGCGGCAGAGATTTTCGGTCTGTACCTGACCGAGGACCTGCCCCTGGACGCTGCGGAGGTGACTGCCGCCGGATCCGTGCAGGCCGCCCTGACCTCGATGATTGCGGCGGCGGCAGGCCAGCTGTACGCACGCACCCCCTCCACCGCGTACGTTGTGGCGACCGTGGATTCTTCCATGACGGTTGCTTCTGGTGCGAGCGCGAACCTCTCCACACACACGCTGTACCGCGGCGATTTCGCCTCGGGTGCGGTGATTCGCAATATTGTGGACCGTGCGAAGAAGGCCGCGATTAAGGAGCAGCTACAGGCGCTGACCGCCGGTGCGGACGCTTCGAGCGTTGGTATTGGTACCCGCCACCTGCTGGAGGCGGTACGCGCTGAGTTCGAGGACCAGGTGGACCTGCCGCCGCTGCCCGATATTGAGGATGCACTCACCGTTGCCGGTGTGCGTGGCCGCCTGGTGTCGGTGGAGCCGCCGCGCTAAACCGCGCGCTTACCCAGCAATACAACCAGCATTACCACAGGTCCAGAATTTATATAGGAACCCTTCAGGAGAACCCCATGAACTCCACCCCCAGCTACGGCGTGCACCGCATCATGGGCGCCGAAACCGAGTACGGCGTCATCGCCCCCTCCGCGCCGGGCACCAACCCGACCGTGCTGTCGGCGCTGGTGGTCAACACCTACGCCAAGCTCGCCTTCCGCCGCGGCGAGGCCTTCCGCGAGCAGCTGCAGCGCCGCGCCCTGGCCGCCGAGCTCGTCGCCGAGGAGGCCCGCCAGGCCGAGAACTACTCGACCGAACCCAGCGCCCCTGCTGCACCCGAGGGCCAGTGGCTGGGGGAGTCCGAGTCGCCCCTGCGCGACGCCTTCGGCCGGGTGCAGGACGCCTCCACCGCGCACTCGAGCCAGATGACGCACACCCGCACCGAGCTGACCAGCCAGGACATCGCCCTGGAGATTATGCGTGAGGCGGGCGTGCAGGCGCCGGGTGAGCCCGCCGAGCCGCGTAGCGCCCTGGATGCGCTCGCCGGTGTGCACGGTCGCGGTGGCTTCCCGGAGCGTCTGGATTGGGACCGCGTGACCATGAATGCGATTCTGCCCAATGGTGCGCGCCTGTATGTGGATCACGCGCATCCGGAGTATTCCTCGCCGGAGGTTCTGACCCCGGCCGACGCGGTGCTCTACGACGCTGCCGGTGACACGCTGGCGTACGAGTCGCTGGTGGAGCTGGGCAAGCACGCCGAGGACCTGCCGCAGGTGAAGCTGTACAAGAACAACACCGACTCAAAGGGCCAGTCGTACGGCGCCCACGAAAACTACCTGATCAGCCGTGATGTTCCGTTTGAGCAGGTTGCGGATGCGCTCCTGCCGTTCTTCGCCACGCGCGCGATTTTCACGGGTGCGGGCCGCGTGGGTATCGGCACGCACGGTGAGGTTCCGGGCTTCCAGATTAGTTCGCGTGCTGATTTCTTTGAGCGCACGATTGGTCTGGAGACCACGATTCGCCGCCCGATTGTGAATACGCGCGATGAGCCGCATGCGGATGAGTCGAAGTACCGCCGCCTGCACGTAATTCCGGCGGATGCGAACCTCTCGCACTATTCGAACCTGTTGAAGTTCGGCACGGCGGCGCTGGTCATGAACCTGATTGAGTCGCACAGTGAGCAGCACCCGGTGCTGCCGGGCGTGCGTCTGTCTGATCCTGTGGCGGCGATGCACGCGGTCAGCCACGACCTGTCGCTGTCGGCGCAGCTGCCGTTGGCTCCTTCGTCGGCGACCCTGCCGAACCCGGTGTCGACGAGCGGTTCGGCGAGCGCCCTGCAGATTCAGCGCGCCTACTATGAGGCCTCCCGCGCGCACGAGGAGTCAAACCCGGCGGGTGTGGATTTGGCTACCGCGCAGATTCTCGACCTGTGGGGCGAGGTTCTGGACGCCCTGGAAACCAACCCGCTCTCGCTGGCGGACCGTCTGGATTGGGTGGCGAAGTATGCGCTGGTGCGCGGCTATGTCGCTCAGGGCGTAGATTATGCGAATCCGAAGTTGAAGGCGTTGGATTTGCAGTACGCTGATATTGACCCGTCGAAAAGCCTGTACCACCGTCTGGTGGCGCGTGGCCGTATGCGCACGCTGTTCTCTGCGGAGCAGGTGGAGCGTGCGACGACTGAGCCGCCGCGTGAGACGCGCGCGTTTTTGCGTGGCACGTTGATGGCGCGTTGGCCGGAGGAGATTCTGGGTATTAACTGGGATACGGTGTCTTGCCGTGGCAGGTATTCGAAGGATCTGACTCGTTTTACGATGATGGAGCCGACCCGGTACGGTGCCGCTGAGGTGGAGCCGCTGCTGGATGAGGTGAACCATTCGGATGAGCTGCTGAACCGCCTGCGCTAGGGCACGGGGTGCTGTCGAGGTTTGGGACCGCCGCGGGGCGTTTCAGCCCCCAAACCCACATAAACTCACATTCCGCCCCGAGGCCAATACCCCCATTCGGAAGAGTAAAAACCACATAACCCACAGGTAGGGTGCAGTGCACAGCTCACGGCAGTCGGTGCGTACCACCCCCGGTATCGCCTCGGCATTGCATTTGGCACCGCCTCCAGCAGTACCTCTAAGCACCCCATCTGACCCCATAACTTGACGTTAAGACCGGTACCGGTCTGAACAACCCATTTGAAGGAGAGAACTATGAGCCGCGAACGCATCAGCGCACAGCAGACCGAAACCACCGCAGCCGAGCAGGAGCAGGAACTGACCCTCGCCGCCTCCCACGTTGTCTCTGACGTGAGCGAGGTCGACGACCTGCTCGACGAAATTGACGGCCTGCTCGCTGAGAACGCTGAAGACTTCGTCACCGGCTTCGTCCAGAAGGGCGGCGAGTAACCGGCACACCCGCGCCGGGTCAGCATCATGGAACACCGTATTTTCGGCATTGAAAGCGAATTCGGGCTCAGCTACGTCCCGCACGGGCTCGGTCGGCTGAGCATCGAAGAGTCCGCCGCCGCCCTTTTCAAGCCCGTCCTGGATCAGTGGCGTTCAACGAACGTCTTCCTGCCCAACGGCGGTAGGCTCTACCTTGACGTGGGTTCGCACCCCGAGTACGCCTCCGCCGAGTGCGGCAGCATTGACGAGCTGCTCGCGCAGGAACGTGCCGGTGAGCTGCTGTTTGCTGACTTGGCGCGTACCGCCCGCAAGCGCCTGCTCGCCGGTTCCGAGGGCCGCCCCCTCGACGGTGAATTGTACCTGTTCAAGAACAACGTGGATTCGGCGGGCAACTCCTACGGCAGCCACGAGAACTACCTGATCAGCCGCAAACTGCAGTTCAACGACCTGATTGCCCAGCTCGTGCCGTTCCTGGTGACCCGCCAGATCCTGGTCGGTGCCGGTAAGACCCACCCTAAGGGCGGCCCGGTGCCCGGTTCGACCGACCCGGCATCCAGCACGGGTGTGCCCTCGTATTCGTTCTCGCAGCGTGCCGACCATATTTGGGAGGCGGCATCCACCTCGACCTCGCGCGCTCGCCCGCTCATTAACACGCGCGATGAGCCGCACGCGGACGCGTCGAAGTTCCGCCGCATGCACGTCATCAATGGCGACTCGAACATGGCGGAGCCGACGACCCTGCTGAAGATTGCCAGCACCGACCTGGTGCTGCGCATGCTGGAGGACCGTTTCCCGGTCACGAGCCTGGATATTGTGTCTGTTCCGGCGGCTCTGCGCGCTATCAGCCACGACCTGACCGGCACCGCAACCTTCGAAACCACGGACGGTAAGCACTACACGGCGTTGAGCGTTCAGCGTCACTACCTGGATGCGGCACGACAGTACGTGCAGCAGTACGGCGCGCACCACCGCCATGTGGAATACGCCCTGGACCTGTGGCAGCGCACCCTGGACGCTATCGAGTCCGGCGACTACAGCAGCATTGACACTGAGATTGACTGGGCGATTAAGAAGAAGCTTCTGGATGCGTATATTGCCCGCGCCCGCGCGGCCGGTCAGCCTGCCGATTATGCGAGCGCCCGCATCCGTCAGCTGGATTTGGCGTACCACGATATCGACCCGGAGCGTAGCGTCTTCCATGCGCTGGTTCGTCGCGGTGCGGTTAAGCGCATCCTGCCTGAGGGTGCTGCGGAGGCGGCGAAGACTCAGCCGCCGAACACTCGCGCTCTGCAGCGTTCGCGTTTCATTAATGCGGCGGTTGCGGCGGGGGAGCAGTTCACCGTGGATTGGGTGCACTTGAAGCTCAACGCCTACCCGCAACACACGCTGGTGTGCAAGGACCCGTTCGCTACCGGCAGCGAGGAGCTGGAGGAAGTGCTGAACCTGCTGGAGGGCAAGGCGCGTCAGCATCAGGAGGCGGCATTCCCGCCGCCCTGCTAAACAGCATTGCTAAAATCCCAGCGCACCCCGCGCCGCGGCACAGCCTGAACACAGCTACATGCCGTAGCATAAAACAGCTAAACCTATACCTGTAAACTGTTCTGTGGCACACGGGCACTCACACGCCCCACTCTCACAGAAAACCCCAGAGGATAACACTATGACCAAACGCTCTAAGCTCACTATTTTCGGTGCCAGCGCGGCAGCTCTTGCGCTCGCACTGTCCGCATGTGGCGCACAGTCCAGCAATGGCGATTTGTCCAAGGTGCAGTACACCTTGAAGAACGCAACCGCTGAGCCTGAGGCGTCCTTCGCGACTCCCTTCGCCGCTTCTAGCCCCTCCGCGTACGTGATTGAGGAAGGCAACGGCGACTCCATCAATGATGGTGACTACGTGCTCGTTGAGGCTGCCGTGTTCAACGGCACCGACGGCAAGCTTAACGGTTCCACTTACTCCAGCGAGCCGATTCTGCTGCCGATTAACGATCAGCTGAAGCAGGCTGCACCGCAGGTGTACGAAACCCTGAAGAAGATTAAGGTTGGCGGCTCCTTCTCGTACACCACCAACGTTCTGCAGCAGCGCAGCACTGCGGGCGTGACCACCACGACCGCTTCGCCCGGCGCCGCAACCAACGTTGAGGTGTACACCGTGAAGACGAAGCTGCCCAAGTACGCAACCGGTAAGGCTGTTGAGGCTGACCCGTCGCTGCCGTCCTTCACTCTGGATGAGTCCACCGGCAAGGCTGAAATCAAGCTGCCCGATAATAAGCCGGAGGTCACCGAGCTGACCGCTAAGACCCTCATTGAGGGCGAGGGCGCCGAGGTCAAGGAAACCGATACCGTGTACGTGCGTTACATTGGTGTGCAGTACTCCGACGGTAAGGTCGTCGACGGCAACTATGACGCCGCCACCCCGATGGGCATCTCCCTGCAGGGCGTTATCAAGGGCTGGACTCAGGGTCTGAAGGGCAAGAAGGTCGGCTCCCGCGTTGAGCTGGTCATCCCGGCGGACCTGGCGTACGGTAACGACACCGGCGGCTCCAAGCCTTCGGGTCCCCTCGTGTTCGTGGTTGATATTCTGGGCGCGGAGGAGAACCCGCAGACTCTGCAGCGTGCTCAGGCTGCTTCTAGTGCGGCTGCTGCGGAGGCGTCCGCTTCGGCAACCACTGATGCTTCTGCGACCGCGACCCCGGCGGCTACTGCTTCGGCTACTGCACAGTAGTCCGGCACCCACGTTTTTATATAGTGTTTTATACAGCGCTCGCCGCTTATCCTGTATGGGCGGCGAGCGCACCCACTATTTCGATTCATTTCGAACCAATCAAAGGAGACACCCATGTCTTTCGGTCAGCGTAACCTCGACCGCGAAAAGCCTGAAATCGATTTCCCCGAGGGCGACGCCCCCACTGAGCTGGTCATCACCGACCTGATTGAGGGCGCAGGCGCTGAGGTTGTTCCCGGCTCCCGCGTGCTCACCCACTACGTTGGTGTGGCTTTCTCCACCGGTGAAGAGTTCGACGCTTCTTGGAACCGCGGCGAGCCGCTGCCGTTCCAGGTGGGCGTTGGCCAGGTTATCCGCGGTTGGGATGAGGGCCTGCTCGGCATGAAGGTTGGCGGCCGTCGTCGCCTGGAGATTCCCGCCGACATGGCGTACGGTGACCGCGGCGCTGGCTCGGTCATTAAGCCCGGTGAGTCCCTGATTTTCGTGGTGGACCTGCTGGACGTCCGCTAAGGATTTAGCCGGTACGGTTTCCGCGTTTCTCGCGTAAGAGATACGTAGCCCGGTGCTTTCTCCCGATTCTGGGAGGGGCGCCGGGCTTTTTTGTACTGGGCTATCGGCGCGTCCGCGAAATTTTATACCCGGGCATTCTTCCCGCCGCCGCCCCAGACCCGAAGCAAGTGCCGCGGAACACACACGGTATGATGGAATCATGTCCACCGCAGCTCAGCTTTTCATGACCCTGAACCGCCTCGCCACCGTCGCCGAGGCGCGCGATACCGCAACCCGAACCCAGGGCATCAGCCGCACCGAGCTACTGACCCTGCTCGGTGTCAAGACCCGTGCGAACGGCTCCCTCAACGAGTCTCAGGAACGCGCCTTTGAACGAGCCAAGCAGACCCTGCGCGATGCCGGCGCGCGCATCACCCACTTCACCACCGACACCTCCGGACGCTACCGCCTCAACGCAGAAGCCCCCGACTCGCTGACCGCGTGGAACCCCACCGCCGAAGAATTCCGCCTCCTCAACGCCGAGCTGCGCGGCTGGGAAGGCACCGAACTGCAGGACGAGGCATACCGCATCCTGCGCAAGATTGCGCTGACCAGCGAGCACCTCACCGACGAGGCGCTCACCGCGGCTAACGTCACCCGAATCGAAGAGATCAAACGGGACAACCAGCCGCCCCTCATCAAAACCGTCAAACAGCGCGCCCGCGACCTGCACGCCTACCGCGAACACATCCAGCGCCTGCACTTCAGCGACGACCCGCACCTCTACGAACTCTTCACCGCCTACGCCCAGCGCAAGACCCTCAATTTCACCTATCAGGGCAGCGATGGAGACATCAAAACCTACGAGAAGGTCAGCGTCGCCGGCCTCATCTACAGCTACGGGTCTTGGTACCTCGTCGCGCACTTCCCCCTCGGCAACAAAACCCCCGAAGAGCGCAAGACCTACACCTACCGCACCGACCGCATCCGAAGCCTCGACGTGTTCTCAAGCACCGACCCCGCACCCATCAACCCCGCCTACGAGGCCCGCACCCGCCTCAAGAAAATCAGCGGCTACGAAGAGACTCTCGCCGTACTCGACCCCAACCCCGGCACCGGGGACCCCGCTGCACCCTTCACCGTGCCCTCCTACGGCGCCGTAGACAGCGCCATCGACGCCACCTGCGCCGGATGGCTCATCCAGCCGCGCCACAACACCGGCAACTCCGTATCCGGTGCGTCCGTGACCGGCCGCCAGCAGGACAGCCACGCCGCCCAGCAGAAACTTTTGCGCGACCTCATCGCCCTGCACACCGGCGAACCCGAAACCCCCACCAAGTGGTTCCCCACAACCCAGCGTTCCCGCAACGATGCCCTCGACGACCTCGACGACCTCATCCTCGCGTTGCACCGCGCCGACCGCTGGGCCGACGTCCACGACGAGGCGCCCATGCCCCTCAACAAGCTCAACCCCCTCTACCGCGTCGACAACGACAACGCAGCCAAGCTCGACAAAATCATCAACGCCATCTACGAAGACTTCGACGAGGTGCCCTTCTACTCCGAGGCTAAGAACCCCGACGCGCCTACCCCCGCCCGCACCAACCTGCTCCCCGAATTCGGCGACGGCGCCGCGTCCCTCACCCTGCTCAACTACGCCCGCCTCACCGATACCGAGCTGGCCATCCTCGTCTTCACGCTCTCCGCAGCCGACCTCATGTACCCCGGCGACCCGCGACCGGCCGCGATTCTCGCCGCGCTCGCGGAGGCCTACCCGCGTACCGCCGACTACGCGAAGCACCTGCTCTTCGCGCCCGAGGATCCCCTGTTGCAGGATGCGCGCGCCGCCCTCGCCAGCGGACGCGCCCTCACCATCACCTACGGCAACAGCACCCGCGATGCGGAACGCGTCGTCGACCCGGTGGCGCTCACCCTGCACCGCGACCGCCTCTACCTGCACGCGTGGTGCCGCGCCAGCGAGGCACGCCACCTCGCCACGCTGTCTGAGAGCCCTGCCGCTGAGAACGTGAAGCCCGCGAGCGCGGCGGGGGAGAAGGCCGCTTCCGCCGGCGCTGAGCTCACCCCCGTCGAACCCGTCTTCTGGCGCAACTTCCGCCTCACCCGCATCAGCAGCTACGCACCCGCAGGCGAAGCACAAGCCCACTACATCGGCCCCAACCACGACAGCACCGTCAACGACTGGCACGCCAAGCAGCACAAAACCACCACCAACCCCAGTGTCGAGCTGCGCATCCACCCCACCGACCACACCCCAGGCGGCGAAACCCTCGAAAACCTCACCGCAACCTACAAGCGCCGCAGCGCCGAGCACGCCCGAAAAGGCACCAAAACCACCCACGTCCGCGTGCACTACAACAACATCGCCGGTGCCGGCGATAAGAACATCCTCGATACCGTCATTGCGCACCGAGGCGCCCTGGAACTCGTCGGCCCGGCGCACCTGCGTGCGGCGCTGCTTGAGCAGCTGCGCATCCTCAACGCGAGTAGCCGCAGGGGTGCGCCCGCAGAAAAATAGCACTTCACCCACAAGCAAAAACGCCCTAAAAACCCGTCCAAGGGGCCAAAACATTAACCTAAAACTTGTATAATGGTGCTCATGTCTTGGTGGTTCTGGATTTTGCTATGGGGCGCGCTCATCATCTGCTCGCTCCTCTATTTGGCATGGTTCACCTACAAAGCACTCACTCGCGGTTTCACACTCCTTGACGAAACCGTAACCTGGGTCGAGTCAATCGAGGGACAATTCGACGCAGCGCAAGCGAACGCAAGCCGAAAACTCCCGCGAGACACCACCCTCGGGGTATTCACACCCATCACCGAGGCATACAATAACTACGAACAAGGTAAGCAGACACGCAGGTCTGAGCGGATCAAGCGACGGGTCTCCCGACGAGATCGACTCGGCCAACCTCAAAACATCGGAGACCTGCTCTAACAGAAAGGCACACCACCATGGGCCAGATTTTCAGCCACCCCGCGACCATCATCGTCGTTATCCTCCTCATCGTCCTCCTCTTCGGCGCACCCAAGCTGCCCGGCATGGCACGCAGCCTCGGCCAGTCCATGCGCATCTTCAAGACCGAAGTTGAGGGCCTGAAGAACGACTCCAAGAAGGACCCCCGCGAGAAGGACGGCGAAGAGGTCGTCACCGCTGAGGTTGTAGACAACGGCAAGGACGGCAAGACCGAAACCAAGTAACGGTCCCGCCACCGACGCACCAAACCCGTGCCAGCCCACCGGCCGGCACGGGTTTTGCGGCACCACCCCATAAACACCCCACCAGACCCCCTCAGCCGAATCACACACGGCACCGACACCCAGAGGACACCACGTGGCAACACCTGACCAGGACGTGCGCAACCGCAAAATCAATCCTGAAGCACGCATGGAACTCAAGGAACACCTGCGCGAATTCCGCGACCGCCTCATCAAAGCGGCTATCGCAACCATCATCGCAGCCATCATCGGTACGGTCTTCCTCTACCAGCCTTTCATCGAAATGATCTCTGCGCCCCTGCAGCAGATCAACGCAGAAACCGGCCGCAACGCAAACCTGAACTACGGTAGCGTCGCATCTCCTTTCGACCAGCTGCTGAAGGTCGGTATGTACATCGGCTTGGTGATCGCCTCTCCCGTCTGGCTCTACCAGGCACTGCGATTCCTGTTGCCGGCGCTGCACACCAAGGAGAAGAAGTATCTCTTCGGCTTCCTCACCGCATCTATTTTCGCGTTCGGCTGCGGCGTGGCGATTTCTTACTTCACTCTCCCCGGCGTGGTTTACGCACTGCTGAAGTTCACCCCCCTCAACGACAGTAACTACATTGACGCGGGCGTGTACATCTCCTTCATTCTGAAGTTCGTCGTCACCTTCTCCTGTGCCTTCATCATCCCCGTGATTCTGGTTGGCATTAACATGCTGGGCCTGATTCGCGGCACCACGATTATGAAGGCTTGGCGTTGGGTGGTCGTGCTCGTTGCGGTTATCGCAGCGCTGACCGCACCCGGTAGCGACATCATGATGATGTTCGTGCTCATGGCGCCGCTGCTGATTTTCTTCTTCGCAGCAATCGGCATCTGCATGATTAATGACAAGCGCCGCGACCGTAAGCTCGCCAAGCTGGCGCAGGGTTCGGACGAAGCAAGCCTGAACACCGCAACCAGCGCCGAAGATTTGGCGAAGATGGGTTACTTCGAGGAAGAGAAGACTTCCTAATTGAATAGCTCGCTTTGAGCAACATCGCCGAGGGGCGGGGTACAGAGATTCTGTGCCCCGCCCCTTTCGCGTACCCGGATTAGTCGTATGCCCAGATTCGCATGCCGGCTCGCGCTGCCCCTCCGTAGCGAGCTCCATAGCGAGCGTTATACCGGCGCCGGATGCGCTCGCTGTTCGCCCATACCGGATTAGTGCCCGTCCGGGATGCTTTCGGACGGTGCGCGGCGGGCGAGCGGTTACACTGGACATACTATGAGCAAGCACCACGCACAGCACACTTCTGACGCGCACACCCCTGACGATTCCTCCGGCACCGACTACGCTGCCGCATACGCCGCATCCCGAGAGCGCGCCGCCTACGCGAAGACCGCCCTGGGGGCTTTTGAGGCGTCCCTTGATTTCCCGCTGGATGATTTTCAGCGTCAGGCGTGTGCCGCCGTGGAGGCGGACCGCTCCGTCCTGGTTGCCGCGCCTACGGGTGCGGGTAAGACCATTGTGGGCGAGTTCGGTATTTACCTGGCGCTGCGCCGCGGCATGAAGGCGTTCTACACGACCCCCATTAAGGCGCTGAGCAACCAGAAGTACCACGACTTCGTGCGCGCGTACGGTGAGGATTACGTGGGCCTGCTGACCGGCGATACGAGCATTAACACGGAAGCACCCGTGGTCGTGATGACCACCGAGGTGCTGCGCAACATGCTCTACGCTAACTCGACCACGCTGACCGGCCTGGGCTATGTGGTGATGGATGAGGTGCACTACCTGGCGGACCGTTTCCGTGGCGCGGTGTGGGAAGAGGCGATTATTCACCTTCCCGAGCATGTGAACGTTATTTCCCTGTCGGCGACGGTGTCGAACGTTGAGGAGTTCGGCGCATGGCTGGATACGGTGCGCGGCGGCACGGACATTATTGTTTCTGAGCACCGCCCGGTGCCGCTGTGGCAGCACATGATGGTCGGTCACCGTGTGGTGGACCTGTTCGTACCCGAAGACAACTCTGAGAAGGGCAAGAAGCAGGAGCCGGAGGAGAAGCTCTCCCGCAAGCAGGCGAAGAAGGCACAGAAGGCCAAGCAACGCGGCGCATCCGTCGAGGCGGGCGCTAACCCGCTGCTTGCCGGTCTGCGCCTGAACCCGCAGCTGAAGGCGCTGCGTCCTGGCTTCCGTTCGAGCCCGGGTCGTGGCCGTTACGGCGGTAAGCGTGAGCGTTTCCGTCACCGCCGTGAGGGCTGGCTGGATGAGACGTTCAGCAGCGGCGAGCGCGGCGGCTCGAACCGTCGTGACCGTTTCAACGATCGTTTCAGTAACGACCGGGAGTTTGATGCGCGCGGTGAGCAGAAGCCTCTGCGTCCGCAGCGTATTACCCGCCCGGAGATGGTGCGCGCTCTGGATAAGCAGGGCCTGCTGCCCGCTATCTGCTTTATCTTCTCGCGTGCCGGTTGTGACGGCGCGGTCAGCCACTGCGTATCCGCCGATATTACGCTGACCACCCCCGAGCAGCAGCAGACCATCCGCGCCTATATTGCGGAGGCGACCGCTCACCTGGACACCCGCGACCTGAACACCCTCGGCTACTACGAGTGGCGTGACGGCCTCATTCGCGGTATCGCCGCGCACCACGCCGGCCTGCTGCCCCTCTTCAAGGAGGTTGTAGAAACCCTCTTCGCGCAGGGCCTGATCAAGCTGGTCTTCGCCACCGAAACCCTCGCGCTGGGCATCAACATGCCCGCACGCACCGTCATCCTGGAGAAGCTCACCAAGTACAACGGCGAATCCCACGTGGACATCACCCCCGGCGAATACACCCAGCTGACCGGACGCGCAGGCCGCCGCGGCATCGACATCGAAGGCCACGCGGTCGTCATGTGGCGCCCAGGCCTGTCCCCGGAGCACGTGGCAACCCTCGCCTCAACCCGCACCTACCCGCTGAACTCCTCATTCCGCCCCACCTACAACATGGCGGCGAACCTCATCGCCTCCTACGGCGCCGAACGCACCCGCAAAATCCTGGAATCCTCCTTCGCACAGTTCCAGGCGGATAAGTCGGTCGTGGGCGTCGCCTCCCGCGTACGCAAAAACGAAAACGCCCTGGAAGGCTACCGCGAAGCCATGGCATGCCACCTGGGCGACTTCACCGAATACGTACAGCTCAGCCGCCAAATCGCCGAGCTGGAGAAGAAGGCATCCAAGAGCAACGAACGCCACGCCCGCGCGCAGGCGCACCACAGCATCCAACAGCTACTACCCGGCGACATTATCTACATTCCGCACGGCCGCTCCCGCGGCTACGCGGTCGTAGTGACCCGCTCCGATTCGCACGCCGACCCGCGCATCGGCATCGTCACCGAGGACGCGCACCAGCGCACCGCCTCAACCCGCGACTTCGAAGGCGCCGTCGAACCGGTCTCACGCATCAAAATCCCCAAGCGACTGAGCCTGAAGACCCCCAAGGAACGCCGCGACACCGCAAGCCGCATGCGCCAGGCGCTCTACGATGGCCGCGCCCCGCGTGCGCTCGCGCAGCAGAACATTCCGGCTCGTCAGAACAGCATTGACGCGCAGCTGGAGGCTCTGCAGGCTCAGCTGCGTAACCACCCGTGCCACGGCTGCTCGGACCGCGCGAACCACATGCGTTGGGCTGAGCGCTGGCAGAAGCTCAACTCTGAGACGGAAGGGTTGCGCCGTCAGATTGCGCGCCGCACCAACACGATTGCGCAGGTCTTCAACCGCATTTCGCGCCTTCTGGAGAGCTACGGCTACGTCGAACGCACCGAGGACGGCGAACTGTCGCTGACCACCGGCGGTCAGGCTCTGCGCCGCATCTACGGCGAGCGCGATCTGCTGACCGCCCTGTGCCTAGACGCGCACTTCCTCGACGGCCTGGAACCCGCCGCGATCGCTGCAACCGTTGCCGCGCTGACCTACCAGGGTAAGCGCGACGCGGTGGAGTACCTGGCGCACTACCCGCACCCGTCCCTGCGTGCGCCCATTGCTACGATTACGCAGCGCCTCGCCGACCTGAACGCAGCCGAGGAACAGTTCAAGGTCAACCTGACCCCCGCCTGCGACTTCGGCCTGGTCGAACCCATGTACGCCTGGGCGAACGGTGCGCACCTCGCCAAGGCAATCGAGGACACCGGCCTTGCCGCCGGCGACTTCGTGCGCTGGGCCAAGCAGGTACTGGACGCACTGGACCAGATCGCGCACATCCGCTCCCTGGACCCGGTCATTCGCGCCCGCTGTGAAGAGGCCATCGAGGCGGTACGCCGCGGCGTGGTCGCACTGGACGTCTAACCCGCACCTAGCGCTACATCACGCCCAACCGACTCGGGCTACCACCCCCGCACCTGTGTGTCGTTCTACGTCATCTAAGGACGAACGAACTACCGCAGGCAGCGGGGGTGCTTCTATACTCGAAAGAGACGCTCAGCTGAGCTACACGAGCACAATTGAAGTGCCCGCCCCGTGTGCGCCTCGGCGCGCCTCAAAGGTGAAAGGATTCTAATGTCTACCCGAATTTTTGTAGATGGTAGCGTGTACAGCCCCGTCGACCCGTACGCAACCGCAATGCTGGTTGAGGACGGCTTCGTCCGCTGGGTTGGTTCCGACTCCGGGGCACGTTCCATTGCCGACGAGTCCGCCACCATCACCGAACTTGACGGCGCCCTGCTGACCCCCGCCTTTGCGCGCGCCCTCGCACCGGTCGCAGGCAAAGAAGCACCCGAAATCCTCGACTACCTGCAGGCATACCGCGCAGCCGGCTACCACACCCACACCGTACTCGCCGGCATGGAAGACGTACCCGACCTCGTCTCCGCACTCAGCTACTACAGCGCCGAACACGGCACCCCCGACATCCGCCTCATCCTCAACGCCACCGGCATTGAAACCGACGAACTCATCAGCGCCATCAAGGCACTACGCCCCCTCACCGAAGGCGAACGCGCCGTCAAGGGCCTGCAGCTGGTCGGTATCTCTGTCGCACCCGACGAGGCACCCGCAGCAGCACAGGTAGCCGAAGACGCCGCACTCCTGCTCTCCATCGACGCATCCACCGGATTCACCACCGCAGCCGACGCCGCGCTCGCCGTACGCGAAACCCGCCCCTGGCTCTCCATCCGCCTCGACGCCGCAATCAGCACCCCCCAAGACCCCATCACTGACGAATACCTCACCCAGCTGGCAGAAGCACGCATCAACCTCGGCCTCAGCGTCTGCGAACCCGAAGAAGACGAAGCAACCAACGACACCGTCCAGGCACTCCTCGCACACGCCGGGGGAGAAGCACGCGAAACCGTAGCCTCCGTGGCCCGTCGCGCAAACGCAGCAGGCACCTCCATCGCGCTGGGTTCTGATGCTCAGCTGTACGCACCCGGCGCCTGGTCCCTCATCCGCGAACTCGTCAACGACGAGAACGGCATCTCCGCACGCAGCGCCTTCGCCGCCCTCACCCGCGGCGTATACCGCCTCGCCCACGAAGAAAACCCCTTCACCGGCCAGCTCACCCCCGACACCCCCGCATACGTCGCACAATGGCGCGTCGAAGCCCTCATGGTCCAAGCACCCGATTCCCGCGTCGCATCCTGGAGCACGGACCCTCGCGCTCGCATTCCGTTGCTTCCGGTGTTGGAGGAGGATTCGCCTCTGCCCATCCTGGAATCTATTTACACTGAAAGTAACTAATTTTTTAGCTTGTCAACACCTTTTTAGGCGGTTTAGGGGCAGTAGAGGCCCCTGCCGGTTCAGTTGCCCACATGTTTACCCGGTATACTGGATATCTACACTGCCTGTTTTATATGTACCTGTGAGGGAGTAATATGCGCGTTCTAACTGTCATCCCGACGTATAACGAGAAGGAGAACCTGCCCATCGTGGTAGAGCGTCTTCGCAAGGCAGCTCCCGAGGTGGACATTCTCGTGGTGGATGATAACAGCCCCGACGGCACCGGCCAGATTGCAGATGAGCTGTCGGCTAAGGACCCCCAGATTCACGTTCTGCACCGCACCGTTAAGGACGGCCTGGGTGGCGCGTACCTCGCCGGCTTCGACTGGGGCCTTGAGGCAGGCTACGACGTTCTGATTGAGATGGACGCTGACTGCTCGCACCAGCCTGAGCAGCTTCCTTCTCTGGTTCGTGCCGTGGAGGCGGGCGCTGACCTGGCTATTGGTTCGCGTTACGTTCCCGGCGGCAAGACCAAGAACTGGCCGGCCCACCGCCAGATTCTCTCTCGCGGCGCTAACCTGTACACCCGCCTGATTCTGGGCACCTCCATCAAGGACATTACCGCTGGTTTCCGCGCGTACCGCCGTGACGCTCTGCAGCGCCTGAACCTGGATGGTATTGACTCGAAGGGCTACGTGTTCCAGGTTGATCTGGCGTGGCGTTCCGAGCAGGCTGGCCTGAAGATTGTTGAGGTTCCGATTACTTTCGTTGAGCGTGAGATTGGCGCGTCGAAGATGGACGGCAACATCATCTTTGACTCGATGTCTAAGGTGACTCGCTGGGGTCTGACCAACCGTGTTCAGAAGCTGAAGAAGGCTCTGGGCAAGTAACTCGTTCTGAGACTTAAAAGACCGGGGCGGATACATAACGTATCTGCCCCGGTCTTTTTCTGTTTTCTCTGGCGCTCTTTCCTGGCTCACGTACCGACGCGAAGCCACCACCAACAAAGAAGCCCGCTCAGAGCGCAAGTGGCTCTTAGCGGGCTTCTACAGCCTTTCTACGGCAGGTCTACGGTGCTTTTAGAGCGCGTAGTGCTTGCGGTAGTATTCCAGGCGGTCTTCCAGAGTCTTTTCCAGCTCTTCGATGCTGCGGCGTTCCATGAGCATGTCCCAGTGGGTACGTGCGGGCTTCTCTTCTTCGGCGTCTGCGGTGGAGTCGCCGTTGACGAGGTATGCTTCCTTGCCGGACTTTGCGGTCCAGACCGAGGGGATTTCTGCTTCTGCCGCGAAGGTCACGAAAACGCGGTCACCGTCGGCGGTACGGTATTCGACGCGCTGGCGGGGCGCGGGCTGTACGTTCGATTCGGTTTCCATCGACTGGGAACCCAGGCGCATACCGCGCAGGCTACGATCGCTCATTTTTCCTCCAGTGTCGTCGGGTGCGCCTTGTGGCGCTTTAGGCATAACGTTGGGCGGGGGAGAGCTATTCCCTCGAACGTTTACAAAACATCCATTATATCGGTAATAGTCTCCACCCGCCCAGCGTGGTGGTGTTTATTCGGCGTGATTTTTGGTGATTCGCGCCTTTTTATGCGTTAGTTTTCGCGTTTAGCCGTTGATGCCGTAGCTTCCGGGTGCCTGCGGTGTGCTCTTGGGAGCCTCTGCTGCGGGCTTCTTGGGCGCGCCTGCAAGGTCGGATGCGGGCAGGGTGCCGAATGCGTTGCCCAGGCCGCGCAGTGCATCGCCGAGTTCAGTCGGGATAAACCAGAGCTTGTTGGCGTCGCCTTCGGCGAGCTTGGGCAGGGTCTGCAGGTACTGGTAGGTGAGCAGCTGCTGGCTGGGGTTGGATTCGTGGATTGCTGCGAAGACCTTCTGCACGGCTTCGGCTTCACCGTTTGCGCGCAGGATTGCGGACTGTGCGTCACCTTCTGCACGAAGGATCTGTGCCTGCTTTTCACCTTCTGCACGCAGGATGGCTGCGCGGGATTCACCTTCTGCGGTCAGAATGTCAGACTGCTTCTGGCCTTCTGCGGTGAGGATTGCGGCGCGGCGGTCACGCTCTGCACGCATCTGCTTCTCCATGGAGTCCTGGATGGACACCGGGGGCTGGATTTCCTTGATGTCCACGCGGGAGACACGCAGGCCCCAGCGGCCGGTGGTGGAGTCGAGTACGCCTCGCAGCTCCGCGTTGATCTGGTCGCGGGAGGTGAGGGTTTGCTCCAGGTTCAGGCCACCGACGACGTTACGCAGGGTTGCGCTGGTCAGCTCGTCCACGGCGCGAATGTAGTTGGTGATTTCGTAGGTTGCCGAGCGCGGGTCGGTGACCTGGAAGTACACAACGGTGTCGATACCGACCACGAGGTTATCTTCGGTAATCACGGACTGCGAGGGGAAGGAAACAACCTGTTCGCGCAGGTCGATGAGGGGCAGCACGCGGTCAACTACGGGGATGACGATGTGCAGGCCGGGGTTGAGAACGGCGTGGAACTTGCCCAGTCGTTCGACGATGCCGGCTCGTCCCTGCGGGATGACGCGCACGGTCTTTGCGAGCATCGTCAGCACGAAGAGGATGAGTAGGACCGTCAGAATAAGGCTGATAGGCATTGTTTCTCCTTATCGGTGAGTTATATGGTGTGTTTTTTGGGTATCTGAACCTGCTTTTGGAGCCGGTATTCAGATGGGTCTTAGGTGTGGGGGAGAGGCTCTACGATTGCGGTAGCGCCCTCAATGGCTCGTACCCTCGCGTGTGATCCTGCAGGGAGCGTTCCGGAGGCGGTGCGCGCCGTCCAGGTATCGCCAGCTAGTACCACCAAACCGGTTTCACTAGTCACATCTTGGGTGACGCGCACCTCAGCACCAATGAGTGCTTCAGCATTAGTAATAGCACCGGTGGCTGATTTATTGAGCTTTTTCAGCAGTGGCGGGCGCAGGCCAAGAACCAGAATCAGGCAGATCGCCACGAAAATAACGGTTCGAATCAGCATATTGTCCACGAAGGGCGATATTGCTGCGGTAATGCCTGCGCTGATCGCCAACATGAGAAAGAACAGGTCGAGGCTGAGCATTTCTATGACGGCGAAAACGAGGGCGAGAGCAACCCAGAGTGTCCAGGGTGTCTCAAAGAGCCAATCCACGAGTTTTCTCCTTTGATGTACACCAACCGGCGTGGTTGACGTTGAATCTGTATACGAGGCGACGACGCCTTCGTGATGCGGGGTATATCCATTATTTCAGGTGGATTGAATACAAACGATAGTTCTGATGACCGAGTGAGGTTAATACATGAACTGTTAAGACTTTATTTAGATACGGGGAATCTTGGGTTCACTCTAGACCTCCCTAAAAAGCCGATAATATACATTATGTAAAGTAGACCTATTTTTCACTACCCCACCGGACGCTCACCGGTGCTTTCTACGCTCAGGCTGGCACGGATCAAACCTGCGCGCTCCTCGCACTGCGACTACACTGTTCCATCTGCGGTTCTGAGCTCCGCGCGCCTTGCGTCTTCCTCGGTGCTCAGCCGCACGCTCACATGCCCCGAACCTTCGGGCTCCTCAGTATGTCCCTCAGCGCCTCTCGTTAAACGACAAACACCCGAGACTCCAGCTCCACACCTTTCGGTGTGTACTGTTCGTCTCGGGTGCCTGTTATCAATTTCTGGAGCTTTACGCTTCTGCGTGCTTTTCGCTGAACTCTACCCATGCGTTGAGCACTCGCTCTGCTGCACCGGATGCAATGGATTCGCGTGCATCAGCCAGTGCCTGAGTGAAGCGGGTCTCAAAGCTTTCGCCGTTGACCGGGCGGTATGCCACCAGACCTGCGGCCGCGTTGATGAGCACAGCGTCGTGAATAGCGCGCAGCGGGCTCTTCGGGGCCTCGCCCTCCCCCGCCAAAATTGCACGGAAAACGCCGGCGTTGTACTCTGCGTCGCCGCCTCGCAGCTGCTCCAGCGGTGCGTTCTGCAGACCGTACTCGGTCGGGTCAAAACGGTACTCGGTCAGCTTGCCGTCCACAGCCTCCCACAGGCGGCTCGTGGTGGCGATGGTCAGCTCGTCCAGCCCGTCATCACCGCGGAAAATCAGGGCGTGGTCGCCGCGTTCAGCGAAGACGTGAGCCATCTTCTCAGCCATGACCGGGTTAGCAACGCCGATAGCCGAGGACTTCACGCGAGCCGGGTTCGTCATGGGGCCCAGGTAGTTGAACGCGGTCGGAATGCCCAGCAGGCGGCGGGTCGGGCCCACGTGGCGCATTGCCGGGTGGAAAGTCATCGCAAACAGGAACGTGATGCCGGTCTCGCGAGCGCATTCGGCGACTGCGGGAATGGGCATGTCGAGGCGGATTCCGAGGGCTTCGAGGACGTCTGCGGAGCCGGATTTGGAGGTGGAGGCGCGGTTGCCGTGTTTGACGACGGTTGCGCCGGTGCCTGCGATGACGAGAGCTGCCATGGTGGAGATGTTGACGGTGTTTTGCTGGTCTCCGCCGGTGCCGACGATGTCTACGGCGTGGGGGTCGATGTCTACGGTTTCGGCTTTGGCGATCATGCCGGCTGCGAGTGCGCCGAGTTCTTCGGGGGTTTCGCCTTTGGAGTGGAGGGCGGTGAGGAAGGATGCGAGGATCGGCTGTTCGGTTTGGCCGGTCATGATTTGGTCCATTGCCCAGGCAACTTCGGTGTCGGTGAGGTTTTGGTGCTTGACGAGCTGGTTGAGGATGTATTTCCAGGTAATTTCGTGCGTAGTCATGTGTTAAGTGTAAAACCCCCGTCTCGTATCTGCACGGTTGGGTGCAGTATGCGAGACGGGGGTTTACTAGGCGTGTTGCACCTTGGAGGTGCTTAGCGCCGGGGTGTCTTCGGTTTAGTGGAAGGAGTCACCGCATGCGCAGGAGCCTGCTGCGTTGGGGTTGTCGATGGAGAAGCCCTGCTTTTCGATGGTGTCTTCGAAGTCGATGGTGGAGCCGTCGAGGTAGGGTGCGCTCATCTTGTCGACGATGACTTCTACGCCGTCGAAGTTGCGGACTGCGTCGCCGTCGAGGACGCGCTCGTCGAAGTAGAGCTGGTAGATGAGGCCGGAGCAGCCGCCGGGCTGGACGGCGATGCGCAGGCGCAGGTCGGTGCGGCCTTCCTGTTCGAGGAGGGCGCGGACCTTGGTCTGTGCTACTTCGGTGAGGTTGACGCCGTGGGTCGGCAGTTCGGTGGTGGTTTCACTCATGAGTGTTGTCCTTTTGTTTTGTTGGTTGCCCGTGTGCGCCGCGTGTGGGTGCGTGTGGGCGTTTTAGCCTTCACGATACGCGCCGGGGAGAGTTGAGCACAACCTAGGGTGTGCATAGTTCGCCGGGGGCGTGAGTGTTTGCGTGTGGGCTTTGTAAGTAATTCTGCTTCTAGGATACCGAAAAAGTGGGGGTTGGGGTTTGGTGGCCCTTCTCCCCCACTTTTTGCGGGTTGGTTTAGCGAGCGCGTTCTGCGCGGCTGTCCCCTGGTGAGCGCGGGTATCTCTAGCGTCTCTAGCGAACGACTAGCGAGCGCCGAGTGCGCTCAGCAGTAGCGCCTCCGCGAGGATTGCGTTCTTGAAGTCCGGGATGTAGAGGGACTCGTTGGCGCTGTGTGCGCGGGTGTCGGGGTCTTCTACGCCGGTGACGAGGATCTGTGCCTGCGGGAAGAGGTCCTTGAGGTCGGAGATGAACGGGATGGAGCCGCCCATGCCGGTCTGTACGGGTTCTACGTCCCAGGCGGTGCGCATTGCGTCGAGGGCGGTCTGTGCGCCGTCTGCGTCGACTTCGGTGGCGAAGGGCATGCCGGAGTCGACGGCGGTGTAGCTGACCTCGGCACCGTGCGGTGCGTGTGCCTTGACGTGTTCGGCGAGTGCGCGGTGTGCGTTTTCGGGGTTGTCGCCGGGTGCGAGGCGGGTGCTGATGCGTGCGCGGGATACGACGGCGAGGGTGTTGGAGGAGGTTGCGATGCTGGGGATGTCCATGCCGATGACGGAAATTGCCGGCTGGGTCCACAGGCGGGAGGCAACGGATCCGGTGCCTGCCAGTGGTACGGAGTCGAGGATGCCAGAGTCGCTGCGGAAGTCTGCTTCGGCGTATTCGAGTTCGGGTTCGGGGGCTCGGTGTAGGCCTTCGACGGCTACGGCGCCGGTGACGTCGTGCAGGGTTGCGAGGAGCTGCGCCATGAGGGTGTGGGCATCGAGCATGGGGCCGCCGAACATGCCGGAGTGGATGGCGTGGCTGCCGACGCGCACCTCGATGTCGCCGGATGCGACGCCGCGCAGGCTGGTGGTCAGGGCGGGTACGCCTGCGCGCCAGTTGGCGGAGTCTGCCACGACGATGTAGTCGGCGGACAGTTCCTCACGGTAGGTGTTGAGGAAGGAGACGAAGGAGGGCGAGCCTGCCTCTTCTTCACCCTCAATGAAGAGCTTCACGCCGAGCTTGAAGTCCTCGCCGAGAGTCTCGTTGAGGGCTGCGAGCGCGGCGAGGTGCACGAGGATGCCTGCCTTGTCGTCTGCTGCGCCTCGGCCGTAGAGGCGGTCACCCTTGCGGGTTGCGACGAAGGGTTCAGTGTCCCACAGGTCGAGGTCGCCGGCGGGCTGTACGTCGTGGTGGGCGTAGAGCAGGATGGTCGGGTAGCCTTCTGCGGCGGGTCGCTGGGCGATGACGGCGGGCATGCCCTGCTTTTCGGTGCCGTCTGCGGTGGTGTAGGTGGCGCGTTCGATGCGTACGTTGTCGAACCCTGCCTTGGTTGCGAGCGCGGCGACTGCCTCGGCGCTGCGGTCTACCTGGGTGAGGTCGTGCGATTCCCAGGCGATGGAGGGAATGGCGACGAGCTCGGTGAGGGTTTGCAGGGTTGCTTCGAAGTTTTTGGTGACGGCGTCGCGGAGGGCGCTGTGGTGGGTGAATTCAGTAGTCATGTTTCTACCTTACCCCCACCTTACCCGCTGCCGCCGGGTGGTTGGGGTTGTTTCAGTTGCTGGTGTGCGCTTGTGGGGGCGGGTTTGGTGTGTGCCGTTCGGGTATGATGGGAGGGTGTTTGGTCGTAAGAAAGAGAAGGCTGAAGCGGAAGCTGTTCAGCCGCAGGTTGTAGAGGAGCCTCAGGCTCCGGTTAATCCGAAGTTCACCCCGAAGAAGGGCCGTCCTACTCCTTCGCGTAAGGAGCAGCAGGCGGCTCGTCGTCAGCCTCTGGTTGTTAATGACCGTAAGGAGGCGAAGGCTCGTGAACGTGAGGCGATGGCGAAGGCGCGTGAGCGTCAGAATGATGCGTTGATGGGTGGCGATCAGCGTTACCTGCCCGCCGTGGATCGTGGTTCGCAGCGCCGTTATATCCGTGATTATGTGGATGCGCGTCGTAACCTTGGCGATTTCATGCTGGCTATTCTGCTGGTTCTGCTCATTGGTGGCTGGATTGCTCAGGGCGTGGCTGGTACGTCTAGCGTTGGTGCAACGATTTATTACGGTTCCGTGTACGCAATGTATGCGCTGATGATTCTGTGGGTTGTTGACTACTTCATTCTGTGGCGTGGCCTGAAGAAGAAGCTGATTGCGAAGTTCGACGAGGTTCAGCGTGGTTCTGGCATGTATGCGTTTAACCGTGTGATGATGATTCGTCGTATGCGCCGCCCGGTTCCGATGGTGAAGTACGGCGAGTACCCGCACTAAGTCGTTTGTGCCCTGCGGTGTGGCTCCCTAGTTGCTCTGTGGCTCTGTGGGGGTTGCGCTTGTTGGGTGTGGGGAGAGGTCTTGAAGGTTCAGGCCTCTCCCCTATTTTTATGCCCGCTAATTCTTACCCTCTTACGCGAGAAGCCACATGTGTTTCGAGAAGCTACTTCTTTAGTAGCTTTTCGAAACACATGTGGCTTTTGGACGTATATGTCGCGGCTGGATACCGGTACGACTAGGCTTCGATTCGAGAGTATAGAATCTGCCATTTACCGTCGCGGTGTTCGAGGGCGAACGTGTAGATTTCTTCTTCCTTGTCGCTGCTCCAGGTTTCTTGGCGGCCGTCGGGTTCCACCTCGGTGTGTTTGTCCCATTCGTGGAGGGTTCCCAGGTAGTAGGTTTGATGGTCGTCAGTCCTGGGTATGCCGGCGGGTTTGAAGTATTCGATGCCGTCGATGACCCATCCGCCGCGCTGGTAGAGTGCTTCTACTTCCTTGTAGATTTTGAGTTCTCCGTCGTTTGTTGAGGAGAGGAATTCGCGGGCTTTGCTGTAGTCGCCGGTTTGGACGCCGTAGTTGATCCACTGGTTCCAGGCGTCCATGGTTTTGAGGAGGCCGTCGGGGGTCTTTGCGCGGTAGCCGTCTTCGGGAGCGTTGGGTTTGGGGACGTTTTGGGCGGGGCCTTTGGCGTCTGCCTTGCGGTATTCGCCGCTATTAGCGTTGTTGCTGGCGCTACTGCTTGAGCTGCTGTTGGTGGCTGCGCCGGAGGCGGTGGATTCGTCTCCTGCAGTTGTGATGTCGTGCGGCACGCAGGCGGCGAGTAGGGTGCTGAGGCTGATGAGTGTGCCTCCGGTCAGCATTGAGCGGCGGTTCAGCGTGTTGGGGTTCATGGTTGGTCCTCCACATCGTTGTAGTGCATGGTCTCCCGCTTATCTCCATTATGCGCGAGCGCGCGCTGGGAACCTGTCTTTGCTCCTACCCTCATTCACACAGCTACGTGGACTACCGTCAAACTCAATATAAATCTCGCATCCTCAAACCAAGTAAAGTACCAGTCACTCCTATAGAATTTGAATATATATAATAAAATATAGTAGTTAACACAAAACATCAAACAATGCAAGCATTCACGGAACAACTTACCTGAAAGGGGAAAAGAATTGGATATTGGTGAAATTTGGCAAAATGCAATTAATATACTTAGAGATATATTTCAACTTAACAGAACCTATAGCAATCCACTTAAACTACCGGATGGACCATTAAAGTATGCATTCGAAATTGTATATCAATGGTCATATGCTGTAATTTTTGTATGTATTATATCTATAATAATATCACTTTATCGCCTCCTCCGCATGAAGTTATATGACACCAACCATCGACCAGTATTGTATATCGTTCTTAACACAACCCTCATAGCATTCTGCTTATCTGTTGCACTAGATGATTTGGGGTTTACGATATTTAAGACAATTACTCCAACCATAGCGGGAATTACCGCTCTTGCTCTTTTTGTCCAAAATGACCAAAAGAACAGAAGAGAATCCTATGAGCGACACAAAGAATATCTAAGGGAAAATATATCAAGTCGAAGAGATAGATATTCAGAAGCCATTGAAAAAATAGCCGATGGAGGAAAAGTTAAAACCCTGGCGGGACTACGTCAGTTAAATTCTTTGGCAATTGAGTGGTCAGAAGATAAGACGATTAGCACATTTGATAAAAATAATGAATTAAACAATATTGCAATTGAAATATCTGATGTTTTCCGCAAAGACACAAGGACTAAAAACCCTAGCCCCTCTCTTCTTGCAATCAATGCATTAGTAACTGCAAACAAATTGCGAGGTTACTATAGCCCAACAGAACTGGATGCCATCTCCCGGAGAGTATCCGGAATTTTATGGAAAATAATAAACATACGCCTCTATTCCCAGGAAAAAGAATATGAGAAATTCTCTTTTCTTGAAAAACCTGCCAGCTGGCTTGTGCCTAAAAGAGTTACCAGCAGATTCCTAATTAATTCAATATATATACAGACATATAATTTTGATACCGATATATACAACTTTGATTTCAGTGGATCACAAATAAACGCCCCAATGGATTTCTCAGGTTTTCAAGGTGTGGATTTTTCTTCAACTGAATTCCACAAAGATTTCACTATTAAGCCAATTCTTTACAAGAATTATGATTCATATATGATTAATAATAGTTTTTTGAGGGCAAAATTTAAGGAACTTGTAGAGTTTCGCTTAACCAAGTTTTTATCAATCTCGAATTTACCCTTATTCAATGAAACAGAATTTAATAAATCAGTTAAAATCATAGATTGCGTATTTATAAACAAAATACAGCACACCATCCTTGCATTTCAAAAAACTCATTTTCTGGCAATAGAAGAAAGTATTTGCATCAATGGGTCATTATTCTACCCCTCTGTCAGATTTACGGATTGCACCGTAAATAACGGATTATTTAATAATAACTATTTCCTCTCAGGGTTGTCATTCAAAGACACAAGTTTCAAAAAAATCAAATTGCTTTCCAATGTAGTCAACGGTTTATCTATTGAGGAAATCAAAGACTCAGGAAACAGTGCAAAGGCCCCCAAGGTCATAATTGAAGATTCACTTGTAAGAAAATTCTGCACGATTAAGGGAAATTGTGAATCAGCAAATATTGAAGTTAAAAAATCGCATTTTAAAGGGCAAGTGAAGTTTGGTAATCCCAAATGGCCTCATCATTATCAGCATGATATCAATATCTCAGAGTCTTCATTCAAGGACATAGAAATTGTTTCTAATACACAAGTCTCATTAAAAGATGTATCAGTGAATAGATTAAAAATATCTTCGAGCTCCAAAGGTATTCAGGAAATAGTTTTGAAAAACATTTATAAAGAAACACTCTTCAGGAATTATAGGGCTTCAGAAATAATAATAGACGGTTCTAGGGGTATAAGGAATCTAACTCTCGAAGATATAAAGACAAAAATTCTCCGCATTAAAAATATAGATATAGGACTGATTAAGAACTTAAAATTATGCAGTATTGAGTGCGAAGAACTTGATATCGATTATCTGAATGATCAAGAGATAGAAGAAATTAAAAACAAAGCAAAAATTTCATACCCTTAAAATAAATAACTAGGAGTTGAAATATTTTCAGACATATATGTATACGCGGTAGATATAAATATTCTTTAGCAACATAAATTTCTGATAATACACATCAACAATCAGATAGGTTATACATACAAAAAGGGGCACCGCCTCTACCCCAACGGGTAGAGAACGGTGCCCCCTTTCAACACGCAGAGTCAACACGCCAAGTCAGCGCGCCAGGGAGCATACAGCTCCCGCCTGCAAACCTTTAGCGGCGAGCGCGGCGCAGCTTCACCAGGCCGCGGTTAATGTGTGCCGCCCAGAGCGGACCCTCATACAGGAACGCGGTGTAGCCCTGCACCAGGTCGGCACCAGCGTCCAGGCGTTCCTGCACATCCTCAGCGGTGGTCACGCCGCCAACGGAGATAATCGCGAGCTCGTCGCCGATTTCGCGCTTGAGCAGGCGCAGCACCTCCAGGGAGCGGGGCTTCAGCGGCGCGCCGGAAAGGCCACCGGCACCGATTTCCTTGACCTTGGTCATGTCGCTGGTCAGGCCCAGGCCCTCGCGGGCGATGGTGGTGTTGGTGGCGATGATGCCGTCCAGCTTCAGCTCCTTAGCCAGGGCTGCCACCTCGATGACGTCCTCATCGACCAGATCCGGCGCGATCTTCACGGTCAGGGGCACGTGGCGGTTGGGGCATACGCGGTCTGCCTCTTCACGCACTGCGGCAAGCAGCGGGCGCAGCGACTCGATAGCCTGCAGGGTGCGCAGACCCGGAGTGTTCGGGGAAGAAACGTTGACGACCAGGTAGTCTGCCTGCGGTGCCAGGGTGCGGGTAGAAATCAGGTAGTCCTCGATAGCGTTCTCAAGCTCGACGACCTTGGTCTTGCCGATGTTCACGCCGATGACCGGGCGTACAGCGCCGCGGTATTCGGTTTCGAGGTCTGCGCGGGCGGCGGCAACGCGCGGGCCTGCCGCTGCGGCGCCGTCATTGTTAAAGCCCATGCGGTTGATAACCGCCTTATCTTCCACGAGGCGGAAGAGACGCGGCTGCGGGTTACCGGGCTGCGCCTGACCGGTAATAGTACCGATCTCGACGTGGCCGAAGCCGATACCAGCCAGCGCGGCAATACCCTTACCGCCCTTATCGAAGCCTGCAGCCAGGCCGAACGGCGAGGGGAAAGTAATACCCATGACGGTGGTTGCCAGTTCCGGTGCGGGCTGGAAGTACTTGCGCAGCGCGCGGGTGATGCCGACGTTGCGCAGGGTCTGAACGCCCCAGAAGCCGACGTGGTGTGCCTTCTCGGGGTCCATGCCCTTGAAGAAGATGTTGAAGAAGGTCGGGTAGATGCGCATTTGTTCTCCCTAAGGTTGGAGGGTGTGGGTGGTTTGTGGGGCTATGAGCCGGGTGTACCAGGGGCTACTTGTCGTTGGCAACAGCGTCGACTGCACCACCGTAGCGGCGGTCGCGGCGCGCGTACTCTTCGACAGCCTCCCAGAGGGTGCGGCGGTCAACGTCGGGCCAGAGCACGTTCATGAAAATCATCTCGGCGTAGGCGCTCTGCCAGAGCAGGAAGTTCGAGATGCGCTGCTCACCGGATGAACGCAGGAACAGGTCAACGTCCGGCAGGTCGGGCTCGTCCAGGTACTTCTGGATGGTCTTTTCGGTAATGTTGCCGGGCTTGAGCTTGCCCGCCACAGCGTCCGCTGCGATAGCTGCCGCCGCGTCAGCGATTTCTGCGCGGCCGCCGTAGTTCACGCACATGGTGAGGGTGCAGACCGTGTTATTGATGGTTTCGCGCTCGCAGTGTTCGAGCTCTTCGATGACGTTCTTCCACAGCTTGGGTCGGCGGCCAGCCCAGCGGATGCGCACGCCCCAGGTCTTGAGGGTTTCCAGCTGACGCTGCAGCACCTCGGTGGAGAAACGCATAATGAACGCAACTTCGCTGGGTGAGCGCTTCCAGTTTTCGGTGGAGAACGCGTAGGCGGTCACGTACGGGATGCCCATTTCGATAGCGCCCGCAACAACGTCCAGCAGTGCCGCCTCGCCGGCGCGGTGACCCTCGGTGCGGGGCAGGCCGCGTTCGTTCGCCCAACGCCCGTTACCGTCCATGACGACGGCGACGTGCTGCGGAATGAACTTCTTCGGAATCGGCGGAGGGGTTGCCCCGGTGGGGTGCGCGGGCGGGGGTACGGGCTGGGTGCGTGCCATGTGTGCCTTTCTTCCCTGGCGGGGTTCTCCCCCGGGGTCGTTTGCCTAGATATGCGCCAGAAATAAACGCTGGCGTGCTGTTAGCTATTTTACCGTGATATAGCGCGCATGGGCGGGTGCTTCGGGGGTTATTTTGCGTCCTGGTTGGCCCATGTTTGACGCGCCGGCGTGCATCTTTTACGATGCAGGAATCTCTGCTTCAAGGGCGCTCGCCGTTTTCAGGGGGTGTTCGAGCAGGTTCTGGGTGGTTTTCAGGTAGAGACCCAGAATTTTGGACGCGACCGGCACCGGTGCTGCGTCAATAGTCGCCCAGGCGCGCGGATCCGCCGATGCGGTAGCGAGCGCATAGCCGAGCTCTTCGGCACGCAGGCCGGTCAGGGGCGTGTCGACGGCGGGTGCGCATTGGGGGCAGAGCACGGTGTGGTGCCCGTAGGTGTGGGCGGTGTGGAAGGCAATGTACCTTCCGCTCGCGCTAGTGTTGGCGCTTTCGGCGCCGGTATTTTCTGCGCCGTCCGCGCCCTGGTTATCTGCACTGATAAGCGGGTTACCACATCGGGTGCAGTTCTCGCCGATGAGCGGCCAACCGGCGGCGTTCATGCTACGCGCCAGGTAGCGGGTCAGAATCCTCTGCGGCACATGCTGCCCGTGCGCGAGCGCGGCAAGCGCCCCGTGAGTCAGGGTGTAAATATCGGCGGTGTTGTCGGTGTCTTTGGTGAGTACTTCCGCCAGTTCGGCGATGGTGGAGGCGCAGGTGTACGCATCGTAGTTCGCCATAATCGGCGCGGTGTAGGCGTGCAGGGTCGCCGCCTGGGTAATAGTGTGCAGATTAGTACGACCGCGGCTGAAAGACAGGTCGGTGTGCATGAACGGTTCGAGTCGCCCACCGAATTTGGAGGTGGGTTTGCGTACAGCCTTGGCGACGGCGTGGGTGATTCCGCCGTCGCGGGTGAGCATGATGATGATGCGGTCAGTTTCGCCGAGTTTTTGGGTGCGGAGGATGAGGGCGTGGTCTCGCCAGGTGCGGGGTTCGCTCACGGGTGTCTCCGTTCTCGGTACATGCTCGGTAGGTGTGTGGTGGATGCTCAGTAGTTCTCAGTAGATGTTTGGCAGGCGCCCGGTAGACGCTGAGGGCAAGAGCTACGCGGGGTGTTGCGGGTACGGTTCGACCCCTGCCGTATTACCCCACATAGGGGTACCGGTCAGGGGTCGGTCCGTAACGTATGGGCGAGGCGCTATTTAGTCCTCGTACTCAATATCGTCGTCGATGTCGTCTTCATCGTCGAGGATTTCTTCAAGGTCATCCTCGTCTTCATCGCCGTAGACGCTCAGGGGGGTGACCTCGTTGTGAGCCTCGAAGAGGGCATCTTCGTAGGCTTCGAAGGCGTTGGCGATTTCTACGTATGCCTCATCGACGGCAGGGTCGTGCTCGCCGCTTCGGTTAACAACGGCGGTCAGGTGCGCCTCCAGCGCGTCAAGGAGGCGGGTGAGTTCAGTGCGAGGATCAATGCTCATGCCATTTATTCTACTACCTACGCGCCTATGGTGTGCGCCGGGCGGTCATACGGCGGTTTAAACGCAGAACTATGAACGGGCGGGTGTATAAAGTGCCGCATAAAAACATCACCCCAGACACAGCGAACCCGCCGTCCCCAGCTTCCCTACTCCTCAAGGAGTGGGTGCCGGGTGCGGCGGGTTCTTCTGTCGGTTAGCTCAGCTTGACGCTGCGCCTACTGAATGGTTGCTCCTTACGGGTTATGAGCCCGAGAGAATGAGAAGCCGGATTTTTAGAAGCCCAGGGAAGCTGCGGATGCGCGGATTGCCTCAGCGGATGCCTTCAGCTGTGCCAGCTCAGCCTCGTTCATGGGGACCTCGAGCACGCGCTGGATACCCTCACGGTTCACGATGGTGGGCAGGGACAGTGCAACGTCCTTGAAGCCGTACAGCTCGCCTGCAATGGTGGTGGAGACGGGCAGCACTGCGTTCTGACCGCCGAGGAATGCCTCAGCGATACGTGCACCGGAGATACCGATTGCGTAGTTGGTGGAACCCTTACCCTCGATGACCTTGTATGCTGCGCGCATAGCTTCGTTTGCGAGCTCTGCACGGACCTCGTCGGTGAACAGCTGCTTGCCGTCCTGCTCCCACTCGGTCAGGGGAACCATACCGATGTTTGCTGCGGACCAGACGGGGAACTCGGAGTCGCCGTGCTCGCCAACAACGTTTGCGTGAACGCTCTTGATGGAGACGCCAGCCTTGTTAGCAATCAGCCAACGCAGGCGGGAGGAGTCCAGAACGGTACCGGAGGACAGCACGCGGTTTGCGGGCAGGCCGGTGATCTTCTGAGCCACAACGGTGAGAACGTCACAGGGGTTGGTGACGAGCATGATGATTGCGTTGGGTGCTACGGAGAGGACGTTCGGCAGCAGCTTCTCGAGGATTGCGACGTTTGCGCCTGCCAGTTCGAGGCGGGGCTGACCCGGCTTCTGGCGAGCACCTGCGGTGATGATGACCATGTCGCAGTCGCGCAGCAGTTCGATGTCGTCGCCACCGGTGACGGTTGCTTCGTGTGCGAACATTGCGCCGTGTGCGATGTCCAGTGCTTCAGCGTGTGCGCGCTTGCCGTCGATGTCGTACAGGACGATTTCGTCTGCGGAGCCGCGGACCATAGCTGCGTATGCGGTTGCGCTACCGACGCCGCCTGCACCGATGACGCCGAGCTTGGTGGGGTTGTTGACACCGTTCATTGCTGTATGCCCTCTTTTCGTGAGAGTTATCCGTGTGGTGCGAGAGGATTCTCGCGGGGTTTATTAGGAAGCGGGTGTGTGCCTCGGGGGTGAATTTCCTAGGTGTGGATGCTCTCCCCCGGTGGGTTTGCTTCGTTACTTTCTATTATGCCGCAGATTCTGCGTTTTGTGTTGGATTATTTTGCTTTTTTCGATGGGTGCTGGTGACTTTATGGGCTATAGGGGGTGTTTTTCGCTCATAAAACCAAATAATGACGTTCTGACCTTTTGAGCAAGGTCACATGTCGCTAAAGTAGCCCTCCACATCTACCGCGCCTCCGGAAGCCTCAAAATCGGCACGGGCCGCCTGAGCCAATTCGTCATCAACCAGGAAGTCCAAAGCCACAGAAGCCAACCCGAATGCCGCATCCAGGGCAGCATCAACCGCCGCCGGAGTGTCCGCACAGTGCGCGAACTCCACCGTGTGCATACCGGTACCCTCCGGCGCGATCTGAATGAGCGGGTGAATACCGGGCACACGCAGGCTTACATTACCGAAATCGGTCGAAGCCGCCAGCGTGTCACTGACCGTGCCGGGCGGGTACGGGTGGCGCCCCACCGAATGCTGAGCCGAAACCCAACGCTTGAGCAGCGGGCGGTTCGTGCGCACCGGCATGGTCATCGGCGAAGAATCCCAGGTCACCTCCGCGCTCACGCCAGCCATGAGCGCCGCACCGCGCAGCACCTCCTCAACCCGTCGCGAGAGCGCACGCAGAGTCGGCGCGTGCTTGGAACGGATATTAATGTGCAGGCTCGCGGAGGCAGGGATCAGGTTCGGGGCGTCCCCGCCGTGGTCGATAATCGCGTGAATACGATCAGAACCGGGAATATGCTGACGCAACAAACCCAGGCCCTGATACGCCAGGTTTGCCGCATCCAGGGCGTTACGACCCATAAACGGGTGCGAGGAAGCGTGCGCGCTCACGCCCGTATAGGTCACGCGGCATTCGCGGCGACCCAACCACGCCTGATCAGCCACATCCATAAAGTAGGGGTGCACCATAATGGCGGCATCCACCTGCTCGAACGCGCCGGCGCGCGCCATCAGCTCCTTACCGGCATCGGATTCTTCGGCGGGCGTGCCGTAGTAGAGGACCCTGCCGCTGAACGCCTCGGGGCCGGTGGCGAGCGCATCCGCTAGGGCGAGGAAAGCACCCAGACCGGATACCGCAATGACGTTGTGGCCGCAGCCGTGACCGATGCCCGGCAGCGCGTCGTATTCGGAGAGAATCGCGATGGTGCGGTGTTTGGCGGGGTCGTAGTCGGCGCTGGTGAGCTCCACCTTAAAGGCGGTATCTAGACCGAAGGCGGGGTACTCGACGCTAAGGTTCGGGTGGGCTTCGCGGACGGCATCAACGAGCGTGCGGGAGGCGAAATACTCTTCGTAGGCAGTCTCGGGATGCGCGTGAATAGCCTTGAGAATTTCGGTCAGAGAGTCCGCGCGCGTGGCGATGGATTCGGCGAGGTCGCGGCGAATATGTGCCAGTCCGCTGTCATCATCAAGGCGGTGCCCGTGATGCTTTCCGTGCTCGTGGTGTTCTCCATGACCGTGGCGCTCGCCGTGACTACGTTCCTGCTCGGGATGCGCATGCCCGCGCTTGCGGCGGTGCTCAGCGGCACGCTTACGCTGTTCAGTTTCAAGGGCAAGAATCTCGGAATACTCGCTACCGCGCACGCAATCGGCATCGGGCGCCTCGTATCGGCGGGTTGTTGCGGCGGGTCGGTTCGGTACCGTTCGAGCGGAATCGTCAGAAGTGGGCTGGGTGAGGGCGGCGGTGCCCTGTGCGTTCGCGTCAGTCATGCTTCTAAGCTACCGTCTGTGCTCGCCGGGCGCTAGAGGGTCGGGCGTGATGGAGCCGAAAACACCCAAAAAGAAATTTGTGTCACATAAAAGAAATTTTGTATATATCCTAGGAATCTTTGATTCATTGGAGTAGCGTTAAGCACATGGGAGCGACAATCCAGCCGCACCCATCACCATCCGGCGCTAGCGATGCGAATGCCGGCAGGACAGTTCACAACCGGTCCAGACCATGTCGTTTGGGCCTCTGCCAACACCGTGACAGACCCATGGATGCGAACCGTACCGGCAAGCACACACCGCAGTGAGCGCCACAACCACGCTAAGGAGCTCCATCCCATGAAGGCAGCACGCTTCTACGACCGTAACGACATCCGCATTGAAGACATCCCCGCACCCGAAGCCGCTGCGGGCGAGGTTCTGGTCAAGGTCGCCTGGTGCGGTATTTGCGGTACCGACCTGCACGAATACCTCGACGGCCCCATCTTCTGCCCCCAGCACGGTCACCCCCACCCCATTTCTGGTGAGGACTCCCCCGTCACCCTCGGTCACGAATTCTCCGGTGTTGTTGAGGCACTGGGCGAAGGCGTAGACGACCTGCAGGTTGGCGACCACGTTGTTGTTGAGCCCTACATCATTCGTGATGACGTCTACACCGGCCCCGACTCCAAGGACTACCACCTGTCCAAGGACATGAACTTCATCGGCCTGGCAGGTCGCGGTGGCGGTCTGTCCGAGAAGGTTGCCGTCAAGCGCCGCTGGGTTCACAAGATCCCCAACACCATTCCCCTGGACGAGGCTGCACTGATTGAGCCCCTGAGCGTTGGCTACCACGCTGTTGAGCGTGCAGGCGAGTTCGAAGAGGGCGCATTCGCACTGGTTACCGGTGCTGGCCCCATCGGTCTGCTGACCTCCGCAGTTCTGAAGGCTAAGGGCGCTAAGGTCATCATCTCCGAGCTGTCCCCGCTGCGCCGCCAGAAGGCTCTGGACTCCGGCGTTGCTGACTACGCTTTCTCCCCCGCAGAGACTGACGTTCTGGCTGAGATTCACAAGCTGACCGACGGCCGTGGCGCTGACATCGCGTTCGAGTGCACCTCCGTTCAGCCCGCACTGGACCTGATTCTGGATGCCCTCAAGCCCACCGGTAAGGTCGTCATCGTCTCCATTTGGGGCAAGCCCGCTTCGCTGGACGTTCAGAAGGTTGTGCTCAAGGAGCTCGATATCCGCGGCACCATCGCATACGTGAACTCCCACCCGGAGACCATCAAGCTGGTTGAGTCCGGCAAGATTGACCTCAAGCCCTTCATCACCGGCAAGATTGCTGTGGAAGACCTGATTGACAAGGGCTTCGACACCCTGATTCACCACAACGAGACCGCTGTGAAGATTCTGGTCACCACCGACCCGGAGCGTCTGGCTGAGTAATTCAGTTTCAGCTGATGCAACTGCTCTTCTAGCTTCCTTAGCGTAGCTAGTGTGGGGTGAGGTTCCTTTCAAGGAGCCTCACCCCACTACTTTTTTGTGTGCTTTTTACTGGGCATACAAAACCGGGCATACAAAAATCCCCGGTTCCGAAGAACCGGGGATTATCTGTGCGCGAGGGGGGACTTGAACCCCCACCCTCTAATACGAGGACTAGCACCTCAAGCTAGCGCGTCTGCCTATTCCGCCACCCGCGCAGGTGACTTTCGAACGTTTTCCTTTCGGTGCCGTTCGAAGCAACACGTAATACTATACGGGCTTTCTGGATACTCCGCAAATCGAAAGAGTATGTTCTGTGTCACATATTGAGTATCGTTTATCTCAAACCGCGTCGCAGCCCCTCACGCCCCAACTAATATGACGGGCACGCCCGTTCAACTGTCAGATTTCCGGTCACACCGACTAGAATAAAAAGCATGAATAATGAGAACCTCTCCCGCGAAGAAGCCGCAGAACGTTCGGCTCTCATCAGTGTCGACACCTACGACGTGCATGTCGACCTGACTAACGCCAAGGACCCCGAATTCAAGTCCTACCCCACCGTCACCACCGTCCGATTCTCCTGCAACACCCCCGGCGCAGAAACCTTCATCGACTACATCCACCACAGCGTCGACTCCGTTAAGCTCAACGGCACCGAACTGAACCTGGCAGATGTCGTCAACGGCGCACGCATCACCCTGCCCAACCTGCAGGCAGAAAACGTGCTCACCATCCACGGTCGCTCCTACTACTCCCGCTCCGGCGAAGGCCTGCACCGCTACTTCGACCCCTCCGACGGTCGCGTCTACCTGTACACCCAGTACGAGCCCTCCGACTGCCGCCGAGTCTTCCCGAACTTCGAGCAGCCTGACCTGAAGGCAGTCTTCAACTTCCGCATCACCGCACCCAAGGACTGGGTTGTCAGCTCCAACGGCGTACTCGAATCCCAGGTCGTAGACCCCACCGACGACTCCATCACCAAGCGCGTCTTCTCCCCCACCGCAAAGATCTCCACCTACATCACCGCAATCGTTGCCGGCGAATACTTCACCGCAACCACCACCTACAAGCCCAAGAGCAAGGTCAACAGCGGTGACATTCCCCTGGTCGTCTACTGCCGCCAGTCTCTCAAGCCGCACTTCGACTACGACCACATCTTCAAGGTCACCGAAAACGGCCTGGACTTCTTCCAGGACCTCTTCGACTACCCCTACCCGTACCCCAAGTACGAGCAGGCATTCGTGCCCGAATACAACATCGGCGCAATGGAGAACCCCGGCCTGGTCACCTTCACCGAAGACTACATCTTCGTCTCCGGCGCAACCGAGGACGACCTCGAAGGCCGCACCAACACCATCTGCCACGAAATGGCACACATGTGGTTCGGCGACCTCGTCACCATGAAGTGGTGGGACGACCTGTGGCTCAAGGAATCCTTCGCAGACTTCATGGGCACCCTCGGCGCTAAGGAAGCCAACAACTTCAACGACGCATGGGTCACCTTCGCGAACAACCGCAAGGCATGGGCATACATGCAGGACCAGCTGCCCACCACCCACCCCATCGTCGCTGACATCCCCCACCTGGAAGCAGCATCGCAGAACTTCGACGGTATCACCTACGCAAAGGGCGCATCTGTGCTCAAGCAGCTGGTCGCCTACGTCGGCTTCGACACCTTCATCGAAGCAGCACGCGTGTACTTCAAGCGCTTCGAGTGGGGCAACACCTCCCTGAACGACTTCCTGCAGGTACTCAACGAGGTCTCCGGCCGCGACATGCAGGCATGGGCTAACGCATGGCTGCAGACCTCCGGCGTGTCCGCACTGGGCACCAAGCGCGTCTACGGCGAAGACGGTCAGCTCACCGATCTGATCCTCACCCAGGAACTGCCCGCACAGCAGCCCGCAGGTCTGGGCCGCCCCCACGTGGCAAAGCTGGAAACCTTCGCACTGACCGACGGCAAGCTCGTCTCCACCGGCCTGCTCTCCCTCGAGTACCCGGCAGAGCCCGTCTCCGAGCACCGCGTAGAGCTCACCGACGAGCAGAAGAAGCTCGTTGGCGAAGCTGACCTGCTCATGCTCAACGCAGAAGACCACACCTACGCCAAGGTTGCCCTGACCGACGAAGACGGCCTGCAGGCAGCTATCGAAGGTGTCTCCACCCTCGAGTCCGCACTCTCCCGCGGCCTCATCTGGGGCTCCCTCTGGGAGAACGTGCGCGATGCACGCCTGCCCGTCACCACCTACGTCGACGCAGTGGTCCGCAATGTCTCCAAGGAGCCGAGCGCATCCCTGCTGGGCACCATGGTCAACAACGCACAGGTCGCTATCGCAACCTTCTCCGCACCCACCGGCCGCGAGCGCCTCTACGACGCTCTCTACGACGCATTCGCAGCCGCACTGGCACAGGCTAAGCCCGGCTCCGACGAGCAGCTGATTCTGCTGCGCGGTCTGATTTCGGTCTCCACCAACGCGACCAAGGGTGAAGAGCTCTGCCGCGATATTGCCCGCGGTGCGTTCGAGGACACTACCGGCGATATTGCTGACGCAACCGGTATTCCTTACGACCAGAACCTGGGTTGGAGTGCACTGGGTGCGCTCGCAAGCCGTAACCTGGTGACTGTTGAGGATCTGGACCGTGCGGCTAAGTACAGCCCCTCCTCGATTTCTTCGAATGGTTACGCGTACGCGATTGCTGCTCTGCCCTCTGCTAAGCGTAAGGCTGCCGCGTACAAGACCATCATGGAAGACGAGTCGCTGTCGAACGACGCTCTGGCTTCGACCATTAACGGTTTTGCTCGCGGTCCGGTTGAGCTGCGTGAGTCCTACTACGACTCCTACTTCGAGGCTCTGCTGCCCCTCTGGGCGTCCCGTTCGATTGGTATGGCGACCCGCATTGTGCGTGGCCTGTACCCGAAGGCTCCGTACAACACCGGCTCCACCGAGGGTCTGGGTGTTGAGGGTAACCCCTCCGTGGCGCTGGCTCAGAAGTGGCTGGAGGCGAACCCCGACGCTCCTTCGGCTCTGCGTCGTCTGGTTCTGGAGGCTCAGGATCACGGCCACCGTTCGATCGTGGCTCAGAAGTTCAACGCTTCCCTGCAGGACTAAACTGCATGGTTTAAGGGCTTGTGGCGGGATGTGAGCCAGCATCTAGACTAGGTTCCGCTCTCCCCCGCTAGGTTCTCAATCCGCTGTGAGAGACTGCCGTTCGGCACGCTCCCGGTAACGCACCGGGACGTGCCGGGCGGTGGTCTTTTTCTGACTCATCTATAGAATTCACAGCGGCGGTATGCCGTCCAAATATTTCCCTCATGCGGCGGTTCACACACTGACGTGGGCACTCATTACCCGGGCAGTTTCACCAGGGCACAAAACTATATGCACCCGGTGCTAAAAGACAGATAAATGTCACCCGTTTTTGTGAGCTGTCCACACTGAAAGCATGAGAGAATAGACTAGGTATCCGCTCGCTTAGACATACATATCAGAAGGAGTTTTCAGTGGTCGATTACGCACTCGGTGACCGCGGTAGCGTTGACATTGTCACCGATGATTACTACGAAGCAGAAACCCTCCAAATCTTTGAGGAACTGCACATCGACCGTGAACGGATCTGGTACGGTGAAGCTCGTCTTGTTCCCGAACCGGATAACCCTTACGAGCCCAACAGCATTGCCGTCTACATTGACGAGTTCAAGGTAGGCCGTATGAGTGTGGAGGACTCTGCTGCGTACTGGGAATCCATTACCCGCGTGGTTGCCTCCGGCTACGAGCCCATCGCGCATCTGCAGCTTTCTGCTGTTGCTGTGCGTGCTGAAAGCGGTGGAATGCGAGTGAAGAGCACCGGTGTGCTCTCCCTGTCCGCGCCTAGCTCTCTCTTCCCCCTCAACGATGCACCGACCCGCGCGACCCTACTGCCCCAGGGCCCCTCTATGAAGGTGCTCGACGAGAAAGAGCACTCCGAATACCTGCACAGCATCCTGCCGCCCAGCGGTGAAGGCCGCGTGATCCTGACCCTGGAAGCAAACCAGCTGAAGACCTCCGACGGCCGCGTGGTTGACAGTGTGGAGGTGCGCCACGACCGTAAGCTCGTCGGTCGCCTGAGCACCCAAATGTCTGAGCAGCTCACCCCCGTGATTCGTTACGCGTTCGAGAACGACCGCCTCACCAGCGCGTGGGGCACCATTCGCGGTAACACCCTCGAACTTTCGCTGACCGTTCAGGCTGCACGCCCAGCAGATATTCCGCAGGAATGGTACGAGACTCTGCCCAACAACGTTCCGGCTCTACTGCCCGTTGGTGAAGACTACGAGGTGTCCCCGGCATTCGTACCCACCGAAGGTGAACGCCATTACCTGGAGTCCTCTGCACAGCAGGCTCCGAAGAAGCGTCGCGGTTTCATGAGCTCCCTGACCGGTGGCTCCTCCGCGCCCGAGCCGACCCGCAGCGAACCTGCCGCGGAGAAGCCGATTATCGAGTACAGCATTGAGGAAGAGGAATACTACGAACCCTCCGAGCGCGAACGTCTTCTGAACCTGGTCAAGGGTGCAGGCCTCGCAGTTCTGGTCGCCGGCCTGATTTCGATGCTATGGACCCCGATGCTCGGCATCCTCATCGCGATTCTGGGTGGCGCTGTCGCGGCAGTTGCCTTCTACTTTGGTCGTCAGCCCTACTACGGTGACTACGAAGCCTACGACGAGTACGAAGAAGACTACGAAGAGACCGACGAGTCTGAAGAAGAAGCAGATTCGAAGGCATAAACTCCTCCACGACAGAGCGTAAAGATACAACGCAAAGATACAAAAGGGGCGGCTACCTTACCATCACGGTGAGGTAGCCGCCCCTTTTGTGCGTCCAGCGGCTCTCATAAACGGTTCCTACACGCTAACGAAAGCCCCTCCGGGTGGCCCACATTCCGGGACTTTCCGGAATCGGTTAAAAACCAGCGGGGGTGAAAGCCTCATCAGCTTTCACCCCCGCAAGGAGTCAGACCTTAGTCCTGACCGTAAGTCGCCATGAACTGATCCATGCTGTCATGCTGCAAAGCATAGGACAGGTTAGCGTTCGCAGCCTGGTTCACGATAACAATCGATTGGCCGTCGTAAGACCAACCCGGACCCGCGTTCGGCAGGGTGGTCATACGCATCGTGGTGTCACCACTGGTCAGCACCGGAGCCGCAATCTGAGCGATCTGCGCCGCATCCAGACCGGAGTCCACACGCATGTAACCTGCAATAGACTCAACAGCAGACTGGAACGAACCCACGTTGCTCAACGCGCCCTTCGCCTTCATCGTGTTGTACAGGCCGCGCAGGAACGCACGCTGGTTACGAACACGCTGGTAGTCACCATCAGCGAACTGGTAACGAGCACGCACGAACGCAAGTGCCGCGCCACCATCCATGTGCTGCATACCCTGCTTGAAGGACCAAATGTTGATATCAAAGTTGAAGGGGACCTGAACGTCCACGCCACCAACGGAGTTCACCAGAGCCTTGAAGCCCTCGAACTCAATCTCAGCCACGTGATCAATCTTGATGCCCAGCAGGTTCTCAACGGTTGCCACCTGCAGAGAAATACCACCGTAGTTCAGCGCCGCGTTAATCTTTGCCGAACCGTAACCGGGGATGTTCACCCAGGTATCACGCATAATCGAGACCAGGTACACGCCCTTGCCGTCAGCCGGGATGTGCATGAGCATGATGCTGTCCGCACGGGAGCCGCTCACCTGAGCAGCTTCAGAACCGGAACGGGTGTCACTACCGAGCAGCAGAATGTTCTTACCGGGGCCCTTCACGACATCGTAGCTGTAACCGTCATCCAGGATGCCGTCGCCGTCCTTATCGTGCTCGCTGGCGTTCGCCGCAAGAGCCGCCGCAGCATCCGAACCGCCATCTGCGGAACCATTGCTACCGTTAGTGCCGTTCTTACCAGTATCCGAGTTAGTCACGATCGGAGCCTTCAGCTCCGTCACGTTGAGCTTCTTAGCCTCGCCAAGCTGCTCCTTAATTTTGGCTTGATCTTCGTCCACCTTAGTGATGGAGTCGAACTTCTCGGTCTTGCTATCCCAGGTGTGGCCAGCACGCCAGATGAAGAAACCAATACCGAGGGTAATAACCAGCAGAAGAATCAGCAGGATCAGCAGAATACGCTTGACCCATTTCTTCTTCTGCGACGGTTCAGAGTGAGCGTCGCTCATAGGATGTCCTTTGTTTGAGGTGGTGATACGCGAGGTGCGTAGCGCATCCAGCGAAGTCTCTAGAATACAGAGAGCCGGAAAATAACCCGCCGATATGGGGCAGGGCTGGAAGGCACAGAAAATGCACAGCTCGCAAAATACTTTCCCATTGTAACGCCGTCAGCTGGTCTACGCACTGGCGAACAAAAGGTTTTACACTACAACTTTCCTCACGTTCGCGCGAACCAATCAGCTACACGCCATAGAACGCACAATGCCCCGCCTCCTTGAAAACCAAGGAGAACGGGGCATTGATTTCGCTATAAAGCAAAACCTGGAAAGAAGATTTACTTCTTGCCGAAGTTTGCGAAGCGTGCGTTGAAGCGCTCGACGCGACCTGCGGAGTCCATGATGCGCTGCTTACCGGTGTAGAACGGGTGCGACTCGGACGAGATTTCAACCTCGACGATCGGGTACTCGTTGCCGTCTTCCCACTTCTCGGTCTTGTCCGAGGTCATGGTGGAACGGGTCAGGAAGACCTTGCCGGATGCGAGGTCGCGGAACAGAACCAGGTTGTAGTCCGGGTGGATTTCTGCCTTCATTGATTACCTTCTTCTGCTACTGGATTTTGCCAGTAGCCCTTATATAGATGGAGTAGGTTTTTCGATGTGCAGCTATCGAGAAAATCTCAGAGCGCATCACCATTGTGCACGCATAGGGCGCACACAACCCATTAAGGGTACCACCTTCACGGATTAAATCCCAGTACGTTCCCTCACAGGCACCAACCTAGCTGCCGCAAGAGCACTCGAAGAAGACGCTCACGCGGGGTAAGAATCGGGTTAAGAACGCGGACGAGTCTCCCAGAACGCCACGGCGCTCGCCGCCGCAACATTCAAAGAATCCACGCCGTGCGACATCGGAATCATCACCGTATCGTCACACGCAGCCAGGGTCCGGGGCGACAGTCCGTGCCCCTCCGTACCCAGAATCAGCGCCAGCTTCTCATCCCGACGAGCAGACAGCTCCTCCAGAGTCAGAGAGTCCTCTTCCAGTGCAAGCGCTGCGCTCTTAAAGCCCAGCTCATGCAGAGTCTGCAGGTCAGCAGGCCACGACTCCAGACGAGCCCACGGCACCTGAAAAACAGTACCCATCGACACGCGAATCGAACGGCGATACAGCGGATCGGCGCATCGCGGAGTCACCAGCACAGCATCCACGTCCAGCGCGGCAGCCGAACGGAAAATAGCGCCCACATTCGTGTGGTCCACAATATCTTCCAAAATCGCCACGCGAGACGCCCCCTGCAACAACTGCTCCAGGGGTTGCGGCGCCGGGCGAGCCATCGCCGCCAACGCGCCACGATGCAGATGAAAACCGGTCACCTGCTCCAGCTGTTCCTCACTACCCACATACGCGGGAGTGGCAGGATGGGCGCACAGAACATCCGCCAAATCATCAGCCCATTTCTCACTCATCAGGAAAGAAACGGGCTGATGACCGGCAGCGAGCGCACGACGAATCACCTTCGAGGACTCCGCAATGTAGATACCCCACTGCGGTTCCACGGCGCTACGGAGCTTCACATCGGTCAGCTGCGTGTAGTAGCGCAGAGCCTGCTCGGGTGCTTGCTCCAGAGCCGTGACCGACTCGATAGCGTAGACCCGCTCGGCGCGCTCAGCAATCTGTTCGGCGCTCAGCTGCTTCGGGCGTCGGCTCATGCGCGCTTGAATGCGGAGTAACGACCCGCGGGGGTGGCAGTCAGAGCCAGGTCCATGTCGTAGGTTGCGGCGAGGTTAGCCTCGGTAATGGTGGACAGAATCGGGCCTGCAGCAACCACGCCACCGTCACGGACCAGCAGGGCGTGGGTGAAGCCAGCCGGGATTTCCTCGAGGTGGTGGGTGATGAGCACGGTAGCCGGTGCGTAGGGGTCAGCGGCAAGCGCGGTCAGGCGCTCGACCAGGTCCTCACGACCGGAAATGTCCATACCTGCGCCGGGCTCGTCCAGCAGCAGCAGCTCGGGGTCGGTCATCAGTGCGCGGGCAATCAGTGCACGCTTGCGCTCGCCGTCGGAGAGGGAGCCGAAGGTGCGGTCGGCGAGGGTGTCAACGCCCCAGTCAGCCAGCAGTTCGGTGGCACGCTCGTCGTCCATAACGTCGTATTCTTCCTTCCAACGGCCGGACACAGCGTACGCTGCGGTCACGACAACGTCGGAAACCTTCTCGGTGGCGGGAATCTGGTTTGCCGAAGCACCGGAGGACAGACCAATGCGCGGGCGCAGGTCAAAGACATCAACAGCGCCGAGGGTCTCGTCAAGGATTTCAACCTCGCCGCTGGTCGGGTGCAGGCGAGCTGCCGCAATCGACAGCAGAGTGGACTTACCGGCGCCGTTCGGGCCCAGAACAACCCAGCGTTCACCTTCGTTCACAGTCCAGGAAACGTCGTTGAGAATCTTGCGGCCGCCGCGAATCACGGAGACATTCTGAAGGTTGAGTACGGTGCTCATGGTTCTTCTTCCAGTGAGTTAGATGGATGGGATGCGCCCCACCCCGCAACCCGTGCCGGGTTATCGGAGCGGTTGGCGCATAGTGCGCGGGTACCCCACATTGGGTTCCTCACGCAAAGAATAGAGGGGCTACAGGTGCCGCCACGGAAGGCGTGAGCGCATCCGTAACGGCACCTGAAGCAACAGAGTTATTAGTCGATGAAGCCGCGTGCGCCACCGACCAGCTCAACGTGGCCGGTCTCAACGTCTGCGGTGACCATCTTCGCGATTTCCTGCGCGAACTCGTTGACGGTGTAGAGCTTGCCGGCGGTCTCGCGGCGCTGCTCGATAGCGCCGGGGTGCAGGCGGTTCAGCAGGGTTGCGGTGACGGTGCCTTCAATCATGTCAGCGGAGACCACGACCAGGGAGATGCCCTTCTCGGAGAGTGCGGGAATCTCGGCGATCAGTGCGTCTTCGCCAGCGCGCTTGGACTCTGCGACGGGCTTGTACTCGTCCATGGTCTCAACTTCGCGGATGAAGTGTGCCTGGTGGCTGGTCACGAACACGATGCGTGCGCCCTCGGGCATCTTCTCTGCAGCCAGGCGTGCCAGGTTCAGCTGTGCGTCACGGTTCAGGCGCATTGCGTAGTCCTCGCCCATGCCGGTCTCCATGCCGCCCGAAGCGTTCAGGATCAGGTAGTCCAGGGAGCCGAAAGTCTCAACAGCGGTGTTGACGAGGTTCTGCAGGTCATCGCTGTTGGTCACGTCAGCCTGCACCGCAATTGCCTTGCCGCCAGCCTCTTCAATAGCCTTGACGATCTTGTTCGCACGCGGTGCCTTGGAGCGGTAGTTCACCACGATGTTCGCGCCCTCAGCGGCGAGAATCTGTGCGGTGTCTGCGCCAACGCCGCGGGAGGAGCCGGTGATGATAATGGTCTTGCCGGTCAGCTGTGCCATAGTTTTATGTCCTTAGGTTTAGAAAGGGTGCGCCCACGCTCGGGCGCTTCATGCAGTCCGTACGGGGTGGGGTTAGTGACCCATGCCCAGGCCGCCATCAACGGGGATGACAGCGCCAGAAATGTAGCTAGCCTCATCGGATGCGAGCCAGCGAATCACGCGAGCAACCTCTTCAGCCTCCGCGAAACGGCCAGCCGGGATGGATGCGAGGTAGTTCTTCTTGGTTTCCTCGGGCAGAACCTCAGTCATTGCGGTGTTAATGAAGCCCGGTGCCACCACGTTCGCGGTGATGTTGCGGCCACCCAGCTCGCGGGTGATGGAGCGTGCCATACCAACCAATGCCGCCTTAGATGCGGAGTAGTTGACCTGGCCGGGGGAACCGTACAGACCCACCACGGAGGAAACGAGGATAATGCGGCCGCGCTTGAGCTTCAGCATGCCCTTGATAGCGCGCTGAACCACGCGGAACGAACCGGTGAGGTTGGTGTCGACAACGTCGGTGAAGTCGGATTCCTTCATGCGCATCAGCAGCATGTCGCGGGTGATACCTGCGTTGGCGACCAGCACCTCCACGGGGCCGAATTCTGCTTCAATTTCCTTGAAAGCTTCGTTAATGCTGTCGGCATCGCGTACATCTGCCTTGACGGCGAAAAATTCTTCGGGGGCTTCACCGCTGCGGTAGGTGATGCAGACGTTGTGGCCTGCTGCCTGGAATTCCTTGGCAATTTCGTAGCCGATGCCTCGGTTGCCGCCGGTGACCAGCACGGTCTTGGGAGTGTTCTCGCTCATGAGCTTCCTTGATGAGTCGACCCCTCGCAATCGGAGCCGATGCAGCGGCTCCGCGGTCGGGGTGTGGACGGATGGACAGTCGAACCTTATTTTACCGCGTTTTAGGGCGAAGGTGCCGCAGGCTACACTCCACTCTTGAACGCTGAGCACCTGCTCCCCTTCTTTTACATGCCTCATCGGGCGCGTACACTAGCTGAAGCGGAACTGCCCGCACCCCTTTTCTGCGGGGTTGCGCGGGCACGGAATAACACCGCACGTCGAGGCGCAATAGTAAGGATTAGAAGATATGGATCTGCTCGGTTCACTCTCACAGGATGCACAGCCCGAGTACGCCAAGTGCTCCCGCAAGGGCTGCCAGCAGGCGGCAGAATTTCAGCTGCTCTGGAACAACCCGAAGGTTCACACCCCCGAGCGCCGCAAGATTTGGCTGGCATGCTCCGAGCACGTGGGATGGCTGGAGAACTACCTGCGTGAGCGCGAGTTCTGGAAGCAGACTCTGCCGTTTGAGGGATAGTGCCACTTGAGAGGTGACGCCGCTTGAGGTGGTGCCGCTTGAGGGATAACCCAGCCTATCGAAAGTAATTTCGATATATGCTATATTTATTCTAATTAGTTCGAGTGAACATCCCGGCACCCAGGCAACCACACTCGCAGGGCAATCACACTCGCTGAGCAATCGCATTCAAGGAGGCACCTCCCCATGATGGGCTATTCGCACACCGTCAGCGCCGCAGCTGGCTGGCT
>NZ_CAUUDY010000005.1:0-149889 GCF_963544205.1 uncultured Rothia sp.
CAAGGTCTACCCCGTAGAGGTCCGCGACGGCGACGTCTACCTCAAGACCGCCTAAACGCTCAACACTTCTCTCTCAAAGACAGCAACACAAAAACCTCGGGAACATAACGTCCCGAGGTTTTTTGTATGGGTTTTCAGAAGCCTCTCATCAGGCGAGTGAACAGCGAGCGCACTAGCCTGATTTTAAGTCATCTAGGCGGCATCCAGCTGCGCAATAGCGGCATCCATGCGGTCAATAAAGCACTCCGCCACCACGGCAGCAGAAGCGCCACCCTGCGCGTTCACCAGCGGCGCGGCAACCTTCACCGGCACACCGGTCGACTCAGCATCACGGCGCATCTTACCGGCGAAGAACCCCTCCGCCAGCAGGTAGGTCGCGGCAAACTTAGGCTGATGCTCAGCAACCACCTCGTGGAACTTCGGATCAATCGCGGCAACGAAGCCGTGATGCACCGGGGTGTTCAGTTCCTCAGCCAGCAGCTCAGCGGCACGGCTCATGTCCGCACGACCATCAGCACGAGAAGAACCGGCAGCACCCTGAACCACAGGGCCGTCGCCGGGAGTCCAGCCAGCTTCCTCCAAACGGGCGCGGGTCAGCGCGGCAAGGCGCGCATCCGGGCCCAGAGACTCACCAATACTAATACGCTCAATACCGCTATTGCGTGCGGCACGGCGCAAATCCACCTGAGTGTGGAAGCCAGTCGACAGCAGAATCGGCACAATAACGCAGGGCTCATCATTGGGCAGAGAGGCTGCGGCATCATCAACGCTGGGAGATTCCACATCCACATATGCGGCGTGGATACGGTACTCCACGCCGTCGTTACGCTGGGCAAGCAGGAACTTAATCTGCTCACGAATCAGCGTGATAGCCTCGCGACCGGCGACCGAGTCGGTGCCGTGCGAGGTTGCGATTACATTCAGAATAGTCATATTTCCATTGTATGAAAGGAACACCCCGCTCCCCCACTCATGAACACGAGTGGCGAAGCGGGGTGTTGCACGAAGGCTAAATCTTAGCTCTTGCGGCGGCGAGCCACGACCAGTGCGGTACCTGCAGCCAGGGTGATAGCACCAGCTGCTGCGGCGAACATAGCGCCGGATGCGCCGGTCTGTGCCAGCTTCGAGGAGGAGCTACCGGAGGTCGAGGAACCACCTGCGGAAGAACCACCGTTAGAGGAACCGCCGTTGGAGCCACCCTTGTGGCCGGCTGCGTTCTGGTCAGCGGTGCTGCTCTCAGAAGCGGAAGCGCTCGCGGATGCAGACTCGCTTGCAGAAGCGCTCGCGGACGCGGATGCACTCGCAGATGCAGACTCGCTAGCCGATGCGGTCACCGATGCACTGCTGGAGCTGCTTGCGGAGCTCGATGCACTTGCAGAAGCGCTCGAAGAAGCAGATGCACTAGCAGACGCGGATGCGGACTCGCTCGCCGAGGGGGTCACGGCGGGAACGCTCGGAACCGCGGTCGGGGATACGCTCACCGATGCGCTCGGAGTTGCAGAAGCACTCGGGGCAGCAGAAGGCGCCACGGACGCGGTCGGCAGAGATGGCGAGGTGGGCGCTTCCGAAGGCGCTGCGGTGGGTTCTGCGGTCTTGGTGGGTTCTGCAGTTACCGAGGGCTCAGCAGAAGGCGTGACAGTCGGTGCCACGGTGGGCTCCGCGGTGGGAGCAACGGTCGGCTCAGCAGAGGGTGCCTCGGTGGGCGCGACGGTCGGCTCAGCGGGCTTAGTGGGCTCTGCGGTCGGTGCCTCGGTCGGAGCAACAGTCGGCTCCGCAGTCACGGTAGGCTCAGCAGAAGGCGCGACAGTCGGCTCAGCAGTCGGTGCCACGGTCGGAGCTACGGTGGGAGCAACGGTAGGCTCAGCAGACTTGGTGGGCTCGGGTGCCGGGGTCGGTGCCGAGTTCGCTGCCAGGCGGTTCAGCCACAGCTGATCCTCGTAGGTGTTCGGGTTCTCGAAGCTGGTCGGGTAGATGATATCGCCGTTGGGCAGTTCGAGAGCATTGTAGCCGCCGCTCTTGTCGGTCTTGCGCATCGAGGAGAGCACCACCTCGTTCACCTTGTTCAGGGTCTCGTCCATGAACACCAGGCGGGAGCCGGATGCGTCCACCACAACCACGTTGCCCGCACGGGTCAGGAACATGGTGGCGACCTCGGTCTTCTCGAAGCCCTCAAGAGTTGCGGACTCGCGGACCACGCTGAAAGTGCCGTTCTCGTACTTGAGGATCTGCACCTTACCGCCGTACCAGTTGTTCCAACGGTAAATGTAGCCCTTGGGGCTGACCAGGGTCGAGGGCAGGGCGGTGGTGTACCCCTCGGGCGAAGAGTTCGGAACCAGGGACACGCCGTTGCTGCTCAGGTGCAGCAGGTGGCCCTTCTGGACCACGTTCTCGCCAGACGCATCGTAGATGGAGGTCGAGGGCGCGTACACGAAGCTGCCGTCGGGCAGCGGTGCGAGGGTCACGGTGTTGTTGGAGAACGAGTCGCCGTAGTACTCGTCGAGCGAGTAGGCGTTCACAACCTGCGGGTCGATTGAGTCGGGCTTCGGCAGAGCCTGCGAGGTTGCCTTGCCGGATGCGTCAATGATGGTGAGCTTGCCGCCGCCCTGGCCGTCAATGCTGACGATACCCCAGGTGTTGTTGGCGGGGTTGTAGCCGATTGCCTTGACGGTGGTGGTGCCGAGGTCTGCGTTGGAGTAGGTGCCGGAGGAGACGAGCTTACCCTCAGCGGTCACGGTGTACAGCTCGGGCTTGTTGGTCTCGCTGCCGATGACGAGCATGCGGTTGCCGTCAGCGTCCACAGCGAAAACGCCCTTGATCGCCTTCAGCACGCCGGTGTCGGTCATCTTCAGGTTGGAACTGGTCAGCACGGTGTAGGTGGTGTCACCGCTGAAGCTCGGGGGTGCCACGTGAACGATGTGGTTCTTGCCCAGACGTGCGGTGTTCTGGGGCAGGTTCACGCCCGCGCCGGTGTTGTAGGACTCGGCGACGCTGTAGGCGCTCTTGGGGGTGTTTGCTGCGTTACCGGTGTAGGAGATGCTCAGCGGGTCGAGGCTGGCGCCTTCGTTGTAGAAGTCGGAGAAGGCGTGGTTACCGTCGGCGGTCAGGTTCGCGGAGATGCCGCTGATGCTGACTACGCCGTCCTTCTCGCTCTGCTTGGCGGTGCCGGTGCTCAGGGTCGCCATCTTGACTTCCACGGGGCCCTCGAACTTGCCGGAGGCGTAGTTCTTGGTGCGCACGGTCATGTAGAGGGAGCCGGTGCCGTCCGCGAGGTTCAGTTCCACGCGGGGGTTGGAGAAGGTGAGGTTCAGGGCGCAACCGGTTTCGGGGTCCTGGCCTTCAGCGCAGTGGCCGGTGAACCAGAGGCGACCGGCAGCCTGCAGGGTGACCTGCTTGCCGTCTTCGGAGACGGTGGTGGAGGTCGGGGTGAAGGTGAACTGCTTTGCGTTTGCGTCCCAGGCTGCGCCGTCGGTCATTTCGCGGGGCATACCGTTGTAGGACAGGAAGGAGGCGCGCACACCCCAGCCGAAGGATGCGCTGGTGCTTGCCTGGTCGCCAGCTGCGGCGTTCTGCGCGGCAACGTTCTGGGCAGCGATATTAATGTTCTCGGCGAGAACGGGTGCCAGGGGCAGGGCGACAGCGCCAGCGACGGCGAGGGCGCAGGCTCCCTTGGAGAGGCGGGTGCCAGATGTGAAAATCTTCATTGGTGTGTATCCATGCTATCGACATTGTTAGGACAGGCTTACTATATCGATAGAGTGAGTATTTCTCAAGATACACACCAAGTGAACCGTTTTATGACAAAGCACCTCACAGCACACTGACGGGGTAAAACGCCTACCCCACACCAGCACATCTCAACAGGCAACAGGGGCTGCTACTCTCCCACCCCTACGCGACTAATCCTTCTTCGAGGTGTGCATACGTGACATGCCCAGGGCACCAAGAATCAGGCCGCCACCCAGGGTCACCAAAATCGGCAGAAGGGGCGAGCTCTTATCCAGGTTGCGGGTAATCTGTGCCTCCGACGCCTTCACACCATTCGGCGATCCGGGCTCGGTACGCACCTGCGAAGAGGACCCGTTGAGAATCGCGGCACGGCGAGACTGAGCCGCCGAATCGGTGCCGGAAGGCAGATTAGACTCGGGGGTTGCCACCTGAACAGGCTGCGCCTCCTCAGTGCGGTACCCCAACGCCGAAGAAGACGCAGCGTCAGAGCCGGCGCGAGGAACAGAAATCGTGGCGTCGTTCGTGCCCGGAGCCATAGCGGTATCAGCCTGGATTCCGCGGGTCTTACTCTTAGCCTCCACAGCGGGTGCCTTCGCGCCGGATGCACCCGTAGCCTCAGCAGTAGCCGAAGGAGACGCAGAAGGCGCCGCAACAGGCTTCCCCTCGTTCTTAGCCGAAGAACCAGACGACACTCCACCATTCTCAGCAGACGCCTGGGTCACCGTAAAACGCACCGTATTGAGCTGAAGGTTACCGTCACCGGAAGCGTCAAAAGCCGCCACCAAGTAGGTCCTACCAATCTGCAGGGACGCACCGGGCACACCAATCACAGCATCGAAAACACCCGCAGAAATGGATTCCGGGCCAACATGCACAATGGCGAGCGCGTCACCCACAGTATTACCGTTGGAGTCGATTTCCATGACAATCAGGTCGTAGCCCTTATCGTTCTGGGGGAAGTTCGTGACATGGACCGTGACGGGCTTCGTGTCATCCTGGGAGTTGCCCTGCGAATCCTGAATAGACATGTGCGCCTTGCCATCGCGCTGGTTCATCGGGTCGTACACGCTGGTGTCTTCGGAGACAACGTACTGGCCAGAAGCGTGGTTCTGCGAGTTATCTACGGTACGGCGAACCGTGTCAGTGGCGGTGGGTGACGTAGCGGTGGGTGAAGGCAGATTCACCGTTTCGGGGGTCGGCTGAGCAGTCGCCTCGCCGTTTTCTGCTTCTTCACGCTCAATATCAACCGGCGGCTCGGTGGGCTTTGCCTTACCGTTGCGCGGATCAGTGGTCTCGACCAGGCGGTTCCCCTGCTCGGTCACAAAAAAATCGTAAGAGGCGCCGTGGGCGGCATCTTCCAGAACAATCACGTACACGACGTTCGAGTCCGACGCGGGGCTCATCAGAAGGCGAAGCTCCCCCTCCTTAGTGCCTTCAGACAGGGTCGGGCTCTCCAGGACGGAACCGCCGTACTCACCGGAAGGGGTGTAGAAGTTCACGTCAACCAGAACGCTGGAAGCCTCCAGCCCCTCAGGGAAGCCTGTCCAGCGCAGAAGGTAGCCACCATCCTTGAGCTGCGCCTTCATAGTGATTTTGGAGGCGGCACCCTGACCCCCGGAGTTCTGTTCAGATTGATCCGGGGTGGCGTTCAGGGTCGTGGTTTTCTGCACGGCAGAGTGCGTCGTGACGGGTGCCTCCGTCGCGACAGAGGGTACAACAAGCCCGCACTGAAGCCCCGCAACCAAAACGGTTGCGGTGACAATACGATGCTTCGCTGAATAAATACTCATGCAATGCGTCTTTTCATGGTGGAAATGTGCGCGCTACTGCTCGTTCTTCACGTGCTACACGGAGCCCATCGGAGCGTCATGCTTCCGGATTCGTCGTACCGTGCTCCGCTTCGTATTTCAGGTGGTGAAGACCTGACAATAGCTCGCATCTATTTATCGGTTATTTCAACCCTATCACGAACCTTAAGATTTATTCACTCGTGGGTAGAGTTTTTTTGAACACCCTGAACGCACGACTCGCCCCCGCTATCTACATCTGCAGATAGCGGGGGCGAGCATTCCTCATGAAACGAAAAACATACTATACAGAGCTGGTAAAAAACGCCTGATTAGCGCATTAGCCACCCAAGAAACCGCGGCGGTGAGCCATCCAGGCGGCACCAACCACCAGCGCCAAACCGACACCACCAAGAGCCCAGAAAGCTACACCGTGCTGAGCAACCTCTTCGCTAGCAGGAGCCGCAGTGGAAACCGCAGCCTTCACGCCCCCCTGGCGGTCAGTACTCGGGTTAGAGTACACCTGAACAGCATTCGAGTTCGCAGAAGCAGAACGGTTATTAGTTTCCGAATGGACGACGGGCGTAAAGCCCTTATTGCCGTTACCAGAATTTGCCGAAGCTACTTTTTCCTCATCCGTCAGAGCGTCCAGGTTCGCAGCAACAGCGATAGACGCCGGATCAGAACCCGAGCTGTACACCGAAACCTGGTTAGTGCGGGTCGGCTCGAAAGCCGAACGCGGGGTCATCGTGCGTGCCTGAGCCAAAGTCTGCAGAGCCTGACGCTGACGCTCAGCCTTCGCCTCCTGCGCCTTGGACATGGCGTTCACCGCATCCAGGGTGGAGCGGGGCGCACTCATGGCAGACTGGCTGGAGCCCGACTGGGTTGCATCCGAATGGGTAGAGACGGCGCTAGTAGCGGCGGAGGGGCTACCCTGAGTGCCGCCGGTTGACTCAGCCGCGTTGGCGCTGGGCGTGAGCGATGCGCTCGCATCCTGGCGGGGCAGCTCATCCTTCTTCGAGGAGGTTGCATCACCGGCCGCCTCGCTACTGACCTTGAAACGCACCGAAACAACTTCTTCGGCATAGTCAGTGTCGTCGGAACGTACCAGGTAGGCGGTGTACACCGAGCCGGTCTTCAGCAAAGAACCGGGCATGCCGATCTCTTCCTTGAAGGCGCCATTCACGATGCGGTCAGAGCTGATGTGGGTAATAGACAGCGCATCACCCTTGTGGTTGCCACTCATATCGGTTTCAACCACGATCAGGTCGTAGCCAGCCGCGTTCGCGGGCACGCGCTCCGCGCTGATAGTGACCGGCTTGGTTTCCTTATCGGAGCGAACCTCAGCATACGCAACCTTCAGTTCCGCAGCACTCAGAGTCTGGGTATCACGCGAAGAGGTGGAACCGCCGGGGACCTGCTCCAGCTTCTGGGTGTGGATGTCGAGATTCGGGTTTTCAGCGGACTCAGAGGGAACCTCGGTCTTAACCTTGTCCTTGCTGCCCTTCTGGTCTGCAGACTGCTGATTTTTCTGCTCCTCTTCGCGGAGCTTATCCAGCGTCTTCAGCTCGTCAATGGTGGGCACCTGGTGGGCGTTTTCGTTCTTGTCCACCATCACCTCGTCAGAGTCGTCCTCCACCGGGATAGTGTGCGGCACGAGGGAGCCCTCAGAGATCATGAATTCGCCGTAGCCCGCATCGGAGGTCGCCAGGTCCATGGCGCTCATGGAGTAGTAGCCTTCCTGGGGCATCTGCGGCATTTCGAAGGTGACGAGCATCGAGCCGTCGTCAGCACGCTCAACCTGCATGGCGGACGGCTCGTAGGTGTCAGTTCCGAGCACCGTGCCGGTGGTGCCGTAGTACTGCACTACCAGGTACACCTTGGAGGCGTCACCCACGTAGCCGCCTTCGTAGAGGGGCGCGAGCTTAATGGTTGCCTGACCGTCCTTAATGGACTGCACGCGAATCTCGATGGTGTCGATTTCAAGTTCGAGGTCTTCGTAGGGGCATCTCGAATCAAATTCGCTATTAATCAGAGAAGACAGGCAATCATTCACATTAATTGCTTCAGCCTCCACTGCGGAGGCGCTAGGAAGCACAAAAGCGCCTGCACCTAGAGCGGCAACAAGCGAAAAAGCATGAATGCGTTTCGGAAGTCGAGTGATAGTCATGTGTGCCATTTCGATCGATGTAGGCGCAAAGCGTGGACTAGGGACGGCTCACCACAAGCCCGGTGTTTCTATCCAAGTATTTGCGCACCAGTACGTCGGTTACACCCTAGCCTAACACGGATATTGCACTAAATGTTGTATTGCATTCATGCGCTAAAACTTTATGTCGCAATAATTGCCGAAATAAAAGGGAATTAAATACTTTACTGAGATATAAATAACGTAAAATTCGAATGCCATAAAATATTCCCAGCAGTGCACTAAAAGATTTTTTTACACCGTCCCAAGGCGCGACAGAACCACTGTATAACAGGGCCACTATAGAACTGAGCCGCTGTATAACAGAGCCAACGCCCGGGCACACAGAAGGCGCCCCACCAAACACGCACCCACACGGCACGCACTCGGTAGAGCGCCTCCCACTCAACAACTCCCCTACAGAGAGCCACGCTTCACAGCACAAAGCAGCAGATAGCCGAACTACTCAGCCCCCAGCTCCTCAACACCCTCAAGGCGACGACGATACACATTCACCGCCACAGCAGTACCCACAAAGGCAACCGAACCCAGCAGAGCAATACTCAGCGGCAAAGTACCCTCCGGCAGCGGACCGTTATCCTGAGCACTCGCCTCCAGCTTGGAACCAGAAGAATCACCGCGCGACTTCGAGCTACGCGTATAGAAACTACCCGAACCGGCAGTACCCGCATTCTCCTGCGGCGAAGCAACAGTTACCGTCTCCCCCTCAAGAGACTGATAACCCAGCAGGTTCACCACGGTACGACCCGGTAGCATCACCGCATAACCAGACATCACCATCGTCGAAGGAACCACCGCAGTCTCAGCCACAGAACTACGAGCCTGCGCGGTAATCGCACGAGCAGACTGCTGCGCCTGCACAATATACCCCAGAGCGCTATCCACCGACGGAATCTTAGCAACCGAATCAGTCACCAAATCCTGAGCGTCCGCCGAGGCATCTGAAGAGTCCACAGCGTTCACACGGCCCGAAGGAGCCGAAGGGCTCACGCGCTGATTCACATCAGAAATAATCGGGCTCACCGGGCGAACAGTAGTATTCGCAGGCTTCGGAGCCGAATCAACAGGAACCGCACGCTGAATCACGCTCACACCAAAAGCACTGGTTGCCATGAGCTTCAGCTCCTCGGTGGAGTCACCACCCACCACAACCACGCGGTAACGCTTACCCGCATGCAAGGAGGTTCCGGGCACCTTCAAATCAGCAGAGAAGGAAGCGTCGGTCACCTGCTGCGGGCTCACGTGAGTGGTCGCCAGCGGCGAACCCACCGCACCGCCATCGGCGGGCATTTCAAAGACCATCACGTCATAACCCAGGCCGCTCTCCGCCACGTTCCTAGCGCGCACGCTAATCGGCTGCAGCTCATCCGAGCCGCGCAGTTCTGCGGTGGAAATTTCCAGGGTCGCCTCGCGAGTCTCCGCGGGAGCCTGATTGGAGCGGGAGTGCACCAGCAGACGATCCTCGGTCACCTCAGCGGGCGCCGCATCATCGGACGCAGAAGCACTAGCCGAATCAGAGGCGCTAGCGGATGCGCTCGCAGAAGGACGCGCCAAAGCGCTCTGCGATGCGGACGGTGCCACAGAAGGTGCCGGAGCAACCGTCGGGCGCGGACTATCCTTCGCGGTGCTCGGGGATGCGCTGGGGCTCAGGGACACCTCGGGAGCGGGGTTCGCCTCCACACGGTTAGCGCGGGGAACACCGGGGGTGTCCGGGAAGAAAATGTTCTGGCGGCTCGCCAGGATTTCGTCAACGGTCACACCGTGCTCAGGCATGAACTCCACCGAAACGGTGTCATTGGTGCGCAGGTTCAGCACCTCAACCATGTACGGCTGCTCAACATTCAGGCGCTGGTGAATACTGACTTCCAGGGCACCCTCATCGTTCAGAGAGGCAGTCATCTGGGAGGCGGGCACAGTCATAGCCGCCACGGGACCGTCATCAACGGAAATAGCGACCAGGCGAACCTTTAGATTCTCCAGAGAGGTTACGCCGGTCAGCGACAGCAGGGTGTAGTCCTTGCTCTGAGCAACCAAGTCCAGGGTAATGTCGTGGCTAACCACATCGGTGGCAACGGCGATGGGAAGTTCAGGCTTAGGAGACTGCTGAGTCTGCGCGTGAGCGGCAGATGCAAAGGTTGCGGGGGCCAGAGTTGCAGGCGCGACGGAGCCGCCCAAACCGAGGGCAGCAGACGCTACTAGCGCCGCGCCGCGAGCAGTTCGCTGCGTGGAAAACATGGTCACCTATTTTCGTGAGTGAGTGCGATGAATCGTCGTATGACTCCTGCGCCCAAAGGTCGGAAGTAGGCGCAGAATAACGGTTCTCTGATATCGGTGACCGGAGGCGCTTCACAGCGACTCCCCACCTCGGGGTGAGCGAGGTGGTAAAGAGTGATAGTACCGTCTATGACAGCACTCTAAATTATAGGTATAACCTTAGAAAAAGTTAAAGATGTAGGGACGCCCGAATCTTGCATTTCGGACGTCCCTACATCTATGTGCATATTTTGCCTAGTGGGGCAATAATTGCTCCGCTTTAGCGGCGAGAATTGAGCTGCATCTCACTACGGCGACGGCGGCTCAAACGCATACCGGCAAGCAACGACAGCGATCCGGCTGCGCTAATGACCAGCATATTGGAGGCGCCGGTAGCCGCCAGCTGCTCACGCTTCTGCTGGGTACCGGCGGTAGCCTTCTGACCGCCAGATGCCTGTGCTTCAACCTTCTGAGCAGAAGCATTCTGAACGGGGGCGCTCTCCCCTGCCTTCTGCTCGGTGGCGGAGGCCTGATCAGTCACGGGAGCAAACTCGGTAGAAGCAGATTCGACAGATACAGATTCGGTGGACTCAGCAGGTGCCGAGGCATCAGCTGCAGGAGCCTCAGCCGCAGGTACATCCGCCGCAGGTACATCCGCCGCAGGTGCATCCTGCTCAGGGGTTGCGGGCGCGTTATCCACGCTATCGCGCGCAACCGTGAAGCCGCCGTTGACCATGCGCACGGTACCCTGCTCATCCTCCGCTACAGCACTCACGCGGTAGGTGGTGCCGGGCTTGAGTTCCGAGCCGGGAATCTGTACCTGGGCCGTGAAAGCGCCGGAGGCGTCAATCTCAGAAACATCAGCCGAAGCAATCACACCACCGGTTGCTACGCCGTATTCGTCGACAGCATTAACCATCAGGTGCACCGAGTTAACGCCGGTGAAGCCTTCGCCGCGCAGGGTCAGAGTCTTCGTGGAATCGCTTTCGGGAACTACGGTTTCTTCTACGTGCAGGCGGGCGGTCATCACAGGGTTAGCGGTGTTGTTGGTCTGTTCTTCGGTGGTGTTGTGGACGCGGTCAAAGACGGTGTTGCGCGGCAGGCTGTAGTGGCGGCGCGGGTCATCCTCGGGCAGTACGTGGTCGAACTGCTCGACGGGGCTCACGGCAACTGCCTGCTCAGGCTGAACGCTCGGGGCACCCTGGTCGGACTGAGTCTGCTCAGCCTGGGCAACCTGCTCGGGCTGCGCCTCCTCTTCAACCTGTGCCTGCTCCGCCATTGCGCGCTCAGCGGTGGCAACCGGAGCGGAGCCGTGCTGTACATTCCAACCATTCATGAAGGGAACCTCAACTTCCTGGGCGGTGTAACCATTAGCAGCAGAGGGTGCAACCTCAACACTCAGCACGTAACGCAGGTTCTCGTGGACACCCTGCACTTCTTCCAACATGGATCCGGGTACTTCAATGCCATCCAGGAGGGTGCCGTTCACGACGTCGGCACGTGCGGGAGAAACAGCCAGCAGCATACGGTTACCCTGGCTATCCAGGGCGTAGACGTAGGTCATCACTTCGAAAGCCTGCGCCTCACCCAGACCGGTAACCTTGTAGACCACCAGGTTCTTCTCCTGCGGGATTTCCATCTGACCCGAGAGGATCTGAACATTGAGCGGCTCGTCCTGGGTATTGGTGGGCAGCACTTCCAGGGGTGCGGAGGAGTTATAGGAGGGATCCTCGGTTGCGTAGCCCTTGGCAGGGTCAACCACGGCGGTTGCCACGACGTACTGCTGGTCGGGGTCGAGGGTACCTGCGGGCAGGGTCAGCTGGGTGCTGAAGCGGCCACCTTCTACATCAAGCTCAGGCACTAGGGTCATCGTCACTGCGGAACCACGGCCCAGCGCGTAGAGGGGATACTGGCGGTACTCGCTGACGTACACCGCCACACCGTACCGCTCAACAGGACCACCAGTGAAGCCTTCACCACTGACGGTGATGCTCTGGGAGCGTGCGGGGTTAATGACAACGCCCTGCTCTACGTACACCTGAGGGGAATTCTGGGCAGCAACGTTTTCGATGGGGGTTGCGTTTGCCTCGGAGGGAGGGTTATCGGGTTCCACCGTAGTCGGTGAAGCCATTCCGCCGGTATTCTGCACCTGCACATCTGCGTGCGCAGCACCAACACCGGTGACCGAGAGGACGGAAGCAGCAATAGCAGCTGTTGCTCGGGTTTTTGAGTGAGCGGGTTCGGGCATGGGACACACCTTTTCTGTGAGTGTGAACGATACCCTCCGGAGGGTGCCACGGATCGAAGCTGGACGGGTGCCTCTTCGGGTTTGAATGTTATAACGTACGGACTAGTCATAACGTTCATGTAGTGGTGGAAGTTGCTGCGAAGGGAATCGCTCTATTTATCGGTAATTCCACACTAACAATACTTTTCTTGTTATTGCTGTAAATACGCTATGCATCCTCATTATTTTCCTGTGCAATAACCCACACAGAATATTTTTTACCCTCCAGAACGGCATCAAGGGCACTCAAACTGCATGGACTAGGCGAAATTTTTAAACTCTCCCTTGAAGTTCAGGGTTTTATTGCATGCATATGCAGTTTTAATGGATTTGAGATAAAGATATTCTGCACATTCATGCATTTAATTTATTTCTTTTAAGTGAAAAAATCGCAGGTCACACTGCTTTTACACATACATTCTCTAAAAGAGTGCATACCAATAACCACACGCCAAATAACATGCGCACAATCATTCCGCCGCACCACCCCCCATCACCCTCAGTAATAAACTCCCTATGAATCGGTAATACGAACGACTCTCTTGCCGCGCGTATGACCAGACTTCAAATCGCGGTAGGCTGCACGGACGTCCTCAATCGTGAATCCATACACCCGCTCCAAGCGGATTGACACCTTCCCCCTGGTAACCAGTTCAGCTAGAACCTCGAAATCTCCGCGCTCCGAGTGGCGGGGGCCGGTAAACTGCGCTCCCCTAATCATGACCTTGGGCGAAGGAACGAGAGTTCCAATATCTTTACCCTTCAGACCCAGCGAGAATGCCAAGCTGACGTAGTCGCCACCATAGCAGTCCAGGAACTTCGTCACGCGGCCTTCAGCAGCCTTAAGCACACGCTCCCTAACGCCCTCACCGTAGGCAACCGGAACAGCACCCAGCGACCTAACAAATTCGGCATTCGCAGCCCCCGCGATTCCGACGACCCGTGCGCCGCGAGCCACCGCATACTGCACGGCGGTGGACCCAATTCCGCCCGAGGCTGCAGAGATGACCACAGTATCGCCCGCACCCACGCCAATATGGCGGAAGGCGCCTCCCACGGTCAGGGCCGCGACACCCATTGCAGCGGCATGGTCAAAATCAATGGAGGCGGGCTTAAGCGCAATATCACCGGTATTCACGCAAATTTCCGTAGCTAGAGACCCCCTCTTGGTACCCAGACCGGGGGCACTAACAATGGTTCCGAAGACCTCGTCACCCACATGGTAACCCGATACACCGTGCCCTACCTCAGTCACAGTGCCGGAGAAATCACGCCCCACTCCGCGAGGAAACTGTGCTTTCTTCGATTCAAACCAGCGGCGGGGGTTCCTGATTTTCATGACGCGCGAGAGCATCTTGAGCTGAGGAGAACCCTCAAAGATTTTATAGTCCACAGGATTCAGGCCGACCGCATGCACCGCAATCTTTACCTGCCCCTCGCCCGGACTCTCCTCCGGTACACTCACAAACTTCAGATTCTCCACCGACCCAAAGTGGTCGTACTGTACTGCCTGCACACCCATCGCCTCTCATTCCCCTCTTCCCAATTCGGGATACCCAAACCTGCAAGCTCAGGAAACCCACCACGGACAAATCTGCACCGGTTTGTCCGTCTCATGCGGTTATTACATTCCGCAAAATACCGCTTTGCACGTTGTTCCCACTGTTCTGAACACGCAGAAACGCCCTCGCGGTCTCCTAGGAATATTTTATTCCCAAAGAAACCACGAGGGCGTTTCATAAAACTCTATGCGAAGGATAAACCTTAGAGGCTGCGGCGGCGCAGGAGCATCAGTGCGGCACCAGCAATCAGAGCTGCAGCACCAACACCTGCAATACCTGCAACACCCTCAGCACCAGTGTGTGCCAGCTGCTGCTTCGAAGAGGAAGAAGAGGTCGAAGAAGAACCCTGGTAACCGGAGGTGCTCAGACCGTGGCCCTTCGAAGAGGTAGCAGCGGATGCGTTGCCAACCTTAGCCTTGGGTGCCTGAGAAGAAGGCATGCGGGTCTCGGTTACGACAACCGAACCGTCTTCGCGCATTTCAGCAGTGAAGACGCTGGTGGTGCCATCGCCGTTATCGCGAACGGTGGTGTTATCACCCTCGGTAGCTGCCGGCAGAGTCGGAGCCGGGTGGTCTGCGTCGCTCACAACAGCGGTGGTGACTGCCACCTGGTGTACCAGACCGTTGGGGTCGCTGGTTGCCACCATTGCGTAAGCAAAACCGGGCTGCAGACGCTCGGACAGGATGCTGACCTTCGCGCGGAAGGTGCCCTCCATAATTTCGGAAGCGGGCACATCGTAGGTTGCCAGAGCCTCACCGGTGATGTTGCCGTTAGCATCCAGGCGGTAGATGTTGATCTGAACGCCCTGAGCAACAGACTCGTGGGTGAAGCCGGAACCATTAATGGTCAGAACGTTGTACTGGTCGTTCGGATCCAGGGAAGCATCCTCGGTGGTGAGGGTTGCGTTCTCGGGTGCCGCGGGAGCCTCGGGAGCGGGGGTCTCAGTCTGCTCAGGTGCCGGGGTGTCAGTCTTGGGGGCTTCCGGAGCAGGAGTTTCTTCCTTGGGTGCCTCAGTCTTGGGAGCCTCGGGTGCCGGGGTCTCTTCGGTCTTCGGGGTCTCCGGTGCCGGGGTTACGGGAGCGGGAGTCTCGTCAGCCTTGGGGGTCTCAGTCTTAGGAGCCTCAGGAGCGGGGGTCTCTTCGGTCTTCGGAGCCTCGGGAGAGGTGGACTCGGTGACCTTGAAGGAGGAGAGAGCTACGAGCTTCTGTTCAGGCTGACCCTGCGGGTTGCTGACAGCAACCAGAGCGTAGGATGCGCCGGCAGGCAGCTTGCTTGCTTCAACGGTGAAGGCGGTCTTGAAGGAGCCGTCCTGAATCTGGTCTGCAGACACGGAAACGGTTGCGATGGCATCGCCGGTGACCTGGTTGTTTGCATCCAGTGCGTAGATGCTGACCTGAACGCCGGGGCCGACCTTCTCACCGTAGAAGCCGGTTGCAACAACGCTCACGGTGTTGAACTGTGCGTCGCCGGGGAAATGAGCGTTCTCAATAACGACGGAGGGGTCAGCCTGTTTTGCCTCGGGGGCGGGGGTTGCCGGGGTGGTGGGCTCCGGGGTTGCAGGAGCAGGGGTCTCAGCCTTAGGAGCCTCTGCCTTGGGGGTTTCTGCCTTGGGAGCCTCGGTCTTAGGTGCTTCGGTAGCCTCTGCCTTGGGAGCTTCGGTTGCTTCAGCCTTAGGTGCTTCAGCCTTGGGAGCCTCAGCCTTAGGTGCTTCAGCCTTAGGTGCTTCAGCCTTAGGTGCTTCAGTTGCCTCAGCCTTGGGGGCTTCGGTTGCCTCAGCCTTAGGTGCCTCGGTCTTGGGAGCTTCAGCCTTGGGGGTCTCGGTTGCGTTGCCGCCAGGCAGGGAAGAAGTCTGAGCGGTTGCCTTCTGGTCGACAACCTGCTGTTGCTGATCAGCGGGTGCTTCTGCCGCGAAAGTTGCCGGGATTGCTGCCACGGAACCGGCAGTAAAAGCTGCCGCTGCTGCGATCTTGTAAACGCGACGGGTAGTCTTCGACATTTTTCCTCGATCTCTGAATTATCGGTGTTGAACCTACCGTGGTGCGCCCCCGTCTTTGAAGGTGCAGTAGGCCCATACATGGGTGTGACTGCTAAAAGGCTAGCATTCGACCCTGGACGTTTACACTGCTTATCACTATCTTTGCATAACTGTAATGAAATCGTTATAAAACTACCCCTTAAGTTGAGGTTTAATACAGACCAATTAGGGGATTTCATGGTCATCTATTGACACACGAGGGCATAGAACCCTGTCTTTTGATTGCATTTGAAGAAAATATAGGGTTTTCCGTAGGTAATTTTGGTGCATCATTTTCACTTTAGTGAACCTTAAAGTCTCACGTACCACTTTATAGTTACCTCAAGCTCCCCTTCATGCCTCTCCCCTGCCCTCAAAGGCCCTCAATCACCTTCAGACATGCCCTCAATGTGCGCTCTGAGAACGCAGAGAAATGCCCCGCCCGCATCCAACTTACGCGGATGCAGGCGGGGCTACCAAAGCCTCGCTGAGGATCAAGCGTCACGGCGTGCCGCGAGTTTAGCTTTCCTTGCGGATCACCTTGAACTGGCTCGGCTGAGCCACTGGGCGAATCGTGATGCGGTCCAGGTTCACGTGGTGCGGAACGTTCAACGCAAAGGTCACGGTCTGCGCCACGTCCTCAGCGGTCAGGGGCTTTTCAACGCCCGCGTAGACGCGCTCGGCGGCTTCCTTGGAACCCAGACGGTTCAGAGAGAACTCCTCGGTGTGCACCATGCCCGGGCAGATCTCAATCACGCGAATATTATTCTCTGCCTCTTCCAGGCGGAGCGCCTCGGTCAGGCCGCGAGCGCCGAACTTCGCCGCATTGTATCCGGCACCGCCCTCGTAGCCGTGCTCGGCAGCGGTGGAGGTCAGGTTCAGAATCGTGCCGTGGCCGTTCTGTCGCAGCGCCTCCGCGAAAGCGCGCACCATGTGCAGAATGCCAAGCACATTCATCTGATACATCTTCAGATAGTCATCAGGCTTACCCTCTGCAACCTTGTCCACACCGATAGCGCCGCCAGCAATATTGACCAGGGCATCAATGGTGCCCTGCTCTTCCAGAATCTGCTCGGCCACGAACTGCACGGACTGCTCGTCGGTCACATCGCAGGTCACCGGGTGAGCACCGGTCTCCGCGTAGAGGGTGTAGAGGCGGTCGGTGCGACGAGCTAGAGCATAGACGGTCCAGCCGCTCGCCACGAGCTGCTGTACGGTGGCTCGGCCAATACCGCTGGATGCGCCGGTCACCACGGCAACTTTGCCGTCACCGGTATGGGGCAGGAAAGGAGATGCAGGAATGTGGGTGTTCTCAGTCATACTTTAATCCTAGTAGAGTGATGCCCGCGGGTGCTCTGTTCGAGCAGACTCGCGGGCATATATTTTGAAATTTTCGATAGTGAGACAGTGCCGGCAACGCCGCCGTTCGGGGTGAACAGTACAGGCGCTATCACCCTGCTACTTGCGGCGGCGCGGCAGACCCCAGCGGCTCCTGCCGCCGTCACGGAATCCGAGGCGATGCTCAAAATACACGGGCGAGCTACTACCGGTCTTAATCGTGTCCGGAGGGACCGTACCCTCACGCGCAGACAGCAGATAAAGAACCGCAGCGCCGGGCATGAACACAATCAGGGGCAGTACGAAACGCATGCGTGCCTCACCGTAACCGCTACGCACCGTCAAATGCCAGACGCACAACGCCACCAGCACCAGGTGCAGTATCAGCAGAACAGTTTCAGGCGTACCCAAACCAAAAATACTTAGAGAACTCATTGGCCGCTCCTCAAAGGTCGTGTACTTTCAGTCTACGCCGCACCCGCGCCCCTGAGAAGGATTCGTGAGCTGTTGATAGGCAAGATTTTCGCGCCTACACTGCAGGTAACCGAGGCAGGATATGAGGGGTCATCTCCCCCATTGCCTTTCCGCCGAGTTTTCCGCTGAATCGCCGATTACTCCTCGTATAGGGAATCTCCACATGACAGCAACACCGCACCAGCGCATCGCCGCGCTACACGAGCAGCGCCGAGCGCTCCAGCAGCGGGCGCGCACTATCCGCGCCACCACCGGAACCCCCTACAGTTCCGAAGTTCACCTGCTGCTCGGTCAGAGCTACCTCGACCCCGCCAGCTGGCAAGAACTCACCGCCTCCAGCGGGGTCCGCGCCGCAGTACGCAGGGCACAAGTTGTGCGCCGGTACAAGCCCCTCCTGGCACGTCTAGAAGCCGCCATCGACCAGTACGAACAGCGCGGTACAGCACAGAATTCCCCTGGAGCTGAGAGAACGCCGTGAATATGAGAAAATAGCCGTTATGGCTGAAAACATTTTGGGCTCAGACTCGCCCGTACAGATTAACGTTCCCGACCGCCCCGCCCTCGAAGGCCTCGAAGAGAAGCTCTCGCAGCGCTGGGCCGATGAGAAGACCTACGCATTCGACGAGAACACCACTCGCGAACAGGTCTACTCCATTGACACCCCGCCGCCGACCGCATCCGGCTCCCTGCACGTGGGTCACATGTTCTCCTACACCCAGACCGACGTCATTGCACGCTACCAGCGCATGACCGGCAAGAACGTGTTCTACCCCCTCGGCTGGGATGACAACGGCCTGCCCACCGAACGCCGCGTTCAGAACTACTACGGCGTTCTCTGCGACCCCTCCGTGGCAGACAACGAATCCTTCCGCGACCTGATCACCTGGAAGGCAGACGGCACCCCCAAGCCCGACCGCAGCCAGGCAAAGTGGCCGCGCATCTCCCGCAACAACTTCATTGAACTCTGTGAAGAACTCGCGGTTGAAGACGAGAAGGTCTTCGAAAACCTCTTCACCGCCCTGGGTCTGTCCGTTGACTGGTCGCGCACCTACCGCACCATCGACGCGCACTCCCGCAAGGTCTCCCAGCTCGCCTTCCTGAAGGACCTGGAAGCAGGCAACGCCTACATGGCAGAAGCACCGACCATGTGGGACGTCACCTTCCGCACCGCAGTGGCACAGGCTGAGCTGGAAGATAAGGAACGCCCCGGCGCGTACCACCGCATCAGCTTCCACCGCCCCAACGGCGAGAAGGTCTGGATTGAGACCACCCGCCCCGAGCTGCTGCCCTCCTGTGTGGCTCTCGTGGCGCACCCGGACGACGAGCGTTACAAGCCGCTGTTCGGCACCACCGTCACCTCCCCGCTGTTCGGCGTTGAGGTCGAAATCAAGGCGCACCCGCTGGCACAGCCCGATAAGGGTGCCGGTATCGCCATGATTTGTACCTTCGGTGACACCACCGACGTCACCTGGTGGCGTGAACTGCAGCTGGACACCCGCGCCCTCATCGGTCGCGACGGCCGCTTCTCCCGCGAAACCCCCGAGTGGATCACCTCCGCTGAGGGTCGCGAGCGCTACGAGCGCATGGCTGGCGCCACCGTCTTCACCGCACAGAAGACCGTCGTGGAAATGCTGGTTGAGGCCGGCGAAATGGACGGCGACCCCAAGCCGATTACCCACCCCGTGAAGTTCTACGAGAAGGGTGACAAACCCCTCGAAATTGTGGCTTCCCGCCAGTGGTACATCCGCAACGGTGGCCGTGACGCTGCACGCCGTGAGAAGCTCATCGAGCGCGGCCGCGAAATCAACTGGTACCCCTCCTTCATGCGTAGCCGCTACGAGAACTGGGTTGAGGGTCTGAACGGCGACTGGCTGATTTCTCGCCAGCGTTTCTTCGGTGTCCCCTTCCCCGTCTGGTACCCGCTGGACGCTGAGGGCGAGCCGGACTACGAGAACCCGATTCTGCCCTCTGAGGACATGCTGCCGGTTGATCCCGCATCGCAGGCTGCTCCCGGTTACACCGAGGATCAGCGCGGCGTAGCGGGCGGCTTCATCGCCGACCCGGACGTTCTGGACACCTGGGCCACCTCCTCCCTGACCCCGCAGATTGCAACCGGTTGGGGCGTGAACCCGGACCTGCACGCAAAGACCTTCCCCATGGATCTGCGCCCGCAGGGTCACGACATCATCCGCACCTGGCTGTTCTCCACCGCCGTACGCTCCGAGACTCTGGCTTCCTCCGTGCCGTGGTACAACACCGCGCTCTCCGGCTGGATTCTCGACCCGGACCGCAAGAAGATGTCCAAGTCCAAGGGCAACGTCGTGGTCCCGAACGAGGTTCTGGAGAAGTACGGTTCGGACGCTGTGCGCTACTGGGCGGCTTCCGCTCGCCTGGGTGCTGACACCGCCTACGACGAAGGCCAGATGAAGATTGGCCGCCGCCTTGCGATTAAGCTGCTGAACGCATCCAAGTTCGTGCTGAACCTGGGCGCTACCGAGAAGTCCGTGATTACTTCTCAGGCTCAGGGCCGCGTGCTCATCAACGCCCTGGACCGCTCCCTGCTGGCTCGCCTGGCGTACCTGATTGAAGAGGCAACCGCAGCATTCGAGAAGTACGAGTACGCTCGTGCTCTGCAGATTTGCGAGAGCTTCTTCTGGTCCTTCACCGACGACTTCGTCGAGCTGATTAAGGACCGCGCGTACGGTGCTCGCGGCGAAGAGGAGCAGGCTTCCGTTCTTGCCGCGCTGGCAACCACCCTGGATGCCCTGCTACGTCTGTTCGCTCCCTTCCTGCCGTTCGTGACCGAAGAGATTTGGTCCTGGTGGCGTGCAGGTAGCGTACACCGCGCCGAGTGGCCGCAGGCACTGCCCATCCTGGAGGGCACCCTGCTGGCTGAGTACTCCGCTCAGAACCCGACTGCTGGCATCTCTGCTCAGTGGGTCCTGGCGGACGCTGACCCGGCTCAGATTGAGTCGCTGAAGCAGATCCTGCCGGATGTTGCTGAGGCTCTGGGCGGTCTGCGTAAGGCTAAGAGCGACGCGAAGGTTAAGCAGCGCACCGAGGTTGAGTCCGCTACTATTGCGGCTCCTCAGGCTCAGCTGGATCGCATTGCCGCTGGCTTGGCTGACCTGAAGGCTGCCGGTAACGCTCGTGAGCTGTCCCTTGTGGCAGCTGAGGGCGAGCTGGAGGTTCGCGACGTTGTGCTCGTTGTTGAAGAGGCAGCTGAGTAATCGAATCTAGCGTTCATCGCTTCATGTCGCATCGCTGAATGTTACAGCGCGATGCGGCATTGAGGACGGGGCGGTACCGATTGACGGTACCGCCCCGTTTTCTGTGTCTGCGGTTCGTTGGTTTCTGCAGACAAGGCCCCGGAGAGCATGCTACTCGACTGCACACGGTGCTTTGCAGGGTGCTTTTACGACTCTGACTAGAGGCTTTACACATTCAGCAGCCGCGGGTGCCTGCGCCCATCCGAGAGAACCTTCACTATCCCCTCCCCCAGCGATGTGGGATTTAGCCCGCTACTCTGTGGGTAATTGTGGGATTTTCAACCCCTTTTTCTGTTCATCAATGTGCAAAGAGCATAATCAACCTTATGAGATTGACTGTCACTTTATGTATGATTGTTGATGCGAGGGTTTTACCATCAGGAACAACCCTCTATTCAACTTCAGCAACGAACAAATCACCGGTACGAGCAAAGACATACCCCGACCAACCGCACGACAGTAAACCACCCCCGTCAGGCGCAGCGATGCATCCTGACTCTGACCCGCGCCAAAGTAGGCGCACCCGTATTACCCCATGAATTCACACTCTTCATCTTCCGGATTACCGCAAGAGCCTCATGCGAGGCAGAGCTCAGTTAGCTCACCGTCAGGAGCGCAAGCAAACATCTCTCCCGATCAGCTTCAGCACTATCACACGAGCCTGAACGAATACATCAGCCAGGCACGTGAGCACGCCCAGGCGCTGCGTGCCAGCTACACCAACGAGGTGTACGAGCTGTGGCATCAGCACATTTCCACCAGTGCTGCCGCCGATGAGGCGAGCATCGCCTCCGGTTTGTTGACCGCTCAGCAGCTTGAGGAACTGACCCGCAAGTGGGTGCGCCTCATGCGTGAGAGCCGCGACATGCTGCATCACGAAAGCACTATTGCTGCGGCACGTGCCGCGGTTGAGGCTAAGCCCCTCCCCGAGTAGGAATCCCCACTGCAGGGACTCCCTGCACAGTACATGTCTACTTTGGGAAGGTACGAATAGGGCTAGCACTCCCCCTATTTCTTCTGTTGTTCATTTCTCCCGTTATTCAACGCATTTTCAGCTCACGCTCCGCGCGTTGAAACAGCCCGTGATTCCGCGGCGGGGCTATCGAGCCAAGCGATTAAGCCCTGCCCGGAACGGACGCATCTGGCAACCCGCCCCTTGCTATAGTTATGTGATATTCAAAGAGCCTAACTATGTTGCAGAAAGGGCGGGAATGTCCCACCAAAAACGCGTCCTACGGCCTATACGTAGCGATGTTGCTCCCCCAGTCACCTCGCCACCGGTCTACCGTGGTGATATTGACACGCGCGGTGCGGCGCAGGACCTCGTCCCGCGTAGCTTCTGGGTTAATTTCTGGGATACTCTCTTCTTTATCTTCGCCGGCGTCGCCGCCCTCGTGCTGACCTTCATGATTCTGGCGAATACGGTCGGCCACTCATGGTGGGGTTTTCCCATTGCGATTATCTTCTGGGCGGTCACCGCGTACCTGACGCTACCGCGTTTTCATGCCATCATGACCCGCATCTACGTGCCCGACTATTTCATTGGGCGCACCCGCACCCCGGACGGTCTGCTCGGCGACCCGGTCAATATCGGCCTGATTGGTACCGAGGAGCAGATTCACCAGGTCATGCAGGATGCAGGCTGGACCCGTGCTGACGACGTCACCCTCGTCTCCTCCTGGAAGATTATTCTTTCCACCATCACCCGCCGTTCCTACGCGGAGGCGCCGGTCTCCCCGCTGAAAATTTTCGGCAAGACGCAGGCTTTCGCCTACCAGAAGGAAGTGGACGGCAACCCCGAGAAACGCCACCACGTGCGCTTCTGGAAGACTCCGGACGGCTGGCTGTTGCCGGGTGGTCACCAGGTGGATTGGCTGGCGGCGGGCACCTACGACTCCGGTGTGGGTTTCAGCTTCTTCACCCTGCAGGTCACGCACCGCATTGACGCTGACACTGACTTCGAGCGCGACTACATTGTGGAGTCCATCCAGTACGCTCACCCGGAAACCCGCGTTGAGATTCTGCACGATTTTTCCTCCGGCTACCACGCCCGCAACGGTGGCGGCGACACGATTCGTACCGACGGTGCGCTGCCGGTGGTCATTCTCAACAATGAGGGCCTGGAGCCGCAGGAGCAAGAAGAAATTCACCTCTCCAGCGCTCACGACCTGGCGTACCGCATGCCGCTGAGCCTGCTGGTCGGTTCGGGTATGCTCATCGCCGTGACCCTCGCCGATATTGTCAACAGCGTCATTCTGGCGCTCAGCCGCCCGGCACTTCGCGCCAAGCTGCTGGAGGAAGGCTCCGGCAACGATCTTGAGTTGTTGAACCTCTTCGACCAGGTGGATAGCGACGTGCTGCTGACCATTACCGGTACGGTGCTGGTGGGGTTTGTGGCGATTTATTCGGCGGTGCACCTGTTCCTGCTGTGGAGCACCCTGCGCGGCTCGTCGAAGGCTCGCCGACTGGCTCTGCTGTTGACGGCGCTGAACTTCGCGGCGATTACCGGCGGCGTGCTGTGGGGGCACCAGTCCCTGCCGCTGTCCACGATTTTCTTCCAGCTGGGCGTTGCCGTGTTTGCGATGCTGGCGTTCACCTCGGATGCGGCGGTTCAGTACACGGCGACCCGCACCTTCCACATGCGAGATACGAAGATTGTGCAGCGGGCAACGCACCCGAAGGTTCTGGAGCACAGGGCACAGCGCAAGGCGAAGAAAGCACAGCATGCGCAGCAGACACGCAAGGCTACTGCTGCGAGCCGTAGCCACCGTGCGTAGCCTGCTAGCCCTCAGCGCGACATAGTGAATAGAAAAGTACCGCCCGGTCAGTTCATGACCGGGCGGTACTTTTATGCTCTGCGACCTCAGACTCTACCGAGCCTCAGCGCACTGCAGGGCTCTCAGCGCGCTGCAGGGTTCTTAGGCTTCGCCGTCCTCACCGTGGAAAATCGGGCCCACGTTACGGGGGCGCTTGAGCTCAAAGAAGCCGGGGTAGGAAGCCAGCGCCAGGGCGCCGTCGAAGAGCTTACCTGCCTCTTCACCAGCGGGGCTCGGGGAAATGACCGGGCCGAAGAACGCGGTGCCGTTAATGGAAATCAGCGGAACACCCACGTCGGTGCCGCCCACGGTCTCCAGGGCGAGGTCCAGGGATGCGCGCATCTGCTCATCGTACTGGTCGGTGAAGGCTACGTCCGCCAGCTCTGCGGGCAGGTTGACCTCCTCCAGCGCCTTGACAATCGCGTCGCGGTAGGAATCAGCCTTGTTGCTGTTGTGGTGAATCTGCTCGCCCAGAGCGTCGTAGAGGGGCTTGATGACCTCGTTACCGTGCAGCTCACGCACAGCGGTAATGAGGCGGGTCGGCGCCCAGGACTGGTCCATCATTGCCTGGTAGTCGGCGGGCAGCTCGCGGCCCTGGTTGTGCATGGACAGGGAGAAGGGGCGCCAGGTCACCTCAACGTTGCGGACCTTCTGCACCTCACCAATCCAGCGGGAGGTAATCCAGCACCAGGGGCAAATCGGGTCGAACCAGAAATCAACCTGTGCGGGTGCATTCTCAGCCATGAGTGTTCCTCTCTCATACGGTTGCGCCAGCCGCTTCATGAGCCGGCGCTTATTCTTCGGTACACGCTCTTCAGCACACGCCCTTCAGCACATGCCAGCGAGCGGTACCTGCTAGTGAGCCGTCACCCCGTATAACCGGGGCGACGGCTTCTTTATTCCCTAGCCTGTCGGCTGGAAGTATTCGGTTATGCCGCCTGACGGTCCGCGTCCTTCAGGGAGGTGGCCTTCACCTCCCCCTTTACGGGGCGGGTGGTCTCGGCTTCGGGGTCGGGCGCCTGCAGTACGTAGCGGGGCTCCGCGCCGTTGAGCACGGTGTCCTCACCAATCACGATGGATACCACGTCCGTGCGGTCCGGGATGTCGAACATAATCGGCTGCAGAATCTGCTCCATCATGGAGCGCAGGCCGCGAGCACCGGTACCGCGTTCGGCGGCAAGGCGAGCAATAGCCGCGATTGCTGCGTCGTCGATGATTAGCTCCACACCGTCCAGGGCAAAGAGATGACGGTACTGCTTGAGCAGCGCGTTCTTCGGTTCGGTCAGCACGCGAGCCAGCTCTTCTTCGTTGAGCTCGCTCAAGGTGGAGATAACCGGCAGGCGACCAATCAGCTCGGGAATGATGCCGTAGTGCGCCAGGTCCTCGGGCATAATCTGGTCCAGCGGGTTCTTCACGGAACCGCCCAGTTCGGCGCCGAAACCGATGCCGCCGGCACCCACGCGGGCCGCGATGCGGTCGTCAATATTATCGAAGGCACCAGCCACGATAAAGAGAATGTTCGAGGTATCAATCTCAATGTTCGCGTGCGCCGGGTGCTTGCGGCCACCCTCCGGGGGTACGGTCGCCACGGTACCCTCAATAATCTTCAGCAGCGCCTGCTGCACGCCCTCACCGGACACATCGCGGGTGATGGAGAGGTTCTCGCCACCCTTGCGGGCAATCTTGTCGATCTCGTCAATGTAGATGATGCCGCGCTGAGCCTTGGCAATATCGCCGTCAGCGGCGTTGATGAGGCGCAGCAGAATGTTCTCCACGTCGTCACCCACGTAGCCCGCCTCGGTGAGGGTGGTTGCGTCGACCAGGGCGAAGGGTACATCCAGCTTCTTCGCCAGCGTAGAAGCAAGGTAGGTTTTACCGCAGCCGGTCGGGCCGAGCATCAGAATATTGGACTTGCCCAGCTCCACCTGCTCCCCCGCGGTCGCCGAAAGAATGCGGGAGGTCAACACCGGGTTATCAATATCGTGGATACGCTTGTAGTGGTTGTACACCGCCACCGCCAGGGTGCGCTTCGCCGCGTCCTGACCGATGACGTAGTCGTTGAGGTAGCTGTAAATTTCGCGCGGAGTAGCCAGCTGAGGCGCGGGCGCAGCAGCGGGTGCTTTCACTTTCAGACGCTCTTCAGCGAGGATCTCTTCGCACAGCTCCACGCACTCGTCGCAGATGGAAACGTTCGGGCCGAGCACAATCTTAAAAACCTGCGCGCGCGTCTTCTTGCAGAAGGAGCATCGCATGCTGGCGTTGGGCTGTTCGGGAGGCACAATGATGTCTGTGGCCACGAAGATTCCCTTTCGATCGGCGTGGTGAAATCGGCGCAGAAGGGTCAGTGACCTGATGTCTGCGGTGATTTCTCAGGAGGGGCACCGGCGGGTGGTGGGCGCCCTGGTTTGAGTGAGAAAACGGTATGAAATACTCGAATTTTCTCCTTCTCTAAGGCTACCGGAGTTCACCCCGGAACTAAGAATTACGCGCCCCAAATGGACGGACTTACCGGGCATATGACAAAGCGCGTCTTTTATGACGGCGGCGGGCACAAAAAAGGGACGGCACCGCACCGTGCACCAGCCCAAAGGCTCACACACGGCGGATGCCGCCCCTCCCCCGAAAAATCGGGGTATTCCTCAAAACTAAAGTTTAGGTGTGGGAAATAGCGGTGTTGGTCGCAGGCTTACGCAGCTTACGAGACTCCAGCACCTTGTCGACCAGGCCGTACTCCATGGCAGCGGCCGCAGTCAGAATGTTGTCACGCTCGATGGAGCGGTCAACTTCCTCGTAGGTCTTGCCCGAGTGCAGTGCCAGGGTCTGTGCAGTCCACTCACGCATACGCATAACCTCGTTCGCGTGAATCTCAATGTCAGAAGCCTGACCGCCCTGCTGGCCGCTCAGAGCGGGCTGGTGAATCAGCACGCGAGCGTTCGGCAGTGCCAGACGTTTGCCGGGGGTACCGGCAGCCAGCAGAACCGCCGCAGCGGATGCCGCCTGGCCCAGGCACACGGTCTGAATCTCGGGGCGGATGAACTGCATCGTGTCGTAGATGGCGGTCATTGCGGTGAAGGAGCCGCCGGGCGAGTTGATGTACAGGGTGATGTCACGCTCGGGGTCCTGTGCCTCCAGAACCAGCAGCTGAGCCATGATGTCGTCAGCGGATGCGTCGTCCACCTGGGTGCCCAGGAAGATAATGCGGTCCTCGAACAGCTTCGCGTACGGGTCCTGACGCTTGTAACCGTAGGGGGTGCGCTCCTCGAAGCTGGGGAGCACGTAGCGGTTGCTCGGCATAGCCGGCGCCGAGGTGGTGATATCGTTCGGCAGGTAGTTCATGTGCATCTCCCTTATGCGTTCTTCGATTCGGGCAGCTTACCGGCGGTGGTCGCAATGTGGTCGAAGAAGCCATATTCCAGGCCTTCTTCCGCGTTGAACCAGTTGTCGCGGTCGTTATCCTTCAGGATGGTCTCGAGGCTCTTGCCGGTGCGCTCAGCGGTGATCTCTGCCAGGCGCTTCTTCATGTCCAGAATCAGCTCAGCCTGGGTGCGGATATCCGATGCGGTACCGCCAATACCGCCGAGGGGCTGGTGCATGAGGATGCGGGCGTTCGGAGTTGCGTAACGCTTGCCGATGGTACCTGCGGTGAGCAGGAACTGACCCATGGATGCTGCCATACCGGTCACCACGGTCACCACGTCGTTCGGGATAAGCTGCATGGTGTCGTAGATAGCCATACCAGCGGTCACGGAACCGCCGGGAGAGTTGATGTACAGGTAGATGTCTGCCTCGGGGTCTTCAGCCGAGAGCAGCAGCATCTGGGAGCAGATGAGGTTAGCGTTGGAGTCGCGCACCTCGGAGCCGAGCCAGATAATGCGCTCCTTCAGGAGGCTGTTGTAGACGTAATCTTCCTGGGCACCAACGATGGGGGTTGCCATAGACGGCGCGGGCGCCACGCCGGCTGCCTGGGAGGCGCCGATGGGCAGAGGCATGTAGCTGGACATTCTTCCTCTTCTTCTCTAATGGGTCTTCGCTGCATCTTTGCGCGATTTACGCGCCGGAGCTCACGCGAAAAGTTTCGTTGCTACTACCTTACCGATAGTTGCCCTCCCCCGCTTCCCTTCGCGTTGTTCGTTCGCCAGGGGGTGAAGCACAGCGCTCAGCATGTGCGGTACTGACGAGCCTGCATACGCGTTCGGGAACAAATCGGGGGTGATTCTGGGGATTAAAAGAGCCTCAGCGGGCACCCAACCGGTAACTCGGTGGATGCCCGCTGAGGCTACACGTTTCAAGCAATCAGCTCACCCTATTAGCGGGGCGGCTTCTTGCGGACCGTGGCGGGGATTTAGGCAGCTGCCTCTTCGCCCTCACCCAGGTACTTGGACAGGTCAACAACGTTGCCCTTGGTGTCCTTGACCACTGCGGTCTTCAGCACTGCGGCCAGAGCCTTGGAGCGGCGAACCTCGCCGACCAGTGCGCCAGCCTGGCCGGAGCCGTCCAGCATCTGTGCGAACTGGTTGGGATCCATGCCGTACTGGGAGCTCATGGTGATGATGTAGTTAATCATCTCAGCCTGGTCAACGGTCACTTCTTCCTTGTCCGCAACAGCGTCGAGAACCATCTCGTTCTTGAATGCGGTCTCGGTGTTGGCGCGAACCTCGGCGCGGTGCTCCTCGGTGTCGTGGCCAGCTTCAGCGTTGGGGTTGTTGAAGTGCTGCTCGAGCTGATCCTCGATAACCTTCTCGGGGACGGGAACCTCAACCAGCTCAACGAGCTTTGCGAGGACCTTGTCGCGTGCCTGGGTGCCCTGCTCGGCAACCTTAGCTTCTGCAACCTGCTTCTTGATGTCTTCCTTCAGCTCGTCGATGGTGTCGAACTCGGAAGCCAGCTGCGCGAACTCGTCGTCAGCTGCGGGCAGCTCGCGCTCCTTGACAGCGGAGAGCTTGACCTTGATGACAGCCTGCTCGCCTGCGTGCTCGCCACCGGAGAGCTTGGTCTCGAAGGTTGCGTCCTCGCCAGCGGACAGGCCGGTCAGAGCCTCGTCGATGCCGTCGAGCATGGTGCCGGAACCGATCTGGTAGGACAGGTCGTTTGCTGCGTCAACCTGCTCGCCGTCGATCTCAGCCGCGATGTCAATGGTCACGAAGTCCTTGTCAGCTGCGGGGCGCTCAACGGTCTTCAGGGTGCCGAAGCGCTCACGCAGAGCGTCCAGTGCCTGAACCTCGTCCTCAGCGGTGACCTCAACCTCGTCAACCTCAACCTCGAGGCCCTCGTAGTTGGGCAGCTCGATTTCGGGGCGAACGGTGACGGTAATGGTCAGCTTGACGTCTGCCTCACGGTTCTCGGTGGAGGGCTGGGACTGAACGTCCAGCTCGGGCTGTGCCAGGGGGGAGAGTTCGTTCTCGCCCAGTGCCTGTGCGTAGTAGTCGTTCAGAGCGTCGTTCAGGGATGCCTCGACGATGTAGTCGAAGCCCGCACGCTGCTCGATGAGCTGCTTGGGCAGCTTACCCTTGCGGAAGCCGGGAACGCTGATCTGACCCGAGAGGTTCTTGTAGGTGCGGTCCAGGTAGGGCTTGAATTCTGCGAAGGGAACCTCGACCTCAATCTTTGCGAGGGTCGGGTTGAGCTTCTCGACGGCGGTCTTCACGTCCGTGATCTCCTCATATAGTTTCGGTGCGGCACGAATCGTGTGTGCCGCGGTTGCTTAGTGGAAAGAGCGCCACGACTCTGTAGCGTCGCGGCAACCGTTTCACGTCGGGGCGACAGGATTCGAACCTGCGATCTCCTGCTCCCAAAGCAGGCGCGTTAGCCAAGCTACGCCACGCCCCGTGAAACCGACCGTGTTGCGCACTTGCGTGTTTAACACAGTCAGTGCCCTAGTTTACCTGTTTTCCCGCTAAATGCCCAACACAGCGGCTGGTGCGCGGTTTATTTCCACTGTGCGCGTACTCCCCTATCTCCCTTGGTTTTATAGGGTGTTTTGTGCGGATGTGCGGTGGAGGGGATGACGGGCTGGAGCGTACGGATTCCGAGCGCGCGAGGCAACAAATCCGCATGCGGAAGGGATTCCCGCAGATTTGTTCAAGACAGTTCTCGAGGGGATGACGGGCTGGAGGGCGAAAATCCCGAGCGCGCGAGGGAATGTATTTTCGCCCGGAAGCGATTCCCGTTCATCCCCGCAACGCAAAAGGCCCCGGCGCTTGCGCCGGAGCCTTTGAAGTGGAGGGGATGACGGGAATCGAACCCGCGTAATCAGTTTGGAAGACTGAGGCTTTACCATTAAGCTACATCCCCGAAAATGGAACTTGACCATAGTAGCGAGGTTCCATTTGTGCTGTCAAATATATGAGTAGCTTTTAGACCTGACAGCCGGGGCACCAGTAGAGTTTGCGGCCGGCGATTTCTTCCATGCGGATGGTGGTTCCGCAGCGGCGGCAGGGTTCGCCGTGGTGCATGTACACGTAGTTCGCATGCTCGGGCCACGCCTCGGTTTCGGGTACGCCGGGGCGGTCTTCCGGTTCGGTGGTGATGATGCGACCCACGCGCACGCCGATGACCAGCAGGTGCTTGTTGTCTTCCCAGAGTCGCTTCAGCTCCTCGTCGCTGAGGCTCTTGCCGGGGCGTAGCGGGTCGATTTCCTGGCGGTAGAGCGACTCGGCGCGGAAGATATTACCCACACCGGAGATAGCCGCCTGGTCCATCAGAATCACACCAATCGGGCGGGAACTCTTGCGTGCCGCGCGGTAGAACTGCTCGGGGTCGGCATCCGGGTTGAGCGGATCCGGGCCGAGCTTCGAGCGGACGGTACGGACCTCCTCCGGCGTGAGGGTACGGCAGATAGTCGGACCCACCAGGTCGGCCCAGCCGTGCTCCGAAACAATACGGCAACGCACGGTGCTCTTCGGTTCGGGCGGCCCGGCGTAGGGCTGCTCCTCCCCCGCCGCGTACTCCTTCTCACCGATCTTGCGGGGCGCACCAATGCTCGAGGCACCCGTGAACGTCTCGTCGCCACCGAAGCTCCAGTTACCGTAAATACCCAGGTGCACGTTCAGGGTCAGGTCGTTTTCGAAGGTCACGAACAGGTGCTTGCCGTGCGCGTACGCACCGGTGATGGTATGACCGTCCAGCAGGGCGGCACCCTCGGCGTAGCGGCCCTGCGGGGAGGAAACCTGCACGCGCTCGCCGGTGAAGACGTCGCTGATTTGGCGGGCGATACGGTGAATGGAGTGGCCTTCGGGCACGGGTCCTCCTCGAAAACTTATCGGCTAGAAATAGCGCGGATATAAACAGTACAGACTATCTGGAGTGTAGAGACGACTGAGGCGCATAGCCTGCACTATGCGCCTCAGATTTTAGAGTTTAGGCAGCGTCAATCTGCTTGCCGGCAATGTCGCCGGTCTGCTCGTACTCGGCCAGCTGGCCGATACGGCGTGCGTGACGCTCCTCGTTGGTCCAGGGGGTAGCCAGGAAGACCTTGATGATTTCCAGTGCTTCTTCCTTGCTGTGCTGGCGGCCGCCCACAGCAACGACCTGTGCGTTGTTGTGCTCGCGTGCCAGTGCCGCGGTGTCGTGGTTCCATGCCAGAGCCGCACGGATGCCATCGACCTTGTTCGCAGCCATCTGCTCGCCGTTGCCGCTACCGCCCAGCACAATACCGAGAGAGTCCAGGCCAGCCTCGCGGTCACGCTTCACGCCAAGTGCCGCGTTAATGCAGAACGAAGGGTAGTCATCCAGCGGGTCGTAGTCGGCGGGGCCGTGGTCAATCATCTCGTAGCCCGCAGCGGTGAGGGACTCAATCAGGTAGTGGCTCAGCTCGAGGCCAGCGTGGTCGGTCGCGATGTGTACGCGCATGGTACTCTCCTGGTGATTTTGTCTTGGTGACGTGCGAATGTGCGTTCGTGGGAGGCGCCGGTTCTCAGTTCTGAGCGCCGTTGCTAGAGTGCGCCGCGCATCCATCAGGTGGGATACGCTCCCCGTTTGGGTTTTTTCTGTCTTAACTGTATCGAATTCGCGCGGGTTCGGGTAATGGGGAGCCTTCTAGACCCCCACATATACGGTAGACTGTGGGATATGGCACTTTTTGGTGTCCAGGTTCTCCGCGCCCAAAATTAATGCCTCCAGCGCCACGTATGCAGCGTCGCAGGAGCCGCGCGCCTCGGGAACCAGCGCACCATGACAGGGCGTGTCAGCACGGCACGCTATTCACATCTAAGGAGAGGGAGCTTTATGCCCGGCCTGAACCTAACCCGCAATGAGGCAATCGAACGCGCATCCATTATTAAGCGCGTGCACTCGTACCGTATTGAACTCGACCTGCCGAAGGACAAAGACGTCTTCTCCTCGAAGGTTGAAATTCGCTTCGACGCTCAGGAAGGTGCCTCCACCTTCATTGACGCCATCACTTCCTCGGTCAAGTCCATTAACCTCAACGGCGAAGAGCTGAGCACCGACCTGGCGGACGGCGAGCGCATCCAGCTGCCGAACCTGGCGGCTGAGAACACCCTGGTCATTGATGCAGAGATGTTCTACACCAACACCGGTGAGGGTCTGCACCGTTTCGTGGATCCCGCCGACGGTGAGGTGTACCTGTACTCCCAGTTTGAGGTGCCGGATTCCCGCCGTGTGTTCCCGGTCTTTGAGCAGCCCGATCTGAAGGCTACTTTTGAGTTTATTGTGCGCGTGCCCTCGCACTGGGTGGTTGTGTCGAACCAGCCCGAGGTGAAGGTTGAGGACAAGGAGTGCGGTTGCGGCCGTGCGAAGACCTGGTTCTTCAAGCCGACCCCGCGCATGTCTTCGTACATTACCGCGATTGTGGCGGGCCCCTACGAGAAGGTCACCAGCGAGCTGACCAACTCTGAGGGCCGCGTGATTCCGCTGGGCGTGTACGCCCGTAAGTCCCTCATGCCGTTCGTTGACGCTGAGGACATGTTCGAGCTGACCCGTCAGGGCTTCGAGTTCTACGAGGAGCAGTTCAAGACCCCGTACCCGTTCGAGAAGTACGATCAACTGTTCGTGCCCGAGTTCAACGCCGGTGCGATGGAGAACGCTGGCTGCGTGACCTACCTGGAGACTTACGTCTTCCGTTCCAAGGTTGCGGAGGCTCTGCGTGAGCGCCGCGCTATCACCGTTCTGCACGAGCTGGCTCACATGTGGTTCGGCGACCTGGTCACCATGAAGTGGTGGAACGACCTGTGGCTGAACGAGTCCTTCGCTGAGTTCATGTCGACCCTGGCTGCGGCGGAGAACACCCGCTACGCCAAGGAGGCGTGGGCTACCTTCGCTGCTTCGGAGAAGACCTGGGCGTACCGCCAGGATCAGCTGTCTTCGACCCACCCGATTGTGGCTGAGATTCGCGACCTTGCCGATGTTCAGGTGAACTTCGACGGCATTACTTACGCGAAGGGCGCTTCGGTGCTGCGTCAGATGGTGGCGTGGGTTGGCCAGGAGAACTTCATGGCTGCTCTGAAGGTGTACTTCGATAAGCACAGTTGGGGCAACACCGTTCTGGATGACCTGCTGGTTGAGCTGGAGCGCACCTCCGGCCGTGACGTGCGTGCGTGGAGCGCTAAGTGGCTTGAGACCGCTGGCGTGAACACTCTTGCCGTTGAGGTTGAGAACGATGAGGCTGGTAACATTTCTTCGCTGGGTATTCGCCAGTCCTACGCTGAGGGCTTCGAGACCCTGCGCCCGCACCGTGCAGTGATTGGTTTCTACAACCTGGTCGATGGCAAGCTGACCCGTACCGACCGCATCGAGCTGGACATTGACGGCGAGCTGACCGTGGTTGAGGAGGCTCTCGGTAAGAAGCGCCCCGACCTGCTGCTGCTGAACGATGAGGACCTGGCGTACGCAAAGATTCGCCTGGATGAGCGTTCCATCGAGACCGCTATCAAGCACCTGGGTGACATTGATTCGTCCGTGGCTCGTGGTGTGGTTTGGGGTTCGCTCTGGGATACCGTGCGTGACGCTCAGATGCCGGCGCGTAAGTACGTTGACCTGGTGCTGAACAACATTGGCAAGGAGACCAACTCCACCGCCCTGCGCACCCAGATTAACAACCTGTCCGCTACCCTGCACTCCTTCGTGGCTCCCGAGGCTCGCGAGGAGACCCGCCACCGTGCCGCTGACCGCCTCTGGGAGCTGGCATGCGTCGCAGAGCCCGACTCGGATGCTCAGCTGCAGCTGCTGCAGGCGTTCATCAACCAGACCCGCACCGAGGACCAGTACAACAACGTGCAGCGCCTCTTCGAGGGTGAGCTGACCCTTGAGGGCCTGGACATTGACGCTGACCTGCGTTGGAACCTGGTGTGCCGCCTGGCTACCGGTGGCCGCTTCTCCGCCGAGCAGATTGCTGCGGAGCTGGAGAACGACAACACCGCGAACGGTCAGCAGTACGCTGCTCAGGCGTACGCGTCGATTCCGACCGCGGAGGCTAAGGCCGAGTACTGGAACAAGATCATGGTGACCGGCGAGCTGTCGAACATGATTCAGCGTTACGCTATTTCCGGTTTCAAGTCCGGCAAGCCCGAGCTGATTGCCCAGTACGATGAGCCGTACTTCGAGCAGATTGAGGGCATTTGGCGTTCGCGTTCGCACGAGATTTCCATGCAGATTATTGGTGGCATGTACCCGAGCGAGCCGACCGCTGAGCTGCTGGAGCGTACCGAGAAGTACCTGGCGTCTCTGCCTGAGGATGCTGCCGCTCTGTACCGCCAGATTGCGGAGGCACGCGACGGCGTGGCTCGTGCACTGAAGGTTCAGGCTGCTGACATCTAATAACGCTTATAAGCTGAGGCGGGTTTGTTGCCAGCCATCAGCTGTATAGGTTCCGATTCGTCCCCTTCTGCCCCATTTGCGGGGTGGGAGGGGACGTTTTGCATCACGAGTCTAAAATATTGTCACTGCGGTGCATATTTTTTGTCTTTTTCGTTTGAATATCCCTGAAAAGCTCTCTACTTGGGGTTGCACCTATCGTATACTGTTGTGCATGCCTTCTATCAAGTCTCCTATCGCGAAAGCTTCTCTGACCGGCGCAATCGTTGCTGTGGTTGCCGCCGGTTCCTTTGGCGCGTACTCCGCAGGAGGCTTCAACGCGCCCGGTGGCACTGCCGCTACCGCTGCCGCGGGCGCCAAGCCTGCCCAGTCGGCGCAGGAAAGCCCCAGCGAGTCTCCCTCCCCCGAGCCGACTCCGGAACCGACTACCCCGGCGCAGAAGATTGAACGCACCGCGCAGAACGCCTTCGGCAAGGAAGGCGCGCAGGCAACCGGTGAGATTCAGGCGCCGTTCTCAACCTCCGCCGATGCCGCAGACATGCTGGTTCAGCAGTTCAAGGGCGGCGTGGTCATGTACACCCCCAAGTACGGCCCGGTCGCGGTGGAAACTGGCGTCTACACGCACTGGTGGAAGCAACGCGAGTACAGTGACTTTGCCGGTTGGGAGGGCCTGCCGGTGAGCTGGCGTTCCGAGAACGGCGTTCTGTACACCAAGTTTGAGAAGGCTGAACTCTACTGGGATAAGGCGAACAGTCTGCCGCGTAACACCAACGTTCTGGGCGCTAAGGATGCCCTGGTGATTGGTGACTCGCAGGTGACCTCGACCTCCTGGGTTGGTTTGGGCTTGAAGCAGGCGGGTTTTGTGCCTTATCTGTTCCGTTGCGGCGGCGTGGGTTTTGTGACCGCCCGCGAGGGCGTGTGCCCCTCCTACTATCAGGGTGTGATGGGTGGCCGTTGGGCTCTGCCGAGTGGTAATCCCGGCATCATTTACCTGGATGCCTCCGGTAACGACATTTACATCCACGAGGATGAGACGAAGGCGCGCGAGCACGTGAACGCGCACCAGACTCAGGTCATTGAGCAGCTGCGACGCATGTACCCGTCGTCGAAGATTGTGTTCGGCGGCGTGGTGTCGATGAGCGAGGACGCGGCAACGGATAAGCAGGTGGCCCATAAGCGTCACGTGGCGAACGAGGTTGCGCGACAGGGTGCACGAGAGACCGGCGTGCTGTTCATGGACACCGCGGATTGGCAGACCATCTACCTGACTGAGGGTGACATGGCTGATGGTGTGCACCTGAAGGACGAGGCACAGTACAAGCTGGCGGCTCCCTTTGCGGCTCGTCTGCGTGAACTGCTCGGCACCGCCTAAATCAGCTGTGTAGAACATCGCTGACGCCGGACCTATAACGAAAATGAGGCGCCCGGAAGGATTCAATCCTTCCGGGCGCCTCATTCGTTTGAGTGGGTTACCCTCCGCAGCTCTACAGTTAGTGTGCGGGTTTTATGCCGCGATGCCTGCTCGGCGTTCCTTCGCCTCAGCCTTCTGGTGTGCCAGCACGCCCTCCGCAAGGCGACGCTTCTGACGCTCACGAGCAGCTTCCTTCTCGCGCTGTTCAGCAGCCCAAGCAACCGGGTCAATGTCGATTGCCTCGTAGTGCCATTCGCCAATGTAGTCACGAATCGGGGCAACCAAGGTCACGGGAATACCGCGGCGCAGGTACACCTCATGGTCGGTGTCTTCAAAAGCGTGGATAATGCGGTTGCCGTCAGCAATCAGGGACTCCAGAATGGAGTCCTTCCATGCGGGGCTATTGGAGCCATCGTTGCCGGGCTTAGCAAATACGTGCTTGGGTTCCAGACCTGCGCGGGCGATGAACTGGTTCAGCTCCTTCATGTAGGTGCCGTCTCGGCCGGTAATCACTACGACCTCTGCGCCGGTTTCTGCCGCGATTTCGCGAACACGGTCGGCAACTTCAACATTGACCGTGGCGTTGCGGATAGCCTTGAAGAATCGGCGGTTGCTGGCGAAGAAACCGGTCAGGTACTTGTCCATCTGATCTCGGTTACTGGCAAGGGTGCCGTCAATGTCGACTGCAATCAGATCCATAAAGGTCTCACTTTCGATCCGTACGGGAAGAATGCGCCTGGTGAGGGCGCGGCGGAAGATTCCCGTGCGGTGTGGCTGGTAAATCGGTGTGTCATAGACGCCCCGGTGAAGGGCGTAGTCTTTTTAGAATACCTTATTTGCGTAAAGTAATGTCCTATCGAATGTCATTATTACAACCACCCCGTTGATGTCATGTAGCATAAAAACGCTGGTGGCGTAGGCTAAGAGCCCACACCACCAGCGTCAAAAGACTAAAACTGTCTCAAGGAGAGAGTTAGAGCAGCGCACCGGATCCGCGGCGCACCAGCACCATGCCGGCGGGCGCCACGATGCGCAGCCACTCCTCCGAACCGACATGCGCCGCGAACAGCGGCAGATCGCCGGTGAAGCCTTCCGGAATGAAACCGAACACGCGCAGGGCGAATGCCGCACCGGTCGGCACAAGCACGGTATCAAACTCGGGCAGGTACTCCAGCACCATATCGGAGGACCAAATACGCGAGCGCACCGTAGAAAGCACAGCGGCGCCGGGATTCTCGGGCAGAGCGCGCTCTACCGCCTCCAGGCCCTCTGCGGTGGCGCGGTGGAACTCTTCGACCGGGACGGTGCCGACCTCGTACCAGCCGCTGATCGGGGCGGACTTACCCGCCCAGCTAGCGTTGACAGTCACCGGAGGCATGAACAGCACCAGCTGCGGGTTCTCCTCATGAGCCTGCTCTTCTGCCTGCTTCTGCAGACGCGCCAGACGATCCAGCAGCGCCTGCGCCTGAACGGTCATGTCCAGGGTGGAATCAGCCAACAGGTGCAGGGCACGCAGACCCATAATGACCGGGGTGTTCGAGGAGGCGTCCTCCGGCTCCAGGGAGCAGGCGAATACCGCCACCACGCGACCGCGTGCGGTCAGGCGGATTGCCGCATCGGGGTTGACCGCCAGGGCGCGAGAAATGTAGGTGGCAAGGTCCTTGACCACTGCGGCACCCTGGGCGCCGCCGGGCAGAATCAGGAAGGGCTCCTCCACACCTTCGTGGGGGTTGTACTTGAGCTCGATGGGTGCGGACGCGTTGTTCTGGTCGGGAGCGTTGTCCTGTGCGGTATCAGGGGTAGTTTCAGACGGCGTAGTCATTTCTGCTCCTTTTCGGCGTTAGCCTGCTCGGTGGCAAGTTGGTGGGTGATATATACGATGGTGTGTGAAATAGATGTTCCGGATCGATTGTCCGGGTCAATATTTCCTAGTCAGTGTTCCGAATCAACCTGTCGTGGTTGTCTCAGAGTATGCTCTCCCACTCTACGCCAGAAACCGGCTCATTGAAAACGTGCGAGAATAAAACCATGACCAAGCCCACTGTGACCCAAAACCTCATGCGGATGCTGGACCTCTCCCCCGTGGAGGCGGCGCCCGCCTCCTTCGGTAGCGATGAAGTGTCTACCGGTGTGACGCTCACCCGCGAGCAGCCGCGCACTTTCGGTGGTCAGGTTCTTGCCCAGTCAATCATTGCCGCCGACCGCACGGTGGAGGGCAAGGACATCCACTCGATTCACGCCTATTTTCTGCGCCCCGGCGATATTGAGCGTGAACTGTTCTTCGCCACTCAGCGCCTGAACGATAGCCGTTCCTTCTCGACCCGCCGCGTGCAGGTGTTCCAGGATGAGGCGCCCATGTTCTCGGCGATTATGTCTTTCCAGGCGGAGAGCCGCGGTCCGGAGCACACCGCGGTGACCATGCCGGAGGTTCCGGACCCCGAGTCCCTGCCGAAGGTGAGCGACTACCTGGGTGAGTTGCCGCATCCGGTGGCTCAGGCGGTCGCGTGGGAGCGTCCGATTGATATGCGCCACGTGGATGCGCCCCTGTACACTCAGCCGGATTCTTCCTCGACGGAGCCGCGTGCCTGCGTGTGGTTCAAGACCTTTGACCGTCTGGTGCATGCTGATGGTTCTGAGGCGTCGGAGGCGGAGCACCGCGCCGCTATCGCTTATGCTTCGGATTACTTGCCGCTGGAGCCCGCGCTGCGCCGTCACGGCAAGTTCTGGCTTGAGCCGGGTTTGAAGAGTGCCTCGCTGGATCACGCGATGTGGTTCCACCGCCCGGCACGTGCCGATGAGTGGCTGCTGTACGTGCTGGAGTCCCCGAGCGCACAGGGTGGTCGCATGCTCTCGCAGGGCTCGATTTTCAACCGCTCCGGCGAGCTGGTGGCAACCGTGGCGCAGGAAATGATGTTCCGCCTGCCGGAGTACCGATAGAGCAGAGTACCGCTAAAGCCGGAATACCGTTAGGGTTTCGGCACCGCAACAGCGTAAAACGTCAGAGCATACAGAAAGACCGTGTGAGGTGGTTGTCTCACACGGTCTTTCTTACGTTCTAGTGTACGGCCTAAACGCCGCTGGGAAGCTCTTATTTGGCTTCGACGTCAATCACACCGTCCGGGGAAATGTGCACGGTGCGCTGAGTGCGGCGGGAAACAAAGAAGTCACCCACAAACACGAGACCAGCCAGCAGCAGCACCAGAGCAATCAGCCACACGGCAACCGCTCCGAAGAACATCGGGAACAGCACCACGAGCAGACCCAGCACCAGGGCTCCGATAGCGGAGAACTGCAAGTGGCGTCCAGCGGCATAGCTCAGGTACTTCAGGCCCTGAGCGGTCATCAGACGGATCAGCGCCCAGGCAATCAGCCACACACCCACAATGGTCGGAATGTACGTCGCCTGAGCGCCCGCAGATGCGGTCAGCAGAATCAGACCAACGACCACGGTCAGGATGCCGTTGATCAGGTCCCAGCCGGTACGCGCCGGCTTCAGCGCACCGAAGTATCGGACCAGTTCAAACACGCCGCCGAGCAGCACAGCAAAGGAGAACACGAAACCCAGAACAGCCAGCGGGGTGGCGGGGTTGGCGAACATGTAGACTGCCGCAGCGACCAGCAGCAGACCGGTGACTAGGGACATCCAGTTATATTTTGAAAGCATGACACTCTACCCTTCGTATCAGACGTATTAGTTGTACACATCCATTAAACCGCTCATGTGAACTCCGCCATGGCGCGCCGGTCATGTCTGGGCGAACTATTTCTACCGGCGAACAGCCAACACGCGCCGGAACAACAGGTGAGATAGCGAGACATCGCGCCGCCCCTCCCCTAGCCGGCGCAGCAATCAGGCACAGCAAAGCCCCGCCTTCCCGTGCTTCAACAACACAGGAGGCGGGGCTCGCTACCGAACCAAACCCTATCGGGTCAGCTTGCGGTGCACCACACGGTGCGGCTTAGCGGCCTCAGGGCCGAGGCGCTCAATCTTGTTCTTCTCGTAGGACTCGAAGTTACCCTCGAACCAGTACCATTGATCCGGGTTCTCATCGGTGCCCTCCCACGCCAGGATGTGGGTTGCCACGCGGTCCAGGAACCAACGGTCGTGAGAGACGACCACTGCACAGCCGGGGAATTCCAGCAGCGCATTTTCCAGGGATGCGAGGGTCTCAACGTCCAGGTCGTTAGTGGGCTCGTCGAGCAGCAGCAGGTTACCGCCCTGCTTGAGGGTCAGCGCCAGGTTCAGGCGGTTACGCTCACCACCGGAGAGCACACCCGCCTTCTTCTGCTGGTCCGGGCCCTTGAAGCCGAACGCGGACACGTACGCACGCGAAGGCATTTCAACGTTGCCGACCTGGATGTAGTCCAGACCGTCAGAGACGACCTCCCAGAGGCTCTTCTCCGGGTCAATGTTCGAACGGTTCTGGTCAACGTACGAAATCTTCACGGTCTCGCCGACCTTCAGGGAGCCGCCGTCAAGGGGCTCCAGACCAACGATGGTCTTGAACAGGGTGGACTTACCCACACCGTTAGGACCAATCACACCCACAATACCGTTACGGGGCAGGGAGAAGGACAGACCGTTAATCAGGGAGCGGCCGTCGAAGCCCTTCTGCAGGTTCTCAGCCTCAATAACGACGTTGCCCAGGCGCGGTCCCGGAGGAATCTGAATCTCTTCGAAGTCAAGCTTGCGGGTCTTCTCAGCCTCCGCAGCCATCTCCTCGTAGCGTGCCAGACGAGCCTTCGACTTAGCCTGGCGGCCCTTAGCGTTGGAGCGGACCCAGTCCAGTTCCTCGCTCAGGCGCTTAGCGAGCTTAGCGTCCTTCTTGCCCTGAACCTCGAGGCGGGAGCGCTTCTTCTCCAGGTAGGTGGAGTAGTTACCCTCGTAGGGGTACAGGTTACCGCGGTCAACCTCAGCGATCCATTCTGCCACGTGGTCGAGGAAGTAACGGTCGTGGGTAATCGCGATGACGGCACCCTCGTAGGACTGCAGGTGCTGCTCCAGCCAGAGCACGGACTCTGCGTCCAGGTGGTTGGTGGGCTCGTCGAGCAGCAGCAGGTCGGGCTTCTGCAGCAGCAGCTTGCACAGTGCCACGCGGCGGCGCTCACCACCGGAGAGGTGGGTGACGGGCATGTCAGCGGGCGGGCAGCGCAGCGCCTCCATTGCCTGCTCCAGCTGGGAGTCCAGGTCCCATGCGTTAGCGGCGTCAATAGCTTCCTGCAGCTGACCCATTTCCTCCATGAGGGCGTCGAAGTCAGCGTCCGGCTCAGCCATCAGAGCGGAAATCTCGTTGAAGCGGTCCAGCTTGGACTTAATCTCGCCCACACCCTCTTCAACGTTGCCCAGAACGGTCTTCTCTTCGTTCAGCGGCGGCTCCTGCATGAGGATACCCACGGTGTAACCGGGGGTCAGGCGTGCCTCACCGTTGGAGGGCTGGTCGAGGCCAGCCATAATCTTCAGGATGGTCGACTTACCCGCACCGTTCGGACCAACCATACCGATCTTGGCGCCGGGGAAGAACGACATCGTCACGTCGTTAAGGATGACCTTGTCGCCCACAGTCTTGCGGGCCTTGATCATCTGATAAATAAATTCAGCCATAGTTACCTATTTTAGCGTGGATTTGCCGGGCAGTACGAGAGTTTTTGGTTGCGTGCTAGGCGGGGTACCGTGCGGGGCACTAGACTCGAAGCTATGAGCACAAACCCCTCCCCTAAACTTCAACTTCTGCGACCCGAGGACCTGGAGCAGACCCTGCACCGCCTCGCGCTCGCCATGCCGCTGGCAACCTCCGACCAGCCGTTCGGACCCGAGCACACGGTGTACAGGGTGGGCGGCAAGATGTTCGCCATGTACACGGAGGGTATCGGCTACCCCATTGTGAACCTGAAGACCGATCCGGAAGAGTCGGAGGTACTGCGGCGCATCTACCCGAGCATCATTCCGGCGTGGCACATGAATAAGCGGCACTGGATTTCTGTGGGCGCCGGCGAGGGTGTCACCGAGCGGGTGCTGGAGGAGCTGGTCGAGGATGCGTACCTGCGCGTCATGTACTCGCTGCCCAAGGCAAAGCGGCCCATCGAGTTCCGCGAGCGCCCGGTACCCGAAAAGCACTAGGCTAAAACTACCAGGTGGGAATAATCCGCCAGAATTTTCGTCGTTAAACAGCGGAGCGGGTGAGCTTCGGTCCGGACCACCGAATTGCCCACCCGCTAAGCAAAGCACTTTTCTATCCGCGGCTGGGAGAGTCATCAACCACAATGAACGCTCGAACCACCAAGCTCCCATCCCATATATTGCGGGGTCCAGTACCATGCACCACTTGTGTGAATACGTGATAGTTGAGTCGGCTCCCTTGCCAGACCTCCTTATGCAGAGGAGGTTCTCACACGGGTGCGCTGAATATCCCCTTGAGTGACTCGGCTGTCTCATGCGATACAGCCGAGAGGAGATTGCTGTCCTCGCCCGAACTACCGACACGGGCGAAGCGTGCTCTCGGGACTAATAATAACCTTTTTGCATCAAAGTGTCACTTTCGGATTGAAGGATTTTGGAGGTATTCATTGACCATATTTCAGGTGTTTTATAGCGCCTAACCCACATATCCAATCACAACGAAATACCTACAGGTTTTAAACCCCGAAAAATCAAGGAGGGGCCGCATCAAACCTTCCTTATATCGCCTCCACATGGGCTAATACCCACTTAAAGCAATATTTAGAAAAGTCAGTGCGACCCCTCAATATATGAGATAAATTCTTCATCTCACATGGGCTTCAGCCATAAATCCGGTCAGACGCAGACAAACACAGATGTTAGTCGTCGAACTCCACCTTCTCGAAGCTCATGGTGCCATCAGCGTGAGAGACAACAGTGTTCGGGTCACGCTCACGACGAGCCGCCGCGTACGCATCGTGGCTTGCCTCATCAACCCAGCGGGTCACCACAAAGTAGTCGCCACCCTCATCCAGGGGGCGCCACAGCTCAAAACCCTCAAAGCCGGGGAAAGAGTCAGCAATGTGGCGGGCAGTAGCGAAGCGCTTCTCCAGCTCAGCCTGGTTGTCGCCAACGACAGCAAGACGGTGAACCTTAACAACGGACATGTGTCCTCCTTCTGTTGAGTACGTGCTTTCAACGATGAAAGCGTATTACCACCCCGCGCCACCTATAGGTAGGCTATGTTCTTAGCGAGGTTACCCTCAGAATAACGGTTCGCGGGCACAAAAAATAGGGGTCAGCGCCAACTAACAGTTATATGACGCTAACCCCCATTCAGAGGATTACGAGGCGCTCGCGAGCACCCGTTCGAAGCCTAGGAATTTGCCTCGGGCTGGGTGGTATCAGCAGGAGTAGATTCACCCTGAGGCGCGCTATCGGCAGGAGCTGCGGGACTCTTCTTCGCCTTCTTCTGAGCCGCCTTTGCCGGGTTCGCAAAATGCACCCCGCGCTCAGCCAAGAAACGGCGGTCCTTCTTATCCCACTGCTCCACCGGGTACGCCTCCAGCAGGTCCGGGCGGCGCTCCAAGGTGCGCTCAATCTGACGGTCACGACGCCAACGCGCAATCGCACCATGATTACCCGACAGCAACACCTCTGGCACCTCACGGTCACGCCACACGGCGGGCTTCGTGTACACCGGGTACTCCAGCAGACCACCCGTATGCGACTCCTCCTCCAGGGAGGCGGGGTTACCCATCGCACCGGGAATCAGGCGGGTGATCGCCTCAATCATTGCCATGACCGCAACCTCACCACCGTAAAGCACGTAATCGCCCAAGGACACGGGCATCACGCGGAAGCCCTCCTGAGCCCAGTCCAGCACACGCTCGTCGATACCCTCATAGCGCGCCGGGGCGAAGACAATATGCTTCTCCTCCGCCAGCTCGTACGCCATCGCCTGATCAAACACGGCACCCGCCGGGGACGGGACAATCAGCAGCGGGCGGGTATCGGCGGGGGCATCAGCGGCGGGCTCGGTACCCTCAGCATCGCCTTCAGTAGTTGCCTTTAGCGGGGAGGCGGCAAGCACCTCGTCCAGGGCCAGGCCCCATGGCTCGGGCTTCATGACCATGCCCGCGCCACCGCCGTACGGGGTGTCATCCACCGTGCGGTGACGGTCAAACGTGTACTCGCGCAGGTCGTGCAGGTGCAGGTCCACCAGGCCCTTCTCACGCGCCTTACCCAGCAGGGACAGCTTTAGCGGTTCCAGGTACTCGGGGAAAATCGTGACCACATCGTAGCGCACGGACTACTCCCCCGCCTGCTCAGCATCCTCGACCAGGTCAATCAGACCCGCAGGAGGAGTCAACAGCACAAAGCCGGGCTCGTCCTCGGTCGAGGGAACCACCTCGGGCACAATCTCCTCAACAAAAGGAATCATAATCTCTTCACCCGCGCCGGAGGCAAGACGCGGCGAACGAGCCAGCTTAATCAGTAGCAAATCCTGAACCGGCATGGTCTGCAGACCGGTCACCTTACCCAGCGGCTTGCCCACAGCCGGGTTATCCACGGGGCTCTCACCCTCGGGCACGTCCGCGAGCAGGTACACGGGCAGGTTCACCAGCTCCTGCTCGTAGAAGCCCTCTTCGTCGCCCTCATCCTCGGGCACCTCGTACACCAGGCGGCTGCCACGCAGCTCCTCAGCCTGGTTGCGGGTGGTCACCTCATCAAAACGGACCACCAGAATCTTCTTGTTCCAGCGGGCACCGGCAACCGTCAGCTCACCGGTAGGCGCCACCGAAGCGGCAGCAGAGCCAGGCTTGAAATTCTCGATACCGAGCACCTCACCGCGGGCAAAACGCTCCTGCGGGGCATCAGTAAAGAGCTGAACCGTCACCTCACCACGAATACCGTGCGGCTTACCGATACGAGCCACCACAACCTGCATAATTTTCCTCCGCTGGATACAAGCTAAAAACCTACGCCGCGCACGTGCACGGCTCCCACTATTCTACCGGGCGCTCCGGACGGGCGCATTCTGCCGCCAGCCCCGCTCACAGGCCCCGGGTACGCGAACGCCCCCGCCTCCGGAAAACCGGAAACGGGGGCGCTTCAAACGTTACGAGCTAGCGTCGCTTCTTGTCGGTGTCGATAATGTCGATACGCATCGGCTCGCCATCAGAAATAGCGTCCATCACCAGACGGATGCTCTTGGCGGTACGACCGGACCTGCCGATAACTCGGCCCAGGTCATCCGGATGCACGCGAACCTCAAGGGTCTCACGGTGACGCTGAGTGCGCAGGCGCACCTTCACGTCCTCCGGACGATCGACAATCCCTCGAACCAGGTGTTCGAGTGCGTCAGCCAACATGATTACTCAGCTGCTTCCTCAGCCTCAGCCTCGGGTGCTGCTTCCTCAGCAGCCTCTTCAGCCTTCTCAGCCTTGGGGGTGATAGCCTCGGGCAGGATCACGGAACCCTTTTCGGGAACAACGAACTCAGCCTTAGCCTCGACGGGCAGAACCTTGGACTCTGCCTTCTCGCCCTTGAATGCAGCCCAGTCGCCCGAGAGCTTCAGCAGAGCCAGAACCTGCTCGGTCGGCTGAGCGCCGACGGAGAGCCAGTACTGAGCACGCTCAGAGTTGATCTCGATACGCGAGGGGTGCTCGGTCGGGTGGTAAATACCGATCTCTTCGATGGTCTTACCGTCGCGCTTGACGCGCGAATCAGCGACCACAACGCGGTAACGAGGATCGCGGATCTTACCCATACGCTTGAGACGAATCTTAACAGCCACTTTAGTGGTTACTCCTGTTTCATAATTTGGTGCGAGGCACACGGTTCAGCACCCGTGGGGCGGGCCATTCACGGCGCCTCTATGGACACAACGGCGCGCGAAGAGAGGGGTCGCGCGTCGCCGGGTACTCAGCTAGGGTATCAGAGCCCAAGATTTTAAGCTAGCGACACGGAAAAATAATTGCCGCAGGCACCGAACATCACTTTTAAACAGCGTTCTGTGCTCGGTTTAGACTCAAATAGCTGCCCCGGCGATCCCCTCACCGATGAGCTCTAGTCGAGGTTGCTCATTTCCAGAGTCTCCCCCGTCTCCAAGGCGCGGTAGCACTCGCGCAGGCGATCCACCATCGACGGGCGCACATAGCCGTCCAGGTTCTCCGGAGCCACCCACTCGTAGGTCACCAGCTCGGCGTCCTGCAGGGTAATCTTCGTATCCGCCGCAATCACGCCGCCGTCATACATGTAGTAGGTCGAATCGCCCCACACGCCCAGCGACAGGCCGTGGAAAATCAGCAGCACGCGACCCAGCTTCAGGTCCAGGCCCAGCTCCTCCACAATCTCACGCTCGCAACCGGGCTTGGGGGCCTCGCCCGCCTCCACGGTGCCGCCGGGAAGAATCCAGCCGTCCTTATAGTTCGGCTTCACCAGCAGCATCTCGCCGCGTTCATTACGAATCAGCGCGCCCGCCGCCAAACGGCGCGTGGGGAGGGTCGCGATAAAAGCCTTCAGCTCTTCATCGCTCAGATAGGAATCCTTCATGGCTTCTTTCCTTTAGCGGTCGGTTTTCTTCGCAGCACGCTGCCTGATGCTACGCACTATACCCAGGGCACGCTCACGCAGTCCAGAGGGTGCCTGATCCGTGGACGGGGCGGTATCCTCCATCGTGCGGTAGTGGCCCTCACGTAGGTCATCAATGAGAGTGCGCTTGGTCGGGGGCTGCTCACCGGTGGTATCCCCCGGATGCACCAGCTCAGCATCCGCCACCGGGCGGGCATGCTTCTTCAGCTGAGTCTGCTCGAAAGAACGCAGAACCGTCGGAATCAGAGCCGACTCGACCGTAGCGTTCAACGCAAAGAGCGCGGCGGCCACCGAGAACTTGCGGCTCGCCTTACCCCGCGCGCGGCGGCGGCGCGCCACATTTGCCAGGGTCAGGGCGATAGCGCTCTGAGCCGTCACATCCGCGCCCAGGACAAGACCCACGCGGCGGGTCTTCGCACGAATCTGCTCCGGGGTCAGGCGCTTGCGGCGCGAACGCGGAGCGGGATCCTGAGTGGATGAACTCTGCGCGGATGAACTCTGCGGTGCGGGGCTCTGGGACTTCGGAGCCTGGGGCTCGGCATCCTGCGATGAGTTCGGCGCAGGTTCATCGCCCGCCGCGGCATCGTTCTGATGCGCAAGGTCCTGATGAGTGAGGTCCTGATGCGCGAGCGCGGCAGAGCCCTCGGGGGCCTGCTGGCTCACCGTTGCTTCGTGCGATGCCTGCTCCTCGTTCAGTGCCGAGTCAGCCTCGTGCAGGGCACTGTCAAGAGACAGGTAGCCCTCCTCAGTCTCCACGAAGGAATCCGGTGCAGAACCCTCCGGCGAACCCATGTGCGTGTACTCGTAGGGGATGTGCGCGTTGTTGAGAGCGTCCATCCACTCGGCGAGGGTCACGCGGCGACCGGTCGCAACGAGGCGGTAGCTACGGTCCAGGGGCGAAGTGTAGCCGCCCGGGTAGGGCTCGATTTCCTCGTCGGCCTCGAAGGAAGCATCCTCTGCATCACCGGGCTCAACCGCATCATGGTCAGGGGCGAGTGCCTCGGCAACGGAGTTATCCAGGGGGAAGGTAACGTCCACAGCTTCAGCTGCCTGCGCATCAGTAGCTTCAGCCTCAGCTGATTCAGCAGAACCGGCAGGCTGTGCGAGCTCCTCATCCTCGTTACCGAAGACACGCGCCGTGCTAATCGACGCCACATCAAAACCGGTGGTCGGAACCAGCGCCAGCTCGGTAGGAACATCCAGCAGCTGCAGTACCGACTCCAGCGCCAGGGTGTTGCTCGTATCGCGCAGGTACGCGTTCAGGCGGCGACCGGTAATGGAATCAGCCTCCACACCAAACATCGCCATGACATTAGCGATGCCCTGCTCTATTTCTTCCTCATCGGATCCGAAAATCTTCGAGCCCGAAAGCTCCGGGGCGCTACCGGGAAGCTCCGAGAGCAAATCCTCCAGCACGCCGCCGAAGCGGGCGACTTCCTCACGGCTGAGGGCACGGTTCAGGCGCTTAGGCACGCGCTGCCAGGTGAACTCCTCCACGATGTTCTCGTAGGGTTCACCGAACGCCTCCAGGTACCACTCCTCATCGGAGTAGGGTTCGCGGGCGGGCTCCTCGTAGACCACCAGGTGTTGCTGGTTCGCGTTGCCCTCAGCAATCAGAGCGTTGCAGTTCAGCAGGCCCAGCAGAGCCATGAGGTCCACCGGGTCGGCAGAAATGAGGGTCCACTCCCCCGCCGGCGCGGCAACAACCTGCCGGGTACCGGCAGGAAGGTATGCCAAAAGAAGCCCGGTAATCATGTCGATGGGCAGGTCAACGAGCATGGCGGCGTCGCCGTCCACCAGGAACTCCAGCTCCCCCTGTCCGCCGGGCAGTTCCTCCCACACGGTCGCCTCGCCCTCCAGGGCGGCACCGGTGACCGGCAGCTGCTCCACCAGCTGAGCCACGTAATCCTCAACGGGGGTACCCACGTGCAGGTGGCCGTCAGCGACCTCCAGCACGTTCATGTAGCCCTCATCATCCACGGCGCACAGCACGTAGAGCTGCACCTGATGCTCACCCATCTCGTAGGCAATCAGCTCCGGGGATGCGGCGGTCGCCTCAATGAGGGCGGCAATCAGCTCCTCATCGGTGGTGGAGCGAGCCATGATGCGGCGGCGCTGAATCTTCTCCTCCAGCTCCATGGTCTGCTCGATGCGCTCGTTGCGCTGCTTCTCGGCGGTGCGCTCCTCATCCTGGGCGCGCAGGTACTCGGGGCTATCCGACTCGCCACTACCGGCGGGTGCGGGTGCATCCTCCCACATGCCGGTGAGCTTATCGACGGTCCACTCTTCGCTCTCCAGGGCGGCGGCGAGGCGGTCAACCTTCGTGCGGTCGTTCCAGGCGCGCTGCGTATCGGGGTCCTCCGCCTTCACCTCATCGTGCATGCTGCGGGCTTCACGAATGAGGTTCAGAATAGTTGCGGCAACGTCGTCAACGGCGGGGTCGTCGCTCTCACTGGAGTAGACGAGGTCGCCCGCCAGTTCGGCGGAGTGCTCCCCGTACTCGAGGGCGATACGCGCCCAGACGGGGGTGTACCCGGGAAGGATGCTCGAATCATTGTCGAAGCCGTCCGCAAAGTCGCCTGCGATGCCGTCTTCAAGATCGCCCGAAAGGTCGTCTTCAAGAACCTCTGCGGGAGCATCAGAGAAGCCCAGCGAGCCCTCCTCAACTACAGACTCCTCTACAGACTCAACCGCAGACTCGCCTGCAGGTTCCTCTACAGAATCATCAGCGAAGGCGCGCTGAGACCACGGCGTGACCTGCTCATTCAGCTGATCATCCGCGTTCTCTCGATCCCAATTCTGCTCGTTCTGAGCCATTGATACCTTCCCTTCACACCATTCATGCACCCAAACCGGGCACCATACCGGTACGGGTGCGCCCCGTCACCACGTGCGCACCCGTACCACCCCTTACCGGGGCTCATATTTGCTCTTACTGCAGGAACTTCTCAAAGCCCTTCGGCAGGTTCATGCTGGACAGATCCATCTCCTGGTTCTGAGCCTGCTGACCGAATGCAGCACCGGCGCGAGCCTGCTGCGCCTTAGCTGCTGCCGCCTCCTGCGCCGCACGCTTCTGCGGGTTGCCGGAGCGAGCCTTCTTCTTCTTGTTGTTGTTCTTCGCGTTCTTACGAGCGCCACCAGCCGCAGCCGCCATACCGGGCATCTGCATACCACCGGGCATGCCGGGCATCTTGCCCGAAGCGAGTTTCTTCATCATCTTCTGAGCCTGAGCGAAACGCTCCATCAGCTGGTTCACCTCAGACACGGTCACACCCGCACCCTTAGCGATACGGGCACGGCGAGAACCGTTAATGATGCGCGGAGCCACACGCTCGTGCGGGGTCATGGAGCGAACAATCGCCTCCACGCGGTCAATCTCGCGCTCGTCAAAAGCCTCAAGTTGCTGACGCATCTGAGCCGCACCGGGCATCATCATGAGCAGCTTCTTCATGGAACCGAGCTTACGAATCTGCTGCATCTGAGCCAGGAAGTCCTCAAAAGTGAAGTCTTCCTGATCGATGAACTTCTTCGCCATGCGGTCGGCTTCAGCCTTATCCCACTGAGCTTCAGCCTGCTCAATCAGGGTCAGGATGTCACCCATATCCAGGATGCGGCTCGCCATACGGTCCGGGTGGAACTGCTCAAAGTCAGTGACGTTCTCACCGGTGGACGCGAACATAATCGGCTTGCCGGTCACCGAAGCCACCGACAGAGCCGCACCACCGCGGGCGTCACCATCAAGCTTGGACAGGACCACACCGGTGAAGTCCACACCCTCGTTGAAGGCGTTAGCGGTGTTCACGGCGTCCTGACCGATCATCGCGTCGATGACGAACAGAACTTCGTGCGGCTCAATAGCGTCACGAATGTTACGTGCCTGCTGCATGAGCTCAGCGTCAACACCCAGACGACCCGCGGTATCGACAATCACCACGTCGTGGAGCTTAGCGCGAGCCTCAGCCACACCGTCACGTGCCACCTGCACGGGATCGCCGGTGGGTACGTCAAACTCGCTGGTCACACCGGGGTGCGGCGCGTACACGGGCACGCCCGCACGCTCACCAACGACCTTCAGCTGGGTCACCGCGTTGGGGCGCTGCAGGTCGGATGCAATCAGCATCGGGGTGTGGCCCTGGCCCTTCAGCCAGTGAGCCAGCTTGCCAGCCAGGGTGGTCTTACCGGCACCCTGCAGACCCGCCAGCATGATGATGGTCGGGCCGCTCTTCGCCATGTTGATGCGGCGGGTCGAACCGCCAAGGATGCTCACCAGCTCCTCGTTCACGATCTTCACGATCTGCTGGGAGGGGTTCAGCGCCTCGGAAACCTCCGCACCGAGAGCGCGTTCCTTCACGTGGGCGGTAAATTCGCGGACTACGGGGACGGCGACGTCAGCGTCGAGCAGGGCGCGGCGGATTTCGCGGACGGTTGCATCAATGTCTGCCTCGGAGAGGCGGCCCTTGCCGCGCAGGTTCTTAAAAGTTGCCGTCAAGCGGTCGGAGAGAGAATTGAACACGAGCCGTGATCACTTTCTTAACGTTGAGGTGGCCCCCAGCCGCGAAGGCGAACGGGGATGGTTAGTCAGTCTTTAAGGATACAGGATGCGCGCTTTCTCCCCCGCCTCCATCTGTGGATAAGCCGCGCCGGTTCACCCTCAGCTCAGGATTTACGCCGAGGATTTACACTGAGGGGCACCTGTAGCCGAGGCGCACCGGGAGCCCGATGGAAGCGTTCAGCACACGCTCCCCGCCCCGCCACAACGCTCCCAACACGTCAGATAGATTAGATTTTCTAGACAGCCTGGGTTAGAATTCTAAAGGTGTTACGCGTAAACGCGTGATACGCCCGAGTGGCGGAATTGGCAGACGCGCCTGACTCAAAATCAGGTTCTTCGGAGTGTGGGTTCGAGTCCCACCTCGGGCACCAACGCAAAAGCGGCGGGAAAGTTTCAAGCTTTCCCGCCGCTTTTCTGTATCCACTTATACACCTATCCGCGCATCAGATGGGGCAACTACACCAACACACAAAACCGCCGCCCGACCGTGAGAGTTTCACGACCGGGCGGCGGTCTCTATACACCGAGCGTACAGGCTGAGGATTACCCTCAGCTACGCATCGGAAAGAATGGTGAGCGGCCTAGCGCTTGACCTCGTTCTCCTCGTAAGGACGCAGAGTCTCGCGCTCGCCCTCAGCACCGTGGACGCGGTGTACCTGAACCATGTTGGTGGTACCTGCGCGACCTGCGGGAGCACCGGCAGCAACGACGACCAGGTCGCCGGCTTCTGCCAGACCGTTCTTCAGCAGGTACTCGTCCACGAAGTGGAACAGACCTTCCTGGTCGGTGATCATCTCAACCTGCTCAGCGTCAACGCCCCACAGCATGGACAGGAAGGAGCGAACCTTCGAGCTGGTGGTGAACGCGACGATCGGGGTCTCGGGACGCAGACGTGCCAGACGACGTGCGGAGTCACCGGACTGGGTGAAGGTTACGATGAGCTTTGCGTCCAGCTGGTCAGCAATGTTCACTGCTGCGCGGGTGATTGCGCCACCGCGGGTGCGGGGCTTGCGGTCCAGCTCGGGCACGCGGTACAGGCCGCCCTTTTCGGTGTCCTTGACGATTGCAGCCATAGCCTGCAGGGTCAGAATCGGGTACTTACCGACCGAGGTCTCACCGGAGAGCATAACTGCGTCCGCACCGTCGAGGATTGCGTTAGCGCAGTCAGAAACCTCTGCACGGGTGGGGACGGGGTTGTCGGTCATGGACTCGAGCACCTGGGTTGCCACAATGACGGGCTTTGCCCAGCGGCGTGCCATGTCGATAGCCTTCTTCTGGACGAGGGGAACCTCGGAGAAGGGCAGCTCAACACCAAGGTCACCACGAGCAACCATGATGCCGTCGAACTTGTCGATGATGTCCTGCAGGTTATCGACTGCCTGGGGCTTCTCAATCTTGGCGATGACGGGTACGCGGATACCCTCTTCTTCCATGATCTTGTGGACGGGGTCAACGTCTGCGCCGGTACGAACGAAGGAGAGTGCAATGATGTCTGCACCCATCTTCAGAGCGAAGCGCAGGTCGTTCGCGTCCTTCTCGGTCAGCGCGGGCAGGGAGACTGCTGCGCCGGGCAGGTTGATGCCCTTGTTGTTGGAGATGGGGCCACCGACGACCACGCGGGTGCGAACGCGGGTGGGAGTTACCTCAATAGCTTCGAGGCGAATCTTGCCATCGTCGAGCAGGAGCTTGTCGCCGAGCTTTACGTCGCCGGGCAGGCCCTTGTAGGTAGTGCCACAGATTTCTGCGGTACCTTCAACGTCTTCGGAGGTGATGGTGAAGTCTGCGCCGGGCTCAAGGTATTCCTTGCCGTTTGCGAAACGCTCGAGGCGAATCTTGGGGCCCTGCAAGTCGGCGAGGATAGCAACGTCCTTACCGAGCTTTGCAGACTCTTCACGGATGGTGTTGTAGCGTGCCTGGTGCTCGGCGTGGTCACCGTGGCTCATGTTCAGACGGGCGACGTTCAGGCCAGCCTTGATTGCCTCGGAGATCTTCTCGGGGGACTCGATTGCCGGACCGATGGTTGCAACGATTTTTGCGCGCCTCATGTACCTAACCTTTGTGTGTTGTTTTGTGTGACCACTGTGGGTTCACACTGATTTTCAGGGGAAGACTGACGTCAAATTCCCAATTATTCCCACGCGTTCTAACAGGTAGCCACATGCCGGATGCGTGGGACTCTTTCTCAATTATAGGGGTTTTACACCCTCTTGGGTATGCTTCTCCCAACTCTTTCCACCGAAGAAATTGTGTTTCACGTCGCATTTTGAACATCACCCCCTCCCCATCGAGCACACCACAGAAAGCCGGTTTTTACCCCCATCACCCCCACCTCGCCCGGAAAGTAAATTAGGGTGCTTTTTACCTATAGATAGCCAGCGCTGCGCAATATTTAGTCACACTCGAGAACCTTCGATCGTATTTCAAAAACATAGAGACACTCAGAGTGGGCTATGAGAAGATAGATAGGGCGTCCAAGAGCTAGGCGATTTCACATTTTCGCGCGCCTAGCCTATATTGGAACCCATAATTAGTATTTGAAATGCGAAATATATCTGGAAGGTTCACAGATGACTACTCGCGTGCTGATTATCTTCGGCTCCACCTACGGCTACACCGAACAGTACGCCACCTGGCTGGCAGAAGATCTGCGTGCACTCCCGCAGGCTCCCGAAGTTGAGACTGTCCCCGCCTCCAAGGTCACCCCCGAGCAGGCAGAGGCATTCGACGCCTTCGTGATTGCCGGCAGCGACTACGGTGGATTCCTCAACGGTGCACCGGCACTTCGCAAGAAGATTCTGCCGATTATTGCCCCCAAGAAGAACCGCACCGCGTTCTTCACTGTCTCCTTCACCGGTGAATACTCGAAGAAGCTGCTCGACAAGGCCGTCGCCAAGAGCTACACCCCCGAACTGACCGAAGGTCGCCCCGTCTACCACCTGCGTGGCGGCATCGACTTCGACAAGATTTCGCTGGCTCACAAGACCGCTCTGAAGGGTCCCGTGCGCGCATGGCTCATGGCAAACCCGCACCCGAACGAAGGTATTCAGCAGATGCTCGAATGCTACAAGACCGGCAAGGCTGAGTACATCGATCGCGAGACCCTCAAGCCGCTGATTGAGGACATCGCCAAGTTCCTCTAAATCCTTCGGGAAACATAAGCTTTCGCCTCTTCCCACCCGCTCTTTCAGCCGGACATTAGAACCTGAAAGAGCGGGCGGGAAGAGTCGAGAAAAACGTGCCGACAGGCACCATATACGTGGTCGATGACTCTTCATCTCTCCTGCATCGACCATGAAACTCCGGGTACCGGTGCGAGGCCGCGCCAAATTACAGTATCCGGAACATGAGGGGTGGGTCTTTGTGTGTGCGGCCCACCCCTTTCCTTATGCCCAAAAGCCAAAGCCCCGGCAGCGTAGCCTCCGACAGAGCAGTCCACAGAGTGAAATTCTCAACGCCCCGGCGTGTCGCACACCTAAAATTTTTCACAAAAACTGAGTCCATAAATGCACCGACAAGCCGCAAAACCAAATAGGTCCCCCCAAAGACGCCGATTTACTGTGCACTCCGTGAAAAATATGCCACCAGAAAGGCGCCTCCAAAACATTGCGCACAGCAGTGCAGATACCGTAGGCTGTTAGCTGTGTCCACCGGTTGACACAACAACAGTTGATATACCCCAATAGTCAACTACCCACATATTCGCTCGTAAGCCCGAACACACAAGGCTACATCGACACATCCACCTCTCAAATACAGGCAAAACTATGAAGAAACTCCAGACTGCCGCGCGCTCTGCGGCAGCCCGCTCCATCATGGCGTCCGCAGGTGCACTCTCCCTGGTCGCCGCCTCTCTCACCTCTGTTCCTGCAGCCTTTGCAGCTCCCAGCGCGAGCGCAGCGGCAGAGGTCAACACCAACGCATCCTACGAGGAGCTCACCTACGCCCCCGCCCCGGATGCGTCCCTCGTCGAACGCTCCAACCCCGCCATGGGCGCGGGCGAGCGTGAACGCCTGGGCACCACCAACGCACGCACCGGCGCAACCTCCCCCGCCTCGACCGCAACCCTGAGCGGTATTTCCGCGACCCAGAGCTCCGCGCAGAGTCTGGGAGCAGGTCGGGGTCTGGCAACCGGTCAGTCCCTGGCTCAGGGCCGATCCGCATGGACCCCCACCGGCGGTACCCTCGGCATGGACGTCTCCTCGCATCAGCGGAACGTGGACTGGGCGAGCGCCTACGCCGCAGGTTCCCGCTTCGCCTACGTGAAGGCGACCGAGGGTAGCTACTACACCAACCCCTACTTCGCTCAGCAGTACAACGGTTCGGCACAGGTCGGCATGGTGCGCGGCGCCTACCACTTCGCAAACCCCCGCACTTCCTCGGGTGCCGATCAAGCACGCTACTTCGTGCAGAACGGTGGTAGCTGGAGCGCCGACGGCAAGACCCTGCCCGGCCTGCTGGACATCGAGTTCAACCCCTACCCCGCCTACGGCAACACCTGCTACAACATGACCCCGGCGCAGCTGACCGCATGGACCCGCGACTTCGTGGACACCTACCGTTCGCTGACCGGACGCAACCCGATGGTGTACACCGCGACCTCCTGGTGGTCACACTGCGTGGGTTCGCAGCAGTTCGGCTCTCTGCCGCTGCACCTGGCGAGCTACTCGACCGTGGTCGGTGCAATTCCGGCAGGATGGAGCGGCTACGACATTTGGCAGTTCACTGACTCGGGCCCGTTCGTGGGTGACTCGAACTTCTTCCCCGGCACCGTGAACGATCTGAAGGTTCTGGCAAAGAACCCCAACGCGGTGCACCGCAACTGGTCGAACGGTCAGGATTCGAACGTGGTGACCACCGCGACCGGCTCCATTGACATTCGCACCGGCATCGGCGACTACTGGAACCGCAACCGCTCCTTCTACGGCGACCCGATCGGCACCGAGTACACCCTCGGCAACGGCGTGTACGCGCAGAAGTTCACCAACGGCAAGACCATCTACTGGACGGACTCCCACGGCTCGCACTGGCTGGTCACCAACGGCGGCCTGGACCACAAGTTCCGCTCTGATATTGCGCGATTCCGCGGTCTGACCACCAACGAGGAAACCCGCTCCGACACCATCGCGGTCTCCTTCGCCAATGGTGAGGGCGCCTACTGGTCCAACGCGTACGGCACCCACATCATCAACGAGCGCGGCGCCATTTACGCGACCTGGCGCGCAGCTGGCATGACGGGCGTACCCACCACTGACGAGCAGAACCTGGGCAACGGCATCATCAAGCAGGAATTCACCGGCAGCACCACCTACGTGTGGTCCGCACAGACCGGTACCCACCGTATGCACACCGGCGGCGCGTTCTACCACCGCTTCCTGCAGCACCGCGGCACCTGGGGCGCCCCGGTGACCGACGAGACTACCACCTCCACGGGTGCTCAGATTCAGTTCGCCTCCGGCAAGGTACTGCTCTGGTCGGATGCGTACGGTGCCTACGAAACCAACGGTAACGGCGCAATCTTCAAGCACTGGGAGAAGAACACCGCCCGCTACGGTGCGGCACGCGGCGACGAATCCTACGTAAACGGCGTGTACTACATGGACTTTGAGCGCGGCACGATCCGCTGGACCGCACAGCGTGGAATCTACTAAAGAGCGCGGCATCTACTCATAGCGCGGCAACTGCTCAACCATAAAACGCGCATACAAAAACGAGGGGCACCTGGCAGAGGTGCCCCTCGTCTTGTGCTACAGGGCGCATCTTCTGAACAACACAAAAATCAAGATGCGCCCTGCAGCGGGTGGGTTACCGAGTGAGTAGAGAACCCGGCCATGTTACCCGTGCCGGCAGGTAAATTTAGCCGTGGCGGTAAGAGTCGCCACGAAGTCATGCAATGTCCTAAAAGCTCCGGATCAGTGTGGCGGACATAATCCCCATTGACTATGTCCGTGGGGCCCACACTAATCGTTGGTGAGACCTTACCCCGAAGGTGTCTAGAGGAGCGCCTGACCGGAAGTAAGGACTCAACGGTGAATAACGGCACGGTACGAAGATGCTGAAATTCACCCGGGTATGGCGTTCCGTAAGAAGGAATCGATATCTAGGAGGGCCGAAACCTTCACGCGTCATATCCCGTTACATATAGGGTAGGTGCAGGAGGCCGCGAAACTCATCTTTTCCGGAAATATTACAATTCAATCAGTGGTTGAATGTTTTTGTCAAAAAAATGCATTTTGAGATATATAGATGTCAAATATAGTGCATTATTGAATTAGTTTAGTGTAGTTTTTGAGATAATCCACCGGATATTTCAAAATAAATTCCCGCGTATATTACGTTTAGGTGCATTGCACTCACAGAGGTTTTCAGTTCCTTACGATAACGGCTCTCAAAAACTCGGCTACTCTGCAACACCGCATTAAAAACACTAAGGCGCACCCCGCGTCGTATGCACAGCAGAAAGAGTACCCCTACTCCCCCGCCACACGGGATGCGCCTTAGGCGCTATAACCATCGAAACTACCGGCAGAGCCTCAGCCGAGTGAGACCTTGAAGCCCTGCCGGGCGCCTCGAACCATCCGCTAGCTTAGAGGCTAGCGAAGTCCAGAACCATACGGCCGGTAATCTTACCTGCCGCCATTTCCTCGAAGACAGCCGGTGCCTCGTCAACCTCACGCAGCTGAACCACCGGAACCACGATGCCGTCAGCACCGAACTGGAACGCTTCCGCCAGATCCTGACGGGTACCCACCAGGGAGCCCACCACGCGGATGCCGTCCAGAATAATCTTCACAATGGACAGCTCCATCATCTCCGAGGGCAGACCAACAGCCACCACGGAACCGCCCGCGCGAACCGACTCAACAGCCTGGTTGAACGCAACCTTCGACACTGCGGTCACCACAGCAGCGTGAGCGCCACCGCCGGTCAACTCGCGAATACGAGCCGGAACATCCTCAACCTCACGGCCGTTGATGACATGGTCAGCACCGGTCTCACGAGCCAGAGCCAGCTTGTCATCGTTGATGTCAACAGCGATAACCTTAGCGCCGAAAACCTTCTTAGCGTACTGAACAGCCAGGTTACCCAGACCGCCAGCACCGTACGCAACCAGCCACTCACCGGGGCGAACCAGCGACTCCTTGATTGCCTTGTAGGTGGTCACACCAGCGCAGGTAATGGAGCTAGCCTGTGCCGGGTCCAGACCCTCCGGAACCTTCACAGCGTAATCAGCGGTCACCAGGGTGTACTCGCTCATGCCGCCGTCAACCGAGTAGCCTGCGTTCTTCACCGAACGGCACAGGGTCTCACGACCCGAGGTGCAGTACTCACAGTGACCGCAGCCCTCGAAGAACCAAGCCACCGACACGCGGTCGCCTTCCTTCAGGGACTCAACGCCCTCGCCAACCTTGACGACACGACCGATGCCCTCGTGGCCCAGAATACGACCCGGAACCTCACCGAAGTCACCGGAAGCCACGTGCAGGTCAGTGTGGCACACACCCGAGTACTCAATCTTCACGAGCGCCTGACCGTGACCGACAGCAGGAACGGGAACCTCACGGACAACAACCGAACCGTCAACCTTCTCAGGAACAACAACAGCCTTCATGGTTTCCTTGCACATGACCTAAAACTCCTTAGTCATTGGTTGCCGCGCTCGGACCCTATACCTAGCGGGGCGGGCGCGCGTATTCTTTACATTTCCACCGTAAAATGATGAGCTGCCAATCTAAAGGACTATCCCCGAATATGACAGAGGGGTTATTTAGGGGTCAGCACGCGAGCAAGGATGAGCTTTCGATAAGGTCTATTCCGACCAATGCGCTAAACCGCCAAAGGTTGATATGACGCTATGACGAAGCAACACAGAAGATGAGAATGCCTCCCAAACCAGTAGCTTGGGAGGCATTCAGAAAAAATTTAAATATTAAGTTTGAGGCGCATACCACCCTAAAGAAAGGGTTCAATCTGCACCTATACGATTCCTAACGGATCTCAGTAGCTCTGCGCGGCAGCCTAGAAGCAGAAAGCAACCTCAATATAGCCGGCACCGCGCTCACCCGGACCATTCGGAGCGTTCAATGCCCAGCCCAGATCCGTCACACGCACCGTAGTATCCATGAACGTACCGCCGCCAGCGCCACCGCCAGCCAACTGCACCGAACCCACCGCATAGCGGGCACGAGCCGCATCATTATTCCACTTCTGCGACACCACACGAGCCGAAACGCTCAACGCAGCACCGGAGCCGCCGCCGCCATAACCGGCGCCACCGCCTCCAGAAACCACCGACTGGTAGCCGTTAAACAGCTCGCCAGCGTTCGACGGGCGGTTATCGGTACCCTCCGGAGTCTGATCCCACTGGTACGAATAGCTCGCCACACCATCGGCGCCCTTCGCACGGAGACCGCTCGCACCCGCCGCACCGGCAGTCGCAGTGCTCACCAGCTTCTGAGTGGAGGTGCTCGAAAAACCAATCACCGAACCATCGGTGGTCGGCGGGTCCAGCTTCTCGCCGCCAGCACCGCCCACACCACCGGCAGCACCCGAACCCGGGTTCACCGTCAGAATCGGCTCAGACTGCACCTCGTACGAGGTGAAACCAACAAAACCGGGCGAACCGTCGCCGTCACCCGAACCAGCGCCGCCACCGGTGCTGAACTGGTGCTCGCCGCCGGAGCTATCGAGCGAATAGTGCGCGGTCGGGCGCACAGCACCCGCATTCGCGGGGTTCGGCAGAACCGTCGCATACGACGCCAGCACACCGGCACCGCCGCCACCACCGGCAACAATCATCGGCACGCCGTCCACCTCAATAGCGGACGAGCCACCGCCGGACGCCGAATACAGCACAGCGCTCATGCCGCCGCGGCCGGTCACACCGCCAGAAATGCGGGTCAGGTTATTGATTGCAGAAACAACGTTCGCGGGAACCGGCGAAGAAGCCTTCGACGAGCCGCCCACGCCGTAGCCGTCGCCACCCTCAGCGGGCTTCAGCTCACCATTACCGATACCGCCCGAACCGGCAGTCAGAGTAATAGTCTGGCCACCGCGCACAGCCATAGAACCCTCAACCATGGCGCCGGAACCAGCATCAGCCACAGTGTAGTTCGTGCCGCCAGCACCGCCCACAGCCACAAAACGCATACGCTTAGCACCCGGAGGAACCGTCAGCACGGCAACCTTCTTCACGCCGTCACCGGCAGTAATCGTCGTTGAATCCTCGAAGGGACCGGTGCACTCGCCTTCCTCATTAGAAGCCGCATACGCGGGAATCACCGAAGAAGCCACAACAACCGGGGCAGCCCACGCGGCACCAGCCACCAGGCGGCGACGCGACAGACCAGGACGAGACAGACCCGAGCGAGAAGAAGAAACGAGGCGCGAAGAATCGCCAGAAGAAGAGCTCACGATAAAAATCCTGTAATTGAGTGGGTGTTTCTAAACGCAGACGCTACGGGCACCACCGTTCGAAGAGTTTCATACCTTCAAAGAGCCTCACACTCCGCAGAGCCTCATACTCCAGAGTGGGTACCCGCCACACGCAGTATCTCTATTATGCCTTCTCAGCGGCCCAAATCCGTACAGGACCCTGGAACATGCCACCATGAGAACATCCACTGGCAAGAAGCAAACAGCGAGCACAAATAGCGGGCACAAAAAACCGCCGGACAGGGGTTCTGCCCCATCCGGCGGTTTTCTATGAATGTAGATGAAAGCTAGGAGCCCTTTGTCAGCTAAGAGCCCTTCGTCGAAGACTCAGAAGAGTCAGAATCCTCGGCGGGCTCTGCCTTCTTGGATGCCTTCTCAGATACCTTCTCCTCAGCGTCCTCTACAGACTCATCTGCGGCAGGCTTCGGAGCGAACTCCGCAGGAGCCGGCTCAATACCCGCAGCAGCCTTCGCCGCAGCACGACGACCAGCCACCACAAAACCAGCAGCACCCAGCAGAACCAGCAGCAGAGCGGTCCACACGTGAATACGAACGCCCCAGAGCATCTCCGAGGTATCAATACGCAAGAACATCTCAATGAAGAGGCGACCCACACCGTAGTAGAACACATACAGCCACAGGGTCTGACCCAGCTTCAGCACGCCCTTACGGCCCAGCCACAGCAGCAACGCCACACCCAGCAGGTTCCACAGCGACTCGTACAGGAACGTCGGATGGAACAGCGTACCCGCCGGATACTGGGTCGGGAAATTACCGCTCGACGCGCTAATCTCCAAGCCCCACGGCAGAGTCGTCGGCTTGCCGAACAGCTCCTGGTTGAACCAGTTACCCCAGCGGCCAAACGCCTGAGCCAGCAGAATACCCGGCGCTACTGCATCCGCAAAAGCCGGGAAATTCATCCCGTAGCGGCGGCAACCATACCAGGCGCCCAACGCACCAACCGACACGGCACCCATAATGCCGATACCGCCCTCCCAAATCTTCAGGAAAGCCCACGGATCAGCAACATTCGGACCGAAATAGCTACCCGGGTCAGTAATCAGCACATGGTAGGCGCGGGCACCAATAATGCCCGCCGGAATAGCCCACATCGCCACGTCAAAAACGCGCTCAGGGGTACCACCCGCCGCCTTCCAACGGCGAGAACCCAGCCACAAGCACACCGCCATACCCGCAAGAATACACAGGGCATAGAAATGCACACGGAACGGGCCCAGCTGCAGGTACGAAACGCTCGGAGAGGGAATCGAAGCCAGCACGTTAGCTACCGGCACGCTCGCCAGCGACAGCACATCAGACATTAGCCTTCACGCCCCGCCAGCTCACGGGTCAGCTTAGCCACCGCCTCAACACCGCCAGAAGCCAAAGCCTTCACCAGCGCGGTACCGACAATCACGCCGTCCGCATACTCGCCGATCTCCTCAACGTGGGCACGAGTCGAAACGCCCAGACCCACGCACGCACGAGGCGCACCGGCAGCCTTAATGTCCGCAACCAGGGTGCGAGCCGCCTCCGACACGGAGGTGCGGGCACCGGTCACGCCCATCACCGACACGGCGTACACGAAGCCGCTCGACGCCTTCGCAATAGTTGCCAGACGCTCCGGCGAAGAAGACAGAGCAGCCAAGAAAATACGGTCCAGACCGTACTCATCAGAAGCTTCAAACCACGACGACGCCTCATCAGGCACCAGGTCCGGGGTAATCATGCCCGCACCGCCGGCAGCCGCCAAATCACGCGCAAAATTCTTCACACCGTACGCCAGAACCGGGTTCCAGTACGTCATCACGACAACCACCGCGTCGGTCGCCTCGGTAATGCGGCGGACCGCCTCAAACAGCTGAGGAAGCTTGAAACCGTTCTCCAGCGCCACGCCGGTAGCCTTCTGAATCACCGGGCCATCCATGACCGGATCAGAATAAGGCACGCCCAGCTCAATAATGTCCGCGCCGTTATTGCCCAGAGCAATCGCCGCGTCAATCGACTCGTCCAGGGTCGGGAAGCCCACCGGCAGGTAGCCAATCAGCGCCGCACGGCCCTGCTTCTCGCACTCAGCCAAACGAGCCGCCAGAGGCGACTGCGCATTCGGAGCGGGGAAAGAACCATCCAGCACCGTAAAAGGTGCCGACTGAGAAATAGCGTCCTGGTAGCTCATTACTTAGCCTCACTTTCAGCCTGTGCGTTCTGTGCAGCGGATGCGGCAGCTTCCTTATTACCGGTCATCAGGGTCGAGGACGGAATCGCCTTGCCCAGGCCGAACCACTTCAGCGCAGTCTCCATGTCCTTATCGCCGCGGCCCGACAGGCAGACAATCATCGTCTTCTCGCGTGCCGCCTCCGGATCCTCAGCAGCCCAACGCTGGCACACGCGCAACGCGCCCGCCAGAGCGTGCGAGGACTCAATCGCCGGAATAATACCCTCGGTGCGGCAGAGCAGACGCAGAGCGTCCATCGCCTCGGTATCAGTCACCGGCTCGTAGGTCACGCGACCAATATCGGACAGGTAGGAATGCTCCGGACCCACGCCCGGGTAATCCAGACCAGCAGAAATCGAATGGGATTCAATGGTCTGACCGTCCTCATCCTGCATCAGGTAGGTCATCGCGCCGTGCAGCATGCCCGGGCGGCCCAGAGTAATGGTCGCCGCGTGACGGCCGGTCTCCACGCCGTCGCCGCCAGCCTCAAAACCGTAAATCTCAACCGACGAATCGTCCAAGAACGCGTGGAACAGACCAATCGCGTTCGAACCGCCACCCACGCAGGCAGCAATACCATCGGGCAGGCGGCCAGTCTCAGCAAGAATCTGCTCGCGCGCCTCAGAACCAATAGCGTCGTGGAAGAAACGCACCATCGCCGGGAACGGGTGCGCACCCGCAGCGGTACCCAGCAGGTAGTGGGTGTTCTCAACGTTCGAAACCCAGTCACGCAGCGCCTCATTAATGGCGTCCTTGAGGGTGCGGGAACCGTTCTGAACCGCAATCACCTTCGCGCCCAGCAGCTGCATACGAGCCACGTTCAGCGACTGACGCTCAGTGTCTTCCTCACCCATGTAGACCACGCACTCCATGCCAAACAGCGCAGCCGCAGTCGCAGTCGCAACACCGTGCTGACCCGCACCGGTCTCAGCAATCAGACGGGTCTTACCCATACGCTTAGCCAGCAGAGCCTGGCCAATCACGTTATTAATCTTGTGGCTACCCGTGTGGTTCAGGTCCTCACGCTTGAGGAACACACGCGCACCAGCATGCTCAGAGAACTTCGGAACCTCAGTCAGCAACGACGGACGGTTCGAATACTCAGCAGAAAGACGCTGGAACTCAGCAATGAACTCGGGGTCGTTCTTCGCCTCGTTAAAGGTTGCCTCCAGCTCATCCATGGCGGCAATCAGCGACTCGGGCATCCACCGCCCGCCGTACTCACCAAAATAGGGGCCGGGGGCATTCTTCAACGACTCGCCGTTGAGGAAAGCATCTGCCAGGTTCTCGCTCATCACTATTCCTTCCCTGGATGGTTACCGCCGGATGCGCGCCGCGGGTAGGGCGGGGCATCAGGCCTGATCACAGCGAAACACCACGCAACCGCGGGTAGGGCGGGGCGGTGTTCGCACATATCCCCCTATAGTACCCGGGTGCAGGCGGTGAACAGTACCCTGGGGTGCACATGACCATTCCTAGGACATGTGACGTTCGCCAGGGTGGGTGCGTTTGGTGGGGCCAGGGACGCGCGGCTGGGTCGGGGACGCGCTGGTTGAGGGGCGCGCGGTAAGGTCAAGCAGGCGCGGCGAGCTACAGCAGCTCGCGCAGCTCCTCCATCTGCTGAGAAAGCACCGTCGACACGCCACCGCGCATCGACACCCCGTACAGGGTCTCCGCAATCTGCATCGTGCGCTTCTGATGCGTAATCACAATCAGCTGCGAACGCTCCCCCAACTCACCAATCACCTGCAGCAGGCGCGACAGGTTGCGGTCATCCAGCGCCGCCTCAACCTCATCCAGGGCGTAGAACGGCGAAGGGCGAGACATATAAATCGCAATCAACAACGCCAGCGAAGCAAGCGAACGCTCACCGCCGGACAGCAGCGACAGGCGCTTCACCTTCTTACCCGCCGGGCGCGCGTGAATCTCCACACCCGAATTCAACGGATCGGACGGGTCGTCCAGCTCCAGGTGGCCCTCGCCTCCCGGGAAGAGGGTCTCAAAGATGCGGCGGTAGTGGGTGTTAATGTCCTCCAGCGCGGCGGTGAACACCTCCGCAATATGGCTACTGACCTCGTCCATGACCGTGTTCAGGTCGCGGCGGGTCGCCTTCAAATCCTCAATCTGCTGGTTCAGGTAGGCGTGGCGTTCAGAAAGCGCCTCGTACTCCTCCAGCGCCAGCGGGTTAATGGCGCCGAGCGCCTCCAGTTCGGCGCGGGTTGCCTTGAGGCGAGCGCGGACGCTCTCGGTAGAGGCTTCGGTAGTCTCTGATGCCGTTTCGGAAGCGGTATTTTCGGGGGCGAAATTTTCGGAGGCGGCGTTTTCGGACGTCTCCTCTGCGGGCACGTCAACCGGCAGCTGCTCGGAGTACTCCTCTTCCAGCTGCTCCAGGGTCAAACCGGTCACCAGGCGGGCACGCTCAGCCAGCGCCTGCACACGCTCCTGCACGCGCGCCGCCTCCGTCTGGGTGCGCGCCAGCAGGGTCAGCGCCGCCGCGTGCGCCGCCTGTAGGTCCTGCACCTCATCATTCGTGCTGGTCAGGCCCTCCTGGGCGTTCTTCAGGGCGGTGCTCAGTTCGTGCAGCTGCTGCTCACGCTCGCTCACCTGCTCGGCAAGTACCTCACCCAGACGCTGGGCGCGGCGCTCAATGGTCGCCGCGGGAGCCTGCTCCCCCGTGCCCGCCAGGTAGGAATCCTCGCGGGTGCGCGCCGACTCGTAGTCGGTACGTGCCTGCGCCACGGATTCCTCCGCGGCGGCAAGGCGCTCGTTCAGGCGGGCACGCTCAGCCTGAATGTTCTGCGCGGATGCTTCCAGGGACTCCGCCTGGGCGCGAGCGCGGGCATGCTCAGCGCTCGCCACGCCCGCCGCCTTCGCCGCCTCACGTTCTGCCTCAACCGCCGATTCTGCCGCGGCTTGTGCCTGCTGAACGGTCTGCTCGGCTTCGTCCAGTTCGGCGCGGGTGCGGGTCACGACCTGGGATGCGGCGCGGTAGGCTGCGGCAAGCTCCAGGGGGCTGACACCCTCAGCCGGGTAGAGCAGGCTGTAGCGGGTGTGCTCGGTGCCGGCGGGGTCAAAAATACGCCAGATAGTGTTCTGCCCTGCGGTGTTGTGGTCGGTGAGCAGGCGCAGGGCAGCCTCTGCGGAGGCGGCATCCGGCGCGAACAGCACGCCCGCCAGACGCTCCCCCAGCGCCGCGGTGACGCGCGCCAGGGCGTGCTCGTCAATACCGGCGAGCGCCGCGGCGTCCTCGCTGAGCGGTTCAATGATTTCGGTTGCGGGGCGGATGCCCAGCTCGCGCAGTTCGGTGGCGCAGGATTCGGGCAGTTCTGTTGAAAATTCCTTCGCGGCAGATTCGCTGCTTTCATCACCCTTACCACCGCGCAGCTGCGACACCTCGGCGCCCTCAACCGGCACGCTCAACGCCGCGGTCGCCAGCGAGGTCAGCGCCGCAGACGCCGCTCGGGCGTACTCGGGGTCAATCTGCACGGCATCCAGCACGCGCAACAGGCTCGTGCTCTCAGCCTCGGTCGAGGGCTCCACAAGTTCGCCGGTCTCGGGGTCGAAAACCGCCTCGGCAACTTCAGCACCGGGCTCGGCGGGCGCCTCACCCAGGCTCTGGCCCAGCGCCTCACGCAGGGTCGCGGCACGCTCGGCCGCCGCCGCGTAGGCGCGGGTCGCCTCCACCGCAGCGGCGCGGGCGGTATCCAGCTGAGCCTGCGCGCGGGCACGAGACTGCGCCGCCTCACCCGAGGCACGCTCAGTCTGCGCAACCTCGCCTGCCGCCTTCTCAACGTTCTTCAGCGCCGCATCGTAGCGCTCCTCAAAGCTGGCGTAGCTTTCCACGGCGCGCTCCGCCTCTTCGCGGCGCTCCTCCAGCAGTTCCAGGGCGCGTTCATAACCGGCCCGGGCGGCGGCGGTCGCCTCGGTCAGTTCCACACGGTAGGTGCGCACGCGCTCGGCGGCGATGGACTGCACGGTGCGCACGCGCGCGGCGGACTCGCGCAGGGTCGACACAGCCTTCTGGCAGGCGGTGACCTCGGCGTTCAGGCGGTTCTGCTCCTGCTGATGTTTAGCGGATGCCGCACGTGCCGCCTCCAGTTGTTCTTTCAGGGTTTCGGCGCGGCGGGTACCCTCCGCTTCGGAGGCGAGCGCCTGCGCCTGCTCAGCCTGCAGAACGCCCAGCTGACGAGCCAGAAGCACCGCCTCCAGCTGGCGGATGCGCCCCTGCAGCTGACGTGCGGTCGCCGCGGATTCTGCCTGCTCGCTCAGCGGCTGCAGTTGCGAATCCAGCTCGGCAACCAGGTCGCTCAGGCGGGTAACGTTCGATGCCACAGACTCGAGCTTGCGGCTGGTTTTCTCCTGGCGGCGGCGGTACTTGACCACGCCTGCCGCCTGCTCGATCATGTCGCGGCGCTGCTGCGCGGTGGCGTGCAGGACCGCGTCCAGTTGACCCTGCCCGACGAGCACGTGCATCTGCTGGCCCAGGCCCGCCTCCGAGAGCAGGTCCTGAATATCGGCAAGGCGCGCCGGGGAGCCGTTAATCTCGTACTCACTGCCGCCGGAGCGGAACATGGTGCGCGAAATCTGCACCCGATCAGCGGGAATGCTGAGGGTGCCATCAGAATTATCGAAAGTCAGGGTGACCTTGGCGCGGCCCAGGGGCGCACGCTGGGCGCCCTCGCCCGAACCTGCCTCGCCGGAGCCCGCGAAGATGACGTCCTTCATGCTGCCGCCGCGCAGGCTCTTCGCGCCCTGCTCGCCCATGACCCAGGCGAGCGCATCCAGCACATTGGACTTGCCGGAGCCGTTGGGTCCGACCACCGCGTTAATGCCGGGGGTGAACTCGAAAGTGGTTGCGGAGGCGAAAGACTTGAACCCGCGCAGGGTCAGCGACATCAGGTGCACAAGGGGCCTTTCTGCAGAAGAACTGGTGTGTGCCGGGCACGTTCTGTGGTGCGTGGCGGCATCCCTCTAGTGTACGCGGTGCGGCGGGCGGGCTGTGGGAAGAGTTGTCAGAAAGGGCGAGCGCGGAGACTCTTATGCACGCGGTGAAGTTACCCTAATGATTTTGATGCACACCGTGAAGTAACCGTAAAGTCTCCAAGGGCCACATCAAGGCCTCCTCGCGCGACATATTTGCGTAGCTTACGCGCGGGGTGAACGGGGGCGTTCATATTGGGTCTATGGATACGGATTCATCCGACCGGTGCGGTAGATTGGAATGAGCATCACGAATTCTGCGGGGCCGCTATTCGCATCCCCGCGGTTTTTCTATGTATCCCACTGACTTCTATTTTCAAGGGCCACACCATTGTTGAATGCACCCGCCGATAAGGTCGGCACGAACTCTGACATTCGCCACGCTAATGCAGCTCTGCTGTCCATCACCCATGAGCTGCCTCCGGAGGTCGTCACGAGCGACTACTTTGATGAGCAGCTGGCCCAAACCTATAAGCGTCTGCGCATGCCGAAGGGCCTGCTGGAACGTCTTGCCGGTATTAGCACTCGCCGCGGTTGGGCTGAGGGTCAGACCTTCGAGGACGGCGTGGTTGCCGCAGCTGAGAAGGCTATCGAGCAGGCGGGTATTGACCGCTCCCAGATTGGCCTGCTGATTAACGCCTCGGTGACGCGCGATAACTTTGAGCCCGCCGTGTCTGTTGGTGTGCACGACCGCCTGGACCTGCCGCGTCACGCCCTGAACTTCGATATTACGAACGCCTGCCTGGGCTTCGTGAACGCGATGACCGTCGCCTCCACCATGATTGATGCGGGCGCTATCGGCTACGCCCTCATCGTCGCCGGTGAGGATCCCTCCCCGTGGCACCGTACCGCGGTGCGCATCCTGAACAACCCCGATTCGACCCGCGAGGACGTGCTGGCTCAGTTCGCGACCCTGACCCTCGGTTCGGGTGCGGCAGCGGCTGTGATTGGTCGCGCTGACCGCCACCCGGAGGGCCACCGCATCGTCGGTTCGGTATCCCGCGCGGGCACCGAGCACCGCAACCTGTGCATCGGTGGCGAGGCTGACCAGGGTATGAACACTGACGCTGAGGGTCTGCTCAAGCACGGCCTGGAGCTGGTGGCGCAGGCGTGGGAGCAGGCGCATCAGGACGGCTGGGAGTGGAACGATATGACTTCCTACGTGACCCACCAGATTTCTAATGCCCACACGAACGCCATTATTGAGGCGGTCGGTATTGAGCGCAATCGCATCCCCATGACCTTCCCGAAGTGGGGCAATGTGGCTGCGGCGGCTCTGCCGATGACTCTCGCCGAGTGCGCCCCGACCTACAAGGAGGGCGACCGTATTCTGTGCATGGGTGTGGGTTCTGGCCTGAACACCGCCCTGCTTGAGATTCAGTGGTAACCCGTTAGCCGGCAGCCCTTAACCCCCGTTAGCCGGCAGCCCTTAACCTCTGTGCGGTAGACATTCACCGATTCGATCCGGAAGGATTCCCCCAGCATGCGCCATTTGAACTTCCCTAAGACCCAGCCGCCGTATAACCCGGAGGAATGGGCGGGCGTGAACCCGCGCTATTCCCACCTTCTGGAGGTGCCCACCACCGCCCCCATTGAGCTGCGGGCGCAGCAGGCTGGCGCGCGCCGCTGGCACTATCTGGATAACCTTCCGGTGCTGGTCGAGCAGGGTTTGGAGCCGATTGGCACGATCCTGTGCGTGCACGGTAACCCGACCTGGTCGTACCTGTGGCGTACCGTGCTGGATGCGGGCGTGAACGAGCGCGCCCCGTGGCGTGTGGTTGCGGTTGATCAGATTGATATGGGTTATTCGGAGCGCACCCACCTGGATTTGGAGGGTGAGCGCCGCAGCCTGGAGGACCGCATCGCTGACCTGGGTGATTTCACGAAGGCGCTCGGTCTGGATGAGACCGATAAGCCGGTCGTGACCCTCGCCCACGACTGGGGTGGGCTGGTGTCCTTCGGTTGGGCGCTGGAGCATCGTGAGATTCTTTCGGGCGTGATGCTGACGAACACTGCGGTCTACCATGACGGCATTGAGAATATCCCTGCCGCTCTGCGCCTGGCGTTGGGCGTGCACGAGTGGGGTACCCACGATTCGACCGCGTTTATTGATGTGACCCTGGGCCTGGCTCAGAATGAGGGCCGCCTGCCCGCGCCGGGTTCTGCCGGTGCCGGCGCGCTTGATGGTGCCCTGCCGCAGCCGGTGGGCAAGCAGCCCAAGCGCCTGTACCCGAGCCCGCTGAACGAGGCGATTTACCGTACCTACCGTGCGCCGTACGCCCATTCGGCGTGGCGTGAGGGTGTGCGCAATTTTGTGGGCGATATTCCGACCGGCACCGATATCCCCTCGTACGCGCCGATGCAGCGTATTGCCGAGCAGATTCGCGGCCTGGATGTGCCCGCGTTCTTCCAGTGGGGCACGAAGGATCCGGTGTTCCAGCGCCGCTACCTGTTCGACCTGATGGAGCGCATGCCGCAGGCGAAGGTGCACCGCTACGAGAAGGCGTCACACCTGGTCATTGAGGATTACGATATTGCCACCCCGATGATTTCGTGGCTTGCGCAGACCTTCGGCACGCTGGAGGACGGTGTGCTGGTTCCGGCGCGTAATGCGGAGGCGGAGCATCGTGCCGCCCGCGCGCGCCGCCACGGTCTGGTTGCAGGCGAGAGTGCCGCTGCTGAGGGCGCTGAGGGTACCATTCCCGCAGCGTTCCGCCCCATGCTCGCCGCCCTCACCGAACGCGCCAACGACACCTCCACCGCCGTGGTGGACATGGACCCCAAGGGTGACGGCACCTCCGTGTCCGTGACCCTGACCTGGGCTGAGCTGAACCAGCAGGTCAACGCCGCCGCGACCCGCTTGCATGCCCTGGGTGTGCGTCCGGGTGACCGCGTGAACCTGATGGTGCCTCCGGGTGCCCGCCTGACCACGCTGATTTACGCCTGCATGAAGCTGGGCGCGGTCATTGTGGTGGCTGATACCGGTCTGGGTCTGCCGGGTCTGACCCGTGCGCTGAAGGGCGCTAACCCGAGTTTCCTGGTGGGTATTCCCGCCGCGCTCAGTGCCGCCCGTACCCTGCTGTGGCCGGGTGTGCGTATTTCTGTGGAGCCGCTGGGTTCGGTGCAGGAGAAGCTGTTGGGCGTTGCCGGTTCGGTGTTTACCGCGCCCGCCGCCGATGGTACTCCGGGTGCGCCGGTGCCCACCCCGACCGTGGTGGAGTTCCCCTCCCCCGTGCCGGATGCTGATGCGGCGGTGCTGTACACCTCCGGTTCGACCGGCCCGGCTAAGGGCGTGGTGTACACGCAGCGCCAGCTGGCGGGTATGCGCGATGCCATTGCGAATACGTACGGTTTTGCGCCCGGTAGCGGCCTGGTTGCCGGTTTTGCGCCGTTTGCGCTGTTGGGCCCGGCGCTGGGTGCTACCAGCGTGACCCCGACGATGGATGTGACCCGCCCGAAGACCCTGACGGCTTCTGCCCTGGCGTCCGCCGCGGCGGCTATTGATGCGTCGGTCGTGTTTGCGTCCCCCGCCGCCCTGGTGAATGTGGTGGCGACCGCCGACGAGCTGAACGCTGAGCAGCGTGCGGCTCTGGCTAAGGTTCAGACGGTTCTGAGCGCTGGCGCACCGATTCCTGTGCCCCTGTTGGAGGCGCTCTCCGCCCTGGTACCGAACGCTTCCCTGCACACCCCGTACGGCATGACCGAGGGCCTGCCGGTGACCGATGTGTCCTTCGAGATGATTCGCCAGGCGATTGCCGAGGGCACCCCGAACGCCGCCGGTGAGGTGCTCGACCCCTTCGCCCGCGACGGCGTGTGCGTTGGTTTCGCGGTGTACGGTGCGGCGGTGGCTATTGCGCCGCTGCTGCAGGACGGTTCGGTGGCGGATGAGCTGACCCATGAGCCGGGTGTGACCGGCGAGATTCTGGTGTCGGCACCGCACGTGAAGGACCGCTACGACACCCTGTGGGTCACCGAGGAGCAGTCCATTAGCACTCCGGGCTGGCATCATACCGGTGACGTCGGACACCTGGACGCTTCGGGTCGTCTCTGGGTTGAGGGTCGCCTCGCGCACGTGCTGCTGACTTCGCAGGGCGTGCTGACCCCGGTTGCGGCTGAGCAGTCCGCCGAGTCGCTGCCCGAGGTGCGCCGCGCCGCCCTGGTCGCGGTGGGCCCTGCCGGTACCGCCGCCCCGGTGCTGGTCATCGAGGCTTCCGCGAACACCGCCGCCTTGGAGGCGCGCCAGTCCGCATCCGCGTTCAAGCGCGCCCTGCTCGATCGCGTGCCCGGCCGCTTCCCCGTTGCCGAGGGTGTGGCTCCCTTCGAACTGTCCCAGCTGGTGCGTCAGAAGGTTGCCGAGGATACCGGCGTGGAGCTTGCCGCGGTGCTGGTGGTGCACGAGCATCCGACCGATATTCGCCACAATTCGAAGATTGACCGCCCCACCCTGGGTGAGTGGGCGTCGAAGGTCCTTGCGGGGGCATAAGCGCCTGCCCGGCCTCTAAATCTAAGGAGTATGATGTCCACTCATTCTTCGCGTGAGTCCTCTTCCCACGAGCCCGCATCCCGTCTGCCTGCGTCCCGTCTGTCGACCTCGCATGCGGTGAGCTCGCCGACGGCTCGGTTCCGCAAGCCTGCGCAGCCGCTGGCGGCACGCTACACCGACCCCGCCCCGCGTTCGTTGCGCCCGATTGAGGAGCCCGATTTCGCGCCGCGTATTGGCGAGCGCATCCTCTTTACCGGTGCGAGCGGCCTGCTGGGGCGTGAGAGCGTGCTGGCGTTGCTGCGTGCAGGCTATGATGTGCGCGTTTTTCAGCGTGGCGATTCGGGTATTGCGGCTCTGTTGCCCGATTCGATTCGCCCGCGTTTTGAGCAGGTGCGCGGCGATATTACGAACGCGCAGGCTGTTGATTTGGCGATGACCGGCGTGAACGGCGTGGTGCATGCTGCGGCAAAGGTTTCGGTCAGCGGCGAGTGGGCTGATTATGAGCGCATCAACATTGAGGGCACCCGCACCCTGCTGCAGGCGGCGCTGAATCATTCGGTGGGTTCGTTCCTGTACATCTCCTCGCCGTCGGTGGCTCATGCCGGCGCGGCAATTGTGGGTGACGGCGCCGGCGTGGCGTCCCCGGAGCATGCGCGCGGTAACTATGCGCGTTCGAAGGCCGCCGCTGAGCTCCTTGCCCTGGAGGCGAACGGCACTCCCCTGCCCGGCGGTGGGGTTTTGCGTGTGGGTGCGCTACGCCCGCACCTGATGTGGGGTCCGGGCGATACCCAGCTGGTCGAGCGCATTCTGGAGCGTTCCGCCGCGGGTCGTCTGCCGCTGCTCTCTGGCGGTACGGGCCTGATTGATACGCTCTACATTGATAACGCCGCCGACGCCGTGGTGCGCGGATATCAGCGCCTTGACGCTTTTGCGGGTCAGGCGCTGGTGGTCACGAACGGTCAGCCGCGCACTATCGCTGAGCTGCTCGGTGGTTTCTGCGAGGCGGTCGGCGTTCCCGCCCCGCGTTTCTCGGTTCCGGCGAAGGTTGCGGCCCTAGCGGGTAAGGTCATTGAGCGTGTGTGGGAACGTCTGCCGAAGAACGTGACCGCCGGCGATGAGCCGCCCATGACTGAGTTCCTTGCCGAGCAGCTGTCGACGGCGCACTGGTTTGATCAGCGCCGCACCCGCGAGCTACTACAGTGGGAGCCCTCCGTGTCGATTGAGGAAGGCTACGAGCGCCTGGGCTTGTTCTACGGGGACAGGTACAAGCGATAGGTACAGCCGCTAGCTACTTCTCTTCGGGTTGGCCCCCCAGCCCGTTCTCAACCCAGGTTTAAACGAATGACGGCGTAGCTACATCCCCCGTGTGGGAGGAACGTAGCTACGCCGTCATTTGCGTATCTAGCGTGATGCTTTACGGAGCTTTTATCTAGCCCGCGCTTTTACCTAGCCTGTGCCTATACCTATCGAGAGCGCGGCGCTCGCTGGCAGTGCGGGCAACGATAGGAGGAGCGGTTCTGGAACGGCTCGCGCACCATCAGGGAGGTGCGGCCCGCCTCCGCGCAACGGTGGCAGGGCTCCCCCGCCCGCCCGTAGGCATTCAGCGAGCGCTCAAAGTAGCCCGATTCGCCCAGCACGTTCACGTACAGGGCGTCGAAGCTCGTGCCGCCAGCCGCTAGGGACTCGCGGAGCACGTCCGTCACTGCCGCCAGCAGGTCGCGGGTTTGCGCGGCGCTCAGGGTGCGTGCGGGCTTCGCGTAGTGCAGCCGCGCACGCCATAGTGCCTCGTCAGCGTAGATATTGCCCACGCCGGAGATTACCGACTGATCCAGCAGCACCTTCTTAATGCCGCTGGAGGTGCGCAGAAACTTGCGGCGCACCGCCGCGGGGTCGAAGAACTCATCCAGCGGGTCGCGGGCAATGTGCTTGACCGCCTCGGGTACCAGAAAGCGCTCCGGTACTTCACCCGGTGTTACTTCATTCCTTGCAACCGCCGCGGGTACGTCCGGTACCAGCGGGCTGAGGAACATGCCGCCGAAGATGCGCTGGTCCACGAAGAGGAGCTTCTGCCCGGTGCTGGAGGCTCTCGAAGGGCCCAGTTCCAGCGCCACGCGCAGGTGCCGCGGCTCCGCATCAAACGCCGCGCGGGCCTCCGAATCATTACACGAATCGCTCTCCGAAGCTTCACGCGGCTCATCGCGCACGAGCAGCTGACCGCTCATGCCCAGGTGAACCACGAGCGCCTCATCGGCAAGCGTGCCGTCCGTCTCGCTCAGGGTCAGCCACAGGTATTTGCCGCGACGGTAGGCACCGCGCAGCGCCCTGCCAGTGAGCGCCGCCTCGAAGTCGACGGGGCCGGGCAGGTGCCTGCGCAGCGAACGGGCATCGACCACGCGCACCGACCGCACGGGGCGGCTCAACGAATGGTCGGCAATACCCGCACGAACGGTTTCTACCTCGGGCAGTTCGGGCATGGGTTCTCTCCCTTCAACGGCCCGCGGGTAATGCGGCGGGCCTACACCAGAACGCGGTACGCCTGCTCGGCGGCAAGACGCTCCGCCTCCTTCTTGCTCGGACCCACACCGGTACCGGTCTGCTGGTTCGCCACAATAGCAACCGCAGTGTACACGCGCGCGTGATCGGGGCCCTCACCGGTAACCTCGTAGCGCACGTCTCCCCAACCGCGGGCGGTAGCGAGATTCAGCAGCTCGGTCTTCCAGTCGCGTCCAGAGTTCAGGACCTTCTCATCATCGAGCAGCGGCGCAATCAGGCGCAGCACCAGGTCACGGGCAGCTTCGCGACCGCACTCCAGGTAGGTCAGGCCGAAGATCGCCTCCATGGTGTCGGCAAGAATCGAGTCCTTATCGGCACCGCCGGTGTGGATTTCGCCCTTACCGAGCAGGATGTACCTGCCCAGGTCCAGGTCGCGCGCCACCTTCGCCAACGCCACCGTCGACACCACCACGTGGTGCAGCTTTACGAGCTCACCCTCGGGCAGCTCGGGGTAGCGTCGGTACACTTCTTCAGCAATCGCCAGGGACAGCACCGAATCGCCCAGGAACTCCAGGCGCTCGTTATGCTCCACCCCGGGGTTCTCGAAGGCGTAGGAGCGGTGGGTTAGGGATAGCAAAAACGTCTCGGCGTCGATATCGACCCCGAGACGTTTACGCAACTCCCTAGTATCAACACTAGGAAATTCAGTCATAAGGATTCACCGCTTCTTAGGCGTCTGCAACCTTACGGCCCTTGTACTCCAGGAACAGGGCGTTGCCTGCAGCGTCGGTTACAACCTTTGCCTGGTGGGGCAGGCTGTAGGTCACGCGACCGTTCTCAACGGTCTTAACCAGCTGGGGCACGGATGCCTTCCACTGGGAACGGCGTGCGCGGGTGTTAGCGCGGGACATCTTGCGCTTGGGAACAGCCACAGCTATCTCACAATCTCTAGTAACAACAATTTAGTTTTCGGTATCTGCGCCGAGCAGGCCCTGCAGGGCCGACCAGCGCGGATCCAACACCTCGTGATGATGCCCGGGGTCATCCTCCAGGCGCGCACCGCAATCGGCGCACAGACCCTGGCAGGTGTCCCTACAAACAGGCTGGAACGGCAGTTGAAGGATTACTGCGTCCCGCAGTGCCGGTTCAAGGTCGATCGAATCATCCTCAACGGCGTACTGCTCATCTACTTCATCTTCGGGGCCGCCAGCCGGGGCCTTCTCAAAGACGAAAAGCTCTTGAATATTGGCCGACATCTCGTAATCAATCGGATCCAAGCAGAGGCTACACTCGCCGTGTACATCCACAACGACGGAGCCGGTAACTAGGATACCATCAACAACAGACTCCATACGAATATCGAGGTCAATATCCGAACCCTCTTCCACGCCGATGAGCGTGTTACCCAGGTCTGCCGGTGCGGGCAGAACCTCAGTGAGAGTTTCCATGGTGCCGGGGCGGTGAATCAGGTTAGTGACCGATACCACCAGCGGCGATGCGTCTGCACGTGAAATGGCGTTTCTCCTTACGAAATGTATAAACCAAAGTCCCATTTTAGGGGTCATTCGCGCCGTTAATCAAGATTAAGCACCGTTTAAATCTCTTTAAGTGGCGCTCACCTCTTAAATATCCCCTTAAGGAGGCGCCGCGCGGCGCTTAACCGGCCGGCCGGGGTTACTACAGGGGCAGTTAAGCGCCCGGTCGGTGGTGCGGGCATGTCAGGTGGGTGCGCCCGCCGGTTTTGCCGGGTTCCCTAGTGGGCTCTCTACTAGGCGTTTTTCAGGGCGCGGGCGACCGCCTCCGGAACGAAGGGAGTCACGTCACCACCCAGCGAAGCCACCTCGCGAATAATGGTCGAGGACACCGCACCGTAGCGGTCCTCACCCGCCAGGAACACGGTCTCAACCTGCGCCAGGTGACGGTTCATGCTCGCCATGGGAGCCTCATAGCTGTAGTCCGTCGCCGAACGGAGGCCCTTGACCAGCACCTTCGCGCCACGCTCCGCCGCGTACTCGGCAAGCAGCACGCCCGGCGGAATCGGCTCCACGCTCACGCCCTTAATGCCGAGCTCCTGCAGAGACTCACGCACCAGCTGCACGCGCTCCTCCAGGGAGAAGCGGTACTTCTTGGCGCTATTGTGCGCCACGCCCACAATCACCTCGTCGAAGAGCTGAGCGGCGCGGGCAATGATTTCCAGGTGGCCGTGGTGCACGGGGTCAAAAGATCCGGGGCAGAGGGCAATCATGGCGGTCCCTTCACGAATAAATATCAGAGGTTGGAATGAGTAGATGCGGGCGGGTTAGAGGGGGTTGAGCTCGCGGGTGATGCGCAAGCGCAGGGTTGCGCGAGCGCAAGCTTAGGGGGAAAGTTAGGCGGCGAGCTCTTCAGCATCCTCGCCGGGTTCAGGGTTCGCGCTGGGCTCGTCGCCTGCCTGTTCCTCCGCCTCGTCAGGCTCCACGTAGTAGAGCACCGTCTCACCGTGCTGGCGGGTCGAAAAACAGTACAGGCCCTCGCCCCACACCGGCTCCGCATCGCGCGAAGAACGTTCCACCACGACCACGGCGCCCTCGGCAAGCTTGGGGGTCAGCGCCTCCAGCAGCTCGCTGACCTGTTCGTTCGGCATGGCGTAGGGCGGGTCAACAAACACCAGGTCCCACGGGCCGGAGGCGGACTTCACGTAGGTCAGCGCCTGCGACTGCTGCACGCGCGCGGCAGAACCGGTAGCGTTGCGGCCCATCGCCTTCTCCACCGCGGCAACGTTCTTGCGAATCACCGCAACAGCCTTCGGGTAGGTGTCCAGCAGAGTCACGGAGGCGGCACCGCGTGAGAGCGCTTCGCAGCCCAGCGCACCCGAGCCGCCAAAGGCGTCCAGCACGCGGGCGCCGCGAATAATGTCGTAGCTCTCCAGCTTGGAGAAGAGGGATTCCTTCACCCGGTCGGTGGTGGGGCGAGTATTATCCCCCGGAACCGAGGCAAGGCGAACGCCTCCGGCGGCACCGGAAATAATACGGCTCATAGGTCTCTCCTCTTAGCTAGTGCGGTGTGTTGAAGCCACAGTTTAGCGGCGGTTTTAGCGAGCGGTGGGGCAGGCAAGGCAGATTGGCGGGCGGGGGCGGGCGTTCTCCCCTATCGGACGCCTATCCCCTGCCGAGGAACGCCTCACGGTCAGCATCCAGGGCACGGTCAATCGTACGCGCCAGCGACGGATGCTTAGCCAGCGTCGGGTCCTTCTCCACCACCGAACGGGCATCCTCGCGGGCACGTTCAATAATGTCGGCATCGGCGAGCGCCCGCAAGAACCGCAGGGTACTCTTCGAACCCGATTGTGCAGCACCCAGAATATCACCCTCGCGGCGCTGCGCCAGGTCGATGCGGGAGAGCTCAAAGCCGTCCGTGGTGGAGGCGACCGCATCCAGGCGCTCGCGGGACACGCCGCCCTCCTCCTGGCGGGTGACGAGCAGGCAGGTGCCCGCGTAGCCGCCGCGACCCACACGACCGCGCAGCTGATGCAGGCCCGAGATGCCGAAGCGGTCGGCGTCCATGATGATCATGAGCGTGGCGTTCGGGACGTTCACGCCCACCTCAATGACGGTGGTGCTGATGAGCAGGTCAATTTCACCGCGCTCAAAAGCGGTCATGACAGCGGTCTTCTCCGCCGGGTCCATGCGGCCGTGCAAGGTGCCGATACGCACGCCGACGAGGGCGTCCTCTGCGCTCAGGTAGGAATACATGGAGGCGACCGAGGTCAGCTGAACCTTGCCGTCGCTGCTGGCGCTACCGCCCTGACCGAAATAGCCCTGGGCTGAGTTACCCGCGCCTGCACCGTTCAGGCTGGATGCGCCAAAGAACGCCGCGCCCTCCTCCATGCCGTCGCCGTCCTCCCCAATTTTGGGTACGACAACATACATTTGGTGGCCCGCGTCGATTTCTTCGCGGGCACGCCTCCACAGGCGGGACGCCCAGGCGGGCTTCTCAGCGAGGGGCACAACGTGGGTCGAGATTTTCTGTCGACCCGCGGGCAGGGTGTCAAGCACAGACACGTCCAGGTCGCCAAACACGGTCATGGCGACGGTACGCGGAATGGGCGTTGCGGTCATGACCAGGCGGTGCGGCAGGGCGCCGTCGGTACCGCGCAGGCCGTCGCGTTGCTCCACGCCGAAGCGGTGCTGCTCGTCCACGACGACCAGGCCCAGGTCGTGGAAGCGCACATCGTCAGAGAGCAGGGCGTGCGTGCCAATCACGATCTGGGCGGTGCCGTCGGCGAGCTCCTGCAGTACCTTACGCTTAGCGCGGGTACCCATGGAGGCGGTCAGCAGGCGCACGCGCACACGACCGGATTCCTCCCCGCTCCCCGCGGGAGTTCCATCGGCAGAACCGTCAGAGTCCTCGGGCGCCGCCATATCACCCAGGATGTCCAGCACCGAACGCAGATGCTGCTCGGCAAGAACCTCGGTCGGGGCGAGCATCGCGGACTGACCACCCGCATCGGCAACCTGCAGCATCGCGCGCAGAGCCACCACGGTCTTACCGGAACCCACATCACCCTGCAGCAGGCGGTTCATGGGCGACTCACTCGACAGGTCGGCGGCAATCTCAGCACCCACCTTCTTCTGCCCCTCGGTCAGCTCGTAGGGCAGAACCTTCAGCAGCTGATCGGCGAGGCCGCCCTCCACGGCGGGGCGCGGCTGAGTCAGATGCGCGGCACGCACCGAGTGCAGGCGGGCAAGCGCGCTCTGCAGCACGAACGCCTCGCGGTAACGCATCTGCGCCTGCGCGGCACGCCAGGTGTCCTCCGAGTCGGGGGTGTGCAGGGCGCGGTACGTCCACTCCAGCGACGGCACCTTGCGGGCGCGACGAATCGTGTACGGCACCGGGTCTTCGAGCTCTTTGAGCGGCACCTTTTCGAGTAGCTGCGCCATGTAGCCGCTAATGCGGTCGGTGGGCAACTTCACGGGGGCACGGTAGACGGGCACGGGTGCAGTGGCGGCGTCGGTGACATCCGCGCCGGAGGCATCCTTCGAGAGCAGGGCGTAGTGCGGGTTAGTGAGGGTGTATTCGCCGCGGTAGATGCCGACCCTGCCGGAGAACATCATGGTTTCACCCTCGTGGATTTCGCGGGCGGCGGTCCAGGCGTTGAAGAAGGAGAGCTTCATCTGCGAGCCGATGAGCGCACCCGAGTTCGTCGCACCGGGGCCGGGTGCGGGCACGCCAAAGAGGCCTCCCTGCGCGAAACTATCCTGGCCAAACGAATCCTGGCCGTAGCTGTCTGCGTAGCCGCTGTAGGAGGCGGGTTGCGCCCCCCTGCCCTGTGCTGCGGGAGTCTGGGCAGCAGGGTTCTGGGTGGCGGCGTTCGGGCGAGTGTTAGCGAGCGCGTTGATGCGCGGGTTGTGCATCCCGGTCGCCTGCCAGCTCTGCGCGGGCGTAGCAGAGGAGCCGGGGCGGTTAGCGCGCCCGGGAACCACGGATACGGGACCGCCAGCCCCGAAGCCAGAAGCACCGTAACCAGTAGCACCAAAACCTGCGGGCGCGTCCTGCCCGGTGGCGTCAGAGAGTCGGTCGGTGATGGTCACTTCCGTGATTTTGCCGCGGCGCGCCGCCATGGTTCGGGTACTCACGTGCACCACGCGGGCAATGATGGTGACGTCCTGACCTTCGACGAGTTCGGCGAAGGAGCTGAGCTCACCGCGCGGCAGGTATTTGCGCGGGAAGTATTCGAGCATCTCCCCGACGGTGTGCAGATCCAGATGCGTGGCGATTGCCTTGGCGCTGGGCGCGGGCAGGTACTTTTTGAGCGGCGCGTTTTCGATGCGGTCTTCGGAGGCGTAGCGCGCCAGGGCGCGGCTCTTAGCCTCCGCAGCGGCTGATGCGGAGGCTGCATCGGGCTTCTCAGCCGCAGCTTTCTTAGTAGCTGTCTTCTTCGCGGAAGCTTTCTTCGCAGGGCTTTTCGGCGCAGCGGTCTTCGGCTTTGCCGGAGTTTTCTGCGCTGGGTTTTTCTGCGCAGTGGTCTTGGAATCAGCTACCTTCTTCGCCGGGGCTTTGGAAGTGTCCGATTCTTTGGCGGGCTCAGCCGGCACCTTCTTGGTGGTCTTCTTAGCGGTAGCAGATTGAGCGGCGGCTGCTTTCTTAACGGGAGCGGTCTTCTTCGCTGTTACCTTTTGGGTCGCGGGCTTTTCAGCTTCTACCTCGGGCACGCTCTTCTGTGCATCAGGCATCTTCTGCGCAGGCTTCTGCTCACCCTCTTCGCTCGCCTTCGTTGCCTCTTGCGGGCGCGCCGAAGTAGCCCGCACGGGAGTCTCATTCTCCTGCGGGCTCGGTTCGTTCTGAACTAGTTCTTTCTGGGCAGGTGCCTTCTGAACCGTCTTCATCTGGGTAGGGTTCTTCCGCGCGGGCGCTTTCTGAGCGGGCGCTCTGCGGGTTGACTTCCTCTGGGCGGGATCCTCAGTCTGAGGCGCTCCCGGCTGCGCCGCCTGCCGCGCCGCCAAAGCAATATCGACCAGCTCGTAGAGAGCGTCATCGGTCATGGTGTGCGCGGCGGGACCCAGCGAATGCTTGAGGGCCTTGAGTGCCTTACGGTAGGGGGCGCTGGCGCGCTGTGCCGCGCGTTCGCTCAACTCGGCGCGGCTCACCTCGCCTCGGGCGTAGGCGGCAAGATCACGCACGGTCAGCTCGGCGGTGGTGCGGAGCTGCTCATCGCTCAGTAGCGGCGCATCCTTTTTCCACTGCCGAGCTCGGGTCGCAGAATCAGCACGGGTCGCAGAGGCGGCACGGGCAGGCTCCACAACCGTTGAATCTACGGACTCAGAATCTACGGGCTCACTCTGCGCTGCCTCAGCTTTCGCGGGCTTAGTATTTGTCGGCTTAGTTTTGGCGGGAGCAGGCTCAGGAAGCCCCAAGTCCAGGGCTTCCTGCTGCGGGTTCACGGAACGTCGGGCGGGGCTCATGCGCCGCCCTCCGCACCGCACGCGTGGTCGGCGTGACGACCGTCTGCCAGGGAGGAAATACGCTCATCCGACCACTGACCGTAGCCCATAATCAGCTTGCGGGCGGGGTCGACTTCGGGAACGTGCACGTGCAGCGCCCAGAGTCCAGCCGCCATGTCCAGGGGCGTAATGAGCAGGCTGTCGCCCATAGCTTCAAGTTCGGGGCGCAGCTGCGCCAGGGCGAGGGGCTCGCAGGTCAGGGTGCCCATGAGCTCCCAGCCGCTTTCCCCCTCACTTTCTGCGTGCTCGGCAGGTTCAGAACCTGCCGCAGAAGCCGCCCGCGCGACAGAACCAGCTGCAGAGGGCGCACGGAGCATGGACTCCACCTGCGCCTCGCTGAGGGTTGCGCCCTCCCAGCGCGGGTTGGAGTGCACCACGGCAAGGTAGAAGCCGAGCGCGCCGGCATCAACGAAACCGGCAAGCTCGGGCGAGGGCGGGAAGTCCGCGGTACGTTCCAGTGCGGCAAGCATCAGCGCACGTCGACGCTCTTTCAGTGCCTCATCGGCAACTTCTGCGTCCTGCGATGCATCGTAATGAGCGTCCAGGCGGGCGAGCTCCACCATGACCGACAGCATCGTGGAGGGCACCATCTGCTCCCCCACACTGGCGCAAATACGCTCAGCCGCAAACGCCATCGCGCGCGCCTCCGCGTAGGCGTACTCCAGCTTCACTTCACGATGCTTCGGCAGGGAGCCGCCAGCAATCACAGCTTCGTAGTCTGCCTCCAGGGCGCGCACGAGCGGCAACTCGACAGCCGCCTCACCAAGCTCCTGGGAGAGATTGCCGGGCAGGAACCAGTAGCTACGCACCGCCTCCAGCGCCCAGGCGCAAAGCAAGGTACCGGAGTTGCCGCGCGCCACGCGGGATGCGCGCATAATCGCGTGCTCGTAAATATCACCGAGCTGAACCCACAGGTGGGCGAGGGATTCTTCCTCGGGGCTTTCCGCCGGCTCTGCTTCCGGCGCGTACGATTTTTCCCCGTTGGATAGATCTCCGTTGGGCAGAACCTGTTCCATGCCCCGCTCAAACTCTTCGGTCAGGGTCAGCAGGGTGTGGGCGATATTGGAGCCGGTGTCCTTATCGGGCACGGGGAACCCATTGAGCTCATTGAGCGCCTCGCGGTAGCGTTCGATGGTGGTGCGGGCGGCGGTGGACCACGCTACACCGAAGCGGTAGGCGCGCACGCAGGCGCGGCGGTAAATCTCGCGTTCTTCGGTGCGCTGGTTCTGTTCTGCGTTCACGCTACCCTCCTTGCTTCAGTTTCACGTGGTTCTCGGCTAGTTCTCGGCGCTCTGCACTGCCCGCAGCACGGGCTGAATCTAACCTGTTTCGTACTTCTATTCTAGGCAATTTCGGTTAAATGTACGGTATTGTCCGTCGTCTATCCCGCGGGCTGAAAGCACGGACTAAACATATAAACCGCACGCACCTCGCGGCACTCGGTGAAGCTCCTACGCGGAAGCCCCGTAGTGTTCCCAGCCCATGCCGTCCAGGGATCGGCCGTCCATGACGACCGCCGCGCCGGTCACCGCATTGTGGCGGCGCTCGGCACCGTAGAGTTCGGCACTCAGGCCGCGCTCCGGGGCGTCCGCAACGCAGGTTCCCAGGGGCACAAACTCTTCCGGCACATCGCCGGGGAAGGTCGCCAGCAGGCCGTGATCTTCTCCGCCAACCAGCACAAAGGTACGCGCCAGGGATGCGGGGCTCTCCCCCGCCTCATTGCGTTCACCAATCACCAGCAGCAGGCGCGCCAACGGCAGCAGAGGCTCGGCGAACGCATCCACGGCGGCGCGGTCGAGGCGCATCTGCACCCCGGAGGCGGCGGCAACTCGCCCGGCGTCTTTCACGAGCCCGTCGGAGAGATCCAACATGGAGCTTGCCTTATGCTGGCGTGCCACTTCACCGGCGGGGATGGGGCTGACCGGGTGGTGCTGCGAGTCGACGGCGCGCTCGCAAACGGCAAGCATCTGCGCGGCATCCTCCGGGCTGATGGTGCGGGCAAGCTCGATGAGCCCCTCGGGAAGAGCAACAGCCGACCCTTCGCTCTGCTCCTGCCCCTGCTTTTCGGTATGCTTTTCAGCCTGCTTCTCAGCCCACGCCTGACCCACCGCATCCAGAGCTACTTCTACATCCTGGCCTGCGGCAATGGCACGCAACAGTGCCGTGGCGGGTAGAGAGAGCGGGTTGAGCAGCAGGCGCAGACCGGCATCAGACCAGGCGGTACGACCCGCCAGGGCGATGGTGTCGCCGGGGCGGGCGCCGGAGCGCAGCACGGCGCGATCAGTGTAGCCGAGGGCGGTGACGGTCACCGACATTTCGGTGGAGTCGCCAATATCGCCGCCGCCAATCACGCATTCGGTGGCTCCGCAGGCGTTGATTCCGTCCACAATGCCGTGGGCGAAGCCGTTAACCCAGCCGTAAGGGGTGCTACCGGGCAGGCTCAGGGAGATGAAAAGGCTTGCCGGGCGCGCACCCATGGCGGCAACGTCGGCAAGGTTCTGGGTCGCGGCTTTGCGCCCCACATCGTAGCCGCTGCTGCGCGCGGGTTCCAGAATAAACTCGCCGCCCTCAGTCACCTGGGCGATACCGCCGGGCCAGAGGTTCATAAAGTCCTGGTCTTCAACGAGAGTGTCGGTGGTGACCACGGTACGCTGGCCGGGCGCGGGCGCGGCGAGGACGGCACAGTCGTCACCGGGACCCACGTCGAGGGGTTCGATATGCCCCGCCTGGCGTGCCACTGCGGCAACCTGCTCGTTGTGGGCGTTAATAATCGGCATAAAAGCGCGCAGAACGCGGGACTCGCCCAGCTTCGAGAGAGGAGTCTCTCGCATGGGGTTGTCCCGCGTTTCGCTAAAAGTCTGAGGATTCACATCCTCTATTATCGCGTATTCTTACACGTTATGTTCGCCTTAGGCTCCGCGGCTGAAGTAGCGGATTGCCAGAGCAATCAGCACCAGACCAATCAACGAGAAGAGAATCAGCGGTGCAATACCGGAAAGTCCGGAATCGTCCGCGTCCGCGTTCTTCACGGCCTGCTCCTGGGAGACGTTAGCTCCGTCAGCCTTTGCCACGCTCTTTGCGGAGCGGCTGGCGCTAGCCGAGGTGGAGGAGCTGGGCGACTTCGAAGCCGATGCGGAGCTCGAGGAGCTCGAGGGGCTTACACCGGTGGTATGGTCCTCGTCGCCCTTAGTGCGCGAGAGGTATCCAGCGACCCAGTCTGCCGCACCCGGAATGGAGTCCTGCGAGCCGTTATTGGCTGCGATTCGTCCAAGGGTGGTGCCGCCGGAACGCAACGGATCATCATCGTCGTCATCGTCGGTCTTGTCCTTCGAGGAGCTACTGCTCGGCGAAGAGCTCGATGATGAAGAGCTGGAGGAACCACTCGGGCGGGGAAGCTCAATGGAGATGATGACATCTTCTTCCGAGGCTTCCTGACGGTTTCCGGGAACGGTCACCGGGTTGTTCGCCGGAGGAATCGGAGCAACAGGCTCAGTCTCAATCGGGGCAACCGACTTGGAGCCCGAACTGTCGTTGTTATCCTCTGACGGAACCACAGGATTTACCGGAACCACGGGGATGACTACATCCTTGGTCGGCTCGGTAGTCGGCTCAGTGGACGGTTCCTGTTTAGCTTCCTTGGAGGGTTCCTGAGTCGGATCCTGAACCGGGGCCGGAACGACCGGATCCTGAGTAGGCTCCGGGGTCGGTTCGGGAGTTACATCCTTGGTCGGCTCAGGAGTCGGGTCCTGAGTGGGTTCCGGGGTAGGATCCTGGGTCGGCTCAGGAGTGGGCTCCGGATTCGGTTCCGGAGTGGGGTCCTGGGTCGGCTCAGGGGTCGGCTCGGGAGTCGGATCCTGAGTGGGTTCCGGAGTCGGTTCGGGGGTTACATCCTTAGTCGGCTCAGGGGTCGGGTCCTTAGTAGGCTCAGGAGTCGGATCCTGAGTGGGCTCAGGGGTCGCATCCTTGGTGGGTTCCGCAGTGGGCTCCACAGTAGGAGCAACAGTAGGTTCTGCCGTCGGCTGGACCGTAGGCTCCGCAGTCGGAGCTACAGTCGGCTCAACCGTCGGAGTTGCGGTAGGGGCAACACTCGGCTCGGCACTGGGAGCTACGGTCGGCGTAGCGGTAGGTTCAGCGGTAGCCGTCGGGTTTGCAGTCGCACTAGCAGAAGCGGTGGGCTGCGCAGTAGCATCCGGGCTGGGCGTAGCATCCTGAGTAGGTGAAGCGCTCACGGAAGGCTCAGCACTAGCGGTGGGCTGAGCGCTCGAAGAAGCGCTAGGCTGAGCGGTGGGCTCGGCCTGCGCATTGTCAGTCTTATTGTCCCCCTGGGCGGTGGGCCATGCGCTCACGGTTGCGAGCGTGGGTACTGCCGTCTGAGAGGAAGATGCCGCGGTTGCGGTGGGGTCCAAGGTTTGGCCTGCGGTGCCGACAGGATTGGGAGGAACCTGAGAAGCCGCCTCCTGCACATCTTGGGCAAATGAGGCTACATATGGGGTTCCGGAAGCAACCAGTGCTGTCGCCAGACTCGCAGAGACCACCTTACGGTTTCGTTTTCCCAAAGGTTGTCCTTGACTTTCTGATACGTTGTGAGTGAATAGATACCCAATCGCTAGGGCAGATTGGATATTCCTTCATCTATTCTACCGAATCGACTTTTTCTTCATTACTCATTTTAGCGCTTTCATACCATTCTTTGAGCTTCAAGATGTGCAACGACCATCGACCGCATCTTTTCATTGCCTAGAAGCATCATTTCATACACTTATGCGCAGAATTACGTTTTACCTTATCGAGGTCGTTTTAGAACTTGCACTCCACCATTTAAGTAGCCTCAAGGTGGATGCAAGTGATTTTTCTCATGGGTGAAAATCGAGCGATTCTCATATACATCTGAGGGTCAATGCGTACCAATTGCTCCCCCGCATGCAGACATAAACTTGCTCATTGCGCAAAAAGCGCCCCGGCGCGAATCCCTCAAAAATTCGCGCCGGGGCACCTCGCGGCAGGGAGCTACTCCCCTACCACTACGTATTCAATGACTGAGCTTAGCGCAGACCCAGGGGGCGTTCCATCGCCAGGGTCAGCAGCTCGCTAATCAGGTCGGTGTAGGAAATGCCGGTATTCTCCCACATGGTCTTGTACATCGAAATCGGGGTGAAGCCGGGCATGGTGTTCACCTCGTTGATGACCAGGCGGCCGTCCTCGGTATAGAAGAAGTCCGCACGAGACAGACCCTCACCGTCCAGCGCCAGGAACGCCTTCACAGCCAGCTCACGCAGGCGGTCCTGCACATCCTGCGGCAGGTTCGCCGGGCACACGGTCACAGCGGAAGACTCAGAAACGTACTTCGCCTCAAAGTCGTAGAAGCCGTGATCCTCATCCACAACCTCAATTTCGCCGGGGTAGGATGCGCGGGGCATCTCGCCGTGGTGGCCATCGAGCACAGCGCACTCGATTTCGCGGCCCACAATACCCGCCTCAATAATGATCTTCGGGTCGTGGCGGCGTGCCTCCTCAATCGCGGGCACAAGCTCCTCCACCGAATCCACCTTGGTAATGCCGAAGGAAGAACCCGCGCGGGTCGGCTTCACGAACAGGGGGAAGCCCAACTTCAGCACGCGGTCAAGAATCTGCTCACGATCCTCGTGCTCCCACTGGCGGTTGGTGACAACCTCGTAGGGGCCGACCTCCAGGCCAGCGGACTCGAAGGCAACCTTCATGAAGTGCTTATCCATGCCCACAGCGGATGCGGTCACGCCGCAACCCACGTAGTGCAGGTCAGCCATTTCCAGCAGACCCTGCACGGTGCCGTCCTCACCGAAGGGGCCGTGCAGCAGCGGGAAGACGACGTCCACCGGCGCGGTGCGGGTCACGTTACCCTCAGCATCCACCAGGGTCAGGCGGGAATCGCCGGCACCCATCGGCAGGAATACCTGCTGGGTGCCCGCGGGGAACTCTGCGGTACCGCGAGTGCCAGCGGTCAGCTCGGCGAGCTGCTGCTCATCGGTCAGGTACCAGCGGCCGTCACGGGTAATACCGATAGTGATGACGTCGTAGGCGGTGCGGTCAATAGCGCCCAGAACGCCGGCAGCGGTAATGAGCGAAATCGGGTGCTCGGAGGAGCGGCCACCGCACAGCAGGGCGACGGTCTTCTTCTCGGTCATATATTTCTCCTAGTCAAGGTTCCCCTACCCTCAGGTCCGGAAGGTGGAACGGCAATGCGTCAATAATCCTAACGCACGAATACCGTCGCGGTCACTGATGCGTTTCTCACGCGCAGGTTTCCGCAACGGTATCCGTCCTTGGATGTCTACATTCAATCTTCTTCTAGTATGTCCTGGCACACAACCCGAATCAAGGGGCGCCAGCACACCAGAAAAGCTTTAAAACCTAGTGGCTCTCGTGCTTGAGGCGGCGGCCCAGCAGCTTCGGGGCGAGGTCCTCAATACCGATGCGGCCCGAAAGCACCGCCACCACAGCCTCCACGATGGGCATCTCCACACCGTGGCGGCGAGCCAACTCAGCCACCACGGGTGCCGACTTAATCGACTCAGCAGTCTGGCTCATGTGCTCGTGCAGGCGGTCAGGGGTAATCCCCTGAGCCAGCAGACGACCCGCCGTATGGTTACGAGACAGCGGCGAAGAGCAAGTCGCAATCAAGTCGCCCATGCCAGCAAGACCGCTCATGGTCGCAGCCTCGCCACCCAACGCCACCGCCAGGCGGGTAATCTCCGCCAGGCCGCGCGTCATAATGGATGCCTTCGAGTTATCGCCGTAATTACGGCCCTCGCATATACCCACGCAGAGCGCAATCACGTTCTTCACCAGGCCGCCGATTTCGGTACCAACCACATCCGTGTTGGTGTACGGGCGGAAGTAACCGCACGCAATCGCGTGAGCCACAGCCTCAGCCACCGGCAGAGTACGAGCCGCAACCACGGAGGCGGTAGGCTCCTCCCCCATGATTTCCTTCGCCAGGTTCGGACCCGAGAGCACGCACACGCGGTGCGGGATATGGCCAATCGCGCGCACATCAGCCCCGCGCAGAGCCATGGATTCTTCCAGCTCCTCGGTAATGACCTGCGACATGCGCAGACCCGTACCGGTCTCCAGGCCCTTCGCCAAAGACACCAGCATGGCGTTCGGCTCAATATAGCGGGCGAAACTCTGCAGCTGCGAACGCAGAACCTGCGCGGGCAGGGCAAGAACCACCATATCCGCACCGGCAAGCGCCGCGGGGGCATCCGCCGTGAAGTGCATGTTATCCGGCAGCTTCATTCCCGGAAAATAGCGGGCGTTCTCGCGGGTGCGCTCGCACTCAGCCATCACCTGCTCATCACGACCGATGAGGGTCACACGAGTGTCATCGCCGCGCTCACGGGCAGCGTCCGCCGCAATCTTAGCGAAAGCGGTGCCCCAGCTACCGGCGCCGAGCACCGCAATAGACTGTACGGTTGCCGGAGGGGTAAATTCAGGGCTTGCTGCGGGGGTGCGTCCAAAGAAGGTCACGAAAACACCTGCTTCTCTTCCTTGCGAGGTTATTGTGCGAGTCCCTGACAGGCGCCTCAGCGAATAGCCGCGGCATCTGTCAGGGCCTCTACGATTTTCCCAGCTGGGATGCTACTTTTCGTCCGGTTCGCCAAGCGCGCCACCGACCGGACCCGAGGGGGTACCGGGGGCTTCACGACGCTTAGTGCGCGGGTTCCAACGACCCTCCGGAGCCTTCTCGCCGCGGATCTTCTCCAGCTCGGCGGTAATAGCGTCCAGCATTGCGTCGGTGACCACGCTCAGTTCGGTGCGGGTGTGCTTAGCCTCGGGGCTGGAATCCTCAACGAGGGAGGCAATATCCAGCGCCTTGCCAACCTTCACGCGAACGGTCTTGCGCGGGAACAGCGAAATCTTACGCTTCTCCTTCACGCGACCGTCCTCGCCGGGCTCATCCACGTAACCAAGAATCTGCTCGTCACCCCAGTGCGCCACCGGGAAGACGGGCGCGCCGGTTGCAAGAGCCAGGCGAGCCGCACCGGTACGCGCCTGCATGGGCCACAGCTGCGGATCGTGGGTGGTGGTGCCCTCCGGGAAAATCACGACGGCACCGCCAGCTTCAACAATCTTGCGGGCAGTAATCAGGGACTTACGCGCATCCACCGAACCGCGAACCACGGGAATATGCGCGAGCTTGCGCATAATGTAGCCGAGCACGGGGGCGCGGAAGAGCGAATCCTTCGCCAAGAAACGCGGCAGGGCGCCCTCAACGAAGGCAGGGAAAGCCACGGTCACCGGGTCAAGTTCGGTGGTGTGGTTAGCCACGATAATGTACCCGCCGCTCTTAGGCAGGTTCTCGCGGCCGGTAATCTCAACGCGCGCCATGAGCTTATACAGTCCACGCGCAGCGTTGCCGAGCACCTTATACAGAGCGTCACCGTAGGCGGTGGGCTCAATCTCCGGCAGTGCCTGCTTTCCCTGCTGTCCGCTCATTAGCCCTGAACCTCAACTTCCTCGGGCTCAACAACAACGATTGCTGCATCGGGCTTCGGAGCCTTGGCGGCCTTGCGTGCCAGCACCTCAAAGTTGGCACCCAGGCCCTTGAGCTTCTGCTCGAAGTTCTCGTAGCCGCGTGCAATCAGCTCAACACCGCTCACGTGAGAGGTACCCTTAGCAGCCAGCGCAGCAATGATGTGGGAGAAGCCGCCACGCAGATCCGGAACCTCAATGTCAGCACCGGTCAGCGGGGTGGGGCCAGAAATAATAGCGGAGTGGCCGTAGCCCTTGCCCTCGAAACGGCAGGGTGCGCCACCTACGCAGTCACGCATAACAACAATATCTGCGCCCATCTGCTTCAGGGCGTTGGTGAAGCCGAAACGCTCCTCGTACACGGTCTCGTGCACGATGGACGCACCCTTAGCCTGGGTCAGCGCCACCACGAGGGGCTGCTGCCAGTCAGTCATGAAGCCGGGGTGCACGTTGGTCTCAAAGACGATGGGCTTCAGCTCTGCACCGGGGGTGCGCTGAGCCGGGTGGGTAAAGCGAATACCGTCGGCGGTCACCTCGTACAGGCCGCCCATCTTGCGGAACTGGTTCAGGAACGCAGTCATATCCTTCTGAGCTGCGCCGCGCACGAAAATGTCGCCGCCGGTAGCCAGAGCTGCAGATGCCCAAGAAGCCGACTCATTACGGTCGGGCAGGGAGGTGTGGTCGTAGCCGGTCAGCTCGTCCACGCCCTCAATGACGATGGTGCGGTCCTCGTTGATGAAGATGATTGCGCCCATCTTCTGCAGAACAGCAATCAGGTCAATAATTTCGGGCTCAATCGCAGCGTTACGCAGGATGGTCTTACCCTTAGCGCGCACACCGGTGAGCAGAACCTGCTCGGTCGCACCCACGGAGGGGTAGTTCAGCACGATCTCTGCACCCTTCAGACCCTCTTCGGGGACAATCAGGGTGGTGCCGGTTTCATCGTCCTTCTCAACGACTGCGCCGAACTTGCGCAGTGCAGACATGTGGTAATCGATGGGTCGGTCACCAATCTTGCAGCCACCCAGGTTGGGGATGCGTGCGGTACCGAGGGTGTGCAGCAGCGGGCCCACCATCAGAATCGGAATACGGGAGTTACCACCGAAGAGCTGAATCTCCTCTGCGTTCTTTGCGGCGGTGGTTGCATCCTGCGCGGGGTTGAGAGTGAGAACACCGGCTTCACGGTCGTAGTCGACCTTCGCGCCGTGCAGCTCCACGAGGGTGGTAACGATTTCAACATCGCTCAGGTCAGGAACGTTACGCAGGGTCGAGGGGGTCGAACCGTGCAGTGCAGCGACCATAGCCTTGGGCACCAGGTTCTTGGCGCCTCGAACGTGAACCTCACCGACGAGCGGAGTGCCACCTTCAATGCGAAGCTTGCTGATGTTCTCAGTCATTAAAAATCCTTTGTGGAGTCGGCTGGTGTACGCCGAACTTTACTTTATCAGTGTGCCGATGCGCCGCGTTCTGTCGTGCCGCGCCCCTGCCGGTAGCAGGGCGAAACGGGCGCATATATTCATCATTATTCTAAGCCCTGCGTAAAGGTGCTCCAAACACTGAAGAGCCTTTGGAACTCGCGACTAGGATTTTGCTTTGATGCGTATGCGAAAAACCGGTCTGACCCCCCCCCAGATTCAGAACCGGAAAAAACAAAAAGATACACAAACATTCACACTAATGCAAACATTTTTAGGTTCTTCACCGAAATTTGACGCTAGTTTCTTCTTTTTGACGCACGAATTTGAGCTTGAGAGCAACCTCGCCCCTACAATAACGTGCACACTCGTGCCCGCTGAGCGGCACCTCCACTCTCAAGGAGAAGCCATCCAGCTCTCAACTGCGGCATCGGCGCTGGCATTGCCGTTGCTCCTCGCAGTACGGGGCCACACGGCAGGGAACGGGCGTGCAAACACTGCATACAACCTTGCGATGACGCCCAACTAAAACGGTTCGGCTTCCTGGTTCACTTCAACTTCAAAAATTCACTTCAACATCACCGTAAATATTCGAAAGTCAACCGAAAACCACGGCGCATCGCAACCAACCACAGGTTACTTCGCGGCTGCATCCGCGAACTACCGGAGGACCCAAAAATGACACATCACAACACTGCATCGCGCATTTCGCGCCGTCACCTCGTACAGGGCGCGGCATGGAGCGCCCCCGTCATCCTCGCCAGCGCAACCGTCCCCGCGTGGGCGGCAAGCGGCGAACCCACCTGCTCCCCCGCCCTGGCCCTCAAGCCGACCGCAACCGGCTACGACGATAAGGCAGGCGCATACACCGAATGGCTCGTCCCCGAAGGCGTTGGACGAGTCCGCTTCGACCTTGTAGGCGGTGCCGGCGGTGCAGCAACCTCCTTCACCCCCCGCTACCTGACTGACGTCACGAACGCCTCCCTGGCTGGCGGCGGTGCCGGTGCACAGCTCAGCGGCGTCCTGGCGGTCAAGTCCGGCGATATCCTGCGCGTCTGGGCGGGTAACGGCGGCGTCGGTTCGGCATCCGGCGCAAAGCCCGCACTCGGCGGCGAAGGCTACGCAGCAGGCGGCGACTCCACCGGCTCCAGCGATGCAACCGGCAGCGCGCAGGTAGTGGGTACCGACAGCGGCTACGTGTACGGCGCATCCGGCGGCGGCTCCTCCGCGGTCGAGCTCGTCCGTGACGGCTCAGTCACCGTCGTAGCCGTGGCAGGCGCTGGCGGCGGCGGTGCACAGCTGGGTACCCTCACCACCCACCAGCGCATCTTCGACGCCCAGCCCAAGGACCAGCTGAACCCGGCACTGCGTATCGCCATGGAACACCGCGATGCCAACAGCACCGCGGGCGGCAGCGCAGGCGGCGACCTGGGCACCGACAACCCCGGTCAGGGCGGCATGCTTGTGGCAAGCCCCTACCAGGAATTCAAGCCCCTCGACGAGGACGACAAGACCCTCGACATGCGCTTCATGGTCACCGGCGGTACCGCCGGCCGCTCCGGCGTGGCGGGCACCCTCGGCGAGGCACTGATCGGCATCCTCGACGAGAACGACGAGCTGAAGCTCATGCCCATGTCCGAGCCCTGGTTCGAATCCTACAATTTCCCGCGCTACTACATGTACTATGGTGACTCCGTGAGTCAGGGCGAGAAGGGCACCGGCGGCGCGGACGCAACCGGCTCCTACCGAGGCAAGGGCGGCTCGGGCGCGCTACTCTCCCGCACCCACGGCAAGCTCTCCCTCACCTCCGCAGCATCCGGTGGAGGCGCCGGCTACGGCGGCGGCGGCGCAGGCCTGAACATCTGGACCATCGGCGCATACCGCGACAGCGCTTTCGGCCGCCAGGTGCAGTTCGAGAATGAAGGCAACATCTACTCGCTCAGCACCCTGAGCAGTGGCGGCGGCGCGGGCGGCAGCTACATCAACCACGAGGTGGTTTCTGACTTTGCTCTTACCACCGCGCAGAACGCAAACCCGACCGCGGGCGTGCGTTCCCCCGGTTCGGCGGCACTGTACAGCTGCACCGAGAACGCAACCCTGAACACCCCCATTACCGAGGGTGCGCTCTAGATAGTCAATAAATGTGCCTCCCCGGAAGAATACTCCGGGGAGGCACATTTGTATGTGTACCAAGGTTCTAGCGGAAAACCTGAGAGCATAGAAAAGCTCAGGACACAGAAAAGCTCGAAGGAGGCGACTGATTCAGTCACCGCCTTCGAGCTTTATCTAGAGATGTCTAGGGCTTAGAGCGCTCGGCTTAGAGCTCCCCCTATTTAGAGCTCCTGAGTGCGCGGCATCCAGGAGGGGCGCTTCGCCTCGTACGCCTCGATGGCGTCAATGTTCTGCAGGGTCAGGCCGATGTCGTCCAGGCCCTCCATGAGGCGCCAGCGCACATAGTCGTCAATCTCGAAGGGAACGACCAGCGCACCCACGGTCACGGTCTTCGACTCCAGGTCGACCGTGATTTCGGTGCCGGGCTCGTGCTCCAGAGCCTTCCAGATCAGCTCGATGTCGTCCTGGGCGACCTGGGCGGTCACCAGGCCCTGCTTGCCCGAGTTACCGCGGAAAATATCGGCGAAACGGGCCGAGATAACGACCTTGAAGCCGTAGTCGCGCAGCGCCCACACGGCGTGCTCACGCGAGGAACCGGTGCCGAAGTCGGGGCCGGCCACCAGAACGCTACCGTGCTTGTAGGGCTCCTGGTTCAGGATGAACTCGGGGTCCTTGCGCCAGTTGGCGAAGAGCGCGTCGTCGAAGCCGGTCTTGGTCACGCGCTTGAGGTAGACCGCGGGGATAATCTGATCGGTATCAACATTCGAAGAACGCAGCGGCACGCCAATGCCGGTGTGCTTAATAATGGGTTCCATAATGGCTCCTTAACTATAGCAGCGTGCTAGGCCACGACGTCGGACGGGGCGGACAGGGTACCGCGCACAGCGGTTGCGGCGGCAACCACCGGGGAGACCAGGTGGGTGCGGCCACCCTTACCCTGGCGGCCCTCAAAGTTACGGTTCGAGGTGGAGGCGCAACGCTCACCGGGTGCCAGCTGGTCGGGGTTCATGCCCAGGCACATGGAGCATCCGGCGAAGCGCCAGTCGGCACCGAAGTCCTTGAAGACCTTGTCCAAGCCTTCTGCTTCTGCCTGTGCACGGACCTTCTGGGAACCGGGAACGACCATCATGCGTACGTTCTCGGCGATGGTGCGGCCGCGCACGATGTCTGCTGCGGCGCGCAGGTCCTCGATGCGGGAGTTGGTGCAGGAGCCCAGGAAGACGACGTCCACGGGGATGTCCTTCATGGGGGTGCCTGCCTTCAGGTCCATGTATTCGAGGGCGCGTTCTGCTGCGACCTTGTCGTTCTCATCCTCGAAATCGTCCGGGGAGGGAACGGTGTGGCTCAGCGGTACACCCTGACCGGGGTTGGTGCCCCAGGTGACGAAGGGTTCGAGCTCGTCAGCGTTGATGAAGATTTCCTTGTCGAAGACGGCGCCTTCGTCGGTGGGCAGGCTCTTCCAGTACTCGACTGCCTTGTCCCACTCTTCGCCCTTGGGTGCGTGCTGGCGGCCCTTGATGTACTCGAAGGTGGTCTCGTCGGGTGCGACCATGCCGGCGCGTGCGCCCGCCTCAATGGACATGTTGCACATGGTCATGCGGCCCTCCATGGAGAGGGAGCGAATTGCGGAGCCGCGGTACTCGAGCACGTAGCCCTGACCGCCGCCGGTGCCAATCTGCGCGATGACGGCGAGGATGATGTCCTTCGCGGTCACGCCGGGCTTGAGGGTGCCTTCAACGTTGATTGCCATGGTCTTGAAGCGTGCCAGGGGCAGGGTCTGGGTTGCCATGACGTGCTCCACCTCGGAGGTGCCGATACCGAACGCGAGAGCGCCGAACGCACCGTGGGTGGAGGTGTGGGAGTCACCGCAGACGATGGTCATGCCGGGCATGGTCAGGCCGAGCTGAGGGCCAACCACGTGCACAATACCCTGCTCCTCGTCACCGAGGGAGTGGATGCGCACGCCGAATTCCTTGGCGTTGCGGCGCAGGGTCTCGATCTGGGTGCGGCTGGTCAGGTCGGCGATGGTGCCGAAGATATTGTCGGTGGGGGTGTTGTGATCCTCGGTGGCGATGGTCAGGTCGAGGCGGCGCAGGGGGCGGTTCTCGATGCGCAGACCTTCGAATGCCTGGGGGGAGGTCACTTCGTGCAGTAGCTGCAGGTCGATGTAGAGCAGGTCGGGCTTGCCGTTTTCACCGGGGACGACGACGTGTGCGTCCCAGACTTTTTCTGCCAGGGTGCGCGGACGGGTGCCCGCGGTGGTTGCGTTCTGTTCGCTAGTCATGCTTTCTCCTGCTTGATGCGTTCCTACGGTGGATGCGTTCGGTGTGGTGCGTGCCGCAAGTTTGTGGGGTTGAGGAGCGGATTATGTACCCGATGGGACCCTCAAATCAGTATTTCCCTGCGGCGTGTCGCATATTTTTTCACGAATTCTTAGCCTGTGAGACAGCCTAGAAGCACCCCGAACCAGCGAGTGTTTTCGTGTGGGTTTATTCTATGACTCCAGGGTAATTTTGCGGGATTACTCGCATTTTTACGCGATTTTTCGCATATTTTCACCCATAAACCCACACAAACACTTATTATGAAAAACTCATAATTTATCCCGTAGGGGGTGATTCCATCTTCAGCTCTGCACTCCAAAGAGTCCATGAAGTCCGGGGTATCTTTCATATTCTGAGATAGAATATAAGAATGACTCCTTCCGCATCACGTTTTAACGCACACGGAATGCGTCACCCCAACGCATCCACACAACACAACGCACCGATTGTTGACCCCGTCAAGCCGCCCGAACACATGGCCGCCGACGAGCAGATGGTAGAGGTACACTCCCACGGCTCCTCCGGCGTTGGCGTGCTCGACAAGGCAACCCTCATCCTTGACTGCCTCGAGGCAGGCCCCGTATCCCTGGGCGACCTCGTCAAGGCAACCGGTCTGGCACGACCCACCGCGCACCGCCTCGCCGTGGCACTGGCACACCACCGCCTCGTAGCCCGCGACGTGCAGGGGCGATTCATGCTCGGCCCGCGTCTGACCGAACTGGCATCCGCCACTATTTCTGATGAGCTCATCACCGTGGCCGACCCGATTCTGCAGAAGCTCAGCCTCGAAGCTGACGAGTCCACCCAGCTGTACCGCCGCCAGGGCGACTGGCGCGTGTGCGCGGCAACCGCGGCACGCCCCTCCGGCATGCACGAGTCCATTCCGGTCGGTACCCAGCTGTCCATGCAGGCTGGCTCCGCCGCACAGGTGCTGCTCGCGTGGGAAGACCAGAACCGCATTGTTGAAGGCCTGCGCGATGCGCACTTCAGCGCCGCCATGCTCGCGGCTGTGCGCCGCATCGGCTGGGCGCAGTCCGTGGGTGAGCGCGAGCGCGGTACCGCCTCGGTCTCCGCTCCGGTGCGTGCCCCCGGCGGCAAGGTCATTGCGGCTGTGTCCATTTCGGGCCCGATTGACCGCATGACCCGCCAGCCGAACCGCAACTACCCCGAGCTGGTCGTTAAGGCTGCTCAGGCGATTACGGACGGTCTGCGTGAGCTTGCGGCGTCTCAGCAGGCTCCCTGCGCTGAGGCTTCTGACGAAGACTAGGCTTCAGTAGCGTATAGATTTATCGAAAAGAATCCCTCCCCGCCTCGATTGAGGTGGGGAGGGATTCTTTTATGCGCTCTTTGAGTCTGCCGGGTGGTTCGGCTAGATGTCCAGTGCCTTGCGGTATGCGTTCAGGCGCTTAGCTTCTAGCTGTACCGGTGCGACCACGCAGGACTGCACCGCCTTCTCAACGCCGGTCTGCAGGCGGCCCCGCAGTTTGCGTGCGTAGTAGCGTGAGCCCATCGCGGTGAGTAGCCTGCCCACACCCGCCGAGGCGATACCAAGCAATACGCCCAGCAGCAGAAGCAGGGTCGGCAGGGGCACCGGGGAACCCTCGGGGGTCGGGGCGGGCGGCAGCTGAATCTGCAGGTACGCCATGCCGGAGACCAGGGTCAACCAGGCGACACCCGCCAGGGCACTGAGGAGTGCAATCCACTGCAGGGCGTTGAAGATGACCCAGGGGGCGCGGGTGCGGCCCAGACCGTAGTCGATGCGCACCATGTCGCGTTCGAGCAGTTCGGGTAGCTCCGCCTCGCGGGAGAGCGCGACTTCCTTCATGCTGCGCTTCCACGGTTCGTCGATGCGGTTCGCCATCTGCTTGCTGTACTGGCGCACGGCGTTTGCCATGCCCGCCTTCTGCGCGGCGCTCAGCGGAGGCAGGGAGGATGCCACCAGCTCGGGTGCGTTCTCGCTATCGGAGCCGAGCATTCCCGCGGACTTTTCAGCTTTAGAGGTGCTCTTCTTCTCGTCCTGCTGCCCCAGGTGCAGGCGGCGCAGGGGGTCGGCCTTCAGGCGGCTCATCCAGCGGGTGAGGATCCAGCCGGTTTGCTGACCCGCAGTACGGCGATAGGAGGCGGTTGCCGCCTGTAGAACCTGCTCGGCATGGCTGGAGGTGTAGCATGCCTGCACGAGCTTCTGTTCCGCGTCGAGGGCGTAGGCTCCAGCGAGAACGGCGCCCTCTCCCCCGGCGTAGGTGCGCAGCTGGGAGGCGGTGGCATGCAGCTGAGCGTCGGTCCGTTGCAAGGACAGGCTCTTGGCGGCGGCTACCTGCGCGAGCAGGTCGCGGAGCGCGTCCACGCCTTCGCCGGTTCGCGCGGAGACGGCGATGGGTGCGGCGAGCAGGTGCGCCTCGGTGCCCTCAGCCTGGAGCAGGCGGGTGAGGGAGGCGAGCACAGCGGGCACCTCGGCGGGTGCGAGCTTATCCGCCTGGTTGAGCACGCAGAGCGCCTGCGCGCCGGAAGCGGCGAGCGGCACCATGAAGTCGCGGTGGATGACGGCGTCGGCGTACTTTTGGGGGTCGACGACCCAGACGAGCACGTCTACGTAGCGCATCATGCGGGCGGCGAGGTCGCGGTTGGTGGTGGTGACCGAGTCGAAGTCGGGCATGTCCAGCAGGATCAGTCCGCCGGTTCGGGTGCGCATTTCGCCGCGACCGCCAACGGCGCGGCGGATGCGGTTGAAGAGTCCGGGTGCGGGTTCGGTGACGGCGTTGGGTGCCGCTACTTCCCCGCCAGCCCCGTTACCCTCGGTTGCTTCCCCTTCGGCGGCGAGCGCCTGAGTTTGCGGGTAGACGCGCTTGTCGATGCCGAGCCAGTCGAGCAGTTCTTCACTGCCTTCTGCCTCCCAGATTGCCGCCTGCACGGTGGAGGTGGTCGGGCGCGTGGGTGCGGAGAGGGCAATGTTCTGCCCGGCGATGGCGTTGAAGAGGGTGGATTTGCCGCTGCCGGTCGCGCCGAAGAAGCCGATGACGGTGTGTTCGGTGGAGAGTTCGCGGCGTTGGCTGAGGCGTTCGAGGGTTTCGGCGGCGTCGAGCAGCACGGTCTCGGGGACTCGTCCTTCGCCGTAGCTGATGGCTTCCTTGAGGGATGCGACGGAGCGCGCGAAGGGCGAGGTCGCCACGCCGGGGGCGGCGCCTCGCTCGCTGTTGCGCTCGGTATCGCGCTCAGTGTTCTCGAGTTTGTTCTCGGGGGTAGTCATAGTGCGTTTTTCTTCGTCTGTGGTGCGGGGTGCCTGTCCGGAGTGGTTTAGCGGGCAGTTGAGCCGTTAGCGCGGGCCGCGGCTTGGCGCTGTGTGGTTTGACTCTGCGCGCTCATTTCCGCGGCGATTGCCTGCACCTGTTCGGCGGCGCGGTGAATCTCTTCGGCGTCAGCCTGCGGGTCGGTTTCTTCGAGCACGGCGGTGAAGGGCTGGGCGTGCTCGGTGAGCAGCCCGGACATGCGTTCGAGCAGGTCGGTGCGGGCGCGGGTTGCCATGCGGCGCACGGCGTCTTCACCGAAGATGGACTCGAGCAGCTTGGTGCCGACTACGCCGCTACCGCCCGCAATGCCCGCCTCAATACCGGTAATGCCGCCGGTGAGGCTGAACGCGGCGACCATGAGCATCACGGCGGCGGCGTTCACACCCAGGGAGAGGAAGCGGGCGCGTTTGCGCTTGTCGGCGCCTTCTTCACGGATCATTTCGAGCACGGAGCCCTGCCAGAGGCGAATCTGCTCGGCTACAGCTTCGGAGAAGATGTCCTCGGCGGATTGCACCTCGCCCTTAGCTTCTGCGTTCTGTTCGGACACGGCAGAGGTAGCCTGCGGCGCGTCCAGGCGCGCTAGCAGGGAGCGTCCGGCGCGGCTGGCACGCCAGCGGGTGCGGGTGTTTTCGGAGGCGCGGGCGGCTGCATCCAGCACGACGGCGTGGATGCCGCTTTCGAGGGCGTCTTCTACCTTCTGGGCGGCGGCGGGCTGGCCGCGCAAGGCGGAGCCGACGCGGTCGCGCAGGCGACCGATGGTGCTGTCGAGGGAGCGGAAGAAGTCGCCGGTTCCCACGAAGTCGTGCCAGCGCGAGAGCACTTCGCCGCGTAGCAGGGAGCCGTCGGAGAGTGCCCCGTCGATGGTGGTCAGCGCGTCCTCGTATTCTTCGGCTACGATGGCGGCAAGCGACTGGTGTGCCGCCTGCTGGCGTGCCTGTTCGGCGGCGAGCACCTGCAGGTTTCCGGCGAGAGTATCGACGGCACCGGCGAGGGTCTGCCGGGCGATGGCGGCGCGGGCGGGCGCGTCGGCGCCGAGTTCGCGGATCCACAGGGTCAGCGGTGCGAGGCTGACGGGGGCGAGCATGCCCTTCTCGTCGCGCGGCTGCTCGGTGACGGTGTGAATCAGCACGGCGTGGATTCCCGCCTCGTCGAGCATGCGTCGCAGGTCGTTTTCGATGGCTTCTTCGTCGCCTTCGGGCACGCGGTTGAGCACCACGGCAATTGCGATGGAGCGTGCGGCGGCCTCGTGGAGTAGCTCCCAGGGCACGGCATCGGCGTAGCGGTTGGCGGTGGTGACGAAGAGCCACAGGTCAGCAGCGGAGAGCAATTCCTTAGCGAGGGTGCGGTTTTCTTCGGAGACGGAGTCGATATCGGGCGCATCAATGAGCGCAATGCCCTGCGGCAGCGCCGAGGTAGTAATAGGAATGAGGGCGCGCGCAATGGTCGGGTCGAGGCCCGGCAGTGCCTGCGATCCGGCGTTCATGCCGGAGGTGCGGGTGCGCGGCAGGGTGGGCAGGAAGCGTTCGGGTGACAGCGCCGCCTCGTCTTCTGCGCGGTGCAGGAGTACGGGGTGGCGGGTGGTGGGTCGAATCGCACCGGACTGGGTGAGCGGTTCGCCGAGCAGGGTGTTGACGAGGGTGGATTTACCGGCGCCGGTGGAGCCGCCGACCACGATGGTGAGGGGGTTATCGACGCTGGCGCTGCGCGGCAGGATGTAGTCGTCGAGTTGGCGTGCCATGGCTGCGAGCAGGGTGCGTGCGGAGGCGGTGCCGTGCTCTGTGGTGCCGTCGTGGGTGACGGTGTAGGGGGTGCCGGGGGTTTCGCCGGGTTCCACGTCGAGCGGGAGGGGGATTCGAGTGAGCAGTTCGCGAGCTGCTTTGAGCTGCGCATAGTCGGTGGTAGTCACAGCGCTATTGTCCCATAGGGGGAACCCGCTTCATGTCATGTGTGGGCGTTGTGGTGGGCACGTTGCGGCGGCGGGGAGTTTGGGTGCGCTTTTCGGGGTGTTTTTGATGGGTGTTCGGACAACGTGGAGAGGTTGAAATACTATTTACACACAAGGTGCAACAACTCCAATTTGCGATTTACTCGCATCAAGAAAAAGCTAAAAATCCCTAAGTTTCTAGGGGAAATAACAGATTTTAATGCGGTTATCCCGAACACATTGGTACGTTCTTTATCCCGCATATGGCGGGCAAATATTAAGATTTGATAACTTTTTACGCTCGAGCGCAGATATGGTCATTTTGAACCTGAAAGTACGCTTAGAATCATTGAGCACGACAACCAGGCAGGTCATAACCACACCGATTCCTTCAGGAGGCTTCTGGCCTGCCCTTTCTATCGCATCCGTACTCACCGCGGTATGCCACACCATTCGGGAACGCTCACCGGCCCCTCATACAACTGCAATCAACTGCCGTTGAGGTTCACTGCATCCGAGCTACCCATTACTGCCTGCCCGTCTTTACTCTTGCGAAAGGTTGCGTATGTTCAGTTCGCTGTCACGTCGCCATCTTCTTGCTCTTTCTTCCGGAGCAGCATTGAGTGCACTCGCAAGCGCCTGCAGCCCCAGCGCAGTTTCTCGCCCTCAACCACTCACTGAACCCTCTCCTACTGATGTCGCACCGGCGCCTCAGAGCATCCAGACTAAATCTGCGACCACCACGCGCAGCATCACCTACGCCGAGCCCCTGCCCGCCTCCGCTCTGGACGGCCGAGGCCCGGCGATTCTGCCCGATGAGTTCTTTGAGCGCAACGGCAATTTCTCGAACGGCACTCTCAGCCACCGTGCCGTCAATGTTCCCCGCCCCACCATGCCTCCGGAGGCTAAGGAACGTACCGTTGAGGGCCTGCACGCCTTCCTGCAGTACTGGGGTGCGGCGCAGAACTATATGCTCCTCACCGGCGATACCGGCCCCTTCATGAACCTGCCCGGCCAGGAGCACTTTAGCCACATGGCGGAAATGTACCGCGATATCTACCGCTACAACATCGGCTGGCTGGTCTCTAAGAACAACCACCCCATGTGCATCAATCTAAGCTCCCCGCAGCCGGTACCCGCCACCGAGCAAAACGTCTACTGCTGGAAGGCGACCCTGAAGGTGGACGAGAACGCGTTCCTGTTCAACCATGAGACCCGCCAGCGTGAGCAGCTCACCGGCATCTACGGCAGTAATCAGAAGGCGGATGCTTACGTCTACTTTGGCGAAAACGGCTGGCAGATGCTGGAGGATCCGCAATCTTCCCCGAGCGCTACCGCCACCCCGGCGGCTACCGCTGTACCGTCCGCGAACACCCCGAGCGCTCACCCGACCCCGAATGAGAGCACCTCTTCTAAGGCAGCTCGTTACATTCGAGGCTCAGCCTAAAACCTCTTTGCATCCGCGCCTCAAAAATCCCGTCATATTGGGTGATATGAGGCACGGATGAGGGCTTTTATTTGTGTGCCACGCGTGAACTCTATAGGCTAGGGCTAGATGAGGTCCGCCCATTTTCGCCTCAATACGCCTCTACCCGCCCCGCGGGTGACTGCTTCACGCCCTCTGATGGGGTCGTGATGTTAGGCTGAGGATTGGAGCGTGTGCTCTTCATCTAATCACCGATACTTCCGCATCACAGCACATTCAAGGGGATCACTATGATTCACAGCCGCCGCCACTTTATTGCGCTCACGGGCACTGCCGCCCTGGGTGCTATGCTTGCCGCTTGCGGTTCCAAAAAGACTGCGGAGGCGACTGCCTCCCCCACTCCTTCCGCGTCGATTGCGGGTGCCTACGATAACCTGTCGGGCGAGCTGAAGTGGACCAAGTACGTTGCCGGTACCGGTGCAGCCCCGATGAGTAGCACCGACCCGGAGACCGGTCAGGTCTACACGATTGAGCCCACTGCTGGCCCCGCGAGCGTTGATTCTAAGGCGAGCGCCGTGCCCATCCCGGTTGAGGATGAGACCATGTACGAGAAGAACGCCCGTAGCTTGCGCGCCACCTTCGCTTACTTTGCGGCGGCGGTGAACTATGCCCGTATGACTGGTGACCCCGGTCCTGCTCTGCAGGTGGTTCAGGCGCAGAACTCTACCGACCGTGCGGCTCTGGAGAAGTTACGTGCCTTCTATGCGCCCGGCACGAACTGGCTGGTTGATGGTGAGTGGACCTTCCGCCTGACCGATAAGCAGCCGACGACCCGCGGCACCAAGTATTCGTGGGCGTGCACCGTGACTCAGGCGCACGGTCTGCAGGTTGAGAAGGCAACCAACACGACCAAGCCCCTAGAGGATACTGAGGCACAGGAGATTAAGGCTCTCTACGCTGAGTACGATGAGGAGGCGAAGCGCTGGGTCGTGATTTCGCCTCAGCAGTACGATCCGGCGTTGGCTCCGAAGCCGACTCAGACTCCGCGCGCGCATCCTTCCTCGACGTACACCCCGACGGTGACTGATGACAGCACCGTGGCGGCTAATGCTGGCGCAAACGCCGGCGCGAACACTTCGGGTAACGGTGCCGCGCAGGGTACCGCTAACAACGGTGCCGCCCAGAACGGCGGCGCACAGAATGGTGCCGGCCAGGGTGGTTCCCGTCAGTACACTGGCTCCCAGAATGGTGGTGCCCAGAATGGTGCCGGTCAGGATTCTGCAGGTCAGGGTGGCGCGGCTCAGGCTCCTCAGCCTGCCGCTACCCAGGCGCCTGCGGCTACCGCTCCCGCGCAGCCCGTGGCAACTCAGCCTGCAGCTGCGACGGCTCAGCCGACCGTAGCTCCCGGTGCTGAGGCACCCGCCGGTGTTCCCGGTGAGGGCGCCCAATAGCCCCTCCCCTATAGACGATCTCTATAGACGATGAACGCGTCCCCTCCTTCGCTATACCCGCCATACCCCATCCGGTGCGATGCTCCCGCTGGTTCCAGTAAGTTCCTGGTTACGGTAAGTTCACCACCTGCGGTAAGTTCGCTGATGGGCGGCATATCACGCTCGCTTGGGCGCTGGTACGCACGGGTGTGAAGGCGGGGGCGCGTTATACTTAGGACTGTCTCTAGAGGGATGTCCGCGTGTGATATCCGCTTGTCGAGGCGCACTCTCACTCGTCTCTCACCTGAGATTCTCACTCGAAAGGTATTCCGTGGCGCTTTTCCCCATGACCTCCGGGCTTCCCAGTTCCACTACCGGTATTAGCCGCCGTTCTGCTCTGCGTTACGCGGGTGCGGGCATTGCGGGCGTGTCTTTGAGCGCCCTGCTGGTTGCGTGTGGCGGTGGTTCTTCCTCCAGCGAGAACGCTGATGCGGATACCCCTCAGATGTCCCCGTCGGCTTCTTCGCGCACTGATTTTAGCGGCGAGGTCACCTTCGATAACTATGAGAAGAAGGGTACTTTCGTTCCGGCGACCGAGTCGGCTCCCGCGCAGAACGTGCCGTTCCCTAAGCGCCCGGCGAGCGCATCGGAGAACTCAGTACAGGGTCTGTACGATTCGATTGCGTTCGTGTATGCGGCGATTAACTACCTGGTGTTGACCGGTGATGCCGGCCCGCTGCGTGAGTCGAAGGCTGATGAGAAGTTCGTTGCGTCGTTCTCGTCGTTTATGGATGAGTCGAATGAGAGCTCGCAGGCGCGTGACTGGTATGTGTCGCCGAAGGTGACAATGTCGGCGTTTACTGCTGTTCCTGCTCTGGTGAAGAAGAGCGTGCAGTGGACCTTTGACCTGGTGATTGATTTGGGTCCGACCGTGGTGATTGACGGTGCTCCTGCGGAGATGTCCGAGAAGGTGCGCCGCACGGAGCGTGGCCTGGTGGTTACCGGTGTGCGCCACGATAATGACTGGACCCTGACTATTCAGGATGAGTACGAGGCTCAGGCGTCGGCTCAGCCGAAGAATGGTGGCGCTAATGGCGGTGCTTCCGGTGACACCAGTGACGGTAACGGCGGCAACGCTGGTAACTCCGGCAATAGCGACAACCTCTAAATCTTCTGATTATTCAGGCATCATGCTCTAACTCGCCCTCGGGTTAGGGCATGATCTGTTTTACTCTGGTAGTAACGAGCTTTCCCGGATTCAAGGTTTTTGTATGTCTTCTTTTTCCCAGTCTTTCTCTCGCCGCTCCCTGCTGCGTCTGGGTGTGGGCGCCTCCGCTGTTGCGGGTTCTGCGGCGCTGTTGAGCGCTTGCGGTTCAGGTGGATCTAGCCAGCAGTCTGGTTCTCAGGGCGGTAGCCTGAGCGGTTCGAAGTCGAGCGCTAACCCGAACGGGTACAGCGATGATGGTCAGAACTATTCGGGTCTGGTGGAGTACACCCACTATGATGGTGCGTTGAATTATGAGCAGGGTACGGTGGATCATCCGCCGCGTAATGCTCCGAAGCCGAAGGTGACTGATAAGCTCTCGTTGAATACGGTGACGGGTTTCCATGAGGCGGTTGCTTATTTTGCAGCGGCTATGGATTACCTGGTGAAGACCGGTAGCACGGATGCGTTCTCGACCGGCATTCAGCTGTCCTCGAAGACTCGCTCTGAGGTGGATGCTCTGTCGGCGTCGATTCTGGCGGGTGTGGAGAAGGGCTCCTGGTATGTGAACCCGTCGGCTTCATATACTTTGGCGAGCGCTCAGCCGTCGATTATGAGCGATGGCAATCTGCTGTTTAAGGGTCAGTACACTCTGGACTTTGGTACGGAGGCGGTGGCTGAGGGCAAGATTCAGCCGGTGGTTGCCTCGGCGAGCGCTTCGGCTTCTGCTGAGCCTACTGAGCCGTCGGAGGACGCGCTGGTGTCTGATGCGGCATCCCCGAGCGCCTCTGCTTCTGCTACTGCTACGGGTCCGGCTTCTCAGGTGACGATTCAGGAGTGCGATTTCCGCGGTCGTTACCACGCTGATTCGAAGATGTGGGAGCTGAGCGTGGCGTACGGTGCCACGGTCCAGGGCGGCGCGCCCACCGCAAGTACTGCGGCGTCCGGTTCGGCTTCCGCATCCTCTTCTGCCGCCGCTTCTGCTGAGGCTTCCGCTGAGACTTCCGCCACCTCCGCGGCGTCATAGTTCGTCATAACGCGTTTGTGTGCGAGGCGCTTCTCACGCTTCGCTTGGCTCGACTCTGTATCCTGTTGGGTTTGCGGCTAAACTGGTTGCAATCACCGACTGACTGAAAGGTATCACTATGTCCGAGAACCTGACCCGCCGCGCGGCGCTGGGTGTGCTGGGCGTCAGCTCTATGGCTTTGCTGGCGGCTTGTGGCTCTAAGGCTACTTCTGAGGCGTCTGCTTCCGCTTCTGGCTCTGAGAGCGCTTCTGCTACGGCTTCTGAGTCCGCTACTGCATCCCCGTCGGCTTCGGCGTCTGCTTCCCCCTCCGCTTCTGCATCGGCTTCGCCTACTGCAACGAACTCTCCGCTACCTAACGACAATAAGGATTACAGCGGCGTGGCAAAGCTGGAGAAGATGGAGGAGCACGGCGAGTACCAGCCGGGTAATGCTGAGCACCCGCCGCAGAACGTGCCGTCCCCGATTGTTCCGGAGGCTATGCACCAGAATTCGGTGGCTGGCTTCGCGGCGGCTCTGGCGTACTTCGGTGCGGCGTTTGAGTACCTGCTGCGCACCGGCGATATGCACTACATGAACGAGGTCAGCACCGACCAGGAGACCCTGGCTGCGATGAAGAAGTACGCGGACTCCACTAAGGCGGGTATTGATGAGAAGAAGACCTGGTACGTGAACCCGACCGCTACCCTGACTATTGGCACTAAGCAGCCGGTTCTGGCGCAGGGTGCGTACAACTGGACCGTGACTCTGAACGTGGATCTGGGCGAGAAGCTGTTCAAGGACGGCAAGGAGCAGACCGTGGCGGCTGATAAGCGTCACGTGAAGATGTTCGGTGAGGCTGTTGGTCGCTACTTGAATAACAAGTGGGACCTGCACATGGACATCAACTAGTCCTCCGGGTTGGTTCTCTCCCCCGCTTTTAGCGTTGTGCTGTCTCAGGATGCGATTTTCACTGTTTTTTCCATTGATGGCAATAAAATTTGTGGCTCCAGCTTGCGGTGAACAGAGTTCATCACTACTCTATATATATAGAGGTTGTCTTTTGGGCTACATAATGTTTCTAGAGAGCGCCGCACATTCATTGTCCTTTATCGAGAAAGGGTTTGTGCGGCGCTTTTCTGTACCCTCTTTTTGAACCTCGTTCCTTGAGGTTTTTCTCTGGCATTATTACGAACTGTGACCGCAGGTTTAAACCTGTCGCCGGCGAGTAGTAGAGTTGCCACGTAACCGATTATTCATTACGGAGACCCCGTCGCGGCTGGCCTCCCCCAGGCTCATGTAAGGAGCACCCCATGGCAAAGATTCTCAACAGCATTGTTGAAGCAACCGGCCAGACCCCCCTGATTAAGCTGAACCGACTGGACGAGGGTCTGCCCGGTAACGTAGCGGTCAAGCTTGAGTTCTACAACCCTGCAGGTTCGGTCAAGGACCGTATCGGCCGCGCCATCATTGACGCTGCTGAGAAGTCGGGTGAGCTGAAGCCCGGCGGTACCATCGTTGAGGGTACTTCCGGTAACACCGGTATTGCGCTGGCTATGGTGGGTGCTGCTCGCGGTTACCGCGTCATCCTGACCATGCCGGAGACCATGTCTGCTGAGCGTCGCGTGCTGCTGCGCGCTTACGGTGCTCAGATCGTGCTGACCCCCGGTACCGAGGGTATGCGCGGTGCTGTGGAGAAGGCTAAGGAAATCGTTGCTACCACCGAGAACGCTATCCTGGCGTCTCAGTTCTCCAACGAGGCAAACCCCGCTATTCACTACAACACCACCGGCCCCGAGATTTGGGAAGCAACCGACGGCAAGGTCGACATCTTCGTGGCGGGTATTGGCACCGGCGGCACCATCTCCGGTACCGGTAAGTACCTGAAGGAGCAGAACCCGAACGTTAAGGTTGTTGCGGTTGAGCCTAAGGACTCCCCGCTGCTCTCCGAGGGCCGCGTTGGCCCCCACAAGATTCAGGGTCTAGGCGCTAACTTCGTTCCCGATACCCTGGACCGCGGCATCTACGATTCCGTGACCCCGGTCAGCGCTGAGGACGCTATGCGTACCTCCCGCCTGCTGGCTACTCAGGAAGGTATTCTGGGCGGTATTTCTTCCGGTGCGGCTGTTTGGGCTGCTCTGGAGGAGGCTAAGAAGTCTGAGAACAAGGACAAGCTGATTGTGGCTATCGTTCCCGACTTCGGTGAGCGTTACATCTCTACCGCTCTGTACGAGGATATCCGCGGCTAATTGAGCTTCTGAGCCCCCTTTTTAGTGGGAGGCATCAGTTTATAGTGCTACGCCCCGTCTGCCGGTTGCATACACGGTGGGCGGGGCGTTTCTATGCCCACTGCGAAATAAAGACTCTACGAACTGAGGCACCGGGGCAGGCTCGTGCTGCCTTCCGCCTTACGGCTCTTTTCCGTCTGCTCCCTATGTATCCGTGCCATGTATCCGCGCGGCTGAACAGTCCAACCGGTGGGCGCGTCCACCATATTGCTGATTGCGGCGGGAATAGCCGAAAGGGCTTCATTGTTGGTACCGTTGGAAAGGTCGCACACATACAGAGCACGACCGATGAGGGAAAGGGAACCCAATGAGTTTTATTGCGCGTCTGCGTGAAGATATTGAGAACGTCCGCCAGCATGACCCCGCTGCGCGTGGCGCTGTCGAGATTGCGCTGAACTATTCGGGCATGCACGCCATTTGGGTTCACCGCCTGACCCATAAGCTCTGGCAGAAGGATGAGACGAAGTCTCTGGCTCGTACTCTCTCGCAGTTTGCGCGTTTTCTGACCGGCGTGGAGATCCACCCCGGCGCGACCATTGGCCGCCGTTTCTTCATTGATCACGGCATGGGCATTGTGATTGGTGAAACCGCTGAGGTCGGTGACGACGTGATGCTGTACCACGGCGTGACCCTGGGTGGTCGCTCCCTGGAGAAGGTGAAGCGCCACCCCACCATTGGTGACCGCGTGACCATTGGCGCCGGCGCGAAGGTGCTGGGTCCGGTGGTTATTGGTGCCGATAGCGCGATTGGCGCGAACGCCGTGGTGGTCAACGATCACCCCGCCGATTCGATTATTACCGGCATTCCCGCAAAGCACCGCCCGCGTACCCCGGAGAAGAAGAAGCCCCTGGTGGACGCTGTGGAGTACATTGACCCCGCCATGTGGATTTAGTGCTTACTGGCGTTTTGAGCCCGTAGAGGCGCGCCTGGCGGCTCCTAGCTAATATTCCTATCCGCAGCGCCTCTCCCCTGTTGCACCCCTGAGACACCTCGGGGACTGCCCTATCAAGACATAACGAAAGCCCGCCCCGACCGGATTCTCATCCAGCCGGGGCGGGCTTTTGTGTTCAGCTACGGGAGCTTAGTGAACGTGAATGTCCGCTGCGTTCACCTCGGAGCGGTCGCCGCTCCACATGGTGTGGAAGGCGCCCTCTTCGTCGATACGACCGTAGGTGTGCGCACCGAAGAAGTCACGCTGACCCTGAATCAGGGATGCGGGCAGGCGGTCGCGGCGCAGGCCGTCGTAGTAGGACAGTGCGGATGCGAACACCGGCACGGGGATGCCCAGTGCGGTTGCCTTAGCCACCACGCGACGCCAGGAAGGAACGAGCTCCTCCATGAGGTTCTTGAAGGCGGGTGCCAGCAGCATGTTCGCGGGAGCTTCATCAGCGTAAGCAGCCATGATGTCGCCCAGCAGCTCGGCGCGGATGATGCAGCCTGCACGCCACAGCGATGCGATGGTGTCCAGCTTCAGGTCCCAGCCGTATTCCTTGCCTGCGCGGGTGAGCAGGTCCATGCCCTGTGCGTATGCCACGAGCTTGGATGCGAAGAGTGCGCGGCGCACATCCTCAACGAACTCGGGGTCGCCTGCACCAACGCCGGTGGTTGCAATCAGGCCGGCGGGCAGTTCGCGCTGTGCCTGCTCGCGCTGCTCACGCTCGGAGGAGGAGAGGGCGCGTGCGAACACTGACTCTGCGATAGCGGAGACGGGGGAACCGAGGTCCAGGCCAGCCTTAGCGGTCCACAGGCCGGTACCCTTCTGGCCCGCTGCGTCAACGATAACGTCAACCAGGGGCTTGCCGGTCTTTGCGTCTACCTGTGCGAGCACCTCAGCGGTGATTTCGATCAGGTAGGAGCTCAGGTCGCCTTCGTTCCAGGTCTTGAAGATTTCTGCCTGCTGTGCCGGCTCAATGCCTGCGATGGAGCGCAGAATGTCGTACGCTTCGCCAATGACCTGCATGTCGGCGTACTCGATGCCGTTGTGGACCATCTTCACGAAGTGGCCAGCACCGTCGGTGGAGATCCATGCGCAGCAGGGTGCGCCGTCCTGCGGTGCCTTCGCTGCAATCTTTTCGAGCATGGGGCCGAGGTGCTTGTAGGACTCTGCGGAGCCGCCGGGCATCATGGAGGGGCCCCAGAGAGCGCCCTCTTCGCCGCCGGAGACGCCAACACCTACGAAGTGCAGGCCCTTTTTAGCCAGAGCGTGCTCGCGACGGATGGTGTCGGGGAAGTGGGAGTTACCGCCGTCGATGATGATGTCGCCCTCATCGAGCATGGGGGTGAGCTGCTCGATCACTGCGTCGACGGGTGCGCCCGCCTTGACCATAATCAGGATGCGGCGGGGAGACTCGAGGGAGTCGACGAGTTCCTGCAGGGACTCGGTGCGGATGAAGTCGCCGTCTGCGCCGTGCTCAGCCAGCAGTGCGTCGGTCTTCTCTACGGAACGGTTGTGCAGTGCCACGGTGTAGCCGTTACGTGCCAGGTTGCGGGCGAGGTTTGCGCCCATGACAGCAAGGCCGGTGACACCAATCTGTGCCTTCTTGTTTTCAGTCATGTATATAAGGATACGCGCTGAGGGCGGGCTATATATAGGTGGAGTACAGTTTTATGCTCGAAGGAATCGCAGTTCCGACTGAATTATTTTCGTGAGCCTCCCGCCGGGTACTCTCGCGGCAGGTCAATGGGTAAATACAACCGGGTAAACAAAAACCCCGGTACCTTGCGGTACCGGGGTAATCGGTGGGTCCTACCGGGATCGAACCGATGACATCCACGGTGTAAACGTGGCGCTCTACCAGCTGAGCTAAAGACCCGTAGTTCTCACTGTTTCGTTTCCGTTCCAGTGGCGAACACAAGAGAAAACTATACGGGCTTCTACCGAAACACGCAACTCGATAGAACGTGTTCTATGTCTCAGTATTTTTTTCGTTTTCCCACTGCACCCCACACCAAGCCACACCAAGCCATAGTTGACCCCCTCCCCCCAGGCGGACCATGCCCCCTTATGCCGCACCATTCCGCCGCCCCCACCATTCCGCGCTATTTAGGTGCAAAAAGACCATAACTAGCACTTTTAATGCGCATTTTTTCCACTCAGAGAGCCACAATGCGAAACCCACATCACAAAAACCCCCATTTGAGACCAAGAGAGGCACCTTTAGGTCTAAGATAGTAGAGATAAGAAGCGAAGTAGGTCTCACAGACCTATAGCGCTTAAACACAAAGATTGTTCGACAACGCAACATCGCGCGGCGGGCGATCTCACAACCGCACAGAAGAGAGGTTGGATTAGTTTGGCTAACGTACCGAACGAGCACTCCCTGAGCACCCTTCTTGATGGCCTCAAGGACATCGACGTAGAAGAGACCCAGGAATGGGCTGAGTCCCTCGAGGACCTTATCAAGACTCACGGCACCGAGCGTGCAGAGTACATCCTTCGCGCACTGCTCAAGGAGGCTGGCGCAAAGGGCGTTAAGGTCCCGACTCTGACCAAGACCGACTACATCAACACCATCCCCGTTGATCAGCAGCCCGAGTACCCCGGCGATGAGGAACTCGAGCGCCAGTACCGCGCATGGATTCGTTGGAACGCAGCAATCATGGTTCAGCGTGCCCAGAAGAAGGGCATCGGCGTTGGCGGTCACATCTCCACCTTCGCAGGTGTTGCTGACCTCTACGAAATGGGCCAGAACCACTTCTTCCGCGGCCGTAACCACCCCGGTGGCGGCGACCAGGTCTTCTTCCAGGGTCACTCCTCCCCCGGTGTCTACTCCCGCGCATTCGTTGAAGGCGTCCTGACCGAAGAGCAGATGGACGGCTTCCGCCAGGAGAAGACCAAGGGCGCAAACGGTATTCCTTCGTACCCGCATCCCCGTTGCATGCCCGAGTTCTGGCAGTTCCCGACCGTTTCCATGGGTCTGGGCCCCCTGAACGCAATTCACCAGGCATCCTTCAACAAGTACCTGCACAACCACAAGATTAAGGACACCTCCGAGCAGCACGTCTGGGCATTCCTGGGCGACGGCGAGATGGACGAGCCCGAGTCGCGTGGTGCACTGCAGCTGGCTGCAAACGAGCACCTGGACAACCTGACCTTCGTCGTCAACTGCAACCTGCAGCGTCTGGACGGCCCCGTTCGTGGTAACGGCAAGATCGTTCAGGAGCTCGAGGCATTCTTCCGCGGCGCAGGCTGGCACGTCATCAAGGTCCTGTGGGGCTCCGACTACGACGAGCTGCTCAAGAAGGACAAGAGCGGCAAGCTCATCCAGCTGATGAACGAGACCCTCGACGGTGACTACCAGACCTTCCGTGGCGAAGACGGCGGCTACATCCGCGAGCACTTCTTCGGCAAGTACCCCGAGACCAAGGAACTGGTTGCAGACCTGACCGACGAGCAGATCTTCAACCTGCGCCTGGGTGGCCACGACGACAAGAAGCTCTACGCAGCCTACAAGGAAGCTATGGAGACCAAGGGCAAGCCCACCGTCATCCTGGCACAGTCCATTAAGGGTGCGGAGCTCGGCCCCTACTTCGAGGCACGTAACTCCACCCACCAGATCAAGAAGTTCACCATGGAAGCACTGAAGGGCTTCCGTGACCACCTGAACATCCCCATCTCCGACGAGGAGCTGGAGAAGGATCTGTACAACCCGCCGTACTACCTGCCCGAGGCAAACCACCCGGCACTGCAGTACATGCAGGCACGCCGTAAGGAACTCGGCGGTTACATCCCCGGCCGTGCAAACACCCAGCCTGAGATTATCCTGCCCGAGTCCAAGGTCTACGCACAGACCAAGAAGGGCTCCGGCAAGCAGACCGCTGCTACCACCATGGCGTTCGTCCGCCTGATGAAGGACCTCATGCGCGTGAAGGGCTTCGGTCACCGTATCGCCCCCATCACCCCCGATGAGGCACGTACCTTCGGTATGGATTCCTTCTTCCCCTCGGCTAAGCTGTACAACCCCAACGGCCAGAACTACGTGCCCGTTGACCACCAGCTGATGCTCACCTACACCGAGTCCCCCGAGGGCCAGATTGTTCACGTGGGTATTAACGAGGCAGGCGCAACCGCTGCGTTCATCGCACTGGGCTCCTCCTACGACACCCACGGCGAGCCGATGATCCCGATTTACATCTTCTACTCGATGTTCGGCTTCCAGCGCACCGGCGACGGCTTCTGGGCTGCTGCCGACCAGCTGTGCCGCGGCTTCGTCATCGGTGCAACCGCAGGTCGTACCACCCTGTCCGGTGAGGGCCTGCAGCACAACGACGGCCACTCCCCGATCCTGGCCTCCACCAACCCGGCCTTCAAGATCTACGACCCGGCTTACGGCTACGAGATTGCTCACATCGTGGAGCGCGGTATCGAGCAGATGTACGGCAACAAGGACGAAGACCACAACGTCATGTACTACCTGACCGTGTACAACGAGCCGATTCACCAGCCTGCTGAGCCGGCAAACGTTGACGTTGAGGGCATCATCAAGGGTATCCACAAGATCAGCGAGTCCCCGCTGACCTCCGGCCCCAAGGCACAGCTGCTGGCATCCGGCGTTGCTGTTCCGTGGGCAGAGAAGGCTCAGAAGCTGCTGGCTGAGGACTGGGGCGTCTCCGCAGACGTCTGGTCTGTCACCTCGTGGACCGAGCTGCGCCGCGACGGCATTGCCGCTGAGGAAGAGGCTCTGCTGAACCCGAACCAGCCCGCTCGCGTTCCTTACGTGACCCAGAAGCTGGCAGGCGCTGCTGGCCCGATCGTTGCGACCACCGACTTCGCTTCGGATGTTCCCGACCAGATCCGCCAGTTCGTTCCGAACGACTTCGCAACCCTGGGTGCTGACGGCTTCGGCTTCGCAGACACCCGCCCGGGTGCACGTCGCTTCTTCCACATCGATGCAGAGTCGGTCGTTGTCCGCACCCTGCAGATGCTGGCAAAGCGCGGCGAGGTTGCAGCAGACGTTCCCGCGAAGGCATTCGCTAAGTACGACCTGCTCAACGTGAACGCTAACTCCGAGCTGGAGCAGCACTAAGCATTTGACTGTAGAACCCCGGTTCTGCGTTAGAAGCTAAGCGATGCCCCCGGTTGATGATTCATCAACCGGGGGCATTATATTTATTGGTTTTTGAGAACCCACTCTTTATATCGGAGATAAACTTCTGATAGCTGCCGTCGCTGTTCTTCTAGTTTTGTTTCGTTATCTCGAATGAGCGGTTTTTGGTATGAGGCTACGAGGTTGGCAAGACCTTGAGCCATTCCTGTATCTTTACTGCATTGTGCTTCAATGACGCTGAGTCGAATTTCCTCTTCCGATGCCGGGGCATTATTATCACCGCTAGCACGGGTTGCATTTGATAGTTCTTTTGTACCCCATTCTTCGTCGCCTTTTCGTGGCGTTAGACCTTTATCCGATAGGCATTTCCACCATGCTTCACGGTATTTTTTCCATTCAGGATGATTCATGGCAGCTGCATAGGATTCGCCGTGGATTCGACGATAGGCTTCTGTGAGGCCACTTTGCTCTTCGAGGCTGATGCCCGCAATCTCTTTCAACGTGGCTAAGATTTCAGGCATGCACTGTTCCATGATTTTTGTGTCATAGCCCGCGGATGATGGTGCATTCCCGGATCGCTTGTAGTGTCCATATTTGGCGGAGTATTCGGGGTTCCAGAGGCCAAACTCGCGACCGGACGAAAAGAATTTCCTATCTTCTACATCCGGGATATATATTTCGTAGGATTGGCCGTGCTTTGCGAAACAGCGCTGCCTGAGAATTTCCAAGGCTCGAGTGTAATACTGGGAATTTTCATCTAAAAGGTCATTGTATTCTTCGAGTGGAGTAATGATTTGGTTGTTTTTATAGTCTAGAGTTGCTTGGGCTGTTTCATCACGTTCTAGTTGCGGGCCTGTAGAACAGGATGTGCAGGCTAACGTGAATGCAAACGTTATAGCCATTGCGGGTTGAAAGAATTTCTTGAGGTTCATAATTCTCCCTCCTTAATTGGATAAAGAATATGCGGCAGTAAAGAAAGCTGGGTTATGCTCTGGCGATAATCACCATGTAGTGCCCAGTAATACGGGTGCTTATGGAATCAGTTATTTATGCTGAACCCTATGCTGAACCAACGTTCAAGCAGGGCTTCGGGTATTGGGGAGTACCTGCTAGCTTGGGAGCGCACCCGTGGCGAAAGGATCAAGCCGCTATGTGCAGACAATACACAGGGGGGTCTGCAGCGTCATGACTACTAGGAGAATGTTCTAGAGCTTCATCGTAAACTCCTAGTGTTTTGAGAAGGATATCCTTCTGCGTGAGTGAAATACATTCTACGGCTTGGTGTATACCGAGTCGTTCTCTTAGATACGATCCCAATCCGTGTAATCGGAATCATATTTAAGAGGTGGCTACAATCTAGCACTCATTAAGGAGTCTTTTCAAGCAATAAGTGAGGCACGTGTCACAAAATTTAAGAGTGTATGTATAACAAAGGCTGTAAAATTTGGTATTTTATGCCATTTGCACACTGATGATTTTTTGCACGAATTTTTTATATGACTAAAATCACCTAAAAGATACTCTTTGTGATAATAAAGCAATGCCCCCGGTTGATGATTCATCAACCGGGGGCATTCGTTTTTAACTCGTGCTTTACCTGAGTTGCATGTCTAACTGATGTAGCCCGGAGGTAACGACTACTACCTCCGGGCTACATCAGTTATGGGGAAATCAGTTATAGAGCGCTAGCTGGCGAAGTGGCCGGTCACCTCCGCCAAACGCGCCGGGTTCACCAAATCAGGGTGCGTACCCTCCAGCAGCACCGCACGGAACGACGACGCATGCGCCGCCCAACCCGCCGCGTCCAAATACGGCTGATCCTCATGCGGCACACCCACCAGCAACACATCACCGTCCAAGAACGCCTGCTCAGCACCACGCATCAACGCCGCCGAAGCACGCATACTACCCAAGCACACGCCCAACTTCTCCTCCGGTAGGTAACCCATCGCCGAACCCGCCTTCTGCAGACGCTCCAACGTACCCGGCAGATCAAGCCGCTCATCGGAGGCAGGCTCCGGCAAACCGCCCATACGCAACAGCGCACGGAAGCTCTCCTGCTCATCCGGCGCAGGCACGCCCTGCCATTGCTCCGAAGGATACGCATCCAACAGGATGACGCGCTCAACCAGCGCACCCGCAGCCTGCGCCAGGGCCGCCACCTGCACCGCGGCAGTACCGCCCACAGACCAGCCCATCAACGCAAAACGACGCGGCAACGAACGCTCCGCCAGAGTCTTCTCAATCAGCTTCAGGTAGCCCTCAGCCAGCTCCTGCAGGCTCGACGCAAACCCAGTCTGCGGGTCAGAGAACGCCTCAGCCTGCAGAGCGTACACACCCTGCTGAGCCGGAAGATGCGAAAGGTACCCCGCATAACACCAGCCCAAACCACCCGCAGGCGGCAGGATAAACAGCGGCGCGGGAGCCTCTGTAGTATCGGGGACAACGGGCTGCTCACGCTGAGTCACAACGTGTTCGCGTAGAGGCAGAACCGGCGCGAACTCTGCACCCTCGCCACGCTCACCCGCAATGGACGCCGCCAAAGCCTGCACGGTCGGATGCGCAAACAGCGCACCGATGCTCACGCTCAGACCCAGCTGCTCCTCAACCGCGGCAATCACCTCAAGAGCCGCCAACGAATGACCACCCGAGGCGAAGAAGTCCTCATCCACGCCGAAACGCTCACGACCCAGCACGCCCGCAATAATCGAGCACAACTGCTGCTCCAGCAGACCGTGCGGACCCTCAGCATCAGAAGTCTGCGGGGTCAGATCCAGGGACGCCAACAGCTTGCGATCCGCCTTACCGGAGGGGCTCACCGGCAGAGCAGGCAGGGTATGCCACAGGGTCGGCACCATGTAGTCCGGCAGAACCTGCGCACAATGCTCGCGCGCCGCCTCCACCAGCTGCTCGGCACGCTCAGCGGGCACGTCGCCGACCTCCAGCACCGCCGCCAAGGCAGGCTCACGCAGGCCGCGGTACAGCAGAGCCACCGAGGCGGTCACGCCCTCAACCGCGGCAAGAGCCATCTCAATATCGCCCAGCTCCAGGCGCTGACCGCGCACCTTAATCTGGTAGTCCGTGCGGCCGCGGTAGCCAATGACGGCGCGACCATCGGGAAGAATCTCCCAGCACGCCAAATCGCCCGTACGGTACAGGCGCTGACTCTCACCGTTCAGCAGCGCGAGCGCACCGGCAGGAGCCTGCTCCACGAAAGCCGCCGCGGTCGCCTGCGGGTTGTTCTTGTAGCCGCGCGCCAGCTGCACACCCGACAGGTGCAGTTCACCCGTCACGCCCACCGGCACGGGGTGGCCGGTCGGGTCAAGAATCAGGGTTCCGGTGTTCCAGACGGGCTCGCCAATGGGCACGCTCTCACGCTGCGGGTCGGCGGAAGTCTCCCAGAAGGTCACGTCCACCGCCGCCTCGGTCGGACCGTACAGGTTCAGCGGGTACACGCCCAGAACCTCGCCCGCAGCCTGCACCTGGTCCTTCTGCAGCGCCTCACCCGAGCAGACCACATAGCGCAGGGGCTGCTCTCGATCCTGACCGAAGCCAGCATCAGCCAGGATGCGGCGCGCCGCCGGCGACGAGGTCAGCGCCGACAGCATGGTCGGCACAAAGTGCACCGCCGTGACGGACTGCTCGGCAATCACGCGCGCCAGGTAGGCGGGGTCGCGGTGTCCCTCCGGGGCGGCAATGACCACGGCAGCACCCTCGGCGAGAGGCCAGTACAGCTCCCACACGTGCACGTCAAAGGAGATGGGGGTCTTGTGCAGAACGCGGTCGCCCTCCCCCACCGGAATCTGGTGCTGCTGCCAGCGCAGGCGGTTGTCAATCGAGCGGTGGCTGATGGCAACGCCCTTCGGACGGCCCGTGGAGCCGGAGGTGAAGAGAACGTAGGCGTCCTCGTCCAGGCCGGTTTTCGCGCCCGGAAGCTCCTCAGCGGCGGGTGCAGAGGAGGGAACCCGTGTGGGCTCGTCAGTGCTCAGCAGCGGCAGAGTATGCTGGGGCAGGTTCGCGTGACGCGCAGGCTCCTGCGGGTTCAGCTCTTCCGCGCTCAGCGGCTGCAGACCGGGGCCGTGCAACAGCAGGGAACATTCGGCGTCCTCCATCATCACGCCCACACGCTCGGCGGGCAGATCCGGAAGCACCGGCACGTAGGTGGCGCCAGCGTACAGCAGGGCGTACAGCGCCACATACTGCTCGGCGCCGCGGTGCACACGCAGACCCACCGCATCGGAAGGGCGAACGCCCCAGTCCAGCAGCTGCGCGGCAAGCGCACGGGCGCGCTCGTCCAGTTCGGCGTAGGTGAGGGCGCGGTCAAAAGCGTAGGCGCGATCCGACTCGGGGGTGAGCACCTCACCGGGCGCGGGGGCAGAATCCAGCACCGCGAGCGCCTGCGGATGCGCCGCCACCGCGTCACGGAAGCGACCCAGCAGGGTCTTGTACTCCATCGGGTGGTCGGTAAGCGCCGGGGCGGTCAGCTCGCGCAGGGTCGCAAGCTCAGCCTCGGTCGTCAAGCCGAGGTTGTTCAGGGAGGCACCCTCACGCTGCGCCTCCGCCGCGTAGGCGGGTAGCCACTCGCTCAGGCGGGCGGCGTGGCGTTCCAGCTCCTCAGCGGTGTAGAGCGCCGGGTTCATGTCAATCTCGCAGGAGATGCTGTTGCCGCGGCCGGGCATGCCGCGCAGGGTGAAGGTCGCATCGGCAACGGGACCGGCAGAGATATTGTGAATGCGCGCGGTCGGTACCGCGGATCCGGACTCGTCCTTCGAGGGTGCCGCCAGCGGCAGTACCGCGTCAAAGGGCACCACGTTAATCTGCGCACCAAACAGCCTGGACTGGGCGTTACGCGCGGTACGCTCGAGGTCTTCCTGACGAGCCAGCGGATGCTCCGCATTGCGGGCGTACTGTTCCTTCACCGAGTGCAGGGACTCCGCGATGGGGCCGGTCGCCGCAACCTGCACCGGCAGCACGTTCACCGCGGTACAGCCGGTCTGGGCGCTCGCCGTACCCAGGGCGCGGGTCGCCTCCGGCAGGGTGCGGGCGAACATGCGGTTCATCTGCGGCACGCCGAACGAAGCCTGCGGGTAGCCGCCCACACGCGCCAGGTACGAGCCGACGGCGGCGGTCGCCAGCACGGGCCAGGAGACGGCGTGCTGCTTTGCCGCATCCAGTAGAGCCTGCTGGGTGGGCGTATCAATGCTGAACGCCAGGCGCACAGACTGCGCCGACGGGGAGGCGGTACGACCCGCCAGGGAGGTGTCTTCCTGCTCCAGGGCGCCGCTCGCCTCCCAGAAGGCGACGTCTTCGTCACGGGCGGTGGAGGCGGCATCGTCGGCGTCGAGCAGCTGCTGCAGGCTCATGCGGCGGGTTGCCGGAACCGGCTGACCGGCGGACAGGGCGCGGTATATCGCCGCCACGCGGGAGAGGCCGTTGAACGCGGCGAATCCGTCGGCGACCACGTGGGAGAAGGAATGGTACACCCAGAGGAACCCGCCGTAACGCACCACTGCGCTGCGCACGGTCACGCCCTCATCGGTGGCGAGGGGCTGGGCGAGCAGGCGCTGTGCCCAGGCGCGCACCGGCGCGGGCAAATCAGAGTCAGGCAGGGCTGATTCGGGCAAGTCAGAGGCGTTCTCCTCCCCCGCCTCGGCGGTGCCGCTCAGCTCGCTCTCCTCCAGTTCGCCCCCGTCCAGTTCGCCATCATCCACGAGCAGGTCAATGCCCGAAAGGAACGCTTCCTCGGTCAGAATCTGCTGGGAGGCGGCACCATCGGCAATGCGGGTGCGCACGCGGAAACCCTCGTTCTCGCGGTAGAGCTGCTCAAAAGCCTCACGCAGCAGAGCGAGGTCGGTGTCTGCGGGGCATTGCAGAACCTCCGCGGTGTTGTAGCAGGGGTTCGTCGGGTCAATCGCGGCGGCAAAGTAGATGCCGCGCGCGTTAGTGGTCAGCGGCAGCCAGGGGCTGTCAGCGCTGTGCTGTGCGGAGGGGTTCGCGGCGGTGCGAAGGTCGGAAGCAGTCCCGAAGCTAGCGGGTGCGGTAGTATCAGCTACGCCCATGGTGGCCTCTCAAAGGTCTGGATTAGGGGTCTGGATTAGGGATGATATGCGGTGTGTTAAAGGTAGATGTGAAAGGTAGGCTACTGCCCCGCCGCTTCACGCTGGCAGAAGTGCGCTGACAGAAGTGCACTGACAAGGGTAAACGCAGCCACACAACACGGCGTAAAACCGGCGCAAAGAAAAACGAGGCGAGTAGCAAACACCCCGGGCACCCGCCTGCATTCGCGGCAGGCGGGCACTCGGGGTGCGGTAACGCTTAGCCCAGGCGGGAGGCGATGAACTCCACGGTCGGGTTCTCCACCAGCTCGGTAAACTCAATCACGGCGCCCTCAGCGGCAAGGTCGTCGAGCAGGGCGAATGCGCCCATAGAGTCCATGCCTAGGGAGAACAGGTCGGTGGTCGGCTCGTCAAAAGCGGTCTGCAGGGAGTCGGGCTCGACGATGTACTTCTCCATGATGGGGCGCAGGGTCTCAAATGCGGACATTTTTCTCCTCAATAGGGGTAGGAATAAGGGCGTACGGTTTAGCTGAAAATGATCAGCTCAAAGGGTTTAGCCGAAAATTTCGGCAAGCTTGGCGCGCAGCTCGCGGCGAGAAATCTTACCCACGTTCGTGGTGGGCAGCTCCTGCAGAACCTGCACGCGCTCCGGGATCTTGAAGTCGGCGAGCTTCTTCGAGGTGAAGAACTCGTGCATCGTGCGGCGCGGGTTTTCGCCCAGGTCGGCACCTTCCTGCGGCACAATGACCAGGCCCACGCGCTCGCCCACGGTCTCATCCGGGATGCCCAGAACCACGGCGTCAAAAACGTCGGGGTGGGTCAGCGCCAGCTCTTCGATTTCGTCCACGGCAATCTTCTCGCCGTTGCGGTTAATCTGGTCCTTCGCGCGGCCGGTCACCTCAAGGTACTTGCCTGCGACCAATCGCACGATGTCGCCGGTGCGGTAGAAGCCGTCCTCGGTGAAGCCGTAACGGTTCGCGTTCTCCTCCAGGTAGTAGCCGCGAATCGTGTACGGGCCGCGGGTGAGCAGGTGGCCGCTCTCGCCGCGCTTGACCGGCTGGTCCTGATCATCAACAATCAGGATTTCGTCGTCGGGGCTGATCGGGTAGCCCTGAGTCCTCAGACGCATCTCAATCGGGTCGGTCGAGCGGGTGTAGTTCACCAGACCCTCAGCCATGCCGAACACCTGCTGAACGGTGCAACCGAGCACCGACTCAATCTTGCCCGCAACCGCCGGAGCCAGCTTCGAACCGCCCACCTGCAGGGTCTGCAGGGACGGCAGGGACACGCCGCGCTTCTCCGCGGAGGCGACCCACGCCTGAGCCAGCGGCGGCACCAGCGCAGAGGTGGTCACACCCTCCATCTCAATGAGGTGGAACGCAGTCTGCGGGGACGGATCCGCCGCAAACACCAGCTTGCCGGAGGTGCACATGACGCCCAGAATACCGGGCGAGCTCATCGTGAAGTTGTGCGCGGCGGGCAGCACCACGAGCATGGTCGTGTTGTTGTTCAGCTTGCAGATATCGACCGAGCCGCGCACCGAGTACAGGTAGGCGGCGTGGGTGCGAGGAATCAGCTTCGAAATGCCGGTCGTACCGCCGGAGAGCTGCAGGAACGCCACCTGCTCGCTCGCACGCAGGTTCTCGGTGTTCTGAATGACGCCGGGCACGAACTCTTCAGCGAGTTCCTCTTCGGTCAGCGGGGTCAGCGGCTCCGCAACGTCAATAGCGACCGGCGGCTCCAGGGAGTTCTTGCGCAGCTCGGCGGCAACGTCCTCGTGCAGTGCAATGAAATCCGCGCCGGGGGTCAGCGAAGAGAACACGTGCGCCGCCGCATCGGTGCGGGTCGCGAAGTGCACGAGCTCGGTGGTGCGGTGCTGCGGCAGGCAGAATACCGGCAGCGCAGCTGCCCAGAAAATACCCAGCAGGTACACCAAGTACTCGGCGGTGTTACCCAACTGCAGCAGCACGCGGTCACCCGGATGCACGCCCGCCTTCACGAGGCGCGCCGCAGCGGCACGGCCTGCCGCCTCCAGCTCACCGTAGGAGAGGCGAATCTGCTGGGGCTTGCCGTCCTCATCGAGCTGCGCGTGCGAAAGCGCCACCAGCGCCGGGAAGTGCGGCTTAGCGCGGCAGGCATCTAGCAGGAACTCGGGGATGGTCTGGTCAATCCAGTAGCCAGCTTCGCGGTACTTCGCGGCAAAAGACTCGGGGATGAGCGGCGTGGGGGCCAGGGGGCTACGTTCTACGGTCATCTTCTCTCGATTTCTGTGTCGTTTGCGATTTCTATAGCGCTCACGTTGTGTTCGCAGCGTGATGCCATCTCGTCAATGAGGGCGGGTGCGCAACCTACGCCGGGTACCCTTCGGCACCCCTCGCGGCGCGGTAGTGTTGCACTTCTCTTAGGCTGTACTTCTCTAGGATACGGGCGCGGCGGTGTTTACCCTAACGGGAACCCCGCACGCCCACCATGCGGGGTGTGCTCTACCCGTGGGGCGCTAGGCGGCATCTCGTAGATCCTCCGAGGAGCCCGGCTCACCGTCAGTCTCCTCACGGCAAGAAGCGATCATACGTTCCAACGCCGGCACAATCGCACCACGCCAGCACGCATAATCGTGACCGCCGTTGAAAGTCGTGCAACGCACATTCTTCAGGCCCAGCTTTTCCAGGCGCTCCTTCAGCTCGCGGTGAGGAGGCACCAGAACCCACTCCTGCTCCCCCACCTCAATCTCAAGGTACAGGTGACGCAGGCGATCGATCTCACCCGCCGCCTCCAGCTCGTCCAGGCGGTCCATGACCTGCGGCTGCCACAGCGACGAAGACTGCGCGATCGCGCCGCCAAACGCCTCCGGGCGGCTCAGCACCGCCAGCAAGGAGGACAGACCGCCCAGCGACTGACCGTTAATCACAATGTTCTGCGGCGCGGTCTTAATACCGTGCACCGTCTCCAGGTGCGGGAACGCGATCTCTACCAGGTAGTCGGCAATCGGGTTGTCGCCGTTCAACTCCTTCCAGCGGTTCTCACGACCGCCAGAGTGCAGGAAGAACACGTGCATCGCCGGAATACGGCCCGCCTCGTGGGCGCGGTTGAGGGTGTGCTCCATGCCCTGGCTGAACCACATCTCACCGTCGAACTGGATGAATAGCGGCGCATCCGGGGCGGGGTCACCCACACGGCCGAGCACATACTGGTGACCGTCAGAGGTCTGCATCCATTCGGGGGCGGGCAGCGCGTCAATCTCTTCCTGAGTCAGGAGGAACTCCTGCACCGGCGCATGCTCAAGCTGCACCACACCCATGCAACGACCGATGCGGTTGCACACGGTCTCGGGGTTCAGCGGGTCGCCCTCGCCGGAATCCAGGGCGGCGCGCAGGCGCACCTGGTCGTCATCGCCCAGCCAGGCGGGGCGCTCGCCGGGCAGCGCCGGCAAGAAGTTGTAGGAGGCACGCCAGGTGGTTTCCATCTGCATGCTCAGCTGCCACCAGCCAGTGCCCTCGATGCGGGCCATGAGGGAACGGTCAAGGTTCTTCTCATCGGTCAGACGGTTGATGAACATGAGCACCTGCTCCGCCTGCTCGTTGCGGTACAGGAAGGTGACGATTCGCTCGTTCTCACTGATGCTGCCGTCTTCGCGGTGCACCGGCTCGATAATGGGGGTGCCTTCGGAGACGACCTCAAGGATGCGGGCGTTCAGCTCTTCGGGGCTGACCGCCTCGGCGATAATGGCGCTAATGAGGGGGCTGTCCACGCGCGGTGCCGGTACAGGGCGCGGGATCTTGGGAGGGGCCGGGCGCACGGTCGGTGCAACGGTACGCGGGTGCGCCGAAGTAGCCTGTTCAGAAGTGTTCTGTGCAGAAATACTCTGCGCGGGAACGGTCGCGGTGGGTTCGTGCTCGCCCAACGGTTCCTCCTTGGTCTGTGGAAACACTCAATCGGTGAGAATCGGTGAGGAGGCGCATTATCGTTAGTTAGCCTCTACTACCTCACTCTATGGTATCCCTTACCCAAACTCCAGCCAAAGGGAAAAGCGAAAGAACCACAACATGACATTCATGACAGCGAGCGCGGGGTTCAAATGCAGGCCCCAATTGTAGGTCGCAAACAGTGGTCATCACAAACCGGGCAGTTAAATTGAGATGAGGCACCGAGACCGTGCATCAAACCTCTCAAGTCGCAACTTTCAAAGTCTCATGCGGCAGTCTCGGTGCCTCATCTGCGGGTTCCCAAAATGGAACCTACCCAGTGCTCGGATCCGTTCATGCGTCAAAGACGGGCGAGCACCGGGTAGGCGCCCTACGCGCAGGGGATCCTGGGTCCCTCAGATCCTAGCGTTCGCTGCTTGGCGCAATGCCGAGCTTTTCCACCCGTACTGAGACGGTTGGTGCTAACTCCCACGCGGCTTAGGGGCGAAAACTATTCGCTTTCGCGGGCCGCCGAAATAGCGTCAGCGGCAATATGAATTTCTTGGTTCTCCTTCGGAATAACCAAAGGGGTACCAGTGCATGGATCAGGAATAATGACCGATTGCAGGTCAAAAACTTCCTGAATGAGTTCCGGTGTAATTATCGCACGCGGATCGCCCTGAGCGATAATCCGGCCCTGCTTCATTAACACAACATGAGTAGCATACCTGAAAGCGAGGTTCAGGTCATGCAACACCACGGCTACCGTTCGCCCTTCGGAATGCAATTTCTTCGTCAGGTTCAGCACCTCAATCTGGTGCGTGATGTCCAGGTAGGTGGTCGGCTCATCGAGCAGAATCAGCGGGGTCTGCTGCGCCAGGGTCATGGCAATCCACACGCGCTGACGCTGACCGCCCGAAAGCGCCTCAATGGGGCGCTCAGCAAGCTCCAGCACGTTCGCCGCCTGCATCGCCTCCACACAGGCGCGCTCATCCTCATCAGACCAAGAACGCAGCAGCGACTGGTGCGGGTAGCGGCCGCGCGCCACCACATCCGCCACGGTCACGCCGCTAGGCGCCTCCGGGGTCTGCGGCAGCATCGCCAGGATCTTGGCGATAGCGCGGGACTTCATCTGCGGCAGCGGGGTACCGTCCAGGCGAACCTCGCCCTTCTTGAGCGGGTTCACGCGGGCAAGAGCCTTCAGGGTGGTCGACTTACCGCAGGCGTTCGGGCCTAGGATAACGGTCAGCTCCCCCTCCGGCACCTGAAAATCTACCCCGTTGAGCACCGTATGCTCACCGTAGGCAACCACCATGTTCTCGCCTTCAAGGCGGGTCGTCACACTAGTGTTCACTAGCCCTTCTTCCTTTCGAGGTAAATCAGGTAAATCAGGTACAGGCCGCCAATCGCGCCGGTCACCACGCCCACCTGAATGATGCGTCCGGGAACCGCGAATCGGCCAATCAAATCCGAGCCGAGTACCATGAGTGCGCCCATGAGTGCCGCGGAGGTGAAGCCCACCCCGCCGCTACGGGAGAGGGTCTTCGCGATGTGCGGTGCCGCCAGGGCGACGAAGGCAATCGGGCCGGTCGTCGCGGTCGCCAGCGAAACCAGAAGCACACCAATAAACAGTGCCGCTACACGGTACGCGTTCACGCTCACGCCCAAACCGGATGCCACCTGGTCACCAAAACGAATCGCGCCCAGCGGGCGGACCAGCATCAGCAGCAGCGGAGTCACCACCAGCAGCAGACCCAGCAGCGCGTAGGTACGCTCCCAGGTAATGTCATTCAGCGAACCAGCCAGCCAAGACGCCGCGGTCTGCGCCTGAGTCAGGGAAGCACGCACCACCAGCAGGGCGTTGAACGCCGCCAGGGTCGAACCCACACCAATACCGACCAGCACCAGACGGAAGCCATGCAGACCCGTGCGGCGCGTCAACAGCCACACCAGCACCGAGGTCGCCAAGCCACCAACAACGGCACCCAGAGCAACCTCAACGGGGCCGGAATTGAACACAATAATCTGCAGAAGCGCACCGGTCGCGGCACCATTCGTGAAACCGATAATATCCGGCGAACCCAGAGCATTACCCGAAATCACCTGGAAAATCGCGCCCGACAGACCAAGCGCCGCGCCCACCAGAAGCGCCGCCACAATACGCGCCGCACGCTGCTGAGCGAAAGCCACAGCAATCTGCTTACCCTCACCCATCAACGCCGGAATAACCTTCTCCGGGGCGAGCTTATAGTCACCCTGCAGCATGCCCCAAAACGCCAGCGCCGCAATCAGCGCCACCAGCGCAACATTCAGAATCAGCACACGCCACGGCACCTGAGCACTCAGCGGACCGCGCACAGTCAACACCGGGCGGCCGCCCAAATCGCGGCCGCTACGACGCGCAGAGCGGTTCACGGAGGCGGTTGCAGTCGAAACAGCGGAAGAATTCGACATTAGAGAGCCTCCACCTTACGACGAGTCATCAAGAACAAGAACACCGGGGCACCGGCAAGAGTCGCCACAATACCCACCTGAGTCTCCTGCGGAGCCACCAGCACACGCGCCAACACGTCAGCACACAGCAGCCACACCGGACCCAACAGCGCCGAACCATAATTCACCCAGCGCACATCATTACCGAGCAAAGCACGCACCACAAACGGCACCGCCAAACCCACAAAACCAATCGGACCCACCGCAGCAGTCGCCGCACCGGCAAGCACCGTCACCGCCAGCAACGTCAAATTCTGGGTCGTACGCACGCTCACGCCGAGGCTGGTCGCCGCCTCCTCGCCCATACTCAGAGCATTAATCGCAGGAGCCACAAAGAACGCCACCAGCACACCCAGCACAATCACCGGGCCCACCGTCGACGCGATATCCATACCGCGGCCCTCCAGCGAACCGGCAACCCACACACGGAACTCGTTATACGCATCCTGATCAGCCAAAATCAGGCCCTGTGCAATCGCCGACAGCGCCGCAGAAATCGCCACACCCGCCAACGCAAGCTTCACAATCGAGCCATCACGGCCACGACCCAGCGTATACACCAGCACCGCAGCCAACGCGCCACCAATCGTCGCAGCAATCATGTACTGCCAAATACCCATGACGCCGAAAACCACCACGGAAGCAATCACAGCCACCGCAGCACCGGCATTCACACCCATCAGGCCGGGCTCAGCCAACGGGTTACGGGTCAGCGACTGCATCAGCGAACCGGCAACAGCCAACGCCGCACCCGCCGCAAGACCCACCAGGGTACGCGGAATACGCTGCTCCATCACAATCGTCTGCGCCTGCTCAGAAGCAGTGCCATTGAAAACAGCCAGAACCTCATCCGGCGGAAGATTATTCGATCCGAACAGCAAAGAAGCAGCTACAGCACCCGCCAAAAGCACCGCAAACAAGAACAGAAAAGCCAGGCGCTTACCCAACTTCTGCCCCTGAATCACAGACCCCTGACGGGACGTACTCTCCTGCTGAACACCTCGGGACAATGAGCTCGTGCGGGCCACTATGCTCCTTATGCTCGATACAAGAAAACAGGGAGGCGCACCCCGGCACCCACACCGAAAGAGGGGCACCCGGCGCACCGGTAGATAACGAGAGAAACGCCGGAGCGAGCGGGCCACTCCCCCACCTGCATCCGACGTTAAGTCTTAGCGCTTACGGGTCAGCAGCAGCGCAGCGGCACCCACCACGCTCACGCCCAGAACCACCACGCCAACCCACGGGAACGCAGCACCGTAGGTCACGGTCTGCACGGTGGATGCAGTGTTAGCCGCGCCCGAAGCCGAAGCGCTCGGGCTCGACGCAGTACCGCGCGCAACAGCCGCAGAGGACGCGCTCGCCGAAGCGGTCGCCTTCTTCTGAGCATCTGCCGAAGCAGAAGGCGCAGAGGAAGCGTTAGAAGAACCAGAGGTAGTACCCGAGGAATCAGCCTCCGAGTTCAGGCGATCGTACTCTTCCTTGGTGATGGTGTTACCCTCAGCGTCGGTGTAGACGGTCTCAGCCTCAGCATTCGACTCATCACTCTGAGAGTTTGCGGAATCATCAGAACCCGAACGATGAGAGGAAGACTTCGAAGAGTTAGAAGAATCAGAACCATCCTCAGCAACCACGGTGAACTCGGAGCTACGGTTCGTGTATGCCTCGGTACCCAGGTACTTGCCGTCCTTATCGCGCTTCTCGCCGGTCGCTAGGAAACGCAGGGTGTGCTTACCGGTGCCAACATCCGGCAGAGCAAAAGAGCCAGAAACGTTACCGTTACCATCGCTCTTCTGCTGGTGCACCACGCAAGCGCCCTGAGCCGCGTCGGACGGGCACAGGTCGCCGTCATCAACCTTCACCGATACCACAGTGTTCGCGGGGAAACCGCTTAGGGTAAAGGAAATCACGCCGTGCTCATTCACCGAGGAAGACACGGTCGAAGAAGTGCCGGGAGTGGAAGCCTTCGCACCGCCCGGAGGCAGAGCGGAAGCAGTGCCGACACCCAAGCCCAGCGCCAGGGTTGCGGCGGCGCAGGCAGTCAGCGCCTTAGAGGTCAGGGAAGCCTTCGGGGCTCCCGAAAAAGGTGCACGCATGGTGGTCCTTTCAAATCTTTGCGGGTTCATTTCTGGGTATTCCGGTCCGTAACAGAAACAACGGAGCGGCGCTATATATCTGAACCCAAGTAGTCGGAGGGGCACCCGGTTTACGCACCCCTTCTCCAGGGGATGAACCGGTGCCGGTGTGAATGTGCAGTCAGAAAATTTACTTCTTGGAGGTACGCAACACCAGAGCCGTAGCCAGAATCACCAAGCCAGCTGCCGAAAGCAACAGGTTATTGGCGTTATTGACTAGCCATTTGGTCATACCGGTTAGCTCAGTACCTTCAATGGTCGGCCCCTGAGCAGTCAGGGGCGTAGGGCTGGCCGAGGCGCTGGCGGTGGAGCGCGGCGAGGCAGAAGGCGAACTGGTAGCCTTGGCGGTCGTCTTAGCCTCGGGCTTCGCGGTGGTGCTTTGGGGAGTGGTTTCCTTCGCCTTGGCCTGCACGCGATTTACGATGGGCTCAGCGGGGGTGACCACCGTGGCGAGCGTCGGCTCTGCCTCGTAGGAGCCCAGGTCGTCATCGGATGCGTCCTCGCGGGGTGCCGCGGCACGCTCGACGGTCATATCGGCAAAGCCAAGCACAGCGTTCTCGGCGCCCTGGTTACCATTGTGCACGACCACACGGTAGGTGGCGGGAGACATAGTCCCGCTAGTCTCATAGCTGAAGCTACGGCTGTCATCCAGGCGCTTCCAGCCGGAGGCGTACAGGTTCTGCGGGGAATCGCCCAGGTAGGTTGCCGCGTACACCCAAGTGCCCGGCTCAGCGTTCGGCACGGTCACGGTGATAGCGGAGCCGTCGCGGTGCACCTGCACGCCGTTGCTCTCGGTCAATTCGGTTGCGTGAATCGCCTCGGGCGCCTCGGTGGGTTTGTACTCAGGGGCGGTGTCGCTGAGCTTAATCGTCTGCTTAACGGACACGCTACGGTCGTAGTTATTGCCGTTCTCATCCGCTCCACCCAGGGAACCGGCAAGAATCTGCACATTGTGCTCGGTGTTTTCAACCGCCCAGCCCGCCTTAGCCAAATCCTCAGCACTCAGGCCGGTATTCTCAGCGGTCGGCAGGGGCACCTCAACCTCAAAAGTGCCGTCCTCGTTGGCGGTTGCCATGAAGTTAGCCGGCGAGTTACCGCCCTTATTGGTCAGCGGGTTAATAGCCTGGTGCGCTTCGTCGGGGCGGGCATCCAAGAACTTGACCGCAAACACGGCACCGCGACCGGGAGCATTACTAATAAAGCCCTCGCCGCGCATCACGAGCTTACCCTCACGCCATTTCTCAGTGGAGATAGTCACACGTGCCTTCACAGGGTTCGCGGGCTTAGCGTCGGCAGGCTTCGTCGACTCGGAGGTGGGGCTCGGCGCCGCAGGCTGGGTGGGGTCTGCGATCTTGTTCGAATCAGCGCTGGGGGTCGCCGAAGCGGAGGGGTTCGCCGCCGGATCCGAGGCAATGCCAATCGGCAGGTTAGAGTCCGCGAATGCGATGGTGGTGCCGGTCAGTGCCGCTCCGGGGGTGATGAGCGCGCCGGCGAGCGCCACGACGGCACCGTAGCGGGCTGCGGTGCGTGCGGGTCGGGTTTCGGTCATTGTGGTCCTTGAGGATGGTGTGGTGGGTCGTGCATCCCCTGCCCGCCGCGGGTTTAGGTCGCGGCGAGCAGGGGTTCAGAAAGCCTCGGCGGGTGATTACTTCACGCGGGGCGTTTTAGATCGGAAGCGCCTTCTTGACGTCCTCGATGATGCCGTTGAGCAGCAGCGGGCCGCCGGTGGAGGTCCACTTGGAGCCCTCAACCAGGATGACGTGGTCGTCCTTAACTGCCTTCAGGTTGGTGAAGCCGGAGGTTTCCTTCGCCTTCTTCAGCGCCTCTTCGGCGCCCTGCAGGCCCGCGGTACCCTGCGCGTTCGGGTTCTGCTGGCTTGCGCCGCCGAGGGTACCGAGGAACATGTAGTCCGCGTCGATGGTTGCCAGGTTCTCCAGAGAGACAGGCTCGGAGTGGCCCTGGCCGTTGCGGTCCTGCGCCTCGGGGCGCTTGAGGCCCAAGTCGGTGAGCACCTGACCGGCGGGCAGTTCCTTGAGAATCAGGGCGGGGCCGTTGCCTGCCCAGCGCACGATGGAGAAAGTCTTGTCGCCGTACTTGGGTGCGAGCTGCTCCTTCAGGGTTGCGGCGCTTGACTCGTATGCCTTGATGACCTCTTCGCCCTTGTCAACCATGTTCATGGCGTTAGCGACGTTGCGGAAGTTGATGCGCCAGTCGCCGCCCGCGTAGCCGCAGTAGACGACGGGGGCGATCTTCTTGAGGGTTTCGTAGGCGTCGGAGCGCTTGTCCACGCCGGTGGAGTCAACCAGAATCAGGTCGGGCTCGAGGTTACCAATCTGCTCGTAGTTGACCTGCGCGACGGTGCCGATAATCTGCACGCCCTTGGCGCGGTCAGCAAGGTAGTTGGGTACGCCGGACTGGCCGCGGCCGGAGACGGAACCGACGGGGGTCACGCCGAGGGCGAGCAGGCCGTCGAGGGTGGGTTCGGAGAGGACGATAACCTTCTGCGGGTTGGCGGGAACTTCTACGTTCTCTTCGTCAATATCCTTGATGGTGCGGGTGCCGCCGTTGCCGGAGCCGCCCGAGGTGGAGCCGCCGGAAGTGGTGGTCGTGGTGGTCTCGCTGCTGCATGCCGCGAGGGCGAGAGCTGCCGAGGAGGCGAGCGCCAGGCCGAAGAAGGCGCGGCGGTTAACGCCCGATGCGCCGTGGTTCTCGGCGTCGGTCAGCTCGGATCGGTTGAAAGACATAGTTCCCCCTATAAATGACTAAACTATACCTAACCTTACAGATATCTGAGTGTTACATCAAGGCGCGTTCAGTTTGGCTTCTCTGGTCGTCGCAATGCCCGGTTTTGCCGCGGAATTCCGCGGGTTAACATATTTCACGCTTTGTCACAGTCTTGCTGACACTATGTCACTTAAAAGGAGTGGTTCTCCCCCGCCCTACACCCTCTAGGCGATGACTTCACCTATGCGCCCTGGCACGCGCCCAGGCACGCACAACGCCCCGCCGCGAAGAACCGCAACAGGGCGAACTCTTCGCAACGGGGCGTATGAGGTTTTATGGGTGTGAGGGTTTCATAGATGCGGGGTACCGTTACCCGCGTGCACCGCTAGTGGCCGCAACCGCAACCAGAACCGGCACGCTTGACCGAGGCTGCCGCCGCGCGCAGGGAGGCGATTGCCGCCTCCGGACCGCCGAGCGCCTCGTCCACACCGTACACCGAGCTGCCGGCGACGAAGCAGGTTGCGCCCGCCTCCGCGGCACGCAGGATGGTCTCTTCGGTGATGCCGCCGTCCACCTGCACGGTCACCGGCAGGTTCGCGCCCTCAATCGCCTTGGCGGCGCGGGCAATCTTCGGCAGGGTCACGTCCAGGAACGCCTGGCCGCCGAAGCCGGGCTCCACGGTCATGATCAGCAGCATGTCCAGTTCGCTGAGCATGTCCAAGTAGGGTTCCACGGCGGTTGCCGGGCGCAGCGCCATGCCGGCCTTCGCGCCCTCGGCACGCAGGGTGCGCGCCAGCTTGATGGGGGCAATAGCCGCCTCCGCGTGGAAGGTCACCGATTCGCAACCCATGCTGGCGTACTGGGGTGCCCAGCGGTCGGCGTCCTCAATCATCAGATGCACGTCGAACGGCACCGGGGATACCTCGCGCAGACGCTTGACCACCGGCGTGCCCCAGGTGAGGTTGGGGACGAAGTGGTTGTCCATCACGTCAATATGCGCGGCGTCTGCGGTGGAGATGCGCTCCAGCTCGCGCTGCAGGTTCGCGAAATCCGCCGAGAGGATGGAGGGGTTAATGGCAATACCCATGTGTGTTGTCCTTAGGTTGCACTCCCCCGGCACCCGCTCGGTTGAGCGGGGCACCGGGTGGATAAGAGGTTAGTTCTTGCGCAGCAGGGCGAGGAACATTGCGTCGGTTCCGTGCACGTGCGGCCACAGCTGTGCGGTGGTCGGGTTCTCCGACGCCTTCACGACCGGCGCGCCCTTCTTGACCTTGATTTCGGGGGTGTGGCCGGGGTCCTTCTCCCCCGCCAGCACGCTCACGGGCTCACCGTTCGCGCCCTCAGTGTGCAGGGCGACCTCTCGCAGTGCGGCAGCCGAGTCGAGCAGGCTGACCGCGCCACTTTCGAGCACCTCGGCGACAATGTTCTGGGTTTCTGCCGCGTGCGGGGAGCAGGTCACGTACGCGATGACGCCGCCGGGGCGGGTCGCCTCAATGGCCGCGTCTAGGAGCTGACGCTGCAGGGGTAGCAGCTCGGCGATATCGCGCGGGGACTTGCGCCAACGCGCCTCGGGGCGGCGGCGCAGGGCACCCAGGCCGGAGCAGGGCACATCCACCATGACGCGGTCGAAAAGCTGACCGGGTTCAATGGAGCCGGGCAGTGCGGAGGCGTTCTTGCTCAGGGTCCCGCGGATCTGGCGGCCGTCACCGGTGAGCACCGTGTAGCTGTCCTCGGGCAGGGGGCGCATGGAGGATTCCACGAGCTGCGCGCGGTGCGGTGCCGCCTCGTTGGCGACCAGGGATGCGCCGCGCTGAACACCGATAGCGCCGAGCAGCGCCGCCTTACCGCCGGGGCCCGCGCACAGGTCGAGCCAGGCGGTGTCGGCGCCGTCCAGGGGTGCTGCGGCGAGCGCGCGTGCTACCAGCTGGGAGCCGGCATCCTGGGCGCGGACGGTGCCTTCACGCACGGATTCCAGGCGCGCCAAGTCGCCGGAGGCGTACAGCGCCGAGCCCTCAACCAGCTCGCCGTCGACGGCGCCCTGTTCGCGTGCCTCGTCGAGGCTACCCAGGCCGGGTAGCGCCACCAGGTTCACCACGGGCGCGAGATTGTCCGCTTCGAGCAGCTGCTCAATTTCGGTGGCGGGACGGCCGTGCGCAACCAGTGCCTGACGCATGGAACGCACAATCCAGCCGGGGTGCGAGGCGAGCAGAGCCATGCGCTCGGTGTCGTCCTTCGCGTCCTCGATGATGAGTTCGTACCACTCTTCGGGGGTGCGCTCGGAGACGCGGCGCAGCACCGCGTTGATGAAGCTTGCCGGGCCCGCACCAATCTTTTCGCGTGCCAGGGACACGCTCTGGTTCAACGCCGCGTGGGCGGGAACGCGCATGTTCAGCAGCTGGTGCACGCCCATGCGTAGCACGATCAGGGTGGTGGTGCCGACCTTCTCGAGGGGGCGGTCCACGCAGTGGCGCAGGATTGCGTCGTAGGTGCCCTGGTAGCGCAGCGTGCCGTAGGTCAGCTCGGTTGCGAAGCCCGCGTCGCGGTGGTCGAGGCGGTGGCTACGAATCGCCTTGGGCAGCACGAGGTTCGCGTAGGCGTCAGATTCAGCCACGGAGCGCAGTACGTCAAAGACGGTTGCTCGGGCGGTGTCTGCGGTGCGCGAGCGTGCGGAGGGTGCCGCCGCGGAGAATTCGCGGGCGGACATGGAGCGGCGGTTGCGTTCGTGGCCGCTCTTATTGCGCTGGGAGGTGCCGCCGCCACCGCGTTTGGTGTCGTCGTGTTCGGTCTTGGCGCGGCGTGCGGCACGTTCGACACTGGTCAGGCCGTCGAAGCGGCGACCAGTGCGCGATTCGCCACGGTTCTCGCCACGGTTTTCGAAGCGCTTCTTGTCGCCGCGGGAGTTGTCATCCCACTTCTGCTGGCGGTTCTGCTCACTCGCACCCGAGCCGGAGCGGCGGCGACGCTTACGCTTCGCACCGCCCTCGCCCTGACCATTGCTCTGGCTGAACTTGCCGTTGCCGGGCTTACCGGAGTGACCGGGCTTGCCATTGCCAGCGTGACCGGGCTTGCCGTGTCCTCCCTTGTAGGGGCGCTTTTCGTTGCTCATGCGAGTACCACCAGGCCTTCCGCCATGTCCTTGCCAGCGCCGCGAGCCCATGCGGGCGCATCCATCATTTTCTTACCGGCAGGCTGAACCTGCAGCAGCATCAGCGGTTCGGTACCGGTGCCGACCAGTACCTTCTTCGCGTGCAGACGCACCGCGCCGGGTGCGAGGGGGCCGCCGTTTGCCTCGGTCAGGGACTGCACCAGGCGCTCGTCGGCGACCGCCAGGCCGCCGATCTTGAAGCGGTTTTCGCCCAGTTCGCACCATGCGCCGGGTTCGGGGGTCACGCCGCGGAAGCGCGCCAGGATCTGTTCGGCGGGTTCGGTCCAGGTGAGGCGGCCGTCGGCAATGCTCATCTTGGAGGCGTAGCTGATCGACTCGTCCTCGACCTGCGCGGTGCCGTGCTCGCCGGCTTCGAGACGCTCAAAGGTGCGTTCGAGCAGCGCGCCGCCGCTGGTGGCGAGGCGCATAAGCACGCTACCGGCGGTGTCGTCGGCGGCCACGGGGGTGGATTCCTGTTCGAAGGTGGGGCCGGTATCCAGGCCTTCCTCGAGCAGGAAGGTGGTGGAGAAGATTTCCTGCTCGCCGGCCATGAGGGCGCGCTGCACGGGGGCGGCGCCGCGCCAGGCGGGCAGCTTGGAGAAGTGCAGGTTCACCCAGCCGTAGCGCAGGGATTCCAGCGCGGACAGCGGCAGCAGGGCGCCGTAGGCGACCACGGCGGCTGCGTCAGCGTTCAGTTCTGCGATGGCTGCGGCGGCTTCGTCGTTCCAGCGGTTTGCCTTCACGATGGGCAGGCCGAGCTCTTCGGCACGCTGTGCCACCGGGGAGGGGGTGAGCACGCGCTTGCGGCCCACGGGGGCGTCCTCGCGGGTGAGCACGCCGACCACGCGCACCTTATCGGAGTTCGCCAGGTAGTCGAGCGGGGGCACGGCAACGTCGGGGGTGCCTGCGTAAATAATGTTGAGCATCTGAGCCTACTTTCCGAAGCTACCGAAGGAAGAACCAGCAGAACCTGCACCGAACGCGCCACCGGCACCGAAGGCACCGCCCACGCGGGCTGCACGTTCGGTCACGGTCTTCGCGGCGACAGTGTTGTAATCTGCGGCGCGCAGGGCACGCATGACGCGCTGACGGTCTTCGCCCACGAGGCGGTCGATGAAGAGCTTGCCGTGCAGGTGATCGGTTTCGTGCTGCAGCATGCGCGCAAACAGACCTTCACCCTCCAGCACGAGGGGCTCGCCGTGGCGGTCTACGCCGGTCACGCGCGCCCAGTTCTTGCGCGGGGTCGCGGACTTCTGACCGGGCACGGACAGGCAGCCTTCGCCGCCTTCCTGGTCTTCTTCGCCAACCTCGAGCGCAGGGTTGATGATGTAGCCTTCGCGGTCGTCAATGCCGCCGAAGGTGAAGATTTGCTTGGAGATGCCAACCTGCGGGCCCGCAAGGCCCACGCCGCCCACGTCGTACATGGTTTCTAGCATGTCGTCGATGAGTCGTGCCAGGTCGTCGTCAAAGACGGTGATGGGGTCGCAGACGCTGCGGAGCACCGGGTCGCCCACGGTGCGGATGCTCAGGATGGTCATGGTTCTCCTTTGCCGGCGGTGTGCCGGGAATGTGCTTACGGATTTCAACATGGCGGCAGAACTGCGCTGGTAGAACCTCGCGGGTGAAACTGCGCTGGCGGTTTTCCCAGTAGCGGGTTCTTCACAGCGGGCGCATTCTTCACAGCAGGTGCGCGGTCACCGTTCTGCCTATTGTTCTATTGTCGCCGATTCAGTAGCGCGAATCTAGAACGAATCGAGGCGCTGGGGGTGGAGGCGGCAGGGTGAGGGCTGAGCCTCACCTCCCTGGGCTCATCTCCCCCAGGGGTTTGAGCCTCTCCCCTCTACTCCCCTATGCCACCCAGTCTTCTAGTCGGCGGGGGTACTGGCCTATACCGCGGGCGGGGGTACTGGTTTATGCCGCGGGCGGCGGTACTACAGGCATGAGCGCGGGGTCTTCAAATTCTTGGAGCTGTCGGTCGAATTCCCAGACGCGGCGCAGGGCGCAGAACTTGTACCAGTTGCGTTCGAGCACGGCGGGGTTCGCCTGCTGCGGCAGTACTTGGGTTTCTCCGAGTGCCACGCCCATGAGGACGGGCGCGTCGCCGTATTTCCAGGGTTCCCAGGTGCCCTCGTCGGGGTCAACGATGGATTCTTCGGCTTTGAGCCCGGCGACGAGCTGCATGACGACTTTCTCGTCGAGTGCTTTGACTCGGCCGCGCTTGTCGGTGCCTTTAGTTTTGTAGTCGATGATGCAGGTTCGGCCCGCGATTTCTGCGACGAGGTCGAGGGTGCCTGCGTAGCCGACGGTGTCGTTCCAGATGGTGACTTCGGCGGCGAGGGGGCGGGGTTTGAATGCTTCCCACCATTCGTCGAAGCGGTCGGCGTAGGCCTGTTCGCCGTTGAGGATGAGCTGTTCGCGGCTTTCGTCGAGGTTGTGTTCGCGACCCATGGCGCGCAGGGCGACGGCTTCGGCGTAGTTGTGGACGCGGTCGCCTCGGGCGGCGGCTGCGTCGCGGTATCGTTCGGAGGCGCTGGCTGCGTCGCGGATGATGGCGAATTTGAGGCCGTGGGATCCGGTGGCGCGGTAGGCGCGCTGGTCTTCGAGGGCGGCTTTGGCTGCCATGTACCCGTGCCAGCCGCTGAGGTCGCTGGCGTGCTGCCCGATGACGGTGGTGATGGAGGGGACGAGGAGTTCTCCTCCGCGTTTGCGGGAGTACATGCGTCCGTAGTCGGTGGCTGCGGCGAGTTCGGGTGTTGTCACGGGGTACCTCATTCTCGGGTGGTTGTGTCCGCTGCGGTGGACTGTTGCCGGTGGGTTTGACCCGGTGGGCATAATAAAACCCCCGTTCCTTGAAACGGGGGTTCTTTGGTGCGTGATACTGGGTTCGAACCAGTGACCTCTTCGGTGTGAACGAAGCGCGCTACCACTGCGCCAATCACGCTTACGGATAAGACTATACCGAGGCTTGGCGTGAAGGTCAAATTCTGCGCTCTCTTTTTTTACTGCCGCCGAGAAGCCACTTGTGTTTCGATAAGCAACCAAAGTGGTGGCTTTTCGAAACACTTGTGGCTTTTCGAGGAGTACGCGGCGGCACCGTAGAATCTAAAAGGTTTTCGGACAGATGCAGAGATAAACAAAAAAGCTCCCCAGCCTTTCGACTGGAGAGCTTCTTTCCTAGTGGTGACCCCAACCGGGGTGTCACGGTGATGAGGGCGCATAATGCCGAGCGCGCGAGGGATTTCATTATGCGTCCGAATGCCACGCCGTAAGAAGTGGCGGCGCATGATGCCGAGCGTGCGAGGAAATCCATCATGCCCCGCAGTGCCGCGACGTCAGGAGCGGCGCCGTGAGAGGCTCACGGCGGCACCGCAAAGCAAGAGGCAGCTAACGAATAAAGATATAAACAAAAAAGCCTGGCTTCCGAAGAAACCAGGCTTTTTCCTAGTGGTGACCCCAACCGGATTTGAACCGGTGTTGCCGCCGTGAGAGGGCGGAGTACTAGGCCGCTATACGATGGGGCCGCAACCTCCGTAAGGAGGTTAGCTGGGATACCAGGACTCGAACCTAGAACAAAGGAACCAGAAACCTTCGTGTTGCCAATTACACCATATCCCATTACTCTATTGAGTTACCGTTCCGTTTTTCGCCTCTCGGCTTTTCACCGGAACGAGTAATAACTATACGGGTCTTTCTGGAGGTATGCAAGCCGAAATCTGGAGAGCCGCCTCACATTTACGGTTTTATACCCGCTACTTCCGCGTATTTCCGGGGTTTTTGGGGTCGAAAAGTTTTTTAAATTTCTTCAAAAAGAGGGTTTTGGGGCCGGTTTTCACCCCTCAAAGCAGCTTCAGGAGGACTCGGAGAGCAGTTTCAGCCGCTCCACCGCACGCTTTGCACCCTAAATTTTTTGAAGATTTTTCTTCCCACCCTGCTTCCCCAGCAGCAAGCTCGCCAAAGCAGTCACTCCGGAAAAAGATCACAAGACTCTTACCCGGAACCCTCACCTCCAAAACCTAAAACTTCTGAAGACAACGAAAAAGCCCCGAGGCGAACCTCGGGGCTTCAGTGGAGCGGTTGACGAGACTTGAACTCGCGACATCCACCTTGGCAAGGTGGTGCTCTACCAACTGAGCTACAACCGCATGTTTTCGCTTTGAACTTTTCAGTTCGTCGCAACAACAGGTACTACTATACGAGTCTTTATCGGGGTGCGCAAACCAAATTCTCGCCACACTTCCCCAAATGGAACCAGATTCAACACTATAAAACATACCGACTAGTAGTTTTACAGGAAATACCCATCACAAAAAAATATTCTCAAATTTACGAAAAATCCCCTTATCCGCCGGGTTTCTTCAGACCTTTCGGTCATCAGATTCCCGCTGGATAAGGGGATTCTCTAGAGCTTAGTCGCTACTGCCGCCGGAGTCGCCTCCGCCAGAATCGCCGCCACCGAAGTCCGAGCTGCTGTAATCGGAGCTGGAGCTTCCTGCGTCGAAGTCGCCCGCGTCCGGGTCGGGGCCCGGGTCCACAAAGTCGTCTTCGTCGTCCTCTTCACGCGAAGAGTCCGAAGAGTCGGAGGAATCCACGACAGACGAGGAGCTGCTCACATCGCCACCGCGAGCCGCGTTCTGCATGGCGCGTGCCTCCAGGAACGCGGTCACGTACGCAAGCACTGCACCGGCAATAATGATGATGACCATCCACACGGAGCGATCCAAACCTGCAATGTAGGCGAACAGCCAGATAATGCAGGCGTTGGTGAGCGCCATGAGGGTGCCCTTCAGCAGCGCCTTGCCGATGATGGATTGGTTATTCGGCTGGCTCATGGTTAGCTCAGTTCAGCGGCCAGCTTGCGCAGGCGTGCGAGGGAGGAGTCCTTGCCCAGGATTTCCATGGATTCGAACAGCGGCGGGGAGATGCGCTCACCGGACACTGCGATGCGCACGGGGCCGAATGCGAGGCGCGGCTTGATTTCCAGGCCGTCGACGATTGCGGCGCGCAGGGCTGCCTCGATGTTGGCTGCGGTGAAGTCCTCGAGGGGCTCGAGAGCCTCGATGGCGGCGGCTAGCACCTGCGGTGCGGATTCCTTGAGCTGCTTGCGGGCGTCGTCCGCCACGGTGATCTCGTCGTCGCTCTTGAAGAGGAATGCGAGCAGGCCGGGTGCTTCGCCGAGCAGCTGCATACGCTCCTGAACCAGGGGTGCGGCCTCGGTGAGCACCTGCTCCTGGCGCTCGGTGAGGGTTTCGCCGAGTACGCCTGCAGTCTGCAGGTACGGGATGAGGCGGTCGCGGAAGTCCTTGGGGTCGAGCGCACGGATGTGGTCACCGTTGATGGACTCTGCCTTCTTCACGTCGAAGCGGGCGGGGTTGGCCACCACGTCGTGCACATCGAAGTGCTCGACGAGCTCGTCGATGCTGAAGACGTCCTGGTCTGCGGAGAGGGACCAGCCCAGCAGGGACAGGTAGTTCAGCAGGCCTTCCTTGATGAAGCCGGCATCGCGCAGCAGGAAGAGGTTCGACTCGGGGTCGCGCTTGGAGAGCTTCTTGTTGCCCTGGCCCATAACGTAGGGCAGGTGGCCGAATTCGGGGATGAAGCTGGTCACGCCGGTGTCGATGAGCGCGCGGTAGAGCGCGATCTGACGCGGGGTGGAGGAGAGCAGGTCCTCGCCGCGCAGCACGTGGGTAACGCCCATGAGTGCGTCGTCGACGGGGTTCACGAAGGGGTACAGCGGGTCGCCGTTGGAACGCACGACCACGTAGTCGGGCACGGTGCCGGCCTTAAAGGTGATTTCACCGCGAACCAGGTCGTTGAAGGTGATGTCCTCATCGGGCATGCGCAGGCGCCAGACGGGCTTGCGGCCCTCGGCGCGGTAGGCTTCCTTCTGCTCTTCGGTGAGGTTGCGGTCATAGTTGTCGTAGCCGAGCTGCGGGTCCTGACCGGCTGCCTTGCGGCGCTCCTTCACCTCGTCGGGGGTGGAGAAGTCTTCGTACACGTAGCCGCCCTCAACGAGCTTTTCGAAAATCTCGTTGTAGATGCCTGCGGTCTTACGCTCGGACTGGCGGTAGGGCTCGTGGGGGCCGCCGACGCCGACGCCTTCGTCCCAGTTGATGCCGAGCCAGTGCAGGGATTCGAGCACCTGGTTGAACGACTCTTCGGAGTCGCGTGCCGCGTCGGTGTCTTCGATGCGGAAAATCAGCTTGCCGCCGGTGTGGCGTGCATACGCCCAGTTGAAGAGGGCGGTGCGGACCATGCCCACGTGCGGGGTGCCGGTGGGCGAGGGGCAGAAGCGTACGCGGGTGTCTGCGGGGCTGTTGAGTACGGGACCGTGGTATTCGGTCATGATGTCTCCTTGACGGTGTGTTTCAGGATGTACGTTACGTTGTGGGGCGCGGGCTGCTTAGTCGCGCACGCGGGTGACGAGGGAGCCGATGCCTTCGACTTCGACCTCTACTTCGTTGCCGTCGCGCAGTACGCTGATACCGGCGGGGGTGCCGGTGAGCAGTACGTCGCCGGGCAGCAGGGTGAAGATTTCGGAGGCTGCGGCAACCTGCTCGGCTACGGAGTAGTGCATTTCGGAGGTGTTGCCTTCCTGCACGACGTCGCCGTCAACCCAGGTGGTGATGTTCAGCGAGTCGGTGTCCAGGTCGGTTTCAATCCACGGGCCGAGCGGGGTGGAGCCGTCGAAGCCCTTAGCGCGGGTCCACTGGCGGTCTTCGAGTAGGTCGCGGGCGGTGAGGTCGTTTGCTACGGTGTAGCCGAAGATGACCTCGTGCACGCGCTCAAGCGGCACGGACTTGGCGATACGACCGATAATGACGGCGAGTTCACCTTCTGCGCTGACGGCTTCGGAGTACTCGGGCAGGGTCACGGGGTCGCCGGGGCCAATGACGGTGGTGTTGGGCTTGAGGAAGAACTGCGGGGAGGCGGGCGCCTCGGTTCCAGCCCAGTTTGCGATCGCTCCAATCACCTTGGAGCGGGGAATAATCGGGGCGAGCAGGCGCACCTGGTCGATGGGGTAGGTGGTGCCGGTCGGTTCAATACCCGAGTAGAAGGGGTCGCCGGCGAGTACGCGCAGGGTTTCTTCGCCTGCGTCGCCTTCTACCAGCCCGAAGTGGAGCTCATTATTTACGGTAAATCGTGCAATACGCATACTTTCTAGGGTACCAGCCTTCGAGGGTGTGGGCGGCGGGGTGTGCATCCCCTCCCCCACAGCATTTACCGGGCACAGCGAATCCCCGCGGGTTGCTCGCCGCGCGACGTGCGAGTCGGGCGGGCGCATCCTACGGGGATTTCGCGTGAAAGATTAGATGAGGCGGGTCATCCAGCCGTGGCGGTCCTCAACGGTGCCGAGCTGAATGCCGACGAGCTCTTCGCGCAGGCTCTTGGAGATTTCGCCGAAGTGCTCGGTGGGTGCCGGGATTTCGAAGTCTTCTGCCTTGAGCTTGCCGATGGGGGCGACCACTGCTGCGGTGCCGCAGGCGAAGATTTCGGTGATGTCGCCGTTTGCCACGCCTTCACGCCACTCGTTGAGGGTGATTGCGCGCTCTTCGACGGTCATGCCGCGGTCCTTAGCGAGCTGAATCAGCGAGGAGCGGGTCACGCCCTCGAGAATGGTGCCGGTCAGTTCGGGGGTAACAATCTTGTTTTCCTTGCCGAAGATGAAGAACACGTTCATGCCACCGAGCTCTTCGATGGCGTCGCCGCGGTGCGGGTCCTTGAAGATGACCTGCTTGCAGCCGTGCTTCTCACCCTCGGTCTGGGCAATCATGGATGCCGCGTAGTTACCGCCGCACTTTGCTGCACCGGTGCCGCCTTCGCCTGCGCGGGCGTAGGTGGTGGAGAGCCAGATGTCCACGGGCTCGGGGGTGCCGAAGTAGTTACCTGCGGGCGAGCCAATCACGTGGTACTGCACGTGGCGTGCGGGGCGAACGCCCAGGAACGCCTCGGTTGCGATCATGAAGGGGCGGAAGTAGAAGGCTTCACCGTCACCGGTGGGAACCCACTGCTCGTCCATCTTCACGAGTTCGCGCAGGGACTCGATGAAGGTCTCTTCGGGCAGCTCGGGCAGGGAGAGGCGGCGTGCGGAGTTCGCGAAGCGTGCCGCGTTCTTTTCGGGGCGGAAGGTCCACACGGAGCCGTCTGCGTGACGGTAGCCCTTGATGCCTTCGAAGATTTCCTGGCCGTAGTGGAAGACGGATGCTGCGGGGTCGAGGACGAGCGGGCCGTAGGGGCGAACTCGTGCGTCGTACCAGGTACCGCCGGTCTTGTAGTCGCCTTCCCAGTCGATGGTGACCATGTGGTCGGTGAAGTAGTCACCGAAGCCGGGGTTTGCAAGGATTTCGGCGCGGCGTTCGGCGGAGGCGGGTGACTGGTTTGCTTCGTGGCTGAATTCGATGGCCATCGTTCTGCGTTCCTCTTTGTCTAGTTGCTTGTGCAGGCGTTCTTTGATTCGCGGTTCTCGCGTCGGGGCGTAGAACCGGTGTGTGCCGCCGGGCGCGTTGTCGTGCGGGGCAGATGGTGCATCTAGCGGTCTGTGCTAGTCGGATGCATTGCAGTGAGTGGTGGAGGGTGTCCACCGCCGAAGTGCCGGGCGGGTGTGCCTGACCTGTTTTAGAGTACCGGAAAGATGAGTTTGCCGCATGCGCACCTTTTCTCCCATTCAGGATGTGAACAGGTGAAGCCCGGAAGGTGTGTTCCTTCCGGGCTTCACGGGTGTTTTGCGTTCAGCGGCTACGGCTGGCGGGTTTTAGCCGAGCCAGTTTTAGCCAGGTGAGCTTAGCCGAGGCGTGCGAGTACGTCCGCGCCGACCTGATCGGTTCCGCGCACGGTGGCGCCGTTTTCGCGCATATCTGCCTCGACGGCGTCCTCAATGCGGGCTGCGGCGGCATCGTGGCCGAGGTGGCGGAGCAGCATTGCGCCGGCGAGGATTGCGGCGGTGGGGTTTGCCTTGTTCTGGCGGGCGATGTCCGGTGCGGAGCCGTGTACGGGCTCGAACATGGAGGGGAACTCGCCGACGGCGTTGATGTTGCCGCTTGCCGCGTAGCCGATACCGCCGGTGACTGCACCTGCGAGGTCGGTGATGATGTCGCCGAAGAGGTTGTCGGTGACAATCACGTCGAAGCGGGCGGGGTCAGTGACCATGAAGATGGTGGTCGCGTCAATGTGCAGGTAGTCGGTCTCAACCTCGGGGAATTCAGCCGCAATTTCGGTGAAGTAGCGGTTGTAGAGGCGACCTGCGTGGGTGAGCACGTTGGTCTTGTGCACGAGGGTGACCTTCTTACGGCGGGTGGATGCCAGCTCGAAGGCGTAGCGCACCAGGCGCTCCACACCGTGTGCGGTGTTGAGGGAGACTTCGGTGGCGATTTCGTGGGGGGTGCCGCCGCGGATGACGCCGCCGTTGCCGATGTAGGGGCCTTCGGTGCCTTCACGCACGACCACAAAGTCGATGTTGCCGGGGTTGGCGAGCGGGGAGACTGCGCCGGGGTACAGGCGGGAGGGACGCAGGTTGATGTAGTGGTCGAAGGCGAAGCGCAGCTTGAGGAGCATTTCGCGTTCGATGAGGCCGGAGGGAATCTGACCGCTGCGGGGGTCTGCACCAATGGCGCCGAAGAGGATCGCGTCGTGCTGCTTGAGGGCGTCCATGGTGGAGTCGGGCAGGGTTTCACCGGTTTCCAGCCAGTGCTCGGCGCCGAGCTTGTAGTGGGTGGGGGTTACGGTGATGTTTTCGAGCTCGCAGGCGCGGGTGAGGATGCGCTGGGCTTCGGTAATGATTTCGGGGCCGATGCCGTCGCCGGGGATGACGGCGAGGTCGATGCTACGTGCTTCAGTCATGCCTCTACCCTAATACGCACCACGGGTGGGCGGTAGAGTGTGCGGGCGGGTTCTCAGACTCTGGGCTAGAGAGTTCCAGGTTAGCTACCGCTCCCCTGCCCCGCCGGTTAAAACAATATTCCCCGGCTGAATATTCAGCCGGGGAATATTGTTTATCTACGAGTTCTCACAGGGTAAGAACCTAGACGCTATTACGCGCGCTCGCAGAGGGTGACCTTCACGTAACCGGGGTTACGGACACCGGACTGCTTTGCAGCGTTGTTAGCGGAGGTAATGGTACCTTCGGCTACGCTGGGAGCCACGAAGGAGCCACCTGCACCACCTGCGCCTGCCTGCAGCAGCGCGCTAACGTTCTGGCGGTAACGAGTGGGCTCTTCGTTACCGTTCCACTTCTGGGAGGTGATGATGGAGGACAGGCCACGAGCTGCACCCGAGCCACCGCCACCGTAGCCTGCGCCACCACCTGCGGAGACAACAGTCTGGTAACCGTTGAAGGACTTCAGGGTCGAGTCCTTGTCCAGGTTGGTCTTATCGTTGAGGTTAACAGGGTTGGTCGCGTGAACGATTTCCAGCTTGGAGATATCGTTGTTGTCGATCTGGTAGGAGTATGCGAAGACGCCGTCTGCACCCTTACCGTCGAAGCCGGAGCCACCCCTGTCACCAGCGGTAGCGGAGCTGAAGAGCTCCTGCTTGTTCTGGCTCTTGAAGCCCAGGACACCATTGACGTTACCCAGGGTGGAGTACAGCAGGGGCTGCTCGCCACCTGCACCACCCTGACCACCGTTACCACCCTTACCACCGGCAACCTTCATAGCAGTGCGTTCATTGGTGAACGGCTTCAGAACGGTGTAGTGGGAGATGGAGGTCTCAGCGTCGTCACCGGCTGCTGCGGATGCGCTTGCACCAGCGGGCAGAACGGACTTAACGTCGGGGTCGCTCAGGCGGGTGGTGGAAGCGTCGACTGCCTTGGGGTTGTAGTACTTACCCGAGGGCATGTTGTTGGTACCGGGCTGGGTACGGATACCCGCACCGCCACCGCCACCTGCAACAGCAACCGGGGTGCCGTTAATGATCAGAGCGGAGGAACCGCCGCCGGAGCCACCGTAGAGGTAGCGCTTCATATCGGAAGGCTTGGACCAGTTAGCGTCAACCTGAGCCTTGACGTCAGCGGGAACGGGCTGCTCGTTGACGTCACCACCGTTACCGTAACCCTTACCACCGGTTGCGGGGCGGGTCTGCCACAGTGAGGGGCTGTCGACGCCCCTGACGGACTCCAGGTAAGCCACACCACCGGAAGCTGCGACCAGCTCGATGACCTGGCCTTCCTTGACGGGGATTTCACCGGTCACGAGAGCACCGGAACCACCAGGAACCTGGTTGGAACCGCCACCTGCGCCACCAGCAACCTCGAAGCGAATCGAGTCAACCTTCGCCGGGATGGTGAACTTCACGGTGTCCTTAGCACCGGAGGGCTGACCGGAAATGTTGAACTTGGGAGCAGCTGCGTACTTGCAGGGCTCAGAGGAAGCTGCGAAAGCGGGAACTGCAGCAGATGCTGCGACAACCGGAGCAGCCCATGCTGCGCCAGCGACAACCTTGCGGCGAGAAATGTTAGTAGACATGTATGTCCTTCGAGAGTGATGTCATTTTGAGGAATAAAAGTTATCACCCGCCGTCGTGCGCGGCGAAGAACGTCACCTGATGAGATTCGAGTGAGTGAAGTAGGCTTGTGCCTAACCTCTGGTGATAACGACATAATGCTGTAACCGGTCCCCTGCATAGGGACTTTCGCGTTTCAGAGCGCTTGGTGTTCGCTCTGCGAGGTCATAGACCATCGGCGTAGATTTCGGGTACAGCCAAAACTATACCCATCAAGAACCTATCCCGCAATGGTTCCAAAAATGGTTTGATGAGGGGGTTTCCCTTAAACTCTCCGCCTTAGTTGAAGGTTTTTCAACCAAAATAGGTTGCTTAAGAGAGTTACGGGTCTCTTAAACCTAATTTCGAACCCCATACAATCCCAAACTCTCAAGTAGTGATTGAATAAATAATCTACAAAAAAGTAATCAAGGTCACCAAAAATAGATGTTTTTGGCGTGTCGCACGCACACAAGCGCACAACCCCACACACAAACCCACAGAATGTTTCTGCATGTGAGAGCAAAAAAGGGGTTCCCAACCCCTCACCAACACCCCGATACACTGGAACCATGCCCCTCAAGCGCACCCAACCCCAGAAGAACCCACAGAACAGCACTAAGACAGGCGAATCAGGCTACGCCGTAACGCATACCCGCGGCGTCTCAGAAAGCAGCGACCTGCCCGCCGACGCAATCACCGCCTCCAGCCGCGTACAAACCTACCTCAGAGACAAACGCGGCTGGATGAACGTCCTCGTCGTCGCACACATGCAGTTCTTCTGCTGCATGCTCTCCGTTGCCTTCGTCAACAACTACGGCTGGATTCCGCTCATCTCCGCGCTCTGCAGCACCACCGCGCTCTACTTTCGCTACCGCTTCCCCTACGGCAGCATCTACGTGGTCATCGCGGCGCTCTGCCTCACCCTCCTGGAGCCCTTCCCCGACTCACTTGCCATCACCTGCTACCCACCCGTCAGCCTCGCCGCCTACCATATCGGTCGGCACTGGCGCCGCCGCGCCCGCTTCCGCGGCCTCATTCTCGGTTGGGTCGGCGCACTCGCCGTCACCGTGCAGGCCTCGCTCTCGTTCCTCTACCACTGGGACGACATACCCGCCCGCATCTTCATCTCCCTGATGCTCGGCGTGCTCTGCGGATCCATCTTCACCGTCTTCTGGTTCCTCGGCGACTCCCGCCGCATGCGCGAACTGCGCAGCGAAGAGTTCAAAGAACGCGCCCGCCGCCTCGAATACGAGCAGGAGCAGGAACGCCGCCTCGCCGCGCAGGACGAACGCACCCGCATCGCCCGCGAAATGCACGACATCGTGGCGCACTCGCTCTCCAGCATTATTTCTCAGGCGGACGGGGCACGCTACGCCGCCGCGAGCGCCCGCACCGCACGGGCACAGCAGGCGGGTCAGGCTCAGCAGCAGACTGAACAGGCGCAGAACACGCCGGATATTGCTGAGCAGACCCTCGAACTCATCGCAGACACGGCACGCGACTCACTCACGCAGATGCGTTCCCTCCTCGGGCTACTCCGCACCGACGAGGCGACCGCCTACGCACCCGTGCCCACCCTCAACGACGTGCCCGCCCTCGTGGAGCAGAGCCGCCGCGCCGGGCTGCCCGTCACTTTCACCGGAATCACCGGCACCATGGCGCGCACCCTACCGCAGGGCGCAGAACTTGCGGCGTACCGCACCGTGCAGGAGGCGCTCACCAACGCGCTCAAGCACTCCCCCGGCGCGGCAACCACCGTCACTATTCACTGGGGTGATGAGGGCCTGCAACTGCGGGTTGAGAACGAACCGGTTTCTGCGGTCACGGCTCAGCACACTGCTCGCCCGGTACCCGGCAGCGGCAACGGTCTGCGCGGCATGAGCGAGCGCATCGCCCTGTACCACGGCACCCTCACCTACGGTCTGCAGCCCGACGGCGGCTGGCTCGTTGAGGCGGCGCTACCCTACCGCGACCTCTAATACCTCTACTACCTCGTGATCTAGGATTGAAACTATGTACTCTTCCGTACCACAGAACACCCAGCCGATCCGCGTGATGCTCGTTGACGACCAGCGCCTAGTGCGCGGCGGCTTGAGCATGCTCGTGAACTCCCAGCCGGACCTGCAGGTCGTCATGGAAGCAGACGACGGCCTGGCGGCAATTGACGTTTTTGACCGCATGGTCGCTGAGGGGCAGGCGCCGCAGGTCATCCTCATGGATGTGCGCATGCCGCACTGCGACGGACTGGAGGCGGCGCGCCGCATCCTGGAGCGTGACGGCCAGCGTGAGGTGACTGAGTCCGAGCGGGTGCGCATTATTATGCTCACGACCTTCGATATTGACGAGTACGTGTATTCGGCGGTGCGTGCGGGCGCGAGCGGGTTCTTGTTGAAGGACACTCCGCCGGAGCAACTGTTGGAGGCGATTCGTACGGTGCATCGCGGCGATGCGGTGATTGCGCCCTCGGCTACTCGCCGCCTGCTGGAGCATATGATTCCGGTGCTGGACTCCCCCGCCGCTACTCCCGGTGTTCCTGCCGCGCCTGTTGCTGAGTCTGCTCCTGTTGCTCCCCCGGCTGTAGCATCTGAGCTTCCTAAAGCAACCTTCATTCCGGCTGAGCCGGCACAGGATTATCCGCATCGTGAGTTGATTGAGCAGTTGTCGCCGCGTGAGTTTGAGGTGCTGGGTCTGATTGCGCGTGGCTTGTCGAATGCGGAGATTACGCGGGAGTTGGTGCTGTCGGAGGCGACGGTGAAGACGCACGTGTCGCATGTGTTGGCGAAGTTGGGTGCGCGTGATCGTGTGCAGGCGGTCATTATGGCGTATGAGGCGGGTATCGCCCACTAGCGCTCCCTTATATAAGGGCACAGTGAAGCCCCGGCGGGCATCTCCTTTTCGAGGCACCCTCCGGGGCTTTCTCTCGCCGAGTATCCGGGTTTGCCGGGTACTGTGACTATGCCAGATACAGCAGGTTAGCCGCGCATACCCTCAACCGGGGACATGCGAGCCGAACGAGCCGCCGGCAGAGCCGAAGCGAGCATCGCAGCGAGCACACCCACAATCAGGATGACCACGTACCAGACGTACGGCAGGTCAAGCACGAGCGGGGCGGAAGCACTCATGGAAGACATAATAATCTGCGCAGAGAGGCTACCAATCACCGCACCGGAAACCATACCGAGCACCACTGCGGCGAGCGTAATCAGAATCGCCTCAATGGAAATCATGCGGCGCAGCTGCTTGCGGGACAGGCCCAACGAGCGGAGCATCGCATTCTCGCGGCGGCGTTCGTTGACCGAGAGGGTCATCGTGTTCGCCACACCAATGATGGAGATGACCACTGCGAGCATGAGCATCACCAGGGTGAAGGTCAGCATGACGGTCAGCAGCTGGTCGTAGGTCTGA